>NZ_JAUEUH010000010.1:0-233026 GCF_032485115.1 Bradyrhizobium sp. SZCCHNRI2009
CCCCAATGATCCCAGCTTGCCCCGCGTTGACCGTTTCTTTCGAATGCCCATCGCAACCTCCTCATCGAGTGTTGCGATGACCAATTGAATCCGCCATCCGGCCCTCCCTGCGCGACGGTCTTCACGCTTATACGCAGTCTCCCTGGTGCGCCGGGCTTGTTGGCCACCATTGCGACAATGCGCTTGCGCGCACTGCGCGTGATACCAGCATCGGGGTATCAGGACGCTGCGACTTCACGTCCGCGAGCTGCCGTTCGTCCGCGCATCCGAAAATGCGCTGCGGCATGATCGCGGCCATCGCTCCCCGCCTCGCGTGTCGTGACGATCGCGCGCAACGCCCCTCCGCAATGAGGCGGGATGCGCGGAGATAATCATGATTTCCGATTATTGGCAAGAGGATTATTTTTTTCGGAAACAGATGCCGGGCTGGTCAGCCGCTCCCGCATGAGCTAAACCGCGGCTCCCGTGAACGAGCAGAGGCGGTCTGGAGCATGCGGCGTCCGATGAACAGAAGAGTTGCGCTGATGGCGGCGGCATCGGCCGCGGCCGGTGTCTTGCTGGGCTCCCGCGCGGTCTCGGCACAGACCAGTTCCGCCAAACCCACAGGAAAGACCATGACCACTCCCTCCGGACTGCAGATCATCGACACCAAGGAAGGCACCGGCGCCACGCCGACGCGCGGTCAGACCTGCGTGATGCATTATACGGGCTGGCTCTATGAGAACGGCCAGAAGGGCAAGAAATTCGACTCGTCGGTGGATCGCAACGAGCCGTTCGAATTCCCGATCGGCATGAAGCGCGTGATCGCCGGCTGGGACGAGGGCGTCGCCACCATGAAGGTCGGCGGCAAGCGTACCCTGATCATTCCGCCCGAGCTGGGCTACGGCGCCCCCGGCGCCGGCGGCGTGATTCCGCCGAACGCGACGCTGATGTTCGACGTCGAACTGCTCGGCGTGAAGTAGAGACGCTGCCTTCGCCCGCTTTCATCACGAGGTGAGTTGATGCAAAGGCTTTCACCGCCGTCATTGCGAGGAGCCGCAGGCGGCGAAGCAATCCAGTGTCCGGTCGGGACTCTGGATCGCGTCGCTTCGCTCGCGATGACGGAGGTAAGCACGAGCTATTTCTCGGACGCGATATAAAACGAAAGGACCGGCCCACGAGGAGCCGGTCCTTTTAGTTTCTATTGAGCATCAACGCGCGACCTCAGCGGTCGCGCCGATCCTGCTCAGAGGTTCTTGTTGGCGGCGCCGGCGGCAGTGTTCACCGCGTCCTTGGTCGCCTGCTTGGCATCGCCCAGCGCCTGCTGGCCCTTGCCCTTGATCTCCTGCACGGCACCCTCGCCCTGCAGGCGCTCGGAGCCGGTGGCTTCGCCGATGCCCTGCTTGGCCTTGCCGATGGTCTCGTTGGCGACGCCCTTGATCTTGTCGGTGGTGGCACCCATGATTTCGTCCTCCGTTGTTCGTGTGAACTCCACCGATCCAACGCACGCAATGCAGAAAGGTTCGCGCGGAACTGCGAATAGCTTCGCTGCGGCATTTCGGCTAAGAACGGTTGGTTCCCTCGAACCGACGAAATCCCGAGAAGAAATCATGTCAGGCTCTCACGATCACGCGCACGGCCATTCCCACGATCACGGCGACGAGCGCTGGAAGCACGACGGCGTCCGCGTCATTCCGGGCAATCAGCTCGATTCCAACGTGCCGTCGACGCCGGGCATGGACCGCAAGGCGGCGATCAACTTCGCGCGCGTCGGAGCGCAGAAATTGTGGGCGGGCACGGTCACGATCAGGCCTGACGCCAAGACCGGGGCGCATCATCACGGCCATCTCGAGAGCGTGATCTACGTCGTGAAAGGCAAGGCGCGGATGCGCTGGGGCGATCGGCTGCAGTTCACCGCGGAGGCCGGTCCCGGCGATTTCATCTTCGTGCCGCCCTATGTGCCGCACCAGGAGATCAATGCGAGCCCGGACGAAGTGCTCGAATGCGTGCTGGTGCGCAGCGACGGCGAGGCGGTCGCGATCAACATCGACATCGAGCCGGTCGAGAAGCCCGAGACGGTGCTGTGGATCGACCCGGTGCACCGCGATCCTGCCGAATCGAAGTCGTAGCCATCAAGGAAATGGCGGAGCCGTCTCGCGACGGCTCCGCCGGGCAGGGAGCGGCTATACCGCCTTCCCTCTCACACGCGAAGCAGGGGCGACTGTCGCGCGTGTGTCTCGCTGGTCGTTGCACCCGAGCCGTCGTTCGGATGAATGCTGGTCAGGCCGCCTCGTTGGTGCGGCGCCAGCTTCCGAGCCTGGCGGTTGTTCAGGATGTGGCTGACCAAAGTGGTCTTCCCAGCCCCGAGGAAGCCGGACAAGACCGTGACGGGGAGTTTGCGCATCGAGATCGAACAGCCTCTTCAGGGGAAAGGGTCGGTGCCGGCGGGCGGGCATGCGGCCTCTTTATGCAATGTTATAACGTAACATCATCTGAAACGGGAGAGGGTGTCAAGGGGAGAGCGTGGCGACGAAGGCGTGAGTGGGCGGGCTCGCGGCCGCTTGGGGAGTCGGCAGAGGCGGCGGCCGAGACGCAGGGCGCGAGCGGCTCTGGTGAGCTGGTGAAGCCCTTGCAGTGCTGAAACGACGCTGCAGCCGCCAGCGACACCGCGTTCCCTCTGCCGTGAAGAACGCGGAGAGGGAAGCAGTATCGGTGGCGGGATGCAGCTCCGTTTCATCTCCTAAAAGAGGAGCTGATATCTTTTCGTGTAGCCGGGTCGTCAGTCCCTGCGACCAGCCACTGAAACGGCGCTCACGAGAATTGGCTCAGCTATGGCACCTACCTCGACAGGAACGCCGTGCCGGCCGGACCACTGGCCGCCGACATCGACAGTGCGCCGGGGGCGATCGCCCAGTTGGTCTGGTTCAGGATCAGCGTGTTGAACACCATCGTGACGCTGTTGCTGCTCATGGTCGAGACCGAGTTGATGGTGACGTTGCGGCTCGGCAGATACATCAGGCCGGTGTAGGACGAGCTGCTGGTGCCGTTGATCGGCAGGTTCGTCGTCGACAGGCCGCTCGGCTCGTACATCAGGATATTGGCGTAGGTGCCGCTGGTCGGCGCCGACAGCGTCGCATTGACGTTGCCGTTGAAGGTGAGCGTCGCGTTCTGGTCGACGAGGTAGAAGGTGACGCCGCTGCCGGTGACCGTCCATCCCGAGTTGAAGGTCATCGCGCCGCCCTTGATGATGTAGAGGCCCGGATTGAGCGTCAGCGTGCCGGAGCCGTTGAAATTGGTCGCGCCGCAATAGACGCCGGGATTGAGCGTGACCGAGCCGGGATCATAGACTTTGTTGTTGGTGGTGCACGCGCCCACCGTGACGGCGGGCAGCTTGCCGGCAAATGGGTCGGAGATCGCCGCGCAGCCGGTCTCGGCCGGCGGAGTGACGCCGCCGTTCTTGGTGATGTTGGTGCCCTTGATGCAGATGCGCTTGACGTTGAGCGTGGCGTTGAACATCGCGGCCGGGCTCTGCGTCGACAGCACGTGGATCTCGCAGCTCGGCGCATTGAGCTGGGCCCCGGAATTCACCAGCAATGATTGCGCGTTGATGGTGCTGACCAGCAGGATGCAGACGGGCGACGTGGTCTGCGCGCCGGCCTTGGCCGTTGCGGACGCCGTCACGCCGAGCGATGTCGTGCCCATCACGTTGAGGAACGAGGTCTTCACCGAGGTCGTCGCAGTGCCCGACAGCGAGCCGTCGCTGTTGGGCGTGAAGGTCGCCGTTGTGCCGGTGCCGAACCGGCCTTTGAAGCTGCCCGAGAACACCGCGCTCGCGGTCGACACCTGCTGCGCGCTCGCCTGGGTCACGCCAGCGAGGACCGCGGCGTCGACCGACTTCTGCAACTGCGCCCTGGTGTCGCTCGACTTGGCGAAATCGACCGCGGCGCCGACCGACACCAGGATCGGGATGATGGTGATGGCGAAGATCATGCTGATCTGGCCGTCCTTCGCGCGGCCAAATCTCCATGCCAGATCGCGAAGAGTCTTCGACGAAATCGATGCGGTCATGTGCGACGCTTCCTGCTGATGGCTGTCCGAGGCTCGATGCCGGCGGATGCGAGCCCCTGCTGCAAAGGAAGTGGCGGTCAGACGTTACCGCATGCTGAATCCGGTTCCGTAAAGGAAACCGGCAGCGGAGTAGCGGAAGCGGAAGGTTATCAGCCCGTTTGCCGGATCATCGACAGGTGCCCGTTCGCACCACTCATTGGTAGCAGTCGCGCGAATTGCCTGTATTTGGCGGTGACGGCTTGTGAGTTGCAAGCGGTCGGATTGCGCCCGCCGGTGGATGTCGCGCTAACGAGGCGAACGCCAGATCCGGGGCGAGAGAACGCGGCTGCACACCAATGCGTAGAGCGCGGTCACCAGGATGACGGTGAGATTGACCATGACCGCGTTGAGCGCGCTCGGCAGCCCGACTCGCAGGATGTCGGCGAACAGCCGGCCCTGGTGCACCCGCCAGGGGCCAGCGCCAGCCGCTAATAATGGACGCGCAGGCCGATGCCGCCGTGGATGGTGTTGCCGACCGGCTGCGGGCCGAGCGTGCCGTTGACGAACAGATCGGCGATCCAGCCCTGCGGCAGGCGGAAGCCGAGCCGGCCGCCATATTCGAACCAGCCCTGGTTGCCCATGGTCGGCGTCACCGTGCCGTTGCCGGTGACGGTGGCGACGATGCCGGAGCTGGTCGCGAACGACTGGACGTAGCCGCCATTGATGTTGGCCTCGATGCTCGTGCCGAACAGGTGGGTCCACTGGCCACCGACCTTGACCAGGCTGGTGCGGTCGGTGCCGCCGGCGATCGTCGCATCGAACGGGTTGAAGGCCACCGTGGGATCGCGATAGCCGGCGACGTGCTGCCACAACTGCCACAGCTCGACCGACGCCGCGAGCTCGTCGCGCGGCGAGAGCCGGCTGATCCAGCCGGCGCGGCCGTAGACCGCGTAGTTCGATGCCGTGGTGGTGCCGTCCACCGTGACGTTACCGAGGCTCGTTGCATAGCTCCGGCCGTAGCGCACGCGCTCATAGGGCGTCAGGATCGTGCCGACGTCGAAGAACGGCCGCGACGAGCCCCAGTCGACGAAGTCGTAGCGCAGTGCGAAGGCGCCGATCGGCGCCGACGTCACGTGGTAGCCGTTCTCGTCGTAGTGCGTGTAGGCGAGGCCCGCGAGCAGCGCCAGATTGTTGGTGAGCTGCTTGCGGCCATGGATGCCGGCCGAGAACGAGCCGGCCGAGCCGAATGCGCTGATGCAGTCGTTGCAGTTGACCTGCTCGTTGACGCCTAGCAGCACCAGCCCGAGCACGCGGTTGGTGATCATCTGGTTGAAGCGCTGGTCGGCGAGGCCGTTGATCGCGTTCGCGCTGTTTCCCGCGCCGGTGGGCGACGGCGACGGGGTCGGCGAGATCGAGGGAGAGGGCGTCGGTGTCGGACTTGAGGTCGATGTCGGCGTGGCCGACGGCGTCGGCGTCGCGGTGGGCGAGGAGGTCGGCGACGGCGACGGGGTGGGGCACGGCGCCGCCGCGAAATTGTCCACCCCGCAACTGCTCTGCGCGGCGGCCGGCGCGGCTTGCAGCGCAAGCGCGAGCAGCCCGCCGGCGATGGCGGTCATCAGGAGAGCAAGCTGACCGCGGTGCGTTCTCATCGTCATCGCCCGCACAGGATGCCGGTGAAGTCCTGCGGCGGCGCATTGCTGGCGAGATCGGTGACCGTGCAAAGGCCGGATGTCGACGCGCAGGTCGCGGCAAAACTCCAGGACGGATTGCTGGTCTTCTTGATCGCGCTTCGGCCGTTGCCGGTCGCGGTGATGATCGCGGTGTCGCCCGGCTGCGTCAGCTCGAGGCATTGGAAGGTGAGGGTGCAGACCCGCGAAGCGCCTTCCTGCAGCACGACCATGGTCTGGCCGCGCTGCGAGCGGATGTCGAGGATGGTGCCGCGCACGCCGATGGTCGCGAGCGGCGTGTTGATCTTGTAGGCGGTTTTCTCGGAATGGCCGGTGACGAAGCGGAACGCGCCGGTGCCGAGCCGGATCGCGATATCGCGATAGCTGGTCTCGTCGTTGAAGACGGTGCGGTCGAGCGTCAGGGTGGCGTTGGCGCCGAGCGAGAGATTGGTGCTGTCGATCATGACGAGCCGCGCGGCGCTGTCATTGCCGGTGCGCACCGTCTCGTTGCGCACGACGCCGTCGCCGACATTGATCGGACTGCTCGACGCGCCTGCCACGCGCAGCACGTCCTTCTGCACCAGCACGGCCTCGCCGATGCGGCCGTCGGCGCTTGCCCCGCCCGCCAAGCCCAGCAGGGCGGCGGCCGAGATTGCAGCGACACAGGCTCGGCGACGCTGATTCATATCCACACCGAAGATTGTTCCTTGCCCAATCTAGCCGAAGACGGCGCGCGGGGTTGTTGTAAAATAGGCACAAGTTTGCCTCGATGACCGTTCGGTGGTTAGTTGCCGCCACCGTGAGATCAGTTCAACGCGGAGGCCCATGAAGGTATCTGCTGCTCGCCGCGATGACGACGAAGAGGACGGCGAGGTTGCGCAGGATGGCGCTCTGTCGGTCCGCCGCTGTGTGATGACGGCATTGCTGATCTTCGCGATCGCGCACGTCGTGCTGATGATCGGGCTCGCCTCGCCGCCGAAATTCGTCTTCGACGAGGTGCATTACGTGCCGGCGGCGCGGCAGATGCTGGGACTGGCGCCGGCGACGCCGCAGCTCAACCCGATGCATCCGCCGCTCGCCAAGGAGCTGATTGCGCTGTCGATCAGGACGTTCGGCGATAACGCCTTCGCATGGCGCTATCCCGGTACCGTGCTCGGCGGGCTCGCCGTGGCCGCGATCTATCTATGCGGCCTGGCGCTGTTCGCGGCGCAATGGCCTGCCATTGCGGCGGCGCTGCTCGCGGCCTTCAACCAGATGCTGTTCGTGCAGGCGCGCATCGCGATGCTCGACATCGGCGCGCTCGCCTTCAGCCTGCTCGGGATCGCGGCCTTTCTGTTTTCGTTCCGGCAGCGCCGGCCGCAGGTCGTGTTCGCGCTGGCGGGCGCGCTGTTCGGCCTTGCGATCGCCTGCAAATGGAGCGGGCTGTTTCCGCTGCTGACGGCGCTTCTCATCGTCGGTCTCATCAAGCTGTTGCAGCATTGGCAGACCTCGTTCGGTGATGGCGAGCCGACCGACTGGTATCGGCCCGAGCAATGGCCGCAACTGAGCTGGCCGCAGATCGTGCTGTGCCTCGTCGCGATGCCCACCGTCTGCTATCTCGCGACCTTCGTCCCGCTGCACGGCCTGTCCGTCGTGGGCATCTTCGAGGCGCAGCGGCGCATCTTTGACGACAGCGTCACCACGGCGATCGCCGGCCACACCTATATGAGCGCGTGGCCGACCTGGCCGTTGCTGGTCCGTCCGGTCTGGTTCTTGTTCGACAAGACGAGCGACACCGACATCGCCGCGGTGGTGCTGCTCGGCAATCCGCTGGTGCTGTGGCCGGCGCTTGCGGCGATCGCGATCTGCGTCCGGGATTTCATCGCGACGCGCAGCGCGACGGCGTTCCTGATCCTGGCGTTCTATCTCGGCTGCTATCTGCCCTGGGCGCTGCTGCCGCGCGCGCTGAGCTTCATCTACTACTACCTGCCGTCGGCGACGCTGGCGAGCCTCGCGCTCGTCCATGTGCTGACCCGCTGGCCGCGCTGGGTGCTGTTGAGCTATGTCGCCGTCGCGATCCTGGGCTTCGTCGCGATGCTGCCGGTCAGCGCCGCCTTCATCGGCACGACGATGCAGACCTTCACCCGGTTGATGCTGTTCCAGAGCTGGATCTGAAACCGGACAAAAAGCGCCCCGCCCGCCAGGGACCGTGGGCAGGCGGGGCGATGCGCGGCGGAGCGCTCACTTCGCCGCGGTTTTGGTGTCCATGTTGACGACCTGGACCCGCCGGTTGAGCGGATCGGCCGGGTTGGCCGCGTCCTTGAGCTTGGTCTTGCCATAGCCGACCGTGACGAGGTCCTGGCCGGGGAGGGCGAACTTCTCGACCAGATAGCGTTTGATGGTGTCGGCACGGCGCTCGGAGAGATCCTGGTTGAAGCCGTCGCTGCCGATGCCGTCGGTATGGCCGGCGACCACGAAGGTCGAGCCCTTCAGGTTCGGATCGGACAGCGCCTTGCCGAGCTCCTGCACGGCCGGCATCGAGGCCTTGCTGATCTCGGCCGAGTTGTAGTCGAACTGGATCTCGAGATCGATCTTGGGCTTGGTGGCCGCGATCTCGGCAATCTGCTCGCGCTCGCCGAGCGACAGCGAGCGGGTCTTGCGGTTGCGCATGCTGTCGATGAAGGCCGCTTGCTTCGCCTGCGCTGCCGCGTCGGCCTGCGGAGTCGCCTGCGGTCCGACCGAAATGCCGCGCGTCACGGCCTTCGGCTTCAGCGCGTTGAGGATCTTGTCGGCCGATACGGCCTCGCCGGCGAGCGCGGTGCCTGCACCGATCGCCAGCATGGCGGAGAACGCCGCCGCCTGAACTGCAAAGCGTCCAAAATATGGGGTCATCGTCGTTATCCTCGGGTCGTCATGCCCTATGGCCATTGGATGCGTGAACGATAGAACGGGTTCAAAGCATCAAATGTGATCGACGTCACGTTGCCGGACCGGGCGGCGCTTGAGGGGCGAAGCGAGTGGTCCGCGGGATGCGCCGCGCGCTGCCGCAAAGCGATCGGCAGGTGGCCGGTCCGCGAACAACAAATCGGCCAGATGCGGTTCTACCGGATAGCGCTCGCCGGGAAAAAATCGCAAACCTGAGGGACGCAAACGGCGAGTGGATTCGTAGTCAAAGAAACGCGAACAGAAAAGCAAAGCCGTGTTCAACCCATCGCACAGGCGCGACTATCAGTCCCATCGGGCAAGCAGTCAGGATCAGACGGGATCAGTGGGTTCCATGTCGACGCTGATCGGAGCTGGCATCATTGCGGCATCGATCCTGCTGTCGACGCTGATCACTGCGGTCGGCAACCGCTATGTCGGCCTGGAAAGTCCCTCCGAGGATACGGCCTGGCTGGTCGACCGCCTGACCGGCCGCATCTACAAGTGCCGTGCGCCGGATCCCGGCCGCGCCAGCTGCAAGGCCGAGATCGCCACCGGCAGCATTCCGGACAAGTCCAAGCCTTGAGGTTCCGCTAGGGGATCTCGCCGGCCTGATTTGCCGTTGCGGGAGCGGGGGCGAATCTCGCACCATTGCGCGGCATGCCCGCCGTTTCCACGCCCATCCCGCTCCCCAAGCCGCAGGCGCGCCGCATCTGGCTGCGCGCGCAGCGGCTCGATGCCGAGGCGCCGTTCGGCGCGGGCCCCGAGGCGGTCGCCGCCGCCATTGCCCATCTCGGCTATGTGCAGATCGACACCATCAACGTCATCGAGCGCTGCCATCACCACATCCTGTTCAGCCGCATTCCCGCCTATCGCCGCGCCGATCTCAGGCAGGCGCAGAGCACCGACAAGACCGTCTTCGAATATTGGACCCACGCGCTGTCCTATATTCCGGTGCAGGACTTCCGCTACTTCGTTCCGGCGATGCGCCGCCACCGCCGCGAGGGCCATCGCTGGCTCACGACCGTGAAGCCTGAGGATACGCGCAAGGTCATGCGGCTGATCCGCCAAGGCGGCGCGCTGACGATCCGCGACATCGACGACGACGTTCTGCGCGAGAAGGACCACGCCTGGGCCAGCCGCAAGCCGTCGAAGCGCGCGCTGCAGCTCGGCTTCTACGAGGGCGTGCTGACGGTGTCGGGCCGCGACGGCATGCTCAAGACCTACGACCTCACCACCCGGCATTTCGGCTGGGAACGGCTGCCGAAGGGCGCCAATGATCGCGAGATCGCAACCTATCTGCTCGACCGCGGCTTGCGCGCCCAAGGCGTCGTCAGCCTCGATTCGCTCTGCCATCTCAATGCGCCAAGCAAGGCCGCCGTGCGCCGGGTCATCGATGCCAGGGTCCGGCGCGGCGAGCTGCTGCCGGTGACGGCGGAGGGCGCCGGCAAGCAGGAGCACTGGATCACGCCTGCTGCATTGGCAGCGCCGATCGAGATCGATCCGGCGCGCGTGCACATTCTGTCGCCGTTCGATCCGCTGATCATCCAGCGCAAGCGGACGCAGGCGATCTTCGACTACGATCATCGCTTCGAGGCCTATGTCCCGAAGGACAAGCGCCTGTTCGGCTATTTCGCGCTGCCCGTCCTGGTCGGCGACGAGATCGTCGCCGCGCTCGACCTCAAGACCGACCGCCAGAACGGCAAGCTCCTGATGCAGAAATGGAGCTGGGTCGGCCAGGGCAAGGCCGCGCGTGGCGAGCGGCGCAAGGCGCTGAAGCGGGTGATCGAGGATGAGCTGCACCGGTTCCAGAAGTTTCAGCTTGGAGATTGAGGCCGGGAGCAACGGGTCCGTTTTCGCTTGAATTGGGAATGATTGTTTCCTATTATCCGGCCATGATGAAGTCTCCGAAGGATGCCGTCGAGCGCCGTGGGCCTGGCCGGCCGCGCGAGTTTGACATGGATACCGCCTTGAGCAGGGCGCTGGTGGTCTTCAGCGAGCGCGGCTACCACGCGGCATCGCTGGCCGAGCTACGCGTCGCGATGAAGCTCGCGACGGGAAGTCTCTACAAGGCGTTCCAGGACAAGCGCGCGATCTTCCTCGCGACACTCGATTACTACATCGCGCGGCGTGACCGACAGCTGCGCGAACGTCTCGATGCGCAGCACAGCGGCCGCGACAAGCTGCGGGCCTTGCTGCAGTTCTATGCCGAGTCCGCCAGTGACAGCGAGGGCCGGCGCGGTTGCATGGTCGTCACCAGCGCGGCGGAGCTCGCCACCTTGGATGCGGAGGCCGCCGCCAAGGTCCGCGGGGCGATGCGCCGGGTTGAGAGCCTGGTGTGCGATCTGATCAAGCTCGGACAATCCGACGGATCGATCCGGCCGAATCTCGACGCGGAAGCCGTGGCTGGCGCTCTTTTCTGTGTAATCCAGGGGCTGCGGGTGGTCGGCAAGACGGGGCGTGCCAAGAGCGAGATGATGAGCGTCGCAAATCAAGCCGCGACCTTGTTCGCGTGACATCGTGCCAAATTAGGAAACATTTGTTCTATAATAAGGAGAATGATCGTGCCCGAGTTGATGAACGCCATCTCTGCCCAAAGTCCGTCGCGCCTGGTCGCGGCTGAGCCGTTCTGTCGCGCCGAGCCCTCGTTGCCGGGATTCACCCACCGCTTCGAGACAGTCGAGGGTGTCAGGCT
Source organism: Bradyrhizobium sp. SZCCHNRI2009 (assembly GCF_032485115.1). Classification (NCBI taxonomy): domain Bacteria; kingdom Pseudomonadati; phylum Pseudomonadota; class Alphaproteobacteria; order Hyphomicrobiales; family Nitrobacteraceae; genus Bradyrhizobium; species Bradyrhizobium sp. SZCCHNRI2009. The sequence continues at coordinate 11,290 of NZ_JAUEUH010000010.1, forward strand.
GCACTATGTCAGCGGTGGCCCGCCGGATGGCGAGGTGGTGGTGCTGCTCGCAGGCTTCCCCGAAAGCTGGTTTGCCTGGCGCAAGGTCATGCCGCTGCTCGGGTCGCGCTATCGGGTCATCGCGCCGGATCTCCCGGGGCAGGGCGACTCGGACCGGCCAGCGGAAGGCTACGACACGCAGGCCCTGGCCACGGCGGTGCATCGCCTGCTGCAGCAGCTCGGCGTCACCAGCTATCATCTGGTGGCCCATGATATCGGCGCGTGGGTGGCCTATCCCTATGCGGCCCTGTTCGAAGCCGAGGTGCGCAGTCTGGCCCTGCTCGATGCAGGAATTCCGGGCGTCACCTTGCCCGAGGCGCTGCCGTTCGCGCCCGACCGCGCGTGGCGCACCTGGCACTTCGCGTTCCACGCCGTCGCGGATCTCCCGGAGATGCTGATCCATGGCCGCGAACGCGACTATCTCGCGTGGTTCCTGCGCCGCAAAGGGGCCGATCCCCAGGCGTTCTCCGAAAGCGATCTCGACGAATACGCCCGCGTGCTGACCAAGGCCGGCGGCTTGCGCGCCGGGCTCGCTTATTATCGTGCCGCCGCACTGTCCGCGCTTCAGAACCGCGAGCTGAAACAAAGGGGCAAGCTGAAGCCGCCGGTGCTGGCCGTCGGTGCCGACCAGGGATCGATCGTGGACATGGCCGCGCCGCTCAGGGAGGTCGCCGATCACGTCGAGGGCATCATCATCTCCGGGTGCGGTCACTACATTCCGGAAGAACAGCCTGCCATCCTGGCGGAGGAGCTGAAGGCCTTCTTCGGCCGCGCCGGCGCGGGGCCGATCTGAGCTGTCGGTTGATATCGCGGCCTGCCGTGGACAGGCCTATGCCGCAGCAGGCCGCGTCGCGCATCGGTCGATCCAGATGCCGATGACGACGCCGACGACATAGGCCGCGATGTTCCACAGCGAGAAGATCCGTCCGAGCAGCAGCGCGCCGGCCAAGGTCAAGCGGAAGCTGTCGAGCCAGGGCGTGTGGATCAGCCTGGAGGCTTCGACGATGGCGGCGATTGCGATCGCGAGCCCGCCAATCAGCCGCCACGACATCAGCGGGAGCAGTGCGACGAGCAGCAGATGGACCATCGTCGCCCAGAGCACCGAGCCGCCATACTTGACGATGAAGGCGGGAAGGCCGAGGCCGAGACCATGGAAGCGCAGGCCGAGCCCGAGCGCGATCATGATCAGTGCCGTCGCAAACGCCATCGCGGCGCGGCGGCGCTTGCCGGCGCGCGGCGGCCGCCAGGAGGATAGCGGCGTCATGCGCGCGCCGCGCCCCCGCGATGCGCCGGTGGGCTGTGGGATGTCAGGTTTTCCGATTGACTTGCCACGACCGATGCTCAACACCGCCTTCAACTATCAATGTCCAGAAAGCTCCCGGGAGGAGATCGATGAGTCCGTCCGCCACCACTCCGGCCGCACCCGGCCGCTCCGACATCGAGGCCGCGACCATCCGCGCGATCTCCTGGCGGCTGATTCCGTTTCTGGTGCTCGCCTATTTCTTCTCCTATCTGGATCGCGTCAATCTCGGCTTCGCCGCGCTGACCATGAACGCGGAGCTGAAATTCTCGCCGCTGGTGTTCGCCTGGGGCGCGGGCATCTTCTTCATCGGCTATTTCATCTTCGAGGTGCCGAGCAATCTCGCGCTGGAGAAGTTCGGCGCCAGCCGCTGGATCGCCCGCATCATGGTGACCTGGGGGATCATCTCGGCGCTGATGGCCGTGGTCTCCGGCCCCTGGAGCTTCTACACGCTGCGCTTCCTGCTCGGCGTCGCCGAGGCCGGATTCTTTCCCGGCATCATCCTCTATCTCACTTACTGGTATCCCGCGCAGTATCGCGCGCGCTTCCTCGCCGCCTTCGCGGTTGCCGTGCCGATTTCGACCGTCATCGGCGCGCCCGTCTCCGGCCTGCTGCTCGGCATGCACGGCCTGATGGGGCTGCAGGGCTGGCAGTGGCTGTTCATCATCGAGGGAATTCCGTCCATCATCCTCGGCGTCGTCACCTGGTTCTATTTGACCGACCGGCCGGAGCACGCGACCTGGCTGTCGGCGGAGCAGAAGGCCTGGCTCGCGGCAAGGCTCGAGGCCGAAACGGCGGCGAAGCAGGCCGCCGGACACATGACGCTCGGTGAGGCGCTGGCGTCGCCCAAGGTGATCGTGCTCAGCCTGATCTATTTCGGCTTCGTCGGCGCGCTCTACGGCATGCAGTTCTGGCTGCCGCAGATCGTCAAGGCGTTCGGACTGACCAATGTGCAGACCGGCTTCGTCACCGCGATCCCCTATGCGTTCGGCACCGTCGCGATGATCCTGTGGGCGCGGCATTCCGATGCGACGCGCGAGCGCGTGATCCATGTCGGCGCGCCGCTGATCCTGATCGCTGTCGCGCTGGCCGCCTCGAGCGTGATCGGCGATCCCACGCTCACCATGGTCGCGCTGACGGTCGCCGCGATCGGCGTGTTCTGCGTCTTCGGCGTGTTCTGGACACTGCCCACGGCGTGGCTGTCGGGCACGGCAGCGGCCGGCGCCATCGCGCTGATCAACTCGATCGGCAATCTCGCCGGCTTCGGCGGTCCCTATCTGGTCGGCTGGATCAAGGACACCACCGGCTCCACCACCCACGGCCTGCTCGCGCTGTCGGTGTTGCCGCTGATCGCCGGGCTGCTCGTGTTCTTCGGCGGCCATGAGAGCAGGGTCGAATTCGCGGACCAGGCGCCGGCGGAGTGAGTCCCACGTGCATGCTGTGATCGGCATTCGGCTTTCGACCGTTGTCCGGCACGGCCCCGAAAGGACGGCGGGGGTGGGCATTGACGCAGTTCAGAGCCCGCCTGCCGCGCCAATGAGCACCTGCGGCAACATTGTCCAGATGTTCACGAAGTCATGATCACTGACGAATATTGACAATCGTCACTCAACATTCGACACTTCCTCGCAACTGCAGCGAGGGTGCCCCATGTTGATCCGCCTGATTTTCGCGAGCTATTCCAAGCTGTTGACTGGTCTTGCGCTGGCCACCATGGCCGTCGCCCTGGCCGGGTGCAATGAAACCGTCGCCCAGAAAGCCGAGCCAATCCGGCCGGTACTGGTCGCCCCCGTGCATTACGAGGCCGAGACGCCTGAACGCAGCTTCGTCGGCACCATCAGGCCGCGCATCGAGGCCGATATCGGCTTCCGCGTCGCCGGCAAGGTCGCCAAGCGCCTGGTCGAGGTCGGCCAGACCGTCGATGTCGGCCAGCCGCTCGCCACGCTCGACGAGGTCGACCTGAAGCTCCAGGCCGAGCAGGCCGAAGCCGAATTCCGCGCCGCCACCGGCGTGCTTGCGCAGGCGTCCGCCGCCGAGACCCGAGCCAAGGAGCTGCGGGCCAAGGGCTGGACCACCGATGCTCAGATGGACCAGGCCAGGGCGTCCGCCGACGAGGCGAGGGCACGGCTCAACCGTGCCGAACGCTCGGTCGAGCTGACCCGCAACTCGCTGTCCTACGCGACGCTGGTTGCGGACGCGCGCGGTGTCGTCACCGCGAGCATGATCGAGCCAGGCGTGGTCGTTGCCGCCGGCCAGGCGGCGATCCGTGTCGCGCGTTTCGCAGAGAAGGAGGCGGTGGTCGCGATCCCGGAGACCCTGCTCGAACGCGCCAAGACCGGTAGCGCCTACGTCACGCTGTGGTCGGAAGCCGACAAGAAATATGCGGCGAAGCTGCGCGAGATCGCGCCCACCGCCGATTCCGCGACGCGCACCTATCTCGCCAAGTTCTCGCTGCCGGACGCCGGCGAAGCCGTCTCGCTCGGTATGACCGCGACCTTGACGCTCGCCGATCCCGCCACCACGCGCGTCGCGCGGCTGCCGCTGTCGGCGCTGTTCAGCGAGGGCCGCGATCCGTCGCTCTATGTCGTCAACGACAAGGGCGAGGTGACGCTGAAGCCGGTGAAGGTGAAGGCCTATGACAGCAAGGATGTGCTCGTCACGTCAGGCGTCGACGAGGGCGACAAGGTCGTGGCGCTCGGCGTGCAGAAGATCGATCCCGCCCAGAAGGTGCGGGTCGTGTCAGCGCTGACGTTCTAGTTCTCCTGTCGTTCCGGGCGCACGCAGTGCGAACCCGGAACCTCGAGATTCCGGGTTCGATGCTTCGCATCGCCCCGGAATGACGAAAGTAATGGTTGTCATTGCGAGGAGCGAAGCGACGAAGCAATCCAGACTGTTTCCACGGAAGGATTCCTGGATTGCTTCCACCGTCGCCCTTCGGGCTATGGCGGACAAGTCGCTTCGCTCGCAATGACGATCACTGAGAATGGCCTGGAATAGCGATATCGGATCATCGGAGAGCACCCATGAAGCGGTTCAACCTGTCGGCCTGGGCGGTCAATCATCCGCCGCTGGTGCTGTTCCTGATCATCGCGCTCGGCGTCGCCGGCTTCTTCTCCTATCAGAAGCTCGGCCGTGCCGAAGATCCGTTCTTCACCGTCAAGGTCGTCAACGTCTCGGTGATGTGGCCGGGCGCGACGGCGGCCGAGATGCAGAGCCAGGTCGCCGACCCCATCGAGAAGAAGCTGCAGGAGCTGCCTTACTTCGAGAAGGTGCAGACCTATTCGAAGCCGGCCTTCACCGCGATGCAGGTGACCTTCCGCGATTCGACGCCGCCGGCAGAGGTGCCGCATCTGTTCTACCTGATCCGCAAGAAGCTCGACGACGTGCAGTCGTCGCTGCCGTCGGGCATCGTCGGGCCGTTCGTCAATGACGAGTTCTCCGACGTCGATTCCATCTTGTTCATGATGACCGGCGACGGCGCCGATTATGCGCAATTGAAGAAGACCGCCGAAGGCCTGCGCCAGCGCCTGCTCAAGGTCACCGGCGTCACCAAGGTCAATCTCTACGGCACCCAGGACGAGCGCATCTATGTCGAGTTCAGCCATGCCAAGCTCGCCACGCTCGGCATCACACCGCAGGCCCTGTTCGATTCGTTGGCCAAGCAGAACAATGTGACCCCGGCCGGCACGGTCGAGACCTCGTCGCAGCGCGTGCCGCTGCGCGTTACCGGCGCGCTCGACGGCGCCAAGGCGGTGGCGGAGACGCCGGTCGAAAGCAACGGACGCGTGTTCCGGCTCGGCGACATCGCGACCGTCACCCACGGCTACGTCGATCCGCCGAGCTTCAAGGTGCGGCAGGAGGGCAAGCCCGCGCTCGGCATCGGCGTGGTCACGGCCAAGGAGGCCAACATCCTGGAGCTCGGCAAGGAGGTGCACGCCGCCGCCGACGATTTCATGAAGGCGGTGCCGCAGGGCATCGAGATCGAGCAGATCGCAGACCAGCCCAAGGTGGTCGAGCACGCCGTCAGCGAGTTCGTGCACTCGTTCGTCGAGGCGCTGGTGATCGTGTTGTTCGTCTCGTTCCTGGCGCTGGGATGGCGCACCGGCATCGTGGTGGCGCTGTCGGTGCCGCTGGTGCTCGGACTCGTCTTCATCGTCATGAACATCATGGGGCTCAACCTGCACCGCATCTCGCTCGGCGCCCTCATCATCGCGCTCGGCCTGCTGGTCGACGATGCCATCATCGCGGTCGAGATGATGGTGGTGAAGATGGAGCAGGGCTGGGACCGGATGCGCGCCGCGTCGTTTGCCTGGGAATCCACCGCGTTCCCGATGCTGACCGGCACCCTGGTCACGGCCGCCGGCTTCCTGCCGATCGGCTTTGCCAATTCGGCGGTCGGCGAATATGCCGGCAGCATCTTCTGGATCGTCGCCATCGCGCTGGTCGCGTCGTGGTTCGTCGCGGTGATCTTCACGCCCTATATCGGCGTCAAGCTGCTGCCCGACATCAAGGTTCATCACGACCATGATGAGCACGCGATCTACGATACGCGCATGTATCGCGGCCTGCGCCGCGTGATCCGCTGGTGCGTCGATCACCGCATCACCACAGTCGCTGCGACGGTCGGCGTGTTCGCGGCATCGATCGTGGCCTTCGGCCACGTCCAGCAGCAGTTCTTCCCGCTGTCGGAACGCCCCGAGCTGTTCCTGCAGTTGCGGCTGCCGGAGGGCACCGCATTCGGTGTCACCGAGAAGGCTGCCAAATCAGCAGAGAAGCTGCTCAAGGACGACAAGGACATCGAGACCTACACCGCCTATGTCGGGCAGGGCTCGCCGCGGTTCTGGCTCGGCCTCAACCCGCAACTTCCGAACGAGGCCTTCGCCGAGATCGTGATCGTCGCCAAGGACGTCGCCGCGCGCGAGCGCATCAAGGCCAAGATCGAGACCGCGGCTGCGAATGGCGAGCTGAACGAAGCGCGCGTCCGCGTCGATCGCTTCAATTTCGGTCCGCCGGTCGGCTTCCCGGTCCAGTTCCGCGTCATTGGCCCGGATGCGGCGAAGGTGCGCGAGATCGCCCATCAGGTGCGCGACGTCATGCGCCAGAACCCGAATGTCAGGGATCCGCAGCTCGACTGGAACGAGCAGTCGCCCTACCTCAAGCTGGTCGTCGACCAGGATCGTGCCCGCGCGCTCGGCCTGACCCCGCAGGACGTGTCGCAGTCGCTGGCGATGCTGATCTCCGGCGTGCAGGTCACGACCATCCGTGACGGCATCGAGAAGGTCGGCGTCGTCGCCCGTGCGGCGCCGTCCGAACGGCTGGATCTCGCCCATGTCGGCGACCTCACCATCACCTCGAAGAACGGCGTGGCCGTGCCGCTGCAGCAGATCGCCAAGATCGAGTATTCCCACGAGGAGCCGATCCTGTGGCGTCGCAACCGCGACATGGCGATCACGGTGCGCGCCGACGTGGCGGATGGCGTCCAGGCGCCGGATGTCACCAACCAGATCTCGCCGAAGCTGCAGGATATCCGCAACCACCTCGCGCCCGCCTACCGGATCGAGGCCGGCGGCGCGTTCGAGGAATCCGCCAAGGGCAATGCCTCGATCTTCGTGCTGTTTCCGCTGATGGTCATCGTGATGCTGACCCTGCTGATGATCCAGCTGCAGAGCTTCTCACGGCTGATCCTGGTGTTCCTGACCGCGCCGCTCGGCATCGTCGGCGCCTCGCTCGGGCTCAATGTCGCCAACGCGCCGTTCGGCTTCGTGGCGCTGCTCGGCCTGATCGCGCTCGCCGGCATGATCATGCGCAACGCGGTGATCCTGGTCGATCAGATCGAGACCGACGTTGCCCATGGCCTGACCCGTAAGGAGGCGATCATCGAGGCCACGGTGCGCCGTGCCCGCCCCGTGGTGCTGACCGCGCTCGCCGCGATCCTCGCCATGATCCCGCTGTCGCGCTCGGCGTTCTGGGGCCCGATGGCGATCACCATCATGGGCGGGTTGTTCGTTGCAACCTTCCTGACGCTGCTGTACTTGCCTGGATTGTATGCCCTATGGTTCCGCAAGAGTCTGGACGAGCGCGGAGCGAAAGACGCGGATCATTCCGCAGCGCAGCACACTGACGTGCCGAGGCCCGCGCTTCCTCTGGCCGAGGCCGCCGAATGAAGGACCAACAAGATCGCAGGCATGATGACCCTGGTTTCCGACCATATCGAATCCGATACGCACGAGCGCATTCTCGTCGTTGCTGAGCGCCTGTTTCGACAGATCGGCTACCAGAAGACGACCGTCGCCGACATCGCCAAGGAGCTCCGTATGAGCCCGGCGAATGTCTACCGGTTCTTCGACTCCAAGAAGGCGATCCACCGGGGGGTCGCCCACACGCTGATGGCCCAGGTCGAGGCGGCCGCCATCATGATCGCGGAGCGGCCCGGCCCGGCGGCGCCGCGGCTGCGCGAGCTGCTCGGCACGATCCATCGCATGAACACCGAGCGCTATGTCGGCGACAGCAAGCTGCACGAGATGGTCGCGGTGGCGATGGAGGAGAGCTGGGACGTCTGCGAGGCGCACATGCTGCTGATCACCGAAATCATCGGCCGGGTGATCGGGCAGGGCGCGGCGTCCGGCGAATTCGCGGTCACCGATCTGCCGCTGGCGGCAAAATGTGCGACGACCGCGATGATGCGCTTCTTCCATCCGCAGATGATCGCGCAATGCGCGACCAAGCCGGGCCCGACGATCGACGAGATGATCGATTTCGTGCTGTCAGGCCTTGGTTCCAGGCGCGCTGCAAGCTAAGTTCGCCGTCATTCGAGCGAAGCTTCGTCGCTTGCGCTCCCCGCAATGACGGAAGGGACGACGGCGTGACCGAACGGGATCTGCATTTCTACGAACCGAAGAACGGCCACGGCCTGCGCCACGATCCCTTCAACGCCATCGTCGCGCCGCGTCCGATCGGCTGGATCTCGTCGCGTGATCCGGACGGTCACGTCAACCTTGCGCCGTACAGCTTTTTCAACGCCTTCAACTACACGCCGCCGATCATCGGCTTCTCCTCGACGCAGTGGAAGGACTCGGTCGCCAACATCCAGGACACCGGCGAGTTCGTCTGGAACCTGGTGACGCGCGGCTTGGCGACGCAGATGAATGCGACCGCCGCGCATGTCGCGCGCGAGGTCGACGAGTTCAAGCTTGCGGGCGTGACGCCGGTAGCTTGCAAGTTCGTCAACGTGCCGCGCGTCGGCGAAAGCCCTGTCGCGTTCGAGTGCAAGGTGACGCAGATCATCCAGCTGCAGGGCGCCGACGGTGCCAAGGCGCAGGCCTGGCTGACGCTCGGCGAGGTGGTCGGCGTGCATATCGACAAGACGCTGATCAAGGATGGCGTCTACCAGACGGCGCTGGCGCATCCGATCGTCCGTGCCGGGCGTCGCGGCGACTATTTCGAGATCATGCAGGAGGCGATGTTCGAAATGGCGAGGCCGGACTGACGGACTTGCGCCTCTTGAACGCTGCTGCAATTGGAGACCACCCGACGTGACCGAAGCGACCGTCCATGCCGCGCTGTCCGCGCCGACCGAGCCCCGCGGCGATCTCTGCATCCGCACCCTGGCGATGCCGGCCGACACCAATGCCAATGGCGACATCTTCGGCGGCTGGCTGCTCAGCCAGATGGACGTCGGCGGCGGCGTGTACGCCGCCAAGGTCGCGAAGTCGCGCACGGTGACGGTCGCGATCGAGGCGATGAACTTCCGCAAGGCGGTGTATGTCGGCGATCTCGTTTCGGTCTATGCGCATCTCGTCCGCGTCGGCCGCACCTCGATGACGGTGCGTCTCGAAGCCTGGGTGCTGCGCCGGAAGGAGGAGCAGCCGATCCTCGTCACCGACGGCAACTTCACCTACGTGTCGATCGACGACGATGGCCGGCCGCAGCCGATCCGGCGCGACGGCTCCGTCACAGCCTGATCACATTCGCGGTCTGTCGGCGCAAGTAACCTCTGTTAATCCGCCGCATATGTCGCTCGCTCGGCATAAGGAACCGCGATCCGGCGATACGCGTTTGTTTGGGGCGGGCGGGACGGAGACGCGAAGGCCGAGCATGCGCGCTCGGCGTCTGCCGCGATCACTCTCGCGCGAGATGCGCCTTGTCCACAGGGCGAGCGTCTTTACGATAATTGCAAGTTCTGGTTGCTTGGCTGCGCGTTGCCGCGTCTCTGCCGTATTGCGTGCTTCGAGTGGCACATTCGGACGAGCAGCGCTGACGGCAGTTCGTTTTCGATCCACAAGGCAAAAAATGCCAGCCGGAAAAAATTGCCGGCACAGAGGAAACGGCGGGGGCGTGTTGCGCGAACAGGGTGGGAGGAAGTCCATGTCGGACGTTGACGAGAAACTGACCTTGCAGGTCCTGAAGAAGCTGCAGCAGCGGCTTCTCCACGCCGAGCGCAGGATTTGCGTCTACGAGAATCAGCTCAGCGCGTTTCGTGAACATCACGTCGAGGTGTTGAGGGATCTGCGTACGATCTATCAGTTGCTCGGTCAGCATCAACACCGTCTCGGCGGAGCCGATGCGTCGCTGCGCAAGGTGACGCTCGTGCCGGATGATCCGCACTGATTCGACATGGGTCACGGCGTGAGTGCGTGCAGCGCAGCCAACATAACATCCACACAATTTCCTGTTGGCATTCACATCGGAATGGCCGGTGGCTCCCTGCACGGAACATTCGTCATGGAGCTCGGTTATACGCCCCGGAATGAACGACGGGATTGCGCAATGTCCGACACCTACATCATCGAGGTCAGCTCCCAGGCGGCGGGGATCGTCGTCCGTGATCGCGGCGGCTTCCGCTTCTTCGCGGCGTCCCATCGCTTCAATGCCCTCGAGGGCCAGGTGTTTCGCAATGCCCGCGAAGCCGAACGCGCCGCGATTCGGCTCGTGACCGGCGAGCTGAGCGCAGCCGCCTGAGCAGACGGGCGCACACGGCGGACGTCAGCCGGACCAGACCGCCGCGACGTTTCAGGCGATTGCTGCGATGCGCCCAATGCTTGCCGATTGACGCTTGACTCGATCAGCATCACCATGGTGCAGCTTGTCCCCGAAAGCTTGCCATGGCCGTCCTCTCTCAACGCCAGACCGACATCCTCAACATCGCGCGCGCCTCCGGCCGCGTCATGGTGGAGGATCTCGCGCGCCGCTTCGAAGTCTCGGCCCAGACCATCCGCAAGGACCTCAACGATCTGTGCGAGCAGCGCGCGCTGACGCGCATCCATGGCGGGGCCATCATCGCCTCCGGGGTCGAGAATCTCGCCTACGAGGCGCGGCGCTTCGTCGCTGCCGAGGAGAAGAAGGCGATCGGTGCGGTCGCAGCCGCGCGGATTCCGAACGGCTCCTCGCTGTTCATCAATATCGGCACCACGACGGAGGAGGTGGCGAGCGCGCTGTCGTCGCACCAGGACCTGCTCGTCATCACCAACAATCTCAACGTCGCGATGCTGCTCTATCCGCATCCGCGCATCGAGGTGATCGTGGCCGGCGGCACGGTGCGGCGCTCAGACGGCGGCGTGATCGGATCGACCGCGACGCAGCTGATCGGCCAGTTCAAGGTCGACTATGCGATCATCGGCGCATCCGCGATCGACGAGGAAGGCGCGCTGCTCGACTTCGACTATCGCGAGGTCCAGGTGGCGCAGGCGATCATCGCCAATGCCCGCAGCGTGATGCTGGTGGCCGATTCCACCAAGCTCCACCGCAGCGCGCCGGTGCGCATCGCCCATCTCAGCCAGATCCAGACCTTCGTCACCGACCGGCCGCTGCCGGACGGACTGGCCAGCCTCTGCCATAGCCGCGGCATCGAGGTGGTCTCGGCGATGTCCGCCGACGAGGCCGACGACGCCGTAGAGGCAACCGAAACGGCGGGGTCCGCCGTGCTCCGCCGCGCCTGACTTTCCGCCACTCTCGCAGGCTCCTTGATCCCGGTTTGGGCAGGTTTTGCCCAACCGCGGCCCAACATGCGAATTTCGATTTGCTTTCACTTTCGTTTGTGTTTAACTCGAAACCGAAAGTGAAATCGCCGCAGTCAAGGCGATTGCCGGGGGATGCGTCTGTTGGAGCGGATCTACGACCTCGCCATTATCGGAGGCGGCGTGAACGGTTGCGGCATCGCGCGCGATGCGGCCGGACGCGGAAATTCCGTTTTCCTTTGTGAAATGAATGATCTGGCGAGCGGAACCTCGTCCTGGTCGACCAAGCTCGTGCATGGCGGCCTGCGCTATCTCGAATATTACGAGTTCCGGCTGGTCCGCGAGGCGCTGATCGAGCGCGAAGTCCTGTGGCAGATCGCGCCCCACATCATCCGTCCGCTGCGCTTCGTGCTGCCGCATCATTCGGGGCTGCGCCCGGCCTGGCTGCTGCGCCTCGGCCTGTTCCTCTATGACCATCTCGGCGGCCGCAAGCTGCTGCCGCCGACGCGGTCGGTGAACCTGCGCAGCGACGAGGTCGGCCGCCCCTTGATCCCCGGGCGCTACAGCAAGGGCTTCGAATATTCCGACTGCTTCGTCGACGATGCGCGTCTGGTCGTGCTGACCGCGCGGGATGCTGCCGATCGCGGCGCCGTCATCCGCACCCGCGCCCGTGCGACCGAGATCCGTCAGGATGGCGGCCATTGGCTGGTCACGACCGATAACACGCAGACCGGCGAGCGCGAGACCATCAAGGCGCGCGCGCTGGTCAATGCCGCCGGTCCCTGGGTCGAGCAGGTGCTGGCGACCGGCGCCGGCGTCAATGCCAAGGCCAAGGTGCGGCTGGTGCAGGGCTCGCACATCGTGGTGCGCAAGCTCTACGATCACGATCGCGCCTACATCTTCCAGAACGCCGACGGCCGTATCATCTTCGCCATTCCCTATCAGCAGGATTTCACGCTGATCGGCACCACCGATCGCGACTATCAGGGTGATCCGGCCAAGGTGAAGGCGACCGACGAGGAGATCGCCTATCTCTGCGCCGCGCTCGGGGAATATCTCGCCAAGCCGGTGACGCCGGCCGACGTTGTGTGGAGCTATTCCGGCGTGCGTCCGCTCTATGACGACGGCGCCTCCGAGGCCAAGGCGGCGACCCGCGACTACGTGTTCGAGCTCGATACGCCCGGCGGCTTGCCGCTGCTGTCGATCTATGGCGGCAAGATCACCACCTACCGGCGCCTGTCGGAAGAGGCGCTGGAGCGTCTCGCGCCCTATCTGAAAGGGGGCAAGGCGGAGGAGGGATGGACCGGCAAGGCGTCGCTGCCCGGCGGCGACATGAAGGTTTCGGCCGTCGGGCCGTTGATTGCGGATCTCCGCAAGACCTATCCGTTCCTGTCGGATGCACATGCGAAGCGGATCGCCCATGCCTATGGCACGCGGGCTGCGGCCATGCTCGCCGGTGCGACATCTTTGGCCGATCTCGGCCAGGATTTCGGTGGCACCTTGACGGAGCGTGAAGTCAGGTACCTGATGACGAACGAGTGGGCGTTGACGGCCGAGGACATCGTGTGGCGGCGATCGAAGCTGGGGTTGCGGATGTCGGCGGCTGAGATCGCCGCGCTCGATGCGTGGATCACAGCCAATCGCGAGCGCTCCGCCGTGCCGGCGCGCGAGGCGGGAGGGCGCGCATGAGCGTGACGCTCGATCACGTCTCCCGAATTGTCGACGGCGTGACCACCATTCGCGACGTCTCGCTGACGTTGCAGCGCGGTACGCTGAGCGTGCTGCTCGGGCCGACGCTGTCCGGCAAGACCTCGATCATGCGGCTGCTCGCCGGCCTCGACCGGCCGACCACGGGGCGGGTGCTGGTCGACGGCAAGGACGTCACCGGCGCCGACGTGCGGCAGCGCTCGGTCGCGATGGTCTATCAGCAGTTCATCAACTATCCCTCGCTCTCGGTCTATGAGAACATCGCTTCGCCGTTGCGCGTGCAAGGCAAGTCGCGCCAGGAGATCGAGAAGCGCGTGGCGGAAGCAGCCCGGCTGCTCCGGCTCGAGCCCTATCTGAAGCGTACGCCGCTGCAGCTCTCCGGCGGCCAGCAGCAGCGCACCGCGATCGCGCGCGCCCTGGTGAAGGGTGCGGACCTCGTGCTGCTGGACGAGCCGCTCGCCAATCTCGACTACAAGCTGCGCGAGGAGCTGCGCACCGAGCTGCCGCGCATCTTCGAGGCATCCGGCGCAATCTTCGTCTACGCCACCACCGAGCCGTCGGAGGCGCTGCTGCTCGGCGGCCGCACCATCTGCATGTGGGAAGGGCAGGCGCTGCAGGCCGGCGATACTGCGGCCGTGTATCGCCGACCCGACACCTTGCGTGTCGGCCAGGTGTTCTCGGACCCGCCGATGAATACGGTCGAGATCCAGAAGCGCGGCGAGAGCGTGGAGTACGCCGGCGGGGTCAAGGCGCCGGCGGTAGGCCTCTATGCTGATCTGCCCGATGGCGCCTATCGCGTGGGCTTCCGCCCGCATCAGCTCGGGCTTGGCAAAGGCGATGGCAGCCACGGCCGCCATGCCTTTCCTGCGATCGTCTCGGTCACCGAGATCACGGGATCGGAGAGCTTCGTGCATCTGACGCGCGACGGCATGAACTGGGTCTCCGTGCTGCACGGCGTCCATGAATACGAGCCCGGCGAGATCCTCGACGCGGTGCTCGATCCGTCCAATGTGTTCGTGTTCGACGCTGGCGACCGCCTGGTCGCCGCGCCGGCGATCTGAGGGAGATGCCGCATGGCCCGCATTGACCTCGTCGATCTCGCCCACGCCTACAACGGCAACAGCGGCGATATCGAGAGCTACGCGCTGAAGCCGGTGACGATGACCTGGCGCCAGGGCGGCGCCTATGCGCTGCTCGGCCCGTCCGGCTGCGGCAAGACCACGCTGCTCAACTTGATCTCCGGCATTCTGACGCCTTCGCACGGCAAGATCCTGTTCGACGGCACCGACATCACCAAAGCCTCGACCCGCGAGCGCAACATCGCGCAGGTGTTCCAGTTTCCGGTGATCTACGACACCATGACGGTCGGCGAGAACCTCGCCTTTCCGCTCAAGAACCGCGGCGTGCCGAAAGCGGAGATCGACAAGCGCGTCGCCGAGATCGCGCGGCTCTTGGACCTGACGCCGGACCTCCATCGCAAGGCGACACGGCTCACCGCCGACGCCAAGCAGAAGATCTCGCTCGGCCGCGGCCTGGTGCGCTCCGACGTCGCCGCCGTGTTGTTCGACGAGCCGCTGACCGTGATCGATCCCGAGCTGAAATGGCAGCTCCGCTCGAAGCTGAAGGCGCTGCATCGCGAGCTCGACCTGACGATGATCTACGTCACCCACGACCAGACCGAGGCGCTGACCTTCGCCGACACCGTCGTCGTGATGCACGACGGCCGCGTGGTGCAGAGCGGCACGCCGGCGGAATTGTTCGACAAGCCCGCGCACACCTTCGTCGGCTACTTCATCGGCTCGCCCGGCATGAACATCCTCTCCGCCGAGGTGAAGGGCCGCGAGGCCCGCATCGATGGCCACACCCTGACGCTGTCGCGCAGCTACGACGCGCTGCCGGCCGGCGCCAAGATCGAGATCGGCGTCCGCCCGGAATTCGTCGATGTCGCTCAACCCGGACCGGGCCTGCTCGACGCCAATATCGAACGCGTCGACGATCTCGGCCGCATCCGTTTCGCCCGCGTTCGCGTCGGCGACGTCAAGTTCGCCGCGCGCCTGCCGGCCGGCTTCTCGCCGCAGGGCTCGGCGATCGGGCTGAAGTTCGATCCAGCCTATGTCCACGTCTATGCCGACAGCCGTCTCGTCGAGGGAGCCTGAGTGATGGACAAGACCATCAACAACAAGGCCTGGTTCCTGGTGCTGCCGGTGTTCCTGCTGGTGGCGTTCTCCGCTGTCCTGCCGCTGATGACGGTGGTGAACTATTCGATGCAGGACACGTTCGGCAACAACCAGTTCTTCTGGAATGGCGTCGGCTGGTTCAAGGAGCTGCTCGATCCCTCGACCGATCTCGGCGGCCGCTTCCTCGCCTCGCTCGGGCGTAACCTGATCTTCTCGCTCGCGATCCTGGCCATCGAGGTTCCGCTCGGAATCGTCGTGGCGCTGTCGATGCCGCGGGGCGGATGGACCGTGGCGTTCTGCCTCGTCGTGCTGGCGCTGCCGCTTCTGATTCCGTGGAACGTGGTCGGCACGATCTGGCAGATCTTCGGCCGCTCCGACATCGGCCTGCTCGGCTACACGCTCAACGCCATCGGCCTGGACTACAATTACGTCTCCAACGACGCCGACGCCTGGTTCACGGTCATCTTGATGGACGTCTGGCACTGGACCAGCCTGGTAGCGCTGCTGTGCTATGCCGGCCTGAAGTCGATCCCCGACGCCTATTATCAGGCTGCGCAGATCGACGGCGCCTCGCGCTGGGCGGTGTTCACCGCGATCCAGCTGCCCAAGATGCATCGCGTGCTGCTGATCGCCGTGCTGCTGCGCTTCATGGACAGCTTCATGATCTACACCGAGCCGTTCGTCGTCACAGGCGGCGGGCCGGGCAATTCGACGACCTTCATCTCGATCGAGCTCGTCAAGATCGCGCTCGGCCAGTTCGATCTCGGCAAGGCGGCTGCCCTGTCGCTGGTCTACAATCTGATCATCCTGATCGTCTGCTGGGTGTTCTACACCATCATGACCAATGCCGGCGCCGAGCGGCGGCCGGTGAAAGGGGGCGCGTGATGAACACCATTCCGGGCCGTCGGATCATCATCTCGCTATTCCTGGTCTTCCTGCTGTTGCCGATCTATTGGCTCGTCAACATGAGCTTCAAGACCAACAACGAGATCGTCACCACGATGAACTTGTGGCCGCATCAGCCGACGCTGGCCAACTACATGCGCATCTTCACCGACGAGAGCTGGTATTCCGGCTACATCAACTCGCTGAAATACGTGATCATCAACACGGTGATCTCGATCCTCGTGGCGCTGCCGGCCGCCTATGCATTCTCGCGGTACCGCTTCCTCGGCGACAAGCACCTGTTCTTCTGGCTGCTGTCGAACCGCATGGCGCCGGCTGCGGTCTACGCGCTGCCGTTCTTCAATCTGTATTCGGCGATCGGCCTGTTCGATACGCCCTGGGCGGTGGCGCTGGCGCATTGCATCTTCAATATCCCGCTCGCGGTCTGGATCCTCGAAGGCTTCGTGTCGTCGGTGCCGCGCGAGATCGACGAGACGGCGTTCCTTGACGGCTACTCGTTTCCGCGCTTCTTCGTGAAGATCCTGGTGCCGCTGATCGCGAGCGGCATCGGCGTCGCCGCCTTCTTCTGCTTCATGTTCTCCTGGGTCGAACTGCTGCTTGCGCGCACGCTGACCTCCGTCGACGCCAAGCCGATCTCGGCGGTGATGACGCGCACCGTCTCGGCGTCCGGCATGGATTGGGGCCTGCTCGCGGCTGCCGGCGTGCTCACGATCATCCCCGGCGCGCTCGTCATCTGGTTCGTCCGCAACTACATCGCGCGCGGCTTCGCGCTGGGACGGGTGTGATGACGCACGCTTGTTGCCACGGCCTCCGTTCCGCCTCCCCCGCTTGCGGGGGAGGCCGTATCGCATCGTCAGATGCGATACGGGTGGGGGCATCTCTCCTCTCGGGCGCTCCGACGCGCGGCGCCCCCACCCCAACCCTCCCCCGCAAGCGGGGGAGGGGGCCCATTACCGCCTGGAGCCGATAGCCATGAACAGCATCGCATGGATGGCATGGACCTTGCCGACCGCGATCTTCTTTGCTGCGCTCGCATGCACGCTCGGCGTCATGATCGTGCTCGCCGCGCGCTACCCGGAGGCCGAGCGGGTCGGCGTGCTGCGCATCCCGACCACGCGCGGCGACCGGCTGTTCATCTCGCTGATCTCGGCCGCCGTCATTCATCTCGTATGGATCGGTCTGGTCGGCACCGACACGATTGCGACCTTGCCGATCGGCGAGGAAGGGTTTGAGGTTTCGAGCCTGTGGCTCGCGACCGCAATTTCGCTTGCATCAGCCGTTGCGATCTTCCGCACCGTCTGACGCAGGTGAAAAGGGGCAGATCCGGGGGCAACCCGGACCTGGATACGTCTGTCGCTCAAGGAGGAAAGCATGCGACACTTGAAACCTAGGAAGCATCACCTGACCAAGGCGAGCTATCTCGCGATGACCAGCGCTGCTGCGCTGTTCGCCGCCACTATGACGCTGTCCGTGCCGGCACGTGCGGACGACGCCACGATCCAGAAGTGGATCGACAGCGAATTCCAGCCTTCGACGCTGTCGAAGGAAGAGCAGAAGAAGGAGCTCGAGTGGTTCGCGAAGGCCGCCGAGCCCTTCAAGGGCATGGAGATCAACGTCGTCTCCGAGACCATCACGACTCACGAATACGAGTCGAAGACTCTCGCCAAGGCGTTCAGCGAAATCACCGGCATCAAGCTCAAGCACGACATTATCCAGGAAGGTGACGTCGTCGAGAAGCTGCAGACCCAGATGCAGTCCGGCAAGAACGTCTATGACGGCTGGATCAACGACTCCGACCTGATCGGCACCCACTTCCGTTACGGCCAGACGATCGCGCTGTCGGACTACATGAAGGGCGAAGGCAAGGACGTCACCGATCCGATGCTCGACGTCAACGACTTCATCGGCAAGTCGTTCACGACCGCGCCGGACGGCAAGCTCTATCAGCTGCCCGACCAGCAGTTCGCGAACCTGTATTGGTTCCGCTACGACTGGTTCACCAATCCGGACTACAAGGCCAAGTTCAAGGCCAAGTATGGCTACGACCTCGGCGTGCCCGTGAACTGGTCGGCCTATGAGGACATCGCCGAGTTCTTCACCAACGACATCAAGGAGATCAACGGCGTCAAGGTCTATGGCCACATGGACTATGGCAAGAAGGATCCCTCGCTCGGCTGGCGCTTCACCGACGCCTGGCTGTCGATGGCCGGCAACGGCGACAAGGGCATCCCGAACGGCCTGCCGGTCGACGAATGGGGCATCCGCATGGAAGGCTGCCGTCCGGTCGGCTCGTCGATCGAGCGCGGCGGTGACACCAACGGCCCGGCGGCCGTCTACTCGATCGCGAAGTATCTCGACTGGATGAAGAAGTATGCGCCGCCGCAGGCGCAGGGCATGACCTTCTCCGAGGCCGGTCCGGTCCCGGCGCAGGGCAACGTCGCTCAGCAGATCTTCTGGTACACCGCCTTCACCGCCGACATGGTGAAGCCCGGCCTGCCGGTCGTGAATGCGGACGGCACGCCGAAGTGGCGCATGGCCCCGTCGCCGCATGGCGCGTACTGGAAGGAGGGCATGAAGCTCGGCTACCAGGACGCCGGTTCTGCGACGCTCTTGAAGTCGACCCCGCCGGATCGCCGCAAGGCCGCCTGGCTGTACCTGCAGTTCATCGTCTCCAAGACGGTGTCGCTGAAGAAGAGCCATGTCGGCCTCACCTTCATCCGTGAATCCGACATCTGGGACAAGTCGTTCACCGAGCGTGCGCCGAAGCTCGGCGGCCTGATCGAGTTCTACCGCTCGCCCGCGCGCGTGCAGTGGACCCCGACCGGCAACAACGTGCCCGACTATCCGAAGCTGGCGCAGCTGTGGTGGCAGAACATCGGCGATGCGTCGTCCGGTGCGAAGACCCCGCAGCAGGCGATGGACGCGCTCGCGGCCGCTCAGGACTCCGTCCTCGAGCGTCTGGAGAAGTCCAAGGTCCAGGGCGAGTGCGGTCCGAAACTGAACAAGAAGGAATCGGCCGAGTTCTGGTTCAACAAGTCGGCCAAGGACGGCAACATCGCTCCGCAGCGCAAGCTCGCGAACGAGAAGCCGAAGGGCGAGACGATCGACTACGACACCCTGATCAAGTCGTGGCCGGCCACCCCGCCGAAGCGCGCCGAGGCGAAGTGAGCCAACGCTCTGAAGTCATCGCCCGGCTCGACCGGGCGATCCCATCACGAAGGCCGGGAGCAATCCCGGCCTTTTCTTTTGGCCCAGAGGCGAGGGGCTTCCCGTTCCATTCGGGAATTATTCCCGGGTCGCCTGGGACAACTTCCACGCAGCAAGTGCCTTGAAGCCGGTGAGGACAGGCGGCACTCTTTGACGATCGGGATTGTCGCGATCTTCGCCGTGACTTTGCCCCAACGACGCGAAACAACAAGGCCTCGACACGATCCGGCATGGCCCCATGCGATCCACGCCGGGATCGTGATCACCAACCACGGGGCCCCCGAGGGAGTACGGCCATGGATCAGGCGCACATCGCCAATATCGCGAGCACGCTGCCGGAGGCGTTGTCGCCCTGGACCATGTTCATGCAGGCCGACATCGTCGTGAAGTCGGTGATGATCGGGCTGGCGCTGGCTTCAGTCGCAACCTGGACCGTTCTGGTGGTGAAGACGATCCAGCTCCGCGCGGCGCTGCGCACCTCGCGCAGCGCGCTCGGCATCGCGATGGCCGCGCGCGCGCTGTCGGATGCGACGGGACGCATTTCCGCCGACGACGGTGTGGTCGGACGGCTGCTGGCCGTCGCCGATGACGAAATCGACAAGTCGCGTGGCCTCCCCGCCGATGGCATCAAGGAGCGTGTCTCCTGGCAGTTCGAGCGGATCGAGGCGGCGGCGGTGGCGCGCATCGGCCGCGGCATCGGCATTCTCGCCACGGTCGGCGCGGTCGGGCCGTTCGTCGGCCTGTTCGGCACGGTCTGGGGCATCATGAACAGCTTCATCGGCATCTCGCATGCGCATACGACCAACCTCGCGGTGGTGGCGCCGGGCATCGCGGAGGCGCTGCTCGCCACCGCCTTCGGCCTCGCCGCGGCGATTCCCGCGGTCGTGATCTACAACCTGTTCGCGCGTGCCACCGGCGGCTATCGCGCCGTCATCGCCGATGCATCGGTGGCGGTCATGCGCCTGCTCAGCCGTGATCTCGACCGGCAGCACGCGGGGCCCACAGAGGTGCGGCGCAGCGCCATCCGCGCGGTCGACGCGCCGCTGCTGTCGATCGCCAATCCGGCGGAGTGAGCCATGGCCGTCAAGCTTGCCCGGCGCCCCGACGACTTCGAGGAGACGCACGACATCAACGTGACGCCGTTCATCGACGTCATGCTGGTGCTCCTGATCATCTTCATGGTGGGGGCACCGCTCGCCACGGTCGACGTCCCGGTCAACCTGCCGGCGATCTCGGCCGAGCCGCAGCCGCGCGCGGAGACGCCGGTCTTCGTCACCTTCAAGGCCGACCGCTCGCTCGCCGTTGGCGACCAGAGCGTGGCGCAGGCCGACATCGCCGCTTCGCTCGATGCCGCCACCAAGTCCGATCACGAGCAGCGCGTGCTGCTGCGCGCCGATCAGACGCTGCCCTATGGCGAGGTGATGGCGCTGATGAACACGTTGCGCCGCGCCGGCTACACCAAGGTCGCGCTCGTTGCCCTGGAAGACCGGGGCGCGCAGTGAGCGTTCTGACGCTCGATCCGTTCGAACACGAGCAGCGCCGGGAGCGGACGCTGTGGACCATCGCCGCGCTGGTGGTGGGCGGGCTGCACGTCGGGCTCGCCGTCGGCTATCTGCTGCTGCGTCCCGCGCCGCAGGGGCGTGCCCAGGCGCCGGCCTTCGACGTCGTGTTCACCCCGGCGGTGGTGAGCGAGCCGGCGCCGACGGCGCAGGATGCGCCGGCGTCCGAGCCGCCGCCGGTGGAGCCGCCAAAGGATGAGCCGGTGAAGGACGACCCGGTCGCGCGCGAGGCCGTCGCTGAGCCTGTCCCGGCTCCCTCCGAGCCGGAGCCGGTGCCGGATGTCGTTCCCTCGCCGGAGCCCGCGCCACAGGTCGCCCTCGCGCCCGAGCCGCCGCGTGCAGACGATGTCGTCTTGCCGCCGCCGCCACCACCGAAACCGATCGAGGCGAAACTGCCGGAGCCGAAGCCCGTTCCCGTGCCCGAGCGTGTCGAGCGCAAGCCGGTGGAGAAGAAGGAAACGAAGGAGAGGGCCGAGAGGAAGCCCGCACCGCCGAAGCCGGCTGCGGCGCCGGCGGCCCGGCCTTCACGTGTCGCGTCGGCGCCCAATCCCGGCGAGGACAGCGTCGGGGCGCGCGAGGGCCAGGCCAGTTGGAACGCCGAGGTGGTGGCGCAGATCCGCCGCGCCGCGGCCTATCCCTCCGACGGCAATGGCGCGAGCGGCACCGTCATGCTGAACGTCGTGATCGATCGTAACGGCCGGCTGCTGTCGCGGCGGCTCGCTGGAAGCTCGGGCTCGCCGGCGCTGGACCGCGCGGCGATGGGCATCATCGAACGCGCCGCGCCGTTCCCGCGCTTTCCGCCGGCGATGGCTCAGGCGCAGGTCTCGCGCACGATCCCCCTCCATCTGAGGCCGCGCTGAGCGCGGCGCCATCCAGGGCGATATCGGGGCCGCCGCGTGCCACTTATTTGCTGCACTCGGTCAGATCCGTATCGCGCACGACGAACTGCGCGCCTTCCTTGAGTTCGATGTTCTTGGCGACGCAGGTGCGGCCGCCCTTTTCGGACAGCTTGATGTCGTAGCGGCCGGACTTCACGCCGACCAGCGTCATGCGCTCATTGTGGTCGACCTCGCCCTCGTCGTCGTTCTTGCACTGGTCGGCGCCCCAGGTTTTGGTGCCGGCGGCCGCCAGGTACATCTTCACGATCGTCTGGCCGGTGCGGTTGAGGAAGCGCGGGCCGTCCTCGGCGAACGCGGCGGAGCCGGCCAGCATGAGAAGCGCGCAGGCGGTGACGAGGCGACGCATGACGAGTGTCCTTTTCTTATGATTGGTCATGGGATGAGGGCGCGCGGGGTCAGAAATCCTTGCCGATGCTGGTCTTGACGGCAAGGCCGCGCGAGGCGTTGGTCAGGCCGTAGCCGACGCCGAAGCTGAGCTCGAAGCCCTTGAAGCGGGTGTCGGCGACGGCGTAGAGCGTCTGCATCTGCTGATTCCAGGGCAGGATGTAGCCGAACGGTCCGAGATTGGAGAAATGCTCGATACCGACGGTCCAGCGATCGCTGAGGCGCTTGACGAAGCGCACCGAGGGCTCGAAGGCCGAGCCGGCGCCGTCGATGCCGAAGGTCATGTTGGCGTTGAAGATGAGCTGATAGTCGTTGGGCAGGTTGACGCCGATGATCGGCGTGAACATCTGCGCCACCCGCGGCGTGGCCTCCTGCACGAAGCGCGGCGCGCCGGGCTGGCCGGCGCCGGCCTTGTTGGCGACCCACAGGTCCGGCGTCAGGCCGCCCTGCGGCGCCAGGATGGTGCGTGACACCAGGCCGAGGAAGACGGTGCGCTCGAGCCGGTCGCCCTGGATGAAGGTCTGGCGAATGGTGACGCCGCCGGACTGGAATGAATAGCCGGGCACGCCATTGTCCATCACGTTGCCCAGCGCCATCGGCACATTGGTGCGGGCAAAGGCGTAAGGTGAGGTCAACGCGATCTCATACCATTCGGTTGGCGAGTAGCCGATCTCGGTCTCGCCGGTGACCGCACGCTGCGGCACGCGGCGTCCGCCGTTCTGTTGCGGATTGAAGGTTGTCAGATAGCCGAAGCGCTGTTCGACCTGGAAATGTCCGGGCGAGGCGGGGTCATTGCCCTGGATCTCCTCGGCCGCTGCACCGAACGGCGCGAGCACGAGAGCACCGGCAGCCATGTACAATCGCGATCGTCTTTTTGTACTCCTGGCGATGCCGTTCGGCTGCATGTCCCCGCGCTCCCTTCAACTAATGAGCTAACGAGTCGGCTGGGCGAAAACATGCGGGCCTGTCGGCTGAAAGATGACGCGATCGGGAAACGATCAGTCGTCGAATGCCGCAATTGCTCCGGCCCTTGCTGTTTCGATGAGGAATAGGGATGTTTTGGCAAGTCGAACGGGACATTTTGACCGGGACAATATGGCGGCCATTTCGCGAGTGAATCTCAACACGGTGATGAATGTGGCGTGCTGCAAACACATTGAGGTCATAGAGCGAGGAAAACATGCGTTGCAGCATGCATTGCTGATCACCGGATCAGCCAGAGAATGGACACGCCCGTGCTTCACACACCCGGTCATCGTCGCCGCTTGTCCGCTCGGCCGATGCGGCTCGGACTGGTGCTCACACTGCTTCTGTCCACGCTGCTGCCGGATGCACGCGCCTTCGCGGAGGAGCCGCTGCGGGACCAGCTGGAAGCCTGGTGGAATCAAACCCAGGCCGGCAAGAGAGGTCAGGTTGGGCAAGTCCGACAGGCGTCATCGGGGAGCGGTGCCAGAACCGCAAGGCATGTCGCGAAGCGCGGACGCCACGTCGCCAATGCCCGGGCCGAGGCAGGAGGAGGTGTCTTCGACCACGATAGCGGTCCGCGTCGTGAACGTCCGGCGAGATATTTCCTGCACGGACCGAGGTTCTAGTCCCGACGCTCTTGCGGGAATTTCCCGGGCGTCGCGTTCTTGCACTTGCGAAATGACAAGGCCTCCCATAGGTCAAAGCGATGTGCGGCGCGTTGCCGGTGAAACCGCCGACGCTCGCATACGTTGTTTTCGTGCGCTTCATCGCCGCCCCTCGGACGGCGGAGACAAAGGATCAATTCGATGAATTGGAAACTGATGATGACGGCCGCTGCCGTCGGCATCGCCGCGATCGTCGGCACGTCGACGATCGCTGTCAGTGCACCGGCCCGTTCCAAGCTGCTGACCTCGATCGACCCCGACAAGGACGGCACCGCCGACATGAACGAGGTCCGCACGGCCGCCGGCGCGCTGTTCGATCGTCTCGATCGCGACCACGACGGCACGCTCGACGCCAAGGAGCTGCGCGGCCGCGTTTCGGCCAAGGATCTCAAGGCCGCTGATCCCGACAATGACGGCACGCTGACCAAGGACGAGTATCTCGCGCTGGTGGAAGGCCGCTTCAAGGCGGCCGATCCGGACGGTGACGGCACGCTCGACTCGAAAGAGCTGAAGTCGGTGGCCAAGCTGCTGAAGTGAGACATCGGTCCGCACTGGACCGACGCGACATAGACATGAGCCCGAGGGCCTGTGACGGGAGACCGTCGCAGGCCCTCGTCTTTCAGGCAGATGCTCGTGGCGGGCCGGCAGGAAGGCGATTGGCCCTCACATGCTTGGGCGGGACATTTCCACTGCGAGACGAACCAGATCGGGCAGGCTGCGGGCCCCGAGCTTCTGACGCAGCCGGTAGGTCAGGTTGATGACGGTCTTGTAGCTGATGCCGAGATGGTCGGCGATCGCCTGATAGGATTTCGCCTGGGCCAGCAGCGCAAGGGCCTGGCGCTCGCGCGGGGTCAGCGCAGGGGTCGCCATGCCGTCCGGGTTGGCGCGGAGCAGGGCGATGCGGGTGGCGAGCTGCGGATCGAGATAGGTGCCGCCGGCTCGAACCTGCTCCAACGCCTTGGGCAGCTCGTGCGGCGGCGCGTCCTTCAGCAGATAGCCGCTGGCGCCGGCGTCGATCGCCGAGCGGACGATGCGCGGATCGGCATGCATGCTGAAGACCAGGATCCGGGCGCGGGGATCGTGCGACCGCATGCGTTCGATCAGACTGATGCCGCCGAGCTCCTGCCCGGGCAGGCGCAGATCGACGATCGCGACATCCGGCCGGTCACGAACATAGGCCTGGTACCCGCTGTCGGCATCGTGTGCCTCGGACAGCGCGCGGATCCCGGCTTCGTTCAGCAGCCAGCGGCAGGCCGTGATCACGACCGGGTGGTCATCGACGAGCAGAACGCGATACATCCGATGAAGGTCTTGCCCTTATGGCGCCGACGGCGCCGATGCTTCCTCTACCATGTGAGTTCCCTTGCAAACCAGGATCGGGTGCAACAGTGCGGCCGAGGCTGGGAGATAGCTCGGCGAATCGATCGCCACTTTCCGGATCCGGGAAGATTGTCCCTAGGGGCCGAAGAATATTGCCCGTTGCGACGAACTGGAGGGCTGTTTACGAATGTTAACGTTCGTAAACGGGTAAATCGGCCAGTTCTGGTGCGGGTAAAGGCTCAGGGGCGTGGGCTGTTGCCGGATCCGGTCGACAAGAAACTGGGGGACGTCTTGACCAGACTGTCGGCGCTGAAGAGCGCGCTTCTCGCGACCTGTGCGTTGCTGCCTGCGGCTGCGTTCGCGCAGCAAACCCTGCAGACCATCGAGGTGGTCGGCGTCTCGCCCGTTCAGGGCAGCGAGATCGCGAAGGACAAGATTCCTTCCAATGTCGAAACCATCGGGGCGCGGGAGCTCGACCACAGCCGCGCGCCGACGCTGCTCGACAGCATCCTGCAATCGGTGCCTGGGGTCTCCCTCAGCGACCAGACCGGGAACGCGTTCCAGCGCGACTTGAATTATCGTGGTCAGACCGCCTCACCCGTGCTCGGGACGCCGCAGGGCATCGCCGTCTACCAGAACGGCACCCGCATCAACGAGGCCTTCGGCGACGTCGTGAACTGGGACCTGATCCCGGAAATGGCGATCGCGCGCATGACCCTGATGCCGAACAACCCGCTGTTCGGCCTCAACGCCACCGGCGGCGCGATGTCGATCGAGATGAAGAACGGCTTCACCTACCAGGGCGGGGAAGCGCAGTTGTTCGGCGGCTCGTTCGGCCGGATCCAGTCGGGCGCGCAATACGGCTGGAACAACGGCACCTACTCGGCCTACATCGCGGCGGAAGGCGCCTATGACCGTGGCTGGCGCGACTACTCGTCGGCCTCGCAGATCCGGCGCATGTATGCCGATTTCGGCGCGCGCGGCGACAACACCGAATTCCATCTCTCCTTCACCGGTGCCGACAACAAGCTCGGCTCGGTCGCCGCGACACCGATCGAGATGCTGAACCAGCGCTGGTCCAGCGTCTATACCTGGCCGCAGTCGCTGCATCTGCAGATGCAGATGGTGCAGGCGAGCGCAAAGTGGACGCCGACCGACACGCTGTCGATCCAGGCCAACGGCTATTACCGCAACTACAAATCCGCGCGCGTCGATGGCAATACCACCGAGGTTGCGGCCTGCGACCCCGCGGGCGCGTTCCCCGGAGAATTCTGTCTCAGCGATGCCGCCGGCACCGAGTTCCAGATGAACCGCAACGGTCCGACCGCCAATACGCTGGCGGGCGATGCGGCGCTCGGTCAGATCGACCGCAATACCGTCAAGACCGACGGCTATGGCGGCTCGCTGCAGGCGACCTCAACGACGCAGCTCTTCGGCCATGACAACCATTTCGTCGTCGGCGCCAGCGTCGATCACGGCAATACCAACTTCCAGGCCACATCCGAGCTCGGCACCATCGACAACAACCTGTTCGTCACCGGCCTCGGCGTCTACATCGACCAGCCCAACGCGGGCCTTGCTCCCGTCAATCTGAATGCCAAGAACACCTATCTCGGCATCTATGCGACCAACACCTTCGACATCACCTCGCAGCTGGCGCTGACGGCCGGCGGCCGTTTCAACTGGGCGCAGATCAACCTGCGCGACCAGACCGGCTTCGCGCCGCTCCTGAACAGCAACAACAATTTCCAGCGCTTCAACCCGGTGGTCGGCCTGACCTACAAGATCACGCCTGACATGACCGCCTACGCGGGCTATTCAGAAGCCAACCGTGCGCCGACGCCGCTCGAGCTCGGCTGCTCCGATCCGGCCAATCCCTGCCTGATCGACAACTTCCTGATCGCCGATCCGCCGCTCAAGCAGGTGGTGTCGCGCACCGTTGAAGGCGGCCTGCGCGGCGAGATTTCCGGCGGCCGCTCGGCCTACGCTGCCGACCTGCCGGCCTACCGCAAGGCCCCGATCAAATCGGTGGCGGTCGATGATGGCTGGCGGCTGCGCTGGGGCCTCAGCCTGTTTCGCACCGAGAATTCCGACGACATCATCCAGGTGGTCGACCCGGCCAACCCGGTGCGCGGCTATTTCAAGAACGCCGGCACCACGCTGCGCCAGGGTGTCGAGGCCAAGGTCGACCTGGCCTGGAACCGGTGGACCGCCTACGCCAACTACACCTTCATCGACGCCACCTTCCGCAGCGCCTTCGACGTCAACGATCCGTTCCTCCGGGTGCCGGTCGGCGTCGTCTCCGGCAACCACATTCCCGGCATTCCGGCGCACCGCCTGAAGCTCGGCGCAGAATATGCCGTGACCGACGCCTGGAAGGTCGGGGCCAGCGTCAACTATGTCGGCAGCCAGTACCTGCTGCACGACGAGACCAACGTCTACCCGAAGGTCCCGGCCTACTGGGTCGTGAACGTCAACACATCTTATCAGGTGACCAAGAACGTCGAGGTGTTCGGCCTGATCCAGAACCTGTTCAATCAGCGCTATTACTCGGCAGGTACCGTGTTCGACCCCGCCGGCTTCAACACCGCCGGCGGCGGAACGGCGTTCGCGTTGAACGATCCGCGCAGTATGGTTCCGGGAATGCCGCTCGCGGCCTATGCCGGCATCCGGGCGAAGTTCTGAGCCTCAGGAGCGGACGACCAGCCGCCATAGGCTTATCCGCGCCGCGCCACGGCAGCCCCCACCGTGGCAGGAAGGCCGGGAGAAATCCCGGCCTTCTTCTTGCTTGACTAAAAGCGTGACGTGTCTCCGCTGCCGTAGGGTGGGCAAAGGCGCGCGTGCGATACTGCATGTCACGAGCTCAACTCCACCGCGCGCCGTGCCCACCATTCCTTCCGCTTGCGCGGATGCACGGCGGGCACGTGACCGCCGTGCGGGCGGCTGCTTTGCCCACCCTACGCAGCCGGTATGAATCGTCGATGAGTCTGCTCACGATGGATTTTGGGCAATTATCCCGCTGACCTCGTGAACGAGATCGCTGCGCGCCTGTGGAATTTGCGAAGCATCGCGATTAGTTGCTGCCGGCCTTCGCCAACTACGAACTTTCGCCACAGAACCCGACCAGCTATTGCGCATCGTATCGAGCAGCGAGGTGGCGCATATGAGCCGTAGATCTTCAAGCCTTGTATCGATCATCACGTCATCGATGGATGCCGTTCACCGGCCCCACGTGCCTCCTTGGATACGAGCGACAATCTCTGTCGTGCTTCTCGCTGGCAGTCTGGGGGCGCATTCTCTGCTGCTTGGTGATGCGGCGGCGCGCGATCTCGATGGGCGTTACGCCAATTCTCCGCTCAAGGGCTGGTTCGAGAGTTTGCGTTCGGGCAAGGGGCCGTGCTGCTCGGATGCGGATGGCACCGCGCTCTCGGACACGGATTGGGACACGAAGGATGGCCGCTACCGTGTTCGCATTGAAGGCCAATGGTGGGTCGTTCCGGAAGAGGCCGTGGTGACCGAGCCCAATCGCGCCGGCCGGACGATGGTATGGCCGGTGTATTATCGCGAGCTGAATACGGGCCTGCGCATCGATGTGCGATGCTTCCTGCCCGGCAGCATGATGTAGGTGGGGATGCGCCGGATCGCAGGAGCGCAGGGTGGGCAAAGGCGCGAAGCGAGATGTTGCGACAGGCGCGGCCTCTCGTACGCCGTGCCCACCGCTCCCTCCGCTCTCGCGGAGGCATGGTGGGCACGCGGCCGCCCTGCGGGCGGCTGCTTTACCAACCCTACGTGATGGCGACTACTCCGCCGCTTGCGCCGCTTTCAGCGTCGGATAGTCGGTGTAGCCCTTCTCGCCGCCGCCATAGAGGGTGGCGCGGTCGAGCTCGTTGAGCGGCGCGCTGACCTTGAGCCGCTCGACCAGATCCGGGTTGGCGATGAACGGCCGGCCGAAGGCGATCAGGTCGGCCGCGTTGGCATCGAGCTGTTTGTTCGCGAGCGCGAGGTCATAGCCGTTGTTGGCGATGTAGGTGCCCTTGAAGCGCTTGCGCAGCGACGCGTAGTCGAACGGCGCAACGTCGCGCGGGCCGCCGGTCGCCCCCTCGATCACGTGGATGTAGACCAGATTCAGTGCCGCGAGCTGGTCGACGATGTAGTCGAACAGCGCCTGCGGATTGGAATCCGAGATGTCGTTGGCCGGCGTCACCGGAGATAGCCGAATGCCGGTCCTGTCGGCGCCGATCGCTTCCGACACGGCCTTGGCAACCTCGAGCATCAGCTTTGCGCGGTTCTCGATCGACCCGCCATAGGCGTCGGTGCGCTTGTTGGCGCCGTCCTTGGCGAACTGGTCGAGCAGATAGCCGTTGGCGCCATGGATCTCGACGCCGTCGAAGCCGGCCTCGATCGCATTCAGCGCGGCCTGCTTGAACGCCGCGACGATGCCGGGAATTTCCGCGAGCTCGAGCGCACGTGGCGTCGAGACGTCGGTGAACGCGCCGCCGACGAAGGTCTTGGTCTTGGCCGCGATCGCCGAGGGCGCGACCGGCGCACCGCCATTCGGCTGCAGCGAGACATGGGAGATACGGCCGACATGCCAGAGCTGGATGAAGATGCGCCCGCCCTTGGCATGCACCGCGTCGGTCACCTTGCGCCAGCCGGCGATCTGCTCCTTGGAATAGATGCCAGGCGTGTCCTGGTAGCCCTGGCCCTGCTGCGAGACCTGGCTGGCCTCGGAGATCAGAAGGCCGGCGGAGGCGCGCTGGCTGTAATATTCGGCCGTCAGCGGACCCGGGGCGAGGCCGTCCACCGCGCGGTTGCGGGTCAACGGCGCCATCACGACGCGATTGGCGAGGGTGACCGGACCGAGCTGATATGGCGCGAACAGTTTGGATGCACTCATCGGGATATTTCCAGGAGAGGGGAGGGAATCGTGGTCAGTTGTGCATTGCCGCGAACAGCGCAATGCCGCGAGGTATCCGTCCGGCGCAGACGTGCCGCGCGATGGAGCGGCCGCAACGGGCCATCCGTTGGATAGCCTGTCGCAATAGACGAAAGGGATCAGGCGACGCCCAGGAAGTCCCGCTTGCCGATTTCGACGCCGTTGTGGCGGAGGATGCCGTGGGCGATCGCGGCGTGGAAATAGAAGTTCGGAAACGAGACGCGGTTGACGAAGTCCTGCCCCTTCAGGGTCAGCGTGGTGTTGGGCCCGCTTGGAAAGGTGACGTCGCGGCTATCGGCCCCTTCGAACTGCGCCGGCTGGAACGTCTTCAGGTAATCGATGGTTCTGGCAAGCCGCTGGCGAAGCTCGGCGAACGTCGTCTCGGTGTCGGGCGTGCTCGGGACCTCGCTATGGGAAAGCCGCGCGCAGCCCTTGGCGGCGAAGTCGCAGGCGAGCTGGATCTGTTTGGAGAGCGGCAGCATGTCCGGGTACAGCCGTGCGCCGAGCAGCACCTCGGGGGCGATCTTCTTGGCTTCGCAATGGGCCTCGGCCTTGCTGAGCAGGCCGGACAGGCTGCCGAGGATCTGGAGGTAGGCCGGCACGGTCGAATCGTAAAAGGACATGATGCTCTCTTTTGGCAGGAGACGTCGCGACGAAAGCGCGCGCCCTCGGAGATGGGGCGGCGTCCAAGAGAATGCAACTGCATCTTTCTGGTTTTTGCGGTCGCCGTGCATTCCAGTCGTTCACGCTGAGGTCACGGCGATTGTGGACGCGTCCCCTGGAGGATTTCCCCAAGCCGTGGCCGAAATGCCGGATCGAGGTCGTGGAGAACGACGAGCCTGGGTGGCCGAACAGGGTCAGGATGAAGATCGGCGCTACAAGCCAAATCGGGCTTCAATTGCCCGTCTGCTCGCGCTTTTGTCCTGAGCGATCATCTGGCCGTCCAATTCCGAGGTGATAAATTGGAATAGCGAAGAGCGGACGACACGGTCCGCATGAAGTCGGACAATAAGTCATCTGCAATTGAGAGACGAGGAGCGCCGCGCGATGATGTCGGCTCACCTACCGTGTCGCTGTCGCTGAAGCCGGCGCCGCCTGCGCCCGCGGCGTGCCGCGCATGCGTACGAGCAGTTCCGCCGTTGGCCAGGAATCGGCCGGCAGCCCGAGCCGCACCTGCATCGTTTTGACCGCGATACGGCTCTGCTGGCCGAGCACGCCGTCGACCTTGCCGACGTCGAAACCGGCCTTCACCAGGAGCTGCTGCAGCTCCTTGATCTCGTTGAACGGCAGTTGCGCGACCGGGCCGCTGGCTTTGCGCATCGGCGCCGCGCCGGCGATGCGGGTGGCAAGGTAGGCGGCGGTGGTCGAATAGATCAGCGAATTGTTCCACTCGGTGTAGGCGGCGAAATTGGCATAGGCCAGGAACGCCGGGCCGTTGCGGCCCATCGGCAGCAGCACCGAGGCGTCGAGCGCATCGTTCGGCAGCGGCCGGCCATCGGCATAAGTCACGCCGAGGCCGGCCCATTTGCTGCGCGGCGCCTTGACGGTGAGATCGGCCTGCTCCCACGGAAACGCCTGGGGCACGCGGATCTCCTCCAGCCACGGCTCGCCGCGGCGCCATTTCAGTCCGGTCGCGATGTAGTTCGCGGTCGAGCCGATCACGTCGGGCGCGCTGCGCAAGAGGTCGCGGCGGCCATCGCCGTCATAGTCGACGGCATAGGTGACGTAGTGGGTCGGCAGGAACTGCGTCTGACCGAGCTCGCCGGCCCAGGAGCCGATCATCTCCTCCGGCGCGAGATCGCCGCGGTCGATGACCTTCAGCGCGGCGATGGTCTCATTCTGGAAGCGCTCGCTGCGGCGGCAATCATAGGCCAGCGACACCAGCGACGGCAGCACCGGCAAATTGCCCATGTTGGCGCCGAAATCGCTCTCCAGGCCCCAGAACGCGGCGATGACCGCCGGCGGCACCCCGTACTCCTTCTCGGCGCGTGCGAACGCTGCCGCATGCATCCGGATGTGCTGCTGGCCGTTCTGCATCCGGTAGGGCGCGGCCATCCGGCCGGCGAACTCGGTGAACAGTTGGCCGAACACCCGCTGGCCGCGGTCGCGATTGACGATGCCCTGGTTGTAGGTGAGGTACGGCGAGGCGGCCGCGATCGCGCGCTGCGACACGCCTTCGGCAATGGCGCGTTGCTTCAGCTCGGCGAGAAACCGGTCGAAGCTCTGGCCGTTATGGCAGGCCGCGGCGCGCATCGATGGCGCCGGCCTCGGACGCGGTGCGGCCGCCTCCGGCGCCATTTGCGCCGCGGCGCTGACAACCAGCATGAACGTGGTTGCGAGCGCGCTGAAGGTGACGCGCAAGGCAGTCGAAGAGCTTCGCATCCGGTCTCACCGATGGCTGTCAGGTCGTTGTCCAGCCATCGATATCCGATGCGGGGGGCGGGAGGGAAGGGGGCAGGGGCGAATAGCGAATGGCGAATGGGAAACGGCGAGAACCCTATTCGCTACTCGCCCTTTCATCCCACCTTCGCCAGCGCCGCCTGGGCCTCGCTCTGGATCCGCTTGAGATGCTCGGCGTCGCGAAAACTCTCGGCATAGAGCTTGTTGACGTCCTCGGTGCCGGAGGGTCGCGCCGCGAACCAGCCGTAGTCGGTCTCGACCTTGATGCCGCCGAACGACTGGCCGTTGCCCTGAGCCTTCGTATGCACCATGCGAACGGGATCGCCGGCGAGCTCCTTCAGGTTCAGCATTTCCGGCGTCAGCGCCTTCAGCGCCGCCTTTGCCGACGGGCTCGCCGGTACGTCGATGCGCTCATAGACCGGCGCGCCGAGCTCTGCCGTCAGCTCCTTGTAGAGCTCGCTCGGGTCGCGGCCGCGCTTGGCCATGATCTCGGCCGCGAGCAGTCCGAGGATCAGGCCGTCCTTGTCGGTGGTCCACACCGTGCCGTCGCGCTTCAGGAACGACGCGCCCGCGCTCTCCTCGCCGGCGAAGCCGAAGCTGCCGGAGCCGAGGCCCTCGACGAACCATTTGAAGCCGACGGGGGTTTCGACGAGCTTGCGGCCGAGCTTGCGCGCGACGCGGTCGATCATCGAGCTCGATACGATGGTCTTGCCGATCGCGGCGTCGCTTCGCCAATCGGGCCGGTGCGCGAACAGATAGGAGATGGCCGTCGCCAGATAGTGGTTCGGATTCATCAGCCCGCCCGAACGCGTGACGATGCCATGGCGGTCGGCGTCGGTGTCGTTGGCAAACGCGACGTCGAAGCGCTCGCGCATGCCGATCAGGCTCGCCATCGCGTAGGGCGAAGAGCAGTCCATGCGGATCTTGCCGTCCCAGTCCGCGGTCATGAAGCGGAAGGTGGGATCGACGAGCTCGTTCACGATGGTGGCATTGAGGCCGTAGCGCTCGATGATCGGCGCCCAATAGGCGATCGCCGCGCCGCCGAGCGGATCGATGCCGATCTTGATGCCGGCCGCCTTGACGGCGTCGAGATCGACGGTGTTGGCGAGATCGGCGACGTAGGGCGTGATGTAGTCGTAAGCGCGCACCGAGTCGCGCTGCTTGGCATGGCTGTAGCTGATGCGCGACACGCCATCGAGGTCGTTGGCGAGATAGACATTGGCCTGCCGCTCGATCTCGGCGGTCGCGTCGGTGTCGGCGGGACCGCCATGCGGCGGATTGTATTTGTAGCCGCCATCCTCCGGCGGATTGTGCGACGGCGTGATGACGACGCCGTCGGCGAGATGCGCCGTGCGGCCCTTGTTGTAGGAGATGATGGCGTGCGAGATCACCGGTGTCGGCGTGTAGCCGCCGTCCTTGTCGACCATCACCTCGACGCCATTGGCGCCGAACACTTCGAGCGCGCTGGCGAGCGCCGGCTCGGCCAGCGCGTGGGTGTCGATGCCGACGAAGAGGGGGCCGTCGAGGCCCTGCTGGCGCCGGTAGTCGCAGAGCGCCTGGCTGGTGGCGAGAATGTGGTTCTCGTTGAAGCCGGTCTTCAACGACGAGCCGCGATGGCCCGACGTGCCGAACGCGACGCGCTGGGTCGGCTGGTGCGGGTCGGGCTTCAGCGCATAATAGGCCGTGATCAGCCGCGGAATGTTGGCGAGCGCGGCATCGGCGATCGGCTTGCCGGCTGCGGGGTCTGTCTTGGCCATGGAGCATCCTTCGCAAGTTCGAGAAACATCTGCGGCGGCGCTTCGTTCCGCCGCGGCGGGCGCAGGGAACGCGGGGCGTCGCGACGAACCTTCCGCAACATGGCGGCGCGCGGTGATCCGATCAACGGAATTCGTGCACGCCCCCGCGGCGGCGTGAAGCCTATTTGATATCCGCTGAGGGAATGCCGGGGTCTCGCGGCCGAGGCCGGCCAATGTCGCCGCCTTGTGCGCGCGACATTAACCACGCCTCACTGAGTCCGCGTGGCGGGACCGGCGCTTAAGCCTGAGTTTAACGGATGGCCGTTGAAATAGCAGGCCGGAGCAGAGGCGCGTCTCGTGCGCGGGAGAGTCGTCAGGAGCGGAAAAGTGAGAGCGCTTTGTCTCGGCGCGTTGGCCGTCGTTTCAACCTTGGCCCTGGCCGGCTGCAGCCACCAGGTGACGCCGCAGGTGGCCTCGCCTTGCGTCGATCTGAGCGGAAGGCCCTGCGTGGACGGTCCGGTCGCCGACCAGTCGCCGCAATCATCGGAGCCTGCCGACACGATCCACAAGCCTGCAGCCGCGGTCGCGCGCCGCGCGACTCTGCAGCGCAAGCACGCCCGCGCCGCAAAGCGCCGGGTCAAGTCGCAAATCGTCACCGCCAGGCCGACTGAACGGCCGGTAGAAAAGGCGATTGACAAACCGATCGAAAAGCCGCTCGCGGCACCGGCGCGAACGCCGCGGCCCGATCCGGTCGCGCCGGCTGACGGCGCGCCCGCGCCGGTGATCAAGACCCCCTCCGTCACGACGGATATGCCGAATCCGGCCAAGGTCCAGAGCGACGTCATGGTGGCTGCGGTGACGGTGGCGGCCGAGCTGGCCGAGCGGATGACCGCGCTGCGTGTCCCAGAAGGGCCCGCCGACAGTCATCTCGTCGCGGTGCTGCTAGCGCGTCCCACCGTGCGCGGATTGGGCGATCTCAGCGGCAAGGTGATCGCGATCGACGAGCGCTACGCCAAGTCCAACGCGAAGATCACCGCGGCCATGAATGCGGCCGGTGCGACGGAGGTGCTGCTGCTGGAAGGGCAGGCCACCGCGATCACCCGGTTGAACAATGGCGAGGTGAGCGCGGCCGTGGTGGCCCTGGTCTCGCCGGAGGCCGCGGAGGCGTTTCCGAAGGTCGCGGGCTTTCGCCTGTTCTCTGTCGTCCTGAAGCCGTAGCTTCAGGACGCTTTGTCACAGGCCGGCTAGGTCGCGGAGGTGCTGAGCGACGGCCGCGGCAGCGCCGCGCCCCTCACGGCCGCGATGCCCCTGGGAAAGCCGCTGCGGTCGCTATAGAGGCGCTTGCGGCCGCGTCGCGGATCGTGCTGCCTCTTGACGTCCTGGGCGCACATGTAGTCCAGCGCCGTGATGCCTCCGACCATGACCAGCGCCGCCAGCACGCTGCCCGCGCGCGGATTGCTCGGCCTGAGCTCACCGGCCAGCGTCAGCATGTCCAGCCCGTCGCCGGCGACGCGGCTCAGCAGGCCGGCCCGCTTCTCCACCGACAGCGTGAGCACGCCGGCGAACAGCTCGCGCACGCCATAGGCCCGCACCAGTCCCTCGCGGCCCTCCATGCCGAGCGCATGCGTGACGCGGTGCGGCGCCAGCAGCTCCAGCGTGCCGAGCACGATGCTGAACCAGCCGAGCCCGCGGGCCAGACGATCGGCCGGCGTCAGCGAGCTGGGGCCGGTCGAGATGATCTTGGGGTCGCCCTTGGATCTCACGAGATTCGAGAAATGAAACATGCGATGCGATCCCTTATGGCTTCAGCACGACCTTGACGCAGCTGTCCTGCTTGTCGCGGAAGGCGCGGTACATCTCAGGTCCCTGCGCGAGCGGCACGGTGTGGGTGATGACGAAGGACGGGTCGATCTGGCCATCCTCGATGCGCTGCACGAGGTCGTCCGTCCAGCGGTTGACGTGGGTCTGGCCGGTGCGGATCGTCAGGCCCTTGTTCATCAGCGCGCCCATTGGCACCATGTCGGACAGCCCGCTGTAGACGCCGGGGATCGAGACGATGCCACCGGGACGGCAGACATAGATGATCTCGCGCAGCACGTGCGGCCGGTCGTTCTCGAGCATGAACATCTGCTTGGCGCGATCGATCACGCTGTCGGGCTGCGCAAGGGTGACGTGGCTCTCGAAGCCGACGCAATCGATGCACTTCTCCGGGCCCTTGTTGTCGGTCAGCTCGTTCAGCCGCCCGACCACGCTCTCCTTGTCGAAATTGATGGGGATGGCACCGCCGGCCTCGGCCATCGCCAGCCGCTCCGGAATGCGGTCGATCGCAATCACCTGGGAGGCGCCGAGCAGGATGGCGCTGCGGATCGCCATCTGTCCCACCGGGCCGCAGCCCCACACAGCGACCGTATCGTCCGGCTCGATGTCGCATTGCGCGGCCGCCTGCCATCCGGTCGGGAAGATGTCGCTGAGAAACAGCGCCTGCTCGTCCGTCATGCCGTCGGGAACCTTGATGTGCGTGGCGTCGGCGAACGGCACGCGCAGGTATTCGGCCTGGCCTCCCGGATAGCCGCCGGTGAGATGCGTGTAGCCGAACAGGCCCGCAGTGGTGTGTCCGAACACCTTCTCGGCAAGATGCTTGTTGCGGTTGGTGGTCTCACAAACCGAGAAATTGCCGCGCCGGCACTGCTCGCATTCGCCGCAGATGATGGTGAAGGGAACGACGATGCGGTCGCCCTTCTTGAGCTTGCCGTTGACGCCGGAACCGACCTCGACGACCTCGCC
Source organism: Bradyrhizobium sp. SZCCHNRI2009 (assembly GCF_032485115.1). Classification (NCBI taxonomy): domain Bacteria; kingdom Pseudomonadati; phylum Pseudomonadota; class Alphaproteobacteria; order Hyphomicrobiales; family Nitrobacteraceae; genus Bradyrhizobium; species Bradyrhizobium sp. SZCCHNRI2009. The sequence goes on from NZ_JAUEUH010000010.1 coordinate 48,228, forward strand.
CATGGTCTCGTGGCCCATGATATCGCCGGGCATCATCGCCGGGATGTAGTTGTGGAACAGATGCAGGTCGGAGCCGCAGATCGCGCAGCTCGTCACCTTGATGATGGCATCCCTGTCATGCTCGATCTCGGGATCGCTGACGGTGTCGCAGCGAATGTCCTCTTTGCCATGCCAAACCAGCGCCTTCATACGGTCCTCCGGACAGAATGTTGCGGAGGCAAGTCGAAGGGCGCGGCGATGGTTGCTATCGAGCGCGGAATTTTCCGGAGTGGCGCGGCGTCCCGCGCTCGATGGCCGGCTCAGGCCTTCCGGGCGGCCTTCTTCGGCGCGGGCCTCGCAGGATCCCTCCTGGCAGCCTTGCCAGCCTGTTTGCCGCCTTGCGGCTTGGCCGCCGCACCGTCGGCCTTCTTCTCCGGCTGCTTGGTCTCCGGCTTCCTGGGCAGCTCCGCGGCGGCGGCCTGGCGCATCGCGCGGGCGTAGCTGTCGGCGACGTTGTCGGCGGAGATCAGGAGCCGTCGGGCGGCGGCATTGGCCTGCTCGACCGCCTCGCGGGCGAGCAGCTTGAAGCGCTCCTTGGCGTCCTTGTCCTTGGCCTTGACGGCCATGCCGTTGAAGCGGTCCTTGCGCTTCTTCGCCGCTGCCAGAATGGCCTTGTTCTGCTGCTTGGCCAGTTGCCGGATCACGGCATCAAGATCGGCATCCGCCATCGTCGTCCCCAACTCCCCCAGAGAATCAGCGCGCCCCGGCGCTGCAAACCGCGCGGACTATGCAATCGGTGCCGCCGCTTTGCAATCGGGGTACCAGAGGAGGGGTGCCGCGCCCGATCAGGGGCGGCGGGCCGATGAGATCCGTCCGGCATTCGATGCCGGGGCCCGCCAAAAAAAGCGTCCGCATGTCGGTCATGTCGCTCCGAGTGGTGCAACGGCACCGCAGGAAGGCCGCTTACGACAATCGGAAACGCAACGTAACCAATTCTCGGCAATTCCATCAATTCCAATGCAACGCTTGATCCGCAACATTCCCGGCAACATCACCGTGTTCGTTGGAGTGTGGCCGTGCTGGCCGGAAATAGATACCTCAGGTTACTGTCGCAGTTTCGTCGCGACCAGAGCGGCAACATCGCGATCATCTTCGCGCTTGCTTTGCTTCCGATCCTCGCTTTCGTCGGCTCGGCGATCGACTATTCGATGGCCGTGCGCGCCAAGGCGAAGCTGTCGGCTTCGATGGACGCCGCGATGCTGGCCGCGACCGGCTACACCGCGATGCGCGGCGCCGCGTCGGACGCCAAGACGGCGGCGACCAACATGTTCAACGGCCAGATGTCGGCGCACAATCTGGCGGCGGACTCGCTGAACATCGATATCAGCGATAGCGTCACCGCGCGGACCGTGACCGGCAGCGCCACCGTGGTGGTCAAGACGGCCTTCATGCACATGTTCGGCTACCCGACCATGACGGTCTCGGCCTCGTCGTCGGCTTCGGCCTCGTTCCCGACCTACATGGACTTTTACGTTCTGCTCGACAACTCGCCGTCGCAGGGTCTCGGCGCGACCACGGCCGACATGACGACGCTGCAGAATGCGACGTCCGACAAGTGCGCCTTCGCCTGCCACGACACCTATACGTCCAGCTCGAAGAAGACGCTGCAGACCAACAGCTATTATTCCATCGCCAAGAAGAAGGGCGTGACGATGCGCATCGACGTCGTCCGGAGCGCGACGCAGTCGCTCACGGACACGGCGACCGCCAGCCAGGTCGTCAGCAACCAGTACCGCATGGCGGTGTACAGCCTGGGCAGCGACTGCGGCTCGCTCGGCCTCACGACCATCGCCAGCCTGTCCTCGAGCATGTCCTCGGTGAAATCGTCGGTCGGTTCGCTCGACCTGATGACGATCCCCTACAGCGGCTACAACAACGACATGTGCAGCGATTTCGACGGCGCGATGTCCGCGATGAACGGCGTCATCCCGACCCAGGGCGACGGCTCGTCGACGAGCCCGCAGAAATGGCTGTTCTTCGTCTCCGACGGTGTCGCCGACTACTCCTATCCGACGACCTGCAGCAAGACCGTGCTCTCCGGTGGGCGCTGTCAGGAGCCGCTGAACACGACGACCTGCGATGCGTTGAAGGCTCGTGGCATCAAGATCGCCGTGCTCTACACCACCTATCTCGCGATCACCAACAACAGCTGGTACACGACCTATATCGCGCCATGGCGGGATTCGATCAGCGGCATCATGAAATCGTGCGCCAGCCCGGGCTACTACTACGAGGTCGATTCGAGTGGCAGCATCGGCGCAGCGCTTACCGCGCTGTTCCAGCAGGCGATCGCATCGGCGCATCTGACCAAATAGGGCAGGTCGTCCAGGCCCTCATGCGGGAAGTGCGACGAGCTGCTCCAGCGTCGCGCCATCCCTGAGCACGGCCAGGATCTCACGGCGCGACAGGAAGCGGATCGCCTGCGTGAACGAGCCGGCCCCCGCGATCCGCGCTTTGGCGGTGGCGAGGTCGACGTCGATGTCGCCCGGCTCGCGACGCCGAGGCGGCGGCAGGGACGCAACGTGCTGGCGGCAGAGACCGGCGTTCTGGCGCAGTTCGACCAGCGCCGCCCGGCGATCCGGCCGCAGATTCTCCGCGAGCTGCTTGGCGCGGAACAGCACCGGCGGCGGAGCGCGATCCTCGGGCGTCGTGAACAGGCGGGCGCCGGTGCTGCGGCCGCCCGTGAGCAGACCGATCGGAATCGACAGCACGAGGCCGGCGATGACCGGCGACATCCAGGCCAGCAAGGGGACGGAGACGGCATAGGCGCTCGCCGCCATGACCAGGCCGCATACCGTCGGCAGCGCGAATTTGCGAAGGATCTCCTGCGGGCTCACCCCGCCGTCGCTGCGGCGCTGCACCTGCCAGCCGGCGTCGCGCCCCATCAGGATTTCGATCACGGCGATCGACTGGAAGATCATCATCGAAGGCGCGATCAGGGCCGCGAGCAGCGTTTCCGCCAGCACGGCGACGCAGAGGCGCAACCCGCCGCCAAAGCCTCGGCGTCGCGTCGGCGTGAACAACGTGAAGAGGCAGGCGAGCAGCTTCGGCACCATGAGCAGGCCGAGCGTCGCCGCGAAGACCTGGGCGGCGAGCACCGGGTCCTGAGCCGGCCAGGTCGGAAACAGCGCAAAGCCCTTGGGGAAATATTCGGGCCTGACGAAGTTGGCCTGCAGCGAGATGAGGATGCCGAGCACGAGAAAGGCAAACCACAACGGCGCGGTGACATAGGCGCCGATGCCGATCAGCAGATGCAGCCGCGACACCCAGTGCAGGCCGCGCGCCGGCAGCACGGCGAGATGCTGCAGATTGCCCTGGCACCAGCGCCGGTCGCGCGCGGCGTGATCGATCAGCGACGGCGGCACCTCCTCGAAGCTGCCGTCGAGATCGACCGTCATGTAGATTCCCCAGCCGGCGCGGCGCATCAGGGCGGCTTCGATGAAATCGTGGCTCAGGATATGTCCGCCGAACGGCTTGCGCCCGGGGAGCTCGGGCAGCGCCGCGTCTTGCGCGAAGGCCGCGACCCGGATGATCGCATTGTGGCCCCAGTAGTTGCCTTCCGCGCCATACCACCACGCATTGCCGGCCGCGATCATCGGGCCGTACAGCCGGCTCGCGAACTGCTGCAGCCGCGCGAACAGGCTGGTGCCGTTGACGATCACGGGCAGGGTCTGGATCAGCGCCGCCTGCGGCGCGTTCTCCATGGCATGGGCCAGCCGGACCACGGTCGCGCCGCTCATCAGGCTGTCGGCATCAAGAATGATCATATAGTCGTAGGCCGCGCCGAAGCGCTGCACCCAGTCGGCGATGTTGCCGGACTTGCGGGCGACATTGTCGGCCCGGTGGCGGTAGAACACCCGATCTGTGCCGCAGGATTGGCGCAGATCGACGAACGCAGCCTCTTCGCCGATCCAGATGTCGGGATCGGTGGTGTCGCTGAGCAGAAACCAGTCGAAGCGCTCGGCCTGTCCCGTCCCGGCGACCGATTCGATCATGGCGCGCAGCCGCACCATCACCGCGTCCGGATCCTCATTGTAGGTCGGCAGCAGCATGGCTGTGCGGCCGGACAAAGAGGGCAGGGGACCGTCGATGTCGATCGCGATCGTATCGCGCCGCCGCCCCAGCAGGGCGCAGAAGCCGGCCAGCGCGCAAACGAAGGCAAAGGCGATCCACGCGAGCAGGATCGAGAACAGCACGAGTACCATGCCTTCCAGCACGGTCACGCCACCGACCTCGACGACCTCGTACATCTTGTAGCAGCCCGCCAGCGTCAGCGCCGCGGTGCCGGCGAAGATGAGAGCGCGCCGGAATGCGATGCGGCCGCCGCTCGTGATGGCACGTCGGCCGGGCGCGGCATGATTGAGTGGCGACGGCACCATCGCGAGCGGCGCCTCGGCCGGGAGAAAGCTCGCGTCGCTAGCCTCATAGGTCGGACGCGGCTGCGCTGCGGTCATGGCGTCCATCGATAGACCCAGGTTTCGGATACGGGCTTGTCGTTGGCAACCAGTTCGGCCCTGAGCTCGACCGGCGCATCGCCGACCGCGCATTGGAAGCTGAGCCGCCAACCTTGCGTCTCCGGGTTCGGCTGCGCGACGATGTTCGTCACCTCGGATTTCGCCGCGCTGACCACGCCCTTGACGATGTTCGGATCGAGGCTCTTCAAGGCGTCGCCTTGGAGCTCGAGAACGAACAGCCGGCCTTCGCCGCGGGTGGCCACGCCAGTGCGCGTGAAGCGCGCCAGCGTATTCGGCTTCGGCACATCGGGCCCCCAGTGCAGGCGATAGGTCATGTTGTGCTCGCCCTTGGCCGCGAGCGGCGTCTTCGGCCGCCAGAAGGCGGCGATGTTGTCGTGGATTTCCTGGTTGGTGGGGATCTCGAACAGCACCACCGCGCCGTCACCCCAGTCGCCGATCGGCTCGATCCACAGGCTCGGCCGCCGTTCGAAATGCGATTCGAGATCCTGATAGGCGGTGTATGTCCGTTCCCGCTGCATCAGGCCGAAGCCGCGCGGATTGAGGTCGTTGAATACGCTGACCTGCAGGTCGCGCGGATTGCTGAGGGGGCGCCACAACTGCTCGCCCTTGCCGTTGAACATCGCAAGCCCGTCGGAATCGTGCACGGCGGGGCGGAAATCGTCGACGTCGTTGCGGTCGTTGGGTCCGAAGAAGAACATGCTGGTCATCGGCGCCAGTCCGGCGTGAGCGATCTCGACGCGCGGATACAGCGATGCCTCGACGTCGAATACGGTGGTCTCGCCAGGGCGGATCGTGAACCGGTAGGAGCCCGTCGCGCTCTTGCTGTCGAGCAGCGCATGCACCACCATTGCGGTGGCGCCTTGCGTCGGCTTCTCCAGCCAGAACGCCTTGAACACCGGAAACTCCTCGCCCTTGGCCTCGCCGGTGTCGATCGAGAGCCCGCGCGCCGACAGTCCGTAAATCTCACCCTTGGCGACGGCGCGAAAATAGCTCGCGCCGAGGAACACACAGACCTCGTCGTAGTAGTCCGGCCGGTTCATCGGCGCGTGGACGCGGAAGCCGGCAAAGCCGAGATCGGCCGCCGGGAAGGCCGGGACTTGCTGACCGAATGCAAAGTCCTCGGGTCGATAGGCCACGGGGCTGGCTTTGCCGTCCGCAACCTCATAGATCTCGACCCGGTCCTTGTAGATCGAGCCGCGATGGAAGAACTGCGCCTGGAACGGCAGGTTCTCACTGCGCCACAGCGCATGGTCCGGCAAGAACCGAATCGAGCGGTAGGCGTCGTAGTTCAGCTTCGCCAGCGCGTCCGGCAGCTTGTCATCCGGCGCAGCGTAGGGCTTGGCGGCGAGATTGCGCGCGAGGTCGCGCACATAGGCCGCATTGAACGGCTGCGCCGCAGGCGGCGCGGCTGATGCGCTCCGCGTCAAGGATGCGGCGACCGGGATCGCAGCCGCAGATTGAATGAACTGACGGCGATTCAACTTATTCTCGCTTTGCTGTATGGAACTGCGGAGCAACATTTCTGAAGGCGTCGGGTTCCATCGGGAAGCGCCGACATTTCAGCCCGAACAATCGATCGTCGTGTCCGAACGGCACATGAACGACGATCATGACGCCGCTAACCGGTCGTTGCTCGCACGGCTCCATATTGGCAAAGGCGAGGGGGCGGGGGAGGCTTCAACGTCGGACGAGTCCGATCCGACCTGGTCGACGGTCGGTCGGCAAGGCGTCAGCCGATCTGGAACGCAACCATACGCGCAAGCCCGTCACTTCCGGACACTCCGCCGTCCCTTCAGGTGTGATGAGCCAGTCTCCCAAGCCGCTGCTCCCTTCGATCCTGTCGCAGCGATAGCCGGGATGGTTGCTAAGGCCACGGCCGATCAACACGTCGACCTTCCCTTCGACCAACTCATGCAAGCCGGCCGGCTGCAAGACCCGCAATCCGATGTCGGGATGTGTGCCGCGGAAATGCTCCAGCGCGAGGCGACGCAAATCGAAGCCGTCGTGGACGCCCAGTTGCAGCAGCACCGCGCATCGGGGTTTGAGCTGCGAGGTCGCATCTGCGATGCGGCGAAAGCCGTCGGAGATCCCGACCAGATAGGACTGTCCCTCCGCCGTCAGGACGAGTTGCTTGTGCAGCCGCTCGAACAGACGCACCCCGACGCGCAGTTCGAGGGCCTTCACGTGCTGCCCGATAGCGGCGGGCGTCACATGCAGCTCATGCGCAGCCAGCTTGAAGCTGAGATGTCGCGCCGCAGCTTCGAAGGCGCGGAGCGCGTTCAGGGGAGGGAGGCTGTAGGTCATCGTCAGGCAGTCTGGCACGGCAGGCCCGAAGGCCTGCAATAGTTTTTCTTTCGCTGAGCCGCAGAAACTCTGCTTTGAGGCGCGCGGATGGTCGCGGGTAGGGTTGCTTGCTCAACGTGCCCGCCGGACAGGCCCGGCAATGAAGGAGGTTCGATGTCCGATATCCATCTCTTCTACCAGACGCACATCGGCGCCATGCAGGACGCCATGCGCCAGCGCCTCGACCTTGCCGTGCCCTTCCTGAGCCAGCGGGCTGAGCTGTTTGACATCGATGCAATCAGGGCCGACGTCATGAAGGAGTTCGACGTCGTGCTCCACCAGCTTCCATATGTCGGAGGCGCCGCAAGCCGCATGACCGCGTTTTTCATGCAGCTCATCGGCTTCATGGCCATGAGCCGTGTGCTCCGGCGACACGGCTTGCCATCCGCCGTGATCGGCGACATCGAACGAGAGGTCCACAAGGCGCAGCTGCTCACGGAGCCCGAAGCGCAGCGTCTCGAAGCGGGCCGTCGATTCATGTCGCCCGAGAACCGGAGCTTCTTGCGTCAACAGGCGGCGTTGAGTACGTCGGAAAGCCATCGGCGCGAATTTCCTGACGACTTCGTCTACGATGTCGTCGAGCCCGGCCCGAGTGACACCTTCGAATTCGGCATCGACTACAAGGCTTGCGGCTTCTGCAAATTCGCCGCTCGTCATGGTGACAAGGACATCCTGCCGAACATCTGCGGGCTGGACGTCGACGCCTATGCGACGCGCGGCGTCCGGCTCGAGCGGACGCAGACGCTGGCCGGTGGCGCAAGCCACTGCAACTTCCGCTTCTCGCGGCTGGCCTCGGATTAGGTCGGTTCATTCTTCTTCCAGACGAAAGCTCTCTAGCGATTGCAGTTCGTAGGGTGGGCAAAGGTGCGCATGCGGCGCTGCCGGCATCGGGCGCTGCTCTCTGCGCGCCCCGGAATGACGGAGGAGAGAGACGTGGTCTCAAAGCTCCCTTGCATTGCTGAACGCGAACGAGCTGACGCGCCGCGTCGTCTCATCCAGGATCAGCGTCCGCGTGATCGGCGGCTCGGCGCGCTGGGCGCAGTTTTCGCGTTCGCAGAGCCGGCAGTTGACGCCGATCGGAGTGCCCTCGGTTTTCTCCAGGTCCATGCCGGCGGCGTAGACGAGGCGCGACGCATGCCTGATCTCGCAGCCGAGGCCAATCGCGAAGCGTGGTTGCGGCAGCGGATGCGGCGCGACCGGGCGGCGGACCATCTGGGCGATCGAGAAATAGCGCGAACCGTCGGGCAGCTCGATGATCTGCTTAAGGAGGCGGTCGGGCGTGTCGAAGGTCGAATGCACGTTCCACAGCGGGCAGGTGCCGCCGAACTTGGAGAACGGGAAGGTGCCCGACGAGAAGCGCTTGGAGACGTTGCCGGCATTGTCGACGCGCAGCATGAAGAACGGGATGCCGCGGGCGTTCGGGCGCGACAGGGTCGTGAGGCGGTGGCAGACCTGTTCGAAGCCGGTGCTGAATCGCTGCGCCAGCACGTTGATGTCGTAGCTCAGCGCCTCCGCAGCAGTGAGGAACGGCGCGTAGGGCATCATCACGGCGGCGGCGAAGTAGCTCGCGAGCGTCATGCGGTAGAGCCGGCGCGCGGTGTCGTCGATGGCGCCGGCGCGGCCGATGATGAGCTCGAACTGCGGCAGGCATTCGGCCATGCCGAGCTGCACGGCGAGCTGGAAGGTGCGGCCGGGACCGTCGACCAGCTCGGAAATCAGCAGCTGGCGGCGATGGCGGTCGTAGCGGCGCAAGGTCTCGCGCATCACGTCGACCGGCATGACGCGGGTCTGCACCGAATGTTTTTCGCGCAGCCGCGCCGCGAGCGCCGCATAGAGCCCTTCGGCCGGCACGTCGAGCGCGTCACGCAGGCTTTCGGCCTGCTGCTCGAGCTCGGCGAAATAGTTGCGGTTGGCTTCGATCAGGTCGCGCACCCGCTCGATCGGGTTGGCCTCGAAACGGGCGCCCTCGTTGCGGTCGGCCATCTGCGCCGCCACCAGGGTCTCGCCACGGCGCGCCTCGGTGTAGGCCGCGTACAGCCGCTGCAGCGCGTGGGTGACGCCGGGGCAGAGCTCGGCGAGATCGCGCAGCTCCTGCTTGGGCAGCTCGATCTGGCGGAACAGCGGATCGGAGAAGATCTCGTTGAGCTCGGCGAAGAAGCGGTCCTCGTCGGCGCTGGCGAGGTCGCGCAGGTCGAGGTCGTAGGTTTCGGCCAGCCGCAGCAGGATCTGGGCAGAGACCGGACGCTGGTTGCGCTCGATCAGGTTGACATAGCTCGGCGAGATCCCGAGGCCCTCGGCGAGCTGGGTCTGCGACAGCCCCAATTGCTGGCGGATGCGCCGGAAGCGCGGGCCGACGAACAGCTTCTTTCCGGATTCGCCGGGCATCTCGATCCCCCTGGGGCCAGCCGGGCCCTTGGGTTGTGACAATTATTACAAAATGACATTTATGACAAGTGATGATGTTACATGACATCACCATTCGAAAACAATGGATCTGTACGAAACAGCCGGATTCGCGTTTATCTCCTGTCACGCAATTCGCAATGCACTGTCAAAGTTGTGACGGTTCAAGGAGAGTCTCATGAGCAGCAATTTCTGGGTGATCGGCGGCGAGTTCGGCTCGATGAATTTCCACAAGCTGGTGGAAGGCTCGGCCCAGGTGAAGGGTCCGTTCAAGTCGCGCAAGGAAGCCGAGGACTGCTGGCGCGAGGTGTCCGAGGAGAACCGCCACAAGGCTGGCGTCCGCTTCTCGATCGTCGAGGAGCCGCAGCGCGCTCCGGCGGCCTGACCGCCGATAAGGAATGCATTGCCGGGTATTTGAATAAGCTCGAGGAAGAGCCCAAGGACGGGGCGGTCTCAGCCGGGTCATTCCGGAGGGGGCCGCCCACGTCCGTTTCGTGGTTACGACGGCGTGCTTATAACCCATTGAAGATGAAAGGGGATTGCAGAATACTGGGTTACTGCTAGGTTAACACGGTGGGAACCTGGCGAAACCAGGGCCGAACCGTGAAAGCGTGAGCGATGTCCGAGGCCGCCGATAGCAGCACAGACTCCCGCCCCGTGCGCCTGCGCGAAGCGCTGCGCCAGGCCCGGATCGAGGCCGCAGACCGAACAGGCGTGGTGGTCGACCTGCGCGACGCCGAGGTGGCTCGGCTGGAGATCCTCAACGATGCGCTCGACCCGCTGTTCGCGGAGATCCCGAGTCAGCTCGATCTGTTCGATCGCGGCATCAGCCAGGGTGAGACGCCGCGGCTGTGGGTCGACGTCGTCGCCCATGTCGTGATGGGGCGTGACAAGCGGCAGTACCGCTTTGTGCAGGACACCCGCAACGGCCGCATCGTGCTCGCCGAGTCGCACGACATCGGCGCGATCGTGAAGGCCGTCACCGACTACGTCGCCCGCCGCATGGTCGAGCGCGAGCGCGCCTTCAGCGTCGCGCGGGCTCAGGCGAGGACGATCGCCGAGGCGCCGCGCCGGCGCGGTGGGATCTGGCCGTTCGTGCTCGGCTTCGTGCTCGGCGCGCTGTCGCTGTTCGGGGTCGCATTCTATGCGAGCCTGCAGCAGATCTGACGGCCTGGCCGCGCCTCAAAGCAGGCGGACCTCGCGGATCTCGCGCACGCGCAGCGCCTCGTTGACCGCGCGCACGGTCATGTCGCAGCGCCAGTGATTGCCGTCGCTGCTGATGGCAAACATGTTGTAGGCCGCGGCCGGATAGTGGCCATGCGCGATCGAGGAGGCCGAGGGCACGCCGACGACCGGGATCTTGCGCTCCGGGCCGTCGATCCAGAGCGTCGAATGCACGTGGTCGTGGCCGTGCAGGATCAACTCGACGCCGTGGCGGGCGAGCAGCGCGATCAGCTTCTTCGCGTCGGTCAGCCGCTTCATCCGGTGGGCCGAGCGCAGCGGATGATGCACCAGCAGCACGCGGAACAGCTGCTCGTGCGCCAGCGATTCGAGCATCTGCTCCAGCGCAGCGAGCTGTGCGCGGCCGAGCCGTCCCGTCGCCATGAACGGCGCCGAAGGCACGGCAGAGGACAGGCTGATCAGCGCGAGCGGCCCGCGCCGGCGCAGCGACGGAAACGTGGCCGGTCCCTCGGCATCGCCGCCGAAATAGTCGGCAAAGCTCTCGGCGAAGCGCGGCCGCGTCGAGCGCACATAGGCGTCGTGATTGCCGGGAATCGCGGTGACCCTGTCCGGCGGCCCCACGGTCCGGAGCCAGGCCTGGGCGATGGGAAATTCGGATTCCAGCGCGAAATTGACCAGATCGCCGGTGACGGCGATCTGGTCCGGCATCTGCGTGTGCAGGTCGGAGATCAGCAGATCGAGGATGTCGCGGCGATGGTATTTGTAGCGATTGCGCGTCCAGTTGAGATAGCCGAGCGCGCGCTTGCCGGCGAGCTCCGACAGGCGCGGCTTGTGCTGTGGCGCGAGATGCGGGTCGGACAGATGGGCGAGCGTGAAGGCAGCCATTATGCTCCTCGGTGCCGATGGCGGATGCAAGCGCGCCCAGATGTCATCTCGTGCTATCCCTCGTGGTGCCCGGCTCTCATGACAAGCCCTGCCAGCGAGCGCAAGAACAACCAGGACGACGACAGCGATGACGACATATCTGAGCCGGCTGCGGATCCGGCTCGAGCCCGCGCTCCGGCGCGGCTTCCACCTCTATTGGCGCTTCGCCCGCGGCATGACGCTCGGCGTCCGCGGCGTGGTGCTGGATGCCGAGAACCGCGTGTTCCTGGTCCGGCACGGCTATGTCTCGGGTTGGCACCTGCCGGGCGGCGGCGTCGAGGTCGGCGAGACGTTCATCGAGGCGCTGACGCGGGAGCTGTTCGAGGAGGGCCGGATCGCGCTCGAAGGCGAGCCGGAGCTGCACGGCATCTTCCTCAACGGCCATGTCTCGCCGCGCGACCACGTCGCCGTCTTCGTTATCAAAAGGTTCACGCAGGACCGGCCGCCGGAGCCGAACCTCGAGATCGTGGAGACCGGCTTCTTCGCCCGCGATGCGCTGCCGGAGGGAACCACGCTCGGCACGCTGTCCCGCCTGCGCGAGGTGCTAGACGGCGTTAAGATCATTCCCACTTGGCGGCCGGAACAGCACGTTGCCGCCGGATCATTATGAATTTCTGCACCGAATGAGGGCAGTCTCCCGTCCCGTGGGAGAGGGGTCGATGATATCACCTTCGATGCGGATCGCCGTGCTGGTGCCCTGCTACAATGAGGAGGCCGCGGTCGCCACCGTGGTCCGCGATTTCAAGCAGGCGCTGCCGACGGCCACCGTCTACGTCTACGACAACAATTCCAAGGACCGCACCATCGAGGTCGCGCGCGCGGCCGGCGCCGAGGTGCGCTCTGAGCGGCGGCAGGGCAAGGGTCACGTCGTCCGGCGCATGTTCGCCGATGTCGATGCTGACATCTACGTGCTGGTCGATGGTGACGCGACCTATGACGCGCCGAGCGCGCCCGGCATGGTTGCGCGTCTCGTGAGCGAGCGGCTCGACATGGTGGTGGGTCTGCGCGTCGACCAGGAGCAGGCCGCCTACCGCATGGGCCATCGCACCGGCAACTGGATGCTGACGAGCTTCCTCGCCGAGGTGTTCGGCCAGGCCTTCAAGGACATCCTGTCCGGCTACCGCGTATTCTCGCGCCGTTTCGTCAAATCCTTCCCCGTGCTCTCCGACGGCTTCGAGATCGAGACCGAGCTGACCGTGCATGCGCTGGAGCTGGCGCTGCCGGTCGCCGAGCTCGCGACGCCATACTACGCGCGGCCCGAAGGGTCCGTCTCCAAGCTCAACACCTGGCGCGACGGCTTCCGCATCCTCGGCACGATCCTGAAGCTCTATCGTTCGGAAAAGCCGCTGCGCTTCTTCAGCGCGATCGGCATCTTCCTCGCGCTGGTCTCGATCGGCTTCGCGATTCCCATCTTCGTCACCTATATCGAGACCGGACTGGTGCCGCGGCTGCCGACCGCCGTGTTGTCGATGGGCCTGATGATCATGGCGCTGCTGTCGGCCTCGTCGGGCCTGGTGCTCGACACCGTCACCCGCGGCCGCCGCGAGATGAAGCTTCTGGCCTACCTGTCACACGCCCCGATCGAGGGCTGATGCAGGCGGAAGCTTGTGTCCGTCCGCCGTTCCGGTCATGGTTCGGGCGTCAATGTCCTGAACGAGAACACCGCCTCCATGCCCATCCTCAACAGCATCGCCGCGCTCGCCGACGACATGGCCGCCTGGCGCCATGATTTCCATGAACATCCGGAGTTGATGTACGAGGTGCACCGCACCGCCGGCATCGTCGCCGAGCGCTTGCGCGAATTCGGTTGTGACGAGGTGGTGACGGGCATTGGGCGCACCGGCGTGGTCGGTGTCATCCGCGGCCGTCGGACCAGTTCAGGTCGCACCATCGGCCTGCGCGCCGACATGGACGCGCTGCCGATCGAGGAAGCCTCGGGCGTGCCCTATGCGTCGAAGACGCCGGGCCTGATGCATGCCTGCGGCCATGACGGCCATACCGCGATGCTGCTGGGTGCCGCCAAGCATCTCGCCGACACGCGCAATTTCGACGGCACCGCGATCGTGATCTTCCAGCCCGCCGAGGAGGGCGGCGCCGGCGGCAAGGCGATGGTCGACGATGGATTGATGACCCGCTGGGGCATCCAGGAGGTCTACGGTCTGCACAATGCGCCGGGCGTGCCCGAAGGCGTGTTCGCGCTGCGGCCGGGTCCGATGCTGGCATCATCGGACCAGCTCGAGATCACCGTCCGCGGCAAGGGCGGTCATGCCGGCGCCGGCGTTCACAAAGCGGTCGACAGCGTGCTGATCGCCGCGCACATCATCACGGCGCTGCAGTCGATCGTGTCGCGCAACGTCGATCCGATCAAGTCGGCGGTCATCTCGATCTGCGTCGTCGAGGCCGGCAAGGCGATGAACGTCATTCCGGAGACCGTCGAATTGAAGGGCACCGTGCGCACGCTCGATCCCGAGGTGCAGGACCTCGTGGAGCGCCGCATTGCCGAGGTCGCCGACGGCATCGCCCGCACCTATGGCGGTGAGGCGACGACGAAATACACGCGGCTCTACCCGATCACGATGAACCATGCGCGCGAGACCGGCGTCGCCGCTGACGTCGCTCGCGACGTTGTCGGCGCGGAGCGGGTGGTCGACAATGCGCCGCCGCTGATGGGGGCCGAGGATTTCGCCTTCATGCTGCAGGCCCGCCCCGGCGCCTTCGTCTTCCTCGGCATGGGCGACGGCAAGGACTGCCACCATCCGGCCTATCGCTTCAATGACAACATCCTCGGCCACGGCGCGTCCTATTGGGTGCGGCTGGTCGAGAAGACGATGCCGGCCGATTGATGCCAGCGGCGAGTCGCTAGCTGCGAACGATCGCCTGCAATGACCGTTGGCGCCACTGCCGGGGACTGCAGCCGATCCAGCGCGAGAACGCGCGGGAGAAGGCTGAGGCTTCGGAGTAGCCGAGCAGGAAGGCCACGTCCCCGAGCGGCAGATGCGCTTGGCGCAGATAGTGGCGGGCGAGGTCGAGCCGCGTCACCTCGACGAGGTCGGAGAAGGTGGCGCCGAACTCGGCAAGCCGGCGCTGCAACGTCCACGACGTGGTCGACAGCGCCTCGGCGACCTCCTCGAGATGAAGCGCGCCGGCCGACAACCGCCGCCGGATTTCGCCACGGACCAGATCGAGGAACGCGGGCGTGCCGCAGGAGCCGGCGACACCGGCGAGATCGGTCGTCAGCCGCTGCAGGCGAGACAGATTGGCCTGGGGCATGGCGCGGTCCAGGCCGCGGTCGCGAAACACCAGCGCATTGGTGCCTTGCGACCATCCGACGTCGGCATCGAAGGCTGCCTCATGATCGCGCCAGGCAGCCGGCCTGGCATGTTCGAACAGCACCATGTCGGGCGCCCAGCCCGATGGCAGGCAGGCGCGGAAGACGTTCGCGAACATGCCCATGGTCAATTCGGCGTCCTGCCGGCGATCGACGATCGAGCCGTCGAGAATGCGGTATTCCAGCCGGAGCAAACCGTCATGGCGCGTGAGACGGGTTTCGGTCGCCTGCTGATGCCAGGGAAACCACAGCGCAAGATGCTCGATCGCAGAGCCCAGCGTCGGCGCCGCGAGTGCGATCTCGCCGATCAGGCCGAGCATCTGCGGCTGGTAGCGCTGGCCGAACCACAGTCCGAAATTGTCGTTGCCGGTCTCCTGCGCGGCATCTTCCATCATCGCGACGTAGTCGGCGAGGTCGAGCGCGCGGCGGGTCTGGCCGAGGCATTCGGCATCGATGCCCACCCGTTCGAACACCGCCTCGGGGCGGCCTCCCGTCAGGGCGATGAAATCGGCGACACCGGTCGCAGCAGCGGCCAGAATGTTCCGGCTGCGGTCGCGCGGATGCTGGTGTTCGGCTGCGGGAGGCTGTGCCATGAAATCCTCGCCTTTGAGGACGTACGCCGTCGGTTGACACCTCGTAGTTATGCAAGTCACGTGCCTGCCGAAGCGGGCTATCGATAGAGCCCCCCGCGCAGGGACGCGGAGGGCTTGCCTTGATCTTGGATCTCGCGAGTCCTCGCGGATCAGTCGGCCATGGCGCGGGCCTCGGTCAAGGCGATGTCGAGCAGGTTGTCACTCGCCGCGTTGCCGCGCTTGCCGGCCGTCAGACGATAGAGCAGCAGACCGGCGGCGAACAGCACCACGAAGGCCGCGAACACCTGCAGGTTGAACCAAATCATCGTGAGCAGCGAGAGCGTCGCACACACCAGCGCCACGGCCGGAAGCACGGGATAGAGCGGCGCCTTGAACGGCCTGATGAGATCGGGCTCGGTGGCGCGCAGGCGGAACAGCGCGGCCATGCTCATGATGTACATCACGAGCGCGCCGAACACGCTCATGGTGACGATGTTCGCCGTCAGCGTCTGCCCGGCGAACTGGATGAGCTCGTCGGAGTAGATCGCGGCGATCCCGATCACGCCGCCGGCCAAGATCGCCCAATGCGGCGTGCGGCAGGTCGGGTGCAGCGCGGCGAGCTTGGCCGGCAGGAAGCCGGCGCGCGACAGCGCGAAGATCTGCCGCGAGTAGCCCATGATGATGCCGTGGAACGAGGCGATCAGTCCGAACAGGCCGATCCACACCAGCATGTGCAGCCAGCCGGAGTTTTCGCCGACCACGATCTTCATCGCCTGCGGCAGCGGATCGTTGATGTTGGCGAGCTTCGACCAGTCGCCGACGCCGCCGGCCATGATCATGGTGCCGAAGGCGAGCACGACGAGCGTCAGAATCCCGGCGATGTAGGCGAGCGGAATCGTCTTGGTCGGATTCTTGGTCTCCTCCGCGGCCATGGCCGCACCTTCGATCGCCAGGAAGAACCAGATTGCGAACGGGATCGCCGCGACGATGCCGCCGATGCTCGTCAGCGAGAACGAATTCTCACCGGCCCAGCCGTTGGCGGCGAAGTTGGCGAAGGAGAAACCGGGCGACACGACGCCCATGAACACCAGGAGTTCGGCAATCGCCAGGACCGTCACGAACAGCTCGAACGTCGCGGCGATCGATACGCCGGCGATGTTGAGGGCCATGAACACCAGATAGGCGCCGAGCGCGGCGGTCTTGGGCGACAGCGCCGGAAACTGGACGTTGAGATAGGCGCCGATGGCGAGCGCGATGGCAGGCGGAGCGAACACGAACTCGATCAGCGTCGCGAAGCCGGCGACGAAGCCGCCGAGCGGGCCGAAGGCACGGTAGGAATAGGCGAAAGGACCTCCGGCATGCGGGATCGCGGTGGTGAGCTCGGTGAAGGAGAAGATGAAGGTCGTATACATCACCGCGATGAAGATCGTGGTGACGAGGAAGCCGAGCGTGCCGGCCTTGTCCCAGCCATAGCTCCAGCCGAAATATTCGCCGGAGATCACCAGCCCGACCGCGATGCCCCACAGATGGAGTCCGGTCAGGCTCTTCGAAAGGGTCGGTTTGGCCTCGTCACTCATGTCCAGTCGCTCCTGTCTGCTTGTGATGGGTGATTTGGGATGACGATGTGGTCGTCTCGATCGCGGCATCCGGCGCCGCCTCCTTGAGGCCGATGCCGGTGACGCCGATCCGCAGCGCCTCGCGCACCAGCCAGGCCAGCTTGTCGGCGGCGCGCTCGGCCGAGAGCCCGTGGTCGTGAATGTTGGAAATGCAGTTGCGGGCGCTGTCGCGCAGGCCCGGCGCCGGGTGCAGCGTCAGATACACTCCAAGGGAGTCCGCGGCCGACAGACCCGGACGCTCGCCGATCAGGACCGCGACCAGCCGTGCGCGCATCGTGGCGCCGACATCGTCACCCAGCGCCACACGCGCCTGCGAAGCCAGCACGATCGGGCCGATGGACAGGCCCGTCAGACGCGCCTCGGTGGCGATCACGACAGCGGCGGCATGGTTTTCGACGGCATCCGCCGACAGCCCGTCGGCAATGATGAAGACGAGATCGTACGGACCGGATGTCAGCCTGGCGGCTTCCTCCGCGGCGAGGCGGCGCCCGAGGTCGGGCCGGCGCAGATAGCTGGCGCGGTCCGGTGCTGCACTCGCGACCTCGATCACCTCCCGCGGCGCGAGCGCGTCGGCGATGCCGTCGAAATTGACCTTGCCCCATACGGCATCGCGCGCGAGCGCATGCGCCATCTGGAATTCCAGCTTCGCGGCCGTCGGAAGCCCGTCGCCGGCGCGGCCGAGTGCGACGCGGGCGCGCGTCATCCCGCGCAGCAGGTCGAACGGATCTTCCCTCATGCCCGCGCTCCCTGGCCGATCAGCCGGACTACGGAAGGCGCGCTGCCCGGCAATGGCGGCACGCGGCCGCTTTGGTCGAGCAGGCCCATCCGCGCCAGCCAGGCCTCGAACTCCGGCGCCGGGCGGCGGCCGAGCAGATGCCGCAGCCGCATCACGTCGTGATGCGACAGGCTCTGATAGTTGAGCATGATGTCGTCGGCGCCCGGCACGGCGATCAGGAAGTTGACGTTGGCCGCCGCGAGCAGCAGCGCCAGATCGTCCGTATCGTCCTGATCGGCCTCGGCGTGGTTGGTGTAGCAGACATCGCAGCCCATGGGCACGCCGAGCAGCTTGGCGCAGAAATGATCCTCCAGCCCGGCGCGAATGATCTCCTTCGCGTCGTAGAGATATTCGGGACCGATGAAGCCGACGACGGTGTTGACCAGCAGCGGCGAGAAGACGCGCGCGACGGCATAGGCGCGGGCCTCGACGGTCTGCTGATCGAGGCCGTGATGGGCGTCGGCCGACAGCGCCGCGCCTTGGCCGGTCTCGAAATACATGACGTTGTTGCCGACCGTGCCGCGCTTCAGCGACAAGGCTGCGTCCTGCGCCTCGGCCAGCAGCTTCAGGGTCACACCGAAGCCGGCATTGGCAGCCTCGGTGCCGGCGATCGACTGGAAGACGAGGTCGAGCGGCGCGCCTTTCTCGATCGCCTGGATCGAGGTCGTGACGTGGCTCAGTACGCAGGACTGCGTCGGCACCTCGAATTTGAGCCTGAGATCATCGAGCATCGTGAGCAGGCGGATGCAGGCCTCGACATTGTCGGTCGCGGGATTGATGCCGATCACCGCATCGCCCATGCCGAACAGCAAGCCATCGAGCGTGCCTGCGGCGATCGCCTGGGGATCGTCGGTCGGATCATTCGGCTGCAGCCGCGACGACAGCCGCCCCTCCAGGCCGATGGTGGAGCGGAAGCGGGTCACGACCCGGCATTTGGCCGCGACGGCGACGAGATCGCCATTGCCGCAGAGCTTGGAGACCGCGGCCACCATCTCCGGCGTCAGGCCCGGCGCGAGGGCGGCCAGCCGGTTGGCATCCGCCTCCCAGGACATCAGCCATTCGCGCAATTCTCCGACGGTCAGCGACGCGACGGGCGCGAATGCGGCGGCATCGTGGCTGTCGAGGATGAGGCGCGTGACCTCGTCGCTCTCGTAGGGAATCAGCGGCTCGTCGAGGAAACGCCGCAGCGGCACGTCGGCGAGCGCCATCCGCGCCGCCACCCGCCGCGCGGCGCTGTCGGCTGCTATGCCAGCCAGCTCATCGCCAGAGCGGCGCGGCGAGGCGCAGGCCAGCAGCGTCTTGAGATCGTCGAACACATGAGTTTCGCCGCGATGGCGCGACCGGAACGCACCCGTCATCTTCGACCTGCCGCTCGTGCTGCGTCAGAGCGGTCCAAGCGGCCGCGATGGCGACCACAACGCTCATGAGCTGGGACAGGTTAAGCGAGGGCGGCTCCGGAAACTTGACATCTTAGCACAATCTTCGGTCACGCCGCGCGAATGCTCAGAAAACTGGCATCGGTGACCCTCGGGGGCGGGCGAATGCTGTCAACACGTGGACGGCCCGCCATGGACCGCGCCGCTCCAGAATGCTATCTCGCCACCCCACATGAGTGACCTGTCCATTACGATCTCCGCCGAAAAGCCGGGCGACGCGCAGGCGATCGAGCGGCTGCATGAGCGCACCTTCGGCCCCGGCCGCTTCGTGCTGAGCGCCTACCGCTTGCGCGAGCATGTCGATCATCTGCTCGCGCTGTCGTTCACCGCCCATATCGGCACTTTGCTGGTCGGCTCGGTGCGGCAACTGCCGATCTGCGTCGGCGACACCAAGGCGCTGATGCTCGGGCCGCTGACGGTCGAGCCGCCGTTCCGCAAGCACGGCATCGGCCGCATGCTGATGGAGCGCTCGGTCGTGGACGCGCGGGCGCAGGGCCACCGCTTGATACTGCTGGTGGGTGACGCGGCCTACTACGCGCGCGTCGGCTTCAAGCCGGTGCCGAAGGGCAGGGCGATCATGCCGGGACCGGTGGATTACAACCGGCTGCTGGTGAACGAACTGATCGAGGGCGCGTTCGAGGGCGTCGAGGGTGCGATCCGGCCCGATTGGGATTACGCGAAGTAATCTCGGTCTCTCCGTCATTGCGAGCGAAGCGAAGCAATCCAGAGTTCCGCCCACGTCTCTGGATTGCTTCGTCGCTTCGCTCCTCGCAATGACGAAGGAGGGGGCGCAGATTGGTCGCGTTCTGCGCCCTCCTCGAATCAGAATTTGAGGTTGGCAAAGATCCGCACGCCGATGCCGGGCAGCAGCACCTCGTCCTTGGTGTAGGACACCGAATTACGGATCTTCTCGTTGAGCAGATTGTTGCCGACGAGGCCGACCAGCATCTCGCGCGCGCCGAACATGTTCGCATCGAGTTTGGTCCGGTAGCTGACCTCCGCCTTGAGCAGGTTGTAGCCCGGCGTCGGAGTCTCCGCGATCGGCGCGATGTCGTTCTGCGCGAAGGCGTGCAGCAGGTTGATGCGGGTCAGCCAGTTGGCATCGCGCCAGAACAGGCCGCCGCCGACGCGCATCGGCGGAATCCGCGGCACGTTGGTGCCGTCCGCGAAGGTGGCGCGGACGACGTCGAACTGGTTCTCGATGCCCCAGATGCCGCTGCCGAGCGGAGCAACATCGAACTGGCTCTGGAACTCGAAGCCGCGGAACAGCGCGTTGCGCTGCGAGTAGACAGCCTGATTCAGCTCGGTGCCGGTGGTGCCGCAGGAGGCAAAATCGTCGCCGCACATCACGCCGGTCAGCCGGCGATAGATGAAGTTGCTGAACTGCGTGTAGTAGGCAGTGGCTTCGAAGCGGAACGGGCCGGTGGCCTTGCGCAGCCCGGCCTCGACGGTCTTGGCGGTTTCGATGGTCAGGTTCGGATTGCCGATGTCGAAGGTTGCGGTCGCATCATGGCCGCCGCGCGAGAAGAGCTCGGCTGGCTTCGGCGCGCGCTCGACATATTGCGCGGTCACGCTCGCCACCAGATCGCCCGGCAGGTTCTGCAACAGGCCGACGCTCGCGCTCTTCGGCGTGTATGACGGATTTCGGGCGATGTTGGCCTGCGGCGTGCCGTCCGGCAGATAGTCGACCGGGAAGTTCGGCGTGGAGCCGTTCAGCGCGATGTGCTCGATCCGGCCGGCGACCTGCGCCTTGGTCGAGGGCGAGAAGGCGAACTCGTTGAAGACATAGCCGGCGACGCGGTTGTTGGTGTTGGGGCCGAACAGGCCGTTGAACACCGAGCCGGAATTGTCGGGGCTCGGCGCATTCAGCTCCTGGTGCCCGGCCTGCACGCCATAGGCGGTCGTCAGGGTGGCGAAGCGCAGATTGACGGGCATCATCTGCATCTCGACGCGCGCTTCCTGCTCGCGATTGGTGAAGGTCTGGCGCACGCCATCGGTGGTCGGGTCGGTGACGGCTGCAAGGCCGAGCTCATTGTGCCGATAGTCTGTTGCGCCGGCCCAGAACCGGATCGCGTCGATTGCCGCGGAGTCCGGGCGATACTCGCCCTTCGCGGTGATCTTGGTCTGGTGCGCATCGATCCGGGTCCGGCTGTCGGCGCCGCCAATGCCGGGGATGTGGTAGAGCGCATCGGTCTGCGTGATCGCGGCGCCGACGAAGCCGCCTGAGAAGAAGTAGCTGCCGCCGATCGAGGCGCCATCGTTCTGCGCGGCGGAGTTCGGTTGCCGGCCGTTCACCGGGCGGGTCTGGTCGAACAGATAGGGATAGCCGGGAATGGAGTAGTCGCCGGTCTTGCGGCCGTAGGCATCGGCATGAAGCGCGAAATTGCCGCCGCCGGCATCGAGCAGCACGCCGCCCTCGACGCCGCGGTCGACCGAGCTGAACGAGGTGCGCGTTTCCGCGGTAACGCAGGGCGCGCTGCCCGCGGCCGGCGCGCTCGCCGGCAGGCCATAGGTCTGGAACGGCGCGGTCGAACAGGTCGGCAGGGCCTGCGGAATGCGGTTGTTGGTGGCGCTGACGACGCCGCCGATCGAGGTCGAGCCGTAGCGTAGCGCCGCGGGGCCGCGGACCACCTCGATCTGGTCGCTGGTGAGCGGATCGATCGGCACGAAATGGTCCTCGCCGAGATCCGAGGCGCCGCCGCCGCCGAGCCCGTTCTCGACGATGCCGACGCGGTTGACGTCGAGGCCGCGAATGATCGGCCGGCTCGATGCGCCCGGCGCGAAGCTCGATCCGGTGATGCCGGGTTTCGAATTGAGAAGGTCGCCGAGCGTGGCGGCGCCGGAGCGGCGCAGTTCCTCGTTCGGCACCACGGTGACGGTCGCGAACTGGTCGGTGACGACAGGCAGCACGCCCTGTTGCGGCGGGGGCGGCGCGGTCTGTGCCTCGCGCGCGGGCGCCGGCGTGCGTGGGCCGCTCCGGGCCACGCGCGGGGCGGGATTGGGCCGCGGCACCACCGGCTTGCGGGCACGGATCGGGCTCGGTGCGGTCACTGTGACCTCGGGCAGTTCGGCCGCCGGCTTCGCAGGATCGTCAGCGCGCGCGGGCGCACCCAAAGCGCACAACATGGCTGCGGCGCTGCAGCCCGACATCAAGGCTCTCGACAACATCTTTCACTTCCTGATCCTGATCAGGCGTCCCACGTCTTTCGTTGCCGGCGGGATGCGCCTGCCGTCGTCGTGCGACGGACCATTCCTTCACGCGGCCGCCGTGCGCTCGCGCGCAGGGCAGCGTTTCGAGCAGCTCAGATCAGGCGGTGGGAGGAGCGCGCGGCTGGAAGGCGGTGTCGACGACGACAGCCGCGACAGTGGCGGTGATCGCATCGGGCAGACGGAATGCGACCGCTTCAGGAGGCGTCAGAACTGGCGCCGGTGACAGCAGGATCGACTGCGCCATCGCCATGACGGCGCAGATGGCACAGCCATCCGGCGACGGCTGTTGATCGGGATCTTGGTCAGCGGGAGAGGGACCAGTGTGCCGCTCGGCGATGGAGATGCCGCCGCCGTCCCGGGCTTGTCCGGCGAGCCAATGCACATGGCCGAAGGCGAGCGCGAATTGCAGCACCAGCGCCAGCAGCGCGAGCCGCGAGACATCCTTGATGTTCGCGCGAAACCAGCTCATCGCCAGCTCTGGCTCATATGAATAGGCCACCCCGTTCGGCTGAGAGGCTCAGCCTTTGTTACAATATAACATCGCAAGGGAGCTTCACAGCTGTCAATCAGTGCACTGCAACGGTGGTCGGAATCCCCGTCGCTGTGCCCTTCGCGCCACGTGGCGCGCCGCGGTGGTGCGTGCTTGTGTCTTCGTGTCAGCGTCCCTCGCGCACCCAGGTCGCGGCGAGCGCGCCGAGCAGCAGCAAGAGGCCGATCACGCCGGCGAACATCGGCAGCACGCCGACGCCCTTGACCACGCTGGCATCGCGCATGCGCACGCCCATCCAGCCGTCGCCGCTGAACAAGGTCGATGACCTCACCGGGACGATGCGCGGCATGTCGATGCCCGAGCCGTCGCCGATGCGGCGGGCATCGCCGCCCGTCGCCTGTGCCAGCGGCTTCAGGGTTTCGGTGGTCGAGGTGACCTCCGAGAATTCCTTGGGATTGGTCGGGCCGACATTGATCAGCGCCTTCAAGGTGCCGTCGGTCGCCTGCCACAGGCCGAGCTCGTTGGCGGGAAGGGTCGCGCGCCATTCGCCGGGATCGCCCTGGCGCAGAGTGAGCTCACGCGTCTGGCCGGACGGCGAGGTCACGGTCACCGGCGGGACGCTGTCGCCCATCGTCTGCCGGATGACGGCGAGATCCTTGCCTTGAATCTGCAGCCGCAGCGCTTCCTCGTCGAGATCCGGCTGCTGCATCAGCCAGTGCGACATGCGCCGGAGCAGGTCGAGATGCGGTCCGCCGCCCTCGTAGCCGCGTGCCCACAGCCAGATGTGGTCGGACAGCAGCAGCGCGACGCGGCCGGCGCCGAAGCGCGACAGCAGCAGCAGCGGCTTGCCGTCGGCGCCGGTCATGACCGGCGGACTGACCGCATTGCGCGTCTCCACGGTGCGGAAGAAGCGGCTCCAGCGCGGCGGCTCGGAGCCCGAGCCTTCGAGGCCGCGCGTCACCGGATGGCGTTTGCCGGCGTCGGACAGATGCGCATAGAACGGCTTCTCGGTGACGCCGACCGGCTCGGCGGGCAGCACCGAGTCGAGCGGTGTGCGCCAGATGCTGGTGTTGGAGGCGTAGTCCGGGCCGGCCGAGACCAGCACCGCGCCGCCATTCCTGACATAGCGCGCGATGTTGTCGAAATAGGCGATCGGCAACACGCCCTGGCGGGCATAGCGGTCGAAGATGATCAGCTGGAATTCGTTGATCTTCTGCTGGAACAGCTCACGGGTCGGAAACGCGATCAGCGACAGCTCGTTGATCGGGGTGCCGTCCTGCTTCTCCGGCGGCCGCAGGATCGTGAAGTGGACGAGATCGATGCTGGCGTCCGACTTCAACAGGTTGCGCCAGGTCCGCTCGCCCGAATGCGGCTCGCCCGACACCAAGAGCACGCGCAGCTTGTCGCGGACGCCATCGATCGAGACCACCGCGCGGTTGTTGACGAGGGTCAGCTCGTTGTCGAGCGGCGAGGCTTCGATCTCGACGATGTTCTGGCCTTCGTGCTTGACGTCGACGTCGACATTGGCGGCCTGGCCGCTGGTCAAGGTGCGCTCGCTGATGACCTCGCCGTCGCGGCGGATCACGACCTTCGCGCTGGCGCCGCTGACGCCCTGGTCGTCGAGCCGGAAGCTGATGGTCTGCGGCTGGCCGACGATGCCGAAGCGCGGCGCGGCGGTGATCGCGATGCGGCGGTCGCGCTCGGCCTTCTGGCCTGTGATCAGGGCCTGCAGCGGAGCCTGGAAGCCGAGTGCGGCCACGTTGCCGGGAATGTCGTGAACGCGGCCGTCGGTGATCATGAAGGCGCCCGCGACCCGATCGACGGGGACGTCCGACAGCGCCGAGGTCAGCGCGCTGAACAGATGCGTGCCGTCGGTCTCGCCGTCGGCCTGGCCGGCATCGACGACGCGGACCTCGAGTCCCTTGATCTTCTTCAAGCTGTCGACCAGCGACTCCTGGGCCGCCTGGGTCTGCTTGTTGCGGTCGCCGAAATTCTGGCTCGGGCTCTTGTCGACCACGACGGCGGCGACCGAGCTCAGCGGCTCGCGGTCCTCGCGCGTGAACTGCGGATTGGCCAGCGCGAGTGCGATCAAGGCCAGCGCGGTGACGCGGATCCAGGCCGAGCGCGAGCGGCCGAGCAACAGGAGCGCGGCGATGACGACGATTGCGCCGATCGCAAGCCACAACACGATCGGCGGAACCAGAGGTGTGAACGCGATGCCGTAGTTCATGAGGCAAACTCGCAGTTGTCGTCATGCCCGGGCTCGTGCCGGGCATCCACGTCGCGCAGCGTGCGTCGCTGCTCGTGGATCGCCGGGGCAAGCCCGGCCATGACAACCATTGTTGTTGCGATATCGAGAGCGACGACGCGCATTGTCACTGCCCGAGCCGTTCGATCAGCGCCGGCGCGTGCACCTGGTCGGCCTTGTAGTTGCCGGTCAGCGTGTACATCACGATGTTGACGCCGGCGCGGAAGGCGAATTCGCGCTGCCGTGGCTCGCCCGGAACCATCGGCAGCATGGCCTGGCCGTCGGGGCGGATGGCCCAGGCGCCGGCGAGATCGTTGGAGGTGATGATGATCGGTGAGACACCGTCGCCGCCGCGCGCCGGACGGGAGGCGCTGTCCTCGTCCTCATCTTTCGGCAGCGCCTCGACCCAGGTCTGGCCCGCGGTGAAGCGGCCGGGGAAGTCGCGCAGCAGGTAGAACGTCTTGGTCAGCACGTGCTCGCGCGGCACCGGCTCGAGCTCGGGCACATCGAGCGACGACAGGATCTCGCGCAGCGACTGCATGCCCGGGGTCTGCTGCGCGCCGTTCTCGCCCGGAGGAGCCTCGACGGCGTCGCGGGTATCGAAGATCACCGTGCCGCCCTGCTTCATGTAGGCGTCGATCTTGTTGATCGCGTCCTGCGGCGGCTTCGGCACGCCCGGCACGATCGGCCAATAGATCAGCGGGAAGAAGGCAAGCTCGTCATGCGCGGGATCGACGCCGACGGGATCGCCGGCTTCAAGCGCGGTCCGCTGCGCCAGGAACAAGGTCAGCCCGGTCAGCCCGGCCTTGACGATGGAATCGACGTCGGCATTGCCGGTCACGACATAGGCAAGCCGCGTCTGTGACACTGCGCGCATCGCGAAATCATCGCTGGCGGCGTCGGCGCGTGCGGGCGTCGGCATCGCGACCGCGAGCAGGGCGCCGGTTGCCAGTACCGCAAGCGCGATGGCCGCGGGCGCCGCGCGCCGTCGTCTTGCCAACGCGGCCAGCACGCCGCCGAGCAGGGCGACGATGACGGCGTCGATCAGGAACAGCAGCAGTGCGGTCGATAGCAGGATGCCCCGGAGATCGCGCGGCTCGGCGGTGGTGTAGCTGGCGCGGTTGGCGCGCAGCGCTGCCGTGTCGAGCTGCAGAATGCGATCGGCGGGGCTGAGCGTGTTCACTGCGGTGGGTCCCTCGGCTGGGCCATAGAATCCGGGCGGATGATCCAGCGAAGCCCGGTCGTTGAAATCGGCCGGTAGCGGCTTGGCGGTCGAAGGCGGCGGTCCGAAGGCGCCGAAGCCGTCGAGGATGTGCAGCGGCGCCAGCGTGGCCTTGGCGGTCTCACCCGCGGGACCTGGGCCCGGCGTCGAGGTGTAGCCGGACATGTCGACGATGCGGCGGAGCATCTCGACCATGGCGCCGGACATCGGCAGATCGGACCAGCGCATGTCGGCGCTGACGTGGAACAGCGCGATCAGGCCTTTGCCGCGATGCTCACCGGTGACGAGCGGCGTGCCGTCCTCGAGAGACGCCCAGCTCTTGGTCGCCAGCACGGCGTCGGGCTCGGCGAGAACCTGGCGGTTGACGGTGACGTCCTTCGGGACAGTGATGCCGGCGAACGGGCCGTCGGCGGCGAACGCGGCCAGGTGCTGCGGCTTCTCCCATGTCAGGCTGCCGCCCAGGGTGCGGCCGCCGCGGCGCAGCTTCACCGGCACGAGGTCGTCGTCGCCCTGCGCCAGGCGCGGGCCGGCGAAGCGCACCAGCACGCCGCCATTCTCGATCCAGCCGTTGAGACGGTCGCGCAGCTCCGGCGACAGCGTGCCGACGTCGGCCATCACGATCATCGGCACCTTCTGGTCGAGGAACTGCGTGATGACCTGCTGCGGGGCGCCGCGATCGCCGAGCCTGAGATCGGCGAACGGCGACAGCGCGCGGGTGAGATAGAAGGTCGGTGCGAGCAGCGGCTGCGCGGTGTCGCTGGTGGCGCCGGAGACGATGCCGACGGCGCGGCGGCGCCAGCGCTTGTCGAGCAACTGCACGGCGCCGGCCGAGCGCTCGCCCGCAATCTCGAGCCGGGTGATGTCGTTGCGCAGCTCGACCGGCAGGTCGAAGCTCGCCTCGGCGTCGTGCGCGCCGGCGGCAAAGCTGAACTGTGCCTCGCCGAGCGGCGAGCCCTTGGCATCGAGCGCGCGCACGATGCCGCCCGGAACGGAGAGATCCGCCCGCAGCACCTTCACCGTCATCTTGGCGGCCGCGTTCTCGGCGCCGGCGAGCGCCAGCGGCGAGGGCGTGCCGCCTTCGAACACGGTCAGGCTGCGGTCGCCGATCGTCTTGGCGAGACCCCCCACGAACTCGCTGCCGCGGCCGGGATCGACGCCGTCGGAGAACCACATGATCTCGGCATCGCCGGTCGCTTTCAGGAAGCGATCGAGCTGCGGCAGCGCGTCGGCGCGCTCGGTCGTGTAGGCCTTGGGCGCGATCTGGCGCAGCGCGACGCGCGCAGCACCGGCCGGCATCAAGGTGAGGTCACGCGCGGGCTCCGACAGCGGCAGCAGCGCGACGCCGCGGCGGTCGGCATCGGCGTTGGCGATGATCTCGTCGGCGGCCCTGATGCGCGTGTCCCAGCTTGCGGCCGCGCTCCAGCTGTCGTCGAGCAGCAGCACCAGCGGCGCCTTGCTGCCGACGGCTTCGGTGCGCGGATTCCAGATCGGGCCGGCTGCGGCGAAGATCACCAGCGCCGCCGCCACCAGCCGCAGCAGGGTGAGCCACCACGGCGAGCGCGACGGCGTCTCTTCCTTGGGCGTGATGTCGAACAACAGCCGGGTCGGCGGAAACTCGATGCGGCGCGGCCGCGGCGGCATCACCCGCAGCAGCCACCACAGCACCGGCAGGCTGACGAGACCGGTCAGCAGCAGCGGTTCGGCGAACGACAGCGGCAGGCCCATCATGCGCCGAGCCCTCCGGGGCCAGCGCCCACTTTGACGCCGCCGCGCGCGCTACCTTTGGCCGTGGTCATGCCGGCATGCAGGAACAGCAGCAGCTCGGCGGCCGAGCGGCTGGTGGTGTGGGTTGTGAACAGCCAATCGAGCCTGCCGGTCTCGGCGCGGATCTGGTCGCGATGCAGCGCCACGCGAGCGACGTAGTCCTGCGCCCAGCTCTCGGCGCGGCCGGCCGTGATCACCTCGCCGCCTTCCGGCTCGACGAACTCGACGCGGCCCGAATAGGGGAAGGTCTCCTCGGCCGGATCCACCACCTGCACCATCGTGCCGTGTGCACCGGACGCGGACAGGCCCGCCAGCATGGTGCTGATCTCGGAGATCGGCGACCAGAAATCCGACAGCACGACGATCTCGGCGAGCGCCGAGGGGACGAAGGACGGCGGCAGGCTCGGCCTGATCGTCTCATCATGCAGCATCGCCTGCGCAATGCGGTCGATCACGTTGCGGCTCCCGGTCGGATTGATCAGGCCGGGAATGCCGACGCGTTCGCCGCCGGCCACCAGCAGCTCGGCCAGGGCGAAGGTCACGATCAGCGCGCGCTCGAGCTTGCTGTCGCGCGCGCCCTTCGACGCGAAGGCCATCGACGGCGAGCGGTCCGGCCAGATCCACACCGTGTGCGCGGCCTCCCATTCCTGCTCGCGGACATAGAGATGGTCATCGCGCGCGGAGCGGCGCCAGTCGACGCGCTGCGACGGCTCACCGGAGACGAAGCGTCGGTACTGCCAGAAGCTTTCGCCGGAGCCGGCGCGGCGCCTTCCATGCAGGCCATGAATGACGTTGGCGGCAATCTGCCGGGCTTCCAGCACCAGCCGCGGCAGCGACGATGCCAGCGTCCGGCTTTCGCCATCGGCACGCCGTATCGCGAGAATCTCCTTGTCGGCGTGCCCTGTCGCTGCGGCCATCAGCCAATCCGGCTCTTCAATTGCCGGATCACGTCCGGAATGGTGCGTCCCTCGGCGCGCGCCGGGAAGGTCAGCGCCATGCGGTGCTTGAGCACGGGCTCGGCGAGATCGAGCACGTCGTCGATCGAGGGCGCGAGCCGGCCGTCGAGCAGCGCGCGGGCGCGCACCGCGAGCATCAGCGACTGGCTGGCGCGGGGACCGGGGCCCCAGGCGATCAGCTTGCCGGCCTCTCCGGCCTCGGGACCGGGACGCGCCGAGCGCACCAGCGACAGGATCGCCTCGACCACGGAATCGCCGACCGGCAGCCGCCGCACCAGGCGCTGGGCCGCGATCAACGCATCGGCCGTCATCGCGCCCTTGGCGGCACTCTCCTCGGCGCCGGTGGTCTCGAACAGGATGCGGCGCTCGGCATCGCGATCCGGATAGTCGACGTCGATCTCCATCAGGAAGCGGTCGAGCTGAGCCTCGGGAAGCGGATAGGTTCCTTCCTGCTCCAGCGGATTCTGGGTCGCGAGCACATGGAAGGGCTTCGGCAGGTCATGGCGGGCGCCTGCAACCGTGATGTGCTGCTCCTGCATGGCTTGCAGCAGCGCCGACTGCGTGCGCGGGCTGGCGCGGTTGATCTCGTCGGCCATCAGGAGTTGCGCAAACACCGGGCCGGCGATGAAGCGGAACGAGCGCTTGCCGCCGGCGCTTTCGTCCAGCACCTCAGCGCCCAGAATGTCCGACGGCATCAGGTCCGGCGTGAACTGGATGCGCTTCGCATCGAGGCCGAGCGTCACGCCCAAGGTCTCGACCAGCTTGGTCTTGGCGAGGCCGGGGACGCCGATCAGCAGCGCGTGGCCGCCGGACAGGATGGTCACCAGCGTGTTTTCCACCACGCGGTCCTGGCCGAAGATGACGCCGGAGATCGCATCCTTTGCCGCTCGGATCTGGCCGGAGACCTGTTCGGCCGACCGGACGATCGCATCCTCGAGCTTCTCGGCACTCTCAGCCATTTCCGTCGCTCCTTCTGCCCCGCATCTTGAACTTTCGGACGGACGTTCCGCTCCAGTTTGCCGGGAAGCGGATGCCAACCTATGCGAAGGCGCTGTATTCGTTGAGTTAAACTATCCCCATATTATCGGCATTACGGGGTATTGACGGCATCACGTTATGGCGACCTTACATGACCTGCAGGGCCGCCAGGAACTTTTGCACAGACGACGGCGATGGAATCTTGCACCAATCGTGCCAAGGTGGACGCAAACTCAAGGCAAACCATGGCGAAGCAAGGGCAGACCACCGACAACGGACTCGATCGGCTGACGTCGGCGGCAACGCAGGCTGGCACATCCGCAAAGGGACTGCCGCCGGTGCATTTGTGGAATCCGCCATTCTGCGGCGATCTCGACATGCGAATCGCCGGTGATGGTAGCTGGTACTACATGGGCACGCCAATCGGGCGGCCTGCGCTGGTGCGGCTGTTCTCGACGATCCTCAAGCGCGAGAGTGACCGCTATTTTCTGGTCACGCCGGTGGAGAAGGTCGGCATCCGCGTCGATGATGCCCCCTTCACGGCCGTAGAAATGCGGACGGAGAGCGATGCGCGCGGGCCGCTGCTGCATTTCCGCACCAATGTCGACGACTGGGTCGCGTGCGATGCCGAGCACCGGCTGCGCTTCGAGCCCGGCGAGAGCGGCGGCCTGACGCCCTATCTGCATGTGCGAGCCGATCTCTGGGCCAAGGTGACGCGAGCGCTGTACTACGAGCTTGTTGACATGGGTGAGGAGCGGATGATCGATGGTCGTGTGATGTTCGGCGTGGGGTCGGGCGGCGCGTTCTTCCCCATGGCCGACGCAGAAGAGGTGAGGGCGGCGCTTTGAACCAGCCCATGGTGAGGAACAGGACCGCTGAACTCAGTTCGGCCGATTTCTTCGCGCGGGGCCGCGCGCGGCTGCGCTTCGACGTTCCGCAGGCCCTGCTGGATCCGGACGTCATTCCGGCCAGTGGAGATTCCGGCACCGACCGCATGCTCGAGATCATCTCCCGCGAGCAGCCGATCCGCCCCGCGGCGGTGTTGATCCCGGTGGTCGACCACCCCGAGCCGACCGTTCTCCTGACCCAGCGCTCGCCGAACCTCTCGAGCCATGCCGGACAGATCGCCTTTCCCGGCGGCAAGATCGACGTCACCGATGCCTCTCCGCTCGATGCCGCTCTGCGCGAAGCCGAAGAGGAGATCGGGCTCGACCGCAGCTTCGTCGACCCGATCGGCTATCTCGACGTCTACGGCACCGCCTTCGGCTTCCGCATCCTGCCCACGGTGGCGCGGGTGCGGCCGGGATTCACGCTCAAGATCAACGAGGGCGAGGTCGACGACGCCTTCGAGGTGCCGCTGGCCTTCCTGATGGACCCCGCCAATCACCAGCTGCATTCCAAGGAGTTTCGCGGCATGGAGCGTTCGTATTACGCGATGCCGTTCGCCGAGCGCTACATATGGGGCGCGACAGCGGGCATCCTTCGGGTGTTGTACGAGCGGATCGGTCGGCCATGATCCGTGGCGTATTGACGGAAATCGGAATTTTCCTCATTCCTTTTGCGGTTTATGTGTTGTTCTTGCTCGCGACCAAATCGGGGCTGTTGGTGCCGGCCAACTGGCCCTTTCATCTGACCACAAAATTGACGGTGGCGGCCCTGGTGCTGGTGATTGCAAGTCTGGTCCTGATCGCCGAGTTCTCCGGCGCGCCGCCGCGTTCGACCTACGTCCCCGCTCATGTCGAGAACGGCAGGCTCGTTCCAGGGGTCGAGAAATGATCGACGCGCGGGTGCTGCACGCGCCCTGGCTCTCGTCCGGTCCCGCCGCGCGCGTGCTCGCGCTGCTCAATTGCGATGGCGAGGAAGCACGGGTGGTCGGCGGCGCCGTGCGCAATGCGCTGCTCGGCATCGCCATCGGCGACATCGACATCGCGACCACGGCGCTGCCGGCGGAGGTGCTCCGGCGTGCCAAGGCGGCGTCGATCAAGAGCGTGCCGACCGGCATCGACCACGGCACCGTGACGCTGGTGCTGGACGGCCATCCGTTCGAGATCACGACCCTGCGCGAGGACACCGAGACCTTCGGCCGCAAGGCCAAGGTCGAGTTCGGCCGCGACTGGGTCGGCGACGCGCACCGGCGCGACTTCACCATCAATGCGCTCTCCGTCGGGCCCGATGGCGTGGTGCATGATCACGTCGGCGGCCTCGCCGACATCGCCCAGCGCCGCGTGCGCTTCATCGGCGACCCCGCCCAGCGCATCGCCGAGGACTATCTGCGCATCCTGCGCTTCTTCCGCATCCATTCGGCGTTCGGTCACGGCGCCCCCGATTGCGAGGGCTATCTGGCCTGCATCGCCGGCCGTGCCGGGCTCGCCACGCTGTCAGCCGAGCGCGTGCGCATGGAGATGCTGAAGCTGCTCGTCACCGACGGCGCTGTCGGCGCGGTCACGGCGATGGCGGATGGCGGGTTGCTGACGGCGATCCTCGGCGGCGTCGCCTATCTCGGTCCGTTCGCCGCGATGATCGGCATCGAGCGCGAGCTGGAGCTTTCGCCGAGCCCGGTCCGCCGTCTCGCGGCGCTCGCGGTCGCCGTGACCGAGGATGCGCGCCGTCTCGGCGTCAGGCTGAAGCTCTCCAACGCCGAGACCAAGGCGCTCGACGGCATGGGCCATCGCTGGTGGCGGTTCGCTTCCGCCGACGAGGCGCGAGTCCGGCGTCTGCTGTATCGTCTCGGCGAGACCGTCTATCGCGACCGCCTGATGCTCGGCTGGGCGCGGGCGCGCGATCGCGACGACCGGCGCTGGCGCGAGCGTGCGCTGTTGCCGCAGCGCTTCACGCCGCCGAAATTGCCGTTGAAGGCGGCCGATTTCATCGCGCGCGGGGTTGCGGAAGGGCCGCTTCTCGGTCATGTGCTCACCCTCGCAGAGGATGCCTGGTTAGCCGCGGACTTCCCGCTCGACGAGGCATCGCTGAACGCGATCGCCGATCAGGCGGCGGCGCGTGTCAACCGCGACGGACGTTCATGAATTTTCTGGCAGGCTTTGCCGACATCTCCCTGCTGCAACTCCTGCTCGTCGCTGCCGTCGCTCTGTTCGCTTCGATCATCGGTGGTCTCGCCGGCTACGGCACCGGCGCTCTCATGCCGCTCGTGCTGGTGCCGATGGTCGGGGCCGAGCCGGTCGTGCCGATCATCGCGATCTCAGCGATCCTCACCAATCTCAGCCGTGTCGTCGCCTATATCAGCCATGCCGACCGTACGCGCGCCGGAATCGTCATCGCGGCAGCCGCGCTCACGACCGCGCTCGGCGCCTACGGCTACACGCGACTGACCAATGCCGGCGCGGCGTTCGTGATCGGCACGATGCTCATCATGAGCGTTCCGCTGCGGCGGATCCTGCGCAAGCGCGAGGTCAGGATCGGCAATGGCGGGCTTGCTGCCGGAGCGGTCGGCTATGGCGTGCTGGTCGGCGGCACCTCCGGCTCCGGCGTGATCCTGCTGTCGCTGCTGATGGCCGCCGGCCTCGAAGGCGCCGCGGTCATCGCCACCGACGCGATGATCTCGGTGGCGACGGGTGTCATCAAGATCTCGGTGTTTGGTTTGGCCGGCGTGGTCACCGTGCAGGTCCTGGCGTTCGCGCTCCTGATCGGCGCGGTCGCGGTGCCCGGCGCGTTCCTCGCCAAGGCCTTCGTCGCCCGCATGCCGGTGCACATCCACGCCGCCATCCTCGACGCCGCCGTCATCACCGGCGGCGGCGTGATGATCGCATCGGCGCTGCGGCATCTGCTGCCGGCGGCGTAGCCTTCCGGCGTCAAGCCACCTGCTGGTCCGTGTCCCGATCGGATGGCGTGATGCCGTCGGTCTCGGCGCGTGCCACGATGGCATCGAGCGCGGCGACGGCCCGGTTCGTCACCTCGTCGAGCGGCGGCATCATGCCGCCGGAGGCGAGCTCGACCCGGTTGCGGCCCTTGTGCTTGGCACGGTACAGCGCGCCGTCGGCGACGCGCAGGATCTCCGTCAGATCGAGGCCGGCCTCGGGATAGGCGGCGACGCCGACCGAGATCGTCACCCGCGGCAGCATGCCCACGCCATAGCTGATGTTGAGCGCCTCGACGCGGGCGCGCAGCTCCTCCGCGCGCATCGACGCGCTGCTCGACCTCGTCGAGAGCCGCCTGATCAAATGGCGTCCCAACGTCGCCGAGCGCCCGGCCTGAGGCACGACGCGGCCATCCACGAAAGGCCGAAGCGCCGGTCCTGACGGGCCGGCGCTTCTGTCATGTCAGCCTGATGTGGCCGCGGCCTGCATCAGCCCCACTTCATCTCGCCCTTCGCCACCTTGGCGCCGATGTCGAGGGCCACGCCCATGCCGAGGCCGGGGAACTTCGCCTCCATTGCGGCCTTCAGGGCTGCGGCGTCCTTGGCCTTGGCGAGCTCCTCCTCGAACGCGATGAGATAGGACTTGGTGTGCCGAACACCCGACAGGTCGGTGGCGGCGTCCGCCACGGCATGGCCGGCGACCACCACCGTCGGAGCGCGTGCAGCGATCTTGTCGAGGGTCGCGATCCAGGCTGCGCGCTGCTCCTTGCTCTGGGTGTCGGCCGTCCAGACATGGACACCCGAGAAGATCATGACGCCGCCGAATACGGCTGCGAGCGAGGGCACCCAGAGATAGCGCCGATTGGCCAGCCCCTCGGCGGCGACGATCTCGATCGTCTCGCCATCGACCGACAGCGACGGGCCATCGAACGGTTCGGGCAGAACGATGTCGGCCATCGTCTGCGGGCCGTTCTCCTTCAGCTGCGGGCCCCAGACGGCGAGCTTCTTCTCGACATTGCCCTTGATCGCCTCGATGGTCGCCGTGGCGGCGATCACCTTCACGCCGGGAAAGGCCTCGCGGATCGGCTTGAGGCTGAAGTAGTAGTCCGGGTCCGACTGGCTGATGTAGATGGCCGTCAGCGTCTTGCCGCTCGCCTTGATTGCGGCCGCCACCGCGCGGCCGTCCGGATAGTTGAAGCCGCCGTCGATCAGCAGTGCTTCGGTGGGGCCCCTCAGCAGCACGGGCGCGCGGAAGAAGCCGTTCGGACCGGCGGGAAAGTGTGTCCAGACCAGCTTGCTGCCAGCGGCACGGCCGCTGTCCGATGCACCGAGAATGGCTGCGGCGGTCCCTGCAATCGCTGTCGTCATGATCTGTCTCCGTGTCGGCATGTCAGTCTCTTTCTTGGAGTGATAAAACGATGAGGCCGGGCAGCAGGCGGCGCTCCGGCCGTGTGCGACGGCTGGGTGGATTGTGCCAGGCATCGAGTACGGAGCGGCTCAGGCTGCTCCGAGTTGTGCGAGCAGGCCGTCGAGCGGTTCGTACAAGGCGTTGCCCGGCAGCGGCCTCTGTCGCTCGCCGTCACCCGCCAGCAGGGCCGGGACACCGGACAAGCCGTAGCGTCGCATCAAGCTATGCGCGGTCTGGAGCCGGCGGCCATAGGCCTCGACCAGCGCGTGATCCCGGGCCAGCATCCGCTCGGCGGCGCTCGCAAGGCCCAGCGCTCGAAGGACTTCGCCGACGCCCGCGACGCTCACGATGTCCTGCCCGTGTACGTAGCGCGCAAGCTGCAGCTCCTTGAGGACCGTGAGCTCACGGCCGGGGTCGGTGACGTGGACCGCCGTCAGGCCGAGCGATGCGGCTGTCGAATCGAAGGCGCCGCCCGCGCCGAGAATGCGGGTGCGGTACGCGTCGGTGAAACGCTGGCCGGTCTGCTTGGCGATGCGCTGGTCGTTGCTCCAGGCATATTCGGAGAATTGCGCATCCATCCTGCCGGCGCCACGGCCGGCGAACAGGCCAGTGGGCAGCAGCTCGAGCGTGATGGCGTCGTGGGCGGCGAGCGTCTCGACCGCCGGGCCGGCGCCGTAGCACCATCCGCAGAGCGGGTCGAACAGATAGGTCAGTCGCATTTCCGGAACCCTGTCTTGGAGCGGCATGGCGCCGAGATAGCCGGTTCTCGTTTGTCCATAAATACAGCATAATGAGACAGACTGTATGCTGTTAATGGACAATAGAAGGAGCCGCCGGCATGGAGGCGATCAATCTCAACCGCCTCGTCTATTTCGCGGCCGTGGTGGACGCAGCGTCCTTTACCCGCGCGGCCGATCGGCTCGGGATCACCAAAGCCGTGGTCAGCCAGCAGGTCGCCCAGCTCGAGCGCGAGCTCAGGACCGACCTGCTGGTGCGGACCACGCGCAGGGTCGAGCCGACGGAAGCCGGTCGCCTGCTGCATGCCCGCTGTGCTGCCATCCTGCGCGAGGCCGAGAGCGCATTGGCCGAGCTGGCGCAGAGCAACGCCGAGCCGATGGGACTGTTGCGCATCGCCGCGCCGAACGACTACGGCACCTGCACGCTCGCCGCGATCGCAACCGAGTTCTCGCGGACCTATCCGGCCTGCCGGGTCGAGCTGATCCTCGCCGACAGCAAGATCGACCTCGTCGCCAGCCAGATCGATCTCTCGATCCGCGTGGGATGGCTCGACGATTCCACCCTGCAGACCCGCCGGGTCGGCAGCTTCCGGCAGCTGCTGGTGGCCGCGCCGAACGTGGTCAGGCGCGTCGCGCATCCGCGCGACCTCGCCGCGTTGCCGTTCATTGCGAATGCCGCGCTGAGGGAGCCGCTCACCTGGCAGTTCATGAAAGGCGACGTCGAGCGCGAGAGCGTCGAGATGAGCCAGACGCTTACCATCAACACCACGCCGGCGGTGCTCGCCGCGACGCTGGCCGGCGGCGGCCTGGCGGTGCTGCCCGATTTCCTGATCAGGGACGATCTCGCGGCCGGCCGCCTCGTGGCCATCCTGCCGTCCTGGACACTGCCGTCCGGAGGCATCCACGCCGTGTTCCCAGCGGCGCGCTTTCGCCCGCCGAAGGTGACGGCCTTCGTGGCGATGCTGATGGAGGCGCACAAGCGCGCAGTCGCCGGAGGTCCGCGGCGCGCGAAGTGACGCCGGCGCCGCGCTGGCCTAGCCCGCCGGCACCAGCTCGGTCAGCGAGCGGATGATGCGGTCGGGCTTGACGTCCGTGCCTTCCGGCAGGCCGTCGCCATGGACGTCGATCCAGATCGAATAGATGCCGAGCCGCTGCGGCGCGACGATCTCCCATTCGAGATTGTCGCCGATCATCCAGGTGTCTTCCGGGCCGACGCCGAGCCGCTCCATCGCGTGCCAATAGGCGCGCTCCTCGGGCTTGCCGAAGCCGTGCTCGCCCTCGATCTGGATGTGGTCGAAGCGGTGCGCCAGCGCGAAGCGCTCGATCTTGGCGCGCTGCTGGCCGGCCTCGCCGTTGGTGACGAGCGCCAGCCTGACGCCGCGCGCCTTGAATGCGTCGATCGCCTCATGCGCCCCGGGGAAGACGAACATCTGCTCGTCGCGATAGCCGGTGAAGCGATCGGCGATGCGGATCGCGAGCTCGGTCGGTAGAGCAGGACCGTGGCCGGCGAGCGCCGCGAAGCCGTCCTTCACCACCTCCTGCCGCGCCTGGATCAGCTTCATCCGCCATTCGGCGCCGGCGACCGACCAGAAGCTGCGTGCCGAGGCCAGGATCGCGGCGGCCACCGCCCGCGGCGTATGCGGCGCGAGTTCGTCGGCAAACTCGGTGGCGACGATATTCCAGGCGATCTCGGGACGGCCATAGGCCGACAGGATGGTGTCGTCCATGTCGATCAGCATGGCGCGGGGCAGGGCGGCGGTCATGATCAATCTACGCGGTTCAACAAATCGAGTTTCAGGGCCATTTCACCTCGGGCGGCATCGAGGACAGAATGCTGTCGACATTGCCGCCGGTTTTAAGCCCAAATGTGGTGCCGCGGTCGTAAAGCAGGTTGAATTCGACGTAGCGGCCGCGGCGGATGAGCTGCTCCTCGCGGTCGGCGGCGGTCCAGGGGCTGCTGAAATTGCTCCGGACAAGCTCGGGATAGACCTTCAGGAAGGCGCGGCCAACATCCTGGGTGAAGGCGAGGTCGGCCTCCCAGTCGCCGGAATCGTGATGGTCGTAGAAGATGCCGCCGATGCCGCGCGGCTCCTTGCGGTGCGGCAGATAGAAGTACTCGTCGCACCAGCGCTTGTACTTGTCGTACGAGGCCACCGCGGCATGGGCGTCGCAGGCGCCCTTCATGGCGGCGTGGAAGGCCAGCGTATCCGCGTCCTCCTGGGTGCGGCGGCGGTCCAGCACCGGCGTCAGGTCGGCGCCGCCGCCGAACCAGGCTTTCGTCGTGACGACGAAGCGCGTGTTCATGTGTACCGCCGGCACGTGCGGCGACCACAGATGCGCGATCAGCGAGATGCCCGAGGCCCAGAACCGCGGGTCTTCGGAGGCGCCGGGAATCTGGCTGCGGAATTCCGGGGCGAACTCGCCATGCACGGTCGAGCAGTGCACGCCGACCTTCTCGAACAGCCGGCCGTGCATCATGCTCATGACGCCGCCGCCGCCCGGGCCGCCGGCATGGTCGGTGCGCTCCCACGGCGTTCGGACGAACCGGCTCGGTGTGCGCGGATAAAGGTCAGCCGGCGCCTCGTCCTCGAGCCGCTCGAACGCCGCGCAGATCTGGTCGCGCAGGCTCTCGAACCAGGCGCGGGCGCGGGCCTTGCGATCCTCGATGGCGGCGGTGGTCATGGACGTTCCCCTGGCACATTGGCGCTCACCCTGCCGTCAAGCGTCCATGACAGCCGGAAGTGACAGCGCTGTTGTCGCTACGGTTGGGTCCTACCACAATCGATCAGCCCTGCGGACCGAAATAGGTGCAGGTCTCGCGGCAGCTGTCGCGGTGGACGCTGACCTTGGTGACATGGCCGATCGAGCGGACGCGCTCATAGATGAAGCGCGACAGGTTCTCGAGCGTCGGCAGCCCGATCGCCTCGATCTTGTTCAGGAACTTGTGGTCGAGCATGGCCTGGATCTCGCTCAGCCGCTGCGTCAGCACGCCGAAATCCACCACCATGCCGGTCTCGGGATGGGTCGCATCGCCGCGCACCGTCACCTCGGCGCGGAAGGAGTGGCCATGGATCTCCTGGCTGGCTTCGCCGAGCGTCGTGATCGGCAGCGTATGCGCGGCCTCGAAGGTGAACGACTTGGTCAATTCCCACATCGTGTCAGTCACAATCCCTACCTGATGCCGATCATCTTGTGCGTCTGCAGACTGAGCCGCCATTGCGGATGATGCTGGCAGTAATCAATGGCGCGCGCCGTGTTCGCGGCCGCTTCGGGCCCGTCCATCGGCTGCAGCGAGAAGCGCTCGAAGGCAAGCCCCGCGAACGTCTCCGGCTCGGCCCCGTGTTGCGGGTAGACCAGCTTCAGCTCGTGGCCCTGCCGCAGCTTCAGCTCGGCGCCGGCCTTCGGGCTGACGCAGATCCAGTCGATCCCGTCGGGCGGAATGAGCGTGCCGTTGGTTTCGACCCCGACCGCGAAGCCGCGGGCGTGGAGCGCCTCGATCAGGTCGGCATCGACCTGCAGCAGCGGCTCCCCGCCGGTGAGGATCGTATAGCGGTCGGCGGCCCCGCCTGTCCATTGCCCACCGATGGCCTCGGCCAGCGCTGCGGCGGTCTCATAACGGCCGCCCAGCGTGCCGTCGGTGCCGACGAAGTCGGTGTCACAGAACCGGCACGTCGCGGTTGCGCGATCGGCCTCGCGGCCGCTCCACAGGTTGCAGCCAGCGAAGCGGCAGAACACGGCAGCGCGGCCCGCCTGGGCGCCTTCGCCCTGCAGGGTCATGAAGATTTCCTTCACCGCGTAGCTCACCCTCCGGCTCCTTGTGCGGATTGCAATTGGACGAATTGTCCGGTCTGGCGCAGCGCCTCGCCGGCGGCCATCGCCGCGGCCATCGCCACGTTCAGCGAGCGCAGCCCCGGCTGCAGCGGAATCCGCAGCCGCGCATCGGCGACCGCCGCCACGCCGTCCGGCACGCCGGCGCTCTCGCGCCCGAGCAGCAGGATGTCGTCCGGGCCGTAACTGAAGTCGAGATAGCAGGTCGCGGCCCTGGTCGTCAGCAGCAGCAGGCGATGGCCCTCTGCGGACCGCCAGGCCTCGAACGCGCTCCAGGAATCGTGCCGCCGCCAATTCAGTTGGTCCAGATAGTCCATGCCGGCGCGGCGGAACTGCCGGTCGGACACAGGAAAGCCCGCCGGTTCGATGATGTGGGCCGCGAGCCCGAGGCAGGCGCACAGGCGCAGAATCGTTCCGGTGTTCTGCGGAATGTCGGGCTGATAGAGCGCGATCTGCATGCGAATTGGTCTTAGGACTGAGGCGGAAAGTCCGCTTCCGAAGCGGGAATTGGTGCATGGCGTGCTGCAGGGCCGATAGCGGGCTTGCGCTCGTATCGCAAGGGTGCCAATAGAACGATTCTGGACGGCTTGTTCCCCAGGGGCGGTGGAGCGAGCCGTTTTCTGCCGCCGCGGGGGACGCGGGCGCCGGCAGGATCTCCCGGTCACGTGATCTCCAAGGTCGAGATCGTAAGACGTCGAGCGGGGCGGTTCCACCGGCTGCAACGAAGAAAGGGTTGGAATCGTGACAGCGTCTACTGCGGATCATCCGACACGCCGGGATTTTCTTTTCGTCGCCACGGGCGCTACCGCGGCTGTCGGTGCTGTGGCCGCCCTGTGGCCCTTCATCTCCCAGATGAATCCCGATGCCTCGACCATCGCGGCCGGTGCGCCGATCGAGGTCGATCTCGCGCCCGTCGCCGAAGGACAGGACATCAAGGTGTTCTGGCGCGGCAAGCCGATCTACATCTCCCACCGCACCAAGAAGCAGGTCGAGGAGGTCCGCGCGGTGCCGGTGTCGAGCCTGCCGGATCCGGCGACCGACCAGTCCCGCACCAAGGACGGCCACGAGCAGTGGCTGGTCGTGATCGGCATCTGCACCCATCTGGGTTGCATCCCGATCGCCCACGAAGGCAATTACGACGGCTTCTTCTGCCCGTGCCACGGTTCGCAGTACGACGCCTCCGGTCGCGTCCGCCAGGGGCCGGCGCCGCTCAATCTTCCCGTCCCGCCCTATCAGTTCGTTTCCGACACCAAGATCCAGATCGGCTGAGCAGACGTTCGTCTTGAGCTCACGCTCGATCGTGCAAGATAATTTCTTCAGGAACGCATCATGAGTGGACCTTCTGACTACCAGCCGAGCCACCCCGCCTTGAAGTGGCTCGAGCAACGACTTCCGATCATCGGCCTGGTCCACTCGTCCTTCATTGCCTACCCGACGCCGCGGAACCTGAACTATTGGTGGACGTTCGGCGCCATCCTCTCGATGATGCTCGGCATCCAGATCGTGACCGGCGTCGTCCTGGCGATGCACTACACGCCGCATGCCGACCTCGCCTTCAAGTCGGTCGAACTGATCGTCCGCGACGTGAACTACGGCTGGCTGCTGCGCAACATGCATGCCTGCGGCGCGTCGATGTTCTTCCTCGCCGTCTACATCCACATGTTCCGCGGCCTGTATTACGGGTCATACAAGGCGCCGCGCGAGGTGCTCTGGATCCTCGGCGTCATCATCTACCTCCTGATGATGGCGACGGGCTTCATGGGCTACGTGCTGCCGTGGGGCCAGATGAGCTTCTGGGGCGCGACCGTCATCACCAATTTGTTCTCGGCCGTGCCGTATTTCGGCGAGAGCATCGTGACCCTGCTGTGGGGCGGCTACTCTGTCGGTAATCCCACGCTGAACCGCTTCTTCGCTCTGCACTACCTGCTGCCGTTCCTGATCGCCGGCGTGGTCGTGCTGCACGTCTGGGCGCTGCACGTCACTGGCCAGAACAACCCGGCCGGCGTCGAGCCGAAGACCGAGAAGGACATGGTGCCGTTCACGCCCTACGCGACGATCAAGGACTTCTTCGGCGTCGCCTGCTTCCTGATC
Source organism: Bradyrhizobium sp. SZCCHNRI2009 (assembly GCF_032485115.1). Taxonomy (NCBI): domain Bacteria; kingdom Pseudomonadati; phylum Pseudomonadota; class Alphaproteobacteria; order Hyphomicrobiales; family Nitrobacteraceae; genus Bradyrhizobium; species Bradyrhizobium sp. SZCCHNRI2009. The sequence goes on from NZ_JAUEUH010000010.1 coordinate 90,064, forward strand.
TTCTATTCCTGGTTCATCTTCTACATGCCGAACTATCTCGGCGAGGCCGACAACTACATCCCGGCCAACCCGGCGGTGACGCCGGCGCACATCGTGCCCGAATGGTACTACCTGCCATTCTACGCGATCCTGCGCTCGATCCCGAACAAGCTCGCCGGCGTGATCGCGATGTTCGCGGCCATCATCGTGCTGGTGTTCCTGCCCTGGCTCGACTCGGCCAAGACCCGCTCCAACAAGTACCGTCCGCTCGGCAAGCAGTTCTTCTGGATCTTCGTCGTGGTCTGCATCGGCCTCGGCTATCTCGGCGCGCAGCCGCCGGAGGGTGTCTATGTCGTGCTCGGCCGCATCCTGACGGTGCTGTACTTCGCCTACTTCCTGATCGTGCTGCCGCTGCTCGCGCGCATCGAGCGGCCGCGCCCGCTGCCGAACTCGATCGCTGACGACGTGCTGGCCAGGTCCGGCCGCAAGGCGGCGCCGATGGTCTCGACCGTGATCGCGCTGGTCGCCGCGGTGTCGCTGCTCGCCGGCAGCATGGGCGACGCCCGTGCCAGCGAAGGCCAGGAGAACCCGCCGTCGGCGAAGTGGTCGTTTGCCGGTCCGTTCGGCACCTTCGATCGCGGCGCCGTGCAGCGCGGCCTCAAGGTCTACAAGGAAGTCTGCTCGAACTGCCATTCGCTGCAATATGTGGCGTTCCGCAATCTCGCCGAGCCCGGCGGCCCGGGCTACTCGCCGGCGCAGGCGGCCGCCTTCGCGGCCGAGTACAAGATCAAGGACGGGCCCAACGACGCCGGGGAGATGTTCGAGCGTCCGGGCCGGCCGGCCGACTACTTCCCGTCGCCGTTCCCGAACGAGCAGGCCGCACGGGCCGCCAATGGCGGTGCGGCCCCGCCGGACCTGTCACTGATGGCCAAGGCGCGCTCCTACAAGCGCGGCTTCCCCTGGTTCCTGATCGACTTCTTCACCCAGTTCCAGGAGCAGGGCCCGAACTACATCAACGCGCTGCTGCAGGGCTATGAAGAAACCCCGCCGCACGGCGTCACCATTCCGGACGGCTCGTACTACAACAAGTACTTCCCCGGGCATGCGATCAAGATGCCGCCGCCGCTGTCCGACGGCCAGGTGACGTTCGACGACGGCTCGCCGGCCACCGTGAAGCAGTATGCCCACGACGTCGCGACCTTCCTGATGTGGACCGCCGAGCCGCACATGGAAGCGCGCAAGCGCATCGGCTATCAGGTGTTCATCTTCCTGATCATCTTCGCCGGCCTGATGTACTTCACCAAGAAGCGGGTCTGGGCCGCCGCGCATTGAGCGGTGATCGGAAACGTCTGATGAAAACGAAAAGCCCCTCCGGGGGCTTTTTTGTTGTCCCTGTGTTAGTTGGGCTCGGGCCAGGGGAGGCCTTGTCCGCGGCGCAGCCGGGAAAACGGAGTTCGCCCATGCCGTCACTTCTCGCCTTCGCCGGCGCCGCCGTGCTGGAGATCGGCGGCTGCTTCGCGTTCTGGGCTTGGCTGCGGCTCGGGCAGTCGTCGCTATGGCTGTTGCCCGGCATGGCCGCGCTCGCCGGCTTCGCGACGCTTCTCACCGTGGCAGACAGCCCGCTCGCCGGCCGCGCCTACGCCGCCTATGGCGGCATCTATATCACCGCGGCGCTGCTATGGGGCTGGCTGGTCGAGGGCCATCGCCCCGATCCGTGGGACGCCGCCGGCGTCCTGATCTGCCTCGCCGGCATGGCCGTGATCCTGTTCGCGCCGCGCGCGATGCCGGTTTAGCGCCCGTAGCCCGGATGAGCGCAGCGACACCCCGGATCGCAGCAGTGCCGGCGAGGACCCCGGATGTCGCTGCGCTCATCCGGGCTACGAATCCTCTCACGTTGCAGCGAACCCGATCGCCTCCCGTCGCGCCGGACGCGCATTTGCGGTAAACCCCGCTCCTCAGCTTCCAACAAAACCTGCGGAGGAACACATGGGCACACTGATCAGCTTCAAGCGCCCCGATGGCCAGGAGGCCAAGGGCTATCTCGCCAAGGCCGCGCAGGCCGATGCGCCGGGCGTCGTCGTCATCCAGGAATGGTGGGGCCTGCAGGACCAGATCAAGGGGATGTGCGATCGTTTCGCGCTCGCCGGCTTCAACGCGCTGGCGCCCGATCTCTACAAGGGCACGGTGGTGCCCTATCACGATACGGATGCGGCGGGCCGGGAGATGAACTCGCTCGACTTCATGGACGCGACCACGCAGACCGTGCGCGGGGCCGCGCAATATCTGGCGCGCAACGGCGCCAAGGTCGGCCTCACCGGCTTCTGCCTCGGCGGCGCGGTGACGATCATCGGCGCGACCAAGATCGACGAGCTCGCCGCCGGCGTCGTGTTCTACGGCATTCCGCCTGAGCAGGCGGCGAAGCCGGCCGACGTCAAGATCCCGCTGCAGGCCCACTTTGCCAACAAGGATGATTGGTGCACGCCGGCGCTGGTGGACGGCTTCGAGAAGGCGATGAAGGCCGCCGGCAAGTCGCTCGAGCTCTATCGCTACGATGCCGAGCATGCCTTCGTGAACGAGCAGCGCATGACCGTGCACGATCGCAGGGCCGCCGAGCTCGCCTGGGGCCGCGCCACGGCGTTTTTCCACAAGCACCTCGGCTGAGCTGAGGGCCGGCGCGTCGGTTCCAAACCGCGCCGTGCGGACTCAAACCGCGCGGGCGGTCTTGGTTTCGGCCGAGGGCGCTTCGGCCTCACCAAGAGTCGGAGCGTCGTCTGAAGGAGCCAAGGGGTCGGCGCTGGTCACTGCGTCGGCGGAGCGCCGTCGACGCTTCGTCCGCTTTGCCTGCGCTTCGAGGAAGCAATCGAGCAGCGTCGGCTGCTTCGGGAGCGCATGCGACACTGAGGGCTGTTTGCCGCGGGCCATGTTAACCAAGGTAATTCAATATGGTTAACCAATCATTGCCATACTATTGCAGATTGACAACAGTGTTGCCCTCGCGCACAGGCAAGTTATGTAACTTTTTTGGGTTGCGACAATCGTTGGTCGATACCCGAGGCGGCGTGCACGCGCGCAACATGAGGTTGTGAGGCACCACACAGCCGCCGGCTGCAGCTTTTCGTCGCTTGGCGCCGTCACGTTGCCGCGAATCACCGGGATTCTGCGGAGATCTGAGCATTGATCATGTTCGAAGCGCGCCGCGTCGTTCGATGTTCGAATTCGCTGCGTCTCGCCGCCGGTTGCATCGCCGAAACAATCTGAGGTAGCGTTCTCCGGTCCCTCTGCTGATGGAGAAAGCCGTGCGAGTGGCCTTTGCGCTGGCCGGGCTGGGCGGCTTGAACGCCCATGGCGCCGGCTTCCTCGACACTGCCCGCGCCTGGGGCGTGACGCCGGATCTCGTCACCGCGACGTCCGGCCAGATCCTGGTGCTGTCGGCGTGGCTTCAGGGTCTCGATCTGCGCAACGAGCTGATGTCCTCCGACCGCCACCGGGATCCGGCGTCGCAGTTGCGCACGGTGATGTTCGGCTATCCCGGGGTGTTTCGTCCCGCCTATGCCGAGGCGCTGGCGCGCTTCGTCTCCTGGCCGGATTGGCGTGACGGCCCGTTCAACGCCCTCGCCGACCGGCTGTGGCCAGCGCAGCAATATGTCCCGGTGCGGAGCGAGGCCGACTTCGCGCACGCGGCGGAGACGCTCAACGCCACGTCGGTCGGCGTCGTGTTCAACACCTATGATCCCGAGACCGGCACCGGCTATCTCTACGGCAACGAGGCGGCGCGGGCGCTGCTGCCGGCGGAGAAGTCGGTTCCCAACGCCCATGCTGTCAAGGCGCGGCAATCGGCGGCCAAGCGCGACCTGCGCTACGCCTCCGAGGTGCTGGCCGAGCGCGCCATCCGCCCGATCACGCCGGAGGCGGTCAAGGCCGCGCTTTGGCTGTCGCTCTATGGCTTCACCAAGCTGCCGCAGGGACAGATGGACGGTGCCTATCACCGTGCCAGCATCATTTCCGAGCTGCACGGTTTCGACCGCGTCTTCGCCGTCCGCCCGCTCGCCCAGGGGTGGCAGGGCCAGGCGCCCGCCAACTGGTTCGAGGTGCAGGACTGGACCACCGAGATGTGGTTCTCGGTCGGCTACAAGGCCGAGGTCGACGCGCTCAAGCGCATCAACGATCTGATCGCGAGCGGCGTGATCACCGATCCGAAATACAAGACCGTGGAGCTGGTCGAGATCCAGCCGGAGACGCCGGCCGGCTACTTCAACTACTTCGTCGAGCGCGGCGAGGTGTATGAGAACGCGGTGGTGGCGACGGAGATGAAGTTCGCCGAGCTGGGGCTGGTGAAGCCGGGGACGTGAGCGGTCGGCATTCATCACGGCCGCCGCCGCCCAATGCGGTAGCGGCCGTGATGACCGTGGTCAGCCTGCGGTGATGGCCCCCACGAGCGCGTCGTTGGTCATCGGCCTGCCGTCGAGATTCCAGGTGCCGTCGACGGCGTGGACGCCGTTGGACCAGATCCGGTCCCTGGCAAGCGCCCCGCCGGAGAGGTCATGCAGAATGTCGGTGGCTTCGCCGAAGAACGCCGTCTGGACCTCGTGACTGGCGAGCGCGAATGACGGCGTCTTGGTCTCGATCCAGGCGCCATCGACCGGCGTGCCGCCGGCGAAGGTATGGCCCTTCGGCAGGATGTTCAGATGGGCCGTGACGTTCGCCGCCATGATCCTGTTGCCCGCCAGACCATGGTGTCTCAGGAACGATTCCGTGATCCGCGCAACGGCGATCGGCGCCTGGTCGGCAGCGATGACGCCTTCGGTGAGTGTGAGACTGATCGGCATGACTCCTCCTGTGCTCGCCCTAGGGCGGTTGTCCCGGGGAACGGCGGTCATTATATAACGACCGTGATCCACCAATAGAATGACGATCGTTATCAGTCAAGCATGAAATAACGATCGCTATGGAAGGCGCCAGATGCGGTACCACGCCGAGCATAAGCAGGAAGCAAAGACGAAGTTGTTGGAGGCCGCGGGGCGCGGCTTTCGCCGGCTTGGCTATGGCGGCATCGGCGTCGACGGCCTCGCCAAGGAAGCCGGGGTCACGTCCGGCGCGTTCTACGGTCACTTCAAGTCGAAGGACGCCGCGTTCGAAGCCGCCGCGTTGGCCGGGCTGGACGATCTCAGGACGGGCATTGCGAGTCTTCAGCAGCAGATGGGAGCGCGCTGGGCCGAGGCGTTCATCGCATTCTATCTCGGAGAACGTCTCCATTGCATCCTGGACTCGAGCTGCGGACTGCAGAGCCTGACGCCGGACGTGACGCGCGCCAGCGAGGAAACGAAGGCCGCCTATGGCACCGCGCTCGAAAGGGTCGCGCAGCAGATCGCAAAGGGGTTGCAGGGGAGCACCGATGAAGCTCGGCTGCAAAAGGCCTGGTCGCTGATGGCGATCCTCTCGGGAGGGGTGACGATGGCGCGCAGCGTCGGCTCACGCGAAGCCCGCGATGCCATCGCCGCCCACCTCAAACAAGCCGCGCTGGCGCTGCTGTAGAGCCGCTGCCGCGCGAGCGCTCGGCTTCGCAAGTTGTGAGTTGCCGCTCGCCCCAACGCCAGTGAGCTCCCCTGTCCGCAAGGGGAGGGGAGCGCACCGCCAGTTTGGCGGCATGTCGAATCCAACGACGTTTCGATATCTGCTAGCATGGCCTATCAGATGATCCTGGATCCCGCATGAGCACCGAGCCGATCTCGTTCGTCGACAAGTCGTCCGGCGACGACGCATGCGTGCTGGTTCGCGTCGTCGGCGATAGCATCGGGTTGGCGCTGTTGTTGAGGACGGACGGCGACATCGAGGTCTTCATGGCGGCCGAAGAGCTCGATCGAGTCATCGGTGCGCTTCAGCAAGCTCGCGCGGCGATGGGGCGCGAGGGAAGCGTCATCGTGACTCGCCCCACGTGAACGCACGTCTGGCAAGGGAGATAACAATTCCCCACGCGATCCTTCATGTCGTCTTCAACATGTCCGCTGCGGGCACGTTGCGCGCTGCGCTCCAGCAGGCTGGGCGCAGCGACCGCGTGATTGGCTTTGCCGACAGCCTGAGCTTTGGTCCGATCAATCCACCCGACCCGGAGCTGCGAACCGCCTGGATGGACCAGGAATTGGAAGTGTCAGGCTGGGAAGAGGTGGGCGGCCAGGCAACATCGTTCTGGGACGAGGCACTCTCGAGCAACAACCGACGGATCGCCTGGTTCACGCGGCGATCGACCCAGGAATATGCCGGCTTCCTCGAACTCCTGTGGCGGCTCGGCGATGAGCCGATCGAGATCGTCGATCTCACCGACACAGTCGTGCGGGCAGGGGAGACTGGGCCGAAGGCGCCACGGCTGGCCGTCAGCCTGGGTTTAGTGTCGCCGGAGACAATTCGCGACAATGCACTGTGGGATCTGCGGACCGTTCTGTCGCCGAGTCGGCGTGATGCCTGCCGAGAACGTTGGGCGCGCCTCAAAGCGGAGAACGCGCCGTTGCGCGTCATTCGCGACGGCGAATTGCTGTCAGCGCCGATCTCGTTCTTCGATTCGGTGCTGCTGTCATTTGCCACGGCCGACTGGCAGAAGACGGCGAGCATTATCGGGGAGGCGCTTTGCGAAACCGGGACGATTGTGCTGCAGACGGGCGATATCGAGTTGTTCGCGCGCGCCCGTGCGCTCGTAGCAGCAGGTCGCCTCGAGTCTCGTGGCGACCTGTTCGATATGCATCGCAGTGAGTTGCGGTTAGCGGGCGGCTGCGCATGACGCGTCAGGAATAGCCGGGTTGGCCGGACCCAGCGCCGCGTCCGCATCAGCCGCGGACCCGTCTAACGTTCCGGGGCCGGCATTGCAGCCCCGCGGCTCTTCTTCAGTTCGCGAACCTCATCCCGGTTGCCTTGGGCCTCGGAGAAATCCGGCGCCAGGGCGATGGCCGCGTCGAAGTCGGCGATCGCGCGATCGTAGTCTGCCTTCTCCTTGTAGGCGAGGCCGCGATTGTTGTAGGCATCGGCATAGTTCGGATCGAGCCTGATGGCCTGATCGAAGTCGACGATGGCCCGGTCGTGATTCCCTTTGTCGTCGTAGGCGATACCGCGACGGTTGAAGGCCTCTGCAAGCTTGCCATTAAGCCTCAGAGCCTCGTCAAAATCGGCGATGGCGCGGTCATGATCGCCTTTCTTGTCGTAGGCCGCGCCGCGGTTCATGTATGCTTTCGCGTGTTGCGGCTCGAGCTTGATCGCCACGCCGAAATCTATGATGGCACGGTCGTGATCGCCCTTATCGTCATATGCTATGCCGCGATTGACATGGGCAAGAACGTGACCCGGATCGCGCCTGATCGTTTCGTCGAAATCGGCGATGGCGTGATCGATGTCACCTGTTTCGAAATACGCGATCCCTCGGTTGAAATGGGCGTTAAGGGCTTTCGCGGGCGTCAGGCCGAATTTGATTGCAGCGCTGTAGTCGGCGATGGCGCGGTCGAACTGCTTCTTGTGTTTATGCACGGCGGCGCGAAGGGTGTATGCGGTGGCGTCAGTCGGGTCGCGTCGGATCGCCTCGTCTATATCTGCGAGACCGCGATCGAAGTCGTTCCTCAGAACATGGACTGCGCCGCGATCAACGTAGGGCTTGGCTTGCTCGGGGTCCAGCGCCAACGTTCGATTGAAGTCCGTGAGCGCCCGATCATAATTTTCTTTCGAGAAGTAGGCCAAGCCGCGATTGTAGTAGTAGAGCGGCTTCTTCGAATCGAGCTTGATCGCCTCGTCATAATCTGCAATCGCCCGATCGTAGTCGCCTTTGCCTGCGTAGGCGAACCCACGATTGTTGCGGGCCGCCGGGTAGGAGGGATCGAGCCTGATCGCTTCGGTGAAATCGGCTATGGCGCGGTCGTACTCCTGTTTCTCATAGTACGCATTGCCACGATTGAAATAGCCGTGGATCTGATCTTGTCCGGACCATCGATCGGACTGCAATGCGAAGGTGCAGCTCTCGATCCGCTGGTCGGCCGGGAAACGGCGGTCCAGGCACCAGGCCAGTGGCGGCTCGCCCTGCGCAACAACGTCGGGCGCCGTCGCCGCGGCAAAGAGGAGCATGGCGGGCAAGGCCAGGGGATGGCGTCGCAAAGGACGAATGCCTTCAGCAAGGGAGACGATGCAGCATAGACCGGGCACTGCATGCCCGGCAATTCGGATATTCGCTCTGCCGATGATCTCCGTGCCGGGCTGGTCGATCATGCGCCGCCCCGCGAAATTCATCAGCCGCCTCAAGCTGATTTGCCCTGTCCAGTCCTTCGCCAAAAAACATTCTTGTTTCTATTTTTCGGAATTCGTGCTCTGATATCTCCGTCCCACCCCGGCACGAGGGGCGTATCGCGATCGTCACGACACGCGGGGTGGAGATGCGGTGGGCGTGTCACGTCGCAGCATGGCAGACGTCGTGCGGACGAACGGCGGGCGCGCACGGTGAAGTCGCATGGTCCTGGCCTCCCGACGCTGAGGCCGCGCCGGTGGTGATGATGATCCGCCGGTCACGGGGGCAAGACAGCCCGGTCCCCGGGGAGAGTGCGTATAAGCCGTCAGACCATCGCGCAGGGAAGGCCGGTCGTCCGGCTGACCTGTGGTGACTGCCGCCTGCTTTTTTTGCTGCAGGCGGGCCACGGGCATCAGCCGATGCCCGGCCTTTCCTGCGCCCTCGACTTGGAGGGCGGAATTGATGATCATCACTCGGGCATCATGTGTCGCGAGAATGCTGCTGCATATTCCTTTGTCATTCTCGTCGGCGCCAGTGCCTTCGGCTCGCCGGTGCGTATTATTGCGCCCTCGCCCCTTACGGGAGAGGGCATGTAGGACAGAGCGGCATGCTCGGTTGGGTGAGGGGTATGCCTCTGCAAGCGCCGCTGCGGAGAGAGACCCCTCACCCAACCGCGTTAGCGGATGGGCCGCACATGCCCTCTCCCACAAGGGGACCCACAAGGGGACCCACAAGGGGCGAGGGCGCTGTATCGGGCAGCCGGCCCGCGGCGCCTCTGTTGATCGGCTGAGGCATCACACCCCCATTTGTGGCTCCGCCGCCCTTGACCCCGGCTGCCCGCCGTGGTCAGTTCCGCCCCATGAGCACCCTTGTCCGCCCAGCCCGTCTCTGGTGGCGCACCTTGTAAAAGGTGGCCGGTGCGATTTGTTTGACATGAGATCGCAGAGGGGCCGCCACGCAGCGGCGGCTTCCGGTTGGTCCTGTGTGGCGTTTCCTCGGCAAATTCCGTAAGAGGACGCCCAAGAGGACCCCATGAACAGGACCGTTTTCGCCCTTCCGGCCCGCAGCGACTACCGCACCTCCAGCGGGCTCGCGATCACGCGCGCCGTCGAGCAGTTTTCCGGTGGCGCCAGCCGGCTCGATGACCTGATCAACCTGCTCGACCGCCGCCGTGGCGTGGTGCTGTCCTCGGGCACGACCGTGCCCGGCCGCTACGAGAGTTTCGACCTCGGCTTCGCCGATCCGCCGCTGGTGCTGGAGACCAAGGGCACTGACTTCACCCTGCAGGCGCTGAACCGCCGCGGCGAGGTGCTGATCGCGTTCCTGAAGGACACGCTGCGCGAGCCCTGTGTGGTCATCACCGAAGCTTCGCCGGCGCGGCTCGCTGGACACATCGTCCGGGGCCCGGCCCCGGTCGAGGAGGACCAGCGCACGCGGCGCGCCAGCGTGATGTCGCTGGTGCGGGCGATGATCGCGGCGCTCTCGGCCAATGACGACCCGCTGCTCGGCCTGTTCGGCGCCTTCGCCTACGACCTCGTGTTCCAGATCGAGGACCTCCAGCAGAAGCGGCCGCGCGAGAAGGACCAGCGCGACATCGTGCTCTACGTGCCGGATCGCCTCTTGGCCTACGACCGCGCCACCGGCCGCGGCGTCGTGCTGTCTTATGATTTTTCCTGGAACGGACAGTCGACGGAAGGCCTGTCGCGCGACACCGACGCCAGCATCTATCTCAAGGAGCCGCGCCAGGGGTTTGCCGATCACGCGCCCGGCGAGTACCAGGCGACGGTCGAGAAGGCCCGCGCCGCGTTTGCCCGCGGCGACCTGTTCGAGGCGGTGCCCGGCCAACTCTTTGCCGAGCCGTGCGAGCGCTCGCCGGCGGAAGTGTTCCAGCGGCTCTGCCGGATCAATCCGTCGCCCTATGGCGCGCTGATGAATCTCGGCGACGGCGAGTTCCTGGTCTCGGCCTCACCCGAGATGTTCGTCCGCTCCGACGGCCGTCGCGTCGAGACCTGTCCGATCTCCGGCACCATCGCCCGCGGCCGCGACGCCATCGGCGATGCCGAGCAGATCCGCCAGCTCCTGAACTCGGAGAAGGACGAGTTCGAGCTCAACATGTGCACCGACGTCGACCGCAACGACAAGGCGCGCATCTGCGTGCCCGGCACCATCAAGGTGCTGGCGCGCCGGCAGATCGAGACCTACTCGAAACTGTTCCACACGGTGGATCACGTCGAGGGCATGCTGCGGCCGGGCTTCGACGCGCTCGATGCCTTCCTGACCCACGCCTGGGCCGTGACCGTGACCGGCGCGCCAAAACTGTGGGCGATGCAGTTCGTCGAGGACAATGAACGCTCGCCGCGGCGCTGGTATGCCGGCGCCATCGGCGCGGTGAATTTCGACGGCTCGATCAACACCGGCCTGACGATCCGCACCATCCGCATGAAGGACGGGCTCGCCGAGGTCCGTGTCGGCGCCACCTGTTTGTTCGATTCCGATCCCGCGGCCGAGGATCGCGAGTGCCAGGTCAAGGCGGCGGCGCTGTTCCAGGCGCTGCGCGGCGATCCGCCGAAGCCGCTGTCGTCGACCGCGCCGGATGCCACCGGCTCCGGCAAGAACGTGCTGCTGATCGATCACGACGACAGCTTCGTTCACATGCTGGCCGACTATTTCCGCCAGGTCGGCGCCAACGTCACCGTGGTGCGTTATGTCCACGCGCTGAAGATGCTCGCCGAACGAAGCTGGGATCTGATCGTGCTGTCGCCGGGGCCAGGCCGCCCCGAGGACTTCAAGATCTCGACGACGATCGACGCTGCGCTCGCGAAGAAGCTGCCGATCTTCGGCGTGTGCCTCGGCGTGCAGGCGATGGGCGAGTATTTCGGCGGCCAGCTCGGCCAGCTTGCCCAGCCGGCGCATGGAAGGCCCTCGCGGGTCCAGGTGCGCGGCGGCCGCCTGATGCAGGGCCTGCCGAACGAGATCGTCATCGGCCGCTATCATTCGCTGTTCGTCGAGCGCGACAGCATGCCGGAGGTGCTGACCGTCACGGCGGCAACCGAGGACGGCGTGGCGATGGCGATCGAGCACAAGACGCTGCCGGTCGGCGGCGTGCAGTTCCATCCGGAATCGCTGATGTCACTCGGCGATGCCGTGGGTTTGAGGATCGTGGAGAATGCGTTCCGGCTCAATCAGCCGGGGTGAGAGGTGGTTGCCGTCATCGCGAGGAGCGTGAGCGACGAAGCGATCCAGAGTTGTTTTCGCGGCCCTGGATTGCTTCGCTTCGCTCGCAATGATGAATTCCTCGCGGTCACGGCCAAACGAGGCAATGAGAGCACGATGACGTTCGATCTGGACATCAAGAACACCGTCCGCACCATTCCGGACTATCCGAAGCCGGGCATCCTGTTCCGGGACATCACGACCCTGCTGGCGGACGCGCGCGCGTTCCGCCGCGCGGTCGACGAATTGGTGCATCCCTGGGCCGGCTCCAAGATCGACAAGGTCGCGGGCATCGAGGCCCGCGGCTTCATCCTCGGAGGCGCAGTGGCGCATCAGGTGTCGGCCGGGTTCGTGCCGATCCGCAAGAAAGGCAAGCTGCCGCACAAGACGGTCAGCATGTCCTATGCGCTGGAATACGGCACCGACGAGATGGAGATGCATGTCGACGCGGTGCAGCCCGGCGAGCGCGTGATCCTGGTCGACGACCTCATCGCCACCGGCGGCACGGCCGAGGGCGCGGTGAAGCTGTTGCGCCAGATCGGCGCGACCGTGGTGGCGGCCTGCTTCATCATCGACCTGCCGGATCTCGGCGGCGCCGCCAAGCTGCGCGCGCTCGACGTGCCCGTGCGCACGCTGATCTCCTTCGAAGGGCACTGAGAAGCGCGCGGCGGCGTCAGGACCGCTGCATCAGAAGCTCGTTCTCGATCTCGCGCAGCGCATAGTAGTTGCGCCGGATCCATTGATAGAGCTCGGTGGAGGGGTCCTTCTCCTGGCGCAGGTAGCCGGTGAAGGAGAACGAAAAACGTTCGATATAGGTTCTGAGGAACGCGGGCAGGGCGGCAATGTGCAGATGCTTGCTGCGGCTGTAGAGGTCGGGGAGCTCCTCGCGAAGGACGTGGTCGTTTTCGACCACGATCAGCTGGGGCTTCGGGATCTGGCGCCGCAGGGCATCGTAGGCGCGCATCGAGACCCGGTCGCCTTCGGCGCAGAACAGAATGATCGGGACCACGTTCCGCCGCGCGGCCTCCTTCAAAAAGCCGATCTGTTCGGACATCTTGAAGAACTCGTCGAACGAGTAGTAGCCGAGGTCGATCACCTTGGGGATGCCGTCGTTGAGGATCACCCGGTCCATCAGCTGGATCTTGCCGTAGGTGTCCTCGATCGTCGCGGTCTCCGTGATCTGCGGCAGGAAGTCGAGCAGCGACGGCTCGCGCAAGGTGACGTCGAAGGCGAGCACTTGGCCGTTCTTCAGCAGTAGGAACTCGCTCAGCACCCGCGCAAGCAGCGTCTTCCCGGATTGCGGCCGGGGCGAGCAGACGATGTAGACAGGCGTCGCGGGCATCCGACCTATATCAGGTCAAATGCGGTTGCGATAAAGTCCCATCCTTCACGGAGCTGCTATTTTTCCCCGGCCGGCCGCGGCGCCGCCGCCTTGGTCGAGCCGACGATGTCGGTCAGCTTGATGCGGTCGTACTCGCTCCAGACGTTGGCGAGCCAATGCCGGACATAGCCGCGCAGCACGAAGGAGTAGTTGGCGGCCTCGTCGCGGGGACCCTTGTTGGCGACGAATTTGAGGAACGGCACCGAGGCGACCTCGACCTGCTCGAACGCCATTTCGTTGAGCTTCGGGATGGTCAGCTCGGTCGCGTCCTTGATGCGGTGGAAGTAGGAATTGTAGGTCGACTGGTCCCACTCGAAGAAGCTGGTGTTGTTGATGAAGTTCTTCACCAGGAAATATTTCGCGCCGATCATGTAGCTCGCCGTCTCGGCGATCTCGTCGAGCGAGGCGATCGACGAGCCCAGGATGTGGAACACCGCGAAGGTGATCTGGCCGGAGCGGGCGGCGTCGAGGAATCCGATGTCGCGCAGCGCGGCGAGCGTCGGCGACATCAGGCCGGCGCGGACGTCGATCACGGTCACCGACGGCGCCACCGCGCTCAGGGTGTCGAAGATCTTCATCTGGTCCGGCGTCGAATTCATGTCGACGATCTCGGTGATCTCCGGGTGGAAGCGCTTCAAGGTGCCGCGCGGATGCTCGGTGTCGAACGCCCGGGTGGGGACGTTGTTGGCGCTGAAATAATCGAGCAACGTCCGCGACACCGTGGTCTTGCCGACCCCGCCCTTGTCCGCACCCACCACAACCACTGCCGGTTTCGCCATGGAAAGTCCTTCAGCCCTGAGGCCGGCCAGGGGGCCGGCGCATTGCATTCTGCTTTGGGCGCGAACATGGCAGAAACGCTGGAGAATTCAAATTCATTGCAGCACGGGACCGGGGAAATTTGCGCCTTCGCCGCAACAGGCTGGACGGAGGCATTCCGGCCCGCGCGTTCGAGCCGGCGAGGAAGCACTTGCAAGCGAATGGCAGGACAATTGCCCGTCGCACGGGATTGGCGGCTGAATTCCGCGGCGAAGGCGGCGACTAGTGCCGGCCCCAGGGACCGGTCGCGGGGGTGGTCCACGGTCCCTGGGGAGCGGCTTGACCCTGGCCAGATGGCGGGGCCGGGCCATCGGCCTGGCCCCGGGGACCACCGGACGGCAACGGTGGCGGAGCGTCGCCGTCTGGAGCATCGGCTCCGGTATCGTCGGGCTGTGCCTCGTCCGTGGGCAGCGCCAGCGGGCCCGGATCATGGCCGCCGGCGAACCTGATCAGCGCCTGGACCCGGGCATCGATCGAGGGATGGGTGGCGAACAGGTCGGCAAAGCCCTCGCGCGGATTGTCGACGCACAATTCCATGACGGCGGAGGTGGCGCCCGGCAGTTCGCCGCGCCCTTCGATCTTGCGCAGGGCGGTGATCATGGCGTCCGGATTCTTGGTCAGCTCGACCGACCCGGCATCGGCAAGGTATTCACGGGTGCGCGACAGGGCCAGCTTGACCACCTGGGACAGCAGCCAGGCCACCACGATCAGCACCACCGCGATGATCACGACGATGATGGCCCCGCCGCCGGAGCCCTTGCGGTCGGAGTCGGACGAGGAGGAGGACGACGACGAGCGACCCCAGCCGCCGCCCCAGCTCATGTTGGTGAACAGGCGGAAGAACAGTTCACCGAAGAAGCCGACCACGCCGGCGATGATGACGGCCACGACCATCAGTTGGACGTCGCCGTTGCGGATATGGGTCAGCTCGTGGCCGAGCACCGCCTCGATCTCCTGGTCATCGAGCGCGTCGAGCAGGCCGGTCGTGACGGTGACCGCGTATTGCCGCGGGTTCAGGCCGGTCGCGAAGGCGTTCAGCGCCGGGCTGTCCATGATCTTCAGCTGCGGCATGGTGATGCCGCGCGAGATGCAGAGATTTTCGAGCAGATTGTACAGCCGCGGCTGCTCCTGACGCGTCACCGCGGTCCCGCCGGTGACCGCGTCGATCATCTTCTGGTGGAAGAAATAGGCGATCACGATCCAGGCCGCCGCGCCCAGCGTGGCCCAGGGCAGCGCCCTGATCAGGTCGCGGGTGGCCGCGTTCATGTAATAGGCGACGCTGCCATTGCCGTTGATCATGACCTCCGCGATCAGCGCGCCGGCGAACACCAGCACGTAGATCAGCAGGAACAGGCCGCCGAGCAGCAGCACCGAACGGGTCTTGTTCGATGCGATGTGGGTGTAGAGACCGTAGGCGGCCATGGCGTCGGACCCTTCAGCGCGGAGGGCGCGGGATCAGAACTTGACGCTCGGCGCGGCCTCGACTTCGGTCCGGCTGGCGCCGAGATCGAAGAACTCCTTGCGTGTGAAGCCGAAGGTCCCGGCGAACAGTGCGGCGGGCATCTGCTGGATGCCGGTATTATACTCTTGGACCGCGTTGTTGAAGAAGCGGCGGCTGGCGGCGATCTTGTTCTCGATGTCGGAGAGCTCGCCGGCGAGCTGCTGGAAGTTGGCGTTGGCCTTGAGGTCCGGATAGGCCTCGGACAGCGCGATCAGGCGACCGAGTGCGCCGGAAAGTTGGCCTTCGGCGGCCGAGACCTGGGCCGGGCCCTGCGCCGACATCGCCGCATTGCGAGCCTTGATGACCTCGTCGAGGGTGCCGCGCTCATGCGCAGCGTAGCCCTTCACGGTCTCGACCAGATTCGGAATCAGGTCGTGGCGCAGCTTGAGCTGGACGTCGATGTCGGCAAAGGCCTGGCCGACCCGCTGGCTGAGGGCGACCAGCCGGTTGTAGGCGCCAAGGGCGAACAGCACGAGAATGACGATGATGCCGAGGACGATCCAGCCGGACATGACGGGCTCCGAGGGAGAGGGCGGGAGAACGAGGCGGCCGACACGCGACGGCGCCGCCGGTCCGCAGGTGGACCGGCGTGCATTGGTCGCATCAGGGGGGATGCCCGTTCAAGTCGCTTGAGCCTGGCCGGTCCGTTCGATGGGCGCCCAGGCGACCGAATTGGCGTCGGAGGCAACGATGCGCAGGGCTCAATAGGGACGGGCGACCCGCCATTGCTGCGTGGGGTCGTTGCCCTTGATATCGCCGGGGACGCTGTCGAGCTGCGAGGTGTAGAGCGGCCGGTAGCGGTAGGCCCACATCTTCTTGCCGTCGCTGCGGGTGATGACGGTGAAGTCGCCGCTGGCGGTTGCGTTGTCGGGGGCGATCAGCGGCGGCCGCTTCTCGGCACAGGCACCGTCGCAGGTCGACTTGTTCCCGGTGTTGTCGCGTTCGGTATAGTAGAGTGTCATTCCTTTTGGGTCGACCAGGACGGGACCGTTCTTGCCGACGATGGCCTTGGCCGGCGGGCCCTCCTGTTTCGGTGGGGGCGGTGCCGAGGATCCACCACCGTGGCCGTTTGCCAGGGCCGTTCCTGCCGAAGCCAGCAGCGCGGCGGTGATCATCATCGTCCTGAACATCGAAACGCGTTCCCGTGTGAGCAGCGCATCCAGCGCCTGTTGCAGCTCACCGTAGCAAGCAGCGATTTCTCTCGGGTTTCGCGAAATCGCGAAAATGAGAGACAAACACGACCTGTCGTTAACCATCTGCGGCCGCGACGGTATCTACGGCCGTGACGGCGGCTCCACGCCGTCGCCCCAGTCCCACCGGCGGGCGGCGGCAAAGGCGGGCTTGTCGCGGCGGGGGATATTGACCGTGGCAGCGGTCCCATCGGCTTGGCACAGCTTCGCGGTTGTCGCGACCTTGGTGACCGACGGCGGCGCGAGCACGCGTGCGGCGGGCCGATGCGTTGCTGGCTTGCGGGTGAGGGCAACGAAGCTGAACTTCTCGTCCTCGAACGGGACGTCAGCCCCTTTCAGTTCGCGATGTGCCCGCGATCGCGCCAGCCGCTGCGCGAAGTGGCACCAGTCCGGTGCCACGAGGGGGCACGGCGCTGCGTGCGGGCAGGGCGCCGCGACATGAGCGCCTGCTGCGATCAGGCGGTCACGGGCCGCGATGATGCGCTGATAGCCGGGGGGCGTGCCGGGTTCGACGATCAGCAGCGTATCGCCGGTCCGGGCCCACAGCGCATCGACGGTCGCAGAGCGCTCGGCATCCGTCAGCTCGCCGATCATGTAGCTGGCGATGACGAGATCGGCACTTCCGGCACGTTCGAGCAGCGCTCGCGCCGGTCCCAGCGCATAAGAGAGGTCGCGGAGGCGCATCGTGTCGTCAGCGAGCGCCAGCGCCAGCCCGCGCAACGCTGGATTGGAATCGACGGCGTTGAACGAGGTCAGCAGCGGAAACGCTTCCGCCGCAGCGAAGCTCGCGGTCGCTGGTCCGGCACCGACATCCAGCAGCGAGGCCGGGGCGAAGTCCGGGCTCGCCTGCATCACGGCATTGAGGCTGGCAACGACCGCCGCGTAGGTCGCCGGCATTCGCACCGTGGCATAGGCAATGGCGTCGGCGTCGCTCGTGATCGTGCCGGAATTGCCGCCGCTGCGGTAGGCGGCCGAGATGCGGGCCGCCCGGGCGGCTGCATCCTGCCGCGACTGCCCGTGCAGCATGGCTTCGAGGGACGCCTTCAGCGCGGCGGGCAGATCAGGAGAGATCATCGGTCCTCTCCACGCGTCAGTCCGGCCGCCGCGCGGGCGGCAATCCGGAATGACGCAGCAAGATCACGCCACCTGCTGGTCGAGGATCTTCACGGCCTCGTCGAGCGCGACCGAGACGAGCTGCGACACGCCGCGCTCGGCCATGGTGACGCCGAACAGCCGGTTCATGCGCGCCATGGTGATCGGGTTGTGGGTGATGATGATGAAGCGGGTCTCGGTCGAGCCCTTCATCTCGTGCAGCAGGTTGCAGAAGCGTTCGACGTTGTGGTCGTCGAGCGGCGCGTCGACCTCGTCCAGCACGCAGATCGGCGAAGGGTTGGTGAGGAACACCGCGAAGATCAGCGCCATCGCCGTCAGCGCCTGCTCGCCGCCCGACAGCAGCGACAGCGTCTGCGGCTTCTTGCCCGGCGGCTTGGCGATGATCTCGAGACCGGCCTCGAGCGGATCGTCGCTCTCGATCAGATGCAGCGCCGCTTCGCCGCCGCCGAACAGCTCGGTGAACAGCCGCTTGAAGTGGTCGTTGACGGTCTCGAACGAGGACTGCAGGCGCTCGCGCGCCTCCTTGTTGAGGCTTTGGATGCCCTGGCGCAGCCGCTTGATGGCCTCGACGAGGTCGTCGCGCTCGGTGGTCAGCGCGGTATGCGAGCCCTCGACCTCGGTGAGTTCTTCCTCGGCGCGCAGGTTGACGGCGCCGAGCCGCTCGCGGTCGCGGCGCAGCTTCTCCAAGGTTTCTTCGATCTCGTGCAGCGGC
The DNA here is from genome assembly GCF_032485115.1 of Bradyrhizobium sp. SZCCHNRI2009. Lineage (NCBI taxonomy): Bacteria > Pseudomonadati > Pseudomonadota > Alphaproteobacteria > Hyphomicrobiales > Nitrobacteraceae > Bradyrhizobium > Bradyrhizobium sp. SZCCHNRI2009. Next base: position 108,220 of record NZ_JAUEUH010000010.1, read on the forward strand.
GGCAGTTGCGTGTCCGGACCGATCTCGGCCATCGCCGCGACCGCCTGCGGCTCGCATTCGAGCATGTCGTGGATCTCGCGCTCGACGTCGCCGACGCGGCGCTTGGCGCTCTCCAGCCGCTCCTCGGCGCGGGCGGCCGCTTCGCGCGACTTGGACAGCGCTTCCAGCGACGCTTTCGCAGCGCGGTCGGTGTCGCCCATCGCAGTCTCGGCCTCGGCGAGCGCGTCGGCCGCGACCTGGCGCTCCTCCTCGGCGATGGCGAGCTCGTCGATCAGCGCGCTGCGCTTCTCGGCGAAGATCTCCGGCGCGTTGTCGAGCTCGGCGCGCTCGTCCTTCACCTCGGCGATGCGCGCCTCGATGGTGGCGATCTGCGAGCCGGCGCCGCGGATGCGGTTGAACCAGTCGTTGCGCTCGCTGATGATCGCCTGCACGCGGCGGTCGGCGAGCTCGGCCTCGCGGGCCAGCGCCTGGGCCTCGGCGCGCACCTGGGCCGCGGCGCGGCGCTTGGCCTCGATCTCGGCGCGCACGGCCGCCAGCCGGCCATCGGCTTCGGTGGTCGCCGGCAGCTCCTCGATCGCCTCCAGCGCATTCTGGTGCAGCTCGGCGATCTCGGCGCGGTCATGGGCGAGGCGGGTCGAGGCCTCGACCAGCGCCGATTTGCGCGCCGAATGGCGATTGATCTCGCGCTCGGCATTGGCGTGGCGCTCGCGCGCCGAGTTCACCTCGCGCTGCGCGGCGCGCCAGGCTTCGCGCGCGGCGCTCTCGGCGGCGGTCGCGGCCCTCACCTCGGCCTCGGCGCTCTCCAGCGCCTGGCGCTTGTTGGCGGCATCGATGCGCGCCTGCTCGAGCTCGGCCTCGATATCGATCAGGCGGGCACGCTCGGCCAAGCGCCGGGCCGCGCCGGTCGGCGCGTGCGCCGCGGCGATGAAGCCGTCCCAGCGCCAGACGTCGCCTTCCGGCGACACCAGCCGCTGGCCGGTCCTGAGTTGAGAAACCAGTTGAGCGCCGCGGTCGCGCGACACCACGCCGATCTGGGCCAGGCGGCGCGACAGCTCCGGCGGCGCCTGCACATAGGCCGCGAGCGGCTCGACGCCGTCGGGCAGCGCGGGGTCGGTGACCTCGGCGCCGGCGACGGTCCAGTGCATCGGCGCGGAGGCATCGACCGGCGCATCGAGGTCGTCGCCGAGCACGGCGCCGAGCGCCTTCTCATATCCCTTGGCGACGGTGACGCCGTCGATGATCGGCGGCCACAGATTCTTGGTCTCGCTGTTGACCATCTTGGAGATGGTGCGCGCCTCGGTCTCCAGCCGCTGCACCCGCTTCTCGGCCTCGGCGAGCGGGGCGCGCGAGGCTTCGAGCTTCTGCCGCGCATTGGCCTGCGCCGACTCGTTGGTCTGCACCGCGGCCTCGGCCTGCGCCTCGGATTCCTCGGCCGCTTCGAGCGACGCCGCTAGCGTGTCGAGATCACCGAGATGCGCGGTCTCCTGCGCCAGTCGCTCCTCGTCGGCGCGGACATTGGCGATGTCCTGGTCGAGGCGGGCGAGACGCTCGCGATGGCTGCGGACGTTGGCTTCGAGCTGGTTGCGGCGTGCGGTGAGGTCCGCAAGCTGCGTCGTCAGCTCGGTAAACTGGCGCTCGGTTTCGGCAAGCAGAGCCTCGGCCTCGGCGACGCGCTCGTCGACGCCGCTGCGCATCTCGACGCGCGCCTTGATCTCTTCCTTCAGCTCCGCGTCTTCGGTCTCCAGGCGCTGCAGCGCGACCTGCGCGTCCTGGTTCTGCTGCTGCTCGCGCGCGACGTCGGCGGTGAGCTGCATCAGGCGGCGATCGAGCTCGCTAACGCGCTCCTTGGCGCGCACCTCCTCGCGGTCGAGCAGGTCGCGGGCGTTCTTCAGCCGCTGCATCGTCGCGGCGGCGCGGGCCTCGGCCTCGCGCAGCGCCGGCAGATGCGACGAACGGATCGCCTGGATGCGGGCCGATTCGGCCTGCTCGCGGGTCCGCTCCGCCATCTCGCGAACGGCGACATCGTGCACATGCGCGGCGTCGTTGAGGTCGGCATGCGCGCCCATCCAGCGCAGGTGATAGAGCGTCGCTTCGGCCTTGCGCACCTTGGCGGCGACCTCGCGGTAGCGGATCGCCTGCCGCGCCTGCTTGCGCAGGCCTTCCATCTGGCCGGAGAGCTGGCCGATGACGTCCTCGACGCGCAGCAGATTGGTCTCGGCCGCCTTCAGCCGCAGCTCGGCCTCGTGGCGGCGCGCATGCAGGCCGGCGACGCCGGCGGCGTCTTCGAGCACGCGGCGGCGCTGCTCGGGCTTGGCTTGAATGATCTCGCCGATCTTGCCCTGGTGGACGAGCGCGGGCGAGCGCGCGCCGGTGGCGGCGTCGGCGAACAGGATCTGCACGTCGCGGGCGCGCACGTCGCGGCCGTTGATGCGATAGACCGAGCCGGCCTCGCGCTCGATGCGGCGCGAGATTTCGAGGATGTCGCGGTCGTTCACGGCCGCCGGCGCGGTGCGATCGCTGTTGTCGATCGTCATCACCACTTCGGCGTGGTTGCGCGAGGGGCGCGTGTTCGAGCCGGAGAAAATGACAGCGTCCATGTCGGCGGCGCGCAGCGATTTGTGCGAGGTCTCGCCCATCGCCCAGCGCAGCGCCTCGACCAGATTCGACTTGCCGCAACCGTTCGGACCGACGACGCCGGTGAGGCCGGGTTCGATCACGAAGTCAGTCGGTTCGACGAACGTCTTGAAACCGTGAAGACGAAGACGCGTGAGTTTCATGCACAGATTCTCTGTTGGCGGGAGACGAATCTCACAGCCCCGACAATACCATGGAAGGCAATGTCAATGTGGACTGAATAGCCGTTGCGCCCCATTCTGAGGGCGGGACAATGGCGAGGGCCGGTCCCCAGGGCAACCCGCCGGGCCTGCTTTTCCAAGGCTTTCTCGTGGCGAACGGCCCACGAAACAGAAGCGGCCCCATTGAGGGGCCGCGCTGTGTCTTTGATGACTCAGTGATTCGAATCAGCTCTTCAGAAGCGGGTTGATCTTCTTCTGAAACTCCTCGATCGAAGCCTCGCCCTTGATCTTCTCGCCGTTGATGAAAAAGGTCGGCGTCGAATCGACTTTAAGAATGTCGCTCGCATATTTCTGGTCGGCGGCGATCTTGTCGAGCAACGCCTGGTCCTTGAGGCAGGCCTCGACCTGCTGCTGGCTGAGACCGGCCTGCTTGCCGATCCGCGTCAGCGTCTCCGTCGTGTTCTTCACCACCCAGTCGTTCTGCGAGCGGAACAGCATGTCGGTGACCGCGAAATACTTCTGCGCGTCGTCCTTGGCGATGCAGCGCGTCAGCATCGAGCCCGCGGCGGCTTTGATGTCGAGCGGGAACTCGCGGAAGATGTAGCGGATCTTGCCGGTATCGATGTATTCGGCCTTCAGCTTCGGGAACACGGTGGCGTTGAACGCCGCGCAGTGCGGGCAGGTCATGGAGGCATATTCGGTGATGGTCACCGCAGCGTCCGCCGGTCCGATCGCCATGTCGGGCAACGACTGAGGCTTGGCGACATCGGCGGCGCTCTGCGCCATCGCGTCCGAGATCAGCCGCAGCGGGGAGAAGCCGGCCAGAGCGGCGAGGCCGGTCAGCGACAGGGCAGCGGTGAAGGCGCGGCGGGTGATGATCAAGGCTCTGCTCCGAAATGGGCGCATCTCGCGCCTGAAACGCTCGTAACTCGGCTTTTCGCTAGCTTGAAACCCACCCGGAGGCAATGCCGGGCCGCAAATGGGGATCAAAGCGTCAGCGTCAATTTCGCTTGATGGCGGCGCCCAGGCGGGCCAGCGCGTCGCGCAGGGCGTCGTCCTCGATCGCGGTCAGGGTCTGCGCGACCTTCGCGACCGTCTTCGGATCGGGCGGCACCGGGCGGCGCTTCACCGGGGGGCGCAACAGCGGCCCCTGGCGCAGCGCCAGCTTGCCCACCGCGTGCCAGCCGAAGAAGCGGTTGACCCGCTCCAGGATCACGTCCGACGAATGCTGGATCTCCAGCGCCATCGGCCCCTCGACGCGCAGGATCAAGGTCGCCGGCTCCTGCGGCTGGCCCTCGACCGGCCGCGGCCATTGCATCTTCAGCGGCTGGGCGTGCTCGGCGATCTCGCGCCCCGCGATCTCCGGCCAGCGCGTCACCAGCTCGCGGGCGGCAAAGCCCTGCTTGGCATAGGCGGCCGTCAGCACGTCGCCCATCATGAGCGACAGCGGTTTTGCGGTGAGGCGGCCGGGCTTTGCCATCGATGCAGGCTTCTCGTGGTCTGCCGCCCGTCCGAGCCGCCGGGGCTCGAAGAAAGCCGTGGATGCCGCAGACGAGACGGCGGTCCAGCGGGCGACGATGGCTCCTGACGTACTAGATTAAGCCAATGGTGTCATCAGCCCTTCCTTCCAAGCGCAAGAGCCGACCAGAGAATCGCGGCTCCGCCGAGCGCCCCGCACAACTGCTCGCCTGGTACGACCGCCACCGCCGGCGGCTGCCGTGGCGCGCGCCGGCCGGGCAGCGCTCCGATCCGTATCGCGTCTGGCTGTCGGAAATCATGCTGCAGCAGACCACGGTGAAGGCGGTCGGGCCGTATTTCGAGAAGTTTTTGGCGCGCTGGCCGGATGTCTCCGCGCTCGGCAGCGCCGAGCTCGACGACGTGCTCCGGATGTGGGCCGGCCTCGGCTATTATTCGCGGGCGCGCAACCTGCATGCCTGTGCCGTCACCGTGCTGCGCGAGCATGGCGGCGTGTTCCCGGACACCGAGGAGGGGCTGCGCGCGCTGCCCGGCATCGGTCCGTACACCGCGGCGGCCATTGCCGCGATCGCGTTCGATCGGCTGACCATGCCGGTCGACGGCAACATCGAGCGCGTCGTCTCGCGGCTGTTCGTGGTGGAGGAGGCGTTGCCGCAGGCCAAGCCGCAGATCCAGGCGCTGGCGGCGACGCTGCTCGGGCCGTCGCGCGCCGGCGACAGCGCGCAGGCGCTGATGGATCTCGGCGCCACCATCTGCACGCCGAAGAAGCCGGCCTGCGCGCTGTGTCCCTTGAGCGAGGACTGCGCCGCACGCGAGCGCGGCGACCAGGAGACGTTCCCGCGCAAGGCCGCCAAGAAGACCGGCACGCTCCGTCGCGGCGCCGCCTTCGTCGTCATCCGAGGCGACGAGCTGCTGGTGCGCTCCCGCCCCGCAAAGGGCCTGCTCGGCGGCATGACCGAGGTTCCCGGCTCGGAATGGCTCGCTGGCCAGGACGATGCCGACGCGCTCGCCCAAGCGCCGGAGCTGGCCGGCGTGAAACGCTGGCACCGCAGGCTCGGCGTCGTCACCCACGTCTTCACGCATTTCCCGCTGGAGCTCGTGGTCTATACCGCGCGGGTCCCGGCGCGGACACGCGCACCGGACGGCATGCGCTGGGTCCCGGTCGCGACGCTGGACGGCGAGGCGCTGCCCAACGTGATGCGCAAGGTCGTGGCGCATGGGCTGGGGGATTGATCTCGCCGCTGCTGACACGAGGCTGGCAGCAGTGCGGAGCTAGAACGGGCGCATAGAGGAGACGCCCATGGTCGCAACCGCACTCGATACGCTGACCCCGCCACCCTGCGCAAAACTGCTCGGATGGCGGTTGCTGGACGCCAACCCGGCCGACGGGTGGATTAAGATCGGCTTCGACGGCAAGCAGGAGTTCTGCAATCCCGCCGGCTTCATCCAGGGCGGCCTGCTTGCATCGATGTTGGACGACACGATGGGGCCCGCCGTCTTTATCAGGACCGAAGGTCGACTCTACACGACGACGGTGAGCATGACCGTCAACTATCTTGTGCCGGCGCAGCCCGGGCCGATCGTGGGCGAGGCGCGCGTGCTTCAACTCGGCAAGACCATCGCCTTCATCGAGGGACGTCTTACCAACGGCGACGGCGCCCTGATCGCAACCGCGAGCGCAAGTGCGCGGCTGGTGGAGGCGGCTAAGGCGCTCGCCAAATAATGCGACCCTCAAGCTCAGACCACGGGGCGGGCCGGACGTTCCGCTATGTGTTGCTTCTACGAGAACTGTATCCACGCGCTCCGCCGTCGTCCCGGCCTTGAGCCGGGGGCCCATACCCACAGGCAGTGGTTTGATGCACAGGGGTCATTGGCATTTTTCCCATCACGACGGCGGCGGCTTGTCCGGGGCGACAGCGGTGGACGAGGCGGATTCACGGCTCAACCAGCGGCTTGAACGAGCAAGAGAGACCGGGACGCGTCCGCGTTCGCGCGGCACATCATGCCCGAGGCTTGCGATCAGTTCATCCCTTGCGCGGGGGCGGGGCGTAAAACGGGGCCGCAGTTCGGCGGCCCCGCTTGCTCCGATCAATTCGGCTCGTTAATTCGGCTTGGGCGTCTCCACCACCAGCGTCACGATCCGCCGCACCAGCGGCAGGACAGCGAGCAACGTGGGGAACGCGACGAGCCAGGAGATGGCCCACGCTGCGGGCCAGGTCTCGATGAACGCCTGTGTCGGTCCAAGACTCCTCAGCGTGGCGATCGCCGACACGACGAACGTCATCAGCACCGAGAGTGTCAATGGCATGACGACGGCCGAATAGCGCGCCGGCAGTTTTCTGCGCGCGCGCCGTTCACCAGATGGTTTCATGATGGCAGTTCCGGAATTCGATCGGTCGATCACGGGCAACGCGTCCTGCATTCCTCCGGATCGAGCCGATCCGTTGAATGCGTTGCCTGACGTGAGACGCTTACGGTGCGCATCAGCGCAGCAGGCGTCTGATAGCCTGACAACAAGGCGGACGCCAGCCAAAAAACTGAACGAGCCGGAATTCATGCCGCTGCTGCGCTAGCCGGTTTGGAGGGTAGGGTGGGCAAAGGCGCGCATCACCGTACTCACCATGGACTGCGCTCGATCCCGCGCCGCGCCCACCATCTGACTCGGAGTACGCAGCACCGCGGTGGGCACGCTGCCGCCCTGCCGGGCGGCTGCTTGCCCACCCTGAGCGACCTCAACTGTATCAACGCATTTTGCTGTTGGCGGCCTGACAGAGCACGACGCGCGGGCGCCGGATGCTCACGTCGGTTTCGTCGGACGTCCTGGCGCGCCGCCGAGTTCGCGGCCCGTTTCCAGCATCAGCGTGCGCAGCCAGATCGACCCCGGCTCGACCTGCGCCCTGGTCGGATAGAACATGTATTGTTCGTCGATGCCAGGATCGAGCGGCGGCGCGACGGTCGACAGCGACAAGGCCTGCGCCAGCGCCGCGATCAGGCGGCGCGGCACGAAGGCGACGAGATCGGTGCGCGCGGCGACATGCAGCGCCTCGATGTAGCTCGGCACGACCAGCGCGATCCGTCGCTCCCAGCCCTTGCTGCGCAGCCAGCCGTCGATCAGGTCCTCGCTCTGGCCCCGCAGCACCACCGCGACATGCCGGGCGGCCAGGAAGGCGTCTCGCCGGTTCAGTCGCCTGCCGGCCGGGTGACCGCGCCGCACCGCCAGCGCATCGCTGTCGGTGTAGAGCAACTGGCGATGGAAGCCCTTGAAGGCGTTGCCGATCGAGATCACCATGTCGATGGTGCGGGCGAACTCGGCGTGGAAGATCCCAGGGCCTCGCCAAGGCACGACGTCGATGCGGAGGTTGGGCGCGGCGCGCGTCACCTTGGCCATCAACGACGGCATCAGCAGCTCGACCGCGAGATCAGGCATCATCAGGCGAAATTGGCGTTCGCTCCGTGCAGCGTCGAACGCGTCGGGCGTGAACAGGCCGCGCACCTGATCCAGCGCCTGGGCGAGCGGGGCCTGCAGCGCAAGGGCGCGCGGGGTCAGCTCCATCCGCGCGCCGGTGCGGACCAGGAGGGGATCGCCGAGCAAGTCGCGCAGCCGCTGCAGCGCGTGGCTGGTGGCCGGCTGGGACAGTCCGATCCGCAGCGCAGCCCGGCTGACGCTGCTCTCGCGGAGCAGCGCGTCGAGCGCCACCAGCAGATTGAGATCGAGTGCGGCCAAATTCATAGGACGAATTAATATCATATCCGATATCGATTGGAAGAATGCGCCGCCATCCGTCATGCTTCGCCCTGTCGCAGAGGAGATCGGGAGACAGATGTCATGACCGCCAGCGCCAACAAGCGATTGATGCAAGAGCTGCTCACCAAGGCCGCCGCCGGCGACCGCGCGGCCTATGTCGCGGCCATTGCCGACGACGTTACGATGGTGATCACGGGACAATATTCGTGGTCGCAGACGATCAGGGGCAAGGACGCGCTGCTGCGCAATCTCCATGGCCATCTCAACAGCCTGCTGGCGGAGGGACGCCGCACCGTTCCGCTGCGTTTCATGGCGGAGGACGACCTCGTCGTGATCGAGGGCAAGGGCGAGATGCGCACTAGATCCGGGCGCCCTTACAACAACGACTACTGCCTGATCTTTCGGCTGCACGAGGGGCGCATCGTCGAGATCCGCGAATATTGCGACTCGGCGCTGACGGAAGCGGTGCTGGGACCGTTTCCGGCTGCGCTCAAGCAGACCGGTTGATGCGACAATGACCGAATTCAAGGAGAGTTTGCCGATGAGCGCCGTAGAAGCCACGGGTCATGACAACAAGCGGATCGTGCAGCATGTGTTCGACGAGCTGGCGAAGAGCAATGCGCAGCCGCTGCTCGCGCATCTTGCGGATGATTTCCGCTTCGTCATCATGGGCAGCGGATCCTGGTCGCGCAGCTATGACGGCAAGGCGGTCGTTCTCGCCGAGTTGTTCGCGCCGCTGCGGGCGCGGCTCGGCCGCATCACCACCATCCCGATCCGGCTAACGGCCGAGGCTGACCGCGTCGTGGTCGAGGCGCGTGGCCGCAATACGACGAGCGACGGCAAGGTTTACAACAACAGCTATTGCAACGTCCTTCGCCTGGAGAACGGCCGCATCGTAGAATGGATCGAATATTGCGACACGCTGCTGATCGAGACCGCGCTCGGTCCGCCGGCGCCGACGGCATGAGACGATTACGCGACTATCGGCATCGTCGATGATCGCGACAACGCTGTTGTTGGAATGCAGATCAATCCCGCTATACATCATCCTCGCCTCCTCGTGGTCGAAAGTGATTCGATGATTACGAATTCACTTTAGCTCCACGGCCTTCTCGCTTGCGAAGGCTGGCTAGATGATCTTCAGTGCATAAAACTTGCCGTAGCGAGCAGTACCGACGAGACGGATGCGTCGTGCAGGTCGGTGCTGATCGCATTCGGCGTGCAGAATGCGCCGACCGTGGTCGTCATCCCGATCTGTCGTCCGGTTTCGTTCCGAATCGCAGCTTCCGTTTTTCAGAATATTGCTTGACTCCCCCCCAAATCAGGTGTCTTATCCACGCCGTTCCGTCCCGGCAGGAGGGGCGTACGCGTCGTCACGACACGCGGGGCGGGATGCGGTGGCTGCGACGGCGTCGTCAGGACGAGCGACGTCGACCGGCCTCGTGCAGAGCTGCGGCGGCTTGCCGGCGTGGCGCGGGTGCGGGGTCTTTCGCGGACGTCGAAATCGTGTGGTCCTGGCATCCCGATGCTGATGTCAACTCGCGACGAGGCTTCGCTTCGCGTGGGGATGGTGGCCAGAAAGCCCGGCGCACCAGGGAGATCACGTATAAGACGTAAAGCCCATCGCGCAGGGAATGCCGGATGACCGGCTGGACCTGTGGTGACTGCCGCCTGCTTATCTTTCTGCAGGCGGGCCATGGGTTGCGGCCAGCGCCCGGCATTCCCTGCGCCCTCCTCAATTGCGAGGGTCCTTCTCGGCAACACCTCGGGCGCGGCGCGCCGCGAGAGGGTGAGCTCATGTCCTTCATCGGGATGTCTGTCGTCGCATCGCCATCGATCGGCATGGGTCGTGTCCGGATCCGCGCGGGTCGAGCACGCGGCCCGCAGAATGCAGATCGCCCATGACGGCGCACGCGGGCGGCCAGGGGTGGACGGTCCGGACCGGTGCAGATAGGGTCGGATATCATCTGTCAGGGATCACCATGCTCAAGCTCTATGTCGCGCCGGGCACCTGCGCGCTCGCTTCACATATCGCGCTGGCCGAGACCGGCGCCGACTACGTCGCCGAGAAGCTCAGCTTCAAGACCAACCAGCAGAACAGCCCGGACTATCTCGCGATCAATCCCAAGGGGCGCGTGCCGGCGCTGGTGACGGAGCAGGGCGTCCTGACCGAGACGCCGGCGATGCTCGCCTATATCGCGCAGCGCTTTCCGGAAGCGCGGCTTGCGCCGCTCGACGACGTCTTCGCCTTTGCCGAGGTGCAGTCCTTCAACAGCTATCTCTGCTCGACGGTCCACATCGCCCACGCGCACAAGATGCGGGGCTATCGCTGGGCCACCGAAGAGTCCTCCTTCGCCGACATGAAGAAGAAGGTGCCGGAGACGATGGGCGCCTGCTTCGCGCTGATCGAGCAGAAGATGCTGCGCGGCCCGTGGGTGATGGGCGAGCAGTACACGATCTGCGATCCCTATCTGTTCACGATCGCGCAATGGCTCGAAGGCGACGGCGTCGACATCAACGCCTTCCCGAAGGTCGCCGACCATTTTGGCCGCATGTCCGGGCGGCCGGCCGTCAAGAAGGCGCTGGCCGAGCTGGCGGGCTGACGGCCATCCTCGATAGCCATGGCGTCGGAACAGCGCCCGCCAGCATGGCGCATCGGGAGAGCGGAAAAAATAGCCGCGCGAAGCCGGAACCCAGCTCCGGCCATCGACGTTGCAGGAGGCCGTGGCGCGCCTGCGACCGATCTCCTTTTCTGGGACCCCTTGATGTTGCCGGCTGCCGTTTCAGATGACCGTTTGCGCGCGACCGGCACCGAGGGCATCCGCGAGAGACTGAAGGCGGCAACGGCCTCGGCGCACCGCGTGCTGGACGAGGGGCTCGTTCATTTCGATCTCACCACGACGGCTCATTACCGCCGGTTCCTGCAGGCCAGCGCAGCCGCGCTGCTGCCGTTGGAGGCGGCGCTCGATGAGGCCGGGGTGGATGATCTGATCGAGGACTGGCCGCAGCGCCGACGATCGCAGGCGATCGCCTGCGATCTCGCGGATTTCGGTGCCGTGCCGGTTCCGATGGACCTTCCCGCACCCTCGCTCGACCGTGCGGGCGTATTCGGCACGCTCTACGTACTCGAGGGATCTCGGCTCGGCGCAGCCTATCTGCTGCGCATGGTCGCGGCCTCCGCCGATCCGCGGGTGAGACGCGCGACGCGCTATCTCGGCCATGGCGCGCGGCAGGGCTTGTGGAGCAGCTTCCTGTCGCAACTCGCGCAGGCGCGGACGACGGCCGACGAGGAAGTCAGGATGATCGTGAGTGCACGCGAAGCGTTCGCGATGTTTGCGAAGGCGATGGCAGCAGCATGAACGAGCCGGTCAACCTCACCAATTGCGATCGCGAGCCGATCCATGTTCCCGGGACGGTTCAGCCGTTTGGTTTCCTGCTGGCGCTGGTGTCGGACTTCACCATCTGCATGGCCTCGGAGAACGCGCCGGATTTTCTCGGCGGCGATATCGGCTGGCTGCTGCAGCGGCCGCTCGACGCCGTGCTCTCGGAGGCGGCCGCGGCCGCGATCCGCGCCAGGGTCGACTATCTCAGCGGCCCCGATGCGGTCGAGCGCGTGTTCGGCGTCGATCTGCAGGGCCGTGGCAAGCTTTTCGATCTCGCCATCCACTTTTCCGGTGCGTATCTCGTCGTCGAGGCCGAGCCCAGTCTGATCGAGCCCGGCGTCAATTCCGGCGAGCTGGTGCGGTTGATGCTCGGCCGCATCCGCAAGACGGCGGGGATGATGGACCTGGCGCAGGAGGCGGCGCGCCAGCTCAAGCTGCTGACCGGCTTCGATCGGGTGATGGTGTATCGGTTTCATCCCGACGGCTCGGGTGAGGTGATCGCCGAGGTCGCGGGCTCCGGCCTGGAGCCGTTCCTCGGGCTGCATTATCCGGCCTCGGACATTCCCAAGCAGGCGCGGCAGCTCTATCAGCGCAACTGGCTGCGGATCATCGCCGACATCAACGCCGCGCCGGCGCCGCTGCTGTCGACGCCGACGCACAATGCCGGACTGCTCGACCTGTCGATGAGCGTGCTGCGCGCGGTCTCCCCCATTCACATCGAGTATCTCCGCAACATGGGCGTCGCCGCGTCGATGTCGGTCTCGATTCTGCGCGAAGGCAAGCTGTGGGGCCTGTTCGCCTGCCATCATTATGCGCCGCATCACCTGTCGTTCGAGAAGCGCACTGCGGCCGAGCTGTTCGGTCAGATGTACTCCTGGCTGCTCGAGGCGCGCGAGCGCGAGACCGACATCGCCTACGAGACGCGCGCGCATCAGATCCAGGAGCGGCTGATCGAGCGCGCGGCCGCGCAGGCCCACAGCAAGCGCGCGATCCTGGAGTTCGTCGCCGACTATCGCCAGATGATCGAGTGCGACGGCATCGCCGTGTGGTCCGATGACGAGATCACGCTCGACGGCGAGACGCCGACCGAAGAGGAGGTGCAGGACCTCATCGGCTTCATCAACCGGACCTCCCCCGGCCGCATCTGCGCCAGCGCCGAGATTGCCAAGGTGTACGCGGCGGGCGAGGCATTTCGCGATCGCGCCGCCGGCTTCCTCGCCATTCCGATCTCGCGCACGCCGCGCGACTGCCTGATCTTCTTCCGCCGCGAGGTGCTGCGCGCGGTCAACTGGGCGGGCGATCCGAACAAGAGCTATGCCGAGGGCCCGAACGGTTCCCGCCTGACGCCGCGCAAGAGCTTCGAGCTGTGGCAGCAGACGGTGGCCGGCCAGTCGAACCCGTGGACGGCGGCGGATTTGCGCATCGCCGAGAGCCTGCGCGTCACGCTGCTCGAAGTGATCCTGCAACTCTCCGAGCTCGCCGCGCGCGAGCGCCGCGGCGCGCAGGAGCGGCAGGAGCTGATGATCGCCGAGCTCAATCATCGCGTCCGCAACATCCTCAGTCTCGTGCGCGGCCTCGTCGCGCAGAGCAAGGACACGGCGACCTCGGTGGAGGAGTTCGCGTCCGTGCTCGGCGGCCGCATCCAGGCGTTGGCGCGGGCGCACGACCAGATCACCAACCTGAATTGGGCCCCGGTCGCGCTCCGCCATCTGCTCGAATCGGAGGCTGGCGCCTATCTCGGCTCAAGGGCCGGACGGGTGCGCATGGAAGGTCCTGAGGTCGCGCTCGACCCCAAGGCGTTCGCAACGCTCGCGCTCGTCGTGCACGAGATGATGACCAACTCAGCGAAATACGGCGCGCTCGCCGACTCCACAGGACAGGTGCAGGTGATCTGGCGGCTCGATCCCGGGGCGAGCCTGGTCATCGACTGGAAGGAGAGCGGCGGGCCGCCGGTGCAGCCGCCGTCGCGGCGCGGCTTCGGCACGACCATCATCGAGCGTTCGGTGCCGTTCGACCTCAAGGGCGACGCCGAGATCCGCTTCGACCTGCTCGGCGTGCAGGCGCGCTTCGTGATCCCTGCCAATTTCGTCCAGATGGTGCCGGCGATGACGGGGGCACCCTCCAGGCACCAGCGCAAGGAAGAGGACACGCCGCGCCTGTCCGGTACGGTGCTGATCGTCGAGGACAATCTGATCATCGCGATGGGCGCCGAAGTGATTCTGCTCGAGCTGGGAGCGCGGCACATCGACACCGCGGCGTCGGTCAGCCAGGCGCTGAAGTCGATCGAGCGCGCGGTGCCGAGCTTCGCACTGCTCGACATCAACCTCGGCGCGGAAAGCAGCCTGCCTGTCGGGCACCGGCTGAAGGAACTCGGTGTGCCCTTCATGTTCGCGACCGGCTATGGCGAGCGTGCGCCGATTCCGGCGGAGCTGTCCGACATGCCGGTGATTCAGAAGCCGTACACGCGCGAAGTCGTCGAGAAGGCATTGACGAAGATCAAATGAGTCGCACGCGCATCAAGGTCGGCTTTGCGCGTCGCGGTGATTGGCATTCATGATTGCAGTCTTGGGTTTTCTCACATCCGCGTGTTGCACATGAGCGCGACAACGCACGACGGGAGACAGATCATCGACTATTCCCACTGTTGCTGCGACAAAACAGCCCGAAAATATTAGAACGCATCCAAAGGACACCGCTGTTCTAACATTGTTTCGACAAATGGAACCTCCGCAGCCTTATTCCGAACGAAGTCATCGCCGAAACGGCGCAGCGGGGGCGCGTTGAATCGTCGGAGGTCTGATGACGAATCGAACGACGAGTTTGTTGCCGTGCGTTGCTGTCGCCGTGCTGGCGGGAGCGGCTGCGACGACAATCGAGTTTACACCGGCATCGGCTGCAGACGAATGCCTTGCAAAGCCTGCGGGGACGCCGGCGGGGAAGCACTGGTTCTATCGCATCGATCGCGCGACCAAGAAGCAGTGCTGGTATCTGCGCGACGACGATCGCGAAGCGAAGGGCGCGTCGCTGGTCACGCGCAAGCTCGCCTCGCAGAAGGAACGGGCTCAGCTCTCGTCGACCGCGGCAAATGCACGTGCCGAGATCCAATCGTCGTCCAAGGACGCCGCCGATGAGGTGAAGGTCGTGTCCTCGACACCGACCGTGGCGGCGTCTGCCTTTCCGTCGGCTGCTGCATTTCCGGCCGCGCCTGCGCCGGTCGTCGCGCCGGCGCCCGTGGTGTCAGCGCCGGCGGCGGCTGCGCCCGACCCGGTCGGCGCGGCTGTGAACGAATCTGCTGTTGCGACGCGTTGGCCCGACCAGTCCGGCACGCTGCAGGCCGCGGCGCAGCCCGCTGCGCCCCGCGCGTCATCCTACACGCTCGCGGCCGCCAGCGACACCAACGCCGCGGAAGCGGCTGCTCCCGCGACGCCGGCGCTGGCCGCTGCGGATGCGTCGCCGGCCGTGACGATCGGCATGTCCGGGGATGATGCGTCCAAGACGCGGATGTTTGCTTTCCTGGGCGCAGTCGCGATCGCGGGCTTCTCGATCAGCGTGCTGTTTGCGCGCGCCCGGAGCAGGCGGCAGCTTCGCATCGAGCCGGTGGCCGCCCGGCGCGTCACGCGTTGGCCGGCGGAGCCCGAGCTCGATCGCATGCACCTGCCGCCGGTGGACAGCTACTATCCGGCGCTGGCGGGACGCCGGGGTAAATCGTCGCAGTCGACAGCGCAGGTCTCGGTCGTGCCGCGCGACGACGCTCGCTACGATGAGCAGTACGAGGTCGAAGACCTGCTGGCGCGCTATTCCGGACAGGAACGCCGGAATTCCTGAGCGTCAGGCGGCGGACATCTCGGAGCGGATCTCGGCGCGCAATTCGTCGATCAGCCTGAGGCCGCCCTTGGTCTCGACATGCCAGAAGGTCCAGCCGTTACAGGCCGGCAGGCCTTGCGCCACCGCGCCGATGCGGTGGATCGAGCCGACCTTGTCACCCAGCATGATGGCCCCATCGGCGCGCACCAGCGCGCCGTGGCGGCGCTTGGAGTCGACGAGCTTGGTGCCGGGCGCGATCATGCCGCGTTCGATCAGCTCCGAGAAGGCGACGCGCGGCGCTTCGCGCGCCGTCATGAACGGTGCGAGCGTTGCCTCCGGCAGCGGCTCGACCGCGGCGATGCGCCGCTCTGCCGCCTTCGCATAGACCTTGTCGCGCTCGAAGCCGATGTAGCGGCGGCCGAGGCGTTTTGCCACGGCTCCGGTCGTGCCGGTGCCGTTGAACGGATCGATCACCAGATCGCCGGGTTTCGAGGATGACAGCAGCACCCGCGCCAGCAGGCCTTCCGGCTTCTGCGTCGGATGGATCTTCTTGCCGTCGCCGTCCTTCAGCCGTTCCTCGCCCGTGCACAGCGGAATCAGCCAGTCCGAGCGCGCCTGGACGTCCTCGTTGGCGGCCTTCAGCACTTCGTAGTTGAACGTGTAGCCCTTCGCCTTCTCGTCCCGCGCGGCCCAGATCATGGTCTCGTGCGCGTTGGTGAAGCGGCGGCCGCGGAAGTTCGGCATCGGGTTGGACTTGCGCCAGACGATGTCGTTGAGGATCCAGAAGCCGAGATCCTGCATGATCGCGCCGACGCGGAAGATGTTGTGATAGGAGCCGATCACCCAGATCGTCGCGCTCGGCTTCATTAGGCGGCGCGCGGCAAGCAGCCAGGCGCGCGTGAAGTCGTCATAGGCGGAGAACGAGGAGAACTTGTCCCAATCGTCGTCGACCGCATCGACCTGCGATTCGTCGGGACGCTTGAGCTCACCCTTGAGCTGCAGATTGTAGGGAGGATCTGCAAACACCAGGTCGACCGATGCGCCTGGCAGTTTCGACATCTCGGCGACGCAGTCGCCGACGATGATTCGTTGCTCTTCGAGGGTCTGAAATTTAGTGCGGGGCGCCCTTGCAGACGCCCCGCGACGCGACTCTACCATGACTCAAGAACTCTGACTCAGGCGACGCTGTCGGCGACGCGGGACCTAACAACCGACTGCCCACACATTGACCCGGCAAAGTAAAAATGGACTTAACCCGGAAAATTATTCGCATCGATGCGCACGCATTCATCACGCGCACCGGCGACGAATTTCGTTCGTCGATACACGATGGTCTCTGCGCAAGACGCCGATTGCGATGGGTTTTTCGCGCCGGCCGCGCGCGAGCGCAGCCGATCGAGGTTCGGCGCGGGCCAGTTTTTTCGGCGGCGCTAGGCAAAATTTGCCGGCCGGGTTATTGATTAACACAGTGGAAATTTTACCTGTTTGCCGCGTTAGGCATTTCGCGCAGAGCCGCGCAAGAATCGTGAGGAAAGGCCGCCCATGCGTTACGATGATTTCCGTCGCAGCGACGACATCGATGACCGTCGCGACGAAGGCGGCGGGATGGGCGGTGGTATGGGTCTGCCGATCGGCGGCGGCGGGCTGGGCATCGGCACCATCATCGTTCTCGGCCTGATCGGCTACGCCTTCGGCATCGATCCGCGCATCCTGATCGGCGGCGCTGAGATGCTCAGCCACGGCGGCGCACCGACCCAGCAGGCCGATCGGCGCTCGCCCGGCAAGACCGGCGCGCCGAAGGACGAGATGGGCGACATGATCGCCGGCGTGCTCGGCGAGATCGACGACCGCTGGAGCGAGATCTTCCAGGCCAGCGGCCAGAATTACACCGGGCCCAAGATCGTGCTGTTTCGCAACAGCACCAATGGCGGCCGCTGCGGCATGGCGCAGTCGGCGATGGGGCCGTTCTACTGTCCGCCGGACCGGCAGATCTTCCTCGACACCAACTTCTTCCGCGAGGTCGAGACGCGCTTCCGGGGCTGCTCGGGCAGCGCCTGCAAGTTCACCGCGGCCTACATCATTGCGCACGAGGCCGGGCACCACATCCAGAACCTGCTCGGCATCCTGCCGCGCGTGACGCGGATGCAGCAGCAGTCGGACAACAAGGCCGAAGCCAACGCGCTGCAGGTCAAGGTCGAACTGCAGGCCGACTGCCTGTCCGGGGTCTGGGTCAATCGCGAGGCCAAGAAGCGTCCGGGCTTCCTCGAGGAGGGCGACATCGACGCCGCGCTGACGACGGCCTCGGCGATCGGCGACGACACCTTGCAGCGGAAGGCGACCGGACGCGTGGTGCCGGATTCGTTCACCCATGGCTCCGCCGCGCAGCGCAAACGCTGGTTCATGGTCGGCTACCAGCAGGGCACGGTGCAGGCCTGCAATACGTTCAGCGCCAGTTCGCTGTAGGGAGGCGCGATGATGGCGATCGACGAGAGCAAGAGCTTCATTCCCCTCAACATCGCCGTGCTGACGGTGTCCGACACGCGTTCGCTTGCCGACGACAAGTCCGGTACCACCCTGAGTGACCGCCTGACCGCTGCCGGCCATAGGCTCGCGGCGCGCGAGATCGTCACCGACGACGTCGAGAAGATTCGCGCGGTGGTGAAGTCGTGGATCGCCGATCCCGGCGTCGACGTCGTCATCACCACCGGCGGCACCGGCTTCACCGGCCGTGACGTCACGCCGGAAGCGATCGAGCCGCTGTTCGAGAAGCGCATGGACGGCTTCTCGATCGCCTTCCACATGCTGAGCCACGCCAAGATCGGGACGTCGACGATCCAGAGCCGGGCCACCGCCGGCGTCGCCGGTGCGACATACATCTTCTGCCTGCCGGGATCACCGGGGGCCTGCCGTGACGGCTGGGACGGCATCCTCGCCGCCCAGCTCGACTACCGCACGCGACCCTGCAACTTCGTCGAGATCATGCCGCGGCTCGACGAGCATCTGCGCCGGCCCAAGGCGCAGGGCGCGACGGCATAGGGCCACGGCGCGATGCGGCACCGCGCGTCGATCGCGCGTCTCACTTCGTTGGTACGATCTCGAAAGCGCCGCCGCCTTCGATCGCCGCGCCAATGAGGCCGCCCATCATGCTGGCCGCGAAATTCTGGCCGCGCGGTCCCACGACCATCCGGTAGGCCTTGCCAGGCACGGCGGTGAAACGAATGTTCGACGAGCCCGGCGAGGACCATGTCGACACGGTGATCGTGGTGGCGCCGGGCGCAATCGAGCCGCTGTAGCTCTCGCCGCGGCCAAGGCTCGCCACCTTGGCGCCATTGATCTCGATCGCCGCTGGTGCCGCCAGATAGAGGAAGTCCGTCGTGCGTGTAATCGCGACCGTTGCGCGCCCTTTGGGCGCGGCGCGAGCCGCCGTCCCAGCCTCGACCCCAAACAGGCCCGCGAGCGCGACAAGCGCCGCAAGCTTCGATCGCACCATCGATTCCATCACTGCTCCCGCCCTGTTTGGCGGGATAGTACCGGCGCGCGGGAACTTCGCAATCGGCATGCGCAGCCTGTTGTGGCGGTGATCTCGGCCTACCGGCGGTTGCTGCACGAGCCGCCCGGCTACAACTCGAGCCGCCATGTCTCGCCGGTCAGCGGGACGCCGAACATGGCGTGCGGCTCCTCGGCGATCTTGCGAAACCCGGCGCGGGCATAGATGTCGCGCGCGGCGGTGAGAATGCTTTGCGTCCACAGCTCGATCGTCCTGTAGTTCTTCTCGCGCGCGAAGCGGATGCATTGTTCGGTCAGGGCCCGGCCGACGCCGAGACCGCGGGCCTTCTTCTCGACCAGCAGCAGCCGCAGCTTGGCGACCTCGTCGCTGCCCTTGACCAGGAAGATCGAGCCGACCGGCTCGCCCGCAAGCTCGGCGATCCAGCAGTGCTCGCGCGCCGGGTCGTAGCTCCTGATGAACTGTGCGCCGATCTCGGCGACCAACGCCTCGAACGAGACGTCCCAACCATATTCCTCGGCGTAGACGGCGCCGTGCCGTGAAACCACCCAGCCGATGTCGCCCGGGCGATGGCTGCGCAGCAGCACTGGGGAGCGGCCCGGCTGCTGCGGCTCCAGGGCGGTCTCGATCGTCGTCATTGCACCGACCAGCCGGTCGCGCACGGATGGCGCCAGCGGCGCCAGCATGGCCGCGATCTCCTTCTGCGAGCTGCGGTCGAGCTTGGCATAGGCCTGCCGGCCTCTTGCGGTCAGGCCGAGCTGCTGCTGCCTGCGATCGGTTGGCAAAGGCGTGCGGGTGATCAGCCCCTGCTCGTCGAAGCTCTGGACGATGCGGCTGAGATAGCCGGCATCGAGGCCGAGCGAGAGACCGATCTCCTTGGCCGAGATGGCGTCGTACTGTGCGAGTTCATAGAGCACACGCGCCTCGGCCAGAGAAAACGGACTGTCGAGCAGATGCTGGTCCAGCGCGCCGAGCTTCCTCGTGTAGAAACGGTTGAACGCGCGGATGGCGGCGACCTTGCCGTCGGCTGGGGCGGAATTCATGGGGCACCTCCAATATTTGCCATTGTCAACCAATTGATTGACTTTGGCAAGTATTGTCGTGCCGCTACACCATCACGATCCGGCTGCGCAGCATCGTCCGCGAGGAACGGCCGAGCTGACGCAGCAGCCGCGTTTCGGCGCGCTTGTGGTCGGGCTTGTATCCGCCGAGCTGCCGGTAGTGATCCCTGGCGATCAAGAGACCCTGGTCGCCGAGCGGCCCGACCAGGACCCGCGCAACCGCGCGCAGCCGGTCGCGCAGGCTGATTGCGGCATAGGGAGACCGGGCATAGCGGAAGACGCCAGCGCGCGGCCGGCCGGCGGTGGCGACGCTCTGGACGAACTGCATGGTTTCATCGATCCAGCCGGGATCGAGCATCGCGCCGGCGGGCAGAAACATCAGCCAGGGCGCACGCGCGCTGGCGGCCCCTGCAGCCAGGGCCGCGGCCTGGGAGCCCTCGAACTTCATGAAGTGGCAGCCAGCGACGTCCGCGACCCGCTCGATCACGCTGGAATCGGGCGAGCGATCGACCAGCAGCACCTCGGTGACGACACCGGCCGCGGCGCCCGGCACCAGCGCGGACAGGGTGGCCACGGCGGTCTGCTCGACACCTTCGGTCGGAATGATCACGCTCAGCATGAAACTGGCATCGCTATCTGTCGCGCCTCCGGCATGACTGTTATCATCTTGTCATAGCCAAATCAGCCCGCTGCGCTGCGGAATTTTGCAGCACGTACCTGGCCGCGCCGTTCGGCCCGCGCCCGAACGGTGCTATTTCAAGGTGCCGTGTTGCTGAAGCTCGCGCTTGACTGGCTCAGTCGCCTGCCTGTGTCGGCGTGGTGCCGCCGGCGCTGTTCGGCCACACCCAGTCGCGGATCGCCGGCATGTCCTCGCCATGCGCGCGGATGTAGCGGGCATGCTCGATCAGCGCATCGCGGAATTTCTGCTTCACATGAGCCGCCGACACGCTGAGGCCGGGCACGCGTTCGATCGCCTCGATGGCGAGGTGGAAACGGTCGAGCTCGTTCAGCACGACCATGTCGAACGGAGTCGTCGTGGTGCCTTCCTCGATGAAGCCGCGCACATGCATGCCGGCATGGTTGGTGCGGCTGTAGGTGAGGCGATGGATCAGATACGGATAGCCGTGATAGGCGAAGATCACCGGCTTGTTGGTGGTGAACAGGCTGTCGAAGTCGCGGTCGCTGAGGCCGTGCGGATGGTCCTGCTTCGGCTGCAGGGTCATGAGGTCGACGACGTTGACCACACGGATCTTCAGGTCGGGCAATTCCTTGCGCAGCAGGTCGACGGCTGCGAGCGTCTCCAGGGTCGGGACATCTCCGGCGCAGGCCATCACCACGTCGGGCTCCTCGTCGGCGGGCTCGGTGCCGGCCCAAGACCAGATGCCGATGCCGGCGTCGCAATGCGTCGCCGCCTCCTGCATCGACAGCCATTGCGGCGCCGGCTGCTTGCCGGCAACGATGACGTTGATGCGGTCGTAGGTGCGCAGGCAGTGGTCCGCGATCCACAACAGCGTGTTGGCATCCGGCGGGAAGTAGATGCGGACGATGTCCGCCTTCTTGTTGGCGACGAGGTCGACGAAGCCGGGGTCCTGATGGCTGAAGCCGTTATGGTCCTGCCGCCAGACATGCGAGGTCAGGAGATAGTTCAGCGACGCGATCGGGCGCCGCCACGGCAGCTCGCGTGACACCTTCAGCCATTTGGCGTGCTGGTTGAACATCGAATCGACGATGTGGATGAACGCCTCGTAGCAGGAGAACAGGCCGTGGCGGCCGGTGAGCAGATAGCCCTCCAGCCAGCCCTGGCAGAGATGCTCGCTCAGCACCTCCATCACGCGGCCGTCATGGGCGAGGTGGACATCGTAGGGCTCGATGCCTTCCATCCACACCCGCTCGGTGACCTCGAATACGGCATCGAGCCGGTTCGAGGCGGTCTCGTCCGGGCCCATGATGCGGAAGTTGCGTGTCTCTGCATTCAGCGTGATCACGTCGCGCAGGAACTTGCCGAGCTCGCGCGTGGCTTCAGCCATGGTCTGGCCCGGAGAGGACACCTCGACCGCAAAATGCTGGTAGTCTGGGAGCCTGAGCTCGCGCTTGAGCAGACCGCCATTGGCATGCGGGTTGGCGCCCATGCGCCGCGTGCCCTTCGGTGCCAGTGCCTGCAGCTCCGGCACGAGCCGGCCGTGGCCGTCGAACAGCGTTTCCGGCTCGTAGCTTTTCATCCACGCTTCGAGCAGCGCGAGATGCTCGGGCTTGCCGCGCGGATTGGTGATCGGCACCTGATGGGCGCGCCAGAAGCCTTCGACCTTGAGGCCGTCGACCTCCTTCGGCCCGGTCCAGCCCTTCGGGCTGCGCAGCACGATCATCGGCCAGCGCGGCCGTTGGATCGTTGCATCCGGCTGACGCGCATTCTGCTGGATCGAGCGGATGCTCGCGAGCGCGACATCGAGCGCGTCCGCCATCTGGCGATGCATCGCCTTCGGCTCCGCGCCTTCGACGAACAGCGGCTCGTAGCCGTAACCTTCGAACAGGCATTTGATCTCGGCATCGCCCATGCGGCCGAGCACGGTCGGATTGGCGATCTTGTAGCCGTTGAGATGCAAAATCGGCAGCACCGCGCCGTCATGGGCCGGGTTCAGGAACTTGTTCGAATGCCAGGATGCGGCGAGGGGCCCGGTCTCGGCTTCGCCGTCGCCGACCACGCAGGCCACGATCAGATCGGGATTGTCGAACGCCGCACCATAGGCGTGCACCAGCGCGTAGCCGAGCTCGCCGCCTTCGTGGATCGAGCCCGGCGTCTCGGGCGCGGCATGGCTCGGGATGCCGCCAGGGAAGGAGAACTGCCGGAACAGCTTGCGCAGGCCATCGGCATCGCGCGTGATGTCCGGATAGATCTCGCTGTAGCTGCCTTCGAGATAGGTGTTGGCGACCATGCCGGGGCCGCCATGGCCGGGACCGCACACGTAGATGACGTCGAGATCCTGCGCCTGGATGGCGCGATTGAGATGGGCGTAGATGAAATTCAGTCCGGGCGTCGTCCCCCAGTGGCCGAGCAGGCGCGGCTTGACGTGCTCCGCTTTCAACGGCTCGCGCAGCAGCGGGTTGTCCAGCAGATAGATCTGCCCGACCGAGAGATAGTTCGCCGCGCGCCAATAGCGATCGAGCAGGTCGAGATCGTCGGCCGTTTTGGTCTGATGGGAAGACGTGATGTTCATGGAACCTCGCTTGCCGTCCGCTTCGCGCTTGCGGGAAGTGCATTAGAGTAACGCCGCACCATTCCGTTCCAGTGCGCTGCGAAGGATAGAACGGGAATGTGATGGTTGGCCTTGCGTGGCTCCAGAACCGTTCCGAGACGTTGTTCTCTTTTGTTCTTGTATTGTTCTTTTTGTGTGCTATGTCTTGGCCATGAGCCGAGCATCTTCACATGCCCTCAAGCGCCCGCCGGTCCCGGTGCCCTCCGAGCCGGTGGGCGCGCCTTCATCTGGCCCGGAAAACGACTTCCCCGAACTCGCGGTCGCCATCGAACGGGGCCGGCGCCGCGGCCGGGGTGCACAATCCAATGCGAGCGGCCGCTACGAAGCGGAGGCTCGCGTCGTCTTCGACGATGGCTGGCAGAGTCTCGAGGATTTGCCGCCATTCAAGACCATGGTCGCGACCGATACCTCGCGCAAGGTCATCACCCGCAACGACTCGCCGGACATCGGTTTCGATCGCTCGATCAACCCGTATCGCGGCTGCGAGCACGGCTGTGTCTACTGCTTCGCGCGGCCGACCCATGCGTTTCTCGGGCTGTCGCCTGGTCTTGATTTTGAATCCAAGCTGTTCGTGAAGCCGGATGCGCCCGCGCTCCTGGAAAAGGAGCTCGCGGCCAGCGGCTACGAGCCGCGGATGATCGCGATCGGAACCAACACCGATCCCTATCAGCCGATCGAGCGCGAGCGGAAGATCATGCGCGGCATCCTCGAGGTGCTGGAAAAGGTTGGCCATCCCGTCGGGATCGTGACCAAGTCGGCGCTGGTGATGCGTGATGCCGACATCCTGGCGCGGATGGCCAAGAGGAACCTGGCGAAGGTCGCGATCTCCGTGACCACGCTGGATCCGAAGCTGGCGCGCACCATGGAGCCGCGGGCCTCGACACCGTCGAAGCGGCTGGAGGCGCTGCAGGCGCTGTCGAGGGCCGGCATTCCGACCACGGTGATGGTGGCGCCGGTGATCCCGGCGCTGAACGACAGCGAGATCGAGCGCATCCTCGATGCCGCCGCCCATGCCGGCGTCAAGGAGGCTGCCTATGTGCTGCTGCGCCTGCCGCTGGAGGTGCGCGACCTGTTCCGCGAGTGGTTGCTCGAGCATTATCCGGACCGCTACCGCCACGTCTTCACCCTGATCCGCGACATGCGCGGCGGCCGCGATTACGACTCGCAATGGGGCACGCGAATGAAGGGGACGGGCCCGATGGCCTGGATGATCGGCCGCCGCTTCGAGATCGCCTGCGAAAAGCTCGGCCTGAACAAGCGCCGGACCAAGTTGACGACCGATCATTTCGTCCGGCCGAAGGGCGGCGGGCAGCAACTCAGCCTGTTCTGAAGCGTGCGGAGAGCAGTTGATGAGCGCACAAGCGAGCGTTCCGCGGTTCACCGTCATCACACTCGGTGTATCCGAGATGCGGCGGAGCATCGCCTTCTATACGTCGCTCGGCTTCGCCCGAAAATTCCGCGCGACCGGAGAGGCCGTGGCATTCTTCGAGACCGGCGGGACGGTGCTGGCGCTGTACCCGTGGGGCGCGCTCGCCGATGATGCGGGCGTGCCGGACGCACCGCGCCCCCAGGCATTCCGCGGCGTGACGCTGGCATGGAACTGCCGCTCGGAGGCCGAGGTCGATGCGGCGCTCGCGTCGGCGGTGGAGAAAGGCGCGATGCTGCTGAAGCCGGCGCAACGAACCGACTATGGCGGTTACAGCGGCTACTTCTCCGATCCGGACGGTCATGTCTGGGAAGTGGTGATCGCGCCGGGGATTGATGTCGGCAAGGATGATCGAGTGCATCTGCCGGCGTAGTCGGTCGCGGGCAAGGGGCGAATAGCGGGGAATGAGGTCCGTTCGGGGTTGCGCCGCCGCGGGCCGTTTCGCACCATGCCGGCCATGATTCGCGATCAGTCAAAAAAGCCGGGCAGGGCGAAGGCGACGAGCGGCGCCGTGGCGAAGAGCGCACCTGCAAAGGCCGCAACCAAGCCTGTTGCCACGAATGCTGCCGGCAGGTCGGCCGCCAAGCTCGGCAAGGGCGTCATCGCGGTGACGCCGCCGAGCTTCCGGCGGGAGCGCGCGCTGCTCAAGCAGGGCATCTGGCCGGTCGCCGGTTGCGACGAGGCGGGACGGGGGCCGCTGGCCGGTCCGGTGGTCGCCGCGGCCGTGATTCTCGATCCCGCGCGCATCCCGAAAGGCCTCGATGACTCCAAGCGGCTGAGCGCGGAGCAGCGCGAGGCGCTGTTCGACAAGATCTGCAAGACGTCGGCGTTCGCGGTGGCTGTCGCCTCGCCGGCGCGAATCGATCGCGACAACATCCTGCGGGCCTCGCTGTGGGCGCTGTCGCGCGCCGTGAGGGCGTTGCCCGAGGCGCCGAAGCACGTCTTCGTCGACGGCCGCGACCGCATCGACGTCGATTGCGGCTGCGAGGCGGTGATCGGCGGCGATGGCCTGGTGATGTCGATTGCGGCCGCCTCGATCGTCGCCAAGGTCACGCGCGACCGGCTGATGTGCGCGCTGGCGCAGGATTGCCCCGGCTACGGCTTCGAGCAGCACAAGGGGTATGCCGTGCCGGAGCACCTCGCTGCGCTGGACCGGCTCGGACCGTCGGTGCATCATCGCAGCCTGTTCGCACCCGTCGTGGCCGCCCGGCGCAAGCATCAGCCGTGGACCGACGTCCCGGAGCCGGATTTGTTTGCCGAGGTGACCGTGGTGACATCCACTGAAATCTCGGTCGGGGTCTGATGCAGGTTGCCTCGCGGTCGCCGCGGTCTTAATAGTTTTGGTTAGCCAGCCAGCACGAAGTGTCACTCCTCGCAGCAGGGGCGGTGTTGTGCGCCCCGATCGTGCGGTATCGATTGCGGGCGTCGGACAGCGAGGCTGCTGCGGATGAGCGACGGTCCTGCCGGCCTCCTCGACGTCCTCAGCGATTCAGCCAAGCGATCCAGCCGTTCATGCGTTTCACGTCCCTGGTTGTCGAACTGATCCGCGCAAGGCCGCGGCTGGTCGTCGTCATCGTGGTGCTGTGCCAGGCCCTGATGTGGCTCGGCGTGGCCATGCTGTTCTATCGCAGCCCGCCCGGCCAGCTTGCCACCACCATCGCGTTCGGACGCGAGTACCAGGTCGGCACCGATCTCGGGCCGCCGCTGTCGTTCTGGCTGTCGGACGTCGCCTATCGCCTTGCCGGCAATCATCTGCTCGGCGTCTACGTGCTGGCCGTGCTGTGCTCGGCGCTCAGTCTGTGGGTGATGTATCTCCTGGCGGCGGCGATCGTCGGCGGCCAGCAGGCGGTGCTTGCCGTGCTGCTGACCATGACCATCACCGCGTTCGGTGCGCCCACGCTGGAATTCGGTCCGGAGGTGCTGGCGCGTCCGCTCTGGGCGCTGCTGCTGCTGCATAGCTGGCGGATTCTCGGCGAGGGCCGGCGCAACGCCTGGTTTGCCTGGTCGATCGAGGCCGGCCTGCTGCTGCTGACCACGCCGGCCGCCGCCGGCCTGCTGCTGCTGATCGCGGGCTTCGTGGTCTCGACCGCGCAGGGCCGCCGCGTGCTTCGCTCGTTCGATCCGCTGTTCGCGCTGCTCGTGGTGGTGGCGCTGGCGCTGCCTTATCTCATTTTCGTGCTGCGTTCCGAGAGCGTCGGCTTACCGGCGCTGCCCGTTCTCGCCGAGCTCTCGGTGCGCGCCTGGCATTGGCTCGCGCTGGCGGGGGGGCTGCTGCTGGCGATCTCGGCCGTGCTGCTGCTGGTGCTGCTCGACGCCGGCTGGATCAATCGCGGCGAGACCGATGCGCCGATCATCTATCGCCGCTCGGTGCCGCCGCTCGCGCGCGACTTCGTCTATTGCTTCGCGATTGCACCGGCGCTGGCCGGCAGTCTGATCGCCGGCCTGTTCGGCCTCTCGACCGTGTTCGGCGGCACTGCCGTGACCCTGACCATGGTCGGTCTTGCCCTGGTGGTTGCGTCGGGTGATCTGATCTATCTGCGGCGGCAGCGGCTGCTGCGCCTGGTCTGGGCGGTTGCGATCGCCGCGCCCGCCATCCTCGCGGCGGGCAGCGCTGTGGTGCTGCCGTTGCTCGGCGACCGCGAGGTCGCGACGGCGATGCCGGCCCGCGACATCTCTCGTTTCTTCGTCGAGAGTTTTGAGCGCCGTACCAACCAGCCGCTGCAGGCGGTCGCCGGCGATCCGCAACTCGCCAGCCTGGTCGCGCTCGGCCGCCGCCGCGCGCATCTGTTCCTCGATGCCACCCCGCAGCGGACGCCCTGGGTCACGCCGGCCAAATTCGCCGAGAGCGGCGGCGTCGTGGTATGGCGCGCCTCCGACACGGTCGGCACCCCACCGCCGGAGATCGCCCAGCGCTTTCCTGGGCTGGTGCCGGAGGTGCCGCGCAGCTTCGACTGGCTGATCAATGGCCGCCAGCCGGTGCTGCGCGTCGGCTGGGCCATCGTGCGGCCGAAGGGACCGTAGCGCTTTCCATAAGCCGTCATTGCGCGGAGCGAAGCGACGAAGCAATGCAGAGGCTTGGGCGGGATTCTAGATTGCTTCGCTTCGCTCGCAATGACGCGGAGGGAGTTCGGCTCAGACCGCCATCACCTTCGCGATCGCGCGCAAATCCTGCCATGACAGCCGCTTGTAGGACGGCGAGCGCAACAGATAGGCCGGATGGAAGGTGGCGATCGCGCGGATGGTGCGCTTGCCGGTGTCGTAGTCGCGCCATTTGCCGCGCGTGCGCATGATGCCCTCGGTGGTGCCGAGCAGCGCCTGCGTCGACGGGTTGCCGAGCGTCACCAGCACGTCGGGATCGACCAGCTCGATCTGGCGGCGGATGAACGGCAGGCAGATCTGCGTCTCCTGCGGCGTCGGCGTCCGGTTGCCGGGCGGGCGCCAGGGAATGACGTTGGCGATGTAGACCTTGCTGCGGTCGAGCCCGATCGCGCCGATCATGCGGTCCAGCAGCTTGCCGGAGCGGCCGACGAATGGCAGGCCCTCGATGTCCTCGTCGCGGCCGGGCGCCTCGCCGACCAGCATGATGCGCGCCTGCGGATTGCCGTCGGCGAACACCAGTCGCGACGCCGTCTGCTTCAGTGCGCAACCGTCGAAAGTCTCCAGGAGCTCGCGCAGCGCCTCCAGGGTCGGCGCTGTCAGCGCCGCCTCGCGGGCCGAGGCGACGGCCGCTTCCGGCGGAGGCGGCGGTTCGCCGCGCGGCGCAATGATCGCCGGCGCGGATAGCCGGCCGGCTTGCGGCGCCGCCGCCGGACGGGCGGCAGGAGCGGCAGGGGATGCGGCCTCAGGCTCCACCAGCCGGTTGATCGGCTCGTCGGCCAAGGCGCAATCGACCCCGGCCTCCAGATAGAAGGCGAGCAGTTGGCGGACGTCGGGGAGGGGCTCGGGGGTCATCATGATCGATCGTGGCAACAATGTACGCCGCCTCGGCGCATGGCGGAATGCATTTCGGTGGTTGTCCTGCCCCGAAAAATCGGAAACAAGAGCTTGGAATAACCCAAAAAAGGGACGGAACGCCCTAGTGTTCCGGCGCCAGCGTTCGCTCCCCCTCAGGACCAGCCCATCAGCGAACCGCCGGCGCCTCCAGGAACCCTAGTTAAGTCATTGTTGCTGTTGCAGCTCCGGGTTTGACCTTTGCACGCGCCAGGGGGATGCAAAGGTCAAATCCACTGCACCGGCCGGGCCTGAGATTGAGAGACATGAGCACCGAAGAGTTACCTCCGCGCGAATCCATGGAGTTCGACGTCGTCATCGTCGGCGCCGGCCCGTCGGGCCTGACTGCCGCGATCCGGCTGAAGCAGCTCAATGCCGACCTCAACATCGTCGTGGTCGAGAAGGGCTCCGAGGTCGGCGCGCACATTTTGTCTGGTGCGGTGATCGATCCGGCGGCGCTGGACAAGCTCATCCCCGACTGGCGGTCGGACGAGGATTGCCCGCTGAAGACCCAGGTCAAGGTCGACAAGTTCTTCTGGATGACCGAGAGCAGCGCGATCTCGCTGCCGGGCTTCGCGATGCCGCCCTTGATGGACAACCATCATTGCTACATCGGCTCGCTCGGAAATGTCTGCCGCTGGCTGTCGCGCAAGGCCGAGGCGCTCGGCGTCGAGATCTATCCGGGCTTCGCGGCCACCGAGGTGCTCTATGACGAGCAGGGCGCGGTGCGCGGCATCGCCACCGGCGACATGGGCATCGGCAAGGACGGCAAGCCGAAAGCCTCGTTCACGCGCGGCATGGAGCTGCTCGGCAAGTACACGCTGTTCGCCGAGGGCGCGCGCGGCAGCCTGTCCAAGCAGCTGATTTCGAAGTTCGCATTGGACGCCAAGAGCGAGCCGGCGAAGTTCGGCATCGGCCTCAAGGAAGTCTGGCAGATCGATCCGGCCAAGCACCAGAAGGGCCTGATCCAGCACTCGTTCGGCTGGCCGCTCGACATGAAGACCGGCGGCGGCTCGTTCCTGTATCACTACGACGACAATCTCGTCGCGGTCGGCTTCGTCGTCCACCTGAACTACGACGATCCTTATCTGTCGCCGTTCGAGGAATTCCAGCGCTTCAAGACCCATCCCTCGATCCGCGGCGTGTTCGAGGGTGGCAAGCGGCTAGCCTACGGCGCGCGCGCGATCACCGAGGGCGGCTACCAGTCGGTGCCGCGGCTGTCGTTCGCCGGCGGCGCGCTGATCGGCTGCGCCGCGGGCTTCGTCAACGTGCCGCGCATCAAGGGCGTGCACAACGCGATGGGCAGCGCGATGCTCGCGGCCGAGCACGTCAATGCCGCGCTCGCATCCGGCCGCGCCAATGACGAACTGGTCAGTTACGAGAACGCCTGGCGCGGCTCGCCAGTCGGCGAGGATCTGTTCAAGGTTCGCAACGTCAAGCCGCTATGGTCGAAGTTCGGCACGGTGCTCGGCGTCGCGCTCGGCGGCTTCGACATGTGGTGCAACACGCTCGGTTTCTCGTTGTTTGGCACCCAGTCGCACGTCAAGCCCGATCGCGCCACGCTCGATCCCGCCAAGGCGCACAAGCCGAAGCCGGCGATGAAGCCGGACGGTAAGTTGACCTTCGACCGGCTGTCCTCGGTATTCCTGTCGAACACCAATCACGAGGAAGACCAGCCGGTGCATCTGAAGGTCGCCGACATGGCGCTGCAGAAGAGCTCCGAGCACGACGTCTATGCCGGGCCGTCCAACCGCTATTGCCCGGCGGGCGTCTACGAATGGGTCGAGGAGGGCACCAGCCCGCGCTTCGTGATCAACGCGCAGAACTGCGTCCACTGCAAGACCTGCGACGTCAAGGATCCCAACGGCAACATCACCTGGGTTCCTCCGGAAGGCGGCGGTGGGCCGAACTACGAGGCGATGTAGCCTCGTATAACGCACGATTGCGTGAGTCGGCTGCTCCGGGGAGGGCAGCCGGCCACGATACGGCCATACTGGCGCGGTTTGACGCAGGTCACCTTCGCCAAAGGGGCTCCCGGCTGACCCGAATATCCTGCAGATCCTTGCGGTTGGCCGCCAAACGCGGCATTGTCGGCGCCTTGAAGAGCTGCCGATCGGGTTCGTGTCCGTACCGATCCGTCATTTCCAACAACCAGAGCGCACCGTGATGTTGTCAATTCGCAATCGCTGGACCGCAATTGCCGTTTCTGCCTTGCTGATCCCCGGTGCCGTCCTAGCCCAGACGCCGGATCATCCTGCGGACAACGCCGCAAAATTTCCGACCGGCGTCGATCTGAAGTCGCTCACCACGTCGGGCAGCTATCTGGCGGCCCGCCACGCCAGCGTCGAGCGCGACGCGGCCTCGGCGGCGGCGTTCTACCGCTCGGCGCTACGCAGCGACCCGAAGAACAACGAGCTGCTCGACCGCGCCTTCATCTCCTCGGTCGCCGATGGCGATATCGACGAGGCCGTGAAGCTGGCCGAGCGCGTGCTCACGATCGACAAGTCCAACCGCATCGCGCGTCTCGTGGTCGGCGTGCAGGACATCAAGCAGAAGAAATACGCTGCCGCCCAGACCAACATCAACCAGTCGGTGCGCGGGCCGATCACCGATCTCGTCGCCACCCTGCTGTCGGCGTGGGCCGCGGCGGGCGCGGGCGATTCGAAGGCCGCCGTCGCCAATATCGACAAGCTGACCGGTCCCGAATGGTATCCGCTGTTCAAGGATCTTCATGCCGGCATGATCCTGGAGCTGGCCGGCAAGGAGAAGGACGCCGGCACGCGGTTCGAGCGCGCCTACAAGCTCGACGATTCGATGCTGCGCATCACCGAGGCCTATGCGCATTGGCTGTCGCGCAACAAGGATGCGGCGGCGGCGACCGCGATCTATGAAGCCTTCGACAAGAAGCTCGCGCGCCATCCGCTGGTGCAGGAGGGCCTGCGCGAGACCAAGGCCGGCAGGAAGCTGCCGCCGCTGGTCGATTCGGCCCAGGCCGGCGCCGCCGAGGCGCTGTACGGCATCGGCGCCACGTTGAGCCGCCGCGGCGGCGAGGATCTGGCGCTGGTCTATCTGCAGCTCGCGCTGCACCTGCAGCCGAATCATCCGCTGGCGCTGCTGTCACTCGCCGATCTCTACGAGACGGTGAAGAAGCCGCAGATGGCGATCAAGGTCTATGAGCGGGTGCCGGCGAGCTCGCCGCTGAAGCGCAATGCGCAGATCCAGTTGGCGACCGATCTCGACAGCGCCGACCGCAGCGACGAGGCGATCAAGATCCTCAAGGACGTGATTGCCCAGGATCCGAAGGACCTGGAGGCGATCATGGCGCTCGGCAACATCGAGCGCGGCCGCAAGAAGTTCGCCGATTGCGCCAAGACCTATTCGCTCGGCGTCGATTCGCTGCCCGCCAACAACGACAAGGCCAACAGCGTCTATTACTATTATCGCGGCATCTGTCTGGAGCGCTCCAAGCAGTGGCCGAAGGCCGAGGCCGACATGCGCAAGGCGCTCGAGCTGCAGCCCGACCAGCCGCACGTGCTCAACTATCTCGGCTATTCGTGGATCGACCAGGGCGTCAATCTCGACGAAGGCATGAAGATGATCAAGCGCGCGGTCGAGCAGCGCCCGGACGACGGCTACATCGTCGATTCGCTCGGTTGGGCCTATTTCCGCATCGGCAACTACGAAGAGGCGGTGAAGAACCTCGAGCGCGCGATCGACCTCAAGCCCGAGGATCCGACCATCAACGACCATCTCGGCGACGCCTATTGGAAGATCGGCCGCAAGCTGGAAGCCAAGTTCCAGTGGGCTCATGCCCGCGACCTGAAGCCCGAGGCCGAGGAGCTGCCGAAGATCGAGGCCAAGATCCAGAACGGCCTGACCGACGATCCGGCGCCGGCCGCGGCGAGCAACGACAGCAAGGACACGCCGTCCGACGCCAAGAAGGACGACGGCAAGGGCGGCTAGGTCGCCCTGATCACGAGGTGAGAGCCATCACGGGCTCCTCGGCTTGCCGGGGAGCCCGGATGATTTTGATGAAGCGTGTGGCGGCGCCGGCCACGTTCGTTTCGGCCGCTGGCCGAGCGCGATACCGGATCCGCCACCGAACATGCTGGGGGCATTGCGCCGATGTTGGCGTCCACGGTCACCGGCGCGCTGCAGGAGCAGGGGCGCGCCAAGGTCAATCTGACCCTGCGGGTCGTCGGCCGCAGGGTCGACGGCTACCATGATCTCGAAAGCGTCGTTGCTTTCGCCGACTGCGCGGACCAGCTTACGCTGGTGCCGGGCCCGGAGCTGAGGCTGACGACAACCGGGCCGCTCGCGGAGGCCTGCGGCGAGACCACGGACAATCTGGTGCTGAAGGCGGCGCGGCTGCTTGCGGAGGCCGTTCCGGGCCTGAAGCTTGGCGCCTTCACGCTGGAGAAGGTGCTGCCGGTCGCCGCCGGCATCGGCGGCGGCTCGGCCGATGCCGCAGCGGCGCTGCGGCTGCTGGCGAAGCTGAATGGCCTGTCGCTGGACGACCCGCGCCTCACTGCGGTCGCCTTGAAGACCGGCGCCGACGTGCCGGTTTGCGTGCCCTCGCGCGCCTGCACCATGACCGGCGTCGGCGAGAACCTGCAGCCGCTCGCGCTTCCCGTCCTGCCCTGCGTGATGATCAATCCGCGCGTGCCGGTGGCGACCAAGGACGTGTTCCAGGCGCTCGGCCTCAAGCCGGGCGATCTGCTGGTCGGCGTGACGGATGTTCTCACGGCGCCGTCCTGGCCGAAGGCCGGTGCCACCATCGCCCATTGGGGCGCCGCGCTCGACCAGGTGAAGAACGATCTCGAGCCGCCAGCCTTGAAGGTGCAGCCGATCATCGGCACCGTGCTCGACGCTCTCCGTGCGAGCTCAGGCGTGCTGCTGGCACGCATGTCCGGCTCTGGCGCCACATGCTTTGCGATCTACGGCAGCGAGGTCGAGGCGAAGGCCGCCGGCGCAGAGATCGCCGTCGCGCACCCCGAATGGTGGGTGCATGCGGGGACGTTGAGTTAGTCGTAATTACTTACTAGCGGCGAGCGGCTTCCCGATACAGCGCCCTCTTCCCTTGTGGGAGAGGGCATCGCCGGCTCATCCACGTACTGGGTTGGGTGAGGGGCATCTGTCCGCGGACGCCGCGCTTGCTGAGGCATACCCCTCACCCAAGCGAGCTTGTTGCTCTGTCCTGCATGCCCTCTCCCACAAGGGGCGAGGGCGCATTAACGCACACCGCCTGCGCCGGGGCATGACATCACGAAGGGCAGGCCCAGGTTCGCCAACTAATGCGACCTGGCCAAACAGAACGCCACCACCTGCTCGAGCGCGGTCTTCATCGGTGACGCCGGAAACAGCGCCAGCGCGTCGACGGCCATGGCGCCGTAGTGATGCGCGCGGCTGATCGTGTCCTCCAAGGCGCGATGCTTGTTCATCAGCCCGATCGCATGGTCGAGATCGTGATCGCTGATCTCGCCGCGCTCCAGCGCCTTGATCCAGAAGGCACGCTCGCTGTCGCTGCCGCGGCGGAACGCCAGCACCACCGGCAGCGTGATCTTGCCCTCGCGGAAATCGTCGCCGACATTCTTTCCGAGCTTGGCGGCCTTGCCGCCATAGTCGAGCACGTCGTCGACGAGCTGGAAGGCGATGCCGAGATTCATGCCGAAGGACCGCGAGGCGGTCTGCTCGGCCTTGGGCCGATCGGCGAGCACCGGCCCGACCTCGCAGGCCGCGGCGAACAGCTCGGCGGTCTTGCCGCGGATCACGGCGAGATATTCGTCCTCGGTGGTTGCAGTGTTCTTGGCGGCGGCAAGCTGCATCACCTCGCCCTCGGCAATCGTGGCGGCGGCGGCCGAGAGAATGTCGAGCGCACGCAGCGAGCCGACCTCGACCATCATGCGGAACGCCTGGCCGAGCAGGAAGTCACCGACCAGCACGCTGGCCTCGTTGCCCCACAGCATGCGCGCCGACAATTTGCCGCGGCGCATTTCGCTCTCGTCAACCACGTCGTCATGGAGCAGCGTCGCCGTGTGCATGAACTCGACGGCCGCGGCCAGCTTGACGTGACCGTCGCCGGTGTAGTCGGTGAGATGCGCCATCGCCAGCGTCAGCATCGGCCGCAACCGCTTGCCGCCGGAGGAGATCAGGTGGTTTGCGACCTCCGGGATCATCGTGACGTCCGAGCCGGTGCGCGACAAAATCGTAGCGTTGACCCGTTCCATGTCGGCTGCGACCAGCGCGACCAGCCCATCGATGGAGGCTCCCGATGGACTCTCGAAAGGTACGATAACCGCCACTCTGGTCTCCGATTTTGCTATGCTCGAAACGACAATAGAAACTGCGGCCGCAGGCGGCAAGGGCAGACACGGAACCTTGACCCAAGCCTGGTTGACCGAAGCCCTTCTTGACCCAAGCCCTTCTTGACCCAAGCCCGCATGGAGACATAACGATTGAAGGAATTGGTTCGGACCAATGATATCGTGCTGGTTTCGGCGATCGGGGCGCTGCTCGATGGCGCCGACATCCATCACCTCGTCCTCGATCAGAACATGAGCATCATCGAGGGCTCGCTCGGCATCCTGCCGCGCCGGATCCTCGTGCATGAGGACGACAATCTCCAGGCCCGGCGGCTTCTCACCGACGCCGGGCTGGCGCATGAGCTGCGCCCTGATGAGTGACGCTGTCGACATCTCCGAGGACGCCGTGCTCGGCGGCCAATTGCGGCTGCGGCAGCCCACGACGGGCCATCGCGCCGGCCACGACGCAATCCTGCTGGCGGCGGCGACGGCCGCGCGTTCGGGCGAGCGGGTGGTCGATCTCGGTGCCGGCGTGGGGACGGCCGGGCTGGCCTTGGCCCGGCGCGTGGGCGGTCTCGGCTTGACGCTGGTCGAGCGCGAGCCGGATCTGGCGCGCCTCGCGCGCGACAACGCACGCGCCAATGCCTTGCCCGCGGAGGTCGTGGTGCTGGACGTCGCCGCGGACGCGGCCGCTTTCGCGGCCGCAGGGCTCGGGCCCGACAGTGTCGACGTCGTGCTGATGAATCCGCCGTTCCACGATGCCGCGCGTCACCGTGCCTCGCCCGACGCCGCGCGCGCGACCGCGCACATGGCAACGGCGACGACGTTGGAGATCTGGACGCATGCCGCGCGGCGGATGCTGAAATCCGGTGGCGTGCTGACCTTGATCTGGCGGGCCGATGGTTTGAGCGGGGTTGTCGCGGCGCTGGCGCGCGGCTTCGGCAGTCTTGCCGTTCAACCGGTTCACGGCCAAGCGGGCAAGCCGGCGATCCGTATCCTGGTCAGGGCCGTTAAGGGAGGGCGGGCGCCGACCCAGCTTCTCGCCGGAGTGGTGCTGAATGAGGCGGCAGGCGTGCCGAATGACGAGGCCGTGCGGGTGCTGTCGGGGCAGGGGGCGCTGGCCTTGAGCACCCCCTGAACGGTTGGTCGTGGTCGGGCGTTATTGCGTCTGAGCTTCGGACTGGCGTTCGGTTACCGTCGTGAACCGGATCGCAGTCAATAGAGTACCGATCAGCAGCATCAACAGGTAGACCTTCATGTATTCCTCCGCCGCACTCTGCACCTTGGCTCGCCGTGCGATTGCCCAGGAGATTGCAAGGCTCGTTCCAGCCCTTTGAATGGCAGCGGCGCGATAAAAAGTGGTTAATCCGAGGTAACAGGATGGTGGACAATTTGACACAACCCAGCGATGCAGCCGGGCTCTTCGATCGGCTGAAGGCGCTGCTTCCGGCGCGGCTGCGCGGCGTACCGGTGGTACCGGTCGTCCGCCTGTCCGGCGTGATCGGCGCGGTGACGCCGCTGCGGCCGGGCCTGACGCTTGCGGGCGTCGCCAAGGTGCTGGAGCGCGCCTTCTCCATGCGCAACGCCAAGGCGGTGGCGCTGGTGATCAATTCGCCCGGCGGCTCGCCGGTGCAGTCGCGCCAGATATACTTGCGCATCCGTCAGCTCGCGGCGGAGAAGAAGCTGCCGGTGCTCGTGTTCGTCGAGGATGTCGCGGCCTCCGGCGGCTACATGATCGCCTGCGCCGGCGACGAGATCTTCTGCGATCCGTCCTCGATCCTCGGTTCGATCGGCGTGGTCGGCGGCTCGTTCGGGCTGCAGGACCTGATCAAGAAGATCGGCATCGAGCGCCGGCTGTATACGGCCGGCGAGCACAAGGCGATGCTCGATCCGTTCCTGCCGGAGAATCCCGACGACGTGGCGCGGCTGAAGAAGATCCAGCGCGAGATCCACGCGCTGTTCATCTCGCTGGTCAAGGAGAGCCGCGCGACCCGGCTGAAGGGCGCCGACGATGTGCTGTTCACCGGCGAGTACTGGGCCGGCGACAGCGCCGTCACGCTGGGGCTGGCGGACGCCATCGGCGACCTCCGCGCCGTCCTGCGCACCCGCTTCGGCGACAAGGTTGCAACGCCTGTCGTGGCGCCGGCGTCCGGCCTGTTGTCGGGTCTGCTCGGCCGCCGCGCCGCGGGCGCCGGCAGCCTGGGATTCGGCTGGACGGGGCTGGCCGAGGAGGTGATCTCCGCGGCCGAAACCCGGGCGATCTGGGCCCGCTTTGGGTTCTAGACTGGGGGCGCGCCATTTCGCCCCTCGCAATCCGGATTGCGGGGGGAACCGGGATCGGCGACAATGGGATTCGGGGTGGCTCTGTTCATGAACGAGGATCGACCAATGCCGCCGTTCGTTGCTTTCGCGGGTATGCTGGGCGGGCTTGCCGTGGTTCGCTGGGCCTACAAGGCCGCGCAGAAGATCAACCGCGAGCTCGAAGAGGCGCGGCTGTCGCGCGTCGCCGAGGCCGCACAGGCCGCCGAGATCAAGACTCTGCGCCGCGATCCCGTCACGGGCGCCTACCGGCCGGGCTGACGCGAGCGCTGATCTTCGAACGACGGCACGTCGCCGCCGTTCGGAGACCCTATTGCCTTGATTCCTGATGGTCCCGCCGATACGGTCCGCGCGCTTTTCCGACGCCTGCGAAAGACCGATATCGACGATGGACTCGCTGCCTCCGCACATGCGCCCCGAACGTTCGTTCCAGGGCTTCATCCTGGCCCTGCAACGGTTCTGGGCCGAGCAGGGCTGCGTGATCCTGCAGCCCTACGACATGGAGATGGGGGCAGGCACCTTCCACCCGGCGACGACCTTGCGCGCGCTCGGGCCGAAACCGTGGAATGCCGCCTACGTGCAGCCGTCGCGGCGGCCGAAGGACGGCCGCTACGGCGAGAACCCCAACCGGATGCAGCACTACTACCAGTTCCAGGTGATCATGAAGCCATCGCCGCCGAACCTTCAGGAGCTGTACCTGAAGTCGCTCGGCGCGATCGGCATCGACGCCGCCGTGCACGACATCCGTTTCGTCGAGGACGATTGGGAGAGCCCGACGCTGGGCGCGTGGGGGCTCGGCTGGGAGTGCTGGTGCGACGGCATGGAGGTGTCGCAGTTCACGTATTTCCAGCAGGTCGCGGGCTTCGAATGCGCGCCGGTCGCGGGCGAGCTCACCTACGGCCTCGAGCGCCTGGCGATGTACGTCCAGGGCGTCGACCGCGTCTATGACCTCAACTTCAACGGCCGCGACGGCGACGCCAAGGTCACCTATGGCGACGTCTTCCTGCAGGCCGAGCAGGAATATTCGCGGCACAATTTCGAGCATGCCGACACCGACATGCTGTTCGAGCAGTTCAAGATGGCCGAGGGCGCGTGCCGCAAATATCTCGCCGCCGGCTGGCAAGAAAATTCAAAGCTGGGCAACCGCCGGGAGCATCAGATGGCGCTGCCGGCCTACGACCAGTGCATCAAGGCCAGCCACGTCTTCAACCTGCTCGACGCGCGCGGCGTCATCTCGGTCACCGAGCGCCAGAGCTACATCCTGCGCGTCCGCGAGCTCGCCAAGGCCTGCGGCGAGGCCTGGCTGCATACGGAAGCGGGCGGGGCGGGAGTTTGAGTCAATATCGACGCGGGAAGTGACTCTTCACCCTCCCCTGGAGGAGGAGGGTCGGCACGCGATCGAGCGAAGCGAGATGCGTGCCGGGGTGGGGTGATCTCTCGGCTCGGGCACTGTTGATGATGGATAGACTGTCACCCCACCCCGATTGCTCATGCTTGCGCATGAGCAATCGACCCTCCCCCTCCAGGGGAGGGTGGCACTGCGCTGGTGGGTGGAAGATGTGATCACCCTCACTTGGTGGAGGATTGATCGCAGGCGAGCGGAGTGGGGTGAAGGTGCCAGATGGGCAAACGGCCGATCAGCGACTTCAAACGCCGAACCGCGAAACGGCTGCGCGAAAACACGACGGCGGCCGAAGACATTCTGTGGCGTCACCTGCGGCGCCTCGAGATCGAAGGGACCCATTTCAGATGACAGGTCGTCATTGGTCCCTACGTTGCAGATTTTGCCTGCCTGGCCCGTCGCCTCATCATCGAGGTGGACGGCTCGCAGCACGGAGAGGATGCGAACATCCAGCGCGACCAGGCCCGGACGCGCTGGCTCAACTCGGAAGGCTATCGCGTTTTGCGATTTTGGAACAACGACGTTATGACCAGGACTGAGGCGGTGCTCGAAGCCATTCACACGGAGATCGCGGTCACCCCACCCCGCCTGCCCTTGGCAGGCGACCCTCCCCCTCCAGGGGAGGGTGGTTCTTCGTGCAGAGAGACTTGAGATATGCCTGATCTTCTCCTCGAACTGTTCTCCGAAGAAATCCCCGCGCGCATGCAGGCCAAGGCGGCCGACGATCTGCGCCGCATGGTGACCGACAAGCTCGTCGCCGAGGGCCTCGTCTATGAGGGGGCCAAGGCGTTCGCGACGCCGCGGCGGCTGGCGCTGACCGTGCACGGCATCCCGGCGCGGCAGGCTGATCTCAAGGAGGAGCGCAAGGGCCCGCGCGTCGGCGGCGCCGATGCCGCGATCCAAGGCTTCCTCAAGGCCACCGGCCTGTCCTCGATCGAGGAGGCCACGATCCAGCGCGATCCGAAGAAGGGCGACTTCTACGTCGCGCTGATCGAGAAGCCCGGCCGCGCCACGCTCGACGTGCTCGCCGAGATGCTGCCGGTGATCGTCAGGACCTTCCCCTGGCCGAAATCGATGCGCTGGGGCAAGCGCTCGGAAAAGCCGGGCGCGCTGAACTGGGTGCGCCCGCTGCACGCGATCACGGCGACCTTCGGCCTGGAAACCGAGGAGCCCGATGTCGTCAGCTTCGCCGTCGACGGTATCGAGGCGGGCCAGACGACATTCGGCCACCGCTTCATGTCGCCGTCGCCGATTTCGGTGCGCCGCTTCGAGGACTATGAGGCCAAGCTGCTCGACGCCAAGGTCGTGCTCGATCCTGACCGGCGCAAGGACACCATCGTCACCGACGCCAAGCAGCTCGCTTTTGCGCAAGGCTATGAGCTGGTCGAGGACCCCGTGCTGCTCGACGAAGTCGCGGGCCTGGTCGAATGGCCGGTGGTGCTGATGGGCTCGTTCGATCCGGAGTATCTGAAGGTCCCCGGCGAGGTGATCCGCGCCACCATCCGCAACAACCAGAAATGCTTCGTGGTGCGCGATCCCAAGACGGGCGGGCTGGCGCCGAAATTCATCCTGACCGCCAACATCGAGGCCACCGACGGCGGCAAGACGATCATTGCCGGCAACGAGCGCGTCATCCGCGCCCGGCTGTCAGACGCGAAGTTCTTCTACGAGACGGACCTCAAGACCAAGCTCGAGGACCGCCTGCCGAAGTTCGAGCAGATCGTGTTCCACGAGAAGCTCGGCACCCAGGCCGCGCGCATCGCGCGTATCGAGAAGCTCGCCGCCGAGATCGCGCCGCTGGTCGGCGCTGATGTCGCGAAGACCGCGCGTGCCGCGAAGCTCGCCAAGGCCGACCTGCTGACCGAGGTCGTCGGCGAGTTTCCGGAAGTGCAGGGGCTGATGGGCAAGTACTACGCGCTGGCCCAGGGCGAGGACGCCTCTGTCGCCGCTGCCTGCGAGGAGCACTACAAGCCGCAGGGGCCGGGTGATCGCGTGCCGACGGATAAGGTCGCGGTCGCGGTGGCGCTGGCCGACAAGCTCGACACGCTGGTGGGCTTCTGGGCGATCGATGAGAAGCCGACGGGCTCGAAGGATCCGTATGCGCTGCGCCGTGCGGCGCTGGGCGTGATCAGGCTAGTCTTGGAAAGCGATCTTCGCATATCCATTGGTACTCTTGTTAGTCCGCTTTTTGAGAAGATAGATCTCGCCAATATCATGCGGGATATACAGGCTCGAGACGAGGCCTCAAAAAAACTTGGTATCACCGTTGGAGCGATTGCTAGCGGCGGACACCGCAGTGAGGTTTCTTTCGGTGGGCGCTTCTTGGATGAAAGGGCCGTTAACCTCCTCTCCTTCTTCGCCGACCGCCTCAAGGTGCAGCTGCGCGAGCAGGGCGCCCGCCACGATCTCGTCGATGCCGTGTTCGCGCTCGGCGGCCAGGACGATCTCTTGATGGTCGTGCGCCGCGTCGAGGCGCTCGGAAAATTCCTCGACAGCGACGACGGCAAGAACCTGCTTGCCGGCACCAAGCGCGCGTCCAATATCCTCGCGATCGAGGAGAAGAAGGACAAGCGCAAGTTCGACGGCGCGCCGGATGCTGCGCTGTACAGGCTCGACGAGGAGAAGGCGCTGGCGAAGGCGATCGGCGAGGTCGCGGCGGAAGCGGGCGCTGCCGTCGCCAAGGAGGACTTCGCCGCCGCGATGCGCGCGATGGCGAAGCTGCGCCCGGCGGTGGATGCCTTCTTCGACAAGGTGAAGGTCAACGACGACGATCCAAAGATCCGCGAAAACCGGCTCAGGCTGCTGAACGAAATCCGCAGCGCCACGCGCGCGGTCGCGGACTTCTCCAAGATCGAGGGCTGAGAGTGGACCGGCCGACGCTCGCCGCCTATGACCGTGAGGCGGCGGCGTTCGCGGCCGACTGGCATGCGCAGCCGGCGTCGGCCGATCTCCACGACATCGTCAGGCGCTTCTTCGTGTCCGGTGGCCGCACCGCGGACATCGGCTGCGGCAGCGGCCGCGAGGTCGGCTGGCTCAATGCCAACGGGTATCCTGCGGAAGGTTTCGACGCGTCGGAGGGACTGCTGGCTGAAGCGCGCACGCGCTATTCGAACGCGTCGTTCACGCGTGCCGAACTGCCCGCTCTCGCCAACATCGCGGATGCAAGCTTCGACAATGTGCTGTGCGAGACCGTGCTGATGCATCTCGATCGCAGCGACGTGGTGCCGT
The DNA here is from genome assembly GCF_032485115.1 of Bradyrhizobium sp. SZCCHNRI2009. Taxonomy (NCBI): domain Bacteria; kingdom Pseudomonadati; phylum Pseudomonadota; class Alphaproteobacteria; order Hyphomicrobiales; family Nitrobacteraceae; genus Bradyrhizobium; species Bradyrhizobium sp. SZCCHNRI2009. The sequence continues at coordinate 149,907 of NZ_JAUEUH010000010.1, forward strand.
CGGTGCGGCGGATGCGCGCGATCACGAAGCCCGGTGGCGTCCTGTATCTGAGCTGGCGGGTGACGGAGCAGGCCGATCAGCGCGATGCCCACGGCCGGCTCTATGCGGTGGTCGACCTCGCAACCATCCGCGCACTCTTCGCAGCTGACACGAGTCTGCTCGATGAGGAGGTGGTCAGTGCCTCCTCGGGCAAGGTCATCCATCGCCTGGTGGTGAAGACGGCTGCCTGAGCGCAAACTGCGCCCTGGCTCACAGCACGCGGCGTCGGTCGCCCTGGATCGCGTCGCGACGCTTGCGATGACGGCGAAAAAAGTAAGCCCCACCCGGCGGGGGGAACCGGGCAGGGCCTTTCACATCTGGCCGCTTGCGGGGGCGTTGGCGACCAAATGCAGCTCTATAACTACTCAACAACCTGAATGATCCGCCGGGATCGCGGTTCGACCAGAACAGTTTCGCCGTTGACCACGGTGTAACGGTAAGGTGTCGCACCGAAGCGCTGCGGGACGTCGTAATATGTAACACCGGACTCTGGCAGCACGGTGCCAACAACGACGCGATCGGGGATCACATAGTTGGGAACACGCTCGCGGACGACATATTCGCGAAACTCCGGCCGTCGCTCGACCGTGATCACTGGAGCGTCCTCGTCGACCACGACGCTGCGGCCGACGCCCGTGGTGTAGGATTGCGCCTGTGCGGCCGCCGGAATCACGAGTGCGGCCACGAGGGCGGCAAGGGTGAGATGGGTTCGCATGGACGGGACTCCTGAGCTGTTGATCGCTGAGAGAGACCGGCGCGCGCCGGCATCTGCTCCCAATGCCGGCAACAGGTCATCGTTCCGCGCAACGCCACGTGGAACCGGCGGCATTTTTGCGGCAGATCCAGCGGTGGGGGAACCGGAACTCGTGCCGTGCGTCTCCTATTCCGCCACGATGGGCCAGGATAAAGTCCGGCCAAATCGAATCGCCCCAGCCTCGTCCTTCAATCATTCAGAGCTCGTCGATGACCCTGACCGTTGCCCATATCTCGCCGATCATGTCCGTGATCGCCGGCGTCCTGATCCTGATCATGCCGCGCCTCTTGAACCTGATCGTCGCGATCTTCCTCATCCTGAACGGCCTGATCGGCATGGGCCTGCTGAAGTGGCTCCACTTCTAGTCCCAGGTTCTAGTCCCAAGGTCGGGAACCCCCGAGCTTGCGCCGCAGCGCCCAAAGTGGTGTAAGGCGCGCGATTTCTCCTCCCATTTGCGGATCGAAGCACCTCATGGCCAAAGCGGTAGCGAAGTCTAAGAAAGTTACAGCGAAATCAAAGCCTTCCAAGCCCGGCAAGGCCAAGACCGCAGCACTCGCTCCACCGCGCAAGGCGCTCAAGACGGCGTCGAAGCCCGTGGCCAAGGCCCCGGCCAAGGTCGCGCCCAGGTCTGCACCGAAAGCGCCAGTGAAAACCGCTCCGAAGAAGCCGGCCAAAACGGCTGCCAAGCCGGTCGCCAAGGCCGCGAAGGCGTCGGCCGCCAAGAGCGCGGTCACCGCGATCAAGCCGAACAAGTGGGTCTACACCTTCGGTGACGGCAAGGCCGAAGGTAAGGCCGGCCTGCGCGACCTGCTCGGCGGCAAGGGCGCCAATCTGGCCGAGATGGCCAATCTCGGCCTGCCGGTGCCTCCGGGCTTCACCATCCCGACCTCGGTCTGCACCTACTTCTACGCCAACGACAAGACCTACCCGAAGGAGCTGCAGTCGCAGGTCGACAAGGCGCTCGACTACATCGGCAAATTGACCGGCAAGAAATTCGGCGATCCGGAGAACCCGCTGCTGGTCTCGGTGCGCTCCGGCGCCCGCGCCTCGATGCCGGGCATGATGGACACCGTGCTCAATCTCGGCCTCAACGACCAGACGGTGGAAGCGCTGGCACAGCTGTCCGGCGACCGCCGCTTCGCCTTCGACAGCTATCGCCGTTTCATCACGATGTATTCGGATGTCGTGCTCGGCTTCGAGCACCATCATTTCGAGGACATCCTCGACAGCTTCAAGGACACCCAGGGCTATCAGCTCGACACCGACCTGAGCTCCGAGGACTGGGAGATGCTGGTCGGCAAGTACAAGGACGCTGTCGCGCACGAGACCGGCAAGGACTTCCCGCAGGACCCGCACGACCAGCTGTGGGGTGCCATTGGCGCGGTGTTCTCATCCTGGATGAACGCGCGCGCGGTGACCTATCGCAAGCTGCACGACATCCCGGAATCCTGGGGCACCGCCGTCAACGTCCAGGCCATGGTGTTCGGCAACATGGGCGACACCTCGGCCACCGGCGTCGCCTTCACCCGCAATCCCTCGACCGGCGAGAGCAAGCTCTACGGCGAGTTCCTGATCAACGCGCAGGGCGAGGACGTCGTCGCCGGCATCCGCACCCCGCAGGACATCACCGAGGACGCCCGCGTCGAGTCCGGCTCCGACAAGCCGTCGATGGAAGTCGCGATGCCCGACGCGTTCAAGGAGCTGACGCGGATCTACACGCTGCTCGAGAAGCACTACCGTGACATGCAGGACATGGAGTTCACGGTCGAGCGCGGCAAGCTGTGGATGCTGCAGACCCGCAGCGGCAAGCGCACCGCCAAGGCGGCGCTGCGCATCGCGGTCGAACTCGCCAATGAGGGCCTGATTTCGGAGAACGACGCCGTGCTCCGCGTCGACCCGGCCTCGCTCGATCAGCTCCTGCACCCGACCATCGATCCCGCCGCCAAGCGCGACGTGGTCGCGACCGGCCTGCCGGCCTCGCCCGGTGCGGCATCGGGCGAGATCGTGTTCTCCTCGGACGAGGCCACCAAGCTGCAGGCCGACGGTCGCAAGGTCATCCTGGTCCGTATCGAGACTTCGCCGGAGGACATCCACGGCATGCATGCTGCCGAGGGCATCCTGACCACGCGCGGCGGCATGACCTCGCACGCCGCCGTCGTCGCGCGCGGCATGGGCAAGCCCTGCGTCTCCGGCTGCGGCACCATCCGCGTCGACTACGGCCGCGGCACGATGAGCATCGGCGGGCGCACCTTCAAGACCGGCGACGTGATCACCATCGACGGCTCGGTCGGCCAGGTGCTCGCGGGCCGCATGCCGATGATCGAGCCGGAGCTGTCCGGCGAGTTCGGCACCCTGATGGGCTGGGCGGACGCCGTGCGCGAGACCGGCGTGCGCGTCAACGCCGACACGCCGGAGGATGCGCGCACCGCCATCAAGTTCGGCGCCGAGGGCATCGGCCTGTGCCGCACCGAGCACATGTTCTTCGAGGAGACCCGCATCCGCACGGTGCGCGAGATGATTCTCTCCGAGGATGAGCAGGAGCGTCGCGCCGCGCTCGCCAAGCTCTTGCCGATGCAGCGCGCCGACTTCGTCGAGCTGTTCGAGATCATGAAGGGGCTTCCCGTCACGATCCGTCTGCTCGATCCGCCGCTGCACGAGTTCCTGCCGCACACCCAGGCCGAGGTCGAGGAAGTCGCCCGCGCGATGAACACCGATCCGCGCCGCCTGGCCGATCGCGCCCGCGAGCTGTCGGAGTTCAACCCGATGCTCGGCTTCCGCGGCTGCCGTCTGGCGATCGCCTATCCGGAGATCGCCGAGATGCAGGCGCGCGCGATCTTCGAGGCCGCGGTCGAGGCCGAGAAGCGCACCGGCGAGGCCGTCGGCCTCGAGGTGATGGTGCCGCTGATCGCGACCAAGGCCGAGTTCGACCTGGTCAAGGCGCGCATCGACGCGATGGCGCAGGCCGTGATCCGCGAGACCGGCGCCAAGCTGGAGTATCAGGTCGGCACCATGATCGAGCTGCCGCGCGCAGCTCTGATGGCCGGCCAGATCGCCGAGGCCGCCGAGTTCTTCTCGTTCGGCACCAACGACCTGACGCAGACGACCTACGGCATCAGCCGCGACGACGCCGGCAGCTTCCTCGGCGCCTACGTCGCCAAGGGCATCCTCGAGATCGATCCGTTCATCTCGATCGACCGCGAGGGCGTCGGCGAGCTGGTCAAGATCGGCGTCGAGCGCGGCCGCGCCACGCGACCCAACCTCAAGGTCGGCATCTGCGGCGAGCATGGCGGCGATCCCGCCTCGGTGGCGTTCTGCCACAAGGTCGGCATGAACTACGTGTCGTGCTCGCCCTACCGCGTGCCGATCGCCCGCCTGGCCGCTGCGCAGTCCGCGCTCGGCAAGGAGATCGCGAGCCAGGCCTGATCCTGCTGCGATCGATCTGATCTGACGAAGGCCGGCACATGTTGCCGGCCTTTTTCATTGGTGAGGGTTCGTCGCGATGCTGCGCGCACGTGACGCAAGGTGCACTTCTTCTCCACCACTGCCGCCATGCCGGGGGCGCTCCGGAATGACGAGTGGAGAGAGCGAACGTCGCAGGCCGATGGAACACTCCGCCTCATGATGTGCAGATGATTTTCATTCACCGCATCTGTTGACTGAATGTTCACCCGTTCTCGTCGGTGCGCTGTTTACCAAGCATCTCGATCGCTCGGTGCTCTGCAACTTCCCCGCTTGCCTGTTTCACAATTGCAACGCGGATTAACTCCTCGGCAACCTAAACCCGATACGAAGAGAGAAGATCGAATTGCACGGAAGCACTGTTGTTCGGTCGATCCAGTAAGCGTTGCGTTGAGCGTATCGATGTTAGTTCTGCGTCCCGATCCGAAGGGCGCGCGATTTGCGTCCTTCGGACTCGGTCTCTGCGTCTTCGCTCTGATGCCGACAGAGACCGGGTATCAAGACATCGCCTCTCTGCTCGCCCGCCAGCCGGGCGTCGCCGAACGCTGGCAGAAGCGTGTGTTCTCGGCTGCGGCCTCCATTCAGCTCGCCACCTATAGTTTCGGTCGTCCGATCGGAACCTCGGCGCCGCAGGCGGTGAGCATCCGCCTCGCAAGCCTCGATGGGCGCGATCTCGACATCACCGGATCGACGCCGCGCAATCCGGCGCTGCAGGTTCCGCCGCGCTATCAGGCCTCCGATTTTCCCAAGGTCGATCGCACGCTGAAGGGCGATCGTCTCGTCGTGCGTCCCCCGACGCCGTCGGCGCAGCCGACCGAATCGGCCGCGCCCGTCGAGCCCGCGCCCTCCGAGCCCGCACCCACGCCATCGACACAACCGGATTCGAATTCCTCGGTGTTCGGCGCCAAGACGACGGAAGCGCCGGCGCAGGCGCCACTCCCGCAGCGTTCTGCACTCGATCCCGAATTGCAGGAGGCGCTGAGCGCGCCGCCGCTCGTGCAGTACGACGCGGCGAAGTCCGAGATCCAGCCATCGGGCGAACTGAAGCCTGCAGCCGACCAAATTCTGGCAGATGGCGCCGTCAGCTATGACGGCCTCACCATCAAGACCTCCAACCTCTATTTCGGCACGTCGTCGCTGGGCGTTGCCGCCGGAACCATGGAGACATGGCTGCCGGGCGAGGCGCCGCTGATCGTGATGCCGGATCCGGACCTCAAGCCGATGGCGGTGCTGTCACATCCGGCCGACGATGCTGCCAAGGCCGGTGATGGTGGCGAGAGCATCGCGCCGAAGGGCGAGGTCAATGCCGACAATCAGCGCGACAGGACTCCGGCCGAACGGTTGGGGCTCACGGACGAGAAGGCGCGCTTCAAGTCCGAGAAGTGTCTTGCCGAAGCAGTCTATTTCGAATCCCGCGGCGAGGCGGTGCGCGGCCAGATGGCCGTGGCGCAGGTCGTGCTGAACCGAGCGTTCTCCGGCTATTATCCGACGACGGTGTGCGGCGTCGTCTACCAGAACAAATACCGCCACTTCGCCTGCCAGTTCACCTTCGCCTGTGACAACAATCCGGATGTGATCCGCGAGCCCGAGATGTGGGATCGCGCCAGGAAGATCGCGAAGGCCATGCTGGACGGGCTGATCTGGCTGCCGGAGGTGGGCAAGTCGACCCACTATCATGCCTATTGGGTGCGGCCGTCCTGGGTCGCCGAGATGAAGCGCATGTACAAGTTCGGCGTTCACACCTTCTACCGGCCGAAGAAATGGGGCGACGGCAGCGACGCGCCGAGCTGGGGCACGCCGCAGCAGACCGCGGCCATTTCGGCCGAGCTCACCGAGGCCGCCAAGAGCGAGGCCGAGAGCAATCCGAACTGGACGCGGCGCTAATCATCTAGCGACGCGTCGCATTCCACTCGAGAAAGCGGCGATACAACTCGGTCTGGCGCGCTTGGTCCGGCGGCGTTGCGGCCGCCGGCTTTGCCGTGACAGGAATGCGCGGGGACGGTGCGGCGGCCGCGACCGGCTTCGACGGTCTAACGGTGGCCGTAGTGGCCGCCGGAATCCGTGTCGTCCCATCGAGCCATTCCTGCGCGGCCCGGAACCTGGTCCAGCCGGCGACCGGCGCGCGCGGCGCCATCTCCTGCCATTTCGGATGGAAGGGAGGCCGCTGCAGCTGCGACATGCGCGAGAACAGCGACTCGACCAGCAGCGACAGCCGGCGATCGCGGTCGCTTCCCGGCTGCCAATTATACGACGCCAGGATTGCCTCTGCTGCGATCGTTTCCACCGACTCGGAATTGGAGATCAGGTTGGGGTAGTCGTCCGCGGTGAGCTTGGATGGAAGGTAATCCTCGCGCAAGGTCTTGTCGTAGCCGACCGGGACGAGATGCAGATTGGCATCCGTGATCTGGCTGAGCCAGGGCACCGGCTTGCCGTCGACCGCAATCATCGCGTCGATCTCCCCCTTGCGCAACATTTCGAGCGCGATGCGCGGCTCGATATAGAGCAGATGCGGCTTGATCGCGAGCCGCTCGAACACGTTGATCGCGGTCACGAAGGTGCTGCCGTCCGGCAGGTCGACCGCAACGGTCTTGCCGTCGAGCTCCCGCATGGTGCGGATCGATCGCGGCGCCAGAACATGCATTTCCTCGTTGAACATCTTGGTGACGTAGACGAGCTGATTGCGGATGTTGCTCGCGAAGTCCTTGCGTTCGAGATAGGACAGCGTGTCCTTGCGCACGATTCCCACGTCGACGCCCTTGAGCATGAGGATGTCGGCCACCGCCTGAACCGAGCCGCTGCCGAGGACCGGCATGACCCGCAGGTTGATGCCGTCATTGAGGACCGAGGCGACGTCGGCGCCCATCTGGGAATAGGTGCTGCCATACGAGCCCGTCATCAGGCTCACCGTATTGGCGTTGAGCTGGCTCGCGAGGTCCCGCTTGGCCGACGCATAGCGGAAGATCGCCTTGAAGGAATCGCTGACCGCACCCGGGTCGATTCCGCTGCGCACCGGCCCGAACCGTTCCCAATGGCCATCGACGAAACGCTTCATCTGCATCTGCTCGATCGGCGCGTGGTCGCTGGCGCTGGTATTGGCGACGATCCCGGGAATCAACATGGGAATTGGCGTCCCCTTCAAGGAACGCGCCTGCCTCATGATGTTGTCGCGGGAGAAGTCGTCGCCGCAATTGCGCAGGACCGCAACCATCAGGTTGGCAAGAGCGTAGCCCACGATTCCCAAGCTGTTGTTCTTGCTGATTGCAGGCGCGTAGCGATCCATGAACGCGGACCACTCGGCGAAGCCGGGATCGCCGCCCTGCACACCGCCCTCGTACAGGATGGTGGCGGAAAGCAGTCCTTCCGCGTTCTGCAGGCCTGCAGGCTGCAGCACGGTGGCAACCGAATCCGAAACCGTGGGGATGATGTGCTCGGGTCTCCAGCCGAGCTCGGCGAGGCGGCGGATCGCGAGCACCGTGAATTTCGGGGTGCTGACGTCGACCAGGATGTTGGCTCCGGCGGTCTTCAGCTTCGCGATCTGCTGATTGATGTCGGCATCGGTGACCGCGTAAGCCGCTTCCGCGACGATCGGCAGCTTGCCGCCGAGCCCGTCCTTCAAACCCTTCAGATAGTCCTTGCCGAACTCGTCGTCTTGATAAAGCACACCGATGCGCGCGCCACCGGCATGTTGCTCGAGCAGATATTGCGCGTGAATATGAGCTTCAATCTGGTAGCTGGGTTGCGCTCCCATGGTCCAAGGATAGTCGCGAGGCTGATCCCAGATCGAGGCGCCGGAGCCGACGAACAATTGCGGTATCCTGTTCGCGTTGAGATAAGGCCGCACCGCCGCGCTGGTCGCTGTTCCAACGCTCGCAAAGATGACGTCGACCTTGTCTTCCTCCACCAGCCGTCGTGTCAGCTCCATCGTCTTCTGCGGATTATAGCCGTCGTCATAGGAGATGTAGGTGATCTTGCGGCCCCTGATCCCGCCCTCGTCATTCACCTTCTGGAAATAGGCGGAGATGACCTTGCTCACGCTGCCGTAGGCGGCCGCCGGCCCGCTGTAGGGCGTCGTATTGCCGATCCGGATCTCGCCCTCGGCAGCACGCGCCAGGCCTGGCACGGCGGCAAGCACGAGGAGCAACGCCACGGTCGGAGAACCCGGCGCGCCAAGCAGCCAAGGACCACGGGGCGCCGACGACAAGGCCGATTGCAACAGACGATCAAACATTCCCATCATGGACCTCATCACGCAACACAACACTTTGCGGGGACGCGCGTCGCCCGCACGACACCATCGACCAGGATCCGGCGGTCCGCGCCCCGCCGCAATTCCTGCGCAGCGACCGGCGTGAGACCGCGCTGGATCACCCGGTTTCGAAGCCCGGGTCACTCGAGCCGCCGTCGAGCCTCGAGTGACCCGAGTTCGGCGGCTCTCGCGTACCAGGCGCGGGCCTTGGCCGGATCGGGCGCGACGCCAACGGCTTTCAGGTTGGACAAGATCGCGGGGTCATAGGTGCCGGCCAGCGTCAGTGATGCTTCGGCGTCCGCTTCCGCGACATGCGCCAGGATCAGGCGGGCACTCGCAACGTCGCCCGCGCCGATGAGATCGCGTCCGCGCTTCAGCATTTCGCTGATCTCGTTCTTGGTCAGCGCAGACGCGGCCGCCGGTGCAGGGCTCCTGGTCGCGATGGTCCGAGATGCTTTCGGCGGAATTGACTGCGGGGTCTCGCCTCCGCCCGGAGCCGGCTTGACGATCGGGACCGACGCCAAGATCGAATCGGCCCGTCCGATCGTGTGCGCCGCGGCGTCCAGCGATGCTTGGCCGTCATCGGATTTCGATTTCCCCGCTGTCCCGAGGTTTCGGGGAGACGATGAAGCGGTCGCTTCAGACTTCGTAACTGTTTCAATGTCCGGAGCCTGCATGATGCGCACCGCAAAGAACGCGAGGCACGCAAGCGCGGCCGCTGCGGCACCGAACCGGAAAACAGAATCGAATTCGAGCCGTTCGGGCGGAGGTGGAGGCATCACGACGGGATCGAGTGAAGGGATCTGCCAGGATCGGTCCGCTTCTGCTGGCGCCATTGGCATCGGCGCATCGTCAACCGCTGAAGCGGTTTGCCACCACGGCCGGGAGAGATCGGTGGCCGCATCCTCATCAGGCTCAGACGTCGCATGCGCGAGGCTGTTGGACAAAGCGGCAGGCTTTGCCGGGCGCCAACGTTCGCTCTGCGCATCACCCACGGTGATCCGCGATCCGCTACGCCGCAATAAGGAACTCATCCTCAACTACTCCTGCGGACACGCGCCATCGCGTCGCCCCGCAACACTCCCTGGACCGTTTGGCGCCTTTCTGCTCGGCGTCTCGGCTTCCAAACCGGCGGCGAGACCGATGACCGAATCTATGGCCATGCCAAGCGGTGAATCGGCGATCTGGCAGCCGTGAATTCCCATTTCCTCGTCAGCAGGACGGACAAAACGCGCGCTACTACTTGAGCACCGCTAAATTTCGACCATCTCTTTTTCTTATTTGTACAGGTTCCGCGGTTCTTTTGCCGAAATCATGGCGAACCTGTCCAGCCATTTAGTTGGTGCTGGTAAATGCCGTCGGCGCCGGGGCGCACGAGATAGTGCGGCGGCGTCTGGCCGAGAACGATCTGAAGCCATGGCGCAGGAGCATGTGGCGTATCCCCACAGATCGATGCGAATTAGTCGCGCGCGTAGAGGATGTGCTCGATCCGTGCGGCGAGTCGCAGCTGCATCGACGAAAGGCCTCGTCCAACTCATTGGCGAGGGCCGCTCAGATCGTGCGCGTGATGACTACGAGCACCAGCGCAACGGTACGGCCGATTTGTTCGTCCAGCGCCCGCGGATCAATGGATGCACGCGGCCGACACGGCACGCACTAATTACATCGTGCCTGCCCCCAAATACCGGCGAGGCAGCAAATAACAACGAGTCGTAATATCTGTATTGGACGACGATGGCTGCTTCGTCATGAGCACCGTCATTCCGGGACAAGGCCGCAGGCCCTGAACCCGGAATGACGGTGATCACGAATGACGGTGAAAACGCGACTGCCGAGCTCCGTCGTGACGCAGTCGGATCAGCTCTTGCTACGCGCTCAATGGCCGCGACTGCCGCGCCGTCGGCCGTGCCGCGAGCTCGTCGGCGATCTCGCGGGCAGCGGCCAATGTGGTCATCGTCCGCTGCGCGAAACTCGGATTCTCCGCGGGGCAGTCGGCGCGGCAATGCGCGCCGCGGCTCTCGCGCCGGCTCCAGGCCGCGGTGGCGATCAGCAGCGCGGCGCTCGCCATGTTGCGCAGCCTCGGGCTGCCGGCGTCGCGCTCCATCCTGGCAATCGCGGCGATGGCCTCGGCGAGCCTCTCCTCGTCGCGGATGACACCGAGCTGGCTCGTCATCATCTCGCGCAGCGACACCTGCGCTGCGCCCGCGCAGGATCCGGCCGGATCGGCGAATGCAACGTGCTGCAGGGTGGAGGACGCGGTCAACGTCCGGCCGGAGATGTCGTCGGCAATCCGCCGGGCGAACACCAGCGCCGCGAGCAGCGCGTTGCCGGCGATGTGGTTGGCGCCATCCGTTGCCGTCGCGGCGACTTCACCTGCCGCCCAGAGCCCCTCGATCGAGCTGCGGCCCTGCGCGTCGACCGCGATCCCGCCCATGTGGAAATGCGCCGCCGGCGCCACTGGAATCGGCTGGCGGGTCGGATCGAGCCCCGCGGCGACGCAGGCCCGGTGCAGCATCGGATAGCGCTCGGCGACGTCGTCATCGAGCACGTCGCGCGCATCGAGAAAGGCGCCGCGTCCAGCGATGATCTCGGCCATGACGCCGCGGGCCACCGTGTCGCGCGGGGCAAGATCGACCAGCGGATGGCGCGGCAGCATGAAACGCTGGCCGCGCCGGTTGATCAGGATCGCGCCGGCGCCGCGCAGACTCTCGCTCACAACCGGCGCCGGATCGTGACCGGCCATCATCGCGGTCGGATGAAACTGCACGAACTCCGGATCGGCAATCACCGCGCCAGCGCGCGCAGCGATGGCGAGGCCGATGCCGGTGGCGTGCGGCGGATTCGTGGTCGCCGCGAACAGCCGGCCGATGCCGCCGGTGGCCAGCACGATTGCCGGCGCGGCGATCAGCATCGGCGCGGCCGCGTCGTCATCGGTCGGCCGCAGTTGCAGGCCACGCACCGCGCCGTCTTCCGTCAGCAGCGCGTCGGCGACATGGCCCTCGATGATGCGGATCGAGGGCGTCGCGCGCACGGCTTGCGACAGCGCGGTGATGATCGCCTGTCCGGTGAAGTCCCCGCGAACGCTGAGAATCCGTCGCGCGGCGTGCGCAGCCGCACGAGACGTCGCGAGCCTGCCGCCGTGATCACGATCGAATGCCACGCCGAGACGGACCAGGTCCTCGATTGCAGCCGAGGCATCGCGCGCGAGCGCCAGCGCCGCCGTCGCGTCGACGAGGCCGCCACCCGCAGCGATCATGTCGGCGGCATGGGTATCGGGGCTGTCGCCGGATGACACCGCTGCCGCGATGTCGGCCTGCATCGTCGTGCCGAACGAGGCCTCACCCAATGAGGTCGCGGAGATCAACGTGACCGGCTGCGGGGCGAGCTTCAGCGCGCAGAACAGTCCGGCAACTCCGGCACCGACGATCACGACGTGGCCGGATGTCTCGATCTGATCGTGGTCCATGTGCTGTCCAAATTCCACATTCCGTGCGCATGTGTACCGCGGTACCTGTTAGTTCTTCTTCAGAGACTTCCTTCGCTGTTTATCGGTGTTTGGCGACAAATAGCGGCCGTTCTGAAGGTCGCTCCCGCACAGGATGAATCGTCGTTTGCGACTCGCGCATCAGGACGTTTTCGCGCGGGGACAAAGACGCATGAGCGAGTTCCGGTGCCGGAACTCGCTTCGGATGACACCTGCTCATGGCTGGCCCCCGCATCGAAATTTTTCATGACTGGGTTCCGCTTTTGAGCTTGGGAGTTCAATGCAAATGCATTAACCGGAGAGGCGCGGCGGACAGCGACCGCGGCATGGGAGGACACTGATGTCGGTACAGGCAGGCGATCTCGGTATGGTGTCCCGCAATCAGGGCTGGCGCACGCCGGTGGTCATCATCGTGTGCGGCTGCGCCATTGCGCTGCTGAGCTTCGGTCCGCGCTCCAGCCTCGGCTTCTTCGTGCAGCCGATGAGCCGTGAATTCGCCTGGGGACGCGACGTGTTCGCCCTCGCGGTGGCGGTGCAGAACCTGTTGTGGGGACTCGGTCAGCCGCTCGCCGGCGCGATCGCCGATCGTTTCGGCGTGATGCGCGTCATCTGTGTCGGCGCGCTGCTCTATGCCGGCGGCCTGCTGATGATGCGCTATTCCAGCTCGCCGCTGTCGCTGAACATCGGCGCCGGCGTGCTGGTCGGCTTCGGCCTGTCGGGCTGCTCGTTCAATCTCATCCTGTCGGCCTTCAGCAAGCTGCTGCCGCCGGAGCGCCGCGGCGTCGCGCTCGGCGCGGGCACCGCGGCCGGCTCGCTCGGCCAGTTCCTGTTCGCTCCGTTCGGCGTCGCGCTGATCGACCAGTTCGGCTGGCAGAGCGCGCTGATGGTGTTCGCAACGCTGATGCTGTTCATCGTGCCGCTGTCGCTCGCCGTGGCGACGCCGCCGGCAGCCGAGGCCAAGCCGTCGGAGGCCGAGCAGCAGTCGTTCACGACCGCGCTGATGGAGGCGTTCGGCCACCGCTCCTACGTGCTGCTGGTGCTCGGATTCTTCACCTGCGGCTTCCAGCTCGCTTTCATCACCGTGCACCTGCCGGCGTTCCTGGTCGATCGCGGCCTTTCGGCGCAGGTTGGCGGCTGGGTGATCGCGGCGATCGGCCTGTTCAACATCATCGGCTCGCTCAGTGTCGGCTGGCTGCAGAGCCGGCTGCCGAAGCGCTACATCCTGTCCTTCATCTATTTCACCCGTGCGCTGGCGACGCTCGCCTTCATCTCGTTCCCGGTCACGGCGGCTTCCGCGATCGCCTTCGGCGCGGTTTCCGGGCTCGCCTGGCTCTCCACGGTGCCGCCGACCTCGTCGCTGGTCGCGATCATGTTCGGCACCCGCTGGCTCGCCACGCTCTATGGCTTCGCCTTCGTCAGCCACCAGGTGGGTGGCTTCCTCGGCGTCTGGCTCGGCGGCCTCGTGTTCGAGCGCTATGGCTCATATACCCCGATCTGGTGGCTCTCCATCCTGTTCGGCGTGCTGTCGGCGCTGATCAACCTGCCGATCGTCGAGAAGCCGGTGGCGCGGGCCGTGCCCGCGACCTGAGTTGCGCCGCCGATCCGATCGGCTAAACATGGCGCGAGACGAAGAAAGCGCAGGGAGTGCGGCTGTGGGAACGTTCAAGGCGATCCGGATCGACAAGGCGGACAAGGGAACGACCGCGACGCTGACGCAGTTCGATGAAGCCGAACTGATGGACGGCGACGTCACCGTGAAGGTCGAGTGGTCGGCGCTGAATTACAAGGATGGGCTGGCGCTGACCGGCAAGGCGCCGGTGGTGCGCCGCTTCCCGATGATCGCGGGGATCGATTTCGCCGGCACGGTCGAGCAGTCCAGCCATCCCGACTGGAAGCCGGGAGATGCCGTGATCTGCACCGGCTGGGGCATGGGCGAGACCCATCTCGGCGCCTATGCCGAGAGGGCGCGGGTCAAGGGCGACTGGCTGGTCGGCCTGCCGCAGGGGCTGTCAGCCCGGGACGCGATGGCGATCGGCACCGCCGGCTTCACCGCGATGCTTGCGGTGCTCGCCCTGGAGAAGCACGGGCTGACGCCGGCGAGCGGGCCGGTGGTGGTGACGGGCGCGGCCGGCGGCGTCGGCTCGGTGGCGACGGCTGTGCTCGCCAAGCTCGGCTACCATGTGATCGCCTCGACCGGCCGCTTGGCCGAGGCTGACTATCTCAAGTCGCTCGGTGCCGCCGAGATCATCGACCGCAACGAGCTGTCCGGACCGGCCAAGCCGCTGGCGAAGGAGCGCTGGGCGGGCGGCATCGACAGCGTCGGCTCCAATACGCTCGCCAACCTGCTGGCGATGACCAAATATGGCGGCGCCATCGCCGCCTGCGGCCTCGCTGCGGGCATGGATTTGCCAACGTCGGTGGCGCCGTTCATTTTGCGCGGCGTGTGCCTCCTCGGAGTCGATTCGGTGATGTGCCCGCTGCCGGCGCGCAAGGCGGCTTGGCAGCGCCTCGCGACCGATCTGGATCGCGCAAAACTAGCTGAAATCACTCACGAAATCGCCTTGGACCAGGTGGCGTCGCTGGGGCCGCAGATCCTCGCCGGCCAGGTCCGCGGCCGTACGGTGGTAAGAATATCCTGAGGACGTTCAGACTTTTCAAACCATGCTGCTCCATTGTTGCCATGGTTGGTATGGTAAGCATGGGGTAAAGATACCGCCTTACCCGCTGCGTGGGGTTAAGTGGGAGTTTGATGCATGCTCGCGCGTATATTGCTGGGGACCGTGACTGCCGGTGCCGTGATTGCTCCTGCGATGGCGGGTTCGATGACAGCCGACGAGGCCCGCAAATTCGTCGCCGGAAAGGTGTTCGCCTTCACCTGCGTCGACGGCACCCGTGGCGCGGGCCGCATTCTCGACGACATGGGCGCCGCCGGTGCGGTGCAGTTCTCCGGCTCGGGGCCGGTGCGTCACATCCGCCTGCCGGGCAATACCCTGCAGATTCGCGGCCAGAATGTCTGCGCTGCCATCAAGGGCATGCCGTTCGAACCGTGCTTCAACCTCGACAAGAAGGACGATCGCAGCTTCCGCGGTTCGGTCTCCGGGCTCGGCGCCTTCGCCTATTGCGACTTCCAGCACCAGGGCGGAGCCACCATGCTGATGGCGCGCGCCGTGGCGCGGCCGCGCGCCGCACGCGCTGCTGGACCCGCGGCTGACGGCTCCCACACCGAAGTTGCGGCACGGGTCGAGACCCCGCGGGTGGAACGCAGCAAGGTGGAACCCTTGAAGGCAGATGCTGCGAAGGCCGCCAAGGCGGAAAGTTCCAAGACTGAGAACATGAAGGCCGAAAACGCGAAGACTGAAATTACCAAATCCGATAACGCGAAGTCGGATGCGGCGCCGGAGCTGCGTCGCTCGACCGATTAGTTGTTAGTTCACCGATCATTGAAAAACCGGTTCCCTATTATCATAGAGTAATATTTTAAGCTGACCGCACGTTAGTGGTCATTGCGCCGTAGTCGTACGGAATCTCAAATTCATGCCTCGGTAGCGACTCGTGTGCAGTTTGCAACCAGGGGGGTGGCCCACGAGAAAGGGTCGTTATGTCGCTTTATTTCTTCCGGATCAGCCAGGGCCGCTATTCTGGCGCGGCTGATCAGCCTTATGAGTTCGCCAACCGGGAAACCGCCTGGAACGAGCTGACGGCTGTCTGCTCCGACCTGATCGGCGGGATCTCGAGGTCGTTGCAGCAGGGGGCCGAGTGGCAGATGGAGCTGCTCGACGAAGCCAAGCAGCCGGTGTTCCGGATTCGCCTGGTGTCCGAAGCGGTCGGCTGAGGTCTAGCTGTCCGGGGGGATTGCGCCGCTGGCCGTCGGATTCGAGTCCGGTTTGCCGTGGCGGCAATCTTCTGCGCGCAGGCGCCTTTTGATGAAGTCTGCGTCCGCCTCGGGCACGTCAGTCGGGATTGATGGAGTTCGGCCTAGGCTCCGCGTCGTGCCCCGGCGCCGCCGATCTCCGTCACGCTCTCGTGCTCAGTCGCTTGTGATGCTGCCGGACGTCGGTCCTGGCCCGGCCACCTCATCTCCGGATTCATCCGCGCGGTGATCAGCGTCTTCCGGTTGCTGCCGCCTGCCGGCGCAGGTCGTGGCGGCAATCGTCCTTTGCCCCGTGCGCGCTCCAAAGGTCTTGCTTCGACGCGATCCTTTAGCGGTATCGGGAGACCAGGCTTATCGGCCGCCGGTTTCAGGGTACCGTGTCATCCCTGGGCGCCATCATTTTATGGGCATTGTCAGTAATCTTACGGTTCCAGCATTAACCTCTGATAAGCCTGTTTCGCGCCCAATGAGGTCGGCAGAGACGACATGCGGGTTCGGAATTTTCGGAGCCCTCTGATCCTCTGACCTCGACCGCGCAGCGCAGCGTAGACTTGGATCTTCGGGCCGTCTTTGGCGCTGGCAGAACGCGGCCGAACCACGCAGTCAGCTGGGGTCCTCCGTGTCAAAGATGTCCATCCGTACGAAGATCATATCGGTCATCGCCTTCATGCTCGTCACCATGTGCGGGCTCGGCGTGCTCGCCGTCACCAGCATGCAGTCGATCAATGCCAACACGGTCGACATCGCCACCAATTGGCTGCCGAGCGTGCGCGCGATCGGCGAGCTGCGCGCCGACATCAATCTGCTGCGCATCGCCTTGCGCGCGCATGTGATGTCGGAGACGGCCGAGGCCAAGCAGGGCGCGGAGAAGCGCGTCAACGGAATCCTCGAGACGATCAACAAGGACCGCAAGACCTACGAGCCGATGATCACCTCGGCCGAGGAACGGGCGATCTACAACAACTGGGTGCAGTCCTGGGAGAAGTACGTCGTCGCGGTCAAGCAGGTGATGGACGAATCCAACAAGAGCGTCGGAAAGATCCCGCGCGAAGCCACCGAAATGCTGGAAAAATCGGCCGCGGCGATCGCGCGCGACGCCGACAAGTATTTCATCCAGGACATCGAGTTCAACAACAAGGGTGCCGACAACGCGACGCGGCAGGCCGCGGAGAGCTTCACGCGTGCGATCTGGCTGGTGATGTCGATCATTGCCGCGGCCGTCATTGCCGGCGTCGCCGTCGGTTTCTATCTCGTGCAGAACGTCTCGTCCGGCATTGCGTCGATCATCAAGCCGATGCAGGAGCTCGCCAAGGGCGATCTCGGCGCGGAGGTGACGCATCGCGGCGAGCCGACCGAGATCGGCGCCATGGCCGATACGCTGCAGGTGTTCAAGGAGGCGCTGATCGCCAAGAAGGAGGCCGACGAGCTCGCGGCCCACGATGCCGAGGCCAAGATCGAACGCGGCCGGCGCGTCGACAACATCACCCGCCAGTTCGAGGCGACGATCGGCGAGATCGTGCAGACGGTGTCGTCGGCCTCGACCGAGCTCGAGCATTCCGCCGGCGCGCTGTCATCCACCGCGACGCGCTCGCAGGAGATCTCGACCGCGGTTGCGGCTGCTTCGGAGGAGGCTTCGACCAACGTACAGTCGGTCGCGTCCGCGACGGAGGAGCTATCGTCGTCGATCACCGAGATCAGCCGCCAGGTGCAGGAATCCGCCCGCATGGCCACCGAGGCCGTCGACCAGGCGCGCATGACCAATGATCGCGTGAGCGAGCTGAGCAAGGCGGCGGCGCGCATCGGCGACGTGGTCGAGCTGATCAACACGATCGCCGGCCAGACCAACCTGCTGGCGCTGAATGCGACCATCGAGGCGGCGCGCGCCGGCGAAGCCGGTCGCGGCTTCGCGGTCGTCGCCTCCGAGGTGAAGGCGCTGGCCGAGCAGACCGCCAAGGCGACCGACGAGATCGGCCAGCAGGTGTCCGGCATCCAGGCCGCGACGCAGGAATCGGTCGGCGCCATCCGGGCGATCTCCACGACCATCGAGCGGCTGTCGGAAATCTCGTCGGCGATCGCGGCGGCCGTGGAGGAGCAGGGCGCCGCCACGCAGGAGATCTCGCGCAACGTCCAGCAGGCATCGGAGGGCACGCAGCAGGTTTCCGTGAACGTCGTCGACGTGCAGCGCGGCGCGACCGAGACTGGTACGGCTTCCACGCACGTGCTGGCCGCGGCGCAGTCGCTGGCCTCGGACAGCGACCGGCTGAAGCGTGAGGTGGCGTCGTTCCTGGAGTCGGTGCGCGCGGCCTAATCCGACATGGCGCTACGCTGCCGGCTGAGCCGGCGGCGCCTGCTGCTGCCGTCGGAACAGCACCTTCTGGTACAGCCAGCCGATCGCGACCAGCACCAGCCCGAGCCCGATGAACGACAGCGCGCGCCACACGCCGGTCAGCGCCGACATGTCGATCAGGAAGGCCTTCAGGATCGTCAGCGCGATCACGATGGCGGACGCCAGACGGGCGCGTTGCGACTGCACGATGATTCCGATCCCGAGCAGCACCACGCCGAAGGCGAGCCAGGCGATCGAATAGGTGTACTGCTCGGCGGCGCTGGTCGGTCCTGCCGTCAGATCGGGGCCGTGATAGATCCGGCGGATCTCGAGGCTGACATAGGACAGCGCCAGGATCAGTGCGCCCGCGGCCAGCGTATTGCCATAGGCTGGCGGACGGTGGCCTGCGACCGCGTAGGACAACAGCAGCATCAGTACCGCCGGGAACGCATAGGCCAGGATCAGGATGTTGAGCAGGCCGCCCTTGATCGCGACGTCCGAGATCATCGGGTTTTCGAACAGCAGCAGGCCGAGCACGGTGGCGCCGCCGGCGAATCCGGTGAGGATCACGGCGCTGATGTTGTGCACGATGCTGCCGCTGCGCTCCCGCAGCCGCTCCAGCCCGATCGCCAGCGCCAGGGCCACGCAGACGTCGAGTCCCACTTCGGCGAGCGACGGCACCGCCAGCATGTCGCCGTCGTTGACGGCGTGGCGGATCTCCAGGAAGGCGAGCAGGGTCGTGAACAGGATCGCGGCGGCCTCCACCGCGCGCAGCGGCGCGTCGTCGCCATGGCGGCGCATCAGATAGCTCGCGCCCCAGAACGACGCCGCCGGCACGCCATAGCCCCACAGCAGCCAGTTGAAGATCGGCGTGGTGCCGACATCGGCGCCGACGATGCGCGGATCATGGCCGATGCGCAGCACCACGAGCCCGGCAAAGACGGCCGCGAGCGTGCGCAGGAACGGGATCGGCCGGCTCTCGAAGATCCAGGCGGTGCCGAGCGACATCAGCGCCAGCGCGATCGTCAGCCAGCCCTTCTCAAGCGCGAAGGTCAGGGCCAGCGCCAGCGCGGCCAGCGTGCCGGTCGCGAACAGCGCGATCGAGGCACTGAGGCCGGGACGTTCCTCGCGCCGCGTCAGCGCCTCGGTGGCGACGGCAAGGCCGGCGGCGAGCACGACGGCGAGGATCGCGAACGGGATCGAGCGGTCGAGATGGGCGATGCGCGCATAGAGCGCGACCAGCAGTGCCAGCGGCGTGAACACGCCGGCCGCCGACCACACCACCGGCACGACGGCGTTGTGCGCGCGCCCCTGCGCCAGGAAGCCGGCGCCGCCGAAGCCCAGCGCGAAGATCGCGGCCGTCACCAGATGCGACGTGACCGACGCGCCGAGCGGGTTCGGCCCCATCCCGGGCAGCGCGCCGCCGGGCAGCACCAGCAGGTCCGGATTGTCGCGCAGCGCCCATTCGGCGAACACGAGGAACACGGTCGCAGCGGCGGCGGCCACCGCGCCGACGGCGCTCGGCGCGCGCCAGGCGACCGCCAGCGTCGCCGCGACCAGCACCGTGAAGCCGATCAGCGCCAGGCCGTCATGGAAGCTCGCCAGCACGACCAGCATGGCGCCGAGCAGATAAACCGCCAGGCCGACGGATGAGATCGGCTCGACCTCGTCGTTCTCGGCGGCGGGTCCGAACATGAAGCCGCAGACCACGATCAGTGCGGCCAGCGCGAAACCAACCGCGACGTGGAAAACATGCGGCGCCACCGTCTCGACGCCCGCGTCGAGTCCGGGCAAGGTCCACAGGAACGACAGCCCGATCGTGGTCATCGCGAGCCAGCGCCACAGCCGCACGCGTGCCAGCGCGAACGCGGCGGCGGTGACGATGGCGAGGTAGATGTACAGCGCCCAGTAGTTCGGCTCGCCGGTCGACACCAGCACCGGCGTCGTGAACGCCGCGACGATGCCGAGCCCGGCGAGCGCCGGGCCGTGCAGCAGCGCAGCCGCCAGCGTGCCCAGCGCGACGATGCCGAGCAGCACGAAGGCGATCGCGGGCGGCAGGAAGTCGTACAGCGCGTAGGCCGCATAGATGGTGGCGAAGGCGACCGCCGTGCCGGCCGCGGTGAGCATCGCCGGAATGTTGGCGATCGGCAGCGCCGCGATCTGCGAGATGCTCTCCTTGCGCCGTGTCCATTCGCCGGCCGCGAGCAGCGCGGCGGCGAACAGCGCGCCGAGCGCGACGCGCACCTCGGGGCCGACGAGGCCGGCCTCGATCGAGTAGCGCACCATGAAGAAGCCGCCGAGCGCCAGGGTCAGCCCGCCGATCCACACCACCCAGCGGGTGCCGATGCGCTCCTCGAAGCCGGCCGCGGGCTGCGGCACGGGTGGCGGCGACGCGAGCGGCGGCTGTTCGGCCGCTGCATCGCTCGCCATCGCCGCCGGCTGCAGGGTAGCCTCGGTCACCTCCGGCAATGGGGGCGGCATTGGCGGGGCTTCAGCGGGCTCCTGAAGCGGGCTGAGCGGCGGCGCGACCACCGGCGCGGCCGCGATCGGGCGTGCCGCCTCGAGCTTGGCCAGCCGTGCCTGCACCTCGGCCAATCGGTCGGAGGTCCGGCGCGCGAAGGCGAGCGCCGCGAACGCCACCAGCAGGGCGATCCAATCCAGGGGCCAATCGAACATCACGCGGGAATCCTGAAATCGATGCCGCCGGGAGGCGTCACGGGTGGAGGGAAGCTGCGAGCCCTTGCGGACCCCGGCGAATCGGCCAACCGCTCCGGCGGGCCGCACGATGGCCGTCGTTCCCTCTGTGTCAAACCGTGGAACATAAGTTCAAAGCGCACCGGTACGCGGCTACGCAGCGCCGCAACTCAGTCCAGATCGATCCGGAATGGCGCGCTGTCGACCATCATGGCGCCGGGCCCGATCGCGTCCAGCGCGCGCACCATGCGCCCCTGGCGGCCCAGTGCCCTGTCGGCCAGGCTGACGATCAGCCGGTTCGGCGAGGCGATCGGCGAGGCCTGGCGGATCGCCCAGGCGATATCGAGCTCGTCGCGATTGGGGTTGAGCGCGCAGGCCGCGGCGAAGGCGCTCGCGGTGGAGCGGCTGATGCCGGCATAGCAGTGGATCACCAGCGGCGCCGCACGATCCCAGCCGCGCACGAACTGCAGCACCTGGGCGACGTGATCCTCGCTCGGCGCCATGAAGCCAGGAAGCTGCTCGGTGATGTCGTCGACCGAGACCCGCAGATGGTTCTCGGGGCGGATCGTCTCCGGTCGCCGCACCTGCTCGACATTGGCCATGATGGTCAGCACGTGGCTGGCGCCGGTCAGGCGCACGGTCTCGGGCAGGGCGGCGAGTGAGCAGACGTGGATCATGGCGAGCCTTTGAACGCCCGATTATACGAATGGGGGCACAAGGGCAAAAGCGCGTTTTGGATGTCAGCCGTCGGGCTGGCGCATGTGTGCGCCGACGGCCCTCAGCGCGTGTTCTTGAGCTGCCGCAACTCCTGGCGGACCAGATGGGCCTTGCCCTCGATCTCCGCGTTGAGCCGCTCGAGATGATCGAGCACCCGCTCACGGTTCTGGGGGGCGATCTCGACCGGTTTCTCGGACCAGGGACGGCGCACGAACAGGGCCACGATGGCGACGGCCAAGGCGGTCAGGAGCGGAAAGCTCAGGGCAACGAACTGGTGCGTGGTCATCGAAGACCTCCCAGGATCCACTGACCGAGCAAATGTATGAGCACTCCGGTGATAATGCAAACGACCCCCGACCCGTAGATCAGGCCCGCGGGGGTGCTGGGCGGCAGCACCCCATAGACGAACTGGGCAAGCGGCACGAACGTCCCGGCAGTGACGATCGCCGTCGCCAGCGTGTTGACCCAGTTGGCGGCCAGCTTCAGCCGTTCGTTGCGGCGCTCGTCCGGCGTCAGCGGCATCTCAGCACGCCCCCAGCACCGCGTTGAAGCGGGTCAGGAACTGCTTCTCGGCCTTGGCCGCGCTCCAGGGCGTCAGATAATCCGTCACGGTGACGTCCGGCAGGCCGGGGTCGCGACCGAACAGCTTCTTCGCCTCGCTTTCCGAGAAGCCGGCCAGCCGGGTCGCCTCCAGAAAGGCGGCGCCGCGGTCGGCCGCCTTGATCTGGCGCTCGATCTCCGGAGCAATCTCCGCCGGCAGCCCGAAGCGGATGTGGATCGCCCCGAGCAGCCGCTTCTCGACTGATTTGTAGCCGTCGCCGAGCACCGCCTTGAACGGCGAGATCATGTCGCCGATGACGTATTCCGGTGCATCGTGCAGCAGCGCGGCGAGCCGCAGCTTCGCATCGATGTTCGGCTTGCGCGCGCGCATCACCGTCTCGACCAGCAGCGTGTGCTGCGCGACCGAGAAGATGTGCGCGCCGGTGGTCTGGCCATTCCAGCGCGCGACACGCGCGAGCCCATGGGCGATGTCGGCGATCTCGACATCGAGCGGCGAGGGATCGATGAGGTTGAGCCGCCGGCCGGACAGCATGCGCTGCCAGACGCGGTCGTGCCCGCTCGGGGCCTTGTCAGTCGTCATTTGGGAGGCTTGAGGCGCGGGGCGCGGCGCTTGCCGCTGCAGGTCTCGTGGCAGAAGCAGGTGACGAGATGGTCGTTGACCATACCGGTCGCCTGCATGAAGGCGTAGACGATCGTGGGACCGACGAACTTGAAGCCGCGGGAGGCCAGCTCTTTCGAGATCTTGATCGACAGCGGCGTCGAGGCCGGCACGCTCGCGGTGGTCTTGAACTGGTTGACCTTGGGCGCGCCGTCCATGAAGTCCCACAGCAGCTTGGAGAAGCCGGGACCCTTGTCCTTGATGTCGAGCCAGGATTTCGCGCTGAGAATCGTCCCTTCGATCTTGGCGCGGTTGCGCACGATGCCGGCATCGTTCATCAGCGCGTGGATCTTCTTGTCGCCGTAGCGCGCGATCTTCTCCGGCTGGAAATCATCGAAGGCGCGGCGGAAATTGTCACGCTTGCGCAGGATCGTGATCCACGACAGCCCGGCCTGGAAGCCGTCGAGGATCAGCTTCTCGAACAGCGCGCGGTCGTCATATTCCGGCACGCCCCACTCGGTGTCGTGATAGGCGACATAGAGCGGATCGCTGCCCGGCCAGGGGCAGCGCGTCAGGCCATCGGGATGGACGACAGCAGCGCGACCCATGAGACCGGCTCAGGCGACCGTCTGCTTCGGCGCGCCCTGCAGCGCGTCGGGATCAGCGATGCGCAGAACGAGGCCGCCGGCGGTGAGCGGCGTTCCCGCCTCCAACGCCTCCGCGGCGCGGTCGATGCGCAGCAGCGCCATGCCCTTCTGCGCGGCGGCCGAGCCCATGGTGCCGACCGACTTGTCGCCGGCCAGAATCGGCGTGCCCGGCTCGGGACTCGGCCCGTCGAGCAGCACCTTCGCCGCGCGCGTGCGCGTGGTGCCGCGATGATGCATGCGGCTCACGACCTCCTGGCCGACATAGCAGCCCTTGCCGACGTCGACGCCGTGCAGCCGGTCCATGTTGGTCTCGTGCGGGAAGGCGTCGCCATACATGAAGTCGAGCCCGCCGCGCGGCACGCTGCAGTCGATACGATGCGCCTCATAGGCGTCGGAATCGACGATCTCGGCGCCGAGCCGTGCGGCGATCTCCGCCAGCGCCTCCTGCGGCGCAATGACGCGCGCGCCGAGGCGCTCATGACGCGGATCGGCGAAGCTCGGCTCCGGCGTGGCGCCGATGGCGCCATCCCAGACCGCGATCACGCCGAGCTCTCCGGAGCGATTGCTGACCGCGACCTTGGCCCTGAGCTTGTAGAGGTTGAGCTTGTCGGTGAGCGCCTGCGCCAGCGCGCGCGGACAGTCGAGCAGGAAGCGCTCGCCGGCGTCCGTCGCCGGCACTTGCGCCACCAGGAAATCAACGATGATCTTGCCTTGCGGCGTCAGCAGCGCGCCGAACCGGGCCTCGCCAGGCGTGAGCTTGGTGACGTCGGTGGTGAAGAGACCGTTGAGGAACTTGCGTGCATCGTCGCCGCTGACCTGGACCACGCCCCGGTCGTCGAGAAACGTCGCCTTCATTCGAAAAACCTCTTGCGACAGGCCGCACTGAAACGTAAGCCGCCCTGGCATAAACCACAAGGCTGAAACGCCGCCGCGCGGTGGCTTCATTCTAAAGATCGGGACTCGCGTGCCACCGGAGGCCAGCAAATGGGCAGGCGCGCAGCATGATCGATCTGTCTTGGGGCGGTCAGGAGAATGAAATCCTATGAGGGCTTCATGAGCGCGCGCTTCGACGTCATTCTGAAATCCGGCACCGTGGTCAATCAGGACGGCGAGGGCGTCCGCGACATCGGCATTTCAGGCGGACGCATTGTCGAGATCGGCGATCTCGGCACAACCTCGGCCGCCGAGATCATCGACTGCAAGGGCCTGCACGTGCTGCCCGGCGTGATCGACACCCAGGTGCATTTCCGCGAGCCTGGTCTCACTCACAAGGAGGACCTCGAAACCGGCTCGCGCAGCGCCGTGATGGGCGGCGTCACCGCCGTGTTCGAGATGCCCAACACCAATCCGCTGACGGTGACCGAGGAGGCGTTCACCGCCAAGGTCGCTGCCGCTCGCCATCGCATGCATTGCGATTTCGCCTTCTTCATCGGCGGCACCCGCGAGAATGTCGAGCAGCTCCCGGTGCTGGAGCGCGCCGAGGGCTGCGCCGGCGTCAAGGTGTTCGTCGGCTCGTCCACCGGCTCGCTGCTGGTCGAGGACGACGACAGCCTGCGCCGCATCTTCCAGGTGATCCGCCGCCGTGCCGCGTTCCACGCCGAGGACGAGTACCGCCTCAACGAGCGCAAGGACCTGCGCGTCGAGAACGATCCGCGCTCACACCCGGTGTGGCGCGACGAGGAGGCGGCGTTGCGCGCCACGCAACGTCTCGTCACCCTCGCGCACGAGACCGGCAAGCGCATCCACGTGCTGCACATCTCCACCAAGGAGGAGATCGTGTATCTGCGCGACCACAAGGACGTCGCCACCGTCGAGGCGACGCCACATCATCTCACCTTGGCGGCGCCGGAGTGCTACGAGCGGCTCGGCACCTACGCGCAGATGAATCCGCCGGTGCGATCAGTCGATCATCGCGACGTCATCTGGTGGGGCGTCCACCAGGGCATCGTCGACATCTTAGGCTCCGACCACGCGCCGCACACCGCGGAGGAAAAGTCCAAGACCTATCCGGCCTCGCCCTCCGGCATGACCGGCGTGCAGACGCTGGTGCCGATCATGCTCGACCACGTCAATGCCGGCCGGCTGTCGCTGCAACGTTTCGTCGACCTCACCAGCGCTGGCCCCGCCCGCATCTACAACATCGCCCGCAAGGGCCGCATCGCCGCCGGCTACGACGCCGACCTCACCATCGTGGACCTCAAGCGCAGCGAGACCATCACCAACGAATGGGTCGCCTCGAAAGCCGGCTGGACGCCCTATGATGGCCTGCGCGTCACCGGCTGGCCGGTCGGCACGTTCGTCCGCGGCCAGCGCGTGATGTGGCAGGGCGAGCTGCTGACGCCAGCGACCGGCGAGCCGGTGCGGTTCATGGAGACGCTGCGGCCGTAACGGCGCTGCGCGTGAGTTTGCTCCGTCATTGCGAGCGCAGCGACGCAATCCAGAGTCCTTAGCGCGGCCCTGGATTGCTTCGTCGCCCTGCTCCTCGCAATGACGCGGAGCGGGCATCACACCTCGCCGTCGTTCACGCGAACAGCTTGTCGATGTCGTCCTGGGAAATCGCCACGCCCGGCCGCTTCGGGCCCTCCATCAAGTCCGGGGCGCTTGGGGCAGCAAGCTCGGTGGCCAGCCGCGCCAGCTCCTCTTTTCCCCAGATGCGGACGAGCTTGTTGATGTGGTCCTCCATGAACTGCAGCGACTTGACCACGCGCGTGATCCGCTGCCCTGTGAGGTCCTGAAACGCGCACGCCTCGAACACCTTGTTCGTGCTGTCGACGATCTCGTCGCAGACCGCTGCGGCCGTCGGGTCTTTGACTTTCTGCAACTTCGCGACGCTGGCGCCGATCGCCTCCATGCTTTCGAGGATCGCGTTCCCGGCCGTCTCCGTATTCTCGACGATCGCGTCGAGCGTGTCGGTCATCGTCGCGAAACTGCCCTTGCCGTCGCCTTGAAGAGCGGCGAGTTCGCGCCGCATGCTGCTGATCTGGCCGAACATCTCGACCAGGTACGTCTTCAGCAATCTCTCTTCTTCCGGCGCAATCATCAGAAATCCCCGAATTTTCCTTAACGTTTCCTTACCAATTCTTCACGCGGCAGTTGCAAACCCCGGCCTGCGCTTCTGTGAAGGCATTTCGGATTTCGCTTCGGCGGTGACCGGCTCGCGACGCGGCTATCGAGATTTCACGTCAGCTCGAAACGGTACTGTGGTCAGGTAGGTGAAGATCAGCGACCTATTTTTGCCCGTTTTCGTTAAGGGCGCATGTTCATTCACGTCAAAGCCTTCAAATTGCTTCGTGAAGAGTTTCCGAGCGACATGGCTGCCGGGGGAGGCCATTGGGCAGAGCTCGGTCTGCTGTCGGTTTCCGCGACGCGGGGACAGCGCTTGGCGCCTGGATGAGCGCGCGGGCGTCACGACAGGAGGCAGGCGGCGCGCGGCCGGCCAAAATGAATGCGAATGTCCGCTGCCAGGGACGACGCGGACGTGGGGGAGAAATTCCGGTACGCCGCCTCTTGACCCAGAGATCTCTACCTGACCGCGATCAGTCGATCGACTTGCGTTTTGCCGAGCAACATTCTTGCCGGCACCCGATGGTTCCGCTCTCGGGGACGACCTGACGTCTGCAATCCCAGGAATCGATGGGCCGCCTGTGACCCCGATCATCGTTCGGTTCACGGCCAGGCGCACGGCATCGGCGCGGCGCTGACGCAGCCGGATATTTCGACTATCCTGCCATGTGGACCATCAAGGCGGGGCAGGATGGGGTCCAGGAGGGGACATCGATGAGCACAGTAAGAAGCGCGCTGGCGCAGAAGAGTGGCGCCGTGATCCATGTTCGTTCCGACGACATGGTCGTCGAAGCCTTGCGCCAGATGCGCGAGAACCGGGTCCGGTCGGTGCTCGTCATCGACGACGGCGCGCTGGTCGGCATCGTGACGCAGGGGGACTGCGCCATCAAAGTGCTGCTGCCCGGGCTCGACGCCAAGCAGACGCCGGTGGGCCAGGTGATGACGGGCAACCCGGTGACGGTCAAGCCGGACCACCGGCTGGACAGTTGCATGGCCATGATGTCTCAGCGTGGTTTTCGCCATCTGCCGGTGCTGGACGCGGGCAAGGTCGTGGGCGTGATCTCGATCGGAGACGTCGTCAAGAACATCATCCGGGATCTGGAGCACAACGTCGACGACCTGATGGGCTACATCATGAAGGACGGCCCCGGGGGCTGACGGACGAACGTGGTGCCGTCGCCCTCCGCCTATGTCTGCTTTTGTGAAGGGTTTCGGATGCCGGCCGCATGATTGACGGCGCGGCATATTCGGGCGGCCGGCGTCCGAAAGCCTCCAAGGGAGGAAACCGCGCTTGGTGGGCAGGACTGGTACGGCAGGCTCTATGGGGATTTGATGGACGGCAGGTGCGGCAGCACGTCTGCGAGGCTACCGCTACGCAGTACCAGAGCGGCATCGACTTCCATTTCGACTGGGGCGTATCGCAATTCCTGTCGAAGCAGGTCTTTGTCGGCTTCGTCGGCTACGCCTACCAGCAGACTACCGATGATTTCAGTCAGCCCGCCGTGCTCGGCGGTTTCCGTTCGCGCGTGCTCGGCTAAACAAAAGCGGCCCACTCCGGTTGGAAGTGGGCCTTTGTCTATCGGCGAAAAAGGAAGTCCTATTGAACCGTCGCGTTCATGGTGATCACCGACGTTCCGGAGGCAGTCGGTCCCTTGCCAGTTGCCGTCACGGCGAAGCTGTCGGGGCCCTTGTAGCCTGCTTTCGCCGTGTACTGGAATGTCGAAATATTTAGCTTCTTCAGGGTGCCGTGAGCCGGCTTCTGTGAAATGCTCGAGCTTTTCATCACGCCCGCTATCCGAATTGGAAACAGGCAGCTTCCACCAGAAGCGACGTTGAAGTAGCCGGTCGAATTGATACCCCAGTCCGATAAGCTTCCGGAAGCTGGACACTCCGAAGCTGCGCGCGCTGGCGAGAGCGACGCCGAGATGGGCGCGGCGGCAACGAGGGCTAAAAGAACTGCTGTCGAACATCGCATGAAAGCCTCCCTTGTTTTTGAGTAACAATAGGATCGCGCTCCCAGCGTTTCCAATATTGACCAGGATCAACATACACCGCCGACTTGGCTGAAATGCGTGCCAAGGTGTGACCCTTGGCGAAAATTCGCAACTCCTGTGGCACCCAAGACTGCTCAGACAGCTATATGTCTGCTCCAAAGCGGTCATTAGACCGGAGACTTGATTCCTCGCCGGAGCCGTCGGTGTATTTGAGCTACGCAGAGTCTCACAAGTATGCGAGGTACGAACTTATCCAGACGAGAATCGACGTGATCATTCCGATTGGGCCGGCGTTTGCGGCGATGGCCCATGCGCTGCCGGGCATCCCGAGGCGCAGCCGCGTCTTGTCAAAATTATCCGGCAACGAGATCGTCGCCGGGTAGCCCTGAGCGCCACCGATCGAACCGACGCGTGCTAATTGGCCGGAAACCGCGATCTGGCCCTGACCGATGCCGCGAGGGATTTCGAGTATTCGCGCCCCGAATATCTCGCCGGGATTATCGTCGAAGACCAGCTTTACGGTTGCTCCGGGCTTCACTGTTTGGAAGGCGTTCGGCTTGAACGTCGCGAGAATGGTGATGTCGTTGGTGAGGATGAATGACATCTCGGAACGCGTCTGCAATGCCCGAGCGCCAACCGCCAGTGCCAGACTGCTGACGTAGCCGTCGCCCGTTGCCCGAATGGTGGTCTGATCCAGCTCCCACCGGGCGTTTTCGAGCTGAGCCTGGAGTTGTGCAACGTTGGTATTCTCGCCTCCGATCTCGGATTCCATTGCGAGCCGGGCGTTCTCTACTGCGGCTTCCGCTGCGAGCAATTGGTATTGCACGGTGTCGTACTGCACCTGCGTGTCCTGCAGACGAAACTCAGCCTGAGAGCCGGTTGCGACGAGCTTCCGAATGTCGGCCAACCTTTGGGTCTGGTAGACGAGCTGTTGCTTCAAGGCATCGGCGTTCGCCTTGGCTTGATCATAGCTGGCCTTGAGTTGTTTGACTTGCTGCTGCGCCTGAGCGAGCGAGGCCTCCAATTGGCTGACCTTGTATTTGTAAGGTGCCGGATCGATCTGGAACAAGATGGCGCCGGCCTTCACCGGGGCGTTGACTTGGACGGGGATGCTTACGACCTGGCCCGAGACGTTGGGTGTGACCTCGACCACCCTAGAGATCACGACAAAGCGGCCGGCGGGCGTGAGCGAGTTGAACAGGCCAAGGAAGACCATCAAGATGAAAGCGCCGATGACAACGGTGATGGTGCCGGCCCCCCATCCCCATTTCACAAGCTTCAGCTTCGAGAACAGGAGCCAGACCATGACGATGTAGAGTACCATCACGAGGACCATGGCGCTTCGCTCCTTCGTATGCCGCGAGACAGCCGAAAATTGAGCCGGCCGCATTACGGCGGTTTGCCAAGGACGATTCGGCTTCTCGCAAACGGCATCTGCAACATTCTCATCCAAATTATTCTGAGTTGGCCTGTTGATCTGGATCAACGCGAAGATCGATTCTAATGAAACTATTCGTCTTTGGCGGAGGAGGCGAAAATGAAGCTGTCAATCGCAATAGCGACTACGCTGCTGATAACCGGGTTCGTAGCCGCGAGCACTAAGAAAGCCAGCGCTGTGGTGTACTGCACATACGTTGGCTATCCAGCCAATTGCGTCGTACGGCCGGGCGTAGTTCTGAGGCCGCGACCCGTTGCACGACAGGCGGTGGTGGGTGCTGGGACGGTAAATCGCGGTGGCCCGGTCAATCGCGCTGGCAGACGTTGATTGGTCATTCTGCGAGCTGCGAGATTTGTAGCCCTGCACGAAGTCCCGATAATCATGGGATTCACGAAGAGATGCTTTATGAATTCAACATCTGACAGGAAGGGCCGTATCATGAAATTAGCGGCATCAGTAGTTTCTGCGTTGTCTCTTGTGGCGCTCTCGGCAATTCCGCTCAACGCTCAGCAATACAAAATGCAAACGCCGATACCGCCGGGCGTTGCAATCCCGGACAAGGTAGAGACCCGCCTTGGGACGCTGAACTTCTTCGACGGCTTTCCCGACGATGCGACCGTTGAAAGGCTCTACGACAATCTGGACTTCCAACACGCCGTCCAAGCTTACCTGTTGGCCTTAGCTCCAGTGAACCAATTGGCAAATCGGAAGGGAATGGCGGAGCTGGGTCCATTCAATCTGACGGTGCCGATCTTCGAGGATAGGATGGACTCGAAGTCGCTTTTTCTCACGCCGAACAACAACACGCCGTACACTTGGTTTTGGCTCGACCTGCGTGACGGGCCTCTGGTGCTCGAAGTGCCACCCAATGTGCTCGGCCTCATCAACGACATGTGGTATAATTTTGTCACTGATGTTGGACTCGTCGGTCCGGACAAGGGTCAGGGCGGCAAGTACCTGATCTTGCCGCCCGGCTACAACGGCGAGGTGCCGACCGGCTACTTTGTCGTGAAGCCGGCGACGTTCAGCGTCTGGGTTCCGTGGCGCTCGTTCTTGGTCAACGGCGATCCGAAGCCCGGCGTCGACGCGGTCGAAGAGCACACGAAAATCTATCACCTGAAAGATGCTGCGAATCCCCCGAAACTCAATTTCGTGCATGTTTCCGGCAAAGCATTTAGCACGCTGGCTCCGGGAGATTATCCCTTCTGGGAGTATCTGAATCAGGTTGTGCAGGAGGAGCCGACCGATACAGTCGACCCGGTCACACTCGGCCTCTACGCATCGGTCGGCATCCGCAAGGGTAAGCCCTTCGCGCCCGATGCACGGATGAAAAAAATTCTGACCGAAGCCGCCTTGGTAGGTGACGCCACCGCGCGTGCAATCAATGGCCGGTTGCGGATCAAGGAGAGCTACTATTATCCCAACAGCGCATGGCGCACGGGTTTCTTCGGCGGCTACAAGTTCGAGGAAAACGGCGCGCGCATCCTCGATGCCTACTCGGCATTCTTCTTCTACGCGACCGGCGTGACACCGGCGATGGATTCCAAGTCGGTTGGCGAGGGATCGCAATATATGGCCGCGTTCGTTGATAGCCAAAACAAGCCACTCGATGGCGGAAAAAACTACAAGCTGCACCTGCCACCAAATATCCCGGTCAAGCAATTTTGGTCGGTCATCCTCTACGACAATCAGACCCGCTCCATGCTGCAGACCGACCAGCGTTGGCCAGCCGCAACCAGCCAGAACCCGAAACTCTTGCCGAACGCGGACGGGTCAGTGGACATCTATTTCGGGCCCAAGGCGCCGGCTGGGAAGGAGAACAACTGGGTGCAGACCATCCCCGGCAAAGGATGGAACACGCTCCTGCGCCTCTACGGCCCGCTTCAGCCGTGGTTCGACAAAACTTGGCGTCCCGGCGAGATTGAGCCGATATAGCAAGAAGGAGGTCCGAGCTTCGACTCGCCTCTTCATTTCCGCTCCTGGCCGATTTCGTTGAAAAAGTCAGCAGTTGCGACGCAGAGATATCGGTGAGTCAGTCTGTCTAGTGGGCAGGACTGAAGGTCATGATGGGGCATCGGCAAGTCGAACAGGCTGCGTTGTTCTATGAGTTCTCGCTGGAAAGGCACATCCCAGCCGACCACCTCGTGCGGTCGATCGATAGGTTCGTCGACCTTGAGGACTTACGGCGGGAGCTGGCGCCGTTCTACAGCAACATCGGGCGGCCCTCGATCGATCCGGAGCTGATGATCAGGATGCTCTTGATCGGCTATTGCTTCGGCATCCGATCGGAACGGCGCCTCTGCGATGAAGTCCATCTCAATCTGGCATACCGCTGGTTTTGCCGGCTGGGTCTAGATGGAGGCGTCCCCGATCACTCGACGTTCTCGAAGAACAGGCACGGCCGCTTCCGTGAGAGCGATCTCTTCCGTCGCGTGTTCGAGACCGTCTTGCGCCGCTGCATCCGGGAGCGCCTGATCGGCGGCGAAGGGTTCGCAGTCGACGCGAGCCTGATCAAGGCGGATGCCAATCGGCAGAAGGGAATCGAAGGCGATAAGAGGCTTCCGCCGGAGGCTGCGGGTCGAGCGATCGACGAGTATCTTGCCGTTCTTGATGATGCCGCGTTCGGTGCCGCGACGGAGGTCACGCCCAAGTTTGTATCGCCCTCCGACCCGGCGGCGCGCTGGACGGGAGCGCACGGCGGCCAAGCCTTCTTCGCCTACTCGACGAACTATCTGGTCGACGTCGAGAATGCGATCATCGTCGATGTCGAAGCGACCACGGCGATCCGCCAGGCAGAAGTATTGGCCGCCAAGCGCATGATTGAGCGTTCAATCGAAAGGTTCGATCTTTATCCAAGCCGGCTTCTCGGCGACAGCGCCTATGGCTCCGCTGAGATGCTCGGGTGGCTGGTCTACGAGCACGGGATCGAGCCGCACGTGACCGTCTTCGACAAGTCGGCCCGCACCGACGGGACCTTCTCGCGTGAGGCCTTCACCTACGACCATACCAGGGACGTCTATCGCTGCCCCGCTGGCAACCCCCTCACCACTACAGGGACGCTGGTGAACAACGACACGACGGTCCTCTACCGTGCGAGCAAGCGCGATTGTCAAGCATGCTCTCTAAGAAGCAGGTGTTGCCCCAACACCCCGGCTCGAAAAGTGCCGCGCTCGATCTACGAGGGCGCTCGCGACATGGCACGCGAGATCGCAAGCTCATGGGAAGGCCGCACTTCACGCCGGCTCCGCAAGAAGATTGAGATGCTGTTCGCGCATCTCAAGCGCATCCTCAAGCTAGATCGGCTGCGACTAAGAGGGCCGAACGGCGCACGCGACGAGTTCACCCTCGCTGCAGCCGCTCAGAACCTTCGTAAGATGGCCAAGCTGATCCCGATGCCCGCGCTGACGCCCGCGTGAACCACACCGCGCCAATTCGTCCTCGAAACAGATGGCGTTCACGACGAAACTACTGCCGACTTTTTCAACGGAATCGGCCCATAACGGATCAGGTCGCCGGCTCGCGTGAAGGTCTGCTTCTGATTCTCAACCGGAAGCAGGGGCCCGGGAACAGCGCTCGGACACGGCTGTATTTTGCTGTCTTCTTAGGGTTGAGGAAACCGGTTCGCGCTATTCGCCTGTGACCTTCAAGACGGTACGGTTGGCCCCAAGGATAATGTCCGGTGTACTTCATCGCCTTTATGATCGTGGTCGTCTTGACTGCCGTGGTGTCGCTTCGCCGATCCATGACTCTATCACGGAACGCTCGGGGGGCTGGCCCGGCCCGGCGGCTGGCAGCGCGGCGGCGGGCGCTTTGGCCTGTATTCTGCGCGGCAATTTTTGAGCTTGGGTTGATTGGACTTAGTCATGTTCAAGACAACCAGGAACTTGGTCCCTCCGCGACGATCCATCTCATGGCGCTTACGGCCGCTTTTATCGGCGGCTGGTTTCTTGGCGTCATTGGCGGACTAGATTGGGACTGAAGCGCCGCAAGAAATGCAAAGCAAAAAGCCCGTCGGGCGAATCAGTTGCGCGATCTTGTTTGCAACGCCGTCGTTCGCGCTCGCCGCAACTATACGAAACACCTGTGCCGAAACGGCGATTTTGCGTATTGTCTCAACGTGATCGCGCCCGCAGCATCTTCCGGGCGAAAGATTTAACTTTCGTTTTTCCAGAATACGTGTCTATCCTCCACCCATCCCGCCTCAACGAGAGGGGCGTACGCGCGGTCGTCACGAGACGCGAGGCGGGCAGGCGGTGGACGTGTCGGGTTGCAGCGTGGCTTTGGCTGCGCGGACGAACAATCCCGATGCGGACGTGAAGTCGCGTGGTCCTGGCCTCCCGATGCCGAGGTCAAGCCTGAGCGTGATGCGAGAGCATCGGCGCAGGCGATGGGGGCAATCAAGCCGGTCCCCAGGGAGAGCGCGAAAGAAGCGTTAAAACCATCGCGCAGGGAAGGCTGGGCTCATCCGGCTGCACCTGTGGTTCCTGCCCCGTGCACTTTTGTTCGCACGGGGGCCATGGGCGTCAGCCGACGCCCAGCCTTCCCTGCGCCCTCGATTGAATGAGGGCCGAACGTCGGTCATCGCTCGGACGCATCGCGCCGCGAGGACGATGAGGCGTGTCTCGATGCTGTTTGAGATGTGAAGACGGATCTCGGCCCCGATGGGCGCTCTCCGTTTTGGCTCCGTCATTGCGCTCGCAATGACGCGGAGTTTGTCGACGTAGTTGTCGTAGCCTGGACGAGCGCAGCGATATCCGGGTTCAACGAGGCTGCGGATGAGACCCCGGATGTCGCTGCGCGCATCCGGGCTACGCGCGAGGAGCGGGAGACCCTACTGCGTCGCGCGCGACAGCGAGAACTCGCCGTTGCGGACGCGCTCCGGCAGGCCCTCGACGAACGTCGCCACCGCGTCCTCGCCATAGGTGGTGACGAGTTCGGCCAGCGCCGCGAACAGGCTGGC
The DNA here is from genome assembly GCF_032485115.1 of Bradyrhizobium sp. SZCCHNRI2009. NCBI lineage: Bacteria > Pseudomonadati > Pseudomonadota > Alphaproteobacteria > Hyphomicrobiales > Nitrobacteraceae > Bradyrhizobium > Bradyrhizobium sp. SZCCHNRI2009. Next base: position 184,758 of record NZ_JAUEUH010000010.1, read on the forward strand.
CTGCGCCAGGCAGTCGCCGTCGACGCCGTCGTGGCGCGCTTCCGCCCAGGCTTCGTTGAGGTAGCTGAGCGCGGCCTGCTTCTGCTCGTGGTCGGGCAGGACGGCGGGGAGGGCGCTGAAGGTGACGGGAAAGCTCATTGAATTCAGTCTGGCGGGGCCGCGAGGCGCGTTGAATTCCGAACGCGGACGCGCCGGACCAGTGAGGTTTACCACGCAGGCGGCGGACGCCTAGGCCAGTTCTTTAGGAAAGGTTAACAAGGTTAACGCAAACGTGGATAACGCCCGCGCGCCGTCAACCATGGCCCGTCAGTTGGCGTAGCGCGCCGTGAGGTCGCGCGAGATCTTCGAGCCCTCGTCGATGTAGCGGCGGATCGCCACCATCGCCGCCGGCGTGCAGGTCCGATAGGTCTGCTGAAAGCCGTTATAGCCGCGGTTGAAGCCGGCGATCATCCGGGCTCGGCGTTCGCCCGACGGCGTCTCGGCATCGATCAGAGCCTGCATCTGGTTGCGCCATTTGGCGCCTTCATTGCTGCCGCAGATGCCGCGGAGGTAATGCAGGGTTCCGAGGATCTCGGCCAGCCGCTGCAGATCGCCATCGAACGGCGCGGCCGCATCCTGCGCGCGCGCGGGCACAATGGCGCAGGCGACAACGAGCATGAGGGCGGCCAGGAGGCGCTTGGGGATCATGGGGAACACCGACGTCATATGCCTTTGCCGGACGGCGGACGCAAGGCGCCTACACCAGGGTCCGTGCGGCGGCGATGATCTCCGGCAGTCCGTCAGTCAGCGTGAGGCCCTCGAGCGCATCGGGGAGGCGCCACTGAAAGTCGTCCAGTTCCGGGTTGAGGCGGGGCTCTCCGGCCTGCCAGCGGGCCGCAAAGGGAAGGATCACATAGTGGCCGCCGCCGCCCTGGGCCGGCAGGACCTCGCGCCAGCCGGCCAGCCCGACAATTGCGATCGAGAGTGCGGTTTCCTCCATGACCTCGCGCGCGACGGCCTCGTGCAGGGTCTCGCCGAGCTCCACCCGGCCGCCGGGCAGCGTGTAGACGCCCTTGGCGGGGGAACGCGCCCGGCGCACCAGCAGGAGCTTGCCGTCGCGGAAGATGGCGGCGCTGACGGCGAGCTGGGGGTGGCGGGGCGGCGTCGGGGCGGTCATGCCAATGGCTCCAGGCGTGGTCTGCACCGTAGCGTGAAGACGACCGGGCCGGTAGCCCGTGCTGCTCAGAAGCTTGCCATGATGGCATCGACGGTGTCGACCTCGTCGACCGGGTCAGGGTCGACCTCGATGTCGCCATTGATGATGCCGCCGGCCTGCGTCACCAGCGGCTTGACCCACGCCGCGGCCTGCTCGGCGAGCTTGGCCTTGGTGGCGTCCTGCTTGGCAGCGCGCATCGCGCTGCCGACCGCGAGCAGGATGTCGGTCATGGTCTTCGTGAGATGATCGAACTTGTCGCGAATCGCCGGGTCGGCCTGCTCATAGGCCTCGATGACGAGATCGCGGGCCTTGAAATTGGTGTGCGTGAAATGTTCTGGATAGGTCAGCGGCGACCACGCCAGAAAATCCTCGGCGCATTCCGGAATATCGGGAATCATTTCGAGCAGCATCACGGCTTCGTTGAAATGATTCAGATAGTCGGTGGCGAGCCCGGTGCGCGGATTGATGTTGGCGGCGCGCAGCATCGCGGCCCGCGCCGGGTCAATGGCGCTGCCCGCCGGTCGTTGGGTCGTGCGATCGGTAGGCACGGAATGGGTCGCCGCTGCGGTCATCCGCTGCAGTGTTGGCAACCCAAGTTAAAAGGTGCTGAACACACGACGATTTGAGTGAGATTATGTGTGGACGCTTCGTGATCACTTCACCACCCGCGGCTCTCAGGCAGATTTTCGGCTACGAGGAACAGCCGAACTTTCCGCCGCGGCACAATATTGCTCCGACGCAGCCGATTCCCGTAGTTCTTCTGGATCAGGACATCAGGCATTTTCGGCTCATGCGCTGGGGATTCATTCCGGCCTGGGTCAAGGATCCCCGTAATTTCACGCTGCTGATCAATGCGCGTTCGGAGACCGTACGCGAGAAGCCGGCGTTCAAGAATGCGATCCGGCGGCGCCGCGTGCTGGTGCCCGCTGATGGATATTACGAGTGGCAGGTGATCGATGGTCGCAAGCGGCCGTTCTTCATCCACCGCAGTGACGGCGCGCCGCTCGGCTTCGCGGCCCTCGCCGAGACCTGGTGCGGGCCGAACGGCGAGGAGGTCGATACGGTGGCGATCGTCACCGCGGCTGCGAGCCGCGATCTCGCCACGCTGCATCATCGTGTTCCCGTGACGATCAGGCCGGATGATTTCGCGCTGTGGCTCGATTGCCGTTCCGATGATCCTGACGAGGCCATGAGGCTGCTGGTCGCGCCTCGCGAGGGCGAGTTCGCGTGGTATGAGGTGTCCACGCGCGTCAACACGGTGGCCAACGACGACGAGCAGCTGCTGCTGCCGATGACCGCGGAGCTGCGTGCCGCCGAGGACGCGCAGCGCAAGCCGGCGAAGAAGGTTGCATCCCGCAAAGTTTCGCCTGCGCCTGTGGATGACGGGCAGGGGAGTTTGTTCTGAGGCGGGATATCTCGACAGAGAAGATCGTCAGTACCGCGAAAGCGGGGATCCAGTACGCCGTGGCCTCTCGTGCCGAAACGGCTGCCGGTGGAATACTGGGTCCCCCGCCTTCGCGGAGGACGACAGAGGAGCAAGACCCGCGACCGAGCGTTGGCCGCGCTCAGCCAAAGATCCTCAGCGCGGCGTGCTGCAGAAGCATGATGGTCTTGGCGTCCTGGATGCGGCCGTCGGCGATCATCGCCAGCGCGTCGTCGATCGAGACTTCCAGCACCTCGATCTCCTCGCCCTCATGCGCGAGCCCGCCGCCGGCGCTGACGCGCATGTGAGGCTCGTATTCGGCCACGAAGAAATGGATCTTCTCGGTGACGACGCCCGGGCTCATGAACGCCTCGAACACGAACTTGACGTCGTGCAGCCGGAACCCGGTCTCCTCCTCGGCTTCGAGGCGGATGCGCTCCTCCGGCGAGGCGTCGTCGAGCAGGCCGGCCGCCGCCTCGATCAGCAGATCGTCATGGCCGTTGACGAACGCGGGATAGCGGAACTGCTTGACCAGGATGACGCTGCGCTGGGCGAGGTTGTAGGGCAGGATCGCCGCCGCGTTGCCGCGGTCGAACACGTCGCGGCTCTGCATCTGCCACGTGCCGTCGTCGCGCCGCCACTCGAACTTCGTCGAGGTCAGCGTGCCGTAATGGTCGGAGAGCACGCGCGTCTCGTGGACGCGGATGCGGTCGGAGATGCTCATCGCTCGCCTCTATTTCATGCCGGGCGTCGGCGGGCGCCCGTCGAGCCATTTCGAGAACACGACGCTGTCCTGCACGGCATAGTCGAGCGCCTGGTAGAATTCCTGCACCTTGGTGTTGTCGCCGCGCACCATCAGCATCAGCTTGGCGATGCCGCGCGCTCGCAGCCAGTCTTCGGCGGCGGCCATGATGCCGCGGCCATGGTCGCGGCCGCGATGCTCGGGATCGACGCTGACATAGTAGACCCAGCCGCGATGGCCGTCATGGCCCACCATGACGGAGGCTGCGATGGCGCCGCCGCTGCGGCCGACCAGCACGGTGGAGCTGTCGCCACGGCGGGCGAGCGCGATGTCGGCGGCCGGATCGTTCCAGGGCCGCGTCAGGCCGCAGCGCTGCCACAGCGCGATGATGGCGGGCACGTCGGCGTCGGTGATGTCGGAGATGGCGAGAGCAGGGGCACTGTCCATGGGAGCGTCGAAAGCCTAGAGCACCTTGCCGGGATTCATGATCCCGAGCGGATCGAATTGCGCCTTGATCGCGCGCATCAGCGCGATGGCGGTCTTGTCCTTCACGTCGGGCAGCTCGTCGCGCTTGAGCACGCCGATGCCGTGCTCGGCCGAGATCGACCCGCCCATGCGCAGCACGATCTCGAACACGACCGCGTTGACCTCGTGCCAGCGCGCGAGATAGTCGGCGGTGTTGGCGCCGATCGGCTGGCTGACGTTGTAGTGGATGTTGCCGTCGCCGAGATGGCCGAACGGCACCGGACGCGCGCCGGGCATCAGCTTCACCACGGCGGCATTGGCCTCGGCAATGAAGGCGGGCACTGCGGCGACCGGCACCGAGATGTCGTGCTTGATCGAGCCGCCCTCCGGCTTCTGCGCCGCAGAGATGTCCTCGCGCAGTTTCCAGAACGCCATGCGCTGGGCGAGGCTGTCGGCGATCGTGGCGTCGTCGACGATGCCGTCTTCGAGGCCCTGCTCCAGGATGGTCTCGAGCGTGGCGCGGGCATCGTCGCGCGACGACGACAGCTCCATCAGCACGAACCAGGGATGCTGGCCCGCGAGCGGCGCGCGGTTGCCGGCGGCGTGGCGGATCGAGAAATCGAGCGCGATCGCGGCGATCAGCTCGAAGCTCGTGAGATTGCCGGCCGCCTCGCGCTGCGCGATCGCCAGCAGCTTGAGCGCGTCCTCCGGCGACTTGAGGCCGACGAAGGCGGTCTCGATCGCGCGCGGTTTCGGGAACAGCTTCAGGCTCGCCGCGGTGATGATGCCGAGCGTGCCCTCGGCGCCGATGAACAGGTTGCGCAGGTCGTAGCCGGTGTTGTCTTTCTTGAGCTTGGACAGCGCATTGAGCACCCGCCCGTCGGCCAGCACCACCTCGACCCCCAACGCCATCTCACGCGCCACGCCATAGGCGAGCGCGGCGGTGCCGCCGGCGTTGGTCGAGAGATTGCCGCCGATGGTGCAACTGCCCTCGGCGCCGAGCGACAGCGGAAACAGGCGGTCGACCTCGGCAGCCTTCTGCTGCGCCACCTGCAGCACGACGCCGGCCTCGGCGATCATCGTGTTGGAGGCGGTGTCGACGTCGCGGATCTTGTCCATGCGCCTCAGCGACACCACCACCTCGCCATTGTGCGGCGTCTGGCCGCCGACGAGGCCGGTGTTGCCGCCTTGCGGCACCAGCGCGATGCGATGCTGGCTGGCAAGCTTGCAGATTGCGGCGACCTCGGCCGTCGAGCCTGGGCGCAGCACCAGCGGCGAGCGGCCGTGGAACAGGTTGCGCTCCTCGGTGACGTAAGGCGCGACGTCGGTCTCCGCGGTCAGCGCCTGGCGCTCGCCGACGATGGCAGCGAATTGCGCGATCAAATCGGGCGGCAGCGGCGGCAGGGCAGGCTGGCTGATGTTCATGCTTAGTCGCTTCCAGTGTTATCTCGGCGCGGCGGCGCGGCGCAGCCGGTCGTTGATGGCCTCGCCCAGTCCGTCGTTCGGGATCGGCATCACCGCGATGCTGCGCGCTCCCTTGGCATCGAGGCTGCGAAGATAGCCGAAAAGATGCGTCGCCGCCTCTGCCGGATCGCCGGAGGGCGACAGGTTCAGGATCGCGGCGGCCTCGTGGGCTCCGGGCAAGGTGGTGGGTCCGAAGGCGAGCAGCGCCTCGCCGGGCGCGACCTCGCTGGCGTCGAGGCGTACGCGGGCGCACGGGGCATAGTGGGAGGCCAGCATGCCCGGTGCCAGAGGCTGCTCGGACGTCTCGGTCTCTGCGGCGGGCCGCGCCAGCACACGGCCGAGCACGGCCTCGATCGCCTCGCTCGGAACTCCGCCCGGGCGCAGCAGCGTCGGCGCATCGAAGCAGCCGACGATGGTCGATTCGACGCCGACCTCGACCGGCCCGCCGTCCAGGATGAGGTCGATTCGCCCGGTGAGATCGGCCGCGACATGCGCCGCCGTGGTCGGCGACACGTGGCCGGAGATGTTGGCGGAGGGCGCCACGACGGCGCCGCCGAACGCCATGAGCAGAGCTTGTGCGGTCGGATGCGCCGGCACGCGGATCGCCACCGTATCGAGGCCGGCGGTGGCGAGGTCGGCGACGGGACAGCCGTCGCTCTGCGGCACCACGAGGGTCAGCGGTCCCGGCCAGAACGCAGCGGCCAGACGCTCGGCGGTGGCATTGAAGCGGCCGATACGCTGCGCCGCTGCGATATCGGCGACATGGGCGATCAACGGATTGAAGGCGGGCCGGCCCTTGGCCTGATAGAGGCGTGCGATGGCCGCGGCATTGGCCGCATCGGCGCCGAGGCCGTAGACGGTCTCGGTCGGGAACGCGACCAGTCCGCCGCGCGCGAACGTCGCCGCGGCTTGCGCGATTCCAGCCGCGTCGGCGGGCAGGATCCTGGTCTCGATCGCTTGCATGTCTGGGGCGGGCATCGATGGTACGGGACGGCGGTGGCTTCCGCGCTCGGCTATAGCGGGCGCGGACGTCCGAATGAAGCGCGCAAATCGCCTGTCGCCTTGCGCTCGCGCCATGGCCGCCGGACAAAGCCCCACGGCCTCAAGCAGTTAACCCCTCCGCCGACGATCGACGATTTCGATGCGATTTCCTGCCTTGTGTCCTTGCGAAGACGGAAACCCGACGCTATAAGCCGGCTTCCCAAGTCGGAGCGTGGCTCAGCCCGGTAGAGCACTGCGTTCGGGACGCAGGGGTCGCAGGTTCGAATCCTGCCGCTCCGACCATTTTTTCCCAGAGTTTCTCTCCTGCGTACGATCTTCGATGGGGCTGGCCACCGTTTTGGCCACCGAAACATTGAAGCCCTTTTGACCGATCGCAACCGCCGCACCTTGCAGGTAGTCGGGGTGATGGTGGCCATAGGTGTCTTGCAAGATCTCCGGGGACATTCCTAGGAACCCGGCTGCTTCCCAGATTGATACGCCCCGCTGCATCAGCCAGGTCGCGGCGGTATGGCGCAAGGTATGCGGGGTGACTTTGCCGGGCAGGCCAGCCAGCCCGACGGCTCTGCTGAACCCCTTCTTTACCGATGCGACTGGCTTGCCGTTGAACTCGACGAAGCACGTGGCGATCAGCTTGCGATCTTTCCACCGCCGCAGGTGGGCGAGCAGCCGCGGGGGTATGGGCGCTGGAGTCTGGCGCTTCTTGGTTGCACGCTTCCCGATCGGCTTTCGGTAGAATATCCCGTGCTCAAGGTCGACGTAAGAGCGGTCCCGCTCCGTATACGGCGAGGCTGACGCAATAGCCCCAGCCCGAGTGCCAGTGTAAAGGCCGATCAGAATAAATCTGGCCACATGTCTCAGTGGCCGACGGTTCGTGCTGACCGGATCACCTTTCGACGCTCCTGAATGGATCGTCTGCTTCTCTCGATGCCGCCAGCAATGCCAAATAAGCGCCGCAGCTTCCTGTCGCGTAAGCCATCGGTCGCGCGGAACTCCCTTCGGCGGAAGTGATACGCGCACTAAGCCCCGGTGAAAGCCTTCTTTCGCATGATGGTTGATGGCAGCACGAAATGTCTCCAGGTCCCGGCGTGCACCACCGCGGTTGCCACGATGCCTGACATATGCGGCGCAGGTCTGGGCATTGACCGCGGACAGTCTCTTGCCGCCCCAGAATTCATTGAGGCGGTCAATCCTAGCTCCGATCTCGAACTGGTCGCTCGGTTCGCCAATATCGGTCAGATAGATCGACAGTACGTCAGCACAGTCGATATCCTCGATATCCTGCCGGCGGCGTTCGGGTTGATACTTTTCGGCGATGTAATCCGCTAGGGCCTGCTCTGCCTCTCGAGGCGGTTTCGTTTCAGTCGGGCTTGCAACGCATCCCGTGGCGATGTGGCGATCTCCATCTTTGATAATCCAGACCGCCTGGTGAACAAGTTTTCCGTCTCGGTATCGGGCCTTTCTCTTGTAGAGTCTGATCCCTTTGCTTGGACGCGACATAACTCCCTCATGGCCTTGATAGCTTCAAGGGTAGTATAGTCTCTATTCGCGATCCGTTCGAGAGTCAGTCGACCTCTAGCGCCTTCTCTTCGCAGGCCAGAAGCGGTCATAGATCCATCCGGGAAGGCTATTTTGGCGGCAACATCTAGACGTAGCGGCGCAGATGGGTCGATCGTGTCAGCCGTAGGCTGCATGACTCGTTTCGACATTAAGGGCCTCAATCTCGACAGCCGCGGCAGTCGTATGGATTCCAAGCGCAGTTCGTGGGACTTGTCCGGTCACAAGCGACCTACATCTATCATCGCCAGACTTCCCAAATCAGAGACGAACTTGCCAGGTCGAAGCTTGTCGCAGATTTTCGCGCGCAAAGGACGGGCAATTCTGACTAAGAGCCCCGAGAGGGGAAGCAGAACACCTATCCGATGCACGAAGAGGCGCGGCACCAGTCCGATCTCGAAGCAACCCGACTTACCGCAAATTGGTGCGTTCCTGGTGTCGCACCCCATCCGCCGGGCCTCCACTCACCCGCAACCGATTGTACACACGGGAAGCCCGGGGAATTGAACTTGCAACCAGATCGTTATGAGCGGCGGTATATTGGTCGGGTTCGTTGGTCTTGCTATAATTTTGCTTGCTTTCGATCGCTTTCGTTGCGTTTCGGTGTCGTCGTTTCTGGTGCGAAACTGGGACGGTAGGGCGGTCTCGGCTATGGCGCAGAACGTGCGGAACATTCCACTTTGTCTTTTGAAATCTACGTAGTAGACCGTCTCGGAGCACGTAATTTTCGTCTTGTTTTGCCCCCGGGGTTCTCCCGCCCTGAACGTAGAGTAGGGATGCGCAATGTCTCCCTCACTCAACGACGTTCAGAGATCGCCGAGGGCAAATATGGAGTTTCGGAAATGACATCCGTGACTGAGGCCAAGATCGCAGCCAGATGGGGTATGCCTCCGGCGGCATTTCTTGAGCCCTTGCCGAAATCCGGCATCAGCCTCGCTCGTTGGCGGCGAACGGAGGCGGGCAGTCCATTCAGTCAGAAGGCTCCGCGAGCGAACCACTATCTCCTGTCGCTCGTCTTGAAGCCTATGAAGGCCCGATCGTTCGTCGACCGACGTCAGATCTGGGCTGGACCGATCCCCGCAAATTCGGTGCGAATTGTCGATCCGGATTGTGAACGGGAATGGTCCACCGACGACGGCTTCGATTTGCTCCACTGCATGATCCCAAGGACCGCTATCGCGGAAATGATCGATAGTGAGGAGAGGATCCGTTTCGTCGATCCGCTCTACTCGCGCGACGACAGGATTCTTCAGATCGGAAATCAACTGCTGTGGGCCATGCAGCAGGACGGCCGCTTTGGCGTTGAGTTTGCCAACGGGCTCACACATGCCCTGCTGGCCTATCTGCTGCAACAATACACGCGGAATAGCCTGCCGCATTCGGCGTCCGGCTTGCGTCCAGCGCAGCTCAGACGGGTGATGGATCTCATCGCCTCCAGAATCGCGAGCGGCGTATCGCTGCACGAGATGGCCAGGGAAGCCGGAATGAGTCCGTTTCACTTCTCGCGCCAATTCCGTTCGTCGACGGGCCTATCTCCTGCTCGATATGCGCTCGTCAAGAGGATCGAGTGGGCCAAGGAACAGCTGCTGGATCGTCGTGCCGACATCTTGGAAGTTGCGCTCGACTGCGGATTCAAGGATCCCTCGCATTTCAGCCGATCCTTCAAATCCGTCGTTGGCCAGTCTCCACGGGATTATCGTCGCCTCAACTGATCGCGGCCCTCTGCTGCACGTTCAGGGCGCGCTTGACGAGCGCCCCCTGGATGCGGGCGCTAAGCCTCGCTCCACCTACAATGAGATCATCCAGTCCGTCAGGGAATTTTGTCAGCATTTCCGCGCCGTCTCGGGTGACCAGTATCGTGTCCGAGTGACGAACGCCGCCCTCTCGCTTGTCGTAGATGCCGGGCTCGATGCTGATCACCATGTTCTCCTGCAGAGTCTCCTGGCTTCCTTCCGAGATCCACGGGCCCTCGTGGTTACCCAGGCCAAACCCGTGACCGACCCGGTGCAGGCGAGCCTCGTCGCCGGAATACCCCTCGGTTTTCAGGAAATCCGTTACGCGCTTGTCGACTTCCGCGCATGGAATGCCAGGACGCACGAGGGAAATTGCGAGCTCGCGCGCAGCCATCATCGCCTTGAAGGCGCCAACCGACCAGCCTTGCGGTCTTGAGGTGAAGAAAGTCCGCTCGCACTCGGCAGCGTAGCCGTTGCAGCGCGTCAGCGCGAGCGCTACGTGCGGACCCTCGAGGGTTCTGTCCGATAGCGCGGGGATGGAATGGGGCTGAGCGCTTTGGGGAGCTGCCCAGGTCGCCATGAGAACGTTGGAGTCGGCCAGTTCGAAATCGGATGTTTCGCGGATCATCGCGGCGGTCACGTGTCGGGTGCGGGCGATCCCTTCGGCGACTGTTGAACCGAAATAGGCCGCTGCGATGAGCTGCTGCACGGCAGTATCGGCATATCGCGCTGCGCGGCGGATCATTTCGATCTCGGCCGGCGATTTGATCAGCCGTAATTCCTCGACGAGCGGCAGCACCTGTACCTCGTGAGGAAGTGCGGCCCGGATCTCCATGCGGAGGCTCGCTTCGACGCCGATGGCCGAATGCGAGCCGATCAACTCCAGCAATGTCTCGCGCCAACCTCTGCCATGGGGCGCCGGGTAGTCCCAATAGGCCTTCAGGTTCGCCGGCCTGATATTGTGCGCCTTACCGAGGTGATCGAGGTCGAGCATCGGCGTCAGCAGCGTGGGAGAGCCGCTGCTCGGTACGAGAAGGAAGAACGGCCGTTCCAACGGCTCGAAACCTGCGCCGGTCAGGTAGTAGATGCTCTCGCGCGAAGTAACGATGAATACATCTAGGTCGCGAATTCTGTCTTGCAGACGCTTCAGCCGGTGAGCGTATTCCGATTTCGAGATCATTGGAGAGTCCATCCAAAGGGCGGCATTGCCGGCTCGACGGTCGGCATTCATCCGTCGTGGTGCATGGTTGCAAAACCGCTGCGACCGCCGAATTCGTGCGGGGCACCGAACAGGAATTGACGATGACCGTAAAGTGACGCGGTCGAAAATAAATTGGCAGGATCGGGCAACATTCCGCACGAAACGGCCATTCGACCGGCGCGTGCGCCTTCGGCGGAAGCATATTGCAGGGAAGAACGCGACGATCCCTTGGGTGAAAAAAGCAGGAATTGGCCGGTCTCAGCAGGAATCTGCCGGATGCTTTCGCCCCTTCACACCCATTATGCCAACGTCATTTGAAGGCAGGTTCGCGGGTGCGGGCGGGGCCCCGCGTTCGGGCCGCGTCGATTGGGCGATGAGCCGGGACAATCGATCGCGCGACTGGGAGAGTTGGAGAATCATGAAGTTTCTGAGCCGTTCGGTCTGGGACTATCGACGAAAACTGATGCGTGACGTCATGGCCCGAAATCGCCTCGACGCGCTTCTGTTCTCCACCGCCGACTTCTTTCAGTTTGCGACCAATTTCAACGTCGATGTGCAGACATGGGAGCGCCCGATCTTGGTTTGCGTGCCGTTCGATGGCGAGCCGCGCGCGATCATGAACGAACTGTCGACGCACCACGTCCGCATGGCGCGCGAGCGGGAGCAATTCTGGGTCGACGACGTGCAATTCTATTTCGAGCATCCGAAGCTGACGGAGCGCGGCTTCTCGCTGCCTCAGCTTCCCGAGATGATCCACGATCTGTTGAGTCGCTGCGGATTGAGGGCATCTCGCATCGGTATTGATGCGAGCCAGCCTAGTCTTGCCCGCGCCGCCGGAATGTCGCCCGAGGTCAAGCTGATCCCGTGTCTGGAGGACATGCGGGCAATGCGCTGGGTCAAGCATGCCGAGGAGCTCGAGATCATGCGGCAGGCAGCCTCGCTGTCGGACTACATCCAGGATCGCTACCGGGAAAACATAAGGCCCGGCCGCCTGGTCCAGGAGCTGGACTGTCAGATGGCGGTCAGCATGGTCGAGGAGGGGGCGCGGCGCTTTCCCGGTGCAAATCTCGAAGTGCTGAGGTGCTGGACGCTGAGCGGTCCCGCATCGGCGTCTCCGCATGGCGACGGTGCTTCATGCGGAGCGAAGATCGGCAAGAGCGACGTTCTGGTCAACATCGTCATTCCGCGCCTGAACGGCGTCGTGATCGAAAACGAGCGCACCTGGTTTGCAGGCGAGCCTTCGCCGGATCAGCGCAAGTACTACGAGGTCGCTCGCGCGGCCAATGAAGCCGCATCAGCAGCGGCCGTGACGGGTGCGCCGGTGTCATCGATCGATGCAGCCGCGCAGAAGATCATCGAAGAGGCTGGATGCGGCAGCTTCATTCGTCACCGAACGGGCCACGGAATGGGGTTGCTCGGTCACGAGTACCCGCATGATATGGCCTTCAACCATCGGCCCCTTCTGGACAATGAAGTGTATTCGGCGGAGCCCGGCATCTATGTCTATGGTCTCGGGGGCTTCCGCATGGATGACACCGTCGTCGTGGGGCGCCAGCCGGAGATCTTGACCAAGGCGCCAAGAGACATCAAGAGCCAGATCGTCAATTGATGTCCGAGGATGCACTCCGAAGTCTGGCATCGTCACCCTCGACAGGTCGGGGATACCCGAGACTTGGGCGCCTGGTCTTCGCGGCGAGCGTCGCCGGCGCATACCTCTTGGTGTTCGCTCCGGTGGCGATGATCGTGCTGATAAGTTTCTTCGCCCAGGAGATCGTGAGTTTTCCTGCGGATGGCTTGACGCTGGGCTGGTACGAAAACGCGTGGTCCAGGCCGGAGTTTTCGCGTGGGCTTCTGACCAGTCTCCAGATTGCGCTGGCGACGACCGCGGTTGGGGTTCCCATCGGGGTTGCGGCTGCATTGCCGCTCGTGCGTTCGAAGTTTCCGGCAAAGGGTGGCATCAATGCGCTCCTGCTGGCCCCTTTGGCCTTGCCCGGTGTCGTCACCGGTGCGGGAATCTATATGACGTACGTTGCCGTCGAAGATGCCCTCGACACCGATATCAAGGGGACGATGGCCGGTCTGGTGGCTGCCCACACTATGCTCACCATCCCGTGGACGGTGCGGCTGGTCGTCGCCAGCCTTCAAGGTATCGACCAAGCCATCGAGGAAGCTGCGGCAAATCTCGGAGCCGGACCATTCACGGTCTTCCGGCGGATCACGCTGCCGGTGATGAGGCCGGGCATTGTCGCCGCCGCCATGTTCTCGTTCATCCAGAGCTTCGAGAATCTGGATCTTACGCTTCTCCTGGTCGCGCCCGGACGCATCACGTTGCCCGTGGCCATGCTGAATTATTTGGAATTTCGCATGGACCCGACGCTCGCGGCCGTGGCGACGGCTCAGATTGTGCTGGTCGGCGCGCTCATGCTCGCAACCGATCGATTCGTGAAGCTTTCGAGGATTGTTTGATGGCCAGGCTGACAGTCGAGCGGCTCACGAAGCAGTTTGGAGCCTCGGTCGCGGTGAATGATCTCAATCTAGAGATTGCTCAGGGGGAGATGGTGGCGCTGCTCGGGCCATCGGGCTGCGGCAAGACCACCACGTTGCGCATGATCGCGGGTTTCGTGACGCCGACGAGCGGCCGAATGCTGTTGGCGGAAACCGACATCACACGAAGCCCGCCGCATGCGCGTGAAACGGGTCTCGTGTTTCAATCCTATGCGCTGTTTCCGCACATGACCGTTGCCGAGAACGTCGGCTTCGGTCTGGAGATGCGCGGCCTTGGCCGTGCGGAGCGCGCACCGCGCATTGCGGACGCGTTGAACCTCGTCAGGCTGTCACATCTGGCCGACCGTTTCCCGAAACAGATGTCTGGAGGACAGCAGCAACGTGTCGCTCTTGCCCGCGCACTCGCGATCAGCCCGAAGCTGTTCCTGCTGGACGAGCCACTCTCCAACCTCGATGCCAAGCTCCGGGCGGAGGTCCGTACCGAGATCCGCGCGCTTCAGCAGCGGCTCGGCCTGACGACCTTGATCGTCACGCACGACAGAGAGGAAGCGCTGACGATGGCCGATCGGCTGGTCGTGATGGAAGGAGGGCGGGTTCGGCAGGTGGGCTCCGCGCGCGAGCTCTATGAAGAACCTTGCGATGCATTCGTCGCCGAATTCGTCGGACGCTGTAATCTGTTGCCGGCGAGGCGGGAAGACGATGAGCGCGTCAGAACGCGCGGCGGTCTTCTGCTGCCGTCCAGGAAACGACAGGACGAACGTTCCACGGCAGACACGATTGCCATCCGCCCCGAGCGCATCGCGATCGAGCCCGGCCATCGCGCGGCGATCCAGGGGCGGCTCGAGGCTGTGACTTATCTCGGCGCGCAGACGGAGTACCAGGTGCTGCTGGGCGAGGCGGAACGGGTGGTCGTTACCCGTTCAACGCCGGTCCGGGACGACCCGATGCTCTCAGTGCGCCCGCACGATCCGGTCTCGCTGAGCTGGGACATGGATGCTCCTCGGCTGATTCCCGAAACCGCGAAGGATTAGGCAAGATGAGATACTCACGGCGTAACTTTCTATCGCTGGGCTGCGGCACCGGAGCCACCTTTCTCTTCGGCAACCCCCGATCGGTCGCAGCGGCGAATGGACCCATCGTGGTAGGAACATGGGGAGGCGACTACGGCCAGCTGTTGGGTGATCTCCTGGACAAGCCGCTGGCTTCGGTCAAGGGCGTCGAGGTCGTTCAGGACGTCGCCAATGTCGATCCCAGGAAGACCAAGTTGCTGGCCGAGCGAGGCAGCCGCCGTGGCTCGATGGAGATAGCCTGCCTGTCCGATACGGACGCCTACCTGATGTCGCAATCGGAGGTCCTGGAGGAGATCCGGCCCGAGCAACTGTCCAGACTTGACGCCGTGTTTCCGGAGTTGCGCAAGCGATATTCGATTCCGCACATCTACTCGGCGCAGGTCATCCTCTACAATCCGACCAAGGTGACCGTTCCGCCGCAGTCATATGCGGATCTATGGGATCCGAAATGGCGTGGTCGTGTCGGGCTTTCCGATATTCTTTATGGGGCGAACACGCTTGCTGCAGCGCTCGCGGGCGGCGGAAGCGTCAACGATTTCGAGCCGGCCGACAAGAAGCTCCTGGAGCTGCGGTCACTGGACGCGAGGATATATCCGTCCAACGAAGCGCTGGCAGCGGGCCTCAAATCGGAGGAAGTCTGGATCACGATCATGTGGCTGGCGCGTGGCTTCATGTGGAAGAAAGCCGGAATCCCCCTCGCCCATGTGGTGCCGAAGGAAGGAACTCCTTCCGTTGTGTTCGAGGCGGGTATTCCCCGGAACGCCAGGAACAAGGCGGGAGCCTTCGCTTATCTCGATGCGATGCTGGACGCCAAGGCGCAAACGGGCTTCGCCGAAAGGATGGGATATGCCCCGACGGTGCGCGATGCGGTGCTCCCGGAAGATCTTGCCCGGGAGGTGCTTCTCACCGAGGAGGAGCGGACCAGGCTATTGAAGCTCGACTACGCCTACTCGACGGGGCGCTCGCAACGTACCCTCGATTTCTGGAACAAGCAGTTCAAGGCCTGATCATGGCGATCCTGCTCGTTCCCGCATGTCTTCTCATTCTCGGCTTGCTCGTCGGTCCGCTCGTTCTGATGTTCAGGATCTCGTTGAACGAGCTAGGTCCGACGCAGATGATGGTAGAGGCGCTGACCGCCGGCAACTACCTACGCGCAGCGACCGATCCGTACTATCAGCAGATCGTTCTCACGACGCTTGGCATTGCGCTGCTGTGTACGATGGTCACGCTCATCATCGCATTTCCGGCAGCCTATTGGCTGGGACGCATCGAGAGCCGGTGGAAGAGCATCGTTCTGATCGCTACTCTGTTTCCCCTGCTTGTGGGCAACGTGGTCCGGTCCGCGGGCTGGATGGCATTGCTCGATCGCGACGGTCTCATCAACTGGGGACTTGCGCGGCTGGGTCTGATCGCACAGCCTATGCAACTCATATATACGCCGAAAGCGGTCGTATTCGGCATCATTGCGGTGGTGTTGCCGTACATGATCATAACCATTTCGTCGGTGATCGAGAGTATTCCCCTCCAATTGGAAGAAGCGGCCGCCAACCTCGGAGCGTCCCCGGTCGTGGTCTTTCGGCGCATCGTTCTTCCGCTCGCGCTGCCGGGCGTCGCAGCTGGATGCACGCTTGTGTTCGTTCTGTGCATGAACACCTACGCGACTGCGGTTCTCCTGGGCGGTCCCAGGTTCAAGATGATGGCGCCTGCCGTGTACGACCAGTTCATAAGGAGCAACAACTGGCCGATGGGAGCGGCGTTGGCGTTCTTGCTTCTGATCTTCACCATGGCCTTCACCGTGCTCGGGAGCGTTGGTTTCGCTCGGCGCTACGGCAAGCTGTCTCGTGCTCCGCCGGAGCGACTTGCGCCGGCGTGAATGTTTCAATCTGGATTCCGCTCCGCGGTCGTTGGCGCCTCTCGGGAGAGAAGCTTCTATTGTCAATTTTTGATGGAAAGGAGATACGCAATGCTGTCGATCAGCTCACCGGTCTTCGCGCGCCGTGGCCTATTGACAGGAGGACTGGGGACGGTTCTTGCGACGCCGATATGCGGTTCAGCTCGGGCCGCGACGGAGGCGAGCATCGCGCCTGATTCGAAGGTTCGTCTGGCTGCGATAGACGAGGTTGCGCGGGCGGGGACAGAGCCGGGGCAGCCCAATGTCATTCTGGCCAGCCTCAACCTCGCGTTGGCGCAAACGGTTGGACACAAGCTGTTCACCGTTCTGGTGCTCAACGAGGATGTCGGGCAGAACCAGCGCTACTATTCCAACCAGCCAGGGGCCTATCCCGTCGGCGGAAGCAAGCCCATCGATCGATCAAGCGCATTCTACAAGGAGATCGTGCTGACCGGTAAGCCGCGCATCTGCTACGACTACGAAGACATGAAGCGCGCATTCTTCGATCATGAGCTTATCCGGTCGCTCGGCTGCGAAAGTGCCGTCAACTATCCCGTGCGCTGGAACGGAAAGACAATCGGATCGCTCAATTTACTTCACCAGGCCGGATGGTATGACGAGCACAAGGTCGCCGCGATCGGTGCCTTCGCTGCACTGTCGGCTCCGGCCCTCCTCGATATTGTGCGCGGCTGGAAGTGACGAACGCTTGCGTCGGCATTTCTGGCGCGGAAGCCGACTTCGGCGACAGTCCGTCTTCGCTTTCTCTCGCTCCTCGGTCTCCGCATGGCTGCGCCACGCGTAGCCCGAAGGACGAAGCGTGGTGGGCCCGGCAGCCGCCATAATAGCGAGATAAATCGACTAAAGATCAACAACATGGCCTCATGTTGAATAGGAACATACCAACAAAAGTGCCAACATTTTTGGCATGTGCCCTCACAAGGCCGAAGCCGGGGTTCGATACCCCCTTGGAGACTGCGCGACGGTGCGAGCATCCGTTGACGCACCCAGCGTCTTCGCTCCCCCCAAAAGGCCGCGAGCGGCTTTGGAAGCATGGCGCGCCCTTTGCCGTCGGCCAGTATCTTCCGCGAGGCTAGGTCGAGCCACCGCGACCCATCGTCGACGAAGCTACCGGCTCTTCTTGAGCAACTGATCGAGACTTTCGAGCCCTTCTTTCTTGAGCACGGTGCCGAGCTTGGTGTCGGCACGATAGCCCTTCGCGACCTTATCGCCATACTCGTCGCGCAGGGTGCCGACGAGGGTATCGGAGCGCTTCTTACGGATCTCGCCGTCCTGATCGCGCATGCGACCATCAAGTCCTTTCGGATAGTGCTTCGGCATTTAACGGTCCGTTCGAGGTGACGGTGCAGAGATACTCAAGCCCAACGCACTTTGCCATTCTGTAGCAACAAGTGAGCTTCGCAGTCCGTCTTCAACCAGACTGACGGGTGGAGCGTGGCAAGGCCTTCCGGTGACTCAGTGAATGTCCAGCAAGGCTGGGCATCCGGCAACAAATTCATCTCCAACACCTTACCACACCCGCACGGGCAGAGCATCGTGGCCGACCAAGCATAGCCATCCTCTCCTACCACGTAGAGCCGCTCGGCGCGATACTTATCGGGAACGTCGCTAACATGCTCCGCGCGGTAGGTCGGCGCTCGCAGTCCTAGCCATGTCAGAAGCCAGAGCCAAAGTTCAACAATCTGATGCCAGAGCGTCATAGGCTGAGCTCCGGCAGTCCAAGCAGGGGACCGGTGCCGCCGCGGCCCACGAGCTTGCCCTTATTGAGATGCGGAGTGCGTGAGCAGTTCAGCATCCTGGGAGATCACAATCGGGTCGTTGATTGCTATCGCCTCGTTGTAGTGATCTATTGAAATTCCTTGTTCCGTCCCTCTCAGGTCGAAGTGCGCCTGCCCAAAACGGGGAATGGTGAAAATGAGGTAAGGCAGTCACTGGGCCTCGGGAACCACAAGATGAACGTCATTCCCGACCGTGTAAAATGCCTCTGGTTTGGTGCCGACAACCATCTTCTCGAGCAAGGCATTTGAGTTAAGGTCCTTGTTGTCGCCACTCCTCTGCTCTGGACGCGAGATGATCGATGACGATCAGGGGCGGCCTTGTCACCGTCCTGGTGTTCCAAGCTTCGTACTTTGTCGATTGGGGGAGGAAGCCGCATGGCCACATTTTCTCCATGACCTCACCGCAAAATCTGACGGCGAGGCGCGTTTTCCCCTGTCCACCTGATCCGGACCAAAGCCACCATGCGAAGTCGGCGGTAACGCTCGCGCGCGCCGACGCAAATGCGCGCAATTCCGCGAGCTCAGTCTCGCGGCCAGAGAATTCAACATCGTAGTCGTAGAATACTAGGCGCGGACGTCCCTCTCCGAAAGGAGGTGATAGCGGCGGGCCGGGATTTTGATCTCGCCGAGCAATCTCCCAGGTTTCCGTAGGGCCCGCAACTGTTCGGTCACCTCCCTGAAGCCTTCTCGCGCCTCAGCTCGTGCACGTTCAGCATCGGGATTGAACGTAGGATCAATGATCCGCCATGCCTCTGGGTCTCTAGCTGCAGCGTCCTCGACGTCCTCCCACCCCCACACTACAATCCGCATTCGACTGCCCGCCGCGCGTTGGCGTGTGGCTGATCCGGGATGAGCAACCGATGCTATGCTCGGCCTAAAACTCGACGATTGGCACGGCAGCGTTCGTCAACAGGTCCACGAGGCCTTGGATTTCGCGAACGCCACCGCCTTGTTTCGAGCGAGTAAAGTACACTCGCTCTCGTGCGCGCGAGAGCGCAACAAAGAATGCATTCGTCTCTTCTTCACGGTTGTTGCGATAGCCGAAGAATGCGTTTTGATGGAGACCGACGAATATCACCGTGTGGTACTCCAGGCCCTTACTCTTATGAACAGTCATTAGCCTGACTTGGCCTCTGCCTTCTGCGGCGTCGACCAGCGCGGGCCAGCTATCTGCTTCTGACCCGAATTCGGAAAATAGATCAGCCAGCGCTTCTTGCACATCATTGAAATACGTGTCGTTCTCGTACTGTCGAAAAACACGCCTGATGGGAGCTAGTCCCAACTCTCCAACAATGTATCTAATAAGCGCGCTAAAATCAGCTTGTGCCGGTGGCGCGTGGGTTAGGTTCCTAATACCCCCAATGATTCGGCGCAATGTTGAATCGAGATGCTTGATATCAGACGGGTTTTCAAAATCCGTCCCAAGTATGGCCTCCAGCGACTGCTGGACCGCTGTGTAGATGTCGTGCCCGCGGACCCCAAGAGCTAGCCTAATCAAACCCAACAGTAACCCAACGAGATCGTCCGTTACGAGTTCCTGTATCGCGATCCCCCGTATTAGGCGGGCCTCGTTGCGAAGCCGCAAGTTATGCGCCGCAAACGCATCGCGCAGTCGTGCTTCAGCTTGATCGGCCCGAACGCGCACCAGCAGGACGAAGTCGTCTGGCTTTAAGCCGCGATCAATATCGTTGGCAATGACATCTGCGAGATAATTGCACTCGTCTTCGTCCGTGTCGAAAATCCAAAATGCGGCAGCATCTGCTGGCACTTCTTCATCTGGCCGCGCGCACAGCGTATTGACGGCATCAGGTTCAATCTCGCGCACCAGATCATTTATTATCTGAACGATACGACGATTAGAACGATAATTAAGTTGCAGCCGCTCGCGCCTCGCGCGAAACTGCTCCTCAAACCATGTAAACACTTCAGATTCTGCACCCGCCCATGTCATGATCCGCTGCTTAGTGTCGCCAACCGCCGTCAGTACGGCGCGCGATCGCGCAAATCCGGTAGTGATAAATCGAAACTGTGCGCGGGTCGTATCTTGAAATTCATCCAGAAAGACGTGCGAGTACGTCAACTGAAGAGCCTTCAAGATCTGAGGATTATGCGAGAGTATGGCTTCCGCCAAACGCGAGATCATCGCGAAGGTAAGTCCTGGGTGTCGGTCGCCCAGACTGGTTCGCCACCACTCGACGGCTACCCAGGGAAGTATCTCAGTAGGCTCCTCAAGAATGAGTGGCAACGGCCCCCACCGCTCAATAGCTTCGCTCTGAAGAGCTTGGGCCGCAGCCATCCCACCCAAGCGCCTTGGTGGCTCAAGGCCTCGGATGAAATCAAGCCAATCGTTGCGGCGTGGAAATACGATACGGTAGTCGCGCGGGGGTCTACACCACTCGGGCGTGACGGCTATGAATCGATCAACTAGGCTTTTTGCAAAGGCATCGAAAGTGTACGAATCGAAACGTTGAGCTTGCTCGGGCGAGCAGCGGCGGGACACGCGATCCTTGAGTGTCTTCGCCGCGTCACGCTTGAAGCTGATTGCCAAAATCCGTTGAGGCGGCTTGCATAAACCCGTTTGCAGAAGATAGAGGGCACGCTGCGCGAGCAGCTCTGTCTTGCCTGCTCCCGGTCCGGCAATAACGCTTCGATTCTGCGTGGACATAACGACACGCCGCGCAGCGTCCTCAAGGCGAATGCCATCGCTTGGTTGCCAGGCTTCCGGACGTATCAGGCGGCTCACGCTAGGCCTCCTCATTGTTGCCCGCTCGACGGCGCAGGATTGACCTAGCTCGATTGACGAGATTCTTGAGCGGGCGCGGACAATTCTCCTTGAGATCTTCGTCCGAGAGCGTCGCAAGCGCTTCGATGTGCGATCCGGGTTTGCCGCGCTTTTTAAAGAGCCGGTCGTACGTAACTAGCTCTTCTATTGATGGATGGTGGTATCCAAGTGCTCGCTTTTCGTACTCGGCAAGACCGTCTCCTTTTCCAAAGACCGACGCTTCAACCTTGGCGGTATCCGACGGGATTTCTGCCTCGGAAACATCGTAAGCGTCAGGAAATGCCTGGATCATCATTAAATCGAGATCGAGAGGATACGAAAAGAAAACTCTGTGCCTCGCAAGCCAACGGCGCCAAGTTCTAATGCCCTTCTGCCGACGAGTTCTCCAGTAGGACGTTTGCTCTGGGTCGCCGCGGATGCCCTCTGGCGGTTCCGGATCAGAGATTTCGTTTAGTTGGTCGTATGCATACTTCAAACGCAGCGGCCCGGCATTGTGGCGACCAAGGTCGAAGTCGAGCAATGTCAGAACCGGAATGTCCAGATCCTCCAGCAGCCGCCAGAAGTGATTGACGTGACGTCCCCCGAGCGGGGCAAACGCGATGAAAGAGGGATCAAGATCAACGCCGAGAGCTTTCGCAACTCGGGGAATGATGATCTCTTCGCTATCGCCTTCTCCAAGAATAACCAGGCTTGCGAAATAGATTTCAGGCTGCGCCAAGACTGCTTCGCGGACGAATTTGGCAGCCTCACCGTCATCCTCTGGAAGGCGGAGCGCATTAACTCGTGTAACCAACGATTCTGGATCGAGACGGAAATGGCGAACCCACTCAGGTCCGATCCTGCGCATCACGCCAGGTGCATGGCTTGTAATAATCCCCATGGCTTGATGACCTGCGCATAGCTCGCCCAAGAGATTGACAAGGCGCGAAAAGATAAAAAGGTGCCAAGTGGTTTTCAGGTTCCTCGACCGCGTAGATGGTTAGAGCGGCAGGTGAGGTATCCAGCGCCCCAAATCCTTTCGGAGGTGTCCCTGCGAGCTCCGTTTCTAGCTGCGCTAACGTCGCCGCTAACGCCAAGAAAAACAGCGAGGTTAGACCTTCGCTCAGTTCCTCAAGGCCTCGTTCGCGTCCATCAGGAGTCGGCGACAGTTTCGCCGTTAAGCTACGCAGTAGTTGCGTAAACTCCTGTGAAATAACCACGAGACGCGGCGTTCTGAGATGTGCCGCATTGTGCAGCGTTCCCCAATTTCGCTTCAAGCGTTCCGTCACCCATTGAAGCGCAGGAAGCGCATCGATCGTTTCCTGGAGATCCTCGCTGATCTCTTGAACATCCTCCTCGGTCTCGTTCCCAAAGTCACCGCTACGCTCAATTCGTCGGAGGAGCTGTCTCAATGCCTGGCGCGTTACTGCCGCGCCATTGCGGGTTGCCGGAACGTACACAAGCTGTATTTTGGTGCGATCTGCGCTGCTGACTTTCTGCTTGTCTAGGCCTGCACCCCCCTCGTCTCCGAAGGCTACGTCTGACAGGGTCATAACCCAGTAGAGGGTGACATCGATTTCATCGACAAAGCTTTCGCCGCGCTTCCACAGGGCTTCCAGACGGAGCCTTGCCTTTAGCGGCTCTCCCGGACCCGCAGCGGTCATAACTCGGAATACATCAGGGACAGCGCTCGCGGCGGCTGCGTCACCTCCAGTCAGTTCATGAAATGCGAAGACGACGTCGATCACGACTTCCCGGCTATCTACCGTTTCTGGCTTTTCGTCAGGACCAAAATGAACGTCGGCTCTACTTAGCGTGCGTTCCTCGCGGGTAACGCCGAAGAGACGTCGAAGAGCTTCGATAAAAGCGCTTTTGCCTGAACCGTTTGCGCCTATGAGTGCCGTAAGATCCTCGCCCAGAGTTACCGTCGTAGGCTCGGTTCCAAAGCAGCGAAAATTTTGAAGTGTTACGGATTCTATATGCATGGAATGTGCGAAATCAAGAAATCATGCTGTTGAAAGTATTCCGTGTCGGCCTTTCGATGCAACGACAGGATGCATAGCATGGAGTCATGCTGTTTTGCACCAGTGCCATCTCCATTTTTGGCTTCGAGGTCCTGAGGCCGCGTTTCCTCGCAGGCGTTCGGTCCTGCCGAGGGGCGACGTTTGCCGGCGCGTCCGCGTGAGCGGACCGGGCTCTCGTGAACCGAGCCGCGGACGCGTCTCGGCCTTCGGCTTCGATCCCTCGCGCTGAGGGGAGGCCGAGGGCTCTGCCCTACACCCCCTTCAAGAACAAAATCGGCATCCCCCGATCTTCGGTCGCAGGCTCCCTGCAGACCGGGCGGTCCCCCTGCCGATTTTCTTCTTGCACCCCCCCCCCCGGTACCCGGTCTCGCCGACGGGCAGGGTGCAGGTCCCCGCAACCACTTTTATTATAACTCGCTTGCCGTCCGGGTCTAAAGACCGGGACGGACGGACCTGGTTAGCTTTTGTTAGAACGGCGCCGGGCCGCCGGTCCGAGCGAGCCAGTACTGACCATCTACGCCTATTGGATTCTTGGCGTTCGGTCACCGACGCTCCAAGCCGCGGCGGGGCTGCCGACACACGCCTCTCATCCACGACCTCGCCATTTGAGCTCTTTGTCTTCGCAGCCAAAGCTTCTCCGTCACGGTCAAAGCTTTCTACCTGTCTGGATGGACCAGTAGAGATCGACTGACCTTGCCCCTCGGGCTCAATCCAGTTTGAAGTTCGTTCTGGCCCAACGAGGACCAGAGCATGAAGCGCAGCCGCTTTACGGAAGAGCAGATCATTGGGATTTTGAAGGAGCACGAGGCTGGCGTTCCGGTCGACGATCTGTGCCGCAAGCATGGCGTGAGCGACGCCAGCATCTACAAGTGGAAGGCCAAGTTCGGCGGAATGGACGTCTCGGAGGCCAAGCGGCTGAAGACGCCGGAGGACGAGAACACGCGGCTCAAGCGGCTGCTGGCGGACGCCATGCTGGACAATGTCGCCCTGAAGGATCTCCTGGGAAAGAAGTGGTGACGCCCGCGGCGAAGCGGAAAGCTGTCGCACATCTCGTGGGCGTTCACGGGATGAGCGAACGGCGGGCGTGTAAAGCCATCGGCTGTTGTCGCATGACGATCAGATATCGGACGAGCCGGGCCGATGATGCCGGGCTGCGGCAGCGCATGAGGGCGATCGCCCATGAGCGCCGCCGCTTCGGCTATCGTCGCCGACCTGTCCCTGGATAAGGCGATGCTTCAGGATGTACTCTCAAAAAGCTCTGAGGCCTGGCCGCAAGCGCGAGCTTGTCGACAAGGTGCGACACGACTGGAAGGTCTCGATCAGGCGAGCCTGTTCGACGCTTCGGATTGATCGCGCACTGTACGTCTACAAGTCCAAGCGCGGCGACCAGGCCGCCCTCAAGAATCGGATCAAGGACGTCTGCCAGACACGGGTGAGGTACGGGTATCGCCGTGTCCACGTCCTGCTGCAACGTGACGGTTGGGCCGTCAACGTCAAGCGCGTCTATCGTCTCTATAGGGAATTAGGCCTGCAACTGCGCAATAAAACGCCGAGGCGTCGCGTCAAGGCCAAGCTGCGCGAGGACCGTACCGACGCGTGTCAGATCAACGAGACCTGGGCGATGGATTTCGTTCACGATCAGCTCGCCACCGGTCGCAAGATCCGGGTTCTTACGATCGTCGATACCTTCAGTCGCTTTTCACCAGCCGTCGATCCGCGCTTCAGCTATCGAGGCGAGGACGTCGTGCTGACCTTGGAACGCGTCTGCAAGTCTGTTGGCTACCCCAAGACGATTCGCGTCGATCAGGGGTCGGAGTTCATCTCCCGCGATCTCCACATCTGGGCTTACCAGAAGAATGTCATTCTCGACTTCTCCAGACCAGGCAAGCCGACCGACAACAGCTTCATTGAATCCTTCAATGGCAAGTTTCGAAACGAGTGCCTGAACACGCACTGGTTCCTGAGCCTTGACGACGCCCGGCAGAAAATGGAGGATTGGCGTAGAGACTACAACGAGGTCCGGCCACATAGCGCGATCGGCAACAAGCCGCCGATTTCGCTGTTGACTGGCTCACCGGCGCCCCCGCCGGCACGAGCCTAACCCCGGAAAATTCCAGCATCGGCTGGCCTAGTTTCGGGGAGCACTTCAACCAACCGCCCGAACGAACTCAGACCTGGGTAAAACTTGGGAGCAAGGTCGGTATCGCCGATCTTCCCGCCTCGCGTCTGAACGAACTGCTGCCCTGGGAATGGAAACGCTTGCGCCAAGCCGACCAGCCCGCCGATCAGCAGGCCGCCTGAACCTCACGCAACGCCATCATAGAGCTCGCCTTACCCGCGCGCGTGCGACAATCCCGCGGCCTTGCCCATGTGCGTAAGCTAGAACCTGATTCCTTCAAGCAGAACGTTTTGGATATCGTCGACAATGTCGCCTAAATACACGATCCGGCTAGGGGAATCCGTGCTGTTTCGTCCGGGGCCTCGCGGCAGAAGAGATACGTCGAATTGTTCGACCCGAAGAATTTTTTCCTGATTCCGGAAGATCACACGCATATTGTAGTGGAATGCGTTCCACTGTTGCCCGTTATCGCAGTTGAGCGCGATCAAATAATTTCCACCACCTTCAGGTGAAATCCAGGCAGTGCAGAATTGCTGTGTGTCCATATTGGCGAAGGCGTGCGTCCGCCCATTCGGAACGAAAGTATCGGCCTGCGCAAAGTTGGCATTTGCAAGCACGAGAGTCGCCACAATTGCGAGGAAAAGCGGCTTTTTCACGCGGTTCTCCAAATCTATTAGTCTACCTAGCTGCCGGCCCCTGCAAGGACCACTTATAGATAAAGTTCGGATTCTCGGCGCAGCTCTGCAACGTAATCGCGATCGTTCCCTGTACGCTTCGCACCGCGCACGCGCCAAGGTGCTCACATGCACGAGAGGCTGTGATCAACACCTTCTTTCCGTTGTATCCATGACACCACTGCAGCCAGAAGGGCGGCGACCCGTAGCGATGACCCGCGAATGAATCGCCATTGTCACAGAGGCAATCAACTACTGCGGTTCCGATCTGAGCGGTGGCTGGCTCCAGGCCGCAAATCCCAGTATATACTAAGCTTGCAATAATTACGTTTCGCATGGAAAGTTCGTCTACCGAGGATTCTGTGCATTCGGAGGGGGCGGGGTACATCTTCGCTCGCAACGAGCTCGACAAGCATTCGCTGCCTGGTCACATCTTGCCGTGGCGCTCGGAGCCCTCATGCATGCCTGGTACTGAGCATCGCAGATGCTAGGGCACCCAGGATCGACGTACATGCAATTTTGTGCGTGCGCGCTTTCCGCCATGAGCAGAGCTAGAACTCCAGCCGCGGCAACAATCGCAGCTCGCATCGAAAAATCTCCTTTGAAAGGTTGTAATAATCATAGCCCGAACACGGCTTTGTCAAGAGTCTATTAGACAGGGTGTCTGTCAGAGTCATCGAAAGGGATCAGGAGCGGTCAGCGCCATTCGCAACAGGCAACGAACTATGAAACTCAGTACGTCATGAGCACGGTGAACTCGCCCGCTCCGCGCGGTTCGGCTACGCAACCCCGAAAGCTTCGCCGCTCGTCCCTTGCCCGCCCACGCCACTTGACTGCAACCCCCGAGACTCTAACTGCCGTCGGATGGAATGGAACTTCCTGCGCAAAGCCGACAAACCCATCGATCAGCAGGCAGCCTGGGCTTCACGCAACGCCCAGCCATCATAGAACTCGCCGCTTTCACGCGCACGTGCCAATCTGGCGGCCATCGTCGTGTGCGTACGATTCCAATCGTCCGCTGCCCGGTCGAAACTCGCATGGCCGAAGGTTTGAAGGAATCGAGCGCGTCCGTCTAACGCTTAGGGGGAGAGATACCGGCTATGCGCTCGGTAAGTGCAGTTTGATGGAATATATGCTTCGCACCGCGCTTCATCTAACCACCCGATCGCGAGGCTCGCGCCACAAATGAAAAGCGAGGGTCGACTCCTACTTGGGTATCCAACCACTTAACATCCCCTGGAGATATGCCGCAAGGAGAGTGGCGACTATTCCAGCCGTCGCGGAGATGAGCCAGGAAACAACAGTTGGCGTCGCGCGAGCGACAAAGCTAGGGGGCCGTTTGCCGAGATAAATTGCTGCGAACGGGAGAAATCGCCCGTGGAGCCAGTTTACTATATAAACTAGCACCAGAACCCCAATCATCAGAACTGCCCTATCTCGCAAGTTTCCCAAACTAGGTATAAATATGATTGCACCCACAAAAAGCAGCTGATTGATGCCAAAGCCTAGCCGTTTGAAATTTGTGGTGTAGGTGTGTTCCAAGTTTCGGAGTGTTTGCTTTAGTAATTCTAGTTCTCCAAGCACCCACGCCTCGTCTGCTCCCTGCGTCATGACGGTGTTCACCTGAGGGCCCAATTCGACAGACACCACCTTATTTACATTGCCTCGGTCTGGCTCTTGGACGAAGAGCTTCACAGCCGTTGCTTGTTCCGTACTGAGGTTGAGCGACTTGAAATCGTTCAAGAAGCGCGACTGTTCCGTGCCAGCGACAACCGTAACCACGACTTGCGCGCTCCTAAAATCGCGTTGGATCGTTTCAGCAAGTGTGGTGAGTTGCTGGCGATCGATGCCAATTGCACCGAAATGATGCCTAGCGGTGTGGAGCTGATCGGGCGTTGCTTCGCTGCCGCTTGCTGCAGGTTGTGAAGCATCGTGGGGGAAGAGAACGAAGGTCCCGGCCGAACCTATTTCGGTCTCCCACTGACCCTCCAGATTGCCTTTGGGATTAAGAGCAGCGTCCGTTTTCAGGTCCCCAAACGTCAAGCCTTCAATCTTCGTCTGCGGCTTTCCACTCAGTGTTAGCCGCCTGCCGTCGAAGGCACCTCCGACAGCGTACACCACCAGACCGACACCCTGTTCGTTGAAATGCAGGGTCCCTGTCAGAGCTCGGTCATCGCCTTCCAGTTTGACGAAAAGGTTTCCAATGTTGGTGCCGAACGCACGTCCTGCCCAAAGATGCCCCAACCCCATTTTTCCCTCACAAGTCGGTTCTAGAGGTAACCCAGGTCCCCGATCCTGGTCCGCTGGGTGAAGTCGCCGACTCAGCCAAAGGGGGCCTTAACTACCAGATAATGCAGCAACGAAGGGCGCGTGTGAATGCGTCGGCTGAGGTCTTGGACACGGTTATTTCATTGTCTGAAATCCGCGAACTCCTGCCGTTTGTCCGTATGCATCCGGCCGAGACCGCGGCAGATCTGTTACGCGATTTGCCACGCGACGTGATCGTATCGTGCTCCATCATTGACGAAGAAGTACGCAATCGCTTTGTGGCATCCTTCTAGATCTATGCACCAGGATAGGGGATGTTCGTCGACCTCCCCGTTGGAGAGTGTGTAAGCGCAGGTTCCCTGACGGTCTTGGTTATCCTTTGTCACGACGCCGCTATCACCATTGAACCGCAGATACATAAGCCAGGCGTGGCTACCATTGCGCAGCATGGCTAAGGACTGACCGTTCGGTACCGAGATCCAGAGTTCGAACTGCGGTTGCTTGTCGAAGCGATCCAGAGCAAGGCTCAGATGCTCGACAGAGGCAATCGACAAGTCAGTTCCGTTAAACGTGATCTTCATCTGATCGGGCAGCGGCGACAAGGGTTCTGGGTTTTGACCAATTCCACGGCAGCAGCTCGTCGAGCCTCGACGCCGGATGATCATTGATCCGCAGCAGCACGTCGGTCAACCAGGCCAGCGGATCGAGATCGTTGAGCTTGGCGGTCTGGATCAGGGTGTAGATGGCGGCGGCACGGCGGCCGCCATCGTCGGAGCCGGCGAAGGTCCAGTTCTTGCGGCCGACGGCTACGGCGCGCAGTTCGCGTTTGGCGGCATTGTTGGTCATGCACAGGCGACCATCGTCGATGAAGCGTGTGAACACCTGCCAGCGCTTGAGACTGTAGTCGATCGCCTTGGCGGTCTCGCTCTTGCCGGAGAGCTTGGCGCGGCGGTCGCGCAGGAAGGCGTGAAGCTCATCGACTAGCGGGCGGCTGCGTGCGTCGCGCACGGCTTTGCGCTCGTGGGCTGGCAGACCGTTGATCTCGCGTTCGATCGCAAACAGCGCGTCGATCTTCGCGATCGCCTCGATCGCGATCGGCGCTTTCTTCAGCCGCGCGATCTCGAAGAACTTGCGCCGTGCATGCGCCCAGCAGCCGACCTCGATGATCGGGCCCGGCTTGCGCGAGGCCTCGTAGAGGCGGTTGAAGCCGGCATAGGCGTCCGCCTGCATCGGTCCGGCATAGCCGGCAAGATGCGTCTCGGGATGCGCACCGGAGCGGTCAGGCGAGTAGAAGAACAAGGCTGCCGGCGGCGCGTGCCCGGCAAAGGGACGATCGTCGCGGACATAGGTCCAAACGCGCCCCGTGCGCGTTTTGCCCTTGGCCAGAACCGGCACCGTGGTGTCGTCGACGTGGAGACGCTCGCCTGCAAGTACGTGCGTCTTGATCGCCTCGACCAGCGGCATCAAGGTCGCAGCTGCCGCGCCGACCCAGTCGGCCAGCGTGGAGACATGGAGCGCCACGCCCTCATGCGCATAGGTCGTGCTCTGCCGATTGAGCGGCAGGTGCAGTCCGTATTTGGCGAATAGGATGTGCGCCAGCAGGCGCGGCCCCGCGCGTCCACGCGAGATCGGGTGGAACGGCGCCGGAGGCTGCGTGATCGCCTCGCAGGCACGACAGGAGAACTTCTCTCGGACGTGCTGGATCACCTTCCACTGTCGTGGAACGAGCTCCAGCGTCTCCGTGACGTCCTCGCCGATCTTGCGCAGCCTGTCGCCACCGCAGCACGGGCAATGGGCCGGTGCAGGATGCACGATGCGCTCGCGCGGTAAGTGCTCGGGCAGCGGCCGCCGCGCCGGCTGCCGGCGCTCGAACGGGCGCACGTCGATCTTCTCGGCCTTGGCTCGTTCGGCTGCCATTTGCGCCGCAGCTTCTGCCTCGGCCGCATCCTCTTCGAGATCGGCGAGTTCGAGTTCGAGCTGCTCAAGCACCGATGCACGTTCTGACGAGGGCCCGAACTGCTCGTGCTTGAGCGTGGCGATCGTGAACTTCATCTGCTCGATCAGCAGCGTGCGGGAGCGGACCTCGGCTTCGAGATTGCGCGCCTTGGCTTCTGCCGCGAGCTGGGCTGCCGTCGCCTCGGTGAGCGCCGCCTGGCCAGCGAGCACCAGCGCCTTCAGCGTCGCGACATCATCGGGGAGCGAATCGGCTGTGATCATCGACAGGGATGGAATCACAGCTCCGCCCGGCACGCATCAGTGCCGTTACGTTCGAGCGCTCAACCAACAGCTTCCGGGCGCCACGTCCGCTGCGGATGCCGCCAGTCGATGCCTTCAAGCAGATAGCCGAGCTGGGCCGGCGTGATCGTCACCGCTCCGTCCACAGCCTGTGGCCAGATGAAGCGGCCGCGCTCCAGCCGCTTGGCGAACAGGCACATGCCCTGACCGTCGTGCCACAGCACCTTGATCAGGCCGCCGCTGCGGCCGCGGAACACGAACAGATGACCGCCATGCGGATCGCGCTTCAAGGTCTCCTGCACCAGCAGCGCCAGGCCGTCGAAGCCCTTGCGCATGTCGGTATGGCCGGTCGCCAACCAGACCTGGGTCCCGGAGGGGATCGGGATCGTCATCGCGAGCCCGCTCGGAGTGCCGTGATCACCGCCGTCACCGTCGCAGCATCCGCCGCGCCGCTGATGCGGATCTTGGTCTCAGTCCCGATCTCGACTTCGATAAGCCCCTGCGTCGGAGCGGCCGCTGCGTGAGGATCGGCTGCAATCGTCACAGCGGCGAAGCCGAGCGCAGCAGCCTCCTTGCCGCAAAGCTGCTGGCGCCAGCGGAACACCTGGCTGGAATGCACACCGAACGCCCGCGCCACACCCAGGATTGTCGCTCCCGGCTGCAGCGCGGCAGCGACGATCCGCTCCTTGTCAGCCTGCGACCAATGCCGCCGTCGCCGCTCCGACGTGATCACTTCAACTTCCGCTTTGGCCATAGGACTAGCTCCAGGACTAGTCCTATGGCTTCGCGAAGCCTCACTGCCGACGCAAGGCGGCCGTCACCGGGGGCTTACGTTTGTCCGTCCATATGGAATTTGCGGTGGTGGGGATCTAACAAAGAACGCAGCAGCGCCCACGAGCATATTTTTGACCCTGGAGTGCTTCAGGTCGTTCGTGCCGCCACTGGCAGGACTACTCCTAGAGCTATGTTGCCGGGACCTCTTGCTGAGGGCTTTCCCGGCATTCCGTGACGGTTATCAATCAGGCGCTATACCGAACAAAACCGCCTCATCTTGCTCCGCCGCCTTAGATTGCATTCCTTGCTGAACCGCCTTTCGGGTTCTTCAGAATTACAGTCGCGCACGGGACCTTTGGAGCCATCGCCAGGTAGCAACCAGCGGCTACGGACGGATTAACATTTGCTAAGAATGTAGGCGGCTTCAATTCGGTTGAACGCTCCGATGACCGGGGCGGCGGCTGCCAATACGCCGCACCCCTCACAACACCGCCAATATCACACACGAACTCAGGTTCGGCTAAAGAATTCGAATCAGCTCATCTTCTTGCGGTCGAAGGGCATCCGCCGTTTCATCATACCGCAATTACGATCAATGACTTCGCATCCTATGAGCAATCTGTTCGGCCGCCTCAATACCATATTGCCGTCTCTCGTCGATTTCGTTGAGGCGATTTGCAGCATCGATGAATGAGAGGAGATCGATTCCAGTGGAGCTTAGTGCTTCCGCAATCTTTTCGGAGGACAGACCATTTCGGATAAGATTGTCCAACGCGAGAAAGAAAGGCTGCCTTATGCCAGCCGCATCGGCCAGCATTTCCGAAAGCGTAGGCCTTGCTGTCGTACGCAGGGGAGCCGCAAGCTCAAAATCACCTAGCTGTGATCTTTCGTAGATCACTCGCCGCACGATGAGGTGCGTGAACAGCGTCGACCAAAACGATTGCTTGAAAAGCTCAATTGCCTGCAGTTCGCGCAAGCTATTGTAAATGGCCTCGAATAGTCGTCCAAACTCATCTGCATTCCGTTGAACATTCCCAGTGCCGGCAGACCGCGCATCCGCATAGAGGTCCAGGATGTTAATGCCGATAGCGAGGACCATTGCCAAGACCTGCTTAGCATCAGACCGGCCGTCATCTTGTTCACCGCTCTGCCAATGCTCCGCCAACTCACGAAGCGTAAGTGTTCGCCTCCAGAGATCTCGATACAATTCGACGGGATCACCTTGGAAAAAAAGCAGGCCGAAGACTCGAAATTTGAGAGCATCTGGCCTGGTGTTGTAAGTTGAAAACGGTAGCGTCATCGCGCGCATCTGAATTGCGCTCGTACCTAAGAAATTCTCCGGCTCATCTGGGCAGCAATCTAGCAGCGGCCTTATGGCCGGAAGCTCTGACTTCCTCTCGTTTGCAGCAACGATTTTCGCGGCCAAGATACAAAGCACTTCTTCAGGCATCGCGTCGGGCGTTCCAATATCATTCCAGCCAATTGCCGCATCCGATCTACCCAGGGCCTCAAGCATACACCACAAGGCCGTCGTTTGCTGCCGCAGGTCTCTCGGATACAGCTCTTGATCACTTCCTCCTGCACTCTTACGAAAGAGTTGGGCACTCCAGCGTAGGGCGAGTGAAGAACCCGTCGGCTTTTGTGCAATAATCTCGCCTATTCTCTCGGTGAGTAGCCGGAATTCTTCGCCGCGCTCCCTAACCAGATCATCGGTGGCCTCCTTTGGTAGCCGCGCTTCCTTAAGTGCATCCTCCGCCACCACCAATAGGAGTGCCTCTAGAGTCTTTCCTGTCCAGCTTCCGTCTTTGTTGAAACTCGGCTCTGCGTGCAGGAATAATTCGGACCAAACGGCAAACGTCTGCTCGAGCCCTAACTGTGCCCAGCCGCTTAGTATGTCCCAAACCTGATAAGGATTATCGAAGCGATCGAGAAATCCTGCGAGAGCGTGCTTGTTCAGCGCAACGTAAATATACGCAAGGATGTTTATTTCATTGGGACCGAAGTCAGGTCGTAGCCAGTGTATGCCGGACCAGACATCCCTCAAATTAGGGGCCTCGCGCCAGTTCTCGGCAAGCGCCAGCACGTTGCTGCGCGCGGAGTGATCTTCTGCTGGCCTTTGAGTGGCGGCTTCGAGAGACACGCCATCGGCCAAATCATCGAAACGTAAACGGAATTGATCGTCACTATCGTACTTCGACTTCAGGCTGCCGCGTAGCGCAGCTAGCATGCTGTCGAAATGGGACCGCAATCCAACGGCCATGGTCCATGCATTGCGCCCAGTGTTTCGAATGAGAAGCAAACCCGCCGCTTCCCCGACGATTGAGTCAATCATCAAAGACTGCGATTCATTATCTAATCGTGCTTCAGGACCGGACTCTGGTATCGAGTTCTCTTGCCGCAGTGCTTCAGCGATATGCTCGATATCGGCCGCACCTTCTTCGAATCCGGTCGTGAGCGCTCGCTCCAATATCTTGTACGCCCGCTCGACCGCGCCAAGACGCCAGTCTGCCGCGTCCAGCAGAGCGGACACGCGTTCTGCTAATCGTAACCAATACACCCTCCCTTCGTTTGGGCGAGGATGGGCTTCTAAGGGCCAGCGTGGATTAGAGCGATCGGCCAATGTCCTCGTCCAATAGCCTGCAAATTTGATTGAAGAATTCCACGGCCCTCGTGGCTTGCGCGCACCATCCGAAAGTCATCGCGTTGATTTGATGGTGTAGACCGCCAACAGTTGCGCCGCAGTGCCAAAGCACGTCGTCGATGATCGCAAAACGATCATGTATCTCAGGGAGACCTCTCAAGGGTCTCTTTAAGTTCAGATAGATTTTAATTTGGGGTGGAGCGTTGGTGGTTCGCGCCTGCAACGCAGGCTCCAGCTCCTTCAACGATTGTGCACGTTCATGGGCGCCATCACTAAGCCCCGTTACAACGCGGAGGTCTGATGCGACAGTATCGCAGAATAGGCTCCATAACTGGTCTCGGGAGGCGTCGTCACCAAGCAGATATTCGTCAAGAAGCCAGACACGTTGCCGCGCGACACGCACTGCGTCTTTAAAGGCGCACGACATTGCCCCGCCGATGCCAATTCGGAATCGTTCATAGTAGGAGTCCGCCTCGGGAAACCACTTCAGGTCGCCTTCGATATAGCCGTTCTCGCCGAGCACCATTGTCGGCCAAAGAATTTGTGGCTTCGCAACGGGAGCGGGCTCAGTCTCGACAATTGGCGGTATGCCCCCTCCAAGAACCATTCAAAAACCCTATGAAGTCGCAAACGAGAGAAAGTCTTCAGACTCGTCCTTGAAAATTCGGTCGAGCCGAAAGATAACCGGCTGGGGGTCAGGTAATTTAACAACCAGACCCTCACGCTGTCCGATGGAGTTCAGCGAATTGCCCGTGAGCCACACGGCCCCGTCAACGACGAGAAAACGGTCATGCAACAGTGGTGCGCCGTCACTGTTGCGCATTATGCGAACGTCGATTTGCCTAAAGCCACGGTCCCGCAAGCTTTCGATGCTCGCGTTCATCTGCCGTATCGCAGCGCCACGGTCCGGCTTAAAAGCCTCACGAGATGTGAGGATTTTGATGTGAACGTCCAAGCGCGAAACGAAATGCAGGTAGCCACCCAGGTCTTCGCCGCCAAGGAAGCAATCCGCCACGAAGACGTCTTGCCTAGCTCCGCCGATCAGATCGCGAAGAAAAGCTCGGGCAGCAGCAGGATCATCAATCCACCTCTGGTCACTTGTACGGGCTTGGCTCCGCACAACCCGTTGGGCGGCAGCCTCCCAGAAGCGAGCATACGGGCCTGGCTGCGGTTCGCTTTCTCCAATAAGGCTATTGGCGCCGAGCGCTCGCTCGTGGATCTGATGCTCTCTGATCCCCGCGTCCTTCTTTTTGCTCTCGCGGGTCTTGAGCTTCACCAGTCGTGATGAAGTCTCCGTCGTGATGCCTATCGTTCGAATAAACGGTGTTGGCGTCTGGAAATCGATAAGACCCCGCTCGGGATGCCCCAGCATGTAGCCGGACGCCCTGATTTCTGCGGGAGCCTCCGTTATCACGACGCCATCCGAGGGCACAGGCAGTTGTCGAAACGTAGAGATAACCCCGAGCCGTTCTTCAAGAATCGTCAGATTGAGATTATCAAGCTGTTGGTTTGGTCTCGGTTGGATTTGCGTGATGAGGCGTTCCTTCTGGTGACGATCACGGACAAAATATTGCGATACGTTCTCCACTTGAGGGTCAGGGGCCACCAATACCAGACCGCCTAACAGCTCCGGATATTCCTCAATACGAAAGTGTATCCGTGGAGCAAGCCAATCGCGTACCAGAGGATCGTCTGTGAGAGAGTCGAGGTCCGGGTCCGCTGATGCCATCAATCTATGAATGCGAGCAGGCGCAGCGCCCGGACCGAGAAACGGCGTCGGATAGGTTTTCATGAGTCCGCCAAACAGCGTTTGGTCGGGCGCCGGAAATCCTAGACGGGGCCATGCGGGCTCCTCGATCAGCCTCGGGGCGCGCAATGGACCACCGTCGAACTTACCTTGCTCGGCAGCATCAGCTGGCAAGGGCACGGTCAAAGTGCCTTTAGACGCTTCTCGATACCAGTTTAGGCCCTCATTTGCCCTCATACCCACCCGTCGAAAAAAGACCCGCAGCCCAGACGTCCCCTGAATGTAAGGAGGAACACCTCTTACACTTAGTGGGGCGCTATCGGGTTGCGGTCGGGCCGAATGGACAAATTCGATGCTGGCAAAGACCAGCAGCGGCGGATTTGACGCTGCAGAGGCAGGCATGCAGGTCGCAAGCCGAACGATAGCCCATTTGTAATATTCGAATAGCTCAGTTCCAGCTTCCGTTCTCATCATCATGAGTGCATCGATCGCTGCCGCCGACCTTCAGGCGAACGACATGCTAGCAACCCGGGGTGGTTGTCGCAATAGGATCGGCCAAGCCGGTGAACCCTGAAGGCCTGAAAGGTATCTCGATTGCTCGGTGTTGGCATCGTGCGACCGAGCGAGCCTAGTCCGTTGCCGTGCCGCGGCGGTCGCCAATGTTCTCTCCGTCAGTACGGTCATGACGCGTCCGATGCGGACCTCGAGTGGCTGATCAGGCCCGAGGGACGGAAGGTCCTCGATCGCCTTCCCGCAACGGCTAGAGGCCAGCTTTTTTCCCCTGCCGCGAAGGCGCGGCATTCCTCGCGCAAGTCAAAAAAGCCGGCCTTCCGCCGTCCTCCGCTGCGCTGCGGGCCCTGCAGGCTGCGGGCCGATCGTCCCCGGGCATAAGGGGCGCCATCGAGGCCGCGATGGGCGCGGCCCGAGCAAACAGACGGAGAGAATCATGGCAACCATCGGCACTTTCACGGCATCGGAGAACGGCTACACCGGCTCGATCAAGACGCTGACGCTGAACGTCAAGGCCAAGTTTATCGCATCCGAGAAGGACCACGAGAAGGCGCCCGACTATCGCATCTTTGCCGGTCCCACCGAGTTCGGTGCGGCCTGGAAGAAGACCGCCCGTGACAGCGATCGCGAATATCTCTCGGTCAAGCTCGACGATCCAAGTCTCCCCGCGCCGCTCTATGCCTCGCTGGTAAAGGTCGACGGCGATGACGGCTTCACCCTGATCTGGTCGCGCCGCGCCGGCGACTGATCAGGCGCTGGATCATCGGCCCTGCCTCTTCGGAGGCCGGGCCTTTTTGCGTCTTGATTGTAGCCTGGAAGCAAGGACAAGGGGGCCTTCTTTAGAGAAGGGAACGGCTCAGGGCTTCGCCCTCGCGCGGGCAAGGGTTAAGCACGAGACGTGCCGGCCGGTGCGGTCTCCCCGGTCTTCCGCGCCTCTCATCTGATCTCAGTACTCTCGACTGGAACGGCGCGTGCAGACGCGCGCGAATCTCGCGCGCCCTTGTCAGGCGGGGGATACCCCTCCGCTCCCGGCCGCCCTTGCCCTTGCTTCCCCCGGTCTCGCCGACGGGCAGGGTTGCAGCGCAGCGCTGCGCTTCAACCTGACAGGAGATGACGATGAATCTGACGGTTTCTAAGCACGACGGGCAGAAGGTTTCTGGTGGCTTCCGGGTAGACATCTCGCGCGGCCAGCGCGTTGGCCGGGTGTCCTCGGAATGGTTTACGCGCCCGGATGACGAGCGATATCTCAACCTGCCGGGCCTTTACGACGCCGTCCGCAGCAGGGCAGAGTGCGCGCAGGCCCGCACCGTCGAGAGCCGATCCATTCGCGTCGAAGCCGCCCGAGACAACGCTGAGCGGCTGGCCTTGATCGTTCCCGGTCGTGACGAACCGGTGGCGCCGACGCATTGGAGTTTTGGGCAATTGTGCACGCTGGTTAGAGCGCCCGCCCCCTATCTGCGGCAGCTACCTGGAGCGCTGTCGGCCATCAATCTGCAGCATGGCTTGCTGTCGCATCGCGCCGAACTCGTCAAAGCCCTGGAGGCCGATAGCGGTCGAATCGAGCTTCGCGCCGTCACCGGTCCCGACTACGGCCGCATCTGGGATCATGAATTAGTGGCCGCCGTCATGCAGATCGCCGGCAACGGCACCGGTGAGACCTGGTGGAAGGTGCCGGGCGTGCTGGACTGGTCGAGCATGACCCATAATCCATTGGTGGACGTGACCAAGGACACGACCACGCTCTATGCCAGTGATCGCGACGTGTTCCTGTTTCTGGTCGATGACACCAATCCGATCGAAGCGGGACGGCTGCCGGACGGTTCGCCGGATGTCTATTTCAGGGGCTTCTACTGCTGGAACTCCGAGGTCGGCAGCAAAACGCTCGGCATTGCCAGCTTCTACCTGCGGGCCGTCTGCATGAACCGGAATCTTTGGGGCGTCGAGAATTTCGAGCAGATCACGATCCGCCATTCGAAGTTTGCCGCGCACCGCTTTGCTCATGAGGCCGCGCCCGCATTGACGAACTTTGCCAACTCCTCGCCCGCGCCGTTCGTCGCCGGCATTGCAGCCGCACGGCAACGGATCGTCGCCCGCACGGATGAGGATCGGGAGACTTTCTTGCGCAAGAGCGGCTTCTCCAAAGCCGAGACAACGAGGGTCATTGAAGCCGTTCTTGGCGAGGAGAACCGCAAGCCCGAAAGCATCTTTGAGTTCGTGCAGGGCATCACGGCTGTGGCGCGAAGCAAGGTGCATCAGGACGCAAGGCTTGAGCTCGAAGGCAAGGCCAAACGCTTGATCGAACGCGCCGTCTAAACGTGAGCTGCGCAACCGGTGACACCCGGTTACGCAGCCGTCTGAGCTTCCGATCAAACGCGCCGCCGCTCCGGTCAACTGCAGCCGCGGCGCGGCCGCATGCACGCGGCCGGAGCTCGCCGAGCCTCCGGCCCGGCTCGCAACAGCAAATCCAATAGTCGGCCACAGGCAAAATCTCCAAGCAGACGGACGAATTCGTCCGGCGTCTCTGAACTACGTCGGCTGCGCGATCTCGCAAGATCGTCGGCTGTCGCGACTTCACGACGCCAAGAAATGGCCTACGACGTTGACCCGCAGTGACGTTGCTGGCGCTTGCTTTCTGCCGAGAGTTTTCCGAATAATCGATACCGTATTCGAGTCAGCCGCGACGAAAGTCGGACGAAGCGCGCCGCCTCGACGCACCGCTGCTGCGTCCAACCCTGGCCATCGGCGGCGGTGCATTTTCGTGGCGTAAGGGCTTTGAACGGACGATTGCCAGCATCCGCCCGCGTTCTCAAGTGCAGCCGGTCTGCAGAGGAGTTGCCGAGAGACCGTCGCCCACGTGGGAACGAGCAAGGGGCAACTCCGTGCGGTTATTCTGCAAAAAGACGGCATGAATTCCTCAGTTGGACCGCAGCTTGTTGATGGCGACAGTCACGGCTGATCGACACGCGGATCGCAGGATGTATCCGAATTGTGGAGTGAGGTTGGTCTGGTTCAGAAGGTGCGCAAGAGAACGACAAGTCAACCGAAGGCTCAGGGAAGAGAAGGAAGAGATTGTTCACACCCTATGCACCTCCGGTGCTGACGCTTCGCGGTGCGCGGTGCGGCTATCTCATTGGGGTGAAGAACATATTCTTTCTTAGGCGGCGTTTACACGAGCAGGTGCGAGCGAAAACAGCGGTCTTGCGGGATGATCGATAAGTCAAAGCTCATCAGTTACTTGCTGGCGTTCGCGCGCGTATACGAGTGCAAAATGCCGGTTCTGCTCTTGATCCGTGCCGGTTTGCGTCGTTTCATAGGCCGGCCAGAGCATTCGACTCGTGAAGCCTGAGGTCGAAATTTTGCACACCGCTTCCCGAGGGCTGCAGATCGATTATGAAGCGGGCAGGGTACTGCCAAGCCAGTGTTCTGCTGCGCGATCAGGGCCATCGTAGGCCTGGGAACCTGCGATCCAGTTCGGTTCGCAGCTTCCAATCAATCCCGCTCGTGCTCCCGGTAACGGAGTTTGATCCTGACGCCAGACATGCCGGCTGGCTGATTCAAGGTTCGAAGGACATGTCCGAGACGAGAACCGAGCTGGGCGGCGCCTTGGTGCTCGGCTGGCCTGGCAGCTGAGGAGACTGTTGATGCTGATGCCTGTGTGACCGGGGAGGGGGCATGGCTCCGCTCAGCAGAGGTTCCTGCGTGAGAGCGCCCGCTGGCAATGGAGCGCGTCCGATCGCGGCTCCGGCCAAGCTCGAACCCGAGCGCCTTGGCCTCGGTCTGCCAATGCTTGATGAGCTCGCCGAGCTTGGCATCTCGTTTGGGGCGGCGCGTGCGTAAGGTTGCGAGCTCCATTCCCTTTGGCGTGCTGTAGCCGTGGACCTTTGCGGCCTCCTCGATGGCCTGGCGCCGCTTCGAGAAGGCGCGCTCGACATGGCGCGGGATAGCCGCCACCCGGAACGTATCCTTCCGCTGTTCGAGCCGAACGCCTTGCCTCTCGAGCTCCGAGGCAAGGGTTTGGCGATAGATCGCGCCGGCCTGCTTCTGCGCCTTGTAGAGCTCGCGGCTGACGATCGCGCCCCAGCTGCCGTCGCGGCGCGGGGCGAGATTGAAGATGAAGGTGTGGGTGTGCAGCTGCGGGTCGGATTCGCGGCTGGTGTGATGATCGAACTGCGCCATCAGCAGCCCTGCGGCTTGTTCTCGCGCAGCTCCGCCACGGCCGCGCCTGGCCCAGCCGGCGGTCGCCTCCAGTTGAGCGGATGCGGCCACGACGGCTGTGCGATGGGCCTGCGCGATCACCTGACGCTCGGGAGCCTCGGCGAGCGCCCAGAGCACCGAGACCGATTTGGGGGCGCTGAAAGTCATGTCCCAACCGGCCGCGTGCTCGCGTTCGCGGCCGCCAAGCTGCGCCAGCCGCTCGCTTGTTTTCGGATCGATGCCGCGCAGCGCGGCATCGAATTCGGTCTGCGTGACCGGCCCGTTGAGGCTGAGCCGGTCGGCCCCCTTGCCGGCCCAGCGGCCGGGCGGCTCGCCGTCCCGGCTGTAGTAGTCGTCGCGCTGCAGATGGCCGTAGTAGCGCGACGCCGAGGCGGCATTTCCGCGGGCGGAGATCGAGGCCACCATGGATCAGTGCAGCGTCCGCTGCTGCCGGATCAGGTCGGCCAAATCTTGGGTCAGGCGCGAGCCTTTCGGCGGCACCTCTGGACCTGAGCCTTCATTGGTCGGGCCGGACGGCTTGGGTGGCCATGGTTGCGTCCACTCGGCTGGCACGATCGGATCGCGCAATGTGAGCAGATGGATGTATGGCAGCTCGATCTCATAGACGTCTTCGCCAAGACCAACGAAAAGCACCCGGACTCCATCTTCAGCCGGCCCGAGACGTGAGGCCAGCTCCGACGCCGTCACCACGCGGCGCACCTCGCGCTGGGTGCTTTCGGTGATGCTGACCTTGCCGCCGGCGCGGGTCTCACTTCGCGTGCGCCGCTCGACCTCCTGCTGCCCGATCAAGCGGCTGATGTCTTCAGCCGCCTCGCTGGCGTTGATCCGGGTGATGATCTTGGTACCGGTCATGCCGAACCAGGATTTGGCCTGGTCAGGACCATAGACCGCGCGGATCTGGGCCGTGTCCTGGGCCCCGATGACGACGGCGATCCCTTTGGAGCGGCCGAGCTCGAGGAAAGTCGGAAACTGCTTGACCGGAGGCAGTTGCGGGAACTCGTCGAGAAACAGCCACACCCGCCGCCGACGGCTTTCGGTCAAGGTAGGGCTTCCCACCGCCGAGGCGAGGAGACCGAGCATGCTGCCGATCCAAGTTCGCGACAGTTCGGGATAGCCGGGATCGTGCTGCAGAATCAGCGGGCGGTCCGGAGACGGGTTGTGCAGCCAGGCTCTGATCGAAAAGCGTCCGGCCGAACGATCGGGCCAGGCTTCCGCCAGAACCGAAACAATCCGCACGTGAGTCTGGAAGGTTGTGAGAATGCTCAGGGTCGTCTTGCTGTCGGGCTGGTTGAGGAGCCGCAGCGCATTCGGATTGTGGTCCCTTGCATAGGCCGTGAGCTTATCGATATCGGCGGTCACGACCCTTTCCAGGTCCACCCAGCTCCAATCCTTACCCATGGTTGCCTGGAGATGGACGACGCAGGCGACAAAAATCTCCTGCGCCGCCTCCGACCACATTGGATCGGAACTTGCCGGAATGAAGCGCGCCGCGAGCTCACGGGCGTCCTGCTTGATGCTGCAATCGGCTGCAATGTCCCACACCCACGATCTCCGGTCATGAGGCGCGACGAGCACAGGCTCTCCCAGTGCAGGGAGACCACTCATCATGTCGCCCTTGGTGTCGAGCACCAGGACGCCGTCCCGGCGAGCCTGTGCCTCAAGGATCAGATGCAGCATGGTCTGAGTCTTGCCGCCGCCGACGCTGCCAAGGATCAGGAAATGCCGCGTCTCGCGTTCGCGACCCAAAGGAACAGAGGGTACGAGGGCGACGCCATTGCTGTGGAGCTTGCACTCTGCGGCTGCGGCCCGGGCGAACGCCTTCAAACCTCGCTGGCCGGACTGCAACCGTGCGCCGCGAAGGACCTTGAGCGAGACTGAATCCAGGCGAAGACTAAGCGCAAAGCCGAGCAGCGCAGCAAGCCCCGCAAGGCTGGTCCCGATCACGCTCCAGAACCGAAGCTCGAAGCCAGCTAGTGCCTGGTACTGCGACAGACTGCTCCGGCAGGCTTGCCAAGAGGCGTCACCGGAGCGATCGCCAAGCCAGGCCAAGCCTCGCCCTCTGATGCAGACTTCAATGTCTGTTGGCCTCAATGGAACGCTCCGGCCGTCCGCCAACGTGGCGCCTGGGGGCCACAGGTCGAAGCCGAGATACGAGGTGCTAGTCGCTCCTGCGAAGCAGGCCATGGCAGAAAG
The DNA here is from genome assembly GCF_032485115.1 of Bradyrhizobium sp. SZCCHNRI2009. Lineage (NCBI taxonomy): Bacteria > Pseudomonadati > Pseudomonadota > Alphaproteobacteria > Hyphomicrobiales > Nitrobacteraceae > Bradyrhizobium > Bradyrhizobium sp. SZCCHNRI2009. Next base: position 226,960 of record NZ_JAUEUH010000010.1, read on the forward strand.
GAAGCTGATAATTCGCAAGCGCCGCGTCATGCCGCCCTCCCGGAGCTTTCGCCGGTGAGGGCCTTCAACAGGGCTTCGAACATCGCAAGCAGATCATGCGCTGCTTTATCGACGGACTGGACCCGCGCGTGCGTCTCCTGGCCTTGCTGTTCGAGCGCGACGATCCGGCGCTCGATCCGCATCAAGCGATCGGCGAGCGCCTTGTTGTCGCCGCCAGCAAGCCCGATGCAGATCAGGTCTCGGGCGACGCCGCTGATGTTTGCTGAAAGTTTGTGAGCACGCGCGTGGATTTGCTCGATTTCGCTCGTTGCGAGACGGATCGAGATTGGTCTTGTCTTGCCTGTCATGAGATTGCCTCAACAGAGTTGCCGAGGCGATCGATCACGAACCCAACCAGAGGCGCCGCTTGATATCGGCCGTTGTCTAGCACCGCGCTATCAGCACGCTCTAAGGCGGTTTGCAGCAAGGAGCGGCGGAGCTCAGCAGTCGGAGGCTTGAGTCAGTGAACAACATCGATCGGGTTCAGTCGTCGCCCCGCATCGGATGTCGTTCAAGCAATATGTTCTTTCTGTATCGTTGGATTGTGGATCGTACGATCGGCGGGAAACATTGGGGACCGCCGTAACTACGAGGTTCTACCCGGATCGCCCACTCCGTATGCTGATGTTCTCCACCGTACGACGGCGATGCTCTTGTATTCACGAGCAAATGATCAGATCGCGGCGGCCGCCAAGGATGTCAATCAATCTGCGCCCACGTGAAAATCGATCGCGAGAAGCGCCGAGCTGCAGCTCATTTTCGATACGAAGGAAAATCCTGCCGCCAAAGTTGTCTCGATCACTCGAAGTCTGAATGCAGAAAACGCAAGAATGCCGAGACCGCGTCCGGCTCTCCTGCGGAATCGAGTATCTGCTCGGCTAAAGCCCCAGCAAGGGATTTCGGAGAGCTCGTCGGGGCCGACTGCTGCGCGGCCTGGATCGCTGAAAGTCGCGCATATCCATTGACGCAACGAATCGGCCGTGATTCGATTCGCGGCACTGGCCGGAACAGGCCAGGCAAGCGGCCCGCACAGATGCAGCAACACCTGCGCGAGCCTAACCCTCAACATGGAGTAGACCATGTCTCAGGCTGATTCTGCCTATACCACGAGTCGTTCAATCTTTCCTGCCGGCCCGGTCTTGCGGCGGCGGCAGTTCGTCGCCGGTGGGGCCGCCGTCCTGGCCGGGGTCATCAGCGCGTCACGGGCTGAAGGTGTTCCTGTTCCAAACGCGCCCGACCCGATCCTCGATGCCATTGAGGGCCACCGCCGGGCCTTCGAGGAATTGGGGCACCTGCTTGCCGAGCAGGATGCTGCCGAGCGCGAGTTGCGGCGTGCGCACGGCAGCAGGCGGGCCGAGCTGGAGGCCAGGTTGGCTGGCCTCTGTGAAACCGAAGGCGCGCTCGGTCGGGCTGAAATGAAGGCCTCGCGTCAGCTCGCCACCACCGTGCCGGAAAGCCTGAACGGGGCGGCCGCGACGCTACGCTATGTACGCGAGCACTACGATTTTGGCCAATATCCGATGTACGAAGAGGATGGCTACCGGCTGCTGCTGTTCTCGACCGAGCGCGCGATCTGCGCCGCGGCCGGTCTCGCCGTTCCCACCATTCCCGGTGATTAGTAGTGAGGGTGCGCGCACCTTGAGACCCTAGGGCGCGCACCGCAATCATGACGGCCAGGCATGTCTGGCGGAAGGGCGCCCATGGAGACATGGGCGGCATACTGCGCCGCCGCGACAACCTGGTGCCGTGCCGGCGCGAAGCGTCTGCCTGATCTTCGGCCTTCCCGGCGGAGATAGGCTCTGCCACTCGCCAATCGGAAGTCGCTGAAGTGCATCAACAATCCTGCAAGCCGGGCTGGCGGTGCTCCAACGGCTGCCCATTCCGAGCTAGCGCAGTAAAGTAGGGCTACAAATCCAGGTCCAACGTGCTGTCCCAAGGCGCGAAAGCCTTCCCATTCGATAGCCTGCCGCTTTGGTCATGTCTTGCCAAGCACTCGTTGCGAGTCAGCCCGGCGGCTTTGCCCTTGCTCTCGCGTGCCGGCCGCGAGATCCTGAACCGATGTTCCTATCACGGAGGGCCAGAGTTCATGAAGAGACCCTCGGTCGTCGATCCTGAGATTGCGAGAAAAGAAGGTCAACCGCGCCGCCCCTCACAAGAGTCGAAGGCACTCGGGAGAATGTTCGGTAAGGATCGGGGTTCGCAAGATCCTCGAGTGGAGCTACTCGCATGGTGGCGAACATGGAGATTTGATCGGAGCAGTGCGCCGGCTGGTCGAGCTCGGGCTGAAGGCGAGGGGGCAATAATGGACAAGACAATCGCGATCGTAGGCGTGATGGCCTCGCTGGCCGCGGCCGGTCTAAGCTGTGGGCATCCGTCAAGGAAGTCCCAGACAATCTGGATACGATTGTCGGGGAACTGCAGCGCATTAGCAGAGTAAATGCTTTGGCAGCAACGGCCGCGTCGTGTACGCATTTGGGGAACAAATCAACTGACTTCTGATTTGCGCTAAGGGAGCGCGGCTTCGGGATACTGACCCTCTGCACTGTCAGGCCATGGAAGGCAAACTGCACATTATTGATGTGAAAAGCCTGTGGCGATCGGCTATTTTTCGCGGCACAGATGCAAGAGATAGCCCGGCAACGAAGCCCGGGCGGCAACGTCATCGACTCACCCCGTTCGGCCCTGCCGCCTTTCGAAACATAACGTTGCGATAGCGTAGGGACTATGGCGCTTGTTGCTTAGGCAAATCTTGCGCTCGCAGCAAAGTAAGGTGCTCAATGCAGTCGCGTATGCACTGCGCCTTGAAGCAATACGAGAAGCCCGACGGCATGCCGCCGGTCAAGAGTTGCCCAGCATTTACACCAAGCAGAACCGCTTCGGAGTCCAACTGCGCGAATACTGGCGCTCCGGATGCGCCAGGAGCAGACTGCACTTGGATTAGCACACGCCTCGCAGGCTCATCGCCTTCTGTTTGATAATCGCTGTCGGGATCGCTCGAGACAACGCCAGTCCGCATAACGGGACGTTCGGTTCCTTTGTCATAATGCAACGAATAGCTTGGCATCCATATCTGCGCTCCTACTGCCATTCGTTGTAAATCTTCATCGTTCGCCAGCATATCGATCGCTGAACTATGGAGGCTCGGTGGTCCGATCTTCGTGCCCGGCGTCTCTCCCGGCTTTCGACGTCGGCCATACTGCATATTGCCGTCGGTTAGATCAAGTACAGCGACATCTTCCGCCAGATTCGTGGCAAAGACAAAGCGAACTCCACCCGTGGGAGTCGTCTCGTAGTAATGTTTATTATCAGCATAACCTGAAATCTTAAACGCTTCGGGCTTATAACCAACAAACTTCTGATCCTTGTAGGTAAGGTCAAGATTGTGGCGGTTGGTTACAGCAAACAAAAGAGCATCTGACTTCACGAAGAAACAGGTCCCGTGAACCTCTTTCGACGAGCCGTCTGGGCCAGCATGCATCGTAGAGAGCCTATAAGCCGCGTATAGTAGTCGCTTGTCCACCGTCAAAACGAATCTCCTCTAGACGCGTATGGCGTTGCGGATCACACAGAACGTGTTAGCAACGTTATGGTACGCGTTTAAGATATTTATTCGCCACCCACCCATGCACCTAACAACCGAGCAGATGGTCGAAGTATTCAGTCTAAACCCACTTCTTCCATGAAATGCGGCGCCGTCATGCGAGATCATCAGCAGTGATATGGAATTTAAGGAGGCGGCGAGCATTGAGTGGGCTTTCCTTGCCGATCAGGATAAGCGCTGCCTTGGCGGTATCAGCTATCGTCCCATATGCCGGGTCTTGTTCTCGAATAACTTGAAAACCCAATGCCGCGCCGATGACTCGGCGAAGTCGCGAACCTTCAAGGTTCTTGAACATGGTGTGGTAGTCATCGACCGAGAGGGCAGCGAGCAGCTTGGTGTCTGCCTTGCTCCAACCGTGGTTGAAGCCGATGCTGTGGAGAATGTCCTCCGGTGAACGCTCGTCACGGAAGGTCTTAAGTTTCTCTGCGAAGGCATGAATTACATCCGGGTCCTGGATGTTCTCGGTAAAGGGATGCGACGCAAGGTCGTAAAAGGCGTAATCCTCGTCGTGCCTTCGTTTCATGAAATACTTCAGTACGTATTTGGCGGCTCGCTCGCGGCCGAGAGTTTTCAGCAAGCTGACGGCGCCGTTCAGCTCCGAAGGGGTCACGAATTTTGTGTGAAACTGCATTGCGCTGACCAAGGCGCGGACGATATCGCGGGTATTGTCCTTGAATGACTCATGAAAGAGTGCCCAAGCGTCAGCGAATGACTTTGTCGAGTCCATCTGCTTCAAGCGCTCATTCATCTCCTCAGCACTACGCTTGATGAGGTCTTCGTCGAAAAAGCCGCGTTTAACACCATCGAACAAAGCCAAATCGAAGGCGTCAGTTGAGGCATAGCCGTAGTTATCGAGAAGTGTGTCCCATTTATGCTGTTCCGGCCGCTCGTCGGCATCGTCAAAAACGCCTGCAAACGATTCATCGCGCCGGGCCAAGATGAAGTCGATGAAGGCGGTGTCGTCCTCCGCGGTCTTCGAGAAGTATGCCCAGCCGAACAGTGTGAGGGTGGATGCGGCCTGTTCCGCGACCTTTTCGTGATAGCCGCTGAGTAATGGTAGAATATCAGCAAAAAGCCGCTCAATTTTCTTTATAACGCGAATATTCGAGACCCCCAGTGAGATGCACCGTTGAGAGAGCAGGTGTGTTGTGGGCGCGTCTTTGGCAAGCGCAATATTGACGCTCTCCTCTTCGGTCGGTGCAAACAGGAGCGACAGATCGATGACCTTCTCCTGATAGCGGGCAAGATCCTTAGCGTCGGGGTCGGTCAGTGCCTCCTCGTTGAGGATCATAACGACCTTACATCCGCGACGTTCTGTCAGGTAGGAGACAAGGCCAAGGACATCGATGATCCGAAGGTTGGTGCCGCGGCGCTCCAGGTCGTCAATGCAGACGATGCGGTCTCTGACAGCAAGGAACGAGATTGCTTCTAGTGTGGCCGAAGCACCCTTGAAGCGCGATATGATCGATATGAGCTGCGTACCAAATGACTTCACGACGAAATCGGTGTTGGTCTGCAGCGTCCTTAGTGAAGGCTCGATGCCAACGTCCTTGGTATCGATTGTGTTCTCATAGATCGAGTATTTTAGCTCGTTCAGGTTTTGCAGGCCGAAGAGTGAGACGTAGGCATACTTCTTGAGTCCGATGGTGGCCTTGGTCTCCTCAAGAAGCCTATTCCAAAGATAAGTCTTGCCGACGCCCCATGCGCCCCGCAAAGCAAGCACCTCGGGTTTGGGAGATTCCAGGAATCGGACAATCTCACGGGTTACTCGGTCAGTCGCCGTGCGTTCAACGTCGGTCAAGATAGACGGCCCCCACTCGCGTTAAGCGGGCAAACACTAGCCGAACATCACCAAAGCGGTATAGTGGAGCGTCCTGCCCAAGCGAGCACATCGCACAGGAAAGTTCAAAGTTGGGAAACGGTCATGGGGTTATCCGGCGTAGGATAGCCGACTAGGGGAAGCGGTCGGATCGAGGCCAGGTCACGGTGTCCGGCAACGGACCAAGGAGAGGGCGAGAGGAACAGCTTTGACCGTTTGTCCTTGCCGCGCCCCCAACTCGCCAAAACAAAAGGCCCCTCATCGGGTGGCTACTCGCCGGAATTGGAAATGCCTAATAATCAACTGATATTACTACGTGCGGATCCGGCTATTCTTTCCAAATGCCCGTTGAGATCGCTAAATAATCCAGCAGATTTTGATTCCGCCATTCGAAGTGCGATCCCTCCCGCCCCAGCTAGCACTCAAGCTCTTGGGTTCGTTACAGAAGCAGCTCTATTCCCGCTAAATGTTTCGGGCGCGTGAGCTGCCACCGAAGTTTCATCCAGCAGCGTTTAGAGTCCGGGTGGGTTGTGCAGTGAGGCCGAACTTTGGACCACCCAGAACTAGAGTTTTGCGCCTCTGATCACGGCGGCGGGCTGGTTGCGCCA
>NZ_JAUEUH010000011.1:0-228429 GCF_032485115.1 Bradyrhizobium sp. SZCCHNRI2009
GACGAATCGAGCCGATTTTGAAGTGTCAACCATCTCCCCGAACACCCGTCAGCTATGTCCCCGGGCTGAACAGAAGCCCGAGGATCCCGACTACAAGGGCGGCGGGTTGCGCGACTTCTTCCTGTACCGCGATCTCGGCATCGCCGACGCCACCGGCGGCCAGGTGATCCGCCACCTCGTCAAGGCCAATCCGGATCGTCCGCCGGTGGATGGGTACAGGTTGGCATCGCCATGATTGCGATTTCCAGATCGTCATCATGATGAAGGGCTGGGCCCGCTTCATGTACGAGGACAAGCCGACCCTGGTGAAGGCCGGCGACGTCGTGCACCAGCGTCCCGGCATCGTGCACTACCTCTACGATTATTCCCCTGATATGGAATATATGGAGATCGTCAGCCCGGCCGACTTCAAGACGGTCGAGATGCCGCCGGCGACCGACAACGTGCCGCCGGTCACGCCCTGGGCCTGAGCGCCCGATCTCCTTCTTCGTTAGTCTTTGGCATCCGGTTGCGGCAAGCGGCGGGAGGCTTCCCCTCACGATGTGGTGGGTCGTCTCCGTTGTGTCCGACATCTAGCGTGAACAGATCGCGCACCCGATGCGGCATCCGATTCGGACGCGATTCGTTCCAGCAGCGTTCCAAGGATTAAGACTGCGAGGCAGCGCCGTCGCATTTTGAAACACGGCACGCGCGCTGCCTGTCTCGCGCCTGGGTGCTCTACATTGCCCCTTGCGACCGGTCTGGCGCCGGTCCATCACCCGCGAGGGGAGCATCGATCATGACATTGACCACATTGGCTTGGCTCGCGCTCGCGGCCTACGGCGCGCATATTCTCGAGGAATACACGTTCGATTGGCGCAATTGGGCGCGGGCGGTGATGAAGCTGCCGGTCGAGTGGAGCGACTTCTACGTGACGAACGCGCTGGTGGTCGTGCTCGGCGCGGTGCAGGCAGAGCTTGCCGAGACATGGCCGCCGGCCGCGCTCACCTACGCGGCGCTGATGATCATCAACGCCATCTTCTTCCACATCCTGCCGTTCCTGCGCAGCGGAGGCAGATTCTCGCCGGGGCTGGCGACGGCGCTGATTCTGTTCTTTCCGATTGCAATTGCGATGTGGCGGCGAGCGTGGGGTGACGGTGCGCTCGACGTTGGAACGGCTGCCCTCGCGATCGTCGCCGGCTCGCTGCTGATGGCCTATCCGGTCGTGATGCTCAATCTGCGTTCAAAACCATATTTTCGGCAAGACCGGCCCTGAGCAGAACTCAGGGCCCGGCATGATCAATAAGACGAAGCGCGATCGGCAACGAAGCTCGGCTGCGGACGGCGTCCATTGCGCTCGTCAAATCGCGCGCGCGGGAAGCGCCAGCCGATGACGGTGGCTTCGAGCGCGCCGCCGGATTCCTTGTTGTGCCATTTGCCATCAATGTAGAAACAGGGGAACGGCAGTTGATAGGTGCCGCTGTGATCCTCGCACAGCACCTCGACCGTCTGTCCGGGCGGCGGCTCACCGCTGCCGTCGAATTGCGCCAGCCGTTTTTCGCGCGTAGCCATTCTGTCCATCTCCCTAAAAACGGGTCCCAGCCGGAACTTCAATGCGCGATTGAGGTCTCAGTATGGTATCAATCAGGAAACTCCGTCAGTTCCACGCAAAATCATGTGTTGGGCAAGCCAATGAGAAAATTGTGATGCGAAAATTCGTTGCCGCGCGAATCATCTTTGCCGCGAGCGCGCTCGCGATATGTGTGAATTCTGCCGGACATGCGCAGGATATTCCGGGCATCGAAATCTGCACTGCAGAAAAGGCGATGGATCGACGGACATCATGTCTGCAGAGCAATATCGATTTCCTGCAGAAGACGATGACCAAGCAATCGCTCGATCAGCAGCAGAAGCTCGATGCGGCGAATCGGCAGATCCAGGCGCTGAAGGCTGCGCTGATCTCGCAGCAGGGCCTGATCGACGAACTCAAGGCGTCGCAGGCGAAACTTGCGGACGAACTGAGGAAGAAGGCCGATGCGCCGGCCGCCAAGGACGCGGCGCCGGCGAAGCCGGCCGGCAAATAGCACGGCCCGCAGCGCAACAACGATCAAGCGCATGTGGATCTCCGCGCGCAGGATCGGGCGCTTCGATAGGAGAGAGGTGTGTCCAACAACCCGGCCCAGAAGGCGCTCTGGTTCATCGAGAGCCATCTGTCGGCGCCATTGACGCTGGATGAGGTCGCGGCCATCGCCGGCGTGTCGCGCTTTCACATCGTGCGCGCGTTCGCGGCGGCGACCGGCGTCTCGGTGATGCGCTATGTCAGGCTGCGCCGTCTCAGCGAGGCGGCACGGGCTCTGGCCTCTGGCGCACCCGACATTCTCAGTCTCGCGCTCGAGGCCGACTACGGCTCCCACGAAGCGTTCACGCGCGCGTTCCGCGACCAGTTCGGCGTCACGCCGGAAGCGGTGCGCGCCCGTGCGCGTCTCGATGGCCTCGCACTGCAGGAGCCGATCCTGATGGACCAGACCCCGCTCGATGATCTCGCCGCCCCACGCTTCGTCACCGCGCAGCCGCTGCTCGTCGCCGGCCTCGGCGATCGCGTCAGCGTCGACAATGGCGCCGGCATTCCCGCCTTGTGGCGCCGCTTCAACGAGATCGTGAACGAGGTTCCGGCGCGCCGCGGCGTGGTGGCTTATGGCGTGTGCTGCAACGGCGACGATGCCGGCAATTTCGACTACATCGCCGGCGTCGAGGTGGCCGATTTTTCCGACCTGCCTCGGACCTTCAGCCGCGTGCGGGTTCCGGCGGCGACGTTCGCCGTGTTCACCCATGCCGGCCACGTCTCGTCGATCCGCCGCACTGTACACACGATCTGGAATCGCTGGTTGCCGCAGTCGGGCTATGAGGTCGCCGATGCGCCGAACTTCGAGCGCTATGATCAGCGTTTCGACCCGCTCACCGGCAATGGCGGCCTGGAAATCTGGCTGCCGGTGATCGGCTAAACATCGCGCGCGGTACCAACTTGCGTCGACACGCTGCAAGCGTCTCCCTCAGCAGGGCTGCTCTGCGGTCTCGCGCTCAGCCGCTTGCTTGGCAAGCCGTGCCGGCTTTGCGATAACCTTACGCCTAACAACCATGCGCCGCAGCGCGGCGACGAAAGCGGGAGGTCGTCCGATGTCCGACATGCGCGTGCTCGCCACCGATCTGGAATTTCCGGAAGGGCCCGTGGTGATGCCCGACGGCTCGGTGGTGCTGGTCGAGATCCGCGGCAAGCGCCTGACGCGGGTGTTTCCCGACGGCCGCAAGGAGATCGTGGCGCAGATTCCGGGCGGGCCGAACGGCGCAGCCCTTGGGCCCGACGGCAAGATCTACATCTGCAACAATGGCGGCTTTTCCTGGATTCCGACCGGCAAGATGATCATGCCGGGCCCACAACCCGAGGACTATCTCGGCGGCTCGATCCAGCGCGTCGATCTGCAGAGCGGCAAGATCGAGACCGTGGTCAGCCGCTGCGGCGAGCACGCGCTGCGCGGGCCGAACGATCTGGTGTTCGACCGTCACGGCGGCCTGTGGTTCTCGGACCTCGGCAAGCGCCGCGCCCGCGACATGGACGTCGGCGCGTTCTATTACCTCAAGCCCGGCATGAGCGAGATCGTCGAGGCCGTCCACGGCATTCTGCCGGCCAACGGCATCGGGCTATCGCCGGACGAGAAGACGGTCTACATCGCGGAGACGCCGACCGCGCGTCTCTGGGCCTACGATCTCGCCGAGCCCGGCACCGTGAAGCCGCGCGAGGTGATCTATCGCGGCGAGCGCGGCCGCCCGATCGCGGGGCTCGGAGGCTACCAGATGTTCGATTCGCTCGCGGTCGAGGCGAACGGCAATGTCTGCGTCGCCACGCTGGTGACCGGCTGCATCAGCGTGATCGCGCCCGACGGCACGCTGGTCGAGCAGGTGCCGACTGGTGACCGAGTCACGACGAACATCGCCTTCGGTGGTCCCGAGCTGAAGACGGCCTACATCACGCTGTCGGGCAGGGGTGAGCTGGTGGCGATGGACTGGCCGCGACCGGGCCTGGCGCTGAATTTTCTGAACAAGTGACGCTCTACGTGATAGTTCCGTCATCGCGAGCGTCAGCGAAGCCATCCGGAGCGGCACATGCGACTCTGGATTGCTTCGTCGCTCGCTCTCCTCGCAATGACGGACACTGCTGATGCCCTTTCTTGAACCAGTCACCCTTCGCGGCCCGCATGCGAGCCTTGTGCCGCTGTCGGCGGACCATCACGACGCGCTGGTCGAGGCCGTCAGTGACGGCGAATTGTGGAAGCTGTGGTACACCGCAGTTCCGAAACCCGAGACCATGACCAAGGAGATCGAGCGGCGGCTCGGCCTGTTCGCCACGGGAAGCATGCTGCCGTTCACGGTGCTCGATGCCGACGGCCGTGTCGCCGGCATGACCACCTACATGAACGTCGATGCCGCCAACCGCCGCGTCGAGATCGGCTCGACCTGGTATGCGAAGCGGGTGCAGCGCAGCGCGCTCAACACGCAGTGCAAGCGGCTGCTGCTGGCGCACGCCTTCGAGGCGATGGACTGTATCGCCGTCGAGTTCCGCACCCATTTCTTCAACCAACAGAGCCGGCGCGCCATCGAGCGGCTCGGCGCCAAGCAGGACGGCATTTTGCGCAGCCACCAGATCGCGCCGAACGGTACGCTGCGGGATACCGTCGTCTACAGCATCACCGCGGCCGAATGGCCGACCGTGAAGGCGCATCTCGACTACCAATTGAATGACAAGCCGCGCTGACCGCGCTATGGCCGCTTGCCGCCTCGCGCGGCTGATGATGACGAGACCGGGACGAACGACCAGATGGATACCTTCGACTATGTGATCGTGGGCGCCGGCTCCGCCGGCTGTGTGCTGGCGAGCCGCCTCAGCGAGGACCCTGAGGTCACGGTGTGCGTGCTGGAGGCGGGGCCGCGCGACTGGCATCCCTACATCCATCTGCCCGCCGGCTTCATCAAGACCTTCTACATGAAGAGCATCAACTGGGGCTATCAGCAGGAGCCGGGGCCGTACACGGCGGGGCGCAGCATCTACGCGCCGCGCGGCAAGACGCTCGGCGGCTCCTCCTCGATCAACGGCCATGTCTACAATCGCGGCCAGCGCCAGGATTTCGACACCTGGGCGCAGATGGGCAATCGCGGCTGGAGCTATTCCGACGTGCTGCCGAATTTCAAGCGCATGGAGAAGCGCATCGGCGCCGGCGAGGACCAGTATCGCGGCCGCGACGGCAACCTCATCGTGACCACCATGGAGTGGAAGGACACGCTGTGCGAGGCTTTCATGGATGGCGCTGTCTCGCTCGGTATCCCGCGCAACCCGGACTACAACGGTGCCATCCAGGAAGGCGTCTCATACGTCCAGCGCACCATCCAGAACGGCCGCCGCGTGTCGTCGGCGACCGCTTTCCTGCGTCCGGCCAGCAAGCGGCCGAACGTCGAGGTTCGCACCCACGCCCATGCCACCGGCGTTGTGCTGGAAGGCAAACGCGCGGTCGGCGTGCGTTACAGCCGCGGCGGGCGCGGCGGGGCGCCGGTCGAGGTGCGCGCGCGAAAAGAGGTGATCCTGTCCGGTGGTGCCTACAACTCGCCGCAGCTCTTGCAGCTCTCCGGCATCGGCGCGCCCGCGCTGCTGCAGGAGCATGGCATCGAGGTGCGCCATGCGCTCAACAGCGTCGGCGAGGGCCTGCAGGACCATTACGCGCCGCGCACGGTGGCGCGTGTCAAGAACATCAAGACCGTCAACGAGCTCGCGCGCGGCCTCAATCTATGGGGCGAGGCGCTGAAATGGGCGGTGACGCGGCGCGGCATCCTGTCGCTGTCGCCGACCATGGTCTACTGCTTCTGGCATTCCGGCGAGACCGCCGAGCGCTCCGACCTGCAGCTCACCTTCACGCCGGCGAGCTACAAGGAGGGCGTGCAGGGCCAGCTCGAGGACGAGCCCGGCATGACGGTCGCTTCCTGGCAGCAGCGCCCGGAGAGCCGCGGCTACGTCCGCATCCGCTCCGCCGACCCGTTCGCGCCGCCGCTGATCCAGACCAACTATCTCACCGCCGAGCTCGACCGCCGCGTCGTCGTCGCCGGCATGAAGCTGGCGCGTCGGCTGCTGGCCTCGGCCCCGCTCGCGCCGTACTACGCCTATGAGGATTTCCCGGGACCGAAGGTGAACAGCGACGATGAGTTCCTGGCCGCGGCGACGCAGCGCGCCACCACCACCTTCCATCCCGGCTGCTCCTGCCGGATGGGCCCAGCGGACTCGACCTGGGCAACGGTCGACGACCAACTCCGCGTCCATGGTCTCGAGGGCCTGCGCGTCGCCGACGCCTCGATCATGCCGCGCATGATCTCCGCCAACCTCAACGCCGCGACCTTGATGATCGGCGACAAGGCGGCGGACCTGATTTTGGGCAAGGCGCCGGTGGCGGAGAGTTTGTCGGCGTAGTTGGGGCCGTCGCCGCTTATCGTTCGAGCCCGTGTCGTGCCGCACGACCAGTGCGCCCCCCTCCCCCTTGCGGGGAGGGGAGTGCACCGCCTGCGCGGCAGACTATGCTTCCGATCACGAGCTTGACTACTTCACCAGCCTGAATCTCCCGCCCTCGACCTTGATCAGGAACGCCGAGCGCTCGTCGTAGCCGTTGTGGTCGGTCGGGCTCATGTTGGAGAGGCCGTTGTTGAGATAGACGTCCTTGCCGCGCTCCAGTTCGTCGCGCAGTGCGGCGCGAAACTCTGCGGTGCCCGGCTTGGCCGCCTTCAATGCGCCCGGGATGGCCCGCTTGAGCAGCGTGGCGGTGTCCCACAGATGTGCGGCGAAGATGTTCGGCTTGTCACCATTGGCGGCCCGATAGGCTGAAACGAATTCGTCATTGGCGCGGCGGAACGGATCCTCCGCGGGGAGGTCGTCGGCGATCGAGAACGCTTCGCCGGCGAACGCCGCGCCCTCGACATTCTCCCTGCCGAGCTTGATGAACTCCTGTGTCGCGACGCCATGGGTCTGGAAGATCCTCCCCGCATAGCCGCGCTCGCGCAGCGCCTGTTGGGGCAGCACCGCCGGCGTGCCGGCGGAGGCGATGAACACCGCATCCGGATTGGTGGCGATCACCTTGAGCGCCTGGCCGGTGACGCCGGTGTCGCCGCGCGCATAGACCTCGTGCGTCGTCACCGTGAGCCCGAGCTTCGGCGCCAGCTTCGTCACCTCCTGATAATAGCCCTCGCCATAGCCGTCGGACACGCCGATGAAGCCGAGCGTCTTCACCCCGGTCTTGGCGATGTATTTCAGCATCGCCGCGGCCATGATGTCGTCATTGGGCACGACCTTGAATGCCCATTTGCGCTTGTCGTCCATCGGCTGCACGATCGCGGTCGAGGCCGCCAGCGACAGCAGCGGCGTCCTGCTTTCGAGCGCGACGTCGAGCATCGGCATGGTGACCGGCGTCAGCGAGGAGCCGATGATGACGTCGACACCGTCCTGGATCACCAGGCGGCGCGCGTTCTGCAGTCCCTTCACGCTGTCGGATTCGTCGTCGAGCGCGATGTAGACGATCTTCTCGCCGTCGATCTCCTTCGGCAGCGCGGCCACTGCCTTGATCTGCGGCTGCCCGAGCGCCGAGCCGGGCCCGGTTGCGGACACCACGATACCGACCTTGATGTCGGCGCGCGCGGGCGAGCCGAAAGCCATCGTTGCAGCAATTCCGATCGCCGTGAGCGCGGCCCTCATCGCATATCCTCCCCGTTGAGCGTGCTCGGCGCGTTGACTGGCCGAGACTTTGGCCGATGAGCGTAGCCGGACCGGCGGCCTCGTGTCTGTCCCCGTGGTTGGTGACGCGGGGCGGCGCTTCCAGCCAGGGCGGGTTGCTGCTAGGTTTCGGCGAACAAAGAGATCCGGGAGGAACGCATGGAGGCTCAGGAGCCTGGCATCGAGGCGGCCGGTGCCGTCGGCGCGATGGTGCTCGCGATCGGACAGCCCGAATTTCCGCAAGTCCTGATCGAGACGTTGCGCATCCTTGCCGATGTCGGCCACTGCATGGTGTTCGCCTTCGAGGACCAGCGCTCGGCGCGCTGCCTGCTCAGTACGGGGAACATCGCGATCGGGCCCGACCTCGGCGCGGCCTATTCGGAGCACTTCCACACCGCCGATCCGAACCGGGATACGATCTTTCGCGAACGCGCGGAAGCGCGCCACATCCTGCTGCCGAACTTCGCGCGCCGCATGTACCCGAAGGGCTACCGCAAGCTGTTCTTCGAGGACTCCGAGATCGTCGACAAGGCCGCAACCGCGATCTGGGTCGGCGAGCACTGCACCTACGTGAACTTCTATCGCACTGCTGCCCAAGGCGGTTTTGCGCCCCACGAGCGCCAGCGCATCGCCGCGGTCGCCCCGATCGTGGGGGCCATCGTCGCGCGTCATTGCCAGGATCGCGCTGCCGCGATGGATCCGGCCGACAGATTTGCTTCGTTGTTCGCCGCCGGCGGACCGCTGTCGGTCCTGACCGCGCGGGAGAAGGACGTCTGCCGTCGCATCCTCGAAGGCTTCACCTCCGAGGCGATCGCTGGGGCTCTCGGCATCGCCCTCAACTCCGTCTTCACCTATCGCAAGCGCGCCTATGAGAAGCTCGGCATCGCCTCGCAGAACGAGCTGTTCGCGATCGCCCTCCGCCTGATGACGACACCGCGGCCGCTGAACTGAGCGAGGGGCTCGCCTGCTGTCACCCATCGCCGGGACAGACGTTGCCGGAGCGTGCGGCTAGCCTGCGCCGTCAGAACCGGAGACCGAGAGTGAGCACAGCACCGCATTTCGACATCGATACCGCCGCGTTCTGGGCCGATCCCTATCCGGCGCTGGCTCGCATGCGCCAGGAGACGCCGATCGCCTTCGTGCCGCAGCTCGGCAGCACGCTGTTGTGCCGTCGCGACGACATCTTTGTCTCCGAGAAGCAGATCGACGTCTTCAGCTCACATCAGCCGCAGGGCCTGATGAACCGGCTGATGGGCCACAACATGATGCGCAAGGACGGCGCGGCGCATATGGCCGAGCGCCAGGCGATCGCGCCGGCGGTGTCGCCGCGCGCGGTGCGGGTGCACTGGCTGGCGCAGTTCCAGGCCCACGCCGACCGGCTGATCGACGCGCTCGATCCTGCGACGGACGTGGATCTCGTTCGCGATTTCGCGCTGCCGTTCTCGGCCGAGTGCCTGAAGCTGATCACCGGCCTCACCAACATGCGCTTCCAGGACATGAATGCGTGGTCGCAGGCCATGATCGACGGCATCGCCAACTACACCGGGGATCCCGCGGTCGAGGCGCGTTGCAACGCCGCGACATCAGGCATCGACGCTGCCATCGACGACATGCTGCCGGTGCTGGAGAAGACCCCGAACCAGAGCCTGCTTGGCGTGATGCTCGCCACGCAAATGCCGATGGAGAGCATCCGCGCCAACATCAAGCTCGCCATCTCGGGCGGCCAGAACGAACCGCGCGATGCGATCGCCGGCACGGTGTGGGCGCTGCTGACGCATCCCGAGCAGCTCGCGCTGGCCATCCATGGCGAGGTGCGCTGGCTCCAGGTGTTCGAGGAATACGCCCGCTGGATCTCGCCGATCGGCATGTCGCCCCGGCGCATCGCCAAGCCCTGGACGATTCGCGACGTCGCCTTCGAACCGGAGGAGCGCGTGTTCCTGATGTTCGGCTCGGCCAATCGCGACGAGGCGCATTTCACCGAACCCGATCGCTTCGACATCCGCCGCGACGTCTCCAAGAGCATCGCCTTTGGTGCTGGCCCGCATTTCTGTGCGGGCGCCTGGGCCTCGCGCGCGATGATCGCCGACGTCGCGCTCCCGACGCTGTTCGCGCGGCTCAAGAACCTGCGCCTGCGTGACACCGAGCCGGTGCGCATCGGCGGCTGGGCCTTTCGCGGCCTGCTCAATCTGCCGGTGACCTGGGACGCGACGCAGGATTGATCCTCGCCGCGGCCCTTGCGGGGGAGCGCCGTACTCAGGCGGCCTCTACGCCCTGCCTGCTGCGATCGCCTGCGCCTCTGCGGCTGCGCGCTGCATGCTGGACGACATCTCGCCGGTCACCGTGCTCTGCTCCTCGACGGCGGCGGCGGTCGAGGTGACGTATTCGCTGACGTTCTGGATCTCGACCTTGATCGCGTTCAGCGCATTGACGACCTCGCTGGAGATCCCGTTCAGTCCGGCGATCTCCGCGCCGATCTTGTCGGTGGCGGCCTTGGCCTGCGTGGCGAGATTCTTGACCTCCGACGCGACCACGGCAAAGCCGCGGCCGGCATCGCCGGCGCGCGCCGATTCGATCGTGGCATTGAGTGCCAGCAGGTTGATCTGCCCGGTGATGTTGCCGATCAGCTCGACGATGCCGCTCATCGCCTGCGTCGCCTCGCTCAGGCGCTTGGCCTGCGAATCGGCGGAGGCGACCCGGTCAGCCGCCCCCATCGCGGTCTCGCGGGACTTCGTCATGGCCTCGGAAATCTCGCGCACCGAGGCGTTCAATTCCTCGGCACCCGCGGCGACGGACTCCATCATGCCGCGGACGCGCTCGTTGCCCATCCGCACCAGCACCTGCTTGGTGACGTCGGTCGCGTATTTCACGACCTTGAAGGGCTTGCCGTTGAGGTCGAGGATTGGATTGTAGGAGGCCTGAATCCAGACCTCGCGACCGCCCTTTCCGATCCGCTTGTATTCCGCGGCCTGATATTCGCCGCGGTTCAGGGCGGCCCAGAAGTTGCGGTAGGCCGCACCGTCGCGCTCTGACGGATCGACGAACATCGAATGATGGCGGCCCTTGATCTCGGACAGCGTATAGCCGAGCGCCTGCAGGAAATTGTCGTTGGCGTTGATGATCGTGCCGTCCAGTTCGAACTCGATCACGGCCTGCGATTTGCTGATGGCGGCGATCTGTCCGGCGAGATCGGCATTCCGAAGCTTCTGGGCGGTCACGTCGGTGGCGAACTTGACGACCTTGAAGGGCTTTCCGTTCTGATCGAACACCGGATTATAGGACGCCTGAATCCATACCTCCTTGCCGCCCTTTCCGATCCGCTTGTATTCCGCGGCCTGATATTCGCCGCGGTTCAGGGCGGCCCAGAACTCGCGATAGGCGGCACTGTTGCGCTCCTCCGGCGAAACGAACATGCTGTGATGTTTGCCCTGGATCTCCGGAAGGCTGTAGCCCAGCGCATTCAGAAAATTGTCGTTGGCGGTGACGATGGTGCCGTCCAGGTTGAATTCGATCACGGCCTGTGATCGGCCGATGGCCGCGACCTGAGCGCTGTAGTCGAGGTTCTGCAGCCGCACGCTGGCGTCGGACCACTCGACGACCGTTCCGGCGCGGCTTCCGTCCGGGTGCTTCAAGGGCTGCGCGATCAGATCGAACGTCCACTTGCCGATCTTGATGGTGGCCCGGTGCTCGGAGGCGAGGGCCTGCAGCATGCGGCGCTGGTGGGTCGGGTCCTTGTGGAAGACGTCGATGTTGGTGCCGATGAGGCCGTCGACGCGGAAGTTCGGCAACTGCGTCTTGAGATCGGCCTCCGCCTCACGCATCAGCGCCCGTACCGCCTCGTTCATGTAGACGATGTTGAGCTTGTCGTCAGCGACCATCACCTTCGCGGTGATCGCGTTTGCGGCCAGGGCGGCCAGGGATGCGGCGTTGTTCTTGCGGCCAAACATGATGGTCTCCTGTGCAAACGATCACGCCAGCGATGTGCACATCCTCGTGATCACGCGGTAGTTGCTGTGATCCGGAGACGGCGCTGACTGCGATCATTCCTGAACTCGATGATCCCCGTAAATTCCCGGGGGGCTTTATTCAATCTAACAGCTCGTCAGTAAGATTCGGTTAGGCAGCAATCTGCAGAGATGTTCTGATTGTGCAGGAATGGCCGTGAATCTGCGGGGCGTGTTCAGGTGTCGCAGGGCCGGGATTGCCTTAGATCAAGATCGACATGATCCTCGGCGCTAGGCTCCATTCGGATTGGATGGTATCGGCTTCGACATGCCAGAGAAGGACATTGCCGAGGTCATCGCGGTGCCGAGGGTGTTTCTCGACAGCCTCGGCATCGGCATCTCGATCATCGACAGTGCAACGGGACATATCCGGTTTGCGAACGCCGAATGCTGCCGGATCGTCGGATACACGCTGGAGCAGCTCAAGACCGGTGGGCTGACCTTTGTCGATCTGACGCATCCAGAGGACCGGGAGCGCAATCGGCTGCAGCACGACAAGCTGCTTGCAGGCGAGATCGCGACCTATCAGCTCGACAAGCGCTATCTTCGGCCGGACGGAAGCGTCGTGTGGGGACGCGTGACCGTCAATCCCGTCAGGGACGCCAGGGGCCGCCTGAAGTGGTTCTGCGCCGTGGTCGAGGACATCACGACAACCAGGATCCTGGAAGAACAGCTTGCGGCCGCGGAGAAGCTCGCTGGGCTGTCGACGTTCAACCTGATCGTCGATGCAGACGATTCCAAGGGAGATTTTCCGCCGGCGTCGCCATCGTCGCTGCGCGACATGTTGTGCCACGTGCATCCCGAGGATCGGAACGGGCTCGCGCAGGTCATCCGTCGTGCGATCATGAAGCGAACCGGCTACACGCGCGACTACCGGGTGCTTGGCAAAGCCGGTGCGGTGCGCTGGGTCCGTGGCATGGCGACCTCCGTCTACAGCCCGTCCGACGGACGAACCCATCTCGTCGGCGCGACGATCGACGTCACCGCGGATCATCTCGATCGCGATCGCCAGGTGCCGGAGCCCATTCGCAGGATCCTGGAACACATTGAGACGAACTGGGATCAGAAGATATCGATCCAGCAACTCGCGGTTCGCTACGGCGTCAGCCCCCGCACGGTCTATCAGTACTTCGCGAAGAGTGGCGTGTCCTTGGCCGAGAAGATCAAGCTGACGCGAATCCAACATGCGCACCGCATGCTGTATGATGCGAAAGCGGGTGACACGGTGACGTCGATCGCCCTGCGATGTGGCTTCAGCAATCCGGGGCATTTCGCCAGGGAGTATCGAAAGATCTATGGTGAGACGCCGTCGGAAAGTCTGAGGCAGGCGTCATTGCCGCTGGCGGCGCGGGGTGAAGCCGCCGCTGCTCCGTCCGTCCGCTGATCGTCAGCCGACCTTCACGGCATCACGTCTGGATGGAGCACCGGCCAGATGTGCCCGACGAGCAATCTCCGCATGCTTCGTATGCGCGAAATGCCCGTCGAGTTAGTTTGCCGCAGCCGCGCCGGCTTGCGTCGTCGGGCAAATCAGACCGATGGTCTTGCCCATCCCGCCTCGAGCAGAGGGGCGTACGCGTCGTCACGAACGTGGAGGCGGGCTGCGATGGACGTGACGGCTGCGCTGGACGAGCGTAGTCGGCGCGGACGGCGAAGTCGTGTGGTCCTGACCTCTCGACGCTGAGGTCAAGCTCGCGAGCGTTGCTTGACGGCACGCGCGGGCGATGGGGGCAAGAGAGCCGATCCCCAGGGAGAGCACGAAGGACACCGTTAACACCGTCGCGCGGGGAAGGCCGGGTCTGTCCGGCTGTACCTGTGGTACCTGCCGCCTGCATTCTTTTGAGCAGGCGGGCCACGGGCCTCAGCCGAGGTCCGGCCTTCCTCGCGCCCTCTCGATTTTCAGGAGGGGCATGATTGCCGCATCACCTGCGCCTCATGGGCGGCGGGAAGGCGGTGTCGTGTCTTATGGGAGGCACAGTGTGATGGAAGGCGCCAACCGCAACCTCAGCCGTCGTCCCGGCCTTGCGCCGGGACCCATAACCCCAGGAAGATGTGTGAGGCACGCTGGTGGATCGATTTCGCTGCGCCACCATGGCCGGTGGCCATGGGTCCCGGCGCAAGGCCGGGACGACACCGGTCGTGACGCGCGAGTTCTGGCAAACGAGACATCGACCGGCGCCACCATCGCGGTTCGCCTTACGCTTCCAGCGCCGTCCTGATCATGCGCGCGAGGTCGGCGCTGACATACGGCTTCGCCAGCAGCAGCACGTCGGCATCGAGCCGGCCATGATGCACGATCGCGTTCTCGGTGTAGCCAGATGTGTAGAGCACCTTCAGCCCGGGGCGGCGCTTCTCGGCCTCGATGGCGAGCTGCCGGCCGTTCATGCCGCCGGGAATGATGACGTCGGTGAACAGCAGGTCGATGCGTTCCTGGCTGTCGATGATTGTCAGCCCATCGGCGGCATTGCTGGCCGACAGGGTGCGATAGCCGAGACGGCGCACCTGAGCCACGACGTAGTCGCGCACCAGCGCATCGTCCTCGACGATCAGGATGGTCTCGTCGCCGCGCGCGACCGCCGGCCGGCCGGGCTCTGCGGCCGGCGTCTCCGGCAGTCCGGCGGCGCGCGGCAGATAGAGCTTGACCGTCGTGCCGTGGCCTTCCTCGCTGTAGATCTTGACGTGGCCGTTCGATTGTTTGACGAAGCCGTAGACCATGCTCAGCCCGAGGCCCGATCCCTTGCCGACGTCCTTGGTGGTGAAGAACGGCTCGAACACCTTGTCGAGCAGTGGAGCCGGAATGCCCTGGCCGGTGTCGCTGACCGCGATCATGACGTAGCTTCCGGGCTTGGCGTCGCGGTTCAGTTGCGCGTAGTGCTCGTCGAGCGTGACGTTCTTGGTCTCCAGGGTCAGCTTGCCGCCGTCCGGCATCGCGTCGCGCGCATTGAGCGCGAGGTTGAGGATCGCGGTCGACAATTGGCTCGGATCGATCAGCGCCGGCGCGCTGTCATGGGCCAGCATCGATTCGATCTCGATCTGCTCGCCGAGCGTCGGCCGCAGCAGACGGCCGGCCTCGACGATGAGCGCATTGATGTCGGTGGCGCGCGGCTGCAGCGGCTGGCGGCGCGAGAAGGCGAGCAGGTGCCGGGTCAGATCGGCGCCGCGCTCGGCGGCGGCGCTGATCATGCCGGCGATGCCTGCGAGCTGGGGCTTGTCCTTGACCGCATCGGCAAGGATCTCGATCGTCCCGGTGATGACGGTCAGGATGTTGTTGAAGTCGTGCGCGACGCCGCCGGTGAGCTGGCCGATCGCCTCCATCTTCTGCGCCTGACGGAC
Source organism: Bradyrhizobium sp. SZCCHNRI2009 (assembly GCF_032485115.1). Taxonomy (NCBI): domain Bacteria; kingdom Pseudomonadati; phylum Pseudomonadota; class Alphaproteobacteria; order Hyphomicrobiales; family Nitrobacteraceae; genus Bradyrhizobium; species Bradyrhizobium sp. SZCCHNRI2009. Next base: position 15,106 of record NZ_JAUEUH010000011.1, read on the forward strand.
CTGGGCCTCGTTGGCCTCGATTTCCTGGAATCGCCGCACCATCGCTTCCGCGGCGCGGCGCTGCCGGATCTCCTCCTCGAGCTGCGCATAGGCCTTCTGCAAGGTGATGCGCGTCGGCAGGACCAGAAGCTGCGGCAGCATCTTGATCATGATGACGATGATTCCGATCGAGGTGACGCCGAGAAAGACGTTGATGACGTCCGTGATGGTCGAGGTCGGTACCCAGAGATCGACGATCGCGAGCAGGCGGGTGACCCCGACGACGGCCACGAAGGTCGCAAGCGCCCCGACGATGCCGCGGAACATGACGTCGCGCCAGCGCCGCCGCAGGAACGTGCCGACGACGAAGGCGATGGTGAAGAAGGCGCTGGCGATCAGTCCGTTGGATACGACCTGCAGCCATGCCCATACCGGCGCTCCATGCAGACCCGCCGCTTGCACCGTCAACGTCGGCATATGCAAATCATCCTCAACAACGCAGCGCGCCAAATCCGGGGGCGGCCCGGCCGGTCGTCGTCGCAACCCGAACGGATCATTCAGCTTTTCGTCTCCGGCGCAAGGGCAATGGCGGCTTCGACGCGCATCGCGGCAGGGCGCTCTCGCCGCGAATGCCGCTCCGCCGCGCGGCGTCAAAAGCCTGCCACACATCCTTTACCGCCCGGTCACGCGGTTGTTAACGCGCCGACCTAAGCCGCTCGACACCGTCATCACCATGGGGAATGAACGAGATGTCGAACACGATCGCGCACAACCGGCGCGAGTTCCTGCGGCTGCTCGGAGCGTCGGCTGCGACCGCCGCCCTCGGCCAGAGCATCGAGCGCGCGCATGCCATTCCGGCATTCAACCGCCACGGCAGCATCGAGGACGTCAAGCACATCGTGGTGCTGATGCAGGAGAACCGCGCCTTCGATCATTATTTCGGCGCGATGCGCGGCGTCCGCGGCTTCAACGATCCGCGCGCCGTGAAGCTGCCGAATGGCAATCCGGTGTGGCAGCAGCCGAACGGCGCGGGGGCAGTGATGCCGTTCCGCGTCGACAATGCCGGCCAGGTCTATGTCGAGGACGTCGCCCATGGCTGGAACGACGGCCAGAAGGCCTGGAACAACGGCAACTACGACAAGTGGATCGCCAACAAGGGCACCACGACCATGACCTGCTTGAACCGGCAGGATCTGCCCTGGCACTATGCGCTGGCCGACGCCTTCACGGTGTGCGATTCCTATTTCTGCTCGGTGATGGGCCCGACCGATCCGAATCGCTACTACTTGTGGACCGGTTGGGACGGCAACGACGGCAAGGGCGGCGGCCCGGTCATCACCAATGCGGAAGCCGGCTACGACTGGACCACGTTTCCGGAGCGGCTGGAGAAGGCCGGCATCTCCTGGAAGGTCTACCAGGACATCGGTCTCGGCCTGACGGCGGAAGGCTCCTGGGGCTGGACCCAGAATCCGTGGATCGGCAATTACGGCGACAACTCGCTGCTGTATTTCCACCAGTATCAGAATTCGCAAGCAGGCAGCCCGCTGTACGAGAAGGCGCTGCGCGGCAGCAACATCGCCAATGGCGGCACGTTCGAGAATCTGTTCGACGGGCTGCGCAACGACGTCCGCAACGGCACCCTGCCGCAGGTGTCGTGGATCGCAGCTCCGGAGGCGTTCAGCGAGCATCCGAACTGGCTGCCCGGGCCGGGCGCCTGGTACATCTCCAAGGTGCTCGACATCCTGACGTCGAACCCCGAGCTGTGGAGCAAGACCGCGCTGCTCATCAACTACGACGAGGGCGGCGGATTCTTCGACCATGTCGTCGGCCCGTATCCGGCGATGTCGCAGGCCTGGGGCCAGTCGACCGTCGATGTGAGCACGGACCTCTTCGCTGGCGACGGAAGCCACGTTGCCGGCCCCTACGGACTAGGCGTCCGCGTGCCGATGCTGGTGGTGTCGCCGTGGTCGCGCGGCGGCTTCGTGTGCTCGGAGGTGTTCGACCACACGTCTGTGATCCGCTTCATCGAGCGCCGCTTCCATCACAAGGCGCCCGATCTGTTCGAGAGCAACATCCCGGCGTGGCGGCGCGCGGTGTGCGGCGATCTCACCTCGGCGTTCAACTTCACTTCGCCCAACGAAGGCATGGCGCCGCTGCCGAGCACGGCCGGCTACAAGCCGCCGGCCGCCGACATCACCTCCGGTGCCCGCTTCGACGACTATCATCCGGTGCCGCCGGCCAAGCAGGCGTTGCCGCAGCAGGAGCCGGGCATTCGCCCGGCGCGCCCGCTGCCCTACGATCTCAGGGTCGATGGCGACGCCGATGCTGCGCACAAGACGTTCGCGATCCGCTTCGCCAATCCGGGGCAGGCGGGCGCCTGCTTCCACGTCCGCTCCGGCAACACCGCGACCGGTCCGTGGAGCTACACCGTCGAAGCCGGGAAATCGCTGCACGGCGTGTGGGACCTCGCGGCCAGCGCCGGCCAGTACGATCTGTCGGTGTACGGCCCGAACGGCTTCTTCCGCCACTTCAAGGGCGGCGTCGCCACCACCGCCGCGCTGGTCGACGTCGATACGGTCCATCTCTGTGATTGGGACGATGGTGACGATTCGCGCAGCCTTGCGATCGCGCTCACCAACAAGGGAGCGAACTGTGTCGTGACACTGGCCGACAACTATACGGGACGCAGCGAGCGGCACCGCCTGCAGCGTGGCCAGCGGCTGGAGACGCGGGTTCGCCTGCAGCAGACCCATGGCTGGTACGACCTGACGGTCACGACGGACAGCGATGCCAACTTCAACTGGCAGCTCGCGGGTCACGTCGAGAACGGCCGGCCCAGCATCAGCGACCCGGCGATGGGCAGGATCGCCGCGACCTGATCGCGAACGATATCGGGATGCGCCCGGAGCGATTCGGGCGCATCCTCAAGATGACGAGGTGACGAGACCTTCGGGTGCTGCGTCGTCGGCATTGGGATCGCCGGGCGCCGTCGCCCAGGCAAGTTCGACCAGGGTGACGATGCGGCGGCCGGCGCCGTCGAGCTGGCACACGATGAGCCCCTGGTCCTCGATATAGGTCAGCAGGCGCTGCGCCCGGCGCAGCGAATGCGAGCCATAGGCGCGGGCGATCGCCGCATCGCTCGGGCAGGGGCGGCCGTCCTTGGCGGCGCGGGCGATCATCATGAACACGCCCTGCATGTCCTCAGGCAGCAGCGAGGCGCGCAGCGTGACGTCCTGCCAGCCGGCATCGTCGGCCGTCTCGTCGCCGCCGAGCCCCGCGCGGGCGCGGGTCAGCATGCGGCGGAACTCGTTGAGGTCGGGCACGGCCGTGCCCAGCCCCTCGATGCGGCAGCGGACGACGAATTCCTGGTAGAGCACGCCGACGGCGCGGAAGCCGGCGTCGGGCTCGGCCAAGACCGCGCGCAGCACGCGCTCGACGCGGGCTTTGCGTTCGGCTAGCTCCTCCTCGCTGACGGCGGGTGCTGGCGGTTCGGGGCGCAGCTCGAGCGCGGCGGACTTCGCCGCCATGAGCTGGTCGAGCAACTCCGGTTGCGGCTTGCGCTGCGGCCGCGCGTTGGTCTCGGGCGGCGGTGCGGCGAGAATCACCGCGCGGGCGTCCTCGAGCGAAGCCTCCGGCAGCGGCATCAGCCGCGGCGTTGCATTGCGCGGCTTGGTATCGGTCGGGCCGATGCGCAGGCCGAGTGGACGGCGCGACAGCGCGGGCCCCAAGGCCATGAACTGGCCGCGCTCGAGGTCGCGGAACGCCTCGGCCTGGCGCCGCTCCATGCCGAGCAGGTCGGCGGCGCGGGCCATGTCGATGTCGAGGAAGGTGCGGCCCATCAGGAAGTTCGAGGCCTCGGCCGCGACATTCTTGGCGAGCTTCGCCAGTCGTTGCGTCGCGATCACGCCCGCCAGCCCGCGCTTGCGGCCGCGGCACATCAGGTTGGTCATCGCGCCGAGCGAGGCCTTGCGGGCCTCGTCGGAGACTTCGCCCGCGACGGCCGGTGCGAACAGCTGGGCCTCGTCGACCACGACCAGCATCGGGTACCAGTGGTCGCGGGAGATCTCGAACAGGCCGTTGAGAAAGGCGGCCGCGCGCCGCATCTGATTCTCGGCGTCGAGGCCTTCGAGGTTGAGCACCGTCGACACGCGATGCATCCGTGCCCGTTCGCCGGCGACCTGCAGCGCGCGCTCGGTGTGGTCCTCGGCCGCGATCACGAGATGGCCGAATCGCTCGGCCAGCGTGACGAAGTCGCCCTCCGGGTCGATGATCGTCTGCTGCACCCAGGGCGCGCTCTGCTCCAGCAGGCGGCGCAGGAGATGCGACTTGCCGGAGCCGGAATTGCCCTGCACCAGGAGCCGGGTCGCCAGCAGTTCCTCGAGGTCCAGGGCGGCAGGCGATCCCGCCGCCGTCTGCCCCATCTCGATTGCAACCGTCATGTGCCCCGACTCAAGCCCGCTTCACGCAGAGGCTGGCGCTTAACAAGCGCAGGCGCGCACGTCGAGCGTTTGCAATGGACTGTCCCAGATTGCGGGATTGGCTGTGGATGGTTCGCAGATGGAACCCGATCGCGGGCTGCCCAGTTCCCTGTCGACGCGCCTCTTGCCGTGAGGGCCGGTGCTTGGCGCCCGCGCGCATTTGACGGTACTGTGCGGCGAAAAAGGGGCCAGGAGTGAACGAGCATTCGGATGCCGGTCACGCGACGTTCAAGGCGTTCGCGCGCGGAGCCGACTTCCTGCAGGGTGGCGGGGAGATGGGGGCGCTCATGCGCATCCATGATTGGTCGCGGACGCCGTTGGGGCCGCCCGAGAGCTGGCCTCAGTCCTTGCGCACTTCGATCAGCACCTGCCTGGACTGCGCGTTCCCGATCCTGATCTGGTGGGGCCCGGAGCTCGTCATGCTCTACAATGACGAGTATCGCCTGATCCTCGGCTCGCAGAAGCATCCCGCGGCGCTGGGGGCGCCAGGGCGCGCGGTATGGTCCGAGATCTGGGAGGTCATCGGCCCGATGCTGCGGCACGTCGTTAGGCTTGGCGAAGCGACCCGCTCACGCGACATGCGGCTGTTCATCGACCGCCACGGCTACTTGGAGGAGACCTATTTTTCGTTCTCCTATTCGCCGATTCGCGATGAGACCGGCGGCGTCGGCGGCGTCTTCACCCCCGTCATCGAGACGACGGCCCGGGTCGTGGGCGAGCGCCGTATGCGGACCTTGCGCGATCTCGCCGCGCGCGGCCGTGCCGACAGTCTGGCGCATGCTTGTCGCGAAGCCACCGACGTCCTCGCCGAGAATCCGCATGATGTCCCGTTTGCGCTGATCTACCAACTCAGCGAGGATCAGCGATCGGCACGGTTGTTGAGCGCCGCGGGGGGGCACCCGGACAGCGCCATCGCGCCGGCGCAGATTGCCCTCGACAGTGACGGGCTGTGGCCGATCCGAGCGGCGGCGCGCGCGGTGGCGCCGATTCGCGTCGTGCTGGATCGTGCGAAATTTGCCGGCGTGCCGACCGGCGCATGGCCCGAGCCGCCACAGCTGGCGCTGGTGCTGCCGGTTGCGACGGGCCGGGAGCAGGCGACGGCGATCCTGATCTGTGGCGTCAATCCGCGCCGCGCCCTCGATGCCGAGCACCAGGGCTTCTTCGATCTGATGGCCGCTCAGCTCGGCAGCTCCTTTGCGGAGACGCTGGCCTATGAACAGGAGCGGCGCCGCGCAGAGGCGCTCGCCGAGATCGATCGGGCCAAGACCGCGTTCTTCACCAATGTCAGCCACGAATTCCGTACGCCGCTGACGCTGATGCTCGGTCCGCTCGAAGATGTCCTGCTGCGGTCGCAGGCCTTGCCGCCTGCGGATCGCGACCGGCTGGAGATCGCCGAGCGCAATGTCTTGCGGCTGCTCAAGCTGGTCAACACGCTGCTGGATTTCTCGCGGATCGAGGCCGGCAGGATGCAGGCGGTCTACGCGCCGGTCGATCTCGCGAGCCTGACCGCGGAGATCGCCAGCACCTTCCGCTCGGCGATCGAGGCCGCCGGTCTCAGGCTGATGGTGGATTGCCCGCCGCTGCCGGAGCCGGCCTATGTCGATCCCGAAATGTGGGAGAAGATCGTCCTCAACCTGCTGTCCAACGCGTTCAAATTCACCTTTGCGGGCGACATCGAGGTCCGGGTCGTCACCTGCGATCGTCATTTCGAACTGAGCGTGAAGGACACCGGGACCGGCATCCCGCAGCACGAGCTGCCGCGGCTGTTCGAGCGTTTCCATCGCGTCGCCGGCGCGTACGGCCGCACCCATGAAGGCTCGGGCATCGGGCTCGCGCTGGTGCATGAGCTCGCCAAGCTGCACGGCGGATCCGTCGCAGCGACCAGCGAAGCCGGGCAGGGCAGCACGTTCGCGGTCAGGATTCCCAGGGGACGAAGTCATCTGCCGTTCGACCAGGTCGACGCGGCGCCAGCGCAGGAACCGATCCTTCGCGGTGCGCGGCCCTTCATCGAGGAGGCGTTGCGCTGGCTGCCGGATCCGCCGCCGCTCGACGCGCATGCCGTTCCGGACATCGACATCACCACCCCCTCAGCCGGCAGGGCCGGGCCGCGCCCCCGTATCCTGCTGGCCGACGACAATGCCGATATGCGCGACTATGTCCGCCGCCTGCTCGCCTCGCGCTACGATGTCGAGACCGTCGCCGATGGCGAAGCCGCGCTCGCGGCCATCGCCCGCGACAAGCCCGACCTCGTTCTGTCTGATGTGATGATGCCGCGCATCGACGGCATGCAGTTGCTTGCGCGGCTGCGCGCCGATGAACGGGTCGGCACTATCCCGGTGATCCTGGTGTCGGCCCGGGCCGGAGAAGAGAGCCGCGTCGAAGGCATGGAGGCCGGTGCGGATGACTATCTCATCAAGCCGTTCAGTGCGCGTGAACTGTTGGCGCGCGTCGAGGCGCATCTCAAGATGGCCCGTCTGCGTGCCGAAGCGACGGAGCGGCTGCGCGCCAGCGAGGAGCGCTATCGCGCTTTCGTAACCGCGAGTTCCGACGTCATCTATCGCATGAGCCCCGACTGGCGGGAGATGCGCCAGTTGCAGGGCAAGGACTTCATCGCCGATACAATGAACCCGAGCCAAGGCTGGCTCGCGAAATACATTCATCCGGACGATCAGGCGCAGGTGACTGCGGCGATCAGCAGGGCGGTCGCGACGAAAAGCATGTTCGAGCTGGAGCACCGTGTCATCCGGATCGATGGCAGCCTCGGTTGGATCCATTCGCGCGCCATCCCCATTCTCGGGCGTGACGGCGAGATCATCGAGTGGTTCGGGACGGCGCGCGACATCTCCGAGCAGAACAAGGCCGAACGGGAGTTGCGCAAGAGCGAGGAGCGCCTGCGCAGCGCGGTCGAGGTCGGTCGGCTCGGCCTGTGGGACTGGAACGTCGCGACCGGCGAGGTCTACTGGTCGGACGAGCACTTCCGCATGGAAGGCTATGGCGTTGGCGAACTGACTCCGAGCTACGAGGCCTGGGCGGCGCGCATCCATCCCGACGACCGTCCCGCAGCCGAAGCCGCGCTTCACCGCGCGATGGAGGCGCACCAAGAGTATGTCAGCGAGTTTCGCGTGGTGCATCCGGGCGGCGCAATTCGCTACCTCTACGGCCGTGGGCGCTTCTTCTATGACGACGCGGGACGACCGATCCGCATGACCGGCGCCATGGTCGACGTGACCGAGCGGCGTGAATGGGAGGAGCGGCAGAAGGTGCTGGTGGCCGAACTGCAGCATCGCACCCGCAACCTGCTGGGCGTGGTCCGCTCGATGGCCGACAAGACGGCGCGCGCCAGCACCGATCTCGGCGATTTTCGAGCCCGCTTCCGTGATCGGCTGGATACGCTGTCACGCGCCCAGGGCCTGCTGTCCCGCCTCAAGGAGCATGATCGCGTCACCTTCGACGATCTGATCCGTAGCGAGCTGTCGGCTGTCGCCGGCGGTCCGGAGCGCATCGGGCTGTCGGGGCCGTCCGGTGTAAGGCTGCGGTCGTCGACCGTTCAGACCCTTGCCATGGCGCTGCACGAGCTCGCCACCAACGCGGTCAAGTATGGCGCGCTGGCGCAGCCGTCGGGCCGGCTCTGCGTGGTCTGGTCGCTCGAGCGCGAAGGCGCGGAGGGACAGCCCTGGCTGCATATCGAGTGGCGCGAAAGCGGGGTCGACATGCCGCCGCCAGCCACGATGCCCAGCGGCACGGGGCAAGGGCGCGAGCTGATCGAACAGGCCTTGCCCTATCAGCTCAGCGCGAGGACCTCGTACGCCTTCGAATCCGACGGTGTCCGTTGCACGATATCGATTCCCGTTTCGCTCACCACACTGGAGCTCGAGGATCATGCCTGAACGCTCGCTTCGCGACCGTCATATCCTCATCGTCGAGGACGAGTACATGCTTGCCGACGAGCTGCGCTGCGCCTTCGGCGACGCCGGCGGCACGATCCTGGGCCCGGTCGGAACCGTTCCCGACGCGCTCGCCTTGATCAAACGCGAGGGGCGGATCGAAGGCGCCGTTCTCGACGTGAACCTGCGCGGCGACATGGCGTTTCCGGTTGCCGATCTGCTGGTCGAACGCGGCGTGCCCTTCGTCTTCACCACCGGCTACGACGAATCGGTCATCCCGGACCGCTTCTCGAAGATCCTCCGCTGCGAGAAGCCGATTGCCGTCGATGGGATCATGCGCGCGCTCGGACGCCTGATCGAGAGGACGGCGCCGCAATGACGCGCCGGTCGGATGGAGCTGGGCGCCTCACACCTCGCGCCGGCTGAGGAAGGCGAGCCGCTCGAACAGGTGGACGTCCTGCTCGTTCTTGAGCAGCGCACCGTGCAGCGGCGGAATCAGCTTGCGCGGGTCGCGCTCGCGCAGCTGCTCAGGACCGATGTCCTCGTTGAGCAGCAGCTTGAGCCAGTCGAGCAGCTCGGAGGTCGATGGCTTCTTCTTCAGGCCGGGCACGTCGCGGACCTCGAAGAAGATGCGCAGGGCCTCCTCGACCAGTCGCTTCTTGATGTTCGGGAAGTGCACGTCGACGATGCGGCCCATCGTATCCGGATCGGGGAACTTGATGTAGTGGAAGAAGCAGCGGCGCAGGAACGCATCCGGCAGCTCCTTCTCGTTGTTGGACGTGATGATGACGATCGGGCGTAGCTTCGCCTTGATGGTCTCGTTGGTCTCGTAGACGTGGAATTCCATCCGGTCGAGCTCGAGCAGCAGGTCGTTCGGAAACTCGATGTCGGCCTTGTCGATCTCGTCGATCAAGAGCACCGGTCGCTGCTCGGCCGTGAAGGCCTCCCACAGCTTGCCGCGCTTGATGTAGTTCTTGATGTCGGACACCCTGGAGTCGCCGAGCTGGCTGTCGCGTAGCCGCGAGACGGCGTCGTATTCGTAAAGGCCCTGCTGCGCCTTGGTGGTCGACTTGATGTGCCAGGTGAGCAGCGGCGCGTTGACGGCCTTGGCGACTTCCTCGGCCAGCACGGTCTTGCCCGTCCCCGGCTCGCCCTTCACCAGCAGCGGGCGCTCGAGCACGATCGCCGCATTGACGGCCACTTTGAGGTCGTCGGTGGCGACGTAGTCCTGGGTGCCGGTAAATTTCATTGCGTCTCGCTCATCGTTCGAACTTGTGTTGAGTGGCTACACAGCGGCAACGCCGCTGCGGCCTTAAGATGATGGCTGCCATCGGAAGCAGAAATAATCAAGCGCGCCTGATCAATGAGAGGATCACGAGCACGATGACGGCGCCGATCGTGGCGTCCAGGATCGCCCCCAGCGTGCCGCTGGCGAGCGCAATGTGCAGGGCCGGCAGCACGTAGCTTGCGACCAGCGCGCCGATGATGCCGATGACCATGTTGCCGATCAGGCCGAAACCTGCGCCGCGCACGATCAGCCCCGCCAGCCAGCCCGCGACGGCGCCGATGATCAGTGCTGCAATAATACCCATCAAAGCCCCCATTCCACCTGTTGTTCCAGGGATTGTAGAGCAAAATGCCGGCGGGTCCAGCGTGGGGCGTGGAGCGGCCCTTGACGCGCCCTCCCAGCCGCGCGATCTAATGGGCATGTTCCTGCAATTCTTCACAGCGCTGCGCGATGCGCAGGTCCCGGTCTCCTTGCGTGAATATCTCACGCTGATGGAGGCCGTCGACGCCGACCTCGCCGAGCATTCGGTCGAGAACTTCTACTATCTCTCGCGCACCGCGCTGGTGAAGGACGAGCGCAATCTCGACAAGTTCGATCGCGTATTCGGCACCGTGTTCAAGGGGCTGGAGAACCTGCTCGACGCGATGGAGAAGGCCGAGATTCCCGAGGAATGGCTGAGGAAGCTGGCCGAGAAATACCTCACCGAGGAGGAGAAGAAAGAGATCGAGGCCATGGGCTGGGACAAGCTCATGGAGACCTTGAAGAAGCGCCTGGAGGAGCAGAAGGGCCGTCATCAGGGCGGCAACAAGTGGATCGGCACCGCCGGCACCTCGCCGTTCGGCGCCTATGGCTACAACCCCGAGGGCGTCCGCATCGGCCAGGAGAAGAACCGCAACAACCGCGCCGTGAAGGTGTGGGACCGGCGCGAGTTCAAGGATCTCGACGGCAATGTCGAACTCGGCATCCGCAACATCAAGGTGGCGCTGCGCCGGCTGCGCAAGTTCGCCCGCACCGGTGCGCCCGACGAGCTCGATCTGGACACCACGATCCGCGAAACCGCCAACCACGGCTATCTCGACGTGCACATGCGTCCCGAGCGGCGCAATGCGGTGAAGGTGCTGGTGTTCTTCGACATCGGCGGCTCGATGGATTCGCACGTCGCGCAGGTCGAGGAGCTGTTCTCGGCCGCCAAGAGCGAATTCAAGCACATGGAATATTTCTACTTCCACAACTGCCTCTACGAGGGCGTGTGGAAGCAGAACAAGCGGCGTTTCACCGACCGCACGCCGACCTGGGACGTGCTGCACAAGTACCCGCACGACTACAAGGTCGTGTTCGTCGGCGACGCCTCGATGTCGCCTTATGAGATCATGGTGCCCGGCGGTTCGGTCGAGCACGTCAACGAGGAGCCGGGCTCGGTGTGGCTCGACCGCGTCATCCGCACCTATCCACACGCGGTATGGCTCAATCCGGTGGCGCAGAAGCATTGGGACTATTCGGAGTCCACCACCATCATTCGCCGGATCTTCTCCGAGCGCATGTATCCAATCACGATTGAGGGATTGGAAGCGGCGATGAAGGAGCTGGTCCGGTGATGCTGTCATTCCGGGGCGCCCGAAGGGCGAACCCGGAATCCCGACATTGCCCTGCCACTTCGAGATTCCGGGTTCGATGCCTCGCATCGGCCCGGAATGACGCCAAGAGGAAACGAGAGAATGCCCCAGACCATCACGCGCGGCATCAAGGCGCTGCTCGATGAAGCCAACGCCGAGATCGAGACGCTCTCGGCGGCTGAGGCGATCGCGGCGGCGAAGCGCGACGATGTCGTGATCGTCGATATCAGGGATCCCCGGGAGATCGAGCGCGAGGGCAGGATTCCGGGCGCGTTCTCGTGCACCCGCGGCATGCTGGAGTTCTGGATCGACCCGCAGAGCCCCTACGCCAAGCCGATCTTTCAGCAGGACAAGACGTTCATCTTTCATTGCGCCGGTGGCCTGCGCTCGGCGCTCGCGGCCAAGACCGCACAGGACATGGGTCTGACGCCGGTCGCCCATATCGGCGGCGGCTTCGCGGCGTGGCGCGACGCCGGCGGGCCGGTCGAGGCCTGGGCGCCGAAGAAGAAGGATTGATCGCTGCCCATCCCGCGCGGACTTGACCCGCGTGTCCATCGCTTCGACAAGGTGGATCGCCGGATCTCAAGTCCGGCGATGACGACTGAATGTGAAGTCCGGAGCTTTTGCGCATGACCATTCACGACGACCCCCTCGTCTCCACCGACTGGCTCGCTGCGCATCTGGGCGATCCCAAGGTGAAGGTGCTCGACGCGACCTTCAAGATGCCGGGTGTGCTGCCGCTGCCGAAGGACGATTATCTGAAGGCGCATATCCCCGGCGCCGTGTTCTTCGACGTCGACGAGGTCTCCGACCATTCCAATCCGCTGCCGCACATGTATCCGAGCGCCGAGCAGTTCGGCCGCGACGCGGGCCGGCTCGGCGTCAGCAATGGCGATACGGTCGTGGTCTATGATTCCGGCGGCTGGGTCGCCGCGCCGCGCGCCTGGTGGATGTTCCTGTCATTCGGCCACACGGATGTGCGCGTGCTCGACGGCGGGCTGAAGAAGTGGATGGCGGAGGGGCGCCCGGTCGAGAGCGGACAGGTCACGCCGGCGCTCGGCACGTTCAGCGCGAAGTTCGATGCCGCGCGCGTGCGCCGGATCGAGCAGATGGTTGCCAATCTCGCCGGCAATGCCGAGCAGGTGATCGATGCACGGCAGGCGCCGCGCTTCGCGGGCGAGGTCGCCGAGCCGCGGCCCGGCCTCCGATCCGGCCATATCCCCGGCAGCCGAAATTTGCCTTATGCGGAGCTGTTTGACGCTGCGACCGGCGTGATGAAGCCGCTCGACCGGTTGCGCGAGGCATTCGGCGCTGCCGGCGTCGATCTCGCCAAGCCGATCGTCACCTCCTGCGGCTCCGGGGTGTCGGCGGCCGTGCTGACGCTGGCGCTCTATCGTCTCGGCATCCGCGACACCGCGCTCTACGACGGCTCGTGGTCGGAGTGGGGCATCGAGAACGGTCCGCCGGTTGCGACGGGGCCGGCCTGATCGGCTGGCTCCGCCTATCGCGTGCGCGGCCCGGCAGCCTGCTGGCCGACCGCCTGCGGTTGACCAAACGGCTGCTGTCCGAATGGATCGGGGAAGGCAGTCTGTTGCTGCTGGGCGGCCGCGGCTTGCCGAGCCGACCGGAGCCGCTGGGCGATGCGCCGCTGCTTGGCGCGGCGCGCAGCGATCTGCTTCTCCCGGGCCTGGCGCTTCTTGAGGATGCTCCGGCGCAACTGAACGCTCGCGACCTTCACCGAGGCACGATGCTCGCTGGCGGCAGGCCGCTCCTGATGAGCCGGCTGTTCGGCCAGCGCGGCGAGCTTGGCCGCGATCGGATCGAGCACCGCCGGAACGAGCGCGAGCGGGGTTGAAGCGGCGGCTGCGGTCGTCATCATCGGATCGGCGCTGGCGATGACCTGAGGAACTGGCGGCGGTGGTGCGACCACGGCGGCCGCTGCTTCGCTCGGCGCCCGCGCTGCAGTCTCGGGCGAGCTGTCCATGCTCGGCCTGTCGGACGCTTTTTCGACCGGAACGACGATCGAAGCGGTCGTGTCCGGAATGGGGCGCTCCGGCTTGGTGCTCTCGATCCGATCGTTCGTCGCGGACGCGGTCGCGACAATGGCGGAGGTGCGGGACGTGTCGACCGTTTCCGCGGGCAGCGAGGGCGTCGGCACGTCCGTGGCCACCGCAACGGGCATCACCTCGGGCGTGTCGGCGGCCGAAGCCGCCGTCGACGGCGCGCTCGGCGGCTCGGACGCCGCCGGGGGAGCATCGGCCATGACCGGCGGTGGCGTCGTCACCGGCGGTGTCGGAATCGAATCCACCCGCAGCACCGCGAGCACCGGCGTGGGTTCGGCCGGGGGCAGGAAGGTCGTGAAGCCCGACGCCTGAGTCGTGCGCCAGGACGCGTTGCTGGCGAACTGCTCGTGGGCGGCGCGCAACAGGGCCGCGGCGCCCATGCCGAAGATGGTGAGAGAGATGGAACAGACGATCGCGGCGACCAGAAAACGAAAGCCGGGAAGCATTGACGGTAACTCTCGCCACGGCAGCGGAGACTGCCGAGACATTCGAGCCAGTAGGGAACGCGGTGATCACAGGGAATAGCCGCGTTCGCGACGAGGCCGGCTTCTGCCGTGCATCGCGAATCAGGCTCAGGTCAGAATACCGGAAGTGTTCCCGCCCGCTCGGCAAATCACGGCATCGATAGGGCCTGCGGGGGCTACGCCGCACTTTTTCGGCGGCGTGAGACTTCCGTGCAACGACGGAGACATGATCACAAATTGCCGAAGTCGGGCCGCTCTGGCCGGAATTGTCTTGAATGCGCCGCTATCTTCGGTCATCTGGCAAAGCAAAGGTCCCAATCGGCGGCTTGGGGATACTGCAAGGGCGATGATGATCAGACAAATCCTGACGGTTTGCGCGGTCGCGGCAGCGGGCGTGACGGCAACTTCGTTTGCCGAGGCACAGCAGGTCTATCAGACCGCGCCTGGAGCGTATTCACCGGCGCCGACGCCTTACCCGGCCGACGCGCGCGGGCAGGGGCAGGATTTTGACGCGCTCGACGATGAGGATGCGCCCGGCAATTCCGCGGCGTTGCCGCCGCCCGGCCCGGTGATCTCGCCGGACGATCCGCGCTACGGTCGTCCAGCCAATGCGCCGGTTTATGGTGCTGCGGCTCCGACCGGTCCCATCCTTTCTCCCGACGATCCCCGATACGGACGTCCGGCCGGTGCGACGGTCTATGGGGCCGCTCCGACCGGCCCGGTGATGTCCCCGGATGATCCGCGGTATGGCCGCCCGGCTGGTCCGCCCCCGGTGATCTATGGTGATCGTCCCGCCTCCAGCCAACAGGCCTATGGTGGCGCCTATGGCAACAGCGCGCCTAGTGGCGACGCAGGCGCGCCGCGGCCGCCCGGCGCCGTCGTGGGCGCGGCGCAGGCCCCGTCCGCCGGGGATCGTCCGATGACGGTAGCAGCTCTGCCGCCTGAGGAACAACCCGATGCGGCGCCGGCGCCGCTGCCGGCGAACCTGCGCCGCCAGGAGGTCGACTTCGTCACCAAGGAGCCGCCGGGAACGATCGTCGTCGATACGCCCAACACCTACCTCTATCTGGTGCTCGGCAACGGCCGGGCGATGCGCTACGGCGTCCGCGTCGGCCGCGAAGGCTTCACCTGGACCGGCGTGCAGAAGATCACCAAGAAGACCGAGTGGCCGGACTGGTATCCGCCGAGCGAGATGATCGAACGGCAGCCCTATCTGCCGCGCTTCATGGCCGGCGGGCCGGGCAATCCGCTCGGTGCCCGCGCGATGTATCTCGGCTCGACCGTGTACCGCATCCACGGCACCAATCAGCCGTCGACGATCGGCAAGTTCGTGTCCTCCGGCTGCATCGGCATGCTGAACGACGACGTCGCCGACCTGTTCGACCGGGTCAAGGTCGGCACCCGCGTGGTCGTGATGCCGGGCGGTGCGCCTCCGGGTTCCAGCAAGAACATGGCTGCTGCCGCGGCCTCACCGGCTCCGGCGCCCGTCCAGGCCCAGGCGACTGTGCCGGCGGCTGGCCAGCCCGCCAACATGCAGCCGCTGCCGCCGCCGGTGACGATCCGCTGAGGCGGGCGTGCGCGAGCTGATTACGTTGAAAACACCCTCCTCGCGGAGGGGTGTTTTGCTGTGAGCGCCGCGCTCGCCTGCGTCAAGCCAGCCGGCGCGGCGGCTCGGCTCCTGCGAGCCAGGTGGCGATGCAATCGACCATCTGGCCGTAATGGGCGCGAAAACTCTCCTCGGTGACGTAGCCGAGATGCGGCGTGAGCACGACATTGCCGAGCCGGCGCAGCGGATGGGCGACGGGCAGCGGTTCCACCGAGAACACGTCGAGCCCGGCGCCGGCGATGCGCTTGTCGCGCAGTGCCTGCAGCAATGCGGCCTCGTCGACGATCGGCGCGCGCGAGGTGTTGACGAGATAGGCGGTGGCCTTCATGCGCGCGATGTCGGCCGCGCCCACCAGCCCGCGTGACCGGTCGCTGAGCACGACGTGGACGGTGATGACGTCGGCGGCGGTGAACAGCTCCTCCTTGGTCGCGTAGCCTACTCCCGCCGCCTCGCAGCGTTCGGGCGTCAGGTTGGGGCTCCAGGCGATCACGTTCATGCCGAACGCCTTGCCGAGCCCGGCGACCTTGGTGCCGAGCTTGCCCAGCCCGATCACGCCCAGCGTCTTGCCCTCGATCTCCACGCCACCCAGCGTCTGCCAGGGCTCCCCGGCATGCATGCGAGCATTCTCCTGGCCGATCCTGCGGGTCAGCTCCAGGATCAGGCCCATGGTCAGCGGTGCGGTGGGGTCGCGGCCATATTGCGTGCCGCAGACCATGATGCCGCGCGCCTTGGCGGCCTCCAGGTCGATGGCGGCGTTGCGCATGCCGGAGGTGATCAGGAGCTTCAGCTTCGGCAACCGCTCGATCAGGGAGCGCGGCAATGGCGTCCGCTCGCGCATCGCACAGATGATGTCGGCATCGGTGAGCGCGCCGGCGGCCGCTTCCTCATTGCCGAACGGCTGTGTGAAAGCCGTCACATCCACTCTGTCGGCCAGCCGGGGCCAGTCGGCCAATGAGAGGGCCGTATCGTAATAGTCGTCGAGGATCGCACAGCGCAGCCGTGTCATCGGCAGGGTCCATTCATCGGGGGACGGCGGCAATGGTGAATGCCGTCAGGAATGGCGCCATGCTTGCGCGCAACGCGGTGGTTGCGCAAGGCATCGTCACGCTCTCACGTGGAAACAGGAGACGTCAGTCGAGGCGGGACTTCAGCCGGAACGCGGCGTCATGGCCGTATTTGGCGCGCCAGGCGGGGCCGGGGCCGCGCATGTAGTGCAATTCTGGCCGGTACGGGTTGAAGGCGCGCGCGACGAATTCGCGCCAGAAGCCGCGGATGTCGTCCGCGATCCCGGATCGGTCTTTGCGGTGTGCCGCCGGAGCGGGCAGGGAGGCTGAGGTGAAGGCTGCCATGACGGGCTCTCGCTGTTGTCGGTCGCGGCTTTTGCCGCTTGGGCGCGCGGGGTCTTGCGGGCCGAGACCGAGTGTCCCGCCGAATTAATTAAAAGATGGTTGCAATTGTCGTGATCCGCCACACACAAGGTGATGGACCCGTATTCGTCCGTGGGCGGCAGGCCGGGCCGGCGCAGGAACGACCGTGATTCTCCCGGCATTTGTTCCCGCCGAGACCGGCTCGCCGGTTGCCCTTTGGGGGCCGCGCGGTTACATCAGCGGCAACCATTTTCCGAAAATTCCGGCAGGCTTCAAGGGACACGCGATGGCGCGCCAGTTCGTCTATTTCATGCAGGGTCTGTCCAAGACCTACCCGACCCGCAAGGTGCTCGATAACATTCACCTGTCGTTCTATCCGGACGCCAAGATCGGCGTGCTCGGTGTCAACGGCTCGGGCAAGTCGACCCTGCTCAAGATCATGGCCGGTATCGACAAGGACTATACCGGCGAGGCCTGGGTGGCCGAGGGTGCCCGCGTCGGCTATCTCGAGCAGGAGCCGCAGCTCGATCCGAAGCTCACAGTGCGCGAGAACGTCATGCTCGGCGTCGGCAAGCAGAAGGCGATCCTCGATCGCTACAACGAGCTGGCGATGAACTACTCGGAAGAGACCGCCGACGAGATGACCAAGCTGCAGGACGAGATCGAGGCGCAGGGCCTTTGGGATCTCGACAGCAAGGTCGACCAGGCGATGGATGCGCTGCGCTGTCCGCCCGACGATGCCGACGTCACCAAGCTGTCCGGTGGTGAGCGCCGCCGCGTCGCGTTGTGCAAGCTGCTGCTCGACCAGCCCGAGCTGTTGCTGCTGGACGAGCCGACCAACCATCTCGACGCCGAATCGGTGTCCTGGCTCGAAGGTCATCTGCGCAATTATCCGGGCGCGATCCTGATCGTGACCCACGATCGCTACTTCCTCGACAACGTCACCAGCTGGATCCTGGAGCTCGATCGCGGCAAGGGCATCCCCTACGAGGGCAATTATTCCTCCTGGCTGCAGCAGAAGCAGAAGCGGCTGGAGCAGGAGGGCCGCGAGGATGCCGCGCATCAGCGCACTTTGGCGCGCGAGCAGGAGTGGATCGCGGCCTCGCCGAAGGCCCGCCAGGCCAAGTCCAAGGCGCGCTACCAGCGCTATGAGGAGCTGCTCAAGAAGGCCAGCGAGAAGCAGACCCAGACCGCCCAGATCATCATTCCGGTCGCCGAGCGGCTCGGCCAGAACGTCGTCGATTTCGACGGATTGTCCAAGAGCTTCGGCGACCGCCTGCTGATCGACAATCTCACCTTCAAGTTGCCGCCGGGCGGCATCGTCGGCGTGATCGGTCCGAACGGCGCCGGCAAGACCACACTGTTCCGCATGATCACCGGGCAGGAGAAGCCGGACGCTGGCACCATCACCATCGGTGAGACCGTGCATCTCGGCTATGTCGACCAGTCGCGCGACGCGCTCGATGGCAACAAGACCGTGTGGGAGGAGATCTCCGGCGGCAACGAGCTGATCCTGCTCGGCAAGAAGGAAGTGAACTCGCGCGGCTATTGCTCGGCGTTCAACTTCAAGGGCGCCGACCAGCAGAAGAAGGTCGGGGCACTGTCCGGCGGCGAGCGTAATCGCGTTCATCTCGCCAAGATGCTGAAGTCGGGCGCCAACGTGCTGCTGCTCGACGAGCCGACCAACGACCTCGACGTCGACACCCTGCGTGCGCTCGAAGAGGCGCTGGAGGATTTCGCCGGCTGCGCCGTCATCATCAGCCACGATCGCTGGTTCCTCGACCGCATCGCGACCCACATGCTGGCCTTCGAGGGCGACAGCCATGTCGAATGGTTCGAAGGAAACTTCCAGGACTACGAGAAGGACAAGATGCGCCGGCTCGGCCAGGACAGCGTGATTCCGCACCGGGTCAAGTACAAGAAGCTGACGCGCTGATCCCTGATCTCGCGAGGCGCGACGCGGTCTCTGTTCCGAGACAAAGCGTCGCGCCCCGGCTGCGGCCAGTTGTCGCTTTTCCGCGTGCTGCGATTGCGTAGATACATGATCCGCAATCCCTCCCAGCCGCGAGATTCTTCACATGTCTTCCTCCGACGCGACCCTGTCCTCCAAGGGCGGAGCGCTGCGCCCCATTCCCATGCTGATCTTCGGCTCGCGCTGGCTGCAGCTGCCGCTCTATGTCGGGCTGATCATCGCGCAGGGCGTCTATGTCGTGCTGTTCCTGAAGGAGCTCTGGCACCTGTTCGCGCACGCGTTCGATTTCTCCGAGCAGCAGATCATGCTCGCCGTGCTCGGACTGATCGACGTGGTCATGATCTCGAACCTGCTCGTGATGGTGATCGTCGGCGGCTATGAAACGTTCGTGTCGCGGCTCAATCTGCAGGGCCATCCCGACGAGCCGGAATGGCTCAGCCACGTCAATGCCAGCGTGCTGAAGATCAAGCTGGCGATGGCCATCATCGGCATCTCGTCGATCCACCTGCTGCGCACCTTCATCGAGGCCGGCGCGCTTTCGTCGGGCAAGTCGAACTACACCGAGACCGGCGTGATGTGGCAGACGATCATCCACACGGTCTTCATCCTCTCCGCGATCGGCATCGCTGTGGTCGACAAATTGTCGAATGCCGCGATCGAAGAGGCGAAGCAGGCGGGGCATTGAGCGGCAGCCTCGGGTTCCGTCGGTGGCCTGCTGACGTTCACAAGTGCCGCGGGCTATGGTAGCCCTGAGGCATGGTTCGGCAGCTGCTACTCCGTTTGCGCAGGCTCGTTCTCGTCGGTCTGGCGCTCTGCATGTTCGGCGATGGCCAAGCGAGCGCGGCCGACGCCGCCTTCACGCAGTTCATCAACTCGCTCTGGCCCGAAGCCGAGGAGCAGGGCGTCTCCCGTGCGACGTTCGAGGCGGAGACGCGCGGGTTGGAGCCTGACTACAAGCTTCCCGATCTGCTGCTGCCCGGCCGGCCCGCGACGGGGGCGCCGGCGCAGGCCGAGTTCGTGCAGGTGCCAGCCGACTACATCAAGGAAGCGTCGATCGCGCGGCTGGCCGCGCACGGCGAGAAGCTGATCCAGCAATATCGTCCGGCACTCGCCGAGATCGAGCGCCGCTTCGGCGTGCCGGGGCCGGTCGTGCTTGCGATCTGGGGCCGGGAGACCGATTTCGGCCGCTATGCGCTGCCCTACGATGCGCTGCGCGTGCTGGCGACCCAGGCCTATGTCGGCCGCCGCAAGGACCAGTACCGCACCGAGTTCATCATGGCGCTGAAGATGCTGAGCGACGGCGTGGTGTCGCGCCGCGATCTCAGGGCGTCATGGGGCGGGGCGGTCGGGCTCACCCAGTTCCTGCCGTCGGAGTACTACAAGCACGGTGTCGATCTCGATGGCGACGGCAAGGTCGATCTCTGGCATTCGGTGCCGGACGCGCTGGGCTCGGCGGCGCTGCAGCTTGCCAACAAGGGGTGGCAGCGCGGCCTGCGCTGGGCCTACGAGGTCAAGCCGCCAGCGACTGTCGACTGCGCGATCGGCGTGCCGGAGGTGAAGAAGCCGATCGGCGAATGGCTGCGCGCCGGCTTTGTCCCGGTACGCGGCCAGCGGCTCAGCGCAGCCGAGCAGCAGCAGCCCGCGTCGCTGCTGCAGCCTGAGGGCATCTATGGTCCGGCGTTCCTGACGACGGCGAACTACTTCGTCATCAAGGAATACAATTTTTCCGATCTCTATGTGCTGTTCGTCGGTCACCTCGCGGACCGTATGACGAGCCCGGCTCCGTTCGCGACACCATGGTCGGCGTCAAAGCAGCTTCGGAGCAAGGACGTCGAGGCGATGCAGAAGGGCCTGACGCGGCTCGGTCTCTACGGCGACAAGCTCGACGGCAAGGCCGGCATGCAGACCCGCGCCGCGCTCGGCGCATTTCAGAAAAAGGCGGGCCTGAAGGTCGACTGCTGGCCGAGCGAATCGGTGCTGCAGGCGATCAACGCCGCGCGCTGAGCGGCCGATTCGGTGCGAAGGCCGGAGCCGGCAGTAAAAAGCCCGGCCGCAAGGCCGGGCTTTTCGCATCGAGATGTATCGTCAGGATCAGTAGCAGACGCGAACCGGGCGGGACACCCAGCCATAGCCGTCCCAATAGCGCTCACGGCGCCACACGCACGGCGGCGGGCCCGGCGGAGGGGCTTCGACGTAGACCGGACCGCCATAGGCCGGACGGCTGGACGCGATCGCGCCGCCGAGCAGGGCGCCGCCGATCAGGCCGGCTGCCACGCCGGCACCCACGTCGCCAGCCTTTGCGGCCGGTGCCGTCACGCTCAGCGAACCGGCGATGGTCGCAACCGCAAGCACTGCGGTCAGGATCTTCTTCATGTTCCGAGATCTCCTGGAAGGCGCCCTCGCAGGCGCCGGGTTGGTGATTCACGCACGATCTGGGCCGTCAGCATCGTGAGAAAACACGACAATCCGTCAACCCTTCGTAAACTCTGTTCGACCTGATGCGACGGAAAAACGGTTTTTTCTGGCCGTGCCGGCCACCGCTCTCGAAATTCCGGTGCAAGGTCATGGAATTAATGAAGGTGAACGATCACTCGCAAACCCGGACGCGGCGAATCCGCCAGCCGTAGCCGTCCCAGAAGCGCTGGCGCTGCCAATAGCAGGCGTAGCCAGGATCGGCGACGTAGGCAGGCCCGCCGTAATAGGAGTAGCCCGGTTCGTAAGAATATCCGGGCCCATAATAATAGGGATTGCTGCCCGCAGCGATGGCGCCACCGATGAGGGCACCCCCGAGCAGGCCGGCAGCGACACCGGCGGCGACACGACCATTGCGCGCTTCAGCAGGAGCAGGGGCCAGCGCTGCGGTCGACAGCGTTGCGACGGCGGCCAGGGCCGCAAGAGTCTTCTTCATGACCTTAACCTCTCTCACTCCAGGTCGGCGGATCGCGTATCAAGCGATACGGCAGGTTCACACATCCCGCTTGAATGATCAATGAACGGGGGCGTCCCATTGGACGACCCAAGTCCAGGATACGTTCAATGCTGCATTGCACAAAATTCACTGCCGCATTGGAGCTGGCATGACCCCCACAATGGCGATGGTCGTGGCGATCGGATTGACGTCGGCCGTCTGCTACGCGCTGTTGGTTCGTGCCGACCGCAGGCCCAACCGCCGTCGTTCGTCCGCGGACAGTACCAGCGTCGACTCCGACGGGGGGGGTCCAGCTCCAGTCAGGGCGGCGGTCTCGCAAGTTGGTTTTCCAATACCTCGCCGGACGTCATGGGAAACCCGATCGACGGCGGAGGTGACAGTGGCGACGGTGGTGGAGGGGACGGTGGTGGTGGCGACTGAGTTGCGCCTGCTCGATCGCCGCCCACCATTGTTATTCGGCGGTAACTTTGATCTGCGGCAAGCTCGTACAGTTGGAGGCATTCTAGATTGATCGGGAAATTGGAATAGCTTCAAAAGCGCCGTTTTCCCTTTGCGCGGGTAGCTGCGGATGACTATCGATACCTGACCAAGGACGATTGGCCGGTTTCTCATGATTGTTTGTTCCTGCAACGTCATCAGCGATCACGATATCCGCAACGCGGTGAAGTCCGCGGACGAACTGCCGCGGAACCCCAAGCAGGTCTACGGTTGCCTGGGGTGCAGCGCGGAATGCGGCCGCTGTGCGCGCACGATCAAGACGATCATCGACGAGGCGCTGGGTCCCTGTGCTCGCGCCTGCCAGGCCGGCTGTCAGCACGGCCACCACCATGGGACGACACCGGTGAAGGCGATCGATGACGACCTTCAGAGCCGTTTCGCGCTCGCTGCCTGCTGACAGGCATTGCCGTCAGTCGCATCGTTCTCCGCCCGAAAAATGCACATGAACGGGGGTCGTCTCCGCACTTCGAACCTGTTATTGAGCGCCTGCGGCCTCTAACTTTTTCGGAGCTTATCCATGCAGGGCGACCCCAAGGTCATCGAATATCTCAACAAGGGATTGCGCAGCGAGCTGACTGCCATCAACCAATATTGGCTGCACTATCGTCTGTTGAACAATTGGGGCCTTCTCGACATGGCGAAGGTCTGGCGCAAGGAATCCATCGAGGAGATGGAGCACGCCGACAAGTTCACCGACCGCATTCTCTTCCTCGACGGCTTCCCCAACATGCAGGTGCTCGATCCCCTGCGCATCGGCCAGAACGTCAAGGAGATCATCGAATGCGATCTCGCTGCCGAGATCGGTGCGCGGACGCTGTATCAGGAAGCCGCAACCTATTGTCATGGCGTCAAGGACTACGTGTCGCGCGACCTGTTCGAGCAGCTGATGAAGGACGAGGAGCATCACATCGACTTCCTCGAGACCCAGCTCGACCTCATCAACCGCATCGGTCTCGAACTCTACACGCAGAAGCACGTCGGCGGCCTCGAGAGCGAGCACTGACGGCGTCGGCGAGGCGGCAGTCCGCTTCGGAACGGGTGGCGATTCAGGGCTGGTGTTTCAAGCCTTGAATCGACCGCCCCTGACGTCGAACCCGCTCACGCGATGATGCCGAAGGCGGTGACGGGTATGACCCAATAGACGAGCTGCGTTCCCGCAAACGCGCTTCTGAGCCGCTCGAGGAGCCGCTCGAGATCCTCTTCCGGCAACACGATCCGCACGACGACCTCGTCGGCATGTCCTTTCACCCGCTCTGCAGCGCTCCGCAGCCGGACGCGCGCACCGTGTCCGGCTGCTTCCGAGGCGGTGAAGCCCGTCACGAGATCGGTCTGCTCGCTCAGATGGTCGAGCACCTCGCTGTGAAGCGCATCCGGCACGATCAGGGTCAGGCAGACGGCTTGGCTGCTCATGTGGCTTCCTTCGCAGCGGCGCCGTAGCGGCGATACAGGATCGGCAACAGGATCAGCGTCAGCAGCGTGGACGACAGCAGGCCGCCGATCACGACGATCGCGAGCGGACGCTGGACCTCCGATCCGGGCCCCGATGCAAACAGCAGCGGGATCAAACCCAGCGCCGTGATGCTCGCCGTCATCAGCACAGGCCGCAGCCTGCGCTTGGCGCCTTCGACCACGATGCGCTGCTCGGGGACCCCGTGAGCGCGCAACTGGTTGAAATAAGACACCAGCACGACACCATTGAGCACGGCGATTCCGAGCAGTGCGATGAAGCCGACGGAGGCTGGAACGGAGAGGTATTCGCCGCTCGAGACCAGCGCGAACACGCCGCCGATCAGCGCAAACGGAATGTTGACGAGGACGAGCAGGGCCTGGCGCACCGAGCCGAACGTGGTGAAGAGCAGCACGAAGATCAAGCCGATCGCGACCGGCACCACGACCGATAGACGCGCGGCCGCACGTTGCTGGTTCTCGAACTGCCCGCCCCATGTCAGCCGATAGCCGGACGGCAGCGGCAGCTCGGCTGCGACCCTTTGCTGAGCCGCCTGGACGAAACCGACCATGTCGCGGCCGCGAACATTGCTGCGAACCACGCTCATGCGGTTGCCGTCCTCACGATCGATCTTCACCGGGCCATCGACCCGCTGGATGCGTGCGACCTGCGAGAGCGCAACATGCTGGCCGGACGCAAGCGTCAGCGGCAGCGCCGCCAGCATCGTCGGCGCCTGCCGCGTGGCCTCGCCGCCGCGGACCAGGATCGGCGTCCGGCGTCCCTCCTCGAGCGCGGTGCCGATCGTTCGGCCTTCGATCTGCGTGCGCAAGGCGGCCGAGATCGAGTCCACCGTGAGCCCGAGCCGGCCCGCCTCCATCCGGTTGACGACGATCGTGTAGTACTGCGCGCCTTCGTTAAGGGTCGTGTAGACGTCCTGGGCTCCATCGATATCGGATAGAATCGCCGACAGTTTCGCTGCGATCTCGTTGAGCTTGGTGATGTCCGGGCCGAAGATCTTGACCGCGACGTCGCCGCGGACGCCGCTGATCATCTCCTGCACGCGCATGTCGATGGGCTGCGTGAAGCTGAGCGAGACACCGGGGAAGCCGGTCAGGACCTCGCGAAGCGTCTCGAGCAGGACATCCCGGTCGCTGGTCTGCCGCTGGTCTGCCGGCTTGAGCACCAGGAACGTGTCGGTCTGATTGGGGCCCATCGGATCGAGCCCGAGCTCGTCGGAGCCGGTGCGTGCGATGATGCCGGCGACGTCGGGCACCTTCATCAGGGCCGCCTGCAGCCGGGCATTGATGGCGAGGGACTCGTCGAGATTGACGGATGGCAGCGTCTCCACGCTGACGATGACGTCGCCTTCGTCCATCGTCGGCATGAAGGTCTTGCCCAGCCGGGTGTAGCCATATCCCGCGGCAACGAGGCTGACCAGCGCCGCTATGATGACCTTGCGCTCGTTGCCGAGCGCCCAGTCGAGCGCGGGCGCATAGACGCGCTGCGCTGCGCGGATCAGCAATGGATCGTCATGCGACGCGGATGTGAGCACGAAGGATGTTGCGACCGGAAGCACCGTCAGCGCCAGCAGCAGCGACGCGGCCAGGGCGAAGATGATCGCCAGCGCGACCGGAATGAAGAGCTTGCCCTCCAGCCCCTGCAAGGTCAGCAGCGGAACGAACACGATGATGATGATCAGGACGCCCGAGGCGACCGGCTGCAGAACCTCGCAGACCGAGCGGTAGACGACGTGGATCAGCGGCGTGGTGCTTGCGTGATCGTGCTTTGCGAGATTGCCGACGATGTTCTCGACCACCACGACCAGCGCGTCGATCAGCATGCCGATGGCGATCGCAAGGCCGCCGAGACTCATCAGGTTGGCGGACATGCCGACAGCCCGCATCACGATCAGCGCCATCACGATCGCGAGCGGCAGGCTGAGCGCAATCACCAGCGAGGCGCGCCAATTGCCGAGGAACAGCAGCAGCAGCACGACGACGAGCACCGTGGCTTCGCCCAGCGCCCGCACCACCGTGCCGACGGCGCGGTTGACCAGCCGGCTGCGGTCGTAGAACACGTTGATGGTGACGCTGCTCGGCAGCGACGGCTTCAGCTCATCCAGCCGCGCCCGAACGTCGCGCACCAATTGTCCGGCGTTGGCCCCGCGCAAGCCGAGCACGAGCCCCTCGACCGTCTCGCCCTTGCCGTCTTTCGTGACGGCGCCATAGCGGGTGAGGGCGCCGATCTTGACCCGGGCGACGTCGCTGACCCGGATCGGGATTCCGTCGCGGGTGTCGACGATGATCGCGCGGATGTCGTCGATGCCGCGGATGCTGCCCTCGATGCGGACCAGCGCGCTGTCCTCGCCCTGGTTGACCCGCCCGGCACCGTCGTTGCGGCTGTTGGCCTCGATGGCTTTGCGAAACAGCTCGGACGAGATGCCGCGCGCCGCCAGCGCATCGTTCCGCGGCACGATTTCGAAGGCGCGAACATAGCCGCCGAGCGCGTTGACGTCGGCAACCCCGGGCACGGTGCGCAGCGCCGGGCGGATGACCCAGTCGAGCAAGGTCCGGCGCTCGGCCAGCGACAGATCGGGACTGTCGATCGTGAACATGAACATCTCGCCGAGCGGACTCGTGATCGGCGCAAGGCCGCCGCTCACGCCCTCGGGGAAGTCGCGCGAAATGTTGGAGAGCCGCTCCGAGACCTGATTGCGGGCCCAGTAGATGTCGGTGCCGTCCTCGAAGTCGACGGTGATGTCGGCCAGCGCATATTTCGTCGCCGAGCGCAGGATCTTCTTGTTCGGCAATCCGAGCAGCTCCAGCTCGATCGGGACTGTGATGCGCTGCTCGACCTCTTCCGGCGTCAGACCGGGGGCCTTCATGATGATCTTCACCTGGACCGGCGAGACGTCCGGAAAGGCATCGATCGGCAGGCTCGGCAGGACGACGGCCCCAGCGCCGATCACCAGCAGCGTGCTCAGGATGACGAAGAGCCGCTGTGACAGCGCGAATGCGACAAGCCGCTGCAGCATCTACTGCCCCAGTCGCGAGAGGATGCCGCGCAGCGCCGAGATGCCGCCGACGGCGATCTCGTCCTTGTCCGTGAGGGGGCCAGCGATGACGACGTGATCCTGATCCTCCGCGAGCAGCGTCACGGGGACGAGCCGGAAACCGCCTTCCGTGGCGACGAACACCGAGGTCTGCTCGCCGCGACGGACGAGGCCGCTATAGGGAATCTCCCATGCGCTTTCGCCTGCCGAGATGAAGCCGATGCGAGCGGCCGCCATCTGTCCGGAATGCAGCTCACCGTTGTTTGGAATCTCGGCGCGGACGAGAATGGTCTGCGTGGCGGCATCTGTCGTCTCGGACACCAGGATGACCTGGCCCGGTGTCGCATAGCCTTCGATGTCGACCTTGGCGCCGGTCTTGATGGCGCCGATGTTGGTCGCGGGGATCGCGATCTCGGCCCATAGCGGCGACAGCCGCGCAAGCTTTACCAGGGACGCGGCCTGCTCAAGGCGCTGGCCCGGCGATACCGCGATCTCGACCACGGACGCGGCGCGTGGCGCCGTCACGGTGAGTGTCGCGCTGATCGCCGCCTCATTGCTGAGCCGGGCGATGGCTTCGTCCGACAGCCCGCTGATGTGCAGCATCTGCCGTCGTTCGGCGACGACGATGCTGGCCTGGCGCGCTTCGGCCTGGCTCGACTCCAGCACGCGTTGCGGGATGGCTTTGCCTTCGAACAGGTCGGCGTTGCGCTTCAACTGCTGAGCCGCGAGTCCCTCCTGTGCCAGCGCGTGCAGGTAATCGCGCTGGAGCGAGACGAAGCTCGGACTCTCCAGCGTGAGCAGCGGCTGTCCGACGGTCACGCGATCGCCGCGGGCAACAGCGAGGTTGGTGATCATCCCCGCGACCGGCGCGCTGACGACCCATAGTTGAGGCGTGGGAATGACGATCTGCGCGGGATAAGGCAGCGTCCTGTCCATCCGGCTGGAGATCGGATGCGTCACGCGCACGCCGAGGTTCTGCGCCTGGCTTGGCGTGAGCTTCAGCTCATCATCGGCCAACGCAGCGCAGGGCGTGACGACGAGAGCCAGCGCGAGAGACGCGCGGGCCAGACGGCCTGCGGACCGGAAAAACAATCGCTTGAGCATTTCGATCAGGAATCTTCGCGTTCATGCATGACGCATTCTGCACACTATTTCGGCCAATTTCCGTATTTGTTGAGCTGCGTCAACAGGGTCCGGTCACGAGCCCGCGAGCCGAGCTGAAAATCTCGCTTGAGACCTGTCTTGTCGCCAACGACTCGCAGCAGTCACAGTCAGATGGCGCACATGCGCGTCATACCGCATCGGCGGGAACGAAACAGCTGATGATGATGTCGCCGCGGTGATGGACGTACCACACCACGGCTTCGCCGATCGGGTTGCCGCGGTCGCGGATGATGGCGCGTTCCGGCACCGGCATCCACCGGCCTTCGATCGGTACCCAATAGGTGCCGTCACGGACGTCATAGGTGGTGCGGTGGCCGTCGGAGACATCGCAGCATGGCACGCCGTTCGGAGCGATCACGCTCTTGAACCACGCGCGGATATCGGGCGGGACGTTGTCGAACTGCCCGTTGTCGAAGGCGGCCGCGACGGTCGCGCAGGCGAACGAGCCGATCGTGACAGCGGCCAGCATCGTCCTGCGCATTCGTTCGCTCCCTCCGCCGATCTACATGCCGCGCTGCGGCGCCGTCGCCAGCAATTCGCGCAGCGGCTCGGCGTAGAACTTCGCATTTCCGGTGGTCAGGTGGCCGCGCGTTTCGGCCGAGGTCGGGATGAGGAAGAGCTTGCCGTTGGCGACGCGCTTCATCGCGTCGACCGTGACGCCGGTCTCCGGCGGATTGCGCTCGTCGTCGGCCGAGTTGATCAGCATCACGGTTGCCTTGATCTTGTCGAGATCGGCGGACGGATTGTAGTCGTGCGAGGAGTCCCACTGATAGATGAAGTCGTTGGCGTCGGTGGGGATCGGCGTGGCGAGGCGCTCCTCGACCAGCTTGTCGGCCTTGGCGGCGGTCGGTGCCGCGAGCTGGTAGGCGATGGTGCCGCCGGCCGAGGCGGTGGCATAGGCCGTGACGGCATATTTCATCATGCGCGGCTGCGCGGTGTAGTTGCCGCCGTTGTAGTCGGGATCGTTGCGGATCGTCTCCAGCATCAGCCGGCGCAGCATCCAGTTGCGGGCCGCCATTTCGGTCGGCTGCGAGGCCATCGGCACCGCGACGTCCATGAAGTCCGGATAGCGCGTGGCCCACACCCAGCTATGCATGCCGCCCATCGAATTGCCGATCACGAGCCGCAGGTGCTTGATGCCGAGCCCCTCGGTCAGCAGGCGGTGCTGCGCGTCGACCATGTCGGCATAGTCATAGGCGGGAAATTTCGTCTTCAGCCCGTCGGAGGGTTTTGACGATTTGCCGTGGCCGATGCTGTCGGGGATGATGATGTAGTACTTGGTTGCGTCGAGCGGCTGGTCCTTTCCGAACAATTCGCCGGCGAAGGTCGGCACCAGCATGCTTCCGCCTGAGCCGCCGGTGCCATGCAGCACCAGCACCGGCTGCCCGGTCGGCTCGCCGACGGTCGTATAGTGCAGCCTCAGTTCCGGCAGCGTCTCGCCGGTGTGAAACTTGAAATCCTTGACGACGAAGTCGCCCTGCTTCGGGGCGGGATAGTCGGCGGCGCGGGCCGGCGCGCAAACAACGATGACGGCGGCAAGAACGGCGGCAAGCGGTCGAAACATGGACTCCCCCTGATCATGCGCGACTCTTCCGGCCGCGTCGGAGGCATGATAGCACGGTCTGCGACCTGGTTCAGTACCGGATTGATGGGACTCATCATGTGCCGCAACATCAAGACGCTGTTCAATTTCGAGCCGCCGGCGACGGAGGCTGAAATTCAGGCCTCGGCCCTGCAATTCGTGCGCAAGCTGTCCGGCTTCAACGTGCCCTCGCAGGCCAACGAGGCCGCCTTCGCCCGCGCGGTCGAGGAGGTGGCCGATGCCGCGCGACGGCTCCTGACCTCGCTGCAGACCCAGGCGCCGCCGCGCGACCGCGAGATCGAGGCGGCCAAGGCGCGGGAACGCTCGGCGGCCCGGTTCGGCCCGCGCTGAGGCCCATCGTGCCCTGACGGAGGGCGAAGCTCAGAAACCCTCGTCGTCGTGGTCGCCGCGCCCCTGGGCGTGCTTGTCGTGCTTCTTCTTTTTCTTGCCCTTCTTCTTTTTCTTCTTCTTCGGGAGGTCGATGTCGTGCGGATCGTCGTCCTCGAAGGCCTCGTCCAGTGCATCGTCATGCGTGGTGGCGGCGAAGATGTCGCGCACCGCGACCAGCTCGGCCTCGCGCTCATGCGCCTCGCGATCGCGGTTGCGCTTGTAGTCGTCATAGGCGGCGAAGATCTGCTCCAGCCAGGGCATCAGCTGATCGATCGTCGGCAGCGTGCCTGGCGCTCCCGGCTCGCCCTGCGGACCTTGCGGTCCGGCAGGTCCCGGCTTGCCTGGCGGACCGGCCTCGCCGCGGGGCCCCTGCGGACCGGGCCTGCCTTGCGGACCCGCCTTGCCGTCGGGACCGGGCTTGCCGCGCTGACCATCCGGTCCGCGCCGCCCGGGCTGCCCTTGCGGGCCACGTGGACCCACCGGGCCCTGCAGGCCGCGTCCGGCCGGATTCCTTGCCACTACCGCAACTCCGCTACACGTCTTTGATTCGCAGCGAAGCCTAACAGAGCCGCGACGACGGCAGCAATTGCAGCAGGGCTGCGAGGCCGATTGATCAACATCAATCGGCGCCGCATCCTGATGAGTTCCACGCGATGGGATATCGCGTGGCCGCCGTCGGATCAGGCCGAATAGGCCGGCACCGCGATGCCGTCGGCCGTGTAGATGCGGATCTTGTTGCGCAAGGTACGCACGGGCATGCCGAGCAGCCTTGCGGCGTGGGTACGATTGCCGTTGCAGCGCGCCAGGGTCTGCACGATCAGCTCGCGCTCGATCTCGGACAAGGGCGTGCCGATCAACAGCGGCAGGACCTCCGCCGCGGAGCGCGACGGTGGCATGGCAAGCGGCACGAGTGACGGACTTGCGGCTTCGGATGACAACTCTTGCGACATAACTCCTCCCGATCAACGCCCGCGCCGCCACTGAAACGACGCGTAAACATCGAGACCAACTAAACATCCAGCCCGTAAATCACCGTGGTCGGACAAGGTTAATGGGGCCTTAACGCCGGCGTCCGGCCGCCTCCAGCGCGCCAAATACCCTGAAATCGCCTTGGTTCTGCGCGGGTCTCGACCCATTTCGCCGGCGGCCGGCGGCACATCACGGCCCGCCCGGTCGGCCTGCCCTCCGACAGCCATCGTCAATGTCGGCGGCGGGCCGTTTGCATTGCCAAATTCCTGCGGTGAGAGCGCGTCATTTCGAACACACCGGCGGCGGCGCATGCGTGGTGCCGCGCAAAGGGCTAAATTCGGCCCGATCGATTCGCTTGGTGGGGCATGATCGTCACACACGGCCATCGAATGACCTCAAGCCCAAATTCACTTCGCTGGAGACTTCATCCATGACAATTGCATCCTCGCTTCGCGGTCTGCTGGTGGCACTGACGGCTGCTTGCGGCGCCGTCATTCCGGCCACGGCGCACGCGGATGGCGGCTTCATTACGCTGACCATCTACAAGGCGGGGTGGATCATCGGCGGCTCCGGCGGCAGCGGCGTGTTGAACTTCCACGGCCGCGCCTATCCGCTGTCGACCGGCGGCCTCGACTGGGGCCTGGTGTTCGGCGGCTCGCGCACGGTGCTGCGCGGCCGCGTCAGCAACATCTGGCGTCCGTCCGACGTCGAGGGCGTCTACGGCGCCGCCGGCGCGGGCCTCGCCGTCGGCCGCGGCGTGCGCGGCATCGTGCTGACCAACCAGAAGGGCGCGGTGCTGGAACTCTCGGGTGAACAGATCGGCCTCTTGGCGAACGTCGATCTGTCCGGGCTCGCGATCACGATCAGGTAGTTGCGTCATCGTCGTCGTCATCGTGGCTGCGTAGCAACTCACAACAGGTGTCATCGCCCGCCTGCGCGGGCGAGGACCGTCGTTGCGTGCTGAGCACTGCCAACACCATCTCTCTCCCTCACTCCTGCTCATAAGTCCGCGTTCTCGCCGCATCGCGTGCGCGAGGGATGCATCGTACGAGCCCCATCGAAAATTGAGAGGGGCAGGGAAGGCCGGGAGCTCGCCGCTCCCATGGTCCGCGTGCAACAGATAAGCACGCGGCAGAACCACAGGTTCGGCGGAGACATCCCGGCCTTCCCTGCGCGCATGGTCTGACGGCTTATACGTGGTCTCCCTGGCGCGCCGGCTTGTTGGCCGCCATTGCACGCGTCACGCTTCCGCATGAGCACGCACGTGATACCAGCTTCGGGGTATCAGGACATCACGATTTCGCCGTACGTGACGCTCGCGCTCGTCGGGCGCAGCGATCACGTCCACCGCGGCCCACCTCCACGTATCGTGACGACGCGTACGTCCCTCTGCATGAGGCGGGTTGAGCGGAAACATCGTCCTGATTTGCCCGACATGGCAAGCGCGCGGACGTGCGGCAAACTAACACGACGGGCAGTTGGTGCATGGCGGGGATGCGGAGATTGCCTGTCGGGCAAACCGGTTGTTGATCGCGCGAGGCATGGCGACGCCGCGGCATTTCATGCGATCGCGCCGCCTTCGCGTACTGGATCGTCCGCCTTCGCGGACGATGACGCCTGCATGTTGAGCTGCGGCGGAGCTCGATCCGCTGCACTTGCGAGCGCGAGCCAGAGCGCGGCACCTTGGACCGTCATGTCCCACGTCGGCGGGGCATCCAGTCCTCTGCGGCCTTCCGCCTCAATCGAGACGATCTCGGATGACCAGAGTTCCGGAAGCGCAAGCCACATGCGCTGCCAGCTCCTGCCACGGCTGCAACGTCCACGCGCCAGACGCCGCCCCGGACGGAGAGGCGAGCACGAACGTTGTCGGAAAGCCATCCCGCTCCGGCTGCCGCCCCAGCGCAATCGTGCCGGTCGGCTTGCCATAAAACAGGCTCGCGGCCTTCTTGCTGGTGAAGGCGACGGTTGCCGGGCGATGGTGTCGGATCTTTGCGGCGAAACCGGCGACGTCGACGCCGGCCTTCAGCGCGACATGGTCCATGCCCGCGCCCAGCTTGCACAGATCGGTGAAGCCGATGCCGAGCGACAGCAGCGCCGGAAATTCCTGCGGCTGGTACAGCCGCGGTGTCAGGCCGACCGCGAACAGCGTGCGCCAGAAACGGTTGCCGGGATGGGCGTAGTAGTGCCCGGTCGCCGCCGAGCGTTCGCTCGCGGCGGTGCCGACGAAGACGAGGCGCAGGCCGGGCTGGAGCTGGTCGGGCAGGCGGTCCATGGCTGGCGTTGTCGCATTGTTGCAGCCGCTGCAACAGCCTGTTGCCGGGAGGCCGCATTGTTGCTGCGGCGTCCCTGGTCTAGGTGACGCGGAGCCACGGGAGCACCTGATGTCGCAACGTCGTCTGTACCATTTCGCCCTCTCCGGCCACGCGCATCGCGCGCGGCTGATGCTGAGCCTGCTCGGCCTGCCTTGCGAGCTCGTCGAGGTCGACCTCAAGGGCGGCGCGCACAAGCGGCCGGACTTCCTCGCGCTCAATCCGTTCGGCCAGGTGCCGGTGCTGGTCGACGGCGATGCCGTGATCCCCGATTCCAATGCGATCCTGTTCTATCTCGCCGGCCGCTATGACGGCTCCGGCACGTGGCTGCCGCGCGATCCGCTCGGCCAGGCCCAGGTCCAGCGCTGGCTGTCGGCGGCGGCCGGTCCGCTCGCGTTCGGCCCGGCGGCGGCGCGGGTTGCGACCTTGTTCGGCGTGCCGCTGGACATGGGGCGGGCGCACCAGCTCGCCAACAGCCTGTTCGGGGTGATGGAATGCGAACTTGCCGCGCGGCCCTATCTGACCGGCGCGACGCCGACCATCGCCGACGTCGCGCTCTATAGTTACACCGCGCATGCGCCCGAAGGCGGCGTATCGCTGACGCCGTACCCCAACGTGCAAGCATGGCTGGCGCGGATCGCCGATCTGCCCGGCTTCGTGCCGATGCAGGCGAGCGCGGTCAGCGCAGCCTGACCGCCGCCATGTACGACTGCGTGCGAACGCCGCTTACAGGAAGCAGCGGCGCTCGTCGCGCAGCTTGAGCTGGATGTTGGTCGCCTCGACGAAGGTCGGCACCGGCTTGGACACGATCTTGTAGGTCGACGGCCACTCCACCGGCTTCGACTGCAGCTCGGTGTTCCAGATCTGGCAGATGCCGGTGTTGTCCCAGCGGATCACGTAGTAGCCGGACTTGGGCGCAGGCGCGGCGAAGGCGGTGGGCACGATCGAGGCGGCTGCAATGGCCGCGGCGGCGGCGAGCGTGGTCAGGCGACGCATCATCAATCTCCTCAAACAAAACAACGACAATCGCCCGCCCGCGCGGGCCACCGGCCTTGCGGCCGGACCAAGGCCAAAGTGGTGCGACAAAAGCGCGCGCAACGCAAGCCGCGCGTGCCGTCATTCACAGCGATGTCCGGGATGTGAAACGACGACTTGCCGCCGTCACGTGATGCCATAAGGTGCGAGCGGGCTCACAGCGTGCAGCGGCCCTGCTGGCGCAGCCTGATCTGCCGGCTCACGGCGTCGTTGAACGTCGGCACCGGCCGGCTGATGACCTGATAGCTCGACGGCCATGCGACCGGCTTGAAGGCGAAGGCCTCGCTCCAGACCTGGCAGATGCCGGTGTTGTCCCAGCGGATGATGTAGTAGCCGGCCTGGGCGGGCGCGGCGGCGAGCAGCGCGGCCGCGAGAGATGCAGCAAAAAAGATTGTGGTGAAACGAGGCATCGTCAACTCCGGCAGCGAACTGGCCCGGCCAGCGGGTGGCCCTATGTCGGAGCGGTCTCGTTCATTTTGAAGGCAAGTCTGCAGAACGCGTGCGTCAAAAGCGCGCGATCGTGGTCACCTGATCACTCCTGATGATCCCGGCGGAAGGGGAGGCGGGTCTGCAGGCTCGGCGCGTCGACTTGATTGCGGGGCTGGCGCGGTCGTTTCGGCGACCTCGGCGCACGGCTCAGGGGCGGACGCCTTCGGTGCCCGCGTGCGACGAGAAGCGGAGATCCGCGCCGAAGCTCGCTGCCGGAACCAGCACCGGAGACGCGCCCGTGACGATCGGCGGCGAGGTGACCGGCTGCGCGCGCCGGCGCAGGAAGTGGCGCTCGAGATAGGCGTAGGACAGCGTCGCCGCCACGATCGACAGCGGCAGCCCGATCGCGAGCCGCAGCGGCCACCACACGCCGTAGCTGTCCAGGAAGTTCAGGATCGGCAGGTGCCAGAGATAGATGCCGTAGAAGATCCGGCCGAGGAAGATCGCCACCGGCCATTCGAAGATGCGATGGCAGATCGTGCCGTGGCTCCGCCCCAGCATGGTCAGCGCGAGGATGCCCGGAAGCACGCCGCACACCATGCTGCCGAACAGATAGTAGTTCATGCTCGGCCCGTCCGCCGGCCAGAACAGGAAGGTGACCGTGATCCAGTAGATCAGCAGCGGCCATGCGAGCTTCGGCCACAGGCGATCGAGCGCGGGATAGGCGCCCCGCGGCACCAGCCTGAGCACGACGGCCATGGCGCAGCCTGCCATCAGCGCATCGGCGCGGGTATCGAACGCGGTGTAGAGCCGACGCCACTCCGCGCCATCCATCACCAGCGCCACGCGCCAGGCCCAGATTGCGGCCGCGATGGCGCAGATGGCGCCGACCAGCCGCCAGGTCACGCCGAACCGCTTCACCAGGAACGCGAAGGTCAGCGGCCACAGCAGATAGAACTGCTCCTCGGTCGACAGGGTCCAGGTGTGGCCGATGTCCTCGATCGTCTTCGGATCGAGCACGTACCAGTAGTTGGCAATGTAGGAGAGCGCGATCGCCGCGCGCTCGACCGCCGGCAGCAATGGCGGCCGCAGCAGCCAGGTGAACAGCAGATAGGCCGCGAGCATCAGGAGCAGCGGCGGCACGATCCGGGCGAAGCGCCGGGCGTAGAACTGACGGAACCTGACGGTGCCGTGCTTGTCGATGTCCCGCAGCAGCAGGCCGGTGATGTAATAGGCGCTGGCGACGAAGAACAGGTCGATATAGAGCACCGCGCCCGGCACGAGGCTGTGGGAGACATGCGCCGTGACGACGCCCAGCGTCATCAGCCCGCGCATGCCGTCATGCGAGGGAACGTAGCCGAGCGGATAGACCTGGGCCTGGAAGGCCTCCCGGATCGCCTCCCGCAACGGCGCCGTGGCGGTGCCTGCGAGGCGCAACAGGGCATGGATCGGCAATGAATAAAACATCTATCGTGAAATTTTCGGAGATAATGTTTCGGACTATTAAATCTTATTTAAAATTTAAATCGACCGCAAGAGACGAAATAGCAGGACGGGGGCCATCACGACGCAGGGTTGCGGCGGAATGAGGCAGGCCGCCGCGGTGGCGGCAAACGGCGGCGTCAGCGCAGGTGATGCGAAGGGAAACTCGCGGTGCTGCTGCGGAGCGCAACGGCGTGTTGCTCGACCGGCATCTTCCGCTCCTCGAGGTCGCGTGAACGGCAGAGCGGCGTCCGCTGATCGGCAGCACGATCGCTGGACGACGATCATAGTCATTGACCGTCGCCTCATCGGCAAAACCGCCGGGTGGGCGAAGCGACGTCTCGCTGCATCGCCGCGCGTCGGCTGACGCGTGCCCACCATGCCCTCCGCGGTGGGCGCGCCTCCGCCGCCGCTCTGCGAGCGCCGACGGCGGCTTTGCCCACCCTGCGGTGTCGCGGCCGCCGCGACGCCCTCGATCAGCATCTTCTGGAGTGGGGGCGCTAGACGGGTGAATGCGCGTCCACGACGGTGTCGGTGTCACCAACACGGAGCGACAATCATTGGTTGTAAATCGCGGAATTGAAGTCTAAAATCCGCGATTGTTTGAGCGCGGCCAATTTTTGAGTTTCATTTCAACGGAGCTTGTCATGGAAGAAGCGCATATCAAGTCATTCGAGGCTCTGCCTCAGTCCACCTCATGCAGGATCATCACGTTCGACAGCGCGACCGTGGTGCCTGGCATCGTTCCGAACACCTACTTCCTGATCGTCACCGGCACCAAGCCCTGGGTCACGATGAAGGTCGAATTGCATCCGCTGATCTATATCCGGCAACCCGAATATTGGGGCATCGAGGTGGTCGGCTGCCAAAGCGGCATCGGCTTGCCGCAGACCGCGCCGTATCACGTTGTCCTCGACATCACACACGTGCGCGGCAAGAAGGGGATCGAAGTGATCGGCGCCACGAGCAGGAAGCAGATCAACGTGCCGTAGGTCGGTCGACGGTCGGGTGGGGGGCATTCGCGCGCGCCGAAGCGGATCGCGCAACGCCCTCGGCCTGACCAGCTCACGTTACGACGAGCGCCGCGACACCCTCGATCTCGATCAGCATCTTCGGATCGGGCAGAACGTAGGGCGGGTTAGCGCCCGCGGGACGATTTCACCGCGGAGGGAATGTTTGCCAGGGCGCGTAACCCGCCGCCTGGAATGGTGGGTTACGCGAACGGCGTTCAGCCATGTGCGAGCGTGGAGAGATCGTCGGTTGCCGTCCGCTAACCCACCCTACCGTTTCGCGACCGCCGCGACACCCTCGATCTCGATCAGCATCTTCGGATCAGGCAGCGCTGCGACCACGCAGGTGGTGCGCGCGGGGTAGGGTGCCGGCCCGAACGCCGCGGCATAGAGTCGGTTCATGGTCGCGACATCAGCGGCTCGCGTCAGCAGCACGTTGACCTTGACGAGGTCGCGAATGGTCGCGCCGCCTTCGGTCAGGACGTGGGTGAAGTTGGTAACGACATTGGCGAACTGCGCCTCGAACTCGTCGGGCAGGGCGCCGTCGGCGTCGAAGCCGGGAATGCCGGAGATGAAGAGGAGATCGCCGACGCGGGTGCCGAACGACAGCGGCGGGGCCTTGATGTGGGGTGGGGCGGGGATGTGGTGGATGGGCATGTTTGAGTACTTGCGTTCTGTTGCGAATATCGGGGTATCTAGTCATTTTTGATTGAGAAGGGAGAGCGCCATTATGGTTGATTTCGTCCATTGGATTACAACGAACAGAGATTTCATCACGAGTTGGACTGCCATCCTTGCGATTGTTGCATCAACCGTTTCAATTGCGATCGCGGTGAGCAATATGAGAATGCAGAGAGCACATTATCGAAAAACAGTGATGCCTTTTGGCAATCTAAGTATGGGTGATTACGAAAATCAGCTATTCGTGCGGCTAAGGAATGATGGTGTGGGTCCCATGATTGTCGACGGAGTATCGATTCTGCAAAACGAAAATGGCGCTAAGATTGGCGAAGCGTTGATCGATCTTATGCCCAGAGATCTCTTGTGGGCGACGTTCGTCAAGAACATCTCTGGGCGTGCATTCGCGCCGGGCAAGGATATCGACCTCATATTGTTCGACGTTGATGAAGCCGACCCGGCCTCTATCGCTGCGAGGCAAAGCATTCGTGCAGCCCTGTCAAAGCTTTCAGTTAAAGTGGAATATCATAGCATATACGGGGAGAAATTCCTTGCTCAACGATCTCTTGACTGGTTTGGCCGGCACGCGTGAAGTGAATCCTTAAGGCTAAACACCTGCCGAAGCTGGTAGAAGCAAAAAGCCGGGCTTGCGCCCGGCTTCGATGGATGGCCGGGTCAAGCCCGGCCATGACGACGGAGAGAGTGGAACTGAGTGGGCTTCAGGACAACGCCTTGTTGCTCTCCTTCACCTTCTCCGCATCCAGATACACGCTGCCGCCCATTTCCTTGAACTTGGCGCTCATCTGGGCCATGCCGTCCTCGATCGTGCCGCTGATGGTCATGCCGACCGTCGCCGGGTCGTTCAGCGTGGCGGCGTAGTCGCGGACGTCCTGGGTGATCTTCATCGAGCAGAACTTCGGGCCGCACATCGAGCAGAAATGCGCGACCTTGTGGGCTTCCTTCGGCAGGGTCTCGTCGTGGAAGCTCTTGGCGGTGTCCGGGTCGAGGCCGAGGTTGAACTGGTCGGTCCAGCGGAACTCGAAGCGGGCGCGGGAGAGGGCGTCGTCGCGCAGTTGCGCGGCGGGGTGGCCCTTGGCGAGATCGGCGGCGTGGGCGGCGATCTTGTAGGTGATGACGCCGGTCTTGACGTCGTTGCGATCCGGCAGGCCCAGATGCTCCTTCGGCGTCACGTAGCACAGCATGGCGCAGCCGAACCAGCCGATCATGGCGGCGCCGATGCCCGAGGTGATGTGGTCGTAGCCCGGCGCGATGTCGGTGGTCAGCGGCCCGAGCGTATAGAACGGCGCCTCGCCGCACTCCTTGAGCTGCTTGTCCATGTTGATCTTGATCTTGTGCATCGGCACGTGGCCGGGGCCCTCGATCATGACCTGGCAGCCCTTGTCCCACGCGATCTTGGTGAGCTCGCCAAGTGTTTCGAGCTCGGCGAACTGGGCGCGGTCGTTGGCATCCGCGATCGAGCCGGGGCGCAGGCCGTCGCCGAGCGAGAACGAGACGTCATACTTGCGCATGATGTCGCAGATCTCCTCGAAATGCGTGTAGAGGAAGCTCTCCTTGTGATGCGCGAGGCACCACTTCGCCATGATCGAGCCGCCGCGCGAGACGATGCCGGTGACGCGGTTCGCGGTGAGGTGGATGTAGGCGAGACGCACGCCGGCGTGGATGGTGAAGTAGTCGACGCCCTGCTCGCACTGCTCGATCAGGGTGTCCTTGTAGAGCTCCCAGGTCAGCGCGACCGGGTCGCCGTTGCACTTCTCCAGCGCCTGGTAGATCGGCACGGTGCCGATCGGCACCGGCGAGTTGCGCAGGATCCATTCGCGGGTGGTGTGGATGTTGCGGCCCGTCGAGAGATCCATCACGGTGTCGGCGCCCCAGCGGATCGCCCACACCATCTTGTCCACTTCCTCTTCAACGGAGGATGTCACCGCCGAGTTGCCGATATTGGCGTTGATCTTGGTCAGGAAGTTGCGGCCGATGATCATCGGCTCCAACTCGGCATGGTTGATGTTGCAGGGAATGATGGCGCGGCCACGCGCGATCTCGTCGCGCACGAACTCCGGGGTGATGAAGGCGGGCACGGATGCGCCAAAACTCTCGCCGTCGGCAAGCGCAGCTTCGGCGCGCTCGAGCTGGGTCTTGCGGCCGAGATTCTCGCGCGCGGCGACGTAGATCATCTCCTTGGTGACGATGCCGGCGCGGGCGAATTCGAGCTGGGTGATCTTGTGGCCGTCGAGGCCGCGCAGCGGCTTGTGATGCGCGGTGAACGACTTTGCGGCCTTGTCGGCGCCGACATTGCCGTTGTCCTCGGGCTTGATGTCGCGGCCTTCGTACTCCTCGACGCCGCCACGCTCGCGCACCCAGGCGGTGCGGGCGCGCGACAGGCCGGCGTTGACGTCGATCGTCACGGTCGGATCGGTATAGGGACCGGAGGTGTCGTAGACCGGCAAGTTCGGCTCGCCTGCGCCTTCGGACAGGATGATCTCGCGCAGCGGCACGCGCAGGTCGGGCGCGGAGTCTGGCACAGCGTAGATCTTGCGCGAGGACGGCAGCGGGCCGGTGGTGACGGCGGGCAGGGTGGTGTCGGGATTGGAGCGGATGTTCATGGGATCCTCCTTCTCAATTGTTGTTGTCGGAGTGAATGGGGGACGTCATTGCGAGGAGCGGTAGTGACGAAGCAATCCAGGGCGGCACGCATGGCCCTGGATTGCGTCGCTTCGCTCGCAATGACGGTGGAGAGAGGCGAACGTCGCGCCGGCGCCCTGCCGGCATCGATGCGAAATGAGTTGGCGGCGTAAGGGACGCAGACTAGTCGGGCTCCCTCCCCCCTTGTGGGGGAGGGTTGGGGAGGGGGGTAAGCCGCATCCACCGCCCCCGGGGCTACCCCCCTCCCTAGCCCTCCCCCACAAGGGGGGAGGGAACGACCTCTTTTGGGGAGGGAGCCGGGCCCAATCACTGTCAGACGCATTCGCAAAATTCGCGCGCATTACGCCGGCTCCCTGGTCGCATCGAGCCACGCGCGGACGCGGGCGTCGGGGTCGGGGTTCTGCGTCACGTCGCTGACGACGGCGATGGAGTCGGCGCCGGCGGCGAAGATCTCCGCGGCCTGCTCCAGCTTGATGCCGCCGATCGCGACCAGCGGGATGGTGCCGACACGCTTCTTCCACTCGCCGATCTTCGCGATGCCCTGCGGGGCGAAGCGCATCGCCTTCAGCGTCGTCGGGAAGATCGGCCCCAACGCGACATAGTCGGGCTTGGCGGCGAGCGCGGTCTCCAGCTCGGCATCGTCATGCGTCGAGAGGCCGAGCGTCAGGCCGGCCTCCTTGATCGCGGCGACGTCGGCGTCGGCGAGGTCCTCCTGGCCGAGATGGAGGTGCTGCGCGCCGGCAACGATCGCGGCGCGCCAGTAGTCGTTGACGATCAGCTTCGTCGCCGTGCCCTTGGTGATCGCCAGCGCGTCGGTGACGATCTGCAGCGCCTCGCCGTCGTTGAGGTCCTTCGCGCGCAGCTGCACGGTGCCGACGCCGAGCCTGGTCAGGCGCTCGACCCAGGCGAGGCTGTCGACGACGGGATAGAAGCGATCAGGATACGGCATGCCAGAACGGTGTCCCAACGACAGGGGTGGAGGGCGAGGCGAAATCGCGGGCGTCCATCAGCCCGGCCTCGTAGGCGGTGCGGCCGGCTTCGACCCCGAGCCGGAAGGCGCGCGCCATCGCCACCGGGTCGGCAGCCTTGGCGATCGCGGTGTTGAGCAGCACGGCGTCGTAGCCGAGCTCGAGTGCTTCCGCCGCGTGGCTCGGCGCGCCCAGGCCGGCGTCGACCACCAGGGTGATATCGGGCATGCGGTCGCGCAGCAGCTTCAGCGCGTCGCGGTTGATGATGCCCTTGGCCGAGCCGATCGGCGCCGCCCAGGGCATCACGACCTTGCAGCCGGCATCGACCAGCCGCATCGCGACCGTGAGATCCTCGGTGCAGTAGGGGAACACCTCGAAACCGTCCTTGATCAGGATATCAGCGGCTTCGACGAGACCAACCACGTCGGGCTGCAGGGTGTCGTTGTCGCCGATCACTTCGAGCTTGATCCAGCTCGTGCCGAACAATTCGCGCGCGAGCTTCGCCGTCGTCACCGCCTCGCGCACGCTGCGGCAGCCGGCGGTGTTCGGCAGCACGGTGACATCGAGCGCGTTGATCAGCTTCCAGAACGCATCGCCGGTCTTTCCGCCGGCGGCCTCGCGCCGCAGCGACACGGTGACGATCTGCGCGCCCGAGGCGCGGATCGCGTCCTGCATGATCGCAGGCGAGGGGTAGAGCGCGGTGCCGATCAGCAGGCGGGAGGCGAAAGTCTTGTCGTAGAAGGTGGGCATCAATGGTCTCCGTCATGTCGGACGGTGGTCGCCGCAACGAAGCCTGTCATCCCCGCGAAAGCCGGCGATGACAGTGGTGGTTGTGGCGCGAGCTCCATGAGCATCACCCTCCCTGCCGGGGGGTGATGATCTCGATCTCGTCGCCGGTCTTGAGCTGCGTCTCGGCCCAGCGACTCTTCGGCACCACGTCGTAGTTCAGCGCGATCGCGAAATGGGTGCCTTCGTAGTCGAGCTCGGAGAGCAGCGCGGCGACGCTGGTCGCGCTGATGTCGCGGGCCTCGCCATTGACGGTCACGCGCATCGCATCACCTCGTTGTCGATCTGGCCGTGCGCGAGATAGTTCAAGGTCGCCTGCGCCAGCGCCGGCGCGATCAGGAAGCCGTGGCGGTAGAGGCCGTTGACGCGGATCTCGCGCTCGCCCTTGATGGTGATGCGCGGCAGATTGTCGGGATAGGCCGGCCTGAGCCCCGAGCCGAATTCGAGGATGCGCGCCTCGCCGAACGCCGGATGCACCGAGTAGGCGGCACCGAGCAATTCCAGCGCCGAGCGCAGGCTGACGCCGGTGTCCTCGGCCTCGAGCGAGGTCGCCCCGAGCATGAACAGGTTGTCCTCGCGCGGGATCAGATAGAGCGGGAAGCGCGGATGCATCAGCCGCACGGGCCGCGCGAGCTGCACCTCGGCGGTCTCGATCAGGATCATCTCGCCCTTGACGCCGCGCAGCTCGGGCTCGGCGTCGCGCGCCTCCAGCCCGCGGCAGTCGATCACGAGGCCGTCGAGATCGTCAGCCGTGACGTCGCTGTTGAACAGCACGCGGCCGCCAGCCTCGACGATGCGCTGATGCAGCTTCGGCAGCACGCGGCGTGGCTCGACATGGCCCTCGGTCGGATAGAACAGGCCCTCGCGGAAGCGGCCCTCCAGCGACGGCTCCAACGCCGCAAGCTGCTGCGCGTCGAGCCGCTGATAGCCGGAGGTGCGGCGGGCGAAGCGGTCGTAGTCGGCGCGGTCGCGGGCATGCGCGATCACCAGCGAACCGTTGAACGGCGTGTCCGGCAGCTCGCGCCGCCAGATGTCGAGCGAGGCGAGCCCGAGCCGGCTGATGATCGGCTCGGCGACCTCGCTCTCGCAATAGGGCGCCAGCATGCCGCCGGCCCAATGGCTGGTGGAGAGCATCAGATCGGCGTCGCTGCGCTCGTGCAGCGTGACCTCGCGGCCTGCGCGCGCGAGCAGCAAGGCTTGCCAGGCACCCGCGATGCCCGCACCGATGATGGAAACGGGGACATCCCCGCGCGTGGTTGTCTGCTGCATCCCTGTCCCTTCGCCGGCATGACCCGGATCAGGTTCAAAGGGTCACCGCATCACGCTGCGGTATCTCAGCTCCCCTCGGAGCTCCCCTCGGAACGCACTTAAAATAGACCGATATCCCCCCGTGTCAACGGAGTGTCACGGAAAGACAAAGCCGGTGTCCCTTGGAACCAATGGCGATCAGTGCGCCCGCGCGTGGCGGCCGGTTGCAATCTTCGGGGTGATGTCGAGCGGGCCGCTCGTCCGCTCGGAGCGGCCGGCGGGCCGCGCGTCGGCCAGGCGCTGCCGCTTGGCCTCCTCGTAGTAGCCCCTGGCGAAGTAGAGCACGGCGCGGTCGTGATCGCCGCGGGCGGCACGATAGGCGCCGGCGAGATAGCGCACGCCATAGGTGAGATTGGTGTTCGGATCGTGCAGGCCCTGTGCGTCGCCGGTGTAGCCCAGGCCGCGCGCGGTGCCGAGCTTGATCTGCATCAGGCCGATGCAGCCGCAGCGGCCGACCAGGTCCTTCTGGTATTTGCTCTCGCGCACGATGACGCGGTGGATCAGCGATTCCGGAATGTTGTTGGCGGCGGCGTGCACCGCCACCAGCGCGTCGATGTGCGGATGGCCGGTGTCGATGTGGCGCGGCTTGGCCTCGGCCGCCTTGCGCTCGGCCTCGCGGGGCTCGGCCGCAGCGGCCGGGATGGCATCGGTGTCGGCGGGGGCTGAGGCATTGGCGTCCATCGGCGGCGAGGTGTCGGCGCTGCTGACGGCCTCGATCGCCTCGACCTCGCGCGCGGCCTTGGTCACCGCGCTGCGTGCCGCCAGCTCCCTGGTTCCGTCAGAGCGGACATGGGCGAGCTTGACCTTGCCGGCCTTCGGTTTGGCCGCACTGTCCGATGCGCTGCTCGCATCATCGGCAGCCATTGCGAACGGCACGGGACCAGCCATCGCGAAGCCTGCAATGCAGGCCGTCAGCACAAGACGTCTCATGTGTCAGGATCCCCCGGGAACCACACGCATGCCGAGTAGCCCCCCAGCACGCGCTTTACACTTTGCACACCGTAATTGGTGCAAACGCCGGGCGATAATGTGGCAACAATGGGGCGAAGACGCCCGGTCGGGTCCGGATGCGCCGGCGGTTTACCGCGAATTATGCCGTGCATGCTTGGCTGGCGGAGCAATTCCGCCAACGGGGCCATGCCGCGATGACGCTGTCCGTCACCCACACCGAAGCGACCGCCGGGCGCGCGCAGGCGCTGCTGCCACTATGGGTCGGCGCCGGCGTCTATGCGCTGCTGCTGATCTCCGGCAATCGGCTGCTCAACGATCCCGATACGCTGTGGCAGATCACGGTGGGACAGTGGATCATCGACCACCGCG
Source organism: Bradyrhizobium sp. SZCCHNRI2009 (assembly GCF_032485115.1). Lineage (NCBI taxonomy): Bacteria > Pseudomonadati > Pseudomonadota > Alphaproteobacteria > Hyphomicrobiales > Nitrobacteraceae > Bradyrhizobium > Bradyrhizobium sp. SZCCHNRI2009. The sequence goes on from NZ_JAUEUH010000011.1 coordinate 59,837, forward strand.
CGGTCCCCGAGGTCGACGTCTATTCCTTCACCATGCGCGGCGCGCCCTGGATCTCCACGCAGTGGCTGGCGCAGGTCGCCTATGCCGCCGTTTACACGTTCGCCGGCTGGACCGGGCCGGTGGTGCTGGCGGCCTCGGCGACCGCGCTGTCCTTCGCGCTGTTCGCGCGCGCCCTCGGCCGGCATCTGCGCGACGCCACGACATTGGTGTTCGTGGTCGCGGCGTTCCTGCTCTGCCTGCCGCATCTGCTGGCGCGGCCGCATGTGCTGGCGTTTCCGATCCTGGTCGCCTGGATCGCCGGACTTGTCGATGCGGCCGATCGCAGGGCCGCGCCGCCATGGCAGCTGGTGCCGCTGATCGCGCTGTGGGCCAATCTGCATGGCGGATTCGTGTTCGGCCTGTTCTTCATCGCGCCCGCCGCGCTCGACGCGCTGGTGAATGCCGATCGCTCGGTCCGCGCCGGCCTGGCGCTGCGCTGGGCCGGGTTTGCGGCGCTCGCGCTGGCGGCGAGCTGCTGCACGCCCTATGGCTGGAATGCGCTGCTGGCGTCGCAGAAGATCCTCTCGCTGGGCCAGGCGCTGCCGTTGATCGTGGAATGGAAGGCGACCGACTTCCAGGGGCTCGGTCCGTTCGAGATCTGCCTGCTGATCGCCATCGGGGTCGCGCTGTTCCATGGTCTCAGGCTGCCTCCGGTGCGGATCCTGATGCTGCTCGGCCTGCTGCACATGGCGCTGGCGCAGGCGCGCGCGGCGGAGATCCTGGCGTTGGTCGGCCCGCTGGTGCTCGCCGCACCGCTGGCGCGGCAGGCGGGCGCGTCGCCCGTGCTGCCGCCGGGGCGCGCGTCGGGAGCGGCGCTGACGGCGGCAGTGATGCTCGCGCTCGGCGCCGGCACGGTCGCCTCGGTTTCGATCCTGAACTACACGCCAAACATGCGCGGCACCCCGGTCGCGGCCGTGACCGAGCTGAAGAAGCTCAACCTCACGCGGGTTCTCAATGACTATGATTTCGGCGGCTACCTGATCTCAGCCGGTGTCGCGCCGTTCATCGACGGCCGCACCGAGCTCTATGGCGAAAAGTTCTTCGTCGATCACAACGCCGCGTCCGGCCTGATGGAGCCGGACAATCTGTTCCGCCTGCTCAAGGACTACGACATCGAGGCGACCCTGCTGCGCACGCAGAGTGCTGCGACCAAGCTGCTCGATCACGTCGACGGCTGGCAGAAGGTTTATGCTGACGACATCGCCACCATCCATCTGCGCAAGGCGGGTGCCCGTCATGTCGCGGAACCGGCGGTCTCTCCGGCGGCAATTGAATCAAACGCGTTGATCCCATCTCCGTGAGGTCGGATGTCGCGCGGCATCCCGGCGCGTGCAAAACAACCGCCGCGCGGCTAAGATCAGGGCCGTCAGTTCGACAGCATGCCTGACTCATTCAAGAAGACTGAACAGAGAGGGAGCGCGTCATGGCCGTGAAGGCAGCCGACGATCGTTCACCCAGCATCGACCATTCATTCGATATCGACGCGATGCCATCCACGGTTCGCGTCGTGGATCTGCCGCGCAACAATCCCTGCGCCCAATGTGGCGAGGCGATCGCATTGCCGTCCTGGGTCGAAAAGGATGGCCGCCGCACCGCCTATCTCTGGCACTGCCGCCTCTGCGACTATCGCTACGAAACCATCGCCTTCTATGCCGAGTCCGTCGACGAGAACGGCGCGATGGCGGCGTAGGCTCGATTGACTATTGCGGGACGTTGCAGCGCTGACGGTCGGCTCCCTCTCCCCGTTCTTACGGGGGCGCGACGAGCTTCGCTCGCGCTGAGAGGGTTGGGGGGAGGGCAGACCCACGGGAAGCGCCGATGGGGAGATCTGTACCCTCTTACCCGGATCGCAACTGGCGATGCAATCCGACCCACCCCGCAGGCGGGGGAGAGGTGAAACCGAGCTAGCAGCAATAGGCTTACACCAGCTCCAGCCAATGTAGACCTGTTAGTCGGGCTCCCGTGCTAGGCGCGGCGGTGCGGCTTGGCGATGTGAGCGACGTCACCCGGATCCCCCGAACGTCACAAAGTGACACTGCCGCGGCGCACTGAGGCTGCTTGTCGCGCAGCATGACGAAATCGTGGTTCCCGCGGAACGCCGACTGTCCATTGCCGTTCTCTCGTCACCATCCACCTAGAGGAGACACCACATGATGATGAAGACTGTTGCGGCCGGCCTCGCCGGTTCCCTGCTGCTCGCGACCGCCGCCTTTGCTGCGGAGAGCACCACCACCACAACCAACACCACGATCAAGAGCGACACCACCGTCGCGTCCTATCAGGGCGACTGGCGCAGCTCCAAGCTCGTCGGCGTGAAGGTCTACAACAACAACAACGAGAATGTCGGCTCGATCGACGATCTGCTGATCGACAAGAGCGGCGCAGTCAAGGGCGTCGTGATCGGCGTCGGCGGCTTCCTCGGCATGGGTGAGCACCTCGTCGCTGTCTCGTTCGATCAGGTCAAGTTCTCGGACCAGCCGGTTCAGGCCAACACCGCCTCCAACGCTCCGGCCTCGGGCAAGGCGACCACGCCGCCGGCCACGACGACCGGCGCCGCCACCGGCACTTCGTCATCCTCGTCGATGAGCTCCTCGAAGAATCGCTGGTATCCCGACCATGCGATGATCAACGCCACCAAGGACCAGCTGAAGTCGATGCCCGAGTTCAAGTACTCGGAGTAAACGGCGTCACTGACGTCTAGCTGACTGCCCAAGCGGCGCGCCCGGATCCGTCCGGGCGCGTTCGCGCGTCATGCTGCGGGGCGCAAGGTGGTCTGGCCGAGCGGCAGCTCGATGCGGGCGATCAGTCCGCGTGGCTTGCGATCGTGCAATGACAGCTCGCCGCCATGCGCCTGGACGATCGCCTTCGCGATCGAGAGGCCCAGGCCGAACCCGGTGGCCTGGTCCATGTTGCGGGCATCGTCGCCGCGCACGAAGGGCTCCAGCATGTCGGGCTTGCGCGCATCGGCGATCCCGGGTCCATCATCCTCCACGTCGATCGTCAGGCACTTCCCCGACGCCACCAGTCTGATGACGGTTTCCTTGCCGTACTTCACGGCGTTCTCGACCAGGTTGGTGACCGAACGCATCAGGTCGTCGGGACGCACCGTCGCCATCGCGTGCGCCGGGCCGATATAGGTGACGCTGTGGCCGACATCGGCGAATTGGTCGGCGACGAGCTGCAGGATGCTCGCGATATCGACCAGCGTCATCGGTTCGAGCTTGCGGCCGTTGCGCAGGAATGACAGCACCGAGCCCAGCATCGCATGCATCTGATCGAGATCGGCCAGCATGCGATTGCGCTGCAGCTCGTCCTCGACGAACTCACAGCGCAGCCGCATGCGGGTCAGCGGTGTCCGCAGATCGTGGCTGATGGCCGCCAGCATCTTGGTCCGGTCGTTCATCAGCGCCGTGATGCGTTGGCGCATACGGTTCAGGGCGCGCGCGAGCGACCGGATCTCTTCCGGTCCGCGCTCGGGCAGGGCAGTGGCATCGCCGTCGAGGCTGAAGCTCTCGGCAGCCTTGGCGAAGCTCGACAGCGGTGAGGTCAGCGCGCGGGCCGCCCACAGGCCGAGCAGTGTCGTGCTGATCAGCGCGAACATGATCGTCGTCAGCCATGGGGCGCCCCAGAACGGTGGCCGGTGCGGCCGGTCGGCCATTCGAGCCGAAACCATGTTGCCATCGGGCAGAGCGAAGATGACGGTGCGCGTCTGGGAGCCGGGCGGCGGCATGAAGACGCGATAGCCTGGGCCAAGGCCACGAAAGCCGCCTGGACCGTGAGGCCGTCCGTCGGCGAGCTCCGGAGGGGCCGGGCGGCGCTCGTCGCCACCGGTCCCGGCCTCGACGTCGGGGCCGGCCGGCTCGCGCCGGCGGCCGGAATCACCCGGTAGAGGCCCCACGTGAGGCTTGAGCTCGAACTCAGGATAGGCGCGGGCAATGTCGGAGATCAGTCGAGGCCGTTCGGCAGCGGGCGCGCGTCCAAGAATGCGGATGGCGGTCGCGAGCTGAAGTGGCCCGACTTCGTTTTCGGGGTCGGGCTGCTCGGCGCGATAGATCAGGAACGTCGCCGTGATGATGGCATGGAGCGCCACGATCGAAATGGCGACCAGCGCCGTGATCTGGCCGCGGATTCCCTTGAGGTTGAGCAAGCCGAACGACATCATGACATCGCCATTCGATCGGGCCGGTCAATGGCTTTGCGGGCCAGTCACCACCTCGACGACGGGTGTGAACATGTAGCCGCCGGAGCGCACGGTCTTGATCATGGTGGCCTCCTGCGGGTCCGGCTCGATCTTGCGGCGGATGCGGCTGACCAGCACGTCGATCGAGCGCTCGAACGAGCCGGCGCTGCGGCCCTGCGTCAGGTCGAGCAGGCTGTCGCGCGACAGCACGCGGCCCGGCCGCTCGCAGAAGGTGCGGAGCAGATCGAACTCCGCGCTCGTCATCGCGACGCGTGCGCCTTCGGGATTGCGTAGTTCGCGCAGCCGGAAGTCGATCGTCCAGCCGAGGAAGCTCAGCGCCGTCGCGCCTTCGGTTGCGCTCGCCGTCATCGCGGCCGCCTGCCGGCGCAGCACCGCGTTGATGCGGGCGAGCAGCTCGCGCGGATTGAACGGCTTTGGCAGATAGTCGTCGGCGCCCATCTCCAGTCCGAGGATGCGGTCGACGTCCTCGCCGCGCGCCGTGAGCATGATGATCGGCACCTGCGATTCCGCGCGCAGCTTGCGGCACAAGGTCAGGCCGTCCTCGCCGGGCAGCATGACGTCGAGGATCAGGAGATCGACACGGTGGTCGCCCATGATGCGGGTCATCTCGCGGCCGTCGGTCGCGGTGGTCACGTTGCAGGCATTGTTGCGCAGATATTTCGCGATCAGCGTCCGCGTCTCGCGGTCGTCCTCGACGACAAGAATGTGTGGTTGTGTCTGGGCCATACCGACAAGTGACCTAGAATCGCGGCGTTTTGCGAAGAATTTTGTTACGGAATATTTCCTGCGACGGGCGCGCGGAAAGGGCCAGACAACGTCTCTCTGCGCCGTGTTGCGGAATTCGTGAGGGCGCGTCAAGCCTCGCGAAACGTATCGCCTCGGGGCCGCCGCACGCTCGCGCGATGCGGCTGCATCCGGCTACCGGAAACGGCGCGGACATTCGTGAGTGTCGCCAGACCAGGTCAGGCCCGATTGAATCATTGCCGGTCGTTGCACGGTCCGCAAACGCGTGCAGCGACGGGATGCGACGTTCCGAAACGGCCCGTCACAGTCCTGGCAATGTATTGACTCGAACCGACATCGTGCCCTCCGCCGAGGCGATCACGCGCAGCACGGTGGCGTCGAAGGCGATGTCGGTCAAAGCGAGGTTGTTGATGTCGGTGTCGACGCGGATGCCGTTCTCGTTCTTCTGCAGTTCGGCGACCGCGGTCGCGATCTTGTCGCGGACATTGTCGGCGAACGGCTTGAGATCGACCACCGACCGCTCCAGCAGCGCGCGTTGCAGATGTGGCACCACGGCGCGCGCGGCGGCGCCGAGCAGGCCGAACGCCGCGTCGGATTCGACGGCGAGCTGCAGGTCGGACAGCCGCAGGATCTGCTGCGCCTGATCGACCATCGGCCGTCCCCAGATGTGCACCGTCGCGTCGGCGCCGAGGCCGAAGAAGCTCTCCTTCTCTTTTCCCTTCACCTGCAGCGAGATCAGCAGCCGGTTGCCCGAGGGCACGACGGTCGCATGCTTCACCGTGACCGTGACCGGGCCGGAGCCGTCCTCGGGGAACGTCCGCCCGGCGAGCTGCGAGTCGACGAGCTTGCTGAGCTCGGTGAATGGGACATCGATCGGAACCGCGACGTTGACCGTGCCCGCGGTGGGCGGAACGATCGTGATCTTGTCCGGGAACGGGCACTCCGGCTTGGTCTCGGCTGCCGTGACCCGGGTCTCCGCCTCGATCCCCATGGTGACGCTGACGACGTTCGCATCGATCGCGGGCTGCGCGGCCAGCGCCCGTGTCGGCTTGATCTCGAGCCAGACGGCGGGCAGTCCCGGCGTGGTGCCCTGAAGCGGCACCGAGCGGCAGGCGCGGGCCCACTGCGCCTGCGCCACGCGCCGCATGGTCGGGTCCTTGCGCAGCCTGTCGCTGAGCGCGCTGAGCTGGTCGTTGACGGTCTTGTCTATGACCGGCTTCATCTGCGCGGGCACGTTGACGCGGGCGCCGGCGACGGTCAGCGCGGTGTCGCCGAGATTGACCTGGGCGGTGAAGTTCGGCTCGACATACCAGGAGGCGGCCAGCCGTGGCCGCATCGCGATCAGGACGTTGCCCCTGATGTCGGCGGTGGCGTTCAGGTTCTTGATGTTGATGCCGCCAATCTGCTTGGCGGCATCCGCGCCGAGCAGGCCGCCGATGGCGTCGCCGAGCGCGCCGGTCGCTTTGGCGGACAGCGATCCGGTGACGTTCAGCCGGCCCGAGAGCGGCGTCGTCAGCGACAAAGTGTCCTGGGTGCCGGTGGCGGCGATGGCGCCGCGGGCGACCGTCCAGCCGATGTCGGCATTCTGCAGGATCTGGTTGACGGGGTTGTCGGCCTTGCCGGAGAAATTGCGCGGCGTGGCCTTTTCGGCGGCGTCACGAATCGCGCCGAGCGAGATCGAGACCGGCGTCATGATGATCGAGTTGCGCGTGGCCGGCGGCAGCGGCGGCAGTTGGGTCAGCTGCGGCGCCGGCGTGCTGCCCGAGAACAGAAACACCTCCACGATGATGATGCCGATCAGCACGACGGCGGCAAGGCCGGCGGCGCCGATCAGGATCAGCCGCAGCCGGGGCGGCGAGCGCCGCGGCGGCGGCTGCGTTTTCGGGGCGAGCGGATGCGGCCTGCTCTGCCAATCCGGTCGCGGTGTCGGAAGGTTCATGTCGGATCCACGGACTCCAACTGCCGCGCCAGCCCATGCCGGAAGCGGCGAGATCGCGGTTAATACAAGATTGCCGAGCTTACAGGGCCGGACGGAGGCGCGCCAGGGCAGCCCGTGACGCGGACCATCATCAATCGGCCGTGATGGTGAACGGCGGCATGCGCGCAAAGAAATGACCGCCGCGGCTTTCGGGCCTCGGCGGTCCAGTCAGGGAGGATCCGGGAGAAGGAACGAGCGGTGCGGCCCGCGCAGGTCAGCGGGTCATGCGGCCGAGATCGGCGCGGCGCTCCATCGGCAGCACGATCACCTTGGCGCCGACGCTGACGCGGGCATAGAGGTCGATCACGTCCTGATTGGTCAGACGGATGCAGCCCGACGACACATGCGTGCCGATCGTCTCGGGCGCGTTGGTGCCGTGAATGCGGTAGACGGTGCCGCCGAGATACATCGCGCGGGCGCCGAGCGGATTGCCGGGACCGCCGGCCATGTGACGCGGCAGATAAGGCTGGCGCGCGATCATCTCCGGCGGCGGCGTCCAGTCCGGCCATTCCGCCTTCCTGGTCACCGACTGCACGCCGGACCAGGTAAAGCCGTCGCGGCCCACGCCGATGCCGTAGCGCATCGCCTGGCCGCTGCCGAGCACGTAGTACAAATACTTGTTTGGTGTGTCGATGATGATCGTGCCGGGTGCCTCGCGGGTGGCGTAGCTCACGACCTGGCGGCGCAGGCGCGCGGGCATCTCATAAGCGGTTGCCTCGTCCTCGCGCGGCGTGATCAGTTGCGGCGTCGTTGCCGGCGGCTCGTAGGTCGCCATCGGCGGCGGCAGCAGGAAAGGGAACGGGAGCGGGGCCGGAGGCGCGGCTTGCGTCGGCGTTGCCGCAGCGAACGTACCGACGATCAGCGCAGCGAACAGGATGCGGGATCGCGAACCGACTGTGCCTGACGTGAACATGGACGTCCCCTCGTTTGATCGCTTGGTGCGCGCCGTGCTTGTCTCGACCGGCGTCGTCAAAATCAGTTGCCTGTCATCATTCTCTGCGGCGCATTGACCCGCGCCCGATGCTGCAACTCATAGGGGAGAAAAGTTTCGTTGCGTTTGCGCGCTGCGCGCAAAAAGGTTTCGTCGGCTTAACCGTTTGTTTCATGACGGTTTCACGACAGCAGCCGCGCGGGACAGCCACAGATCGCAGGGAAAACAGCAGTTGGCGGGCAAAAAGACCCTTCGACAGTTCGATGACGTCACACGCCTGAAATAACAATGTCGGAATTTGCGGCTGTTCAGAATCGCTGCAACTTTCCGGATCGCCTTATGCGGATCTTAATCGCAACCGACGCCTGGCACCCGCAGGTCAACGGCGTGGTGCGCACGCTCACCTCGCTGGCTCGCGCGGCCGCCGGCCTCGGCGCCGACATCACCTTCCTCACGCCGGAAGGCTTTCCGTCGTTCGGCGTGCCGACCTATCCGGGCCTGCGGCTCGCCGTGACCAACGGCCGCGAGATCGCCCGGCGCATCGAGGCGGCGGCCCCGGATGCGATCCACATTGCCACCGAAGGCACGATCGGCTGGGCGGTGCGCCGCTACTGCCTGCGCCATGGCCTGCCGTTCACGACGTCCTACACGACGCGCTTTCCGGAGTACGTCGCTGTGCGCACCGGCATTCCCGATGCCGTCGGCTATTGGGTGATGCGCCGCTTCCACGACGCCGCCGCGATGACCATGGTCGCGACCAATTCGCTGAAGCAGGACCTCGCGTCGCGCGGCTTCAAGCGGCTCGGCTTCTGGACCCGGGGCGTCGATACGAAGCTGTTCAATCCGGACGCGCCGGTCGCGCTGGATCTGCCGCGTCCGGTGTTCATGACCGTCGGCCGCGTTGCGGTCGAGAAGAACCTGGAAGCCTTCCTGGCGCTCGACCTGCCGGGCTCGAAGGTGGTGATCGGTAACGGCCCGCAAAAGGTGGAGCTGGAGCGTCGCTTCCCGGCGGCGCATTTCCTCGGCGAGAAGACCGGCAACGATCTGACCGCGCACATGGCGGCCGCCGACGTCTTCGTGTTTCCGAGCCTGACCGATACGTTCGGCGTCGTGCAGCTGGAGTCGCTGGCCTGCGGCACGCCGGTCGCGGCCTTCCCCGTCACCGGTCCGCTCGACGTCATCGCCGATCATCCGATCGGGGCGATCGACTGGGACCTGCGCGCCGCCTGCCTGAAGGCGCTGACGATGTCGCGCGAGACCTGCCGGGCATTTGCGCTCGACCGCTCCTGGGAGAACAGCGCGCGCCAGTTCATCGGCAATCTCGCCGTGCTGCAGCCGTCCCGCGTCGTGCGTCCGACACCGGTGCTGGCCGGTCAGAGCGCCGTGCGCGGCTGACGGCGAACTTTGCGTCACTCCATCAATTCCAAACCCAAGTGAGATGTAACGATGGCAGAAACCATGAAGCTCGGCGGCGCGCGGGAGCTCGACTTCGATCGCGAGCAGGTCGAGCAGGCCTATGACCGCTGGGCACCGATCTACGACCTCGTGTTCGGCGGCGTGTTCGAGAAGGGCCGCAAGGCCGCGATATCAGCCACGAACAAGCTCGGCGGGCGCGTGCTCGAGGTCGGCGTCGGCACCGGCATCTCGCTGCCGCTCTATGCGCCGCATGTCCGCGTGTTCGGCACCGACATCTCCGAGGCGATGCTCGGCAAGGCGATGCGGCGCGTCGCCGACCAGCGGCTGAAGAACGTCGAGGGTCTCGCGGTGATGGACGCCGAGCAGCTCGACTTTCCCGACGATTCGTTCGACGTCGTGATGGCGCAATATGTCGTCACCGCGGTGCCGAACCCGGAGGTCGCGCTGGACGAGTTCGCGCGCGTGCTGCGCCCGGGCGGCGAACTGATCATCCTGACCCGCGTCAGCGCCGATGACGGCCTGCGCCGGGTGATCGAGCAGGCGCTGCAGCCGGTGGTGCGCCGGCTCGGTTTCCGTACCGCCGAGTTCGGCTGGTCGCGCTACCTGCGCTGGCTCGCCGGCGCCGAGCGCATGGAGCTGGTCGAGCGCCGCCTGATCCCGCCGCTCGGCCATTTCTCGCTGGTCCGCTTCCGCAAGCTGGAGCGTGCCGCCGCGGCCTGAAGCCGCGGCCGCCCTCTACCGCCTCCGCGACGTTCTACGTAGTCCGAAACGTTTCGCTGCGTCCGATCGCATGACATCTTGATGATGTCATGCGATCTACACCGAATCCCTGTACAAGACCTGCAACTCATTCTTCGGAGCAACCATGATCAAGCATTTCCTGGAGCAGCTGCGGATCCAGCGCTGGGACGACCATCGCTACTATCATCACAGCCGTATCAACCAGAGCCTCCACTTCGTCAGCGCGCTCAGCTTCATGATCGCCTATGTGATGATGGTGTTCGACCCGCTGGTCTCGGCGCTGATCGGCTGGCTGGTGTCGATGACCTCGCGCCAGGCGGGCCATTTCTTCTTCGAGCCGAAGGGCTACGACCACGTCAACCAGGCGACCCACGAGCACAAGGAAGAGATCAAGGTCGGCTACAATCTGCAGCGCAAGGTCGTGCTGATGTCGATCTGGGCCGCGGCCCCCGTGGTGCTCTATCTGCAGCCGACCCTGTTCGGCCTGCTGCCGCCCTGGACCTCGGCGATGGAATTCGTGCGCGAGACCGCCAAGCTGTGGCTCGTGATCGGTATCGGCGGCCTGCTGTTCCGCACCATTCATTTGTTCTTCATCCGTGACGTCGAGACCGGGCTGGTCTGGATGACCAAGATCATCACCGACCCGTTCAACGATTTCATGCAGTACCGCGCGGCTCCGCTGGCGCTGCTGCGTGGCGAGCTGATCGACCCCGGCCTGCACCTGATGAACGAAGGCCTCGAAGAGCAGCACGCCTGAGCCGGCTTGAAGCCCAGAGTAAAGCGATGCCCGGGCCGGTCCCGGGCATCGGTGTTTGTGGGGGGCTGTGAGGTGAAATCGAGCGAGCTTGCAGCCATGCGGCACGTGCCACCTTCCCCTGGAGGGGGAGGGGGAGGGGGAGGGTCGACGCGTGCGAAGCGCGCGTCGGGGTGGGGTGATCTCTCCACTTGCTCACCCGCACCTCATGTGCGGACAGGCCGTCACCCCACCCCGGCGCGCATTTCGCTTCGCTCATGCGAGCCGACCCTCCCCCTTCAGGGGAGGGTGGTTGTGCCGTCAGCGCCCGAATGCGGCGCCGAGCATCTCTTTCAGAATCTGGCGCTTGATCGCCTTGTTGGTGAGCGTGCCGTCGTTCCACCACCAGCCGTCCTGCTTCATCTTCTCGGCCGCCGAGACGAAGCGCTTCGTCACCTCGGCAAAATCGGCGTCGGTGTAGTTCAGGCTGAAGATCAAGCGGCCGGTGCCGACCCAGCTCAGCGCCAGGCCCTCGGCACGCAGGTAGTATTGCAGCATCCAATTGTAGCGCGACGGCACGGTGTATTCGACCAGCCAGATCGAATGCATATTGGAGACGCGCACCGGCAGGTCGTGCTCGGCCAGCGCGGCGTTGAGCTGCGCGGCGCGGCCATTCCAGGTTTCATCCAGGCCGTCGTAGATGGCGCGGAGGTTCGGGCTGTCGAGCCGGCTCAGGAACTCGTCCATCGCCGCCATCACATAAGGATGCGAGTTGAAGGTGCCGCGGGCGAAGCAGATGTCGGCCGGGCGGTCGTCGCGGAAGCGGCGCATCAGCTCGCGCTTGCCGCAGACGACGCCGATCGGCAGGCCGCCGCCGAGGCTCTTGCCGTAGGTCACCATGTCGGCCTTGACGCCGAAATACTCCTGGGCGCCGCCCGGCGCGAGCCGGAAGCCGAGGAACACCTCGTCGAACAGCAGCACGATGCCGCGTTCCGTGCAGACCTCGCGCAGCTGCTTCAGCCAGGCGGTGTAGGCTTCGCGGTCGTAGCGACCCTTGCGCGAGGAATCGACCAGCGCCGAGTCGCCGGGCGCATTGCCGTTTGGATGCAGCGCCTGCAGCGGATTGACCAGCACGCAGGCGATGTCGCGCCGCGTGCGCAGGACGTGCAGCGTGCGCTCGGACATCTCGGCCAAGGTGTAGGTCTCGTGCGGCGCGATCGGGTTGCCGACGCCGGGCTGTACGTCGCCCCACCAGCCGTGATAGGCGCCGGCGAAGCGGACCAGATGCGTGCGGCCGGTGTGGTAGCGGGCGAGCCGCACCGCCTGCATCACCGCCTCGGTGCCGGACATGTGGAACGAGACCTCGTCCATGCCGGACAGCTCGGTCAGGCGCTTCACGTTGTCAGCGACGACCGGGTGATAGAGCCCGAGCACCGGGCCGAGCGCGCTCGCGCGCCGCTCGGCAGCCGCGATGCACTCCTTGTAGAAGTCATAGCCGAAGATGTTGACGCCGTAGGAGCCGGTGAGATCGTAGAACCGGTTGCCGTCGAGATCGGTCAGGGTCACGCCGGAGGAAACCTGCATGAACGAGCCGGCGCCGAGCTGCTCCTTGACCAGACGGCTGTACTGGAACGGGACCCGGTAGCTCTGGGTGAACTGCAGGTCGGAGATGCGGCTTGCGGCTTCCGCCGTCAGCGCGCGGCTCTTGGCGAACTTCTCCTGGAACAGCGCGCCGAGCCGGAAGAAGCCGTCCTGCCGCTGGGTCGCGACATCCGGCGGTGCGCCGTCGGAGCGGAAGAAGTCGTCGATCTCGAACTCATAGCGCGGGATCAGCCTGGAGATCCGGCGCGACATCTTGGAATGGCCGGCCAGCGAGCGGTGCTTGGCGCGCGACAGTTCGATGCGGGCCTTGACCTTCGGGGCCATGGCGGCCGTCACGGCAGCGCCAACGGCGAGCGATACATAAGGAATCGAGTTTTCCATCATGTCCAAAAGCGCTAACCCCTCCTGCTGACAGATTCATGACAGTCAAAAGCCTGATCGCCTCCGTCACCCAACAGGAAGACCTCAACTTCCTGCTCACCAACCGCGTGCCGCGCGCCGCGCTGACCCGCTTCATGGGCTGGTTCTCCAAGATCGAGAACCCGCTCGTCCGGGACGCGTCGATCGCGCTGTGGAAGCTGTTCTCCGACCTCGATCTCTCCGAGGCCAAGGAGAGCCGCTTCAAGAGCCTGCACGCCTGCTTCACGCGCGAGCTGAAGCCCGGCCTGCGGCCGTTCGATCCCGATCCCGCCATCGTCACCAGCCCGTCCGACGGCATCATCGGCGCCCACGGCCTGATCCGCGACGGCGAGCTCTACCAGATCAAGGGCGCGCCCTATTCGCTGCGCGAGCTCGTCGCCGATCCGGCCGTGGTCGAGACCCATCGCAACGGCAGCTTCGTCACCTTGCGTCTGACCTCGAGCATGTATCACCGCTTCCACGCGCCGGCCGACATGACGATCGAGCATGTCAGCCTGATCCATGGCGATGTCTGGAACGTCAATCCGATCGCGCTGAAGCGGGTCGAGCGGCTGTTCTGCAAGAACGAGCGCGCGGTGATCCGCACGCATCTTGCCTCCGGCGAGCCGTTCACGATCGTGCCGGTGGCGGCGATCCTGGTGGCGAGTATCCGCCTGCATGCGCTCGACCGCGTATTGAACGCGCAGACCGAGCGGCCGCTCGCCTACGCCTGTAACAACAATGTGCGCAAGGGGGACGAGCTCGGCTGGTTCGAGCACGGCTCCACCATCATCCTGCTCGCGCCCGGCGACTTCACATTCTGCCGCGATGTGGCGGAAGGCGCCCGCATCCGGGCCGGACAGCCACTGTGGCGCAGGCGCGTCGCCGCCGGATGAATGTCAGGTCCACGCTTGCGGAATCTCGATTTCGGCGTTGCGCAGTCCTATATCGGAGCGTTCAACTGACGAATCAGACCGCGGGAGTTGCGGTCGTTGCGGCTCGGGAGAGGCGATGGCGAGAGCGCCGATCATGGCGGCAGGGGGCATCGTGCTGCGGCGGGAACAGCCGCCGCGCATCGCGGTCGTGCGCCTGCGCAAGCGCGACGAATGGGTGCTGCCGAAGGGCAAGCTCGACGACGGCGAGACGCCGCGCGACGCCGCCAGGCGCGAGGTGCTGGAGGAGACCGGCCACAAGGTCACCGTGCATGAATTCCTCGGCACCCTGGTTTACGATACCGGCACGCGTGCCAAGGTCGTGCACTACTGGCGCATGGAAGCGGCCGGCGAGCCGTCGCAGCCGCTCATGGACGATGTCCGCGCCGTCGACTGGCTGCCGCTCGATGCGGCGGTGGGGCGGCTGTCGCGCGATCATGAGAAGACGTTCCTGGAGACCGTCGGGCCGTACGCGCTCGCAGGCCTGATCCGCAAGACCAAGGCGAAGTCAGCGCCCGAGGTGGCGGCGAAGACCGCCGCTGACAAGAAGCCGGTCGAGAAGGTCGCAGCGGAGACGGCGGCGGTCGCGGCAAAGCCTGCAACCGCCAGGAAGCGCCGCAGCCGGGTCGTGGAGCAGCCCGCCCCAGCGCCGGCTCCGGAGATCGCCGACCTCGCGATCGCCGTGCCGGGCGAGCAGCCCGCCGAAGCCGTGCTCGCGGCTGCGGCGCCCGACCTCGGTCAATCCGAACCGACTGCTTCGGATCCGGCGGCAGTGCCGGTGGAGGCCCACCCGGTCCCGATGGCGGCCGAACCCGCTGCAAGCGAGCGTGAGCCGGCGGACCTCGAGCGTATCGAGGCCGTGGCCGCAGCGATCAAGTCGCTCGTGCCGAGCAAGGCCGCGCCGGATGCCGAAAGCAGCCCGAATAAGGACAGGCCGTCGGACGTGCCGAATGCCGGCGCAGAAGCCGCCGCGCCGCGCGAAGACGTGGCCGCCGCGGATGCGGAGGCGCTGGATGGTGCGCCACGCCGCAGCCTGGCCCAGAAGATGCGGGCGTGGCTCGGCCGCGCCGCCTGAGTCTGGTTGACGAAACGATCGATCGGCAAGCGGTTCTGCCGTGCACATTCTGCGCGTGCCGGCTGAGCAATTCCTGCTGTCCGCTGCTCGAAGATTGCCAAGAACCATTCGCGCCATCGCGGGTTGATGCGGGTCCGTCAACGGAGACCCCGCATGAGCCCACCGCCACCGCGCCAGAGCGCCGCGTCCACCGCAAAGCCTGCCCCTCTGTCCGTCACGCTTCAGATCAATGGCCAGTCGCACACGCTGTGGGTGGCACCCTGGACCACGCTGCTCGATCTCCTGCGCAATCATCTCGACCTCACCGGCACCAAGAAGGGCTGCGATCACGGCCAATGCGGCGCTTGCACCGTGCTGATCGACGGCCGCCGCGTGCTCTCCTGCCTGACGCTCGCGGTCATGAAAGACGGCGCCGAGATCACGACCATCGAGGGACTCGCCAAGGGTGATGAGCTGCACCCGCTGCAGCAGGCCTTCATCGATCACGATGCCTTCCAATGCGGCTATTGCACGCCGGGCCAGATCTGCTCGGCCGCCGGCCTGATCGCCGAGGGCAGGGCGAAGACGAAGGACGAGATCCGCGAGCTGATGAGCGGCAACATCTGTCGTTGCGGCGCCTATCCGAACATCGTCGGCGCCATCGAGCAGGCGATGGGAGGCAGCCGATGAACAATTTCGACTACGCGCGCGCCAGCGATGTCGCCGAGGCCGTCAGGCTGAAGGCGGCGACGCCGGAGGCCAAGTTCATCGCCGGCGGCACCAACGTGCTCGACCTGATGAAGTATCACGTCGAGCAGCCGCGTCAGCTGATCGACATCAGCCACCTGCCGCTGACGAATGTGGAGGAGACGAGCGCCGGCGGCGTCAGGATCGGCGCGCTGGTGCCAAACAGCACGCTCGCCTATCACCCCCTCATCGAGAGCCGCTATCCGCTGCTGGCGAGCGCGATCCTCGCCGGCGCCTCGGCGCAGCTGCGCAACATGGCCTCGACCGGCGGCAATCTGCTGCAGCGGACGCGCTGCGCCTACTTCTATGACGTCGCCACGCCCTGCAACAAGCGCACGCCCGGCGCCGGCTGCTCGGCGGTCGACGGTCTCAACCGCGGCCATGCCATCCTCGGCGCCAGCGCCGATTGCATCGCGACCCACCCCTCCGACATGTGCGTGGCGCTCGCCGCGCTCGACGCCAAGGTGCAGGTCGCGGGCTCCTCGGGCGAGCGGGTCATCGCCCTTGCGGACTTCCATCGGCTGCCCGGCGACCGGCCGGATCTCGACAACACGCTGCGCGTCGACGAGATCATCACCGCGATCGAGCTGCCCCCGCAGGGCTTCGCCGCGAATCACAGCTATCTGAAGATCCGCGATCGCCTGTCCTACGCATTCGCGCTGGTCTCGGTCGCCGCTGCGCTCGAGCTCGACGGCGGCCGCATCGGCGAGGCGCGCCTGGCGCTCGGCGGCGTCGCCCACAAGCCGTGGCGCAATGAGGCCGCCGAAGCCGCGCTGCGCGGGCAGGCGCCGGATCCCCAGGCGTTCGGCCGCGCTGCGAACATCCTGCTGAGCGATGCGAAAGCCGCCACGCACAACGCCTTCAAGATCCCGCTGGCGCGCCGCGCCATTGTGCGCACCCTGACCCAGGCCGCGAACGCAACGCCCCAGATCCAAGCCATCAAGACCATCCGGTGATGTCATGACAGCTCGCATCGGCACAGCCACCTCCCGCATCGACGGCCGCGCCAAGGTCACCGGTGTCGCCAAATATGCCGCTGAGTTCACCGCGCCCGATCTCGCCTTCGGCGTCGTGGTCAATTCCACCATTCCGAAGGGGCGGATCGTGCGCATCGATACCAGCCGCGCCCTGGCTGTCGACGGCGTCCTCGACGTGCTGACCCACGCCAACCGGGTCAGGATGGCGGACAAGGATGACGATTATCGCGACGAGGTCGCGCCGGAGGACGGCTCGCCCTATCGTCCGCTCTATGACGACCGGGTGCATTTCAACTATCAGCCGGTGGCGCTGGTCGTCGCCGAGGACGAGGGCACCGCGCGTTTCGCGGCGACGCTGGTCGCGGTAGAGTATCTGGCCGAGAGCTTCGCGACCGACCTGCATGCGCGGCGCGAGCAGGCTTTCAAGGTCGACAAGCCGCTCAAGCCGCGCGGCGACGCGACAAAGGCGCTTGCCGGCGCAGCCGTGCGTCACGATGCCGACTATGGCGTCCCGATCGAATATCACAACCCGATGGAGCTCTACGCGTCGACAGTGCTCTGGCGCGAGGGCGGCAAGCTCGTGGTCTACGACAAGACCCAGGGCGTGCAGAATGTGCAGCGCTACGTCTGCAGCGTGTTCCAGCTGAAGGAGGACGACGTCCAGGTGATGTCGCCGTTCGTCGGCGGCGCGTTCGGCTCCGGCCTGCGGCCGCAATACCAGGTGGTGCTCGCCGCCATGGCCGCGCTGAAGCTGAAGCGCGCGGTGCGCGTCGTGCTCAGCCGCGCCCAGATGTATGGCCTGTGCTATCGCCCTGCGACGATCGAGCGGCTGGCGGTCGGCGCCCGTGAGGACGGCACGCTGGCGGCGCTGACGCACGAGGCCGTTGCGATGACCTCGCAGCACGAGGCGTTCTCGCGCAACGACATCGGCTGGGGCGATGTGCTCTACACCTCCGCCACTTCGCGCGCGACGCACCGCCTCGCCAAGCTCGATGTGCCGACGCCCGGCGACATGCGCGCGCCCGGCGCCGCCAGTGGCGTCTACGGGCTGGAATGCGCGATGGACGAGCTCGCCGTCGCGCTGAAGATGGATCCTCTCGCATTGCGCCTGCGCTGCTATTCTGATCGGGATCAGGACAAGGATCTGCCGTTCTCCAGCAAGCGGCTGAAGGAGTGCTATCAGCAGGGCGCCGAGGCGTTCGGCTGGTCGAAGCGCAATCCCGAGCCGCGGTCGATGCGTGATGGCCGAGAACTCGTCGGCTGGGGCATGGCGAGCGGCGCCTGGGAGGCACTGCAGATGCCGTTCGCGACGCGGATCGTGATGACGGCGAATGGACATGTCGAGGTGGCGAGCGCGACCTCCGATATCGGCACCGGCACCTACACGATCATGGCGCAGGTCGCCGCCGACATGCTCGGCGTGCCGCTCGACAGCATCAATGTGAAGCTGGGCGACTCCACGCTGCCGAAGGCGCCGGTGGAGGGAGGTTCGTGGACCGCAGCCTCGATCTCGCATGCGATCGTCAACGCCGCCGATGATATCCGGGCGGAGCTGCTGAAGATCGCGCACACCATCCCGGGCTCGCCGTTGCAGGGGCTTGGGGCTGAGGAGGTGACGCTCGCGGACGGCGCGATCGTGGCCATCGCAGATCGCAGTCGTTCGGTGCCCATGGCCGACGTCATGCGCCATGGCGGCATGGACCGGATTGAGAAGGAACGCGGCTCGGAGTTCGAGGACGACGAGAAGCACGCGCATAACACGCATTCGGCCATCTTTGCGGAAGTGAAGGTCGACGAGGAGCTCGGCGTCGTCAGGGTGACGCGTATCGTCAATGCCGTCGCCGCCGGGCGCATCCTCAACACCAAGACGGCTTCGAGCCAGATCATGGGCGGGGTCGTCATGGGCATCGGCATGGCGTTGCACGAAGAAGCCCAGATCGACCAGCGGTTCGGGCGCATCATGAACGCCAACATCGCCGAATATCACATGCCGGTGAATGCCGACGTTCACGACATCAAGGTGATCTTCGTCGACGAGGAGGATCGCATCATCAACAAGATGGGCATCAAGGGCGTCGGCGAGATCGGCATCGTCGGCGTCGCCGCGGCGATCGCCAACGCGGTCTATCACGCCACCGGAAGGCGCATACGGGATTTGCCGATCACGCTGGACAAGCTGGTGGGGTGAACCGTCTTCTCTCGGCCATA
Organism: Bradyrhizobium sp. SZCCHNRI2009; assembly: GCF_032485115.1. Lineage (NCBI taxonomy): Bacteria > Pseudomonadati > Pseudomonadota > Alphaproteobacteria > Hyphomicrobiales > Nitrobacteraceae > Bradyrhizobium > Bradyrhizobium sp. SZCCHNRI2009. The sequence continues at coordinate 78,539 of NZ_JAUEUH010000011.1, forward strand.
ATGGCGCCGGAGCGAGCCGCGCTCGCCACACCGTCTCCCTTGTTGGTGCCGTTTCGAAACATCTCTCCATTCTTCCGCCCCACGCCGTCCGAAATCTCGGAGAAGGATGCGCCGCCCGCGAGAGGGCGATCATCGTGGGCGTGAGGCGGGAGAAGCATGGTCGAGATCGACGTCGCGGCTTTCGTGAGATCCTGTACCCCCGCCACCATCCGCCTGATGATGCTGTGCGCGGCGCTCGGCCTGTCGGGCTGCGCCACGGCGCAGATGACGCAGAGCGGCGCGCTCGCATCCTATCAGTCGCTGGCGGAATCGAACGGCCTGCTCGCCAAGTCGCAGCTCAACGTCGACAAGGACAATGTGCTCGCGGCCCAGACCGTGCGTATCATGCCGACATCCTTCTCGGGCCAGGCCGGCGCGGTGCTGACGGACCAGCAGCGGCAGCTCGTCGCCAATGCCGTCGACCGCGCGCTGTGTCTCAACCTGAGCGAACGCTTCACGGTCGTGGCGCCCAATCAGAGGGCCGATCTGACGACGCGCACCTTCATCACCCAGGCGACGCCGACCGATCCGGTCGCCGCCGGTGCGTCGAAGGTCGTGTCGGCCGTGCCGGGCGCGCTCGGCGTTCCCGTTCCGGTGCCGCGGCTGCCGATCGGGCTCGGCAGTCTCACGATCGAGGCTGAGGCGCTCGACCGCAAGGGCCGGCAGCAGGCCGCAATGGTATGGGCGCGCGGCGCCAATTCGTTCACCAACTCGCCGGTGCTGTCGCAGGCCGGCGATGCCTATGATTTGGCAGGTTCGTTCAGCGCCGATTTCGGCCAGATGCTGGTGACCGGCGAGACGCCGTTCGGCAAGGTGCCGAAGCTGCCGTCGATCGAACGGATCGGCGCGGCGCTCGGCGGCAAGCCGAAGAACGCGGCGTGCGAGGCGTTCGGCAGGGATCCCGGGGTCATCGGCATGGTCGCCAACCGTCTGGGCGCACCGCCGGAATGGGTCGACAAGGGCGCTGTGCCAAGAGACGCACAGGCGAGCACGCAGATCGCGAAGCAGTAGCGGTCATCTGCATCCGCATGCCGCCATGGGAATGCGAGACGCGGCCGCGTCGGAAAGCATAAACGCGCTGCTGGTGCTGGCACACCTCGGAGCGGGGCGGCGGCCGGTGTGCGCTACTCCGCCGCCTCGCTCTTGCCCTCGATCAGCAGCACGTCGAGGCTCTCGATCTCCTGCATCGCGCGGCCGGCGATGCCCTGCAGGTCGCCATACAGGCCCGCCGTCGAATCCAGCACGCTGCGCAGTTGCTCCTCGCGCTTGGCCCACAGCCGCATCATGGTCTTGCGCTCGCGGTCGAGATCCGACTGCATCTCGGTGAAGCGCTCGACGATGGCGTCGATGCGGTGGCGGAAGCGGGGCCCCGTGAGATAGGCGTAGACCATCTCCATCTTGGTCTGCTGGCCCTCCTGCGCGAGCTTGCTGCAGGCGACGTCGATCAGCGACTGCCGCAGTGCCAGCGACAGTGGCAGCGCGAAGCGCGGCTCGGCGACCCAGACGCCGTCGATCAGGTCGAAGCCGTCGACCCCCTTGGGCAGCGCGCTCGAGACGATCAGCGCGATGTCGGCCTTGGCGGCGCGCAGGTCGTCGCGCAGCTTCACCAGCCAGCCATCGCTCCAGTTCTTGGTGCGCTTGGATTCCCACAGGATCGCGCCGCAGGCCTGGCCACCGGGGCCGACCACGCGATGGATCACGTCGCCGCCGAACTCGCCCTTCGGAACCGGCTCGACCAGGTCGCGGGGAAAGCGCGCGCGCAGTTGTGACTCCAGCTCGATCTCCAGTGCCTCGCCCTGCAGCTGCTGCGAGCCCTGCTCGGCCTTGCGGCGAAGCTCCTCGATCTGGCGCTGCATGCCTGCGATCTGGGTCTCCTTCTCGGCGACCTTGGCCTTCAGAGACTCCTCCGCCTCGAGCCGCGCCTTGTCGCGCACCGCGACGAGATTTTCCTGCACCTTGGTCTCGATGGTGAGATCGAGCTCGCGGCGGGCCTCGTCGAGCTCACGCTGCTTGCGCATCATCTCCGCCTGCGCCTTCTGCGCATCCGCCAGCTTGGCGTCCTTGCTGACGATGGCCTCGTGCAGCTCGGCGAGCTGGCGATCGCGGTTGCCCATCTCGTCGGCCACCGCCTGTCGTGCCTTCTCGGCCTCGGCCTGCGCGATCGCAGCGCGTTCGGCCTTCAGCTTGGTGGCGACCTGCTGGTCGATCGCAGCCTTGGCCTGCGCGATCTGCTCCTGCGCGGCCTTGAGCTGCGCCTCGCGGCGGCCGAAATCGGCTTCTTTCGCCTGGAGCTGCCTCTCGAACTGCCGGCGCGTCTCCGCGATCAGGGGCGCTGCGAGCTGCTCGGTCAGCTTGATCTCGGTGCGGCAGGAGGGGCAGACGATCTGAGGATCGGTCATGATTCGCTTCCTTCCATGAAAGCCGAATCTAACCGGCCGCCGCGTGGCGTTTAACCCACGCGAACGGCTTATCCCACGCAATTATCCGCGATTCACGCCCCGTGCGGCGTGGCCTCGGACGTCGCCGTCGTGTCCGGCGCCTTGATGCGGAACCAGGCGACGTAGAGCGCCGGCAGGAACAGCAAGGTCAGCACGGTGCCGACGATGATGCCGCCCATCATCGCATAGGCCATCGGACCCCAGAACACTTCGCGCGCGATCGGGATCAGCGCCAGCGAGGCCGCGGCCGCCGTCAGCATGATCGGCCGCATGCGGTGCTCGGTCGCCTCCATCACGGCCTCCCACGGCGGCCGTCCTTCTTCGCGCAGATGCTCGATCTGCACGATCAGGATCACCGAGTTTCTGATCAGGATGCCGATCAGCGCGAGCACGCCGAGGATGGCGACGAAGCCCAGCGGCGCGCCGCTCGGCAGCAGTGCTGCGACGACGCCGATCAAGGCCAGCGGGGCCACCGCGAACACCAGGAACAGCCGCTGGAAGCTCTGCAGCTGCAGCATCAGGATGGTGGCCATGGTGAACAGCATGATCGGGACGACCGCGATGATCGGCGCCTGGCTCTTGGCGCTCTCCTCGACGCTGCCGCCGGTGACGACCTTGTAGCCGGCTGGAAGCTTGGCGTCGAAGGCCGTGATAGCCGGCTTGAGCTGATCGACCACCGTGTTCGGCTGCACCTGATCGATCACGCTGGCCTTCAAGGTCAGCGTCGGCAGGCGCGAGCGGCGCCAGATTTCCGGCTGCTCGATCTGGTAGCGCAGGGTCGCGAGCGCCGCGAGCGGGATCGACTGGCCGTTGGATCCGGAGAGCTGCAGGTCGCGCAAGGTCTCCAGCGACTGCCGTTCCTTGGCCTGGGCGCGGCCGCGTACGTCGATCAGATAGATGTCGTCGCGCACCTGGGTGATCGAGGTGCCGTCGAGCACGCTGTTCAGCGCATTCGCGATGTCCTCCGAGGTGACGCCGAGCTGGCGCGCCTTGTCCTGCAGCACGTCGACCTTCACGACGCGCGCCGGCTCCATCCAGTCGAAGATGACCGCCCCGAGATGGCTGTTGCCGCGCAGGACGCCGGCCAATTCCTGCGCGATCTCGCGCACCTTGGCGACATCGGGCCCGCTGACGCGATACTGCACCGGGCGGCCGACCGGCGGGCCGATGTCGAGCAGATGCACATAGGCGTCGGTGCCGGGGAACGTCTTGGTCAGATAGGCCTGCAGCTTGGCGCGGGCGCGGTCGCGCGCCTCGAGGCTCCTGGTGACGATGATGATCTGGCCGAACGACACGTCGGCCGGCTGCACGTCGAACGACAGCACGAAGCGCTGGGCGCCGGAGCCGACATAGGTCGACCAATGGTCGATGTCGGGATTGCCCTTCAGCGCCTCCTGCTCGAACTGCGCCATCTGCGCGTTGGTCTCGGCGATCGAGGAGTTCTGCGGCAGGTTGAAGTCGATCACCAACTCGGTACGGTCGGAGGAGGGGAAGAACTGCTGCTGCACGAAGCGCATGCCGAACACCGACAGCCCGAAGATCAGGACCGTGGCGACGATCGTGGTCCAGCGGTTCCGCATGCAGGCATTGAGCATGGCGCGGAAGATCCGCGTCAGCCGGCCGCCCTCGGCATGGTGACTCGGCAAGGTCGCGGGCAGGATGGTGACGCCGAGCAGCGGCGCGAACAGCACGGCGACGATCCAGGACACGACCAGCGACACCGCGATCACGACGAACAGCGTGAAGGTGAACTCGCCGGCGGCGCTGTTGTTGAGGCCAATCGGAATGAAGCCCGCGACCGTCACCAGCGTGCCCGTCAACATCGGGAAGGCGGTCGAGGTGTAGACGTAGGTTGCGGCCTTGCGCAAGGAGTCGCCGACCTCGAGCCGCGCCACCATCATCTCGACCGCGATCATGGCGTCGTCGACCAAGAGGCCGAGCGCGATGATCAGCGCGCCCAGCGAGATGCGCTGCAGCGAGATGCCGGTGTAGGCCATGAACAGGAAGGTGATGGCGAGCACCAGCGGGATCGAGATCGCGACCACGAGGCCGGCGCGGACGCCGAGGCTGACGAAGCTGATCGCGAGCACGATGATCACGGCCTCATAGAGCGCCTTGGTGAAGCCGCCGACGGCTTCCTCGACGATCTTGGGCTGGTCCGAGACGAGATGCACGCCGACGCCGACCGGCAGGTCGGCGATGACCTTGGTCATCTCCTCCTTCAGCGCCTCGCCGAAATCGAGCAGATTGGCGCCGGCCTTCATGCCGATGGCAAGCCCGATCGCCGGCTGGCCGTTGAAGCGGAACAGCGACGTCGGCGGGTCCTCATAGCCGCGGGTGATGGTGGCGACGTCGGTGAGCGGGAAGAAGCGGTCGTTGATGCGCAGGTTGATCGCCTTGAGACTCTCCTCGGAGGTGAACTGGCCGGAGACGCGTACGGCGACGCGCTCGGGGCCGGCCTGCAGCACGCCGGACGGCGACACCGCATTCTGCGCCTGGAGCGCCGTCAGGATGGTGCGCTGGTCGATGCCGAGCGCGGCCACCTTGCGCGGCGAGAATTCGAGATAGATCACCTCGTTCTGCGCGCCGACGATGTCGACGCGGCCGACATTGGGCACGGTCAGCACCTTGGCGCGAACCTCCTCGACGCGGTCGCGCAGCTGGCGCTGGCTGAGGCCGTCGCTGGTGAAGGCGTAGATGTTGCCGAACACGTCACCGAAGCGGTCGTTGAATCCCGGCCCGACGACGCCGGACGGGAAGTCGCCCCTGATGTCGTTGATCAGGTTGCGCACCTGCAGCCAGGTCGGGACGACGTCGCGTGCCTTGGTGGTGTCGCGCAGATTGACGAACACGGTGGTCTGGCCGGGCACCGTCAGGCTCTTGGTGTAGTCGAGCGCCGGCAGCTCCTCCAGCTTCTTCTCGATGCGGTCGGTGACCTGGCGCGTCATCTCCTCGGCGGAGGCGCCGGGCCATTTGGCCTGGATCAGCATCGTCTTGATCGTGAAGGACGGATCCTCCTCGCGGCCGAGATGCACGTAGGAGAAGAGGCCCGCAGCCATGAAAGCGATCATGAAATACCAGACGAGCGAGCGGTGCTCGAGCGCCCAGTCGGAGAGGTTGAAGGACTTCACGGTTGAGATTCCTGATCGATGCGGACGGACTGGCCATCCTTGAGACTGTGCACGCCGGCGGTGACGACGCGCTGCCCGGCTTCGAGGCCGCCGGTGACGCGGACGCTGCCGTCCTCGTTGCGGGCGATCGTGATTTCCTGTCGCTTCACCGTCTTGCTGGTAGCGTCGACCAGCCAGACGAAGCTCTTGTCGTTCTGCTCGAGCACAGCCGAGCGCGGCAGCCGGATGACGGTCTTCTGCTCGATATCGAGCGAGGCGGTCACCGTGGTGCCGAGCCGCATGATCTCGGGCGGATTGTCGAGCGTGATGCGGATGCGGCGCGTGCGCGTGGTGGCGTCGGCGCGCGGCGCGATCTCGCGCACCTTGCCGGCGGCGCTGACGCTGGGATCCACCTGTAGCCGCACGGTGAACGGCGTGCCGGCCTGCAAGGCCCCGGCGATGTCGTCGCCGACATCGATCACGGCCTCGCGGATGTCGGGCCGCGCCACCGTGACGACGCTCTGTCCCGGCGAGACGACCTGGCCGACCTCCGCGCCGACGGCGGTGACGATGCCGGCGAAATCCGCCTTGAGCTGGGCGTAGCCGAGCTGCTCACGCGCCTTGGCGAGATTGGACTGCGCCTTGACGACGGAGGCCTGGGCGGCCGCGCGCGACTGCTCGGCGCTCTCCAAGGTCGCCTTGGTGGTGGCGTCGGTTTCCAGCAGGGTGCGCTGCCGGCCCTCGGTGCCGGTCGCATTGGTCAGTTGTGCCTGGCTGCGCGAGACCTCGGCGGCCGAGGCACGCACGGCGAGCTCGAGCGCGGCGGGATCGATCGCCGCGACGACCTGGTCCTGCTTGACCATGTCGCCGACATAGACGGGCCGGGCGATCAGCCGTCCGAGCACGCGGAAACTGAGATCGGCCTTGTAGCGCGGCTCGATCGTGCCGGTGACGGCCGAGCCGTTGGCCGCCTGCGGCTCGATCTTCATCGACAGCACCGGCCGGACCGGCTCGGGAGCGGCGGCCTTTTCGTTGCAGCCGGCGAGCAGAGCGAGCGCGCCGAGCGGAAGAACACAACGCATGGGCGTCATCACGACCGCTTCTCCTCGTTGAATACGATCTGTTGGCCGACGCTGAGCAGCTTGCCGCCATCGGTCACGACGCGGTCACCCGGTTGCAGCCCGGCCGACACCACGATCGCGCCGGTCTCGTAGTCCTCGATCGTGATCGGCTTCAGCGACACGGTCTTGTCGGCGGCATCGACCAGCCACACCGCCGGTTTCTTGCCGGCCGCGGTGAGCGCGCTCCAGGGCAGCACAATGCGTTGCTCCGGCTTGATGAAGCCGGTGACGCTGACGGCGCTGCCGAGGATCATCTCGGGCGGCGGATTTTCGATTGCCATCTTGACACGGACGGTCCCGGATTTGGGATCGATGGTCGGCGAGACTTCGCGCACTTGACCCTTGGCCGTCACCGAGGGATCCGAGAGCAGCGCAATCGCGGCCTTGGTGCCGTCGAACTTCAACGACAGCGCCGCCTCGTAGACGTCGACCACGGCATCGCGATCGCCGTCACGCGCGAGCGTGAACACGGACTGCGCCGCCTGCGCCACCTGGCCGACCTCGATATTGCGCGCGGTGATCGTGCCGTCGGCGTCGGCGCGCAACTCGGTGAAGGTGAGCGCGTCCTTGGCGGTGTCGCGCTGGGCCTTGGCGGATTCCAGCGAGCCTTCCGCCGTCCGCAGCGTCTCCTGGGCCTGGTCGAAGGTGGCGCGCGTCGTGAAGCCGCTCGAGAGCAGCGTCTGCTGCCGATTGAAGTTGGAGGTCGCGACCTTCACCTGCGACTCCGCGGCGGTCACGGCGGCCTCGGCGGAATCCAGGTCGGCCTGCTGCTCGGCCGGATCGATCCTGGCGAGCAACTGTCCGGCCTTGACGTGCGCGCCGACCTCGACGAGGCGCTCCGTGACGCGGCCGCTGACCCTGAACGACAGGTCGGCGAGCACGCGCGCCTGGACGTCGCCGGTCAGCGTGATCGATTGCCGGCGCTCCGACAGCTTGACCACCTCGGTTCGCACCAGCCGGGACGGCGGTGCGGTTGCGGCCGTTTTCTGCTCGCAGCCGGCCAGCAGCAGGCCGACGGCAGCACAGCCGGCCGCGGCCAGCAGGCGTGAGCCCGGCGCCCGAAGGAAGGGGAATCCTGTGATTGGAGACATGGTCGTATCTTCGGCCCGGTTGGGTGGTGGCGATCATTCCCATCCTGCCGCGCAAGCACGCAAGGACCGGAAAGCGCCTGTTGGTCGTCAGCAGCGCGCAGAACCCGCGCAGCCGCCCGCCGTTGCAGGCAAGGTTCACGCGAAAGTTGAACACCATCCTCTTGACAGTGCGTGAATTAGACAATCAAATCTAGAATAATTCGTCTAGTAACATTCTCGTGGCGGTTTCGAATTCCCCCTGTGTGGGTTGCCGGGCGCTCCCGTTGGGACATCGGCCATCGCTGCCGCCGCGGTGAGCCAAGGCATGACGCGAACGTGCGACGCAAAGCTGCGACTGACCTGAATGACCCCGCGCGCACGACATCACGTGCGCCGCGCCAGGCGCGGGGCCGTGAGCGGCGCGAGCAGCTGCTCGACGCCGCAGCCGCCATCATCGCCGAGTCCGGGATTGGTGCCGTCAGCATGCATGCCGCGGCCCAGCGCGCCGGCGCCTCGATCGGCTCGGTCTATCACTTCTTCCGTGACAAGGATCAGATGCTGGATGCGCTCGCCGAACGTCACGATGCCGAGCTGCAGCCGGCATTCGATCGCGTGCTGCAGCGGAGCGATGCGGAATGGGCAGCGTTGGCGCCCGCAGAGGTCATCGAGCAACTGATCGGCTGGGCGATCCGCTACTTCGTCCGCAATCCCGATGCGCTGGCGACGCTCGATCTGCACGACCAGACCGTGCATGCCGAGTTCAGGGCCGTCATCGACCGCGTCATGCGCGCCAGGCTTGGCGACGAACTGGGCAAACAGGCGGCCACTACGCTCGATGCCGTCGTGCTCGGCACCCTGCTGTTCACGCGCGAGCAGGATCCGCGCAGTCGCGACGTCGTGGTCGCCGCGTTGCCGGAGATGATGGCTACCTATCTGAACGCTCTCGAGGCGAAGCGGAAGCGGACGAAGGCATGAGGTACAGGCGGCGTATCGATGCGATCAGGGCGGCTATCTGAACGGCCACGCGCTGCTCTTCCGATGCATCGCCACTGTGCGCGGCGTCGCCGTGTCCGCGATCGGCTGGGCCGGAAGGACGATCCGGTCGTCGACGTTCCAACGGTCGAGCTCGTAGCGCCATTTGCCATTCTCCGATGTGCGATAATCGCAGTCCTTCAGCGCGCGATCGCGAGACGGTGGATCGATGACCGTAGACGTCGTTCGGCGCTGGCGACGATGCTGACGATCAGGCGGAACGACGAGGCCGGCGCGGACGTACGCATACCGCTCATCGCACGGGGCCCGCCGGCGAAGGCGTGTCGACATGATCCATCGTCGTCATCGACACCGGCTGCGGCTCGTCGATGAGAGCGGAACGATCGCGACGGCGTGCCAGCCGCCGCTCGCTGCTCCGGTCGCGCCTGATGGCGATCCCTTCGACCAGCCGGGCCACGACGCCGACCACGGCAAAGCTCAAGAGCAGCGAGATGCACAGCAGCCCCAGATAGAGCTTCAGCACCGAGCTTGCGAAGCAGGCAAGCGCGATGAGCGCGACAATGGCCAGTCGGCCTTTGACGGAGATCGACATGATGGGGCGTTTCGCTGGTAGCTGATTGTGGGCGCCACTCTAGCGCCATGTTTTCTGCCGCCAAGCCGCGTCCCAATGGGTGGTAAATTTTGCCGCAAGGTCATGACGACAATCGGATGTGCTCCAGCTCAATCGTCGTCGCACGCGTCGCAGTTCAACTCCGCGTTGCGAAGATCCGGTTGTCCTTGTGCCGGCTTCGCGCATTCGTCGTGGGGAACCGAAGCGAGCATCCATCGTCGCCGAGGTCCGGCCTTCCCTGCGCCCTCTCGTTACGATGAGGGCCGAGATATCGCACGATCCGGGCGCATCGCGTCGCGGCAACGCGAAGCCGCGTCATCTCTCCGAGTAACGGATCAAATGCGTTTCTGCGCATCAGGTACGCGACGAGACCGGCTGTTTGAGATGTCCAGCACGACGATCGGCAGACGTGGCTGCTACTGCGCGCTGGCCCACGCCGCGAGCACGGCGCGCTCCTCGCCGGTGATCTCGGTGATGTTGCCGGGCGGCATGGCGCTCGACCACGCGGCGTTGCGTGCGATCAGCCGCGCGTTGCGCTGGATGTTGTCGGCAGTGTCGAGCCGCACGCCCCTGGGCGCCGCGACGATGCCGTCCCATACGGGTTCGGCGGCATGGCACATGCTGCAGCGGGAGGTCACGATCTCCTCGACCTGCGCGAAGCTCGGCGGGGCGCTCAGGGCCGTCTTGGCGTCGCGAGGACCCGCTGCGGACAGCAGCAGGATGCCGATCATGCCCGCGGCTGCGACGCCCCACACCCACCATGGCGATGGATTGCCCTTGTGACGCTCGTTGAAGAAGTGGCGGATGACCGGCCCGAGCGCGAGCACGATGGCGACGATCACCCAATTGTAGCGGGTGCCGAACAAGAGCGGATAGTGATTGCTGATCATCAGCACCACCACCGGCAGGGTCAGATAGTTGTTGTGGACCGAGCGCTCCTTGCCGGCCTTGCCAAGCTTGGGATCCGGCGCCTCGCCGGCGAGCAGCGCGGCGACGATCTTCTTCTGGTTGGGGATGATCACCGCGAACACGTTGGCGACCATGATGGTGCCGATGATGGCGCCGATCTGGTTGAAGGCGCCGCGGCCGCTCAGCACGTGGGTGAAGGCGTAGGTGAGCGCGACGAGGAAGATATAGCCGCCGATCGCGAATGGCAGCTCGTGCCGGGCAAGGCCGCTGCGGCAGGCGGCCTCGTAGAGCAGCCACGCCAGCGCCAGCGAGCCGAAGCTGAACAGGCCGGCCTGAAGGGGCGTGAGATCGAGGATCGACTTGTCCACCAGGAACAGGTCGGCGTTGAGATAATACACCACGATCATCAGCACGAAGCCGGACAGCCAGGTGGTGTAGGCCTCCCATTTGAACCAGGTCAGCTCGCTCGGCATCTGCGCCGGCGCCACCAGATATTTGACGATGTGGTAGAAGCCGCCGCCATGCACCTGCCAGGCCTCGCCCATCACGCCGGTCGGCAGGCCCTCGCGCGGCCTCAGGCTGAGGTCGAGCGCGATGAAGTAGAACGAGCTGCCGATCCAGGCGACCGCGGCGATCACGTGCAGCCAGCGGAAGATCAGGCTCAGCCATTCCGATATGATCGAAGCCCACATCGCGCGCTCATCTCCTTCGACAGGGCAAGTCCAGAGCCGAGTGCCGGCGTCTCATCTGTGGCATCGATCGCATCTGATTTCCAGCGCGTCGCTGTGGCAGTCAGTGCACAACGGATTAGCTGTCATGCGCGCGTGATGCGGTGGACTCCGGCGGCGCGATTGCGTTCAATGTGGCGGTCTGACAAGCGGGACGGGCGGAATGACGAGACTGGTTCTGATCATGCTGGTGTTGGGACAGTTCGCTGGTGTGCCTCTGGCGGCGGCGCAGACCGCACCCAAGCAGAGCACGGCCAAGCGCGCCGATGCCTGCGCGCCGATCGGACGAACCGAGGACGGCAAGCTGGTCTATGCGATGAAATGCGAGAGCATCCCCAAGCCGGTCGCTCCCGTCGCCCCGCCACAGGCGGCCGCCCAGCCGCCGGAGCCGGCTGCGGAACCGGAGCCCGAGACCCAGCGGAGCGGCCTGTTCGGTTGGTCGTACGATCGCCGACCCAAGCCATAGCGCAGCCGTTTCCCCAGACCGCCTCATTCACCGAATTTCTCCTGCAACTGCGGAAGCAGCCGGTCCGGCTTGAACGGCACGGCCGTGAAGCGGATGCCGGTCGCGGCGCGCAGCGCGTTGCCGAGCGCGGCGGCGACCGGATTATAGGGGCTCTCGCTCATCGACTTCGCCCCCAATGGGCCGATCGTGTCGTGGGTGTCGGCAAACAGCACCTCGGTGCGCGGCACGTCAGCATAGGACGGCAGGTGATAGTCGCGGAAGCGCGGATTGATCACGCGGCCCGTGTCGTCGATCACGATCTCCTCGTACAGCGCGGCACCGAGCGCTTGGGCCACGCCGCCCTCGACCTGGCCCCGGCACTGCATCGGATTGGCGACCCGGCCGGCATCCGCGGCCTGCACGCTCTTGAGGATCCTGATCTCGCCGGTCCCCTTGTTCACAGCGACGCGAAAGCCCTGGACGTTGAACGCGACCGAGCGCGGCGTGCCCTGCGAACTGCCGCTCGCGGTGAGCGGCGATCCGCTGGCGTTCGCGAGCTCGGCGAAAGCGAGACGGTGTGCGCCGCAGGTGATTGCATCATCGGCGATCACGCAGGCGCCGGGAGCGACGTTCCACCTGTCGGCAGCGAACCGCTTGATCGTCTCGGCCAGCGCCTCGGCCGCAGCCTGGGTCGCGCGTCCCGCGACGAAGGTGCCTGTCGAGCCATAGGCGCCGGTGTCGTGGCCGCCATGCGCCGTGTCGGACTGCTTCAGCGTGATGCGATCGACGGTGGTGCCGAGCACGGTCGCGGCGATCTGGCGATGGACGGTGCTGGTGCCGTTGCCGAATTCGGCGGTGCCGACGGTGAGCACGAAGCCGCCGTCGTCGCGCAGGCTGACGGTGGCATCGGCGATATGTCCATCGGGCGGCACGGTGTCGATCATCGTCAGCGCGATGCCATCGCCCTTCAGCCACTCGGCCGCCAGCTCCGGCGTCGGCGTGGCCTCGGCCATCGCGCGCTCGACCAGATCGAGGCACTGGTCGAGCCCGTAGGAGCCGTACAGCACGTCGCTGTGCCCGGATGCCGGCGGCGCCAGCATGGCATCGCCCGGCCTGACGATGTTGCGGCGTCGCATCTCGAAAGCGTCGATGCCGAGCTGCCGCGCGAGCTCGTCGATCGCGGCTTCGACCGCGAACGTGGTTTGCGGCAGGCCGTAGCCCCGATAGGCGCCGGCCGGCACCGTGTTGGTGTAGACGGCGAGGCCGTCGACCTTCTTGTTGGGACAATTGTAGACCGAGATCGACTCGGCGCAGGCATGGAACAGCACGGGCCCGGCATGATTGCCGTAGGCGCCGGTGTTGGAAAGAACATCGAGCTGCAGCGCGGTCAGCTTGCCATCCTTGTCGGCGCCGGCCTTGACCGTGACGCGCATCGGATGCCGCGTCGAGGTCGCGATGAACTGCTCCTCTCTGGTGAATTCGAGCTTCACGGGGCGCTTTGTCTTCAGCGCGGCGAGCGCGAGGATGTCCTCGACGAACATCTCCTGCTTGCCGCCGAAGCCGCCGCCGACGCGCTCGCAGAACACGCGGACATTATCGGGCGCGAGGTCGAAGATCTCGCACAGCGCCCGTTTCGTCAGGAACGGCACCTGCGTGCTGGAACGGACGGTGAGTACGCCCTTCTCGTCAAGCCAAGCGAGACCGCCGTGCGTTTCCAGCGCCGCATGCTGCACGCGCTGGGTGGTGAAGGTGCCTTCATAGGTCGCGGCGGCGGACGCGAGCGCGGCGGCGACGTCGCCGAACTCGCCATGGGTCTCGGCGACGATGTTGCGGGCGACGTCCGCGATGCGATGCGCGCTGCCACGGCCGGCGTGAATGACCGGCGCGCCGGGCTCGATCGCGTCAGCGGGATCGACCACGGCAGGCAGGATCTCGTAGTCGACGACGAGACGCCGACAGGCCTCTTCGGCCGCTGCTTCGGTCTCGGCGACGACGGCCGCGACCTTCTGGCCGATGAAGCGCACGACGTCGTCGAGCACGCGGGTGTCCGCCGGATCCATCCAGGCCTGCTCATGGCGCGCGGTGGAGAACAGCGTCGCCGGCGCATCCTCATGCGTCAGCACGGCGTGCACGCCCGGCACCGCCAGCGCAGCCCTCTTGTCGATGCCGGCGATGCGCGCATGCGCGTGCGGCGAGCGCGCGAGCTTGACGTGCAGCAGGCCTTCGACCGTCGTGTCGAAGGTGTAGCGCGCCCGGCCGCGTACGACGTCGGGGCCGGCGGGGGCGGGCAGGCTGCGTCCGAAGGCTTCGCCGGCTGTGACCTGCTCGACATGAACGTGGCCGAGCAGCGCGTCCTCGATGGCGCGATAGCCGGTGCAGCGGCACAGATTGCCCTTCAGCGCCGCGCCGAGATCCTTCTTCTGCGCCTGGTTCAACGAGGCGCAGGTGACGATCATGCCGGCGGTGCAGAAGCCGCATTGGAACGCCTGCGCATCGAGGAAGGCCTGCTGCATCGGATGCAGGCCGTCATCGGTCGCGAGGCCTTCGACAGTCGTGACCGCCTTGCCATCGGCACGAAAGGCAGGGATCAGGCAGCTATGCACCGGTTCGCCGTCGAGCAGCACAGTGCAGGCACCGCAATCGCCGGCGTCGCAGCCCTTCTTGACGCCGAAATGGCCGGTGTCGCGCAGAAAGGTCCGCAGGCATTGCCCGGGGCGCGGGGCAGCATCGACCTCCTTGCCATCCACGATCACGCTCATGGCCTGAAGCCCGCGAACTCGGCGCGGATCTCCTCGGCGAGGCGCAGAGTCATCGCCTTGCGCCAGGCGGGCTTGCCATGAACATCATCATGATACGACGCGTCTGGGATGCTGCCGAGAATGCCGGCGCGCAATTCGGTTGGGTCGGGCATCGTGGCGAAGCGCAGCTGCTGCGGCTTGATCGTCGATCCGGTTACCGTGAGCAGCAGGTCGCCGCTGCGGCCCGAGGTGCCGATCAGCAGCGCGCCGGAGCGTCCGACCGGTGTGAGGGCGATCTGGCGGAAGGCAGCGCGGCGCTTGAGCGCGGCCAGCGGAACGTCGATCTGGCGCAGCAGATCTCCAGGCGCGAGCACGTTGCTGTTGTTTCCGGTGACGAAGTCGGTGACCTGGATGCGCTGCTCGCTGCCGTCGTTCTTCCAGATCGTGCAGACGCCCTCGAGCGCGGCGAGCAGCGAGATCATCGGCCCGGCCGGCAGCGACATGCAGAGATTGCCGCCCACGGTCGCCGTCTTCCAGATCTTGAACGAAGCGAGGAACGCGCGGCAGCATCGATCGATCAGCGGCGCCGCGATCCACTCGGCCGGGCAGGGCAGCGCGTCCAGATCGGCGACGCTGCAGGTCGCGGCGATGCACAGGCCCTGATCGCTGATGCTGAGAGACGGCCAGGCGAGATCGCTGAGATCGATCAGCCGCGACAGGCGCGGCTGCGGTTCCGAGAAAAGCCACGTGCCGCCGGCCAGCCAGGCATCGCCTGCCTGCCAGCTGGGCAGCTCGGCCCGCGTCCTCGGGCGCACGACCGCCGTGATGGTGTTCAGATCCATGGTGAAGCCAGCTCGTGGGCGCAGCCTATCGCGGGTGGAATCCTTGCAAGACCAGCGCCAACTGGCAATAGGATGACGCTGGCCTTCCGCTTGCAAGTTACCGGCACATGCAAACGCCCAATCACCGAGACGAGACAGCCATGAGCACGACGCCGATCTGGATCAAGGACCCGCTCGCCATTCTCGCCGAGGGTGCTGCGCGCGGTGTCGTCGTGAAGGACGGCCGCATCGCCGAGCTGGTGCCTGCCGGGGCCGAGCCGGCCACCGCTGATGCGGCGATCTATGATGCCAGCGGGCATGTCGTGATCCCCGGGCTGATCAACACCCATCATCACTTCTACCAGACGCTGACGCGCGCGCTGCCGGCCGCGATGGACCGCGAGCTGTTCCCCTGGCTGAAGGCGCTCTATCCGATCTGGGCGAAGCTGACGCCGGAGGCACTGGATGCGGCGGTCACGGTTGCGATGGCCGAGCTGATGCTGTCCGGCTGCACGACGACGACCGATCATCACTACGTGTTTCCGGCCGGCCTCGAGGACGCGGTCGGCATCGAGGTGGCGGCGGCGAAGCGGCTGGGCATTCGAGTGCTATTGACCCGCGGCTCGATGAACCTGTCCGAGCGCGACGGCGGATTGCCGCCGGACAGTGTGGTGCAGGACGAGGATACGATCCTCGCCGACAGCGAGCGCGTGGTCGCGACCTATCACGAGCGCGGGCCGGATGCGATGGTGCAGATCGCGCTGGCGCCGTGCTCGCCGTTTTCGGTCACGGGATCGCTGATGCAGAAGACGGCCGATCTCGCCGACAAGCTCGACGTGCGGCTGCATACCCATCTCGCGGAGACCGAGGACGAGAACCGCTTCTGCGAGGCGATGTTCGGCTGCCGTCCGCTCGACTATCTGGAGAAGCATGGCTGGCTCGGACCGCGAACCTGGCTGGCGCACGGCATCTTCTTCAATGCCGAGGAGATGAAACGGCTCGGCAAGGCCAAGACCGCGATCACTCACTGCGCCTGCTCGAACCAGTTGCTCGCGTCCGGCTGCTGCCCGGTGTGCGAGATGGAGGAGGCGGGCGTCGGGATCGGCCTCGGCGTCGACGGCTCGGCGTCGAACGACGGCTCAAACCTGATGCAGGAGGTGCGTGCCGCGTTCCTGCTGCAGCGGGCGCGCTACGGCGTTGGCCGGATCAGCCACAAGGATGCGCTGCGCTGGGCAACCAAGGGCTCGGCCGCCTGCGTCGGCCGGCCGGAGCTCGGCGAGATCGCGGTGGGCAAGGCCGCCGACCTCGCACTGTTCAAACTCGACGAGCTGCGCTTCTCGGGTTCAGGGGATCCGATCGCTGCGCTGGTGCTCTGCGGCGCCCACCGCGCCGACCGCGTGATGGTCGGCGGCCGCTGGACCGTGATCGACGGCGCAATTCCGGGACTGGACGTCGGCGGGCTGATCGATCGGCACAGCGCGGCCGCCAAGTCCATGCGGGGAGGGTGAAGCGCGCAGCGTTGGAAAATATCCGCTCGAGAACTCCCCCCGACGTGTGGGGAGAGTTCCTGCCGGGTGCTGCGTCTACTTGCCCGGCACCTTGTCGTCGACGCCCTTGACATAGAAGTTCATGCCGAGAATCTGGCCGTCGGCGAGATGGTCGCCGCCCTTGCACTCGATCTCCTTGCCGTCCTGGCCGAGCACAGGGCACTTGAACGGGTGCAGCTTGCCGGCGGTGATCGCGGCCTGGGTCTCCTCGGCCAGCTTCTTCACGTCATCGGGCATGTTGGTATAGGGCGCCATCTCGAACATCTTGGAATCGAGGCCGCCCCAGGTGTCCTCCGACTTCCAGGTGCCGTCGAGCTCGGCCTTGACGCGCGCGATGTAGTAGGGCCCCCAGGTGTCGAGGATCGAGGTGAGCTGCGCCTTGGGGCCGAACTTGATCATCTCGGAGTCCTGGCCGAAGGCGAGCTTGCCGCGCTCGGCTGCGATCTGCATGGCAGCCGGGCTGTCGGTGTGCTGCATGATGATGTCGGCGCCCTGGTCGATCAGCGCCTTGGCGGCGTCGGCTTCCTTGCCGGGGTCGAACCAGGTGTTGGCCCAGATGATCTTGACCTTGATGTTCGGGTTGACCGTCTGCGCGCCGATGATGGTGGCGTTGATGCCCGAAATGACCTCCGGGATCGGGAACGAGCCGATATAGCCGAGCACGCCGGCCTTCGACATCTTGCCGGCGATGATGCCCTGGATGTAGCGGCCCTGATACCAGCGCGCCGAATAGGTCGACATGTTCTTGTCGCGCTTGTATCCGGTGGCGTGCTCGAAATGCACGTTGGGATACTTCTTGGCGACCTTCAGGGTCGGATCCATGTAGCCGAACGAGGTCGTGAAGATCAGCTTGTTGCCGGCGCGGACCAACTGCTCGATGGCGCGCTCGGCGTCCGGGCCTTCCGGTACGTTCTCCAGATAGGTCGTCTCGATCTTGTCACCGAGCTCCTTCACCAGCGCCTGGCGCGCGAGCTCATGCTGATAGGTCCAGCCGAGGTCGCCGATCGGTCCGAGATAGATGAAGCCGACCTTCAGCTTGTCGGCGGCGTGCGCCACGCCGGCAATGCTTCCCGCCAGCACCAGCGCGGCGGCAGCCCCCAGAAGCCTTTTCATCATCGTCCATGCCTCCAAACAATCCGGGGAAAACCTCGTGCGCCAGAGCACCGCGCCCCATCGCTGGCGCTCCGGATGATTGGTTCAGCGATCCGGCACGAACACCGTCCCCAGCGCTGCCGGCGCGGTGGAGCCGCCGGTGCGGGCGCGCGACAGCAGCACCAGAACGATCACGGTGGCGAGGTACGGCAGCGCCGACATGAACTGCGAGGGGATGCCGACGCCGGCGCCCTGCGCATGCAGCTGCAGGATCGTCACCGCACCGAACAGGTAGGCGCCGATGACAAGGCGGCCCGGTCGCCAGGATGCGAACACGACCAGCGCCAGCGCGATCCAGCCGCGCCCCGCGGTCATGCCGGGGATGAAGAACGGCGTATAAGCCAGCGGCAGATAGGCGCCGGCGAGCCCGGCGCAGCCGCCGCCGAACAGCACCGCGAGCAAACGGATGCGCAGCACGGGATAGCCGAGCGCGTGGGCGGAGACATGGTTGTCGCCGCAGGCGCGCAGCACCAGGCCGGCACGGGTGCGGTACAGGAACCACCAGACGGCGATGATCAAGACGAGCGACAGATAGACGAACGCATCCTCGCCGAACGCGATACGGCCGACCAGCGGGATGTCGCTGAGGCCGGGAATGGAAAGGTGCGGCGCGGTGCTGATGCGTTCGCCGACAAAGCGCGCGCCGATCAGGCCGGACAGACCGGTGCCGAGAATGGTCAGCGCGAGGCCCGTCGCCACCTGGTTCACGGCGAGGCCGAGGGTCATGAACGCGAAGATCAGCGACATCAGCATGCCGGCGACGATGCCGCACAGCGCGCCGACGATGATCGAGCCGGACAGCCAGGCCCCGCCGAAGCCGCAGGCCGCGCCGACGATCATCATGCCCTCGACGCCGAGGTTGAGGACGCCCGAGCGCTCGGTGACCAGCTCGCCGGTGGCCGCCAGCAGCAGCGGCGTCGATGCGGCGAGCACCGACAGGATGATTGCTTCAACCAGCACCACTTTGCACCTGCCGCGCGGCGAAGACGAGCTTGAAACGGTAGAGGATGAGCGAGTCGCAGGCGAGCACGTAGAACAGCAGGATGCCCTGGAACACCTTGGTCACATCGAGCGGAATCTTCATCGTGATCTGGGCCTGCTCGCCGCCAATGAACGTCAATGCGAGAAAAAGCCCTGCAATGAATATTCCAACCGGATTGAGCCGTCCGAGGAAGGCCACGATGATCGCGGTGAAGCCATAGCCCGGCGAGATGCCAGGCTGCAGATGTCCGATGGGTCCCGCCACCTCGATGATCCCTGCGAGACCGGCCAATGCGCCCGACACGGCGAACGTCAGAAGGATGAGCTGGTTCGCATTGAAGCCGCCGAACCGTGCCGCACGCGGCGCCACGCCCACGACTCGGATCTCGAACCCCTTGATGGTGCGCTCGAGCAGCACGAAGGCGCCGGCAACGACAATCAGCGCGATGATGCTGCCGAGATGCAGGCGTCCGCCCTCGATCAGCACCGGCACGGTGGCGACCGGATCGAACTCCGCCGTGGTGGGGAAGTTGAAGCCGGCGGGATCGCGCCAGGGGCCGCGAACGAGATAGTCGAGCAGGAGATCGGCGACATAGACCAGCATCAGGCTGATGAGGATCTCGCTGGCGCCGAACTTGACGCGGCACAGCGCCGGGATCAGCGCATAGAGCGCGCCGGCTGCGGCGCCCGCGACCAGCATCG
This sequence comes from Bradyrhizobium sp. SZCCHNRI2009, assembly GCF_032485115.1. Lineage (NCBI taxonomy): Bacteria > Pseudomonadati > Pseudomonadota > Alphaproteobacteria > Hyphomicrobiales > Nitrobacteraceae > Bradyrhizobium > Bradyrhizobium sp. SZCCHNRI2009. The sequence goes on from NZ_JAUEUH010000011.1 coordinate 97,943, forward strand.
CCGGCAGCACCCAGTGTCCCGCTTCGGTGCCTTGCGTCTTCACCGCGATCCAGCTGCCGGCAACGGCTCCGATCAGGAACTGGCCCTCGGCACCGATGTTCCAGGCGTTGGCGAGGTAGCACAGCGACAAGCCGATCGCGATCATGACCAGCGGCGTGGCCTTCACCGCGATCTCCTGCAGCGAATAGCCGTCGGTGAGCGGCGCGAGGAAGTAGACGCCGAGCGCGGTGATCGGGTTCTTGCCGAGCACGGCGAACAGCACGCTCATGGTCACCAGCGTCAGTCCGATCGCGATCAGCGGCGAAACCAGCGCGATGGTGCGCGAACGCTCGGCGCGCTTCTCAAGCACGAGCTGCATGCGCCGCCTCCTTCTCGAGGCTGGTGCCACCCATCAACAGGCCGAGCCTTTCCCGCGTCGCCTCCGCGCGTGGCAGCGCCTCCGACAAGTGTCCGTGAAACATCACCGCGATGCGGTCGGCGATCTCGATCAGTTCGTCGAGGTCCTGGCTGGTGACGAGGACGGCAGCGCCCGCGCTGGCGAGATCGATCAGCGCCTGGCGGATGATCGCGGCGGCACCTGCGTCGACGCCCCAGGTCGGCTGGTTGACGACCAGCACAGCCGGCGTGCGCAGGATCTCGCGGCCGACGACGAACTTCTGCAGATTGCCGCCGGACAGGCTCGCCGCTTCCGGATCGCGCTTGGCCTTGCGGACATCGAACGTCTCGGTCGTCAGATCGACCGTCCGCAATGTCGCTGCGGCGTTGATGAAGCCGTGCCGGACCATGTCGCCCGCGGCGTGTCCGGTCAGTAGCGCATTCTCGGACAACCTCATCCGCGGCGCGGTGCCATGCCCCAGCCGCTCCTCCGGCACGAACGCCGCGCCCATCTTGCGGCGCTCGGTGATCGAGAGATTGCCGCAGGCGAGGCCGTCGATGATGATCGCGCTGGGCTCTTTGACGAGGCGTTCGCCGGACAACGCAGCAAACAGCTCGTCCTGGCCGTTGCCGGCGACACCGGCGATGCCGAGGATCTCGCCGCCCTTCAGCTCGAAGGAAACGTTCTTGAGGCCCACGCCATGCAGCTCGCTGGGGGCGAGGGTGAGATCATTGACGACCAGACGCGGCACGGTGGTGCGCCGCTCGGCCGGCGGCTTCACGTCCTTGATCTCGGTCCCCACCATCATGCGCGCCAGCGAGGCAGCCGTCTCCAGCTTCGGATTGCAGGTCGCGACCTTCCTGCCGCCGCGCAGGATGGTGGCAGTGTCGCACAGCCGCTTCACCTCTTCGAGCTTGTGGCTGATGTAGAGGATGGCGCGGCCTTCTGCTTTCAGTCGCTCGAGCACGACGAACAACTGGTCGGCCTCCTGCGGCGTCAACACGGCGGTGGGCTCGTCCAGGATGAGGAATTTCGGATTCTGCATGAGCGCGCGCACGATCTCGATGCGCTGCCGCTCGCCCACCGACAATTGCCAGACTTCGCGCTTCGGATCGAGCGGCAGTCCGTAGTCGCGCGCGACGTCCGCGAGCCGCGCCGACATGGCCTTGAATGGCTCCTTGCCATCGAGCCCGAGCGCCACGTTCTCAGCCACCGTGAGGTTGTCGAACAGGGAGAAATGCTGAAATACCATGCCGATGCCGAGGGATCGCGCTTCCGCGGGACCGGACAGCGTGATGGGCACACCCTGCCAGCGCAGCTCACCGGCGCTCGGCTGCACCAGTCCGTAGATCGTCTTCACCAGCGTCGACTTCCCGGCGCCGTTCTCGCCGAGCAAGGCGTGAATCTCGCGTGGTCGGATCTCGATGTCGATCTTGTCGTTGGCAACGAAGTCGCCATAGCGCTTGGTCAATCCGATCGTCTGCAGGAGCGGAGGCGTAGGGTTCGGATCGGCCGGCGCGGGGTCAGGCATTTGCTGCGTCATGGGGCAGGGGAATGAAGCTGCCTCAATTGTGATCTAATTTGCCGCGGCGCGTAAGAGGCGAAAAGCGCCATCCTCTGCCCAACTCTTGTCCAAGCGTCCATCGCGCCGCGTTCGGCGAATGCAGTGCGCCAGCGGTTGCAGGCATCACGTCCCGCAATCGGTCGAGCGGAGCGAACGATAAAGTTCTGTGGCAGTTTTGAGACACCGGCCGGAAATCGATCCGCCCGCAGCACGTTGCCCGTTGGATGAGCAGCGTCATCCCATGCGCGTCCAGGGGCGCGCTTGCGCTCGCGCGTTGCCGCGAACGCGCGCGGAAGGCCAGGCGGGGCTTTTCGGAAAAACTTCAGCAATGTGAAGCCGCAAGATCGGGGTCTGGGAGCATCGTGGCCGCGGCCAATCGTCCCATGCCCAAGCTCGCGACCGATGTCGTCGCCGCTGCAATACGGCGGAACCTTGATCAAACTGCGGGCAAGTCCTGGAGAAAGTTGAGGCTTCTCCCACCCGTGGAACGGCGCAACTGTGCATGCAAGTCGGGAATCGGCGCTTGTCAACTGGGGGTGTTCTGAATGTCGTTACGTCAAACAATCGCGGCGGTCGTCGCAATGGGCGCGGCAGCGCTGACGTCGGTCGGTGCAGCGGGGGCCGCTGACCTGTCCGCCAAGGCGATCGCGAAGAAGGCGCCGGCCGAGGTGCCGTTCTTCCTCGTCGTCGACAATCGCGTCAGCTACTCCTATATCTTCGATGCCAGCCAGCCTGGTGCATGGAGTGTCAACGGCAACGGCACATTCAACGCCAAGACCGCCAAGCAGGTCTACTCGTTCACCCATTTCGACGTCTGGGGTTACGGCACCAACTTCTTCACGATCTCGCTGTTCAAGTCGGACCACAACGACCCCGCTGGGCCGTGCACGCAGACCGGCGGGATCGTGTCGCCCAACGCAGGTTTCGCCTTCACGCCGGCGAGCTGTGCCGGTGCGACCGAAATCTACGGACTGTTCCGCTCGACCTTCGGCTGGAACCAGATCTTCAACACCAAGGCCTTCACGATGGGCCCGCTGCAGAACATTTCGTTCGAAGTGGGCATGGATGCCAATACCGAGAACCGCTATTTCGGCGCCGCCAAACGCGACGTGGTTGCCGGCCTGCAGTTCGCGTTCAACCTGCCCTACAAGGGCTATTTCAACGTCGCTCCCCTGATGTATTGGGAGTTCGCCAACCACAATTCGTTCTCGCAGTGCGGGGCCGGCTGGTCGAACCCCTGCATCAATGACGGCAATACCTCGTTCAAGCCGACCTGGGCCGTCGAGACCAACTACTACATGGATCTCGGCTTCCTGCCGGAGAGCATGCAGTTCTTCTCGATCTCGGGCCGCGCCGGCTGGTACGGCAAGAAGGGCACCGACACCGAGCCGCTCCCGGCCAGCGTCGCGAACGGCGTCTATCCGACCAAGATCGAGTTCAATTCCGAGCCGATCCGCCTGACCTTCGATGCGTCGAAGGCGATGTGGGGTGAGAAGCAGAGCCACCTGATCGACGTCTGGGTGGCCTATCGCTACTGGCAGAACAAGTTCGGCCTCGACCACAACAACGCGGTCGGCTGTTCCGTCGCCGGTGTCGGCGGCACCCGTGTCGCCACGGGCGCCTGCACCGAGTCGTCGCTGTATTCGGGCGTGACCGTGAAGTTCTGATATCGATCGAGCCACGCAAGCAGGCGCCGCGCCTCCGGTCGCGGCGCCTGCTTCATTTGTCCCAGGCTCCCTCATGCAGCGTCGCGGCTTCCTCCTCCAACAGGGGGCCGACGACTTCGGTCGCACGCTGGCCGCTCGCGAACACGTCGCGGCACGGCAGGTCGAGGGTCGGGTTCTCCGGATGATTGCCGGTAATGCCGCGCAGCCGCCGCTCACTGAGGCCATAGACCACGCGTCCGATGCCGGCCCAGTAGATGGCGCCCGCGCACATCGCGCACGGCTCTGCCGACGAATACAGCGTGGCCGCCGCCCTGATCTCGGGCGCTAGCGAAACGCAGGCCTGGGTCGCGACCAGCCGCTCGGCATGGGCCGTGGCGTCATGAGCTGGCATGTAGCCGTTCTCGGCCTCGATCAGAACGCGGCCGTCGGCAGCGATCAGCACCGCTCCGAATGGATGATTGCCGTTGGATGTCGCGCGGCGGGCGATGGCGAAGCTGTGGCGCAGGAAATCTGCGTCCCGGTCTTGGGCGCCGGCTTGCCTCTGTCCGTCTCTCGCCTCATCTCTCGGCGCCATCGTCACTCTGCTCCGTTGCGGATCGGGCGATCCTGCTCCGGCGCGGCGACGTCCGCAAGCGCGCCACGGGAACCGATGCCCCGCAGCTCGCGTTGCCCGGCGCACGAGCGCAGGGAACAGGCAGGCGACATGGCGGCAAACGCGGATTCCAAGGTTGCCGTCTATGCCGCGCTTGCCGGCAATCTGCTCGTGGCCTGCACCAAGACCGCCGCGGCGGTGTGGACCGGCAGCTCGGCCATGATGAGCGAGGCGATCCACTCCGCCGTCGACACCTCGAACGAACTGCTGCTGCTCTACGGCTTTCATCGCGCAAGCCGTCCGCCCGACCAGCGGCATCCGCTCGGCCATGGCCGTGAGCTCTATTTCTGGAGCTTCATCGTCGCGCTGCTCTTGTTCGCGCTGGGCGCCGGCGTCTCGCTGTATGAAGGCGTGACGCACCTGATGCATCCGCGGCCGATCGAAGACCCGACGGTGAACTACGTCGTGCTCGGGCTCTCCTTCGTGTTCGAGGCAGGCTCCTGGTGGGTGGCGGTGCGGCGGTTTCGCGCGGCTGCGCCGGGTCTCTCCTATCTCGAGGCGTTCAGGCGCAGCAAGGACCCGCCGGCCTTCATGGTCGTGTTCGAGGACAGCGCGGCACTGATCGGCATCGTGATTGCTGCTGCCGCGATGGCTGCGGCCGTCGCCTTCGATGAGCCGGCATGGGACGGCATCGGATCGATCCTGATCGGTGTGCTGCTTGCGGCGACCTCGATGGTGCTCGCGCGGGAGAGCAAGAGTCTCCTGATCGGCGAGCCGGCGGACCCGGAGCTGGCGCGTTCGATCCTCGACATCGCGCGCAAGAGGAAGGGCGTCAAGTCAGCCAATGGCCTGCTCACGGTGCAGCTGTCACCGCAGCATGTCGTTGTCGCGCTGAGCATCGAGTTTGCGGACGATCAGCGCGCCGATGATATCGAGCGCGCCGTCGTTGCGATCGAGAGCGAGCTGAGGGCGCGGCATCCGATCGTCGCGGCGCTGTTCGTCAAGCCGCAGACCGGTGCGCGCTATCAGGAAATGCGCGAGAGCGTGCTCAAAGATGGCTCGACGCCGGCGTGAGATCGGCAGCTCAGCGATAGACGACGTCGCTTCGTGCAGACGAATGGCCGAGGCATGAGATGCCGGGTCAAACCGGAGCGGCGCGCCTCGTTCCTAAGGCTGCGTGCTCGCGGCCAACGGCGCACTCAGCAGCACGATGACGAGCAGTGCGGCCAACATCCAGAATGCGGCCGGCAGGCTGGTGGCTGCGGCGATGAAGCCGATGCCTGCGGGGCCCAGCAGCACGCCTGAGTAGCCTGCGGTGGTGACGGCCGCGACGGCCAGCCCGACCGGCATGGCGGTCTGCGCCCCGGCTCGGCGGAACAGCACTGGGACCAGGTTCGACGCGCCGAGGCCGATCAGCGCAAAGCCCGCCATGGCAGCAGCAACCCACGGAGCCGCGAGCAGCAGGACGAAGCCCGCGATGGCGATGGCGCTGCCCCCGAGCAACGTTGCGCGATCACCGATCCGTGCAACCACGGCGTCACCGACGAGGCGCCCTGCGGTCATTGCGATCGAGAACATGATGTAGCCCAATCCGGCCTGCGCGGCCGGCAGGCGGCCGGAACTGGCGAGCAGCAGCGCGCTCCAGTCGAGCATCGCGCCTTCGACCAGGAACATGATCGCGGCGAGCGCCGCCAGCAGCAGCACCGCGCCGTGCGGAAGCACGAGCAGAGGCCCCGATTGCGCGGGTTTGCTCGCCATCAGTCGCGGGGCGGCCACGATCATCGCGGCCAGGGCGAGCGCACAACAAGCGAGTGTGCCGAGCAGCGGCGCGACGTCGAACGCGAGCAGCGCCGTCATGACGCCGGAGCCCGCGAAGCCGCCGATGCTGAACTGGGCATGGAAACCTGACATCAGCGGACGCTCGCTCAGCCGCTCGACGTCGATCGCCTGGATGTTCACCGCGACGTCGAGCGAGCCCAGCGCCGCACCGAAGGCGAACAATGCGAGTGCGAGAGTCGCTGGCGTTGCTGCGATCGCCAGCAGTGGCAGGAACAGCGCGAGAGCGATGCCGCTGACGATGACGACCGGCTTGCTGCCATAATGGGCGCTCAGCAGCCCGGCGGCCAGCATCGATGCGACTGAGCCCACGCCGAGCGAGAGCAGTAGCAGCCCGAGCGTCGCATCATCGACGCCGAGCCGCTGTTTGGCAAACGGCACCAGCGGTGCCCAGCAGGCGATGCCGAAGCCGGCGACGAAGAAGGCCAGGCGGGTCGCGAGCCGCGCCCCGCTGTGATCAGAACTCATTTGGAAGATTCCCGACTTTCTGAAGGGCGCTGTCACACCGGCGGGGCGGCCGTCATGATGGTGGCTCCCGTCCGTTTGAGCAGGGCGAGCCGGGCCGCCGGCGCATCATGCTCGACGGTGAGCTGGCTGATGGTCTTGGCGCCGGCGATACGGTGGGGGGCTCGGGTCTCGAGCTTCTCGTTGGTGACCATTGCGACGCTTACGCGGCTCAGCGACAGCAGCGTCCGCTTGAATGCTGCGTCAGTCGGATCAACCGCGCTGATGCCGCCTTGCGCCGATACAGCGCAGGCGCCGATGAAGCAGCGGTCGATGTTCAAGCGCTGCACCTGCATGAGCGCATCGGCGTCGACACAGCCGCCGACTGCGGGATGAACGGAGCCGCCGATCATGATCAACTGCAGGTCCTGCCGGTGCAGCACGGTTGCGGCAATGTCGATGGCGTTGGTTGCGACGGTGAGATCGAAATCATCGGGCAGGACTTCAGCGAGGGCGAGATTGGTGCTGCCACTATCGAGGAAGAGAAATTCGCCACGCGCGATGCCGCGGGCGGCCGTCCGGGCGAGCGCCAGCTTGCGTTCGCGATCTTGCCCGATCCGCGCCGCCATCGGTGTCATGCCGCCGGCGATCGGCAATGCGCCGCCATACACCCGGCGGCAGCGTCCTTCGGCGGCAAGCGCACGAAGATCGCGCCGGATGGCATCCTCGGAGACGCCGAATTCGTGGGCCAGGGCGGCCGCGACGACCGCGTGCCCCGCCGAGAGGCGGCCGGCGATCTGGTCGCGGCGCGCCAGTGGAAGGTCTGACATGCCGTCCTCATATCAGGCATAAACAAGAATAACAACGTGCATAATCGTGCAGAGCGCAATTTGTTGTTTGCGCGGCCCGCGCGGCATGGCATTGCCAGATGTCGAAGTGATCGGGAGCAGGGTGTGACCGCCGTCTATTCGTCAGCAACGCCGGCCCTTGTCGCCGTCGACTGGGGGACATCCAGCTTCCGCGCCTGGCTGATGGCTGGAGACGGGACGGAGCTGGCCGGGAGCCGCGGTAGCGAGGGCATGCTGCATTGCGCGACATCTGGCTTCGCGCCGGTGCTGCGCGACCATCTGGCGAAGCTCGGCGCGCCGGCCGATGTTCCGGTGCTGATCTGCGGCATGGCCGGCGCGCGGCAAGGCTGGGTCGAGGCGCCTTATCTGCACACGCCCACCCGGCTGGAGGCGCTGCATGCCGGCGCGATTGGCGTCGACACGGATGGCGACGTCAGGATTCTGCCGGGACTGGCGCAGGCGCGGGCGGATCAGCCGGACGTGATGCGCGGCGAGGAAACCCAGCTGCTCGGCGTCACCGAGCCGGACTTCACCGGGATCGTCTGCATTCCGGGCACCCACAGCAAATGGATCCGGATCGATGCCGGCGCTGTGATCGACTTTGCCACCTACATGACCGGCGAGCTGTTCGCGGTCGTCTCTCAACATAGCATTTTGATGCACGCCGTCGAACCGGAGGCCTCGGCCGTCGAGCACGACGCGGCGTTCCGCGAGAGCTTCGCAGCGTCGCTTGCCGCGCCGACGGCACTGACCAATGCGCTGTTCCGGCTGCGCGCAGCCCAGCTCCTCGGTTTTGAGCAGCGGTCCGATGGGGCTGCGAGGCTCTCCGGGCTTCTGATCGGCAGTGAGATCGCCGACGCTCGGGCGCGGTTTGGCGCCGAGCTTCCACTCCGGTTGATCGGAGCGGGCCGGCTCGGCCGGCTCTATCGCGCGGCGCTGGCCGCTGCTGGTTTCGACGTGAACGAATGTGATGCCGAACAGGCGTCCCGGCGCGGCCTGGTCAAGGCCGCGCGGCAGATCTGGGGAGCGCGTTTCCGACCATGACAAAGTCCGTTGCCTGGCCGCATGTCAAGCGGTCGCTGGTTGCGATCCTGCGCGGTATCAAACCCGACGAGTCCGAGGCCATCGTCGATGTCCTGATCGAAGCCGGTTTCGAGCTGATCGAGGTTCCTCTCAACTCGCCGGAACCGTTCGTCTCGATCGAGCGTCTCGCCGCCCGGTTCGGCAAGGACTGCCTGATCGGTGCAGGGACGGTCGTCAATGCCGCAGATTGCGTGCGTGTCGCGGAGGCCGGCGGGCGTCTGATGGTCAGCCCCAACGTCGATGTCGAAGTGCTGGCGACGGCGCAGGCCTACGACATGGTCACCATGCCCGGGGTCTTCACGCCGACGGAGGCCTTTCTTGCTTTGCGTTGCGGCGCCTCGGCCCTGAAATACTTTCCGGCGTCGGTGCTCGGTCCGTCGGGGATTGCAGCGCAACTTGCCGTCCTGCCGAAAGGCGTCGTGGTCGGTGCCGTCGGCGGTGTGTCGGACAAGAATCTCGCCTCCTATGCCGTAGCCGGTGTGCGAGCCTTCGGACTCGGCTCCAGCCTGTACAAGCCGGGGATGAGCGCGAGCGATGTGCGAGACACCGCGGTCGCTTCCGTGCGTGCCTATGACGATGCCATCGCAGCCACGGGCTGAGCAGATCACGCTCCATGACGGCTTCGTGACGCTGTCTTGAAACTGTCGTCAGAGCTCGGCGTTGGAAGGGAACCAATTGTTCGTGCTCGCAAGAGTCTTGGTCCGCGCCTCCGGAACGGGCGGCCCTTGAACGCAGCTTGCGCGCATGGACCGGCTACGAACAACCGGGAGCAAGCCGGACATGACCGAATCCGTCATCCGCTTCCTGATCGGCGGCGTCATCGTTTCGACATTCGCGATCATTGGCGATGTGTTGCGTCCGAAGAGCTTTGCCGGCCTGTTCGGAGCCGCGCCCTCGGTCGCGCTGGCGACGTTGGGCGTTGCGGTTGTCACGCATGATGCCGCTTATGCGGCGGTCCAGAGCCATTCGATGATGTTCGGCGCAGCCGCGCTCTGTCTCTATAGCATGACCGTGTGCCGGCTGCTGATGCGGCAGCATATGCGCGCATTGAGCGCGAGCCTGCTCGCAACGGCCGTGTGGCTGGTCGCAGCGCTGGGACTGCAGGCGGTCTTCTCCGGAGGGGCGTGATGCTGATCTGCATCTCGCCCTCGGCGCTGAAGGACGGCAAGTGGCACGAATACGTCATCCGCTTTGCGCTGGGCGGCGCCGCCACAGTCGCGACCGGGCTCATTGCCAAAGCCTTCGGTCCTGCGATCGGCGGCCTCTTCCTGGCATTGCCGGCGATCTTCTGTGCCAGCGTCACCCTGATCGAGGCGCACGAGATCAGGCGCAAGCGCCGTCAGGGACTCTCCGGCGAGCGGCGCGGACGCGAAGCGGCTGCACTCGACACCGCAGGTGCAGTGCTCGGCAGTCTCGGCATGCTGGCGTTCGCGGCCGTATTCTCCACGCTGGTTCAGTCAAGCGTCGCAGCCGCCTTCGTCGCCGCAACGACGGCGTGGCTCGTCGTCTCGGTGACAGCGTGGGCGATCCGGCGCAAGCTGCGTGTTGCGGCAACGACCCGCAAAGTTGCGGGCCGTCGCGATACGTCTCGGCCGCAGCCTCCGCTGGTCAGCTGGCGGCGGCGTTGATCTCCGGCGATTCGCCTTCTTCCGCAGACTGCGTGAATGCCTGCAGCGCCTCCGCCATCTGCATGCGGCCGCCGACGCCGGTGATGACGACGTCGACCATCGTGAACGACGAGTGGAAGTGGCCGTGGGCCTTGAGCTGCCCGACCGGCACGCCGTTGGCGGCGAGCGCCTCCGCATAGGCGACGCCCTCGTCGCGCAGCGGATCGAACTCGCAGGTGACGATGTAGGCCGGCGGCAGGCCCTGCAGCTTGCCCCGCAACGGCGACGCGCGCGGATCGGTGCGATCCGCCGGCGAGCAGTAGATGTCCCAGAACCAGTACATCAGGCCGCGCGTCAGGAAGTAGCCGGCCGCGTTGTCGGTGTAGGACGGCCGATCGAAGCTGCAATCGGTCACCGGGCAGACCAGCAACTGTCCGCCGACGAGAGGCCCGCCGCGATCCCGCGCGAGCTGGCAAGTGACCGCAGCGATGTTTCCGCCGGCGCTCCAGCCGGCCACCAGCACCGGTCCGTCGCGTCCGCCGAGCTCGGCGGCGTGCTCGGCCACCCAGCGCGTCGCCGCATAGCCGTCCTCGGCCGCCGCCGGGAAGCGGTGCTCGGGCGCATGGCGATAGCCGACGCTGACGAAGATCATGTTGGAGCGGCGGCACATGTCGCGGCAGAATGGATCGTCCGACTGCTCGTCGCCGAGCACCCAGCCGCCGCCATGGAAGTAGACGACGATCGGATGCGGCCCGGGCGTCGCCGGCCGATACAGCCGATAGGGCAGGGGACCGTCGGCGCCCTGCAATGTGCCATCCTTGACTTCGCCAACGGGACGTCCAGGCGGCCTCGTCGCGTTGAACTGCGCAACGAATTCGCGGGCGCCAGCCGCGCCCATCGATTCGATCGGCGGCAAGTTCATCTCGGCCAGCATGTTCAGCACCAGCCTGACATCCGGCTGCAGCCGCACGATCTCGCCGTCATTGCATTGGGACGCGCCGTTCGGACCTGACAGCTTGAAGCCGAGCATGCCGCGGCTGACGATTTCGTTGCAGATGCCGCGATAGGGGCCGACGCCGCCAGTATAGGGCATCAGGGTCTGCGGCTTGCCCGGCACGTTGGCACCAGTGTACCAGGTGTTGGCGAGCCGATGCAGCGTCACGGTCGCGCAGTCCGCCATGTGGCGTGCCCAGCCGGCCTGCGCAGTCTCCGTGGCCTCGATGGTCGTGAACCCGGCTTCGCGCAGGGCGACGAGACGATCGACGACCCAGTCGACATGCTGCTCGATCGAGACCGCCATGTTCGACAGCACCGATGGGCTGCCGGGACCCGTGATCAGGAACAGATTGGGAAAGTCTGCGACCGTGAGCCCGAGATAGGTTTGCGGTCCGTTGGCCCAGACATCCTCCAGCGATTTGCCGCCGCGCCCGGTGATCGGATGCACGGCGCGGATCGCACCGGTCATGGCATCGAAGCCGGTCGCGAACACGATGACGTCGATGTCGAAGCTGCGCCTGTCGGTCTTGATGCCATCAGCGGTGATGGATGTGATCGGCTCCTGGCGCAGATTGACCAGCGTGACATTGGGGCGGTTGAACGTCTGATAGTAGTTGGTGTCCAAGCACGGGCGCTTGGCGCCGAACGGATGGTCGTGAGGCGTGAGCGCGGCGGCGGTCTCGGGATCCTTGACGATCTCGTGAATCTTCTCGCGGATGAGGTCGGCGAGCAGCGCATTGCCGTCGGGGTCGACACCCTGGTCGGCCCAGAGCTGCGTCAGCATGCCGACGAGGTCGCCCGACGCCCACAGCTTCTCGAAGCGTTCGCGGCGCTCGGCCTCGCTCAACGCCCAGCTGAAGTCGGTGGCCGGCGGGATCGGCACGCCAGCCATCGACCAGCGCGCCTGCTCGCGCAGCCCGTTGCGATCTTCTGCGAGCTGCGCGGCGCGATCGGCCGGGAGCGGGCCGTTATGCGCCGGCAGTGCGAAGTTCGGCGTGCGCTGGAAAACCGTGAGCTGTGCTGCCTGCTCGGCGATGATCGGGATCGACTGGATGCCGGACGAGCCGGTGCCGATCACCGCGACGCGCTTGCCGCGGAGGTCGACACCGTCATGCGGCCAGCGGCTGGTGAAGTAGATCTCGCCCTTGAAGTCGTGCACGCCGTCGATCTCCGGCGGCTTCGGCTGCGACAGGCAGCCGGTCGCCATGATGTAGTGGCGGCAGGAGACGGCGGGGCCCTTGTCGGTCGTCAGCAGCCAGCGCTCCTTGGCGTCATCCCAGGAGGCGCCGAGCACGCGGGTGCCGAAGCGGATGTCGCGGCGCAGATCGTAGCGATCGGCGACAAAGCCGAGATAGCGCAGGATCTCCGGCTGGGTGGCGTATTTCTCCGACCATTGCCAGGCCTTCTCGAGCTCGGGATCGAAGGTGTAGCTGTAGTCGACGGTCTGGATGTCGCAGCGCGCGCCGGGATAGCGGTTCCAGTACCAGGTGCCGCCGACATCGTTGGCCGTATCCAGAGCCACGGTCGAGAAGCCCGCCTTGCGCAGGCGGTGCAGCAGGTAAAGTCCCGCAAATCCGGCACCCACGACGGCGACATCGACCGTCTGCGTTTCACCGCCCGACACCTCCGACGCGCGTGTCTCGACAACCCCGTCTGACATGCTGACCTCCCGATGATTTTGTGATTGGAAGAAAGGCTAGCTCTGCTCGCATGGTTTGTCAGCAGCCAAAACAGCGATCTGCGGTTGTTGCAGTGCGGGCCGTGCGGTGCGGCCGGTATGCCAGGCGCTGATTTTGCATCGCCGGTCAAAAGGCCGCGACGGAGTGGACAAGACCCTGAGAAAGCGACAGAAAGCGACCCTGCCGCGTCGCATTCACCAAGTTTCAACGCATCGCGACTGTAACAACCGCTACACTACGCCACATCCACGACTGATCAGGCCAGGCCCATGCCGTTATCGCTTCCCAAGCAAAAGATCCGCGTTCTGCTCCTCGAGGGCGTGAACGACTCGGCCGTCCGCATGTTCGAGGCCAACGGCTATACGGAAATCGAGCGGTTGCCGAAGGCGCTCGGTTCGGCGGAGTTGAAGCGTATGCTGTCGGGCGTGCACATGCTTGGCATTCGCTCGCGGACGCATCTCACCGCCGATGTGCTGCAGGCCGCCGACCGGCTGATGGTGGTCGGCTGCTTCTCCGTCGGCACCAACCAGGTCGATCTCGATGCCGCGAAGCGGCTCGGCATCCCCGTATTCAATGCGCCCTATTCGAACACCCGCAGCGTCGCCGAGCTGACGATCGCCGAGGTCGTGATGCTGATGCGCCGCATCTTCCCGCGCTCGGTGTCGGCGCATGCCGGCGGCTGGGACAAGTCGGCCAATGGCAGCCGAGAGGTGCGCGGCAAGACGCTCGGCATCATCGGCTATGGCAACATCGGCTCGCAGCTGTCGAACCTCGCCGAGGCCATGGGTATGCGGGTGATCTTCTTCGATCTCACCGACAAGCTCCGTCACGGCAACACCGAGCCGGTCGAGAGCCTCGACGAGCTCCTGGCGATGAGCGACGTCGTGTCGCTGCACGTGCCGGAGACGCCGGCGACCGCCAACATGATCGGCGAGCGCCAGATCCGTCACATGAAGGACGGGGCCTATCTGATCAACAATTCGCGCGGCACGGTGGTCGACATCGAGGCGCTGGCCAGCGCATTGCGCGAGGGCAAGCTCTCAGGTGCTGCCGTCGACGTGTTTCCGGTCGAACCGGCATCGAACGCCGATCCGTTCGTCTCGCCGCTGCAGGGCCTGCCCAACGTGATCCTGACCCCGCATGTCGGCGGCTCCACCGAGGAGGCGCAGGACCGAATTGGTGGCGAGGTCGCGCGCAAGCTGATCGACTATTCCGATGTCGGCTCGACCTTCGGCGCCGTGAACTTCCCGCAGGTGCAACTGCCGGCGCGCCCGACGGGCACGCGCTTCATCCACGTTCATCGCAACGTGCCCGGCGTGCTGCGCCAGGTCAACGAGGCGGTATCGCGGCACAACATCAACATCCTCGCGCAATATCTGCAAACCGATCCCGAGGTCGGCTATGTCGTGCTCGAGACCGACGTGGTCGGCGGTGAGGGCGAGGCGCTGCTGTCGGAGCTGCGCGCGGTGGAGGGCACGATCCGCGTTCGCGTCCTGTACGATCACGACCGGCCTTGAGGCTGTGGAGGCTGCCGCGCGATGACCGGCTCGTCTGCATCGTCTTCAGCCTCGTCCGTCGTTCTCAGCACGACGGTGCCTGCGCGCGTGCTGCGCCATGATCCGCAATATGGCATGTCGACGTTGTTCTTCGCCGACGGCGAGTTGCGCGTTCCGATGGTCGACGCCGCGATCGACGCCGGCGTCTCCGTGACCATCGAGGCCCGCGACGTGTCGATCGCGCTGTCGCGGCCGATGGATGTTTCGATCACCAACCGGCTGCCCGGCCGGATCGAGGAGATCCTGCCGCTCGATCCGCCCTATGTGCGCGTGACGTTCGATCTCGGTGCGACGAAGCTGCACGCCTTGGTCACGCTGGAGTCCGTCGAGCGGCTGGCGTTGGAGCCGGATCTGTCGGCCTGGGCGATGATCAAGAGCGTCGCGATCGGACCCGGCGCGGTTCGGCCTTCGGAGCTGCCTCGGCCGCGCCGCTGGCCCGCTTCTGATAGCGGGGATCGGTAGCCTTCTGCAGCTCAGCGAGCGCCGCGGCGGTGGCCGTGCGGGTGCGCCGCTCCATCGAGCGATACAGCGCGATCAGCCGCTCGCCGAACGGCGTGATCTCGGCGCCGCCGCCCCGTCGCCCCGGATGAGTCTCGAACACCGGCGTCTCGAAGGTGCGGTTGAGCGCATCGACCATCAGCCAGCATTTGCGGTAGGAGATGCCGCTCGCGCGCGCGGCGCCGAGGATCGAGCGCTCCCGGCGGATGAAGTCGATCAGCAGCAGATCTTCGGGCCACAGACTTCCGCCGTTGCCGAAAGTGATGGTCAATGCGATCTGAGCTTCGCGCTTCATCCTATTCCGATCCGCTCGCGTTGTGAGCCGATCATGTCACGCGGGCTTCGCGCTGTCACCATGCGGCCGGACCACGCCTCGATCCAGCCGGGACGGCGCGCGACATCGACCGGGACGCATTCGGCGAACACGCCGGCGAAGCGCGTCCACGCCTCCATCATCGCGGGCGATACCGCCGTGATGATCGGAAGCCCGGCTGACATCGCCGAGCCGAAGGCGTCGGCGAGGCCTCCTCCCGCCGCCTCCTGCTTGCCGAACTTGCTGAGGATCACGACATCCGTGCCGCGCGCGATCGACTGCTGCACGGCGGCGCAGGCCAGCACCAATCCTTCGGGATCGAGATTGCAGGCCTGCGATCCCGGGCCGAGATCCTGCGAGATCGAGAACACGCGGTCGTCGTCGAGGCTGCGCAGCATCATGGCCTTGCACGGCCTGGTCTTGTCGGCGCTGCTCTCGATCACGCCGGAGACGCGCAGCCCGATGCCTGCGAGCCGTGTGGCGAGCTCATCGAGCAGCTCCTGGATGACGGTGGACGCAGCGCCCTGCAGCGCCACGATCTGACACGTCCCGACCTCAGCGACACCCATGGCAGTCCTCCTCACACGTTGGCGGAGACGCGGCCCGCCTTCCGACCGGTTTGCATGATCGCGTGGACCGCCGAGACGACGCTCGCGGCGATCGATCGCCCGCGGTCGTCCATGCCGGTCCATGCGGCGTGGCGGCCGCGCGGATCGATCTCCAGCAGCTTGACGTTGGCCGGCACGCGCAAACCGTCGCGCGCGATGCCGCGCAGTGCGCCATCGAGCGGCGCCAGCACCGGCGTGCCGCCGAGCGAGCCGAGCTGCAGTCCCTTGTAGACGCGGGTGCCGATGTCGAGCGGCGTATGCCAGACGGCGTCCTGATTGGAATAGACGAAGCGCTCGCGGCCGGCGCCGCCGAGCGCGCGCGCCTTGCTGTCCGCGTCGCGCGTGGTGCCGTGCGCCACGATCGCGCCGGTCTCGCAAGGATGCGTCTCGATCGCGATGTCGCAATTGTGCCCGACCGCAAAGCGCGGTCCGATGCCGACGGCGATGCCGGCAACGCCGCGCAGATCCGGCGTGGCCAGATGCTTCTGCATCCGTGCGTCGACGATGACCGCGGGATAGCGGAACGCGATGATGTCGGTGAGATGCATCCCGGTGACGGCGACCTGGCTGGGCTCGCGATGAATGCGCACGACGTCCGCGATGCCCTCGGCCCGGCAGCCGACCACGCCGTCGATGTCGCAGGCCTCGCCATACAGGACGTCGTGGAAGGCCATGCCGCGTCGGATCACCGGCGGAAAGGCGTCGTGACAGAGGACGAGCGCGAAGCGCTCATGGTTGAGCTTGGCCGCGATCGCGGAGGCGATCTCGTTGGTGCCCAGCACCAGCGCGAGCGGCTTGGGCGCGTTCGGATGCCAAGTGACGGCGGCGGCTTTCATGCTGATGACCTCGTGTTGCGAGATCGAATGAGCAAGCCGCGGGCCAGATCGTTGCGCGCCGATCAACTTGTTCATTGTATTGAGGAAAAGCAGGCATGCCTCGGTTTGTCTGATCCAGAGCTGTATTGTCTAGGATATAACAGCGGATGCTATATTGTCGCTTATACAACATGTCGTGATGGTGGGGCAGGTCGGCGCGTGCCGATCAGGCGATGGGCTCTTCGCGGCGCACCAGCGCGACGCCCTTGACCTGGGCGTAGACGGCAAGCCCTGCCTGCAGGCCGAGCTCGTTCCACGAGCGTTGGGTGACCCGCGACAGCAATCGTGCACCCTGGCCGTCCTCGCCGAGGCCGAGCAGGGCGGTGACGCGGTGGTCCGATTGGCTGCGGATTTCCAGGATCTTCGCGCGTAGCACGTTGACGATGGTGCTGCGGCTCGGCGTTTCCAAGGCGAGGCTGACATCATCGGCCAGCACGCGCAGGCGGCGGCGTGTTCCCGGCGCAAGCGGCTCGGCCGGCAGCACGAAATGCCCGCCCGGCACCGCAAGCGTCACCATGCCGTCGATGGCGTCGTGCTTCAGAACGGTGGCGTCGAGACTGACCGCTGCATCGCGGGAGAGCGCGAGCGGCAGTGTCAGGTCGGCTTGGAGCACGGACAGCGGACCTGAAGCCAGGACGCTGCCATTGCGCATCAGCACCAGCTGATCGGCGAGCCGCTCGACCTCCGCGATATCGTGGCTGATGTAGAGGATCGGCAGGTCGAGCGCGGCATGCAGCCGCTCCAGATAGGGCAGGATCTCGTCCTTGGTGATCTGGTCGAGCGCCGACAGCGGCTCGTCCATCAGCAGCAGCTTCGGCTGGCTGAGCAGCGCGCGGCCGATCGCCACGCGCTGCCGCTCGCCGCCGGACAGATGGCGCGGCGAGCGCTCCAGCAGCTTGGCAATGCCGAGCAGCGACACGACCTCATCGAAGCCGATGGCGGTGGGGCCGGACGGGCCGGGATGCCCGTACATCAGGTTGCGGCGGACGGAGAGGTGCGGGAACAGATTGGCTTCCTGAAAGACGTAGCCGATCGGGCGCCGGTGCACCGGGCGGAAGGTCTTCTCGTCCTGCCAGACGTCGCCGGCGACGGAGCATCGTCCGTCCAGGCGGTTGAGGCCGGCGATGCTGCGCATGACGGCGGTCTTGCCGCAGCCGGACGGGCCGAAGATCGCGGTGACGCCGCGCGCCGGCACCTCGAACCGCGCGTTCAGCTCGAAGCGCCCGAGCGTACCGCGGAAATCGACCTTGACGGTGCTCATGACGCGCGTCGCGTCATCTTCTTCTCGATCAGCATCATCGTCAGAATGACGCCGAACGAGAACACGACCATGCCGAGCGCCAGCACCGAGGCTTCGGTCCATTGCGAGGTCTCGACGTAGTCGTAGATCGCGATCGACAGCACCTTTGTCCTGCCGGGAATGTTGCCGCCGATCATCAGCACGACGCCGAACTCGCCGACGGTGTGGGCAAAGCCGAGGATCGCGCCGGTGAGGAAGCCGGGGCTCGCCAGCGGCACGGCGATCGTCCAGAACGCGCGCCAGGGCGTGGCCCGCAGCGTGGCGGCTGCTTCCAGGGGCTTCTCGCCCATGGCCTCGAAGGCGTTGCGGATCGGCTGCACCACGAACGGCATCGAGAACAGCACCGAGCCGATCACGAGGCCTGGGAAAGTGAAGGCGAGGGTGCGTGCACCCCACAAGGACGCCAGCGCCCCGCCCGGACCGCTCGGGCCGAGCGCGACCAGCAGATAGAAGCCGAGCACGGTCGGCGGCAGCACGAGCGGAATCGCCACCAGGGCTGCGACCGCCTCCTTCCACCACGCCTGCGACCGCGCCAGCCACCATGCGATCGGTGTTCCCACGATCATCAGAATGACGGTCGTGATCGCTGCCAATTCGAGGGTCAGACTGACCGGTTGCCAGATATCGGCCGAGACGTGCAAGTTCATCCTTGGAAGTTCATCGACGTGAGCGCTCAGCTGCCGGACTTCGGGTCCAGAGCATAGCCGAACTTCTCGATGACCGCACGGGCTTCCGGAGTCTTGAGGAAGGTCAGGAACGCGGTCGCCGCCTCGTTGCCGGCGGATGCCTTCAGCAGCACGGCATCCTGACGGATCTCGCTGTAGAGGTTCTGCGGCACCAGCCAGCGCGAGCCGCCCGCATTCGGCATCAGCTGCGACAGTGCGACGAAGCCGACCTCGGCATTGCCGGTATCGACGAACTGGAACGCCTGCGAGATCGTGTTGCCCTGCACGATCTTGGGCTTGATCGTCTCATAGAGATTGAGCGCCTTCAGCGTCTCCACTGCAGCCGCGCCATAGGGCGCGGCGGCGGGATTGGCGATCGACAGCTTGTTGAACGCGTTCGCCTTCAGCGTTTCCTCGCCTCTCACCGCGTTCGGGTCCTTGCTCCACAGAACGAGCTTGCCGATCGCGTAGGTGAAACGGCTCCCGGCGACGCCGAGGCCCTCGTCGACCAGCTTCTTCGGCCGTTCGTCGTCGGCGGAGAGCAGGATCGCGAACGGCGCGTTCTCCTTGATCTGGGTGTAGAACTGTCCGGACGCGCCGAAGCTCAGCACCAATTCGTGTCCCGTCTTGGCCTTGAACAGACCGGCGATCTCCTTGGCCGGCTCGGTGAAGTTGGCGGCCACGGCGATGTTGGCGCTCCCGGCGAACGCATTTGCGCCAGTCAGGAGAGCGGCAGCCGCGCACAGGGCAGCGGCGACGAAGCGCATCGATCTCATCACAATTGTCCTCGTTCATATCGCAGAGACGGGTTCGCTTCGGTGAATTGCAAGTCCCGTTCCGGCGCAGCGCCCGTACCGATGCCGTGCTATATTCATTCGTATACATCAAAATAGACAGGTCGGCGACGTCCCGTCAACCCGAGGGGCCCCTCGGGCAAACGCGATGGGCGTCAGTGTACGACTTTCGACAATCGAGGCTGAAGCGATGTTGGAAACATGACGGCCCGAGAGCCGGGGTTCTCGGGCCGGCGCGAGACTAAGCCATCCGCTCCCAGAGCTGCCGCACCAGCATGCCCGCACGCTTCTCGATCGCCGCGGCGGCATCGAGCGCGAGATCCTCGCGATAGCGGCCGGCGATCAGCTGCACGCCGATCGGCTGGCCATTGTGAACCGCCACCGGCACCACCGCGCCGGGCAGCCCGAGCACGTTGATGGCCGAGATGAAGCGGATCTCGTTGAAGAAGATTTCGCGCACGCGCTCCGGGCTTACCGTGTCCTCGCGCGGGCCCGGCGTCGGCTTGACCGTCGTCGGCGCCAGCACCACCGGATAATCCTCGAAGAACAGCTGCCAGGCGCGGATATGGGTGGAGCGCTGCGCCGTCGCGTTCATCCAGCCCGCGAGGTCGAGGATCTCGGCCTTGGCCCGCATCCCGCCCCACGCCTTGTGGAAGTCTTCCGAGGTGACGGCCAGCATCTTGGCCTCCTGCATCACGACCACCTCGGTGGTGATGACGTCGCACCAGGTCTGCCAGACGCCGGAGATGTCGGGGACCTCGACCTCGCTGACCCGGTAGCCGGAGCGTTCCAGATGATCGGCGGCCTGCCGCAGCGCGGCCTGCACCGAAGGATCGACGTCCATGTCATCGGGGATCTTGGCGAGCGCGACCTTGATCGGCCGCTTGGGCTTCTCGCCCTCGAGCGGGGCCGGCACCCACCAGGGATCGCGCGGATCGCGCCGGCTCATCACCTCCAGCGCCAGCCTGACGTCGGCGACGCTACGCGCCAGCGGGCCCTGCGACGACATCAGATGCGCCAGCATCGGCCGCTCGGCCGCGGCGCTTTCGTTGTAGGCCGGGATGCGCCCCTGCGTCGGCTTGATCGTGACAACGCCGTTGCAATGCGCCGGCCAGCGCAGCGAGCCGCCGATGTCGTTGCCATGCGCGATGGTGCCGATACCGGCGGCGACCGCAGCTCCAGCGCCGCCCGACGAGCCGCCGCAGGTGATCTCGGGATCCCACGGGTTCAAGGTCAGTCCGTGCAGCGGGTTGTCGGTGAAGCCGCGGAATGAGAATTCCGGCGTGTTGGTGAGGCCGAGCACGATCGCGCCCGCGTTCTTGAGGTTGCGCACGACGGGCGCGTCCGACGGCGCGATGATTCCCATCTGCGCCTGAACGCCGTTGGGGTTTGGCCGTCCCTGGTAGTCGACGTTCTCCTTGATGGTGACGGGCACGCCATGCAGCAGGCCGTCCTTGTTGCGCGCCTTGTCCGCGGCGCGCGCAGCTTTCAATGCTTCTTCGGACAGATCGACGACGACCGCATTCAGCTTCGGATTGACCTCATGCATGCGCGCGATGTGCGCCTCGGTCACCTCGACCGAGGAGACCGCGCCCGAGCGGATCGCAGCGGCGGTGTCGAGCGCCGACCACTGCCAGACCGGTCCTCTCGGCAGCCGCGGCTTCGGCGCGGCGGCCCTCGCCTGTGGTCTGGCCTGCGGCTTCGCCTTTGCGGGCTTCCTGTTGGCCGTGGCGCGCGTGGCCACGCGCTTCGGAGCCGGCTTGGCGGTCTTTGCCTCCGGCTTCTTCCTTGTCGCTGTTTTCGCCATTGTGTTTCCCCCCAGTGTATCTCTCAAACGACCGACATGGTCAGCGGCGGCTCGACCTCGGCGGGCAGCGGGCTGACATAGGGCGTGCGCAGCGTCCGCTTCTTCAGGTCGGCCTTGGCGGCTGCGATCAGCGCCGGCTCATTGAGCGCCTTGATGCCGAGACCGGCCATCGCCTTGGCGGCCTGCACCATCGCCTTGTGCGCGGCCGGCGTCTTGCCTTGCGCAACGACCTGCCAGGTGTGGAACGGCGTGCCGATCGCCACCGTCGGCGCGTGCACCTGCACCGTTGGCACCACCCAGCTGACGTCGCCGACATCGGTCGAGCCGATCTGCGGATTGCGCTTGGCGTTCAGCGGCACCAGGAAGTCGGCCAGCGGCTTGTCGGTCGGATCCATGCCGATGCTGTAGTAGACGGATTCGATGTCCTTGTCGGTCAGGGTCGCCTGGATCTGACCGGCAAAATCCTTGTCGCTCGCGTCGAAATGCGGCGGCCCCAGCTCCTCCATGATCCCGTGCAGCGCCTCTTCGAGCGGCGTGTTGGGCAGGATGTTGGAGACCGCCGAGATGATCTTCATCTCGACCTTGGTCTCGGTCATCATCGCGGCACCTTGCGCGATCTTGTGTACGCGCCCGACCAGCTCGTTCATGCCGGGCAGGTCGCGCGCGCGGATCGAGTAGCGGACGCGCGCATGCGCCTGCACGACGTTGGGCGCAATGCCGCCGGTGTCGAGCAGCGCGTAATGCACGCGGGCGTCGCTCGGCATGTGCTCGCGCATGTAGTTGACGCCGACATTCATCAGCTCCACCGCGTCGAGCGCGCTGCGGCCGAGATGCGGCGAGGCGGCCGCATGCGAGGTGCGTCCGGTGAAGATGAAGTCGGCGCGCGTGTTGGCGAGAGAGGGCGTCATCACCACTTCCCAGAAGCTCGACGGATGCCAGGTGATTGCGATGTCGGCATCCTCGAACGCGCCTGAGCGCACCATGAAGGCCTTTGCGGCGCCGCCTTCCTCGGCAGGGCAGCCGTAGTAGCGCACGCGTCCCGGAACCTTGTTGGCGGCGAGCCAGTCCTTCACGGCGGTTGCCGCGAGCAGCGCCGCCGAGCCCAGGAGATTGTGGCCGCAGCCATGGCCATGGCCGCCGGTCTCGATCGGACGATGCTCGGCGACGCCGGCCTCCTGGCTGAGGCCGGGCAGGGCGTCGTATTCGCCCATGAACGCGATGACCGGACCGCCTTCGCCCCATTCGCCCATCAGCGCGGTCGGGATGCCCGCGACCTTTTCGATGATCCGAAAACCCTGGTGCTTCAACTCGGCGAGGTGTTCGGCGGACGAGCGGGCCTCGGTGTAGCAGACCTCGGGCATGCTCCACACCCGGTCGCTGAGCTCGATGAAACGGGTCTTGATCGCGTCGACGCCGCGCCAGATCTCGCTGCGGTTGTCCATCTCCGGTCCTTGTCCTCTGCTGCCGATAGGGGGCCGGTATGGTTATCAGCTAAGTTCCCCGACGCCTAGCGATCCGCCGCGAGAGCAGCCATGCGGCGCGCGGCAAGGCGCGGTGGAGCGCGCGTCATCCTTGAGCAGATGATGCCGCGATTGGATGCAGCGCGATGCTTTCGGCGGCGCAGCGAGAAGGATGGGGACGCCGTCCTCAAATTTCGGAACTGCCGCCGTGCGCCGTTACCGCACCCGTCCAGGAACGATCGTGGTCGCGTCCTGTTCTCGTGTCAGGAGTGCGACCGCCATGCGTGCAGGACCCATCACCATCATCGTCGCATTGCTGCTGATTCTCGCGGCCGCCGTCGTCTTCGCCTATCAGGGCATGACCTTGCCCGGCGATCCGATGCCGACCGAGGGCTGGATCGCGCTCACGCTCGGCGTGGTGTTTTCGCTCATCGTGGGGATCGGGCTGATGGTGCTGTTGTTCTACAGCAGCCGCAAGGGCTACGACGAGCCATCACAGTTCGGGGCTGATGATCATCGCGACTGAGACCGCTCAAGCCGGATGCGGCGGATGCTGTGTCCGCGGATGCCGGTCGTGAAGCAGCTTGGCGAGTTCGTGCCTCAGATCGTCGTGACCGCGCATCGCCGTCTCGAACAGCGCTTCCTGGATGTCGCGCGGCATGTCGCCCCAGACGCCGATGGCGGCGTTGCCGAGCAGCTCTGCGAACCGGTTGTCGTCCATGCGGCACCTCCGGACGATCTGACGCCCGAGGACGGCAAAGGTTCCAGGCCAGGTTATTGCGTGGTGAACAGGACAACCGCAATCGCAACGGAGAGCGCGATCGCGGACACGGTCCCCGTGGTCGACAGCACGCCCATGCGCCGCAGCGCCGCTGCAAACACGATGATGATCGGGGTAGCGGTGACGAGGCCGAGCTGCGCTTCGGTCATGGACATGCTCCTGATGTCGATCCCGTAGCGCATCCAGGCGCCGTGCTGTTTGTGCGCCGACAAAGAGCATGTCTGCCGCCCCGATTAGCTTTGCCGACATCTGATCGGAGGTGGCGGTGTCGGCACTCACATACGAACCGGAACCAACGGAGCGCTGGGGCGTGCTCGACGGGTTGCCGGGCGACCCCATGATGTGGGTCCTGATCCTCAGCGAGCTTGTCGCTTTCGGCCTGCTGCTCGGCGCCTTCGTCGTGGCGCGCGCAGTCAATCCAGTCGTGTTCGCAGCCGGGCAGGCCATGCTGGACGGACCTCTCGCCGCATTGAACACGATCGTGCTTGTGACGAGCGGGTGGGCTGCGGCGCGCGGGGCGGCGGCGGCGAGAGGCGGATCGCCGGCCACAGCACGGCGTTGGATCATGCTGGCGATCCTGCTCGGCACGGCCTTCATTGCCGTCAAGCTGACCGAGTATGGCAGGGAGATTGCCGCCGGCGCAGGCCTGGAGACGTCGCCGTTCTTCACGCTCTATTTTCTGCTCACGGGCTTCCATCTGCTTCACGTCGTACTCGGGATGGTCATCCTCGGAATCGTCGGTCGTCATGCCGCGCCCACCAGCGTCGAGACCGGGACGGCGTTCTGGCACATGGTCGATCTGGTCTGGATCGTGATGTTCCCGATCCTCTATCTGGTGGGATGAGTCATGGTCCGCGATCGCCTCACGCTCGCCTGGCTTCAATTGCTGAGCTTCGCCGTTGCCACGCTCGCGGCCTCGCTGCTGCTGCCGAATCGCTGGCTCGCCGATGCCCTCGTGCTCGCGCTCGCATTGGCAAAGGGCAGGGTGATCGTGCTGGATTTTCTCGGCCTGCGCCATGCGCCCGCGCTGTGGCGCGGCCTGCTCGCATCGTGGCTCCTAGGCCTGGTTGCGCTCGCCGGGCTGGCGGTGGCGCTCCGCGCGCTGGTCTGACGGGCCATCGCCGTGCTGCTTGCGCCGCGACAAAGAGACTCCCGGCAGTGCCGGTAGATTGCCTTCACCATCGACCTTCACCAAAACGGAAAGGACGTGTCATGGCGGAACGCCTGACCAAGTCGGCCGCACGGAACGTCTTCTACGGCGGTTCGGCCTTCTTCTTTGCGATCTTCCTCGGGCTCACAGCGCACAGCCACTACTACATGGTCACGACCTCGACCAATGCGTCGACGCTGTCCGACGGAGTCGCTCGCGGCAAGCACGTCTGGGAGAGAAACTCCTGCATCAACTGCCATACCCTGCTCGGCGAGGGCGCCTATTTCGCGCCAGAGGTCGGCAATGTCTGGGACCGCTGGGGCGGCAGGCAGGACCCGGCCGCCGCGCGCGAGATGCTGAAATCCTGGATGCAGTCGCAACCCTCCGGTGCGCCCGGCCGCAGGCAGATGCCGCAGTTCAATCTGTCCGACCAGGAGCTCAACGACCTCGCCGACTTCCTGCAATGGACCGACACGATCAAGCGCCAGGACTGGCCGCCGAACAAGGCCGGCTGAGCCGGCATCCCGTCCCCGTCATGAGAGAGATCCGCGATGAGATATGAGACCCAGAAGGTCGCGATGCTGTATTTCTACGGCGCGCTGACGCTCTTCCTCGCCCAGGTCATCTTCGGCCTGCTCGCCGGCACCATCTACGTGCTGCCGAACACGCTGTCGGTCCTGCTTCCCTTCAACATCGTCCGCATGATCCACACCAACGCGCTGATCGTGTGGTCGCTGATCGGCTTCATGGGCGCCACCTACTTCCTGCTGCCCGAGGAGACCGAGACCGAGCTCTACAGCCCGCTGCTCGCTAAGATCCAGTTCTGGATGTTCTTCGGCGCGGCCGGCACGGCCGTCGTCGGCTATCTCTTCCACTACCATGAGGGCCGTGAGTTCCTCGAGCAGCCCTTCATCATCAAGGTCGGCATCGTCGTCGTCTGCCTGATGTTCCTGTTCAACGTCACGATGACCGCCCTGAAGGGTCGCAAGACGACGGTGACCAACATCCTGCTGTTCGGTCTGTGGGGCGTCGCGATCTTCTTTTTGTTCGCCTTCTACAACCCAGCCAATCTCGCCGTCGACAAGATGTACTGGTGGTACATCGTCCATCTCTGGGTGGAGGGCGTCTGGGAGCTGATCATGGCCTCGATCCTGGCCTTCCTGATGATCAAGCTCAACGGCATCGACCGCGAGGTGGTGGAGAAGTGGCTCTACGTCATCATTGGCCTGGCGCTGTTCTCCGGCATCCTCGGCACCGGCCATCATTTCTACTGGATCGGCGCGCCCGGCTATTGGCAGTGGATCGGCTCGCTGTTCTCAACGCTCGAGGTCGCGCCGTTCTTCACCATGGTGATCTTCACGGTGCAGATGACGCTCAAGGCGGGACGCAAGCATCCGAATCGCGCCGCGCTGCTGTGGTCGGTCGGCTGCTCCGTCATGGCGTTCCTCGGCGCCGGCGTGTGGGGCTTCCTGCACACGCTGTCCAGCGTGAACTACTACACCCACGGCACCCAGGTGACCGCCGCGCACGGCCATCTCGCCTTCTTCGGCGCCTATGTGATGCTCAACCTCGCGGTCATGGCCTATGCGGTGCCGCAGCTGCGCCAGCGTGCGCCGTATAATCAGTGGCTCTCGATGGCGAGCTTCTGGATCATGTGCACGGCGATGATGACGATGACCTTTGCGCTGACCTTCGCCGGCATCATCCAGGTGCATCTGCAGCGCGTGCTCGGCCAGAGCTACATGGACGTGCAGGACCAGCTCGCGATGTTCTACTGGGTTCGGCTCGGCTCCGGTGTGTTCGTGGCGATCGCGGCGCTGATGTTCGTCTGGGCCGTGCTGGTGCCCGGCCGCGCCAAGCAGGCGATCATCCCCGGCGCCCTGCAGCCGGCGGAGTAAAACCCCGCAGGCGGCGGCTCCGATGCCGCCGCCTGCATCCCCCGATTCGGAGAGTGATCATGAAGCTCGTGCTGCACGCGATCGATACCGTCCTGTCGTTCCCCTCGTACACGCCGACCGGCAATGAATGCGCGCTGTTCGAGCATGCGTTCCGACATCGCTTACCGGTGCTGCTGAAGGGGCCGACCGGCTGCGGCAAGACCCGCTTCGTCGCGCACATGGCGGCGCGACTGGGCCTGCCGCTGCACACGGTCGCCTGTCACGACGACCTCACCGCCGCCGACCTCACCGGGCGATATCTGCTCAAGGGCGGTGACACCGTGTGGACCGACGGCCCGCTGACCCGCGCGGTGCGCGAGGGCGGCATCTGCTATCTCGACGAGGTCGTCGAGGCGCGGAAGGATGTGACCGTCGTGCTGCATCCTCTCACCGACGACCGCCGCATTCTTCCGCTGGAGCGCACCGGCGAGGAGCTGCTCGCGCCCGACGGCTTCATGCTGGTGGTGTCCTACAATCCGGGTTATCAGTCGCTGCACAAGGCGCTGAAGCCATCGACACGGCAGCGCTTCATCGCCATCGAATTCGGCTTCCTGCCCGCCGAGCAGGAGATCGCGGTGGTTGCCGCCGAGAGCGGGCTGGCGCCGGAGCGCGTTCGGCCGCTGGTGGCGCTCGCGCATCGGCTGCGAGCGCTGCAAGGCCATGACTTGGAGGAGGGCGTCTCGACGCGGCTCCTGGTCTATTGCGCGACGCTCGTCGCTGCCGGAGCATCCATCGCGGACGCCGTGCTCGCCGCGATGATCGAGCCGCTCACCGACGACGCCGACGTCAAGGCCGCGTTGCGCGAGGTCGCGCATGCCGTGATCGGGTGAGCCATGCTCGACTTCCTCGAACTGGAGGAGACCGTCGGCCGCGCCTGGCATCGCCTGGTCGGCACGACGTCGAGCTATCCGGTCCATCCGGATCAGGCCGTCGCCCTGAACGAGATCAGCGGCCGCATCGCCGTGATGTTCCGCGCGCTGGGCGGCGAGAGCGGCGTGCAGGTCGCCGGAGCCAAGGCGCGCAAATCGGGCCATCGGCTCGGCTGGCGCCAGCGCATTGGCCTCGGCGACGAATGCCTCGATCAGGCCGGGCGCGATGGCGCCACCGTGTTCCTGCCGGAGACCATCGCGCTGCTGCCGGGTCGCGCGCTCAATACGCAGCTCTATCACTGGCTCGCGGCGTGGTTCGCGACCATGGCGGTCGAGCCGATCGCGGAGCGCGATCCGCTGCGGCATGATCTGCTGGCGCTGCGCCGGGCCTGTGAGACGACCTCGCTGGTGCTGGCGCGCTTCCCTGGACTGGCGCGTCCGCATGCGCAACTCGCCGAAGCGCTGGCTGTGGCGCGTCCGCGGCGGCCGCTGCCTCGGCTCGAGCAGCAGGTCGAGCACATCGTCATGGCCCTGCTCGGCGCCGGCGCGCCGCCCAAGGGCGCGCTGTGGAATGCGGTCATCGCTGGCGGCGCGTTGCCGGAGGCCGCCCCGCCCGGCTATCGGCCGATGCTGCCGTGTCCGCTGTGGGGCGATTGCTGGAGCCGCGATGCCGTTGCCGCGGCGCGCGAGGACGACGAGACGCAGACGCCCGCAGAGCAGGAGGGTGCACCCGACACCCGCAAACGCTTCGCGCGGCGCGAGCGCGACGACACGGCCAAGCGCGATCCATTCATTCTCAACCGCTTCGAGAAGATCCTGGCGATGGCGGAGATGGTCAATGTCGATCGCCCTTCCGACGATACCGACGATGACGACGCCCGCAAGGCTGCCGACGATCTCGATGAGCTCGCGATCGCCAGGCGCAAGGGGCGTCCGGCGAGCAAGCTGAAGTTCGATCTCGACCTGCCGCCCGAGGCGGTGGACACGGCCCGGCTCGACAGCGGTCGGCTGTATCCCGAGTGGAATTATCGCAGCGGCGCCTATCTGCCGGACCATTGCCGCGTCGTGACCGGCGATGCCGCCGAGGCGGGCGAGGCGTGGTCTCCGGACGATGCGATGCGCCGGCGCATCCGCAGCGTGCGGCGCAGGTTCGAGACCTTGCGGCCGCGTCATGAGGTGATGCGCGCGCAGGCCGACGGCCACGACCTCGACATCGACGCGCTGGTGCGCGCGCGCAGCGATCTCAATGCCGGCCATGGCGGACTTGATCGCGTGCATCTGGCGATGCGCCCGCTCGCGCATGATCTCGCGGTGACTCTCCTGGTCGACGTGTCCCTATCGACCGATGCGTGGATCGACGGCGTGCGCGTTCTCG
Organism: Bradyrhizobium sp. SZCCHNRI2009; assembly: GCF_032485115.1. Classification (NCBI taxonomy): domain Bacteria; kingdom Pseudomonadati; phylum Pseudomonadota; class Alphaproteobacteria; order Hyphomicrobiales; family Nitrobacteraceae; genus Bradyrhizobium; species Bradyrhizobium sp. SZCCHNRI2009. The sequence continues at coordinate 126,623 of NZ_JAUEUH010000011.1, forward strand.
ACGTCGAGAAGGAGGCGCTGCTGGTGCTGGCGCATGGGCTGTCGGCCTGCGGCGACAGCCACAGCATTCTCACCTTCACCTCGCGGCGCAACTCATGGGTCCGCCTGGAGACCGTGAAGGCATTCGACGAGCCGATGAGCGGGCGGGTCGAGCGCCGCATCGGCGCGCTCAGGCCCGGCTACTATACGCGTATCGGCACGGCGGTGCGTCATGCCGCCAGCCAGCTCGCCGAGCGATCCGAGCGCAAGCGCCTGCTGCTGGTGCTGACCGACGGCAAGCCGAACGACGTCGATCACTATGAGGGGCGGTTCGCGATCGAGGACACGCGCAAGGCGGTGCAGGAAGCGCGGCGCGGCGGCGTCGCGGTGTTCGGCGTGACCATCGATGCGTCGGCGCAGTCGTATTTTCCCACCCTGTTCGGCCGCCGCGGCTACGCCATCGTCGGCAACATCAGGCGACTGCCCGCCGCGCTGCCGGCGCTGTACCGGCAGCTCGCGCATTGAAGGCGAGAGGCGCACTGCCGCCGTACCGACGACCGAAACCGGCCAGCTGATGGAAGGGGTGCGGCCCTCAGGTCGCCGGCTCGCGCAGATTGCGCAGCGGCACCGGCAGGTGGCCCATCAGTTTGTCGAACTCGCCGGGATCGAGCTTCTCCCAGAGAATTTCGAAGATGCCGCGCGCAGCCGTGAGCGGATCGACCGGGAATTGCGGCGGCAGTTGGCGGAAGATGTCATCGACGAAATATTCGAGATGGCGGTCCTTGGTCGGGGTTGCCGCGTGGTGCCAGCCCTCGTAGTAGATCCCGCGAATGAGCATCGGCAACTGGGCGCCGAAATTCACGGCGACGGCCATCGGCATACGGTCGCGCAGCACATGCAGCACGGCACGCAGTGCGTTGTAGGCCTGCTGCCGGCTCGCCAGCGCGAGGCGTTGCTCGATGGCCTTCAGCCAGATGTTGGTTTCCTGGACGGTGTGATCCAGGGCGGTCACGCCGGTCTCGCTCATGTGGTTCTCCATGAAGTGCACAGGACCGTTCGAGGGACGCCGAACGAGGTAACGGCAAGGCCTGATTCGCTTGAACGCCTTGTCAGTAGGTGGTGCGTTCGGGCCGGGCATGTTGACCTGCATCAAATCACGATGTCGTGGTTGGACCGTGAGGTAAATGGCGGGTCAACGTCCCGCGCAGTCGTTTACGATCCCTCGCTGCCGCAGCGGCACCAGCGGTCGGCAAGCCCATCCGTCATCTTACGGGGATCGTCGTGGTCCCGTGCGCGGCACGTGGTCAGCAGTTCACACTGATAAACAGCCATCGACAAACAGAACGTCTACAAATCAGCACGTCGCGATCTCGCGGCGCCTATCGCGCCCGAGTCTTGCTTGACGGAGCCCTCTTCAAGTGAGAGGGCGCAGGGAAGGCCGGGAGCTCGCCGCCCCCATGGCCCCCGTGCGGAAAGAATGCACGGGGCAGGAACCACAGGTTCGGCTGAGACATCCCGGCCTTCCCTGCGCGATAGTGTTACGGCTTATACGCATTCTCCCCGGTGAACGGGCTGTCTTGCCACCGTCACCCGCGCGAGGCTGAAACCTCGTCACGAGCTTGACGCCAGCGTCGCGGCGCCAGGACCATGCGACTTCGCCGTCCGCGCCGTGCCGTTCGTCCGCAGGCATGACACCCGCTGCGACACGTCGCGTCCATCGCATCCCGCACTCCACGTCTCGTGACGTTCGCGACACGCCCCTCTTCATGAGGCGGGATGCGCGGAAATGTCGTCCTGATTTGCCCGACGGGGCAAGCTGTTTATCTGCGGCAGACTGGCACGACGGGCAATTCGCGCATGGCGGTCATGCTGATTCGTTCGTCCGATGGCCTCGGGATTTTGCGTCTACCCGTGCTCAGTCGCAGAGCGCATCCAAGTTGGGATCGGGCTGCTGCCTTGGGGGGCGGCGCGAGGCGGGCGCTGAGAGACGCGCGACCACGGCGCTCCTTGTTCGCGGTGGCGCGCATGATGGCGAGCGACCGGAACGTTCGCGTTGCAAGTCCGGAACTTGCGCGACTCGTTCGCGCCGAACATCCCGAGATCATCGCGGGCCGGCGCTGCGCCGTCAGGTTGAACCCGTAATCGCCCTGCTTGTGAAGAACACGTCTTCGCTTGCTCGTCGCGACAGACTCACCTTACATCGGAGTCGTCCGAGGCGGAGAGATCGCGCGCTCGACACCCCTTTCAACTCACGAATCGACGTCGGCTCGCAATGCTCAAGTCTGCCCAAGAGAAGTCTGTTCACAACAAGCCTGCTCAAGACAAATCCGGCAACGACCTTCCGCTGACCGGCTATGCCGTCGTGGTCGATGGTCAGATCAAGACCGAATTCAAGACCAAGGATGGCGCACACAACGGCGCGCATGACCTCAAGCGCCGGTTTCCGATGTTGCAGATCAGGGTGTACGACGCGGAGACGAAGCAGACCCACGACATCGAACTGACGCGGGCGTGAGACCGGCCTGCCGCGCGGGCCGTGGTGCCGTGAGAACGCACGGCCGTTGCACCTCGTCGAGGCCGCAATCGCTGTCGATGTTTGAGTGCATGGAGAGCATGCTCCTGATGTAGCCGAGGGTGCGGTGCCGGTCGCCGCGTCCTCGTCCCTGTGGGAGAGGGCGCAGTATCGCGCAGTGGCGTGCGGGCTGGGGTGCACGCAGGCGACTGTCGGCCTGCGCGCCAGATACGCCGGGATGGGCTGTTGCGGTGGCTGCGTGATATGAGCCAATCTGCCTCATCTCCGACCATGCGAGCAGCCATCATGACCGAAACCGCCTGGAACAGACTTTCCGCCGCAGCGCTTCGCGCGCTCGCGGCCCGAGACGCGATCGTGCTGTTGCCGGTGGCCTCGACCGAGCAGCACGGCCCGCATCTGCCGACGGGAGTTGACGACTTCCTGTGCAGCGAGGTCTGCCGTCGCACCGCGCTGGAGCTGACTCCAGACCATCCCATCGTGGTCGCGCCGACCGTTTGGTGCGGGCTCGCCGACCATCACGTTCCGTTCGGTGGCACCTTCACCCTCAGTCTCTCCACCTACCACGCCGTGCTCAGAGACCTGTGCCGCTCGATTCTGAATGCCGGCTTCCGCCGCATCGTGATCGTCAACGGCCATGGCGGCAACATCCAGGCGCTGGCCACCCTCACCGGCGAACTGACGCGCGAGCTCAATGCGCCGATCGCGACGACGACCTATTTCATGGAAGGGCGGGAGACCATGGCCAAGGTCCTCGAGGATCAGGCGGGCGTGATGCATGCCTGCGAAGCCGAGACCTCGATGATGATGGCGGCTCATCCCGGCCTCGTCGACGCGGCGAGAATCGACGCTGCCTTTGGGCCGAGCTTCGACATCATGGGCTCGCTGGTCCCGTCGCTGAAAATGTTCAGATCGTTCGCCGACATCACCACCTCCGGCGTCGCAGGCGATGCGCGCAAGGCATCTGCTGCAAAGGGCGAGAAGCTGCTCGCCGGCTGCGCGGCGGCGCTGGCGGCGCGATTGCGGGCGGGCGAGCCATGGTCCACTGCACCAATTCCGCCGCCAGCCGCAAGATGACAGTGACGCGGAGCATCCTCCCGAGAAGCCCGTCGCAGGCGGGCGTTTCGGATGATGCGCCGCAAACGATACGTCCACGGGTTTGATGGACGCATGCCGATCGGCAAGCTCAGCCGCGCTGCGCGGAAGCGGCGAGGCTCGGAGCCCCGATCGCGTCGAGGCCGTCCGCAAGACTGCGGCTCGCGTTTCGCACCTCGCTGCGAAACGTCTTCGCCAGGTTCGACAGCGGCCGCGCCTCCGACCACAGCACATAGGCCGAGACTTTGGTGCTCGGCGTGAACGGCCGTACCACGAGATCATGCCCGCCCTGGCGCGGCGAGAATGGATCGACCACGGCGACGCCGACGCCGGTCGAAGCCAGCACGCAGGCCGTGTTGCAGTAACGCACTTCGACGGTCGGCTGGAAGTCGGCATCGGCTTGCCGGAAGCTCTCGCGCACCGCTTCGCCGAGGCGCGTGCCGCGTTCGAGGCCGATCAGCGGGAAGCCGGCGAGATCCCGCGCTGAAATCACGTCGCATTCGGCAAGCGGATGCAGGGCCGGCATCACGCACACCATCTCCCCGGTATGCACGACCTCATGGGCGATCCCGGGATGATCGGACAGTCCGAGCGCGAAGCCGAGCTCGGCGACGTTGCCGAGCACGCCCTCGATGATGCCTTCGTAGCGGCGCACGTCGAAGAACATCCGCGTCTGCGGCCGGCGCCGCAGGAAGCCTGACAAGGTCGGCGGGATGATGCTGTAGGCGAGCGGCGGCGTGGCGACGATCGACAGATGACCCGTCTTCTGCTCGCGCAGGTCACGCACGCGGTTTTCCAGCCGGGCGTGCAGGGTGAAGATCGCCTCGCTCTCCTCATAGAGCGTCATCGCCTCGGGTGTCGGGAACAGCCGGTTGTTGACGCGCTCGAACAGCGTGAAGCCGGCCTGCGCCTCCATCGCCTTGAGCGCATTGCTGATCGCAGGCTGCGACAGCGCGAGCTCCTCGGCGGCAGCGACCGTGGTGTGGTGGCGGATGACCGCCCGCAGGATCTCCAACTGGCGCAGGTTCATGGCATGGTCGCCCTATTAGCCCGGGTGATGGTCTCGGCCAAAATATCATAGACCGAGGTCGTCCCGACTGGTTGCAATTCCTGCGCCGGTTTCGCTTCATTGATGCTTCTCTTGCGCGTCGCAGAGGGCGGTGATGCCGCCTGCTGGAAAGGCATGACGCACAGATCGGAGGCAGAGTTTTGAGCCGTATCTTCCGCGCGGCCGCCGCCCAGATGGGGCCGACCCAGCGCGCCGACAGCCGCGGGCACACGCTGTCGCGCATGATCGGGCTCCTGGAACAGGCGGCCGCCCAGGGCGCCAAGCTGGTGGTGTTTCCGGAACTCGCATTCACGACCTTCTTCCCGCGTTGGATCCTCGAAGGCGATGAGCTCGACAGCTATTTCGAGCGCGCGATGCCGAACCCGTCCGTTGCCGGGCTGTTCGACCGGGCGCGGGCGCTTCGCGTCGGCTTCTATGTCGGCTATGCCGAGCTGACACCGGACGGACGCCGCTTCAACAGCTCCATCCTTGTCGATCCCGACGGCGAGATCATCAGCAAATATCGCAAGGTGCATCTGCCCGGCTCCGTCGAGCCGCGCCCGAGTGCCAAGTATCAGCAGCTGGAGAAGCGCTATTTCGGCTATGGCGATCTCGGCTTTCCGGCCGTGCGCGCCGGCCGCGAGTGGGGCGGCGCCATCATGGGCATGATGATCTGCAACGACCGGCGCTGGCCGGAATCGTGGCGGGTGCTCGGGCTGCAGGGCGTCGAGCTGGTCTGCGTCGGCTACAATTCCGCAGCCTACGATCCGAATGGCGGCAACACCGAGGATGCCTCGCTGCGTACCTTCCATTCGACCCTGGTGGCGCAGGCCAACGCCTACATGAATGCGACGTGGGCGATCGCGGTCGCAAAGGCGGGCGACGAGGACGGCAGCGGGCTGATCGGCGGCTCCTGCATCGTCGATCCCAATGGCTGCATCGTGGCGCGGGCGAAGACGCTCGCTGACGAGGTCGTCGTCGCCGACATCGACCTCGATCTGTGCCGCCAGGGCAAGGACAAGATGTTCAACTTCGCGGCGCATCGCCGGCCGGATCAGTACAGGCTCATCACCGAGCGCGCCGGCGCCGTCGAGCCGGTCGTGGTCGATTAGCCGTTCACGTGGGGAGTTGCAGGATGCGCCGTTCGTTGTTCGCAGGTTTCGTCATCCTCGCCTCGCTTGCTCCGGCGGGGGCCGCGGAGCTGCCCGCTGAGATCAAGCAGGCTGGCGTGCTCAAGCTCACGGTCAACTCGACCTACGCGCCGATGGAATATCACGACCCCGCCACCAACGAGCTGAAGGGGCTCGACATCGATCTCGCCAACGAACTGGCGAAGCGGTTCGGCGTCAAGATCGTGTGGAGCGAGACGGCGTTCGCCGAACTCATTCCCTCGCTGCAGACCCGGCGCGCCGACTTCATCATCTCGGGCATCTCCGACCGTGCCTCGCGGCGCGAGACCGCCGACTTCGTCGACTATCTCGTCACCGGCCCGCAGTTCTTCGTGCTGGCGGAGAGCGATGCCAAGGTCGCGACCGATCTGTGCGGCCGGAAGATCGGCACCACGCGCTCGACGAGCTTCCCGCAGGAGATCGAGAAATGGAGCAAGGCCAATTGCGAGGCCGCAGGCAAGCCTGCCGCGCAATATGTGCCGGGGGAGAACTCGATCGATGTCCGCAATCAGCTCAAGCAGAGCCGCATCGATGCCGCCGTGCAGGGCAGCGAGACCTTGCCCTATGCGCAGTCGCAGGAGGCCGGCAAGTATCGCATCGTCGGTGAGCCCATCGCCTTCGGCTACCAGGGCATCATGTTCCGCAAGGACGATGCAGGCTTTCGCGAGGTCGTGACCGAACAGCTCAAGTCGATGATCGCCGACGGCAGCTACAAGGACATTCTCGACAAATGGGGTCTCGGCGCCAATGCGGTGCGCGAGCCGATGCTCAACGCGGCGCCGCAATGAGCCGCGCCGACGTACTGGCCGATGGCTTTCCCGACCTGTCGGCGCACAGGATCGCGCGCAAGGCGCATTGGGGCCGCTGGCTTACGGCTGCCGTCATTGTCGTGATCCTGCTGGCGATCGGCCGCGCCTTCGCCAGAGGCCAGATCGAATGGTCTTACGTCGAACGCTTCGTGACCGCGCCGGTGATCCTGCGCGGCATCGTCAACACCATGGTCATGGCCGTCGCGGCGATGGCGCTGGGCATCGCGCTCGGCGTGGTCGTCGCGATCATGCGGCTGTCGCCCAATCCGGTGCTGCGGTCGGTCGCCGCCGGCTACACCTGGCTGTTTCGCGGTACGCCGCTGATCCTCCAGTTGTTGTTGTGGTTCAACCTCGCGCTGGTGTTTCCGACCATCGGCATCCCCGGCCTGTGGAGCGCGCGCGCCGTCGACGTGATGACGCCGTTCCTGGCCGCGCTGCTCGGGCTCGGCATCAACCAGGGCGCCTACACCTCGGAGGTGATGCGGGCAGGGCTGCTCTCGGTCGACATCGGGCAATACGAGGCGGCGCAGGCGATCGGCATGGGACGGCTGCAGGCGCTGCGCCGGATCATCCTGCCGCAGGCGATGCGCGTGGTGATCCCGCCGCTCGGCAACGAGTTCATTGGCCTGGTCAAGGCGACCTCGCTCGCCAGCGTGATCCAGTATCCGGAGGTGTTGCACTCGGCCGAGAACATCTACTACGCCAATTCGCGCGTCATCGAGCTCCTGATCGTCGCCGGCCTCTGGTATCTGCTCGTGGTCTCGGTCCTGACGCCGCTGCAGATGCTGCTCGAACACCGTTTTGCCCGTGGCATCGCGCGGGGGCGCTGATGACGCCGCTCGTCGCCATCCGTCAGGTCAGCAAGCGCTTCGGGGAATTCCAGGCGCTCAAGCAAGTCTCGCTCGATGTCTTCGAGGGCGAGGTGGTGTGCCTGATCGGGCAATCCGGCTCCGGCAAGACCACCTTGCTCCGTTGCGTCAACCAGCTGGCCACGGCGGACAGCGGCGGCATCTGGCTCGACGGCACGCTGCTCGGCTTCCACGAGACGGCCGGCCGGCTGCATCGGCTGTCGGAGCGCGAGATCGCGCGGCAACGCCTCGCCTGCGGCATGGTGTTCCAGCGCTTCAACCTGTTCCCGCACATGACGGCGCTGGAGAACGTGATCGAGGGGCCGGTGCAGGTGCAGAGGCGCAGGCTTGCCGAGGCGAAGGACGAGGCCTTGTCGCTGCTGCGCCGGGTCGGCCTTGCCGACAAGGCGCAGTCCTATCCGGCGCAACTGTCCGGCGGTCAGCAGCAGCGCGTGGCGATCGCACGCGCGCTCGCAATGAAGCCGCGGCTGGTGCTGTTCGACGAGCCGACCTCGGCGCTCGACCCGGAGCTGGTCGGCGAGGTGCTCGGTGTGATGAAGGAGCTGGCGAGGTCCGGCATGACCATGCTGGTCGTCACGCATGAGCTCGGCTTCGCGCGCGAGGTCGCCGACCGGGTCGTCTATATGGACCAGGGCGTGATCGTGGAGAGTGGTCCGGCCGGCGAGGTGCTGCGTGCGCCGCGCGAGGCGAGGACCAAGGCATTTCTGGCAGCTGAAGTGGGGTGAGGTGATGGAATTGAAGTCGATCGTGTTGGCTGGGCTCATGAGCGCGGCCGTGGCGGGCGCGGCTCTCGCCGCCGAGCTGCCGGCCGAGATCAAGCAGAACGGCCTGCGCATCGCGGTGGTGCCGAACTATCCGCCGATGGAGTTCAAGGATCCGGCCACCGCGACCCTGACCGGCTTCGACGTCGAGCTCGGCGAGGCGCTGGCCAAGAAGCTCGGCGTCAACGCGGTGTGGCAGGAGACCAGCTTCGACCAGCTGATGCCGGGCCTCGCCACGCAGCGTTTCGACATCATCCTGACCGGCATGACCGACTACAAGAGCCGGCAGGATACCGCGACCTTCATCGACTACCTGCGCAGCGGTCCGCGATTCTTCGTGCAGGCTTCGCGCGCCAGCGAGTTCAAGGAGCCGACGGCGCTGTGCGGCAAGAGGGTCGGCGCCTCCAGGCGCACGATGTTCCCGAAGGACATCGCCGCCTGGAGCGAGAAGAACTGCGGCGCGAGCGGAATCGAGTTCGTCGGCACCGAGGGCTCGGCCGACGCCCGCACGCAGCTCAAGCAGGGCCGCATCGACGCCGCCGTGCAGGGCAACGAGACCTTGCCCTACATCATGGATCTCGAGCCGAACACTTACGTGCCGGTCGGCACGCCCATCGCGTACCAATATACGGGGCTGGCGACGCCGGTGAAGGCGGACGAACTGCGCGAGGCGCTGCGCGCCGCGCTGGAGGGCCTGATTGCCGACGGCAGCTACAAGGCGCTGCTGGCGAAGTGGAAGCTGAGCGACAATGGAATCGAGAAGGTGCTGATCAATGCTGGACAGTAAGGCGCTCGCGGGAATCCCGGTCGTTCCCGCCAACACCGCGCCGCCGGCGCCGGACTATCCATGGCCTGCGCCGCACAGAGCGGCGATGTTCCTTTCGTTCGACATCGACGCCGAGAGCGCCTGGACCTCGAAGGATCCCGCGCATGCGGCGCGTCTGGTCACGATGAGCTTCGGCGGCTTCGAGGCGCGCGTCGGCACGCCGAAGCTTCTCGAGCTGCTCGCCGAGCTCGATCTCAAGGCGACGTTCTTCATCACGGGATGGGCGGTCGATGCGCATCCGGCGATGGCGGAAGCGGTGCTGAAGGCGGGCCACGAGATCGGCCATCACGGCTATCACCATCTGCTGCCGGATCCCGGCGATCCCTTCATCGTCGAGGAGATCGAGCGCGGCTTCGAGGCGATCCAGCGCCGGCTCGGAATCCGGCCGATCGGCTACCGCGCGCCGTTCGGCGAGTTCTGCGAGGAGCTGCTGACAGCGCTGGTGCGCCAGGGCATCGTCTACACCTCCTCGTTCCGCGATGACGTCAGGCCCTATCGCCATCGCTTGGCCTCCGGCTCGCCGGGCACGATCGAAATCCCGGTGACCGCGAGCTATGACGACTGGATGCACGGCCTGTCGGCGCGGTTCTCGCCGCGCTCGATCTTTCCGAAAGAGCACGTGCTGTCGATGTGGAAGGATGAGCTGGACGAAGTCCGCGATTGGGGCGCGATGGTGACGACCGTGCTGCATCCGCAGGTCTCGGGCCGGCCGATGCGCTTCCGGCTGCTGCGCGAGTTCCTGACCTACGCCAAATCGTGCCGGGACGTGTGGATCACGACCGGAGCCGAGATCGCGGCGAACTACCAGCGCCATGAGGCGGCGGAAGCGAAGGACGCATGAGTACGACGGCGATCTTCGGCAGCTACGTGCTGACGCGCAAGGACGGCGCGCAGGACGTCCTGCGCGATCACTGGGTGCTGGTCGAGGGCAGGCGCATCGCGGCCGTGACGCGCGATCGGCCGGCGGCGGACGAGGTGTTCGATCGTCCGGGCCGCTTCGTGCTGCCGGGCCTGTTGAACCTGCACAACCACATCTTCAGCGAGGCGATCGCACGCACGCTCACCGAGGACGGCAACGGCCGGCGCAACAACAAGAGCATCGTCTACACCGTGCTGCTGCCGCTGTCCAAGCGCGGGGCCGAGATCCTTTCGGTGGAGGAGCGGCTGGCGATCGGCCGCATGGGGGTGCTGCAGCTCCTGAAGGGCGGCGCCACCACGGTGATGGAGCCGTTCCGCAACACGATCCCGGAGCTGTTCGATGCGGCTCTCGAGATGGGCCTGCGCTTCTATGGCGCGCCCTATCTGTTCTCGACCGGCGATGCCAAGGCGGATGCCTCCGGCGTCGTGACTTACGCCGGCGATGACGGCGAGGCCGACATGGCGGTCTGGAATGCGCTCCATCAGCGCTGGCACGGCCAGGGCGACGGCCGCATTCGTCTTGCGATGAGCCCGCACGCGACCGATACCTGCGGACCGGATCTGTTGCGCGCGGCTGCCAGCCGGGCGCGCGAGCTCGGCGTTCCCATCACCACGCACATGGCGCAGAGCGCGGGCGAGGTCGCGACGATCGCGCAGCGCCATGGCGGCCGCACCCCGGCCGAATATCTCGACTGGCTCGGCCTGCTCGGACCCGATCTGCTGGCGGCGCATTGCCACGCGTCGACCGATGCGGACCTTGCGCTGATGGCGGCGCGTGGTGCCGGCGTGCTGAACTGCCCGCGCGTGTTCGCGCGCGCCGGAGTCACCGCCGCCTTCGGCCGCTTCGCCGCGCATGGCGTCCGCACCGCGGTCGGCACCGACGGCTACAACATGGATCTGCTCGGCGAGCTCAACGCGGCGTCGATGATCTCGAAGATCGCGCTGGGAAGCGCCGAGACGGCGAGCGCGCCGGAACTGATCGACGCCGTCACCACGACGGCCGCCGCCATGATCAAGCGCGACGATCTCGGCGTCATCGCGCCCGGCGCGACCGCCGACCTCACCGTCGTCGACATGACGCATCCACATCTTCAGCCGCTACACGACCCGCGCCGCGGCCTGATCGCGCTCGCGAACCGCGCCAACATCGACCAGGTGATGATCGACGGCCGGCTGCTGATCCACGACGGCCGCTATCTCCACGGTGACGAGGCTGCCATCACCGCCGCAGGGACTGCCGCGATCGAGAGGATCTGGGCGCTGCCGGAGGCGGAGGCCGCATTCGCCGGCTGAATGCTGCTACCGCGTGCCGTAGGCGCGGTCGCCGGCGTCGCCGAGGCCGGGGACGATGAAGGCGTCGTCGTCGAGGCCGTCGTCGATCGCGGCGGTCCACAGTGCGACATCGGGATGCAGGCCGCGGACGCGCTCGACGCCCTCGGGCGCCGCGATCATGCAGACCATGCGGATATCCTTGGCGCCGCGCTCCTTGAGCCGGTCGACCGCGGCGACTGCGCTGTTGCCGGTCGCGAGCACCGGCGTGACCACGACGGCGAGGCGCTCGTGCAGGTCGGACGGCGCCTTGAAGAAATACTCGACGGCGGTGAAGGTCTGCGGCTCGCGATACAGGCCGATATGGGCGACGCGGGCGGTCGGCACCAGATCGAGCATGCCGTCGACGAAGGTGACGCCGGCGCGCAGCACCGGCACGAACACCAGCTTCTTGCCGGCGATCTTGGCCGACTGCATTCGCGCCAGCGGCGTCTCGATCTCGACCTCCGTGAGCGGCAGGTCGCGCGTGACCTCGTAGCACAGGAGCATGCCGATCTCCTTCAAGAGCTCGCGGAACGACTTGGTCGAGATCGACTTGTCGCGGATCAAGGTCAGCTTGTGCTGCACCAGCGGATGATCGACGACCGTGACGCCTTCCATGGCTTTCATCTCCGAAGCGTAGGGTGGGCAAAGGCGCGAAGCGCCGTGCCCACCTGATACTAGCTCAGCTTGGAATGGTGGGCACGCTGCGCCTTGCCCACCCTACGCGCAACTTATGAATCGCATCATTGCGAGGAGCGAAGCGACGAAGCAATCCAGACTTTCTTCCGGGCCCTGGATTGCTTCCGCCGTCGCCCTTCGGGCTATGGCGGACAAGTCGCTTCGCTCGCAATGACGTCGGCTGTTATGAAGCAAGGCTACCAAACACCTCTTAAAACACCGTGCCGTCGCTGAGGATGGTCAGCGGCGGCGAGCCGTCGGGACGGCGTTCGAAGGCGAGCTTGCGGCCGGCGGCCCAGCTGCCGCCTTCGAGGATGCGCGCCAAGGGCAGCTGTTCCGCCGTCTGGCCGGTGCGCTGGCGGATCAGCGCGGCCAGGCGATCGAGCAGGGCGACGGTCAGCGCGCGCCATTCCACCACCAGCGGGGAATCAACGGCATGCGCCCGCGCGGCATCGGCGGGATCGCGCAGCACCAGCACGCCGCCGTCGACGAACAGGCCGCCATTGCGGTATTCGGCGAGTCCCGTAAGGCCGTCGATGTTCTCGACCACGAGGCCGGCGCGCTGCAGCGGTTCGATCAGCGAATAGCTCAGCCATTGCGACAGCTTGTGCAATGGGACGAGACCGCTGGTCGCGTCATCGGTGACCAGGGAAGCATGGTGCCAGCAGTCGCCGAGCGCGATGCCTTGCAGCGTCAGCCGCGACGGCCAGATCGGGCCGAGCTGCAGCAGCACCTGCTGCAGAATGTCGGCGGCCTGGAGGTGGCCGCCGATCGCACCGGCGGCGAGCTGATCGAACAGACCGCCGGGACGTGGGGTATCTTTCCGACCGAAGATATCCGGCTTTGCAGCCGTGACCTCGCCTAGCCGGCGCAGCAGCGCAACGCGGCCTTCGAGTCCGACCAGCGGATTGTCGGCGCTCACCTGGAAGCCGCGTTCGAGATCGGCGACGATGATGTGCTGCAGCTTCGCGGCGTCGGCCCGCAGCGGATGGCTTGCATCGGCCGAAAACGCACCGCGTGCGAACATGTCGAGGCTCGCCAGTGCCAGCCCTTCGGAGCGGCCGATGCGCGCGCCGGTCACGGCATCCTGATAGCGCCACGCCGCGCCGGCGCCGGCGTCGAGCAGCACGCTGGTGACGGCGAGATCGAACTCGGCGCGCGCCCGTGAAGCCGCATCCGGCCAATTCACATTGTCGGCGATCGCGGCCCAGCGATCGACACCGCCGACCACGAAATGCCGCCAGCGCGAGTGGAACGGCACCTCGCCATCGGGATAGGCCCTGCGGGTCACGTCGAGCACGAGGTCGGCAATCGCATCGAGCTTCGCGAGATCGATGCGGAAGTGCGGCAGCTTGTCGGCGAGACCGAGCGCAAGCAGCTGATGCGCCCGCTCGCGCACTGCGCGGGCCGAGAGGAGATAGGCGACGTCGTTCATGATCGGCTGCTGCGCTCAGTACTTCTCGAGCGGTCGGCCGACGGTGTCGCCGAGCGCCTCGGGCTTCTGCGGCTCCAGCGAGAAATAGCCGGCCGCCTTCTTGGCCGCGATCTCGACATGGGCGTCGGCGGGAATCAGCTCGTCCGGGATCGGCACGCGCTCGACGATATCGACGCCTTGGCCCACCAGCGCGTCATGCTTCATGTCGCTCATCGAGATGAAGCGGTCGATGCGTTTGATGCCGAGCCAGTGGATGACGTCGGGCATCAGCTGCTGGAAGCGCGCATCCTGCACGCCGGCGACGCATTCGGTGCGCTCGAAATAGGCCGCCGCGGCGTCGCCGTCCTCCTGGCGCTTGCGCGCATTGTAGACCAGGAACTTCGTCACCTCGCCGAGCGCGCGGCCTTCCTTGCGGTTGTAGACGATGATGCCGAGGCCGCCGTTCTGCCCGGCCGCAACGCATTCTTCGATACCGTGGATCAGATACGGGCGACAGGTGCAGATGTCGGAGCCGAACACGTCGGAGCCGTTGCACTCGTCATGCACGCGACATGTGATCTTCGTCCGGCTGTCATTGAGCTTGTCGACGTCGCCGAACAGATAGACCGTGGTGCCGCCGATCGGCGGCAGGAATACCTGCAGGTCGGGCCGGGTCACCAGCTCCGGATACATGCCGCCGGTCTGCTCGAACAGGCCGCGGCGTAGACTGGTCTCGCTGGTGCCGAAGCGCGCGGCCACGCCGGGCAGGTACCACACCGGGTCGATCGCGATCTTCACCACGGAGACGCTGCCGTTGGCATGCACGACGTCGCCGTCATGAACGAGGCGCTTGGCCGCGAGCGCCGCATGCAACTCAGGAAGCTCGATCCGCGCCTTGGTCACGGCGATCGTCGGCCGGATATCGATTCCTTCCGCGATCTCGCCGCCGAAATTCTCGGCCACCAGATGGCCCCAGGGATCGAGCGCGACGATCTTCGCCGGATCTCGCCACTGCGCGAACGGGCCGATCGTGGCGGCGGGATGGGTGTTGGTGAGATCGGGGCGGCGGATCGGATCGAGCGCACCTGATGATACCGCGAGCGCGCGGTAGACCGTGTAGGAACCACCATGGCTGCCGATCACGTTGCGGTCCTGCGGACGTGATACCGTGCCGATGATCGGGCCGCGCTCGCGTGCGCTTTCGGCGCCCCAGTGGAGCGGGAAATTATGCTTGGCGCCTGGCACCGGGTGCGAGGTCAGGCGGATGTGATCCGTACGGTTGGAGCGAGTCATCGGACAGCCACCCCCAAAACGGCAACGGCCCGCCTTGACGACGGGCCTGAGCAGAACGCGTTCACGTTTTCCATGCACCAATATAGCAGTTTTTCCCCGCCAAACAAGTGGTCCCGGGTGGCCGGTTATTTGTAAACGAATGGTTTCGGATCCCGGTCGGCGGTCCCGCGGCGTCAGGCCCTGGCATGGCGCTTGCCTTTTGCAGGCGACGCCGCCAGCTTGGCGCGCATCTGGAATTCTCGACGGCAACGGCGGCATGGACCTGATCATTCGCAATGCGGTGCTGGCGCAGCACAGTGAGCTGCGCCGGGCCGATATCGGGATTTCCGACGGCACCATCGTGGCGATCGCGCCGTCATTGCAGGCCGACGGCGAACAGCGCGATGCCGAGAACTGCCTCGTCGTGCCCGGCTTCATCGAGACGCACATCCATCTCGACAAGACCTGCATCCTCGACCGCTGCACGATCAGGGAAGGGACCGTGGCAGAGGCGGTGCGCGAGACTGCGGCCGCCAAGCGCAACTTCACGGCCGACGATGTCTATGACAGGGCGAAGCAGACCGTGGAGCGCTGCGTCAGCCACGGCACGATGCGGATGCGCACCCATGTCGAGCTCGATCCCGGCATCGGTTTCATCGGCTTCGAGGCGATCCAGCAGCTCGCGCGCGACTATGCCTGGGCGCTCGACCTCGAGATCTGCGTGTTTCCGCAGGAAGGGCTCACCAATTATCCGGGCACCGAGGAGCTCTTGATCGAGGGCCTGCGCCGCGGCGCACGCACCATCGGCGCCGCCCCGTATTTCGACACCGACCCGCCGGCCCAGATCGACCGCATCTTCGCGATCGCGCGCGAGCACGACGTCGACATCGACATGCATCTCGATCTTGCCGAGACGCTCGATCACATGCAGATCGAATATGTCTGCCGCAAGACGGAGGAATACAGCTGGGGCGGACGCGTCGCGGTCGGCCACGTCACGCAGCTGTCGCTGCTGCCGCCGGAGCGTTTCGACGCGATCGCAACGCAGCTCGCCAATGCCGGCGTCGCAGTCACCGTGCTGCCCTCGACCGACCTGCATCTGATGGGGCGCCGGCACGATCATGCGATCCCGCGCGGCGTGGTCCCGCTGGAGCCGCTGCGCGCGCAAGGGGTGACCTGCTCGCTCTCGACCAACAACGTGCTGAACCCGTTCACGCCGTATGGCGACGGCTCGCTGATCCGGATGGCGAACCTCTACGCCAACGTCTGCCACGTCTCGCGGCCGGATCATCTTGCGGGGTGTCTCGACATGGTCACGCACGACGCGGCGCGGCTGATGCGGCTCGATGACTACGGCATCGAGGTCGGCGCGCCGGCCGATCTCGTCTGCATCGATGCGGCGACGCCGACCGAGGCCGTGGCGACCCTGGCGCAGCCGCTCTGGGGCCTCAAGCGCGGCCGGCCGTCGTTCTCGCGGACGCGGCCGGTGCTGTACCGGCCGGGGTGAAACGATGAGGGGTGTTGCATGACGCTGTCGCCACATTCGTCATTGCGAGGAGCGAAGCGACGAAGCAATCCAGAGTCCTCGTGTAGCCCTGGATTGCTTCGCTTCGCTCGCAATGACGTCGGAGTCCGGATAGGAGTTCTGCAATGCGCGTGATCAACGTCGCCGCCGCCCAGATGGGACCGATTCAGCGCGCTGACAGCCACGAGGCGGTCGTCGCGCGCATGATCGCACTGATGGACGAGGCCAAGCGCAAGGACGCCGACCTGATCGTCTACCCGGAGCTGGCGCTGACCACGTTTTTTCCACGCTGGTACATGGAGGATCAGGCCGAAGTCGACAGCTGGTTCGAGCGCGAGATGCCCAATGCGGCCGTGCAGCCGCTGTTCGATCGCGCCGCGCAGCATCAGATGGCCATGTATCTCGGCTATGCCGAGCTGACACCGGACGGGCACCACTACAACACGGCAGTTCTCACCGACCGCGCCGGCAACGTCGTCGGCAAGTATCGCAAGGTGCATCTGCCCGGCCACGAGGAGTTCGAGCCGGAGCGCAGCCACCAGCATCTGGAGAAGCGCTATTTTGAGCCGGGCGATCTCGGCTTTCCCGTCTGGCGCAGTCTCGATGGCATTATCGGCATGGCGATCTGCAACGATCGCCGTTGGCCGGAGACCTATCGCGTCATGGGGCTGCAGGACGTCGAGCTGGTGCTGATCGGCTATAACACGCCGTCGGTGAACTCATTGAAATCGGCCGAGGGACTGCAGCAGCGCCTGTTCCACAACCGGCTCTCCGCGCAGGCCGGCGCCATCACAACTCGTGTTGGGTCGTCGCGGTCGCGAAGGCCGGCGTCGAGGACGGTCATCACCTGATCGGTGGCAGCCTGATCGTCAATCCCGACGGCGAGATCGTCGCCGAAGCGGTGACCGAAGGCGACGAGGTGCTCGTGGTGCCGTGCGACATGGATGCGACGCGCTTCGGCAAGCAGACGATCTTCGATTTCGCCAGGCATCGCCGCGTGGAGCATTACGGGCTGATCACCAGCCGCACCGGCGCGGTGCCGCCGGAGTGAGGCAGGAGAGAGAGTGGGCCTGACCACGCTGATCAGCAGTTGCATTGTCAGGCACGAGCGCCGCTACACAAACAGTGTCGTCCCGGCGAACGCCGGGACCCATACCGCGGAAGCTATCGAGGAACGGAGCTGACAGTTGCCTGCCTCACGTCGGCCGGCGGCTATGGGTCCCGGCTCAAGGCCGGGACGACAGCGGAGTGTGAGATGGCCGGCCGGGCAGGTCCGTGCAGGGGCAAACGACGGATGTGCGAACCACTCACCCCGCAAACGCCACCGCGCCGAGCGCCATGGTCACTGCGGCCTGGGTCGGATCGATCACCGGAATTCCCAGCGCGTCCTCCAGGTTCTTGCGATGCCGTGCCATGCCGGCGCAGCCCATGACGATGGCACCGGCGCCGTCCTCCTCCTTCAGCGCGCGGCCGACCGCAATCATCTTCGCCAAAGTGCCTTCACCTGACGCCGTCTCCGCCACGGTCATGTCCAGCGGGCGCTCCGCGGCCAACCGATCCATCAAGCCCATCTGGCGGAGATAGCGGATGTGGCGGCGGATCGAGCGCTGCGCGATGGCGAGCACGCCGAACGTATCGGCGCGGGTCAGCGCGGTGAGCACGCCGCATTCGGCGATGCCGAGCACCGGCCGTGCCGTGGCCTCGCGGCAGACATGCAGGCCAGGGTCGCTGTAGCAGGCGATCACGAACGCGCTGGATGCGTTGTCGCCCTCGACGAAACGCCGCAGCGGCAGGGTGACGCTGTCGGCATCCTTCTGGCTCTCGATGCCGTATGGACCTTCCTTCAAGGTCTCGCAGACGATCTCCGGCCCGTCGGCGAACATCAGCGGCTGCAGCGCCGCCGCCAAGCCGTCGGTGACCACCTGGTTGGAGTTCGGATTGATCACGGTGATGCGCGGGCGGGACATGGGAGCTACCTGCTTCTTCAGTGTTGACGGCGCGTGACAGGCAACCACTATGCCACGGCTGACGCAATGGGGCCGATGCGGTCACCTCGCGTCCACGGCGTTCCATCTGGCAGAACTAGGAGATCGCGATGACCGAGCCGGCCTATGACCTGATCATCCGAGGCGGGCGCGTCGCCACCACCACCGATACGTTCGAGGCCGATGTCGCCATCACAGGCGAGACCATCGCGGCGATCGGCCGCGGGCTCGGAACGGCGAAGCGCGAGATCGACGCGCGCGGCAAATATGTGCTGCCCGGCGGCGTCGACAGCCATTGCCATATCGAGCAGCTCTCGGCGGCAGGGATCGTCAATGCCGACACCTTCGAGAGCGCCACCACGTCGGCCGCCTTCGGTGGCACCACGTCCGTGATCTCCTTCGCGGCCCAGCATGTCGGCATGCAGTTGCCCCAGGTGGTCGAGGACTATCACGCGCTGGCGCGCAAGGGTGCCGTGATCGACTACGCGTTCCACATGATCGTCGCCGATCCGACCAGGGAGACGCTGGAGGGCGACCTGCCGGCGCTGATCCGTCAGGGCCACGGCTCGATCAAGATCTTCATGACCTACGACCGGCTCAAGATCGACGACGAGCCGCTGCTCGACATTCTCGTCGCCGCGCGCGAGGGCGGCGCCATGCTGTGCGCGCACGCCGAGAACCATGGCATCATCTCCTGGATGGTGAAGCGGCTGCTGTCGCGCGGCTACACCGCGCCGAAATACCACGCCATCAGCCACGCGCGCTTCTCCGAGGCCGAGGCGTTCAACCGCCTGATCGGCATGGCCGCCCTCGTCGATCAGCCGATCATGATCTTCCACGTCTCGACCGCGGAAGGCGCCAAGGTGATCCGCGATGCGCGCGGGCAGGGGCTGAAGGTGTTCGCGGAGACCTGTCCGCAATACCTGTTCATGACGGCCGAGGATCTCGACAAGCCCGGCATCGAGGGCGCGAAGTGGATGTGCAGCCCGCCGCCGCGCCGCGCGCCCGACCAGGAGGCGCTGTGGCAGGCGCTGTCGCTCGGCGATCTGCAGACGATCTCCTCCGATCACGCGCCGTATCGCTTCGACGAGACCGGCAAGCTGCGCGCCGGCCCCAACCCCAACTTCAAGCAGATCGCCAACGGCCTGCCGGGCCTGGAGCTGCGGCTGCCGCTGCTGTTCGATGCGATGGTGTCGAAGGGCCGGCTCGGCCTCAACAAGTTCGTCGAGCTCACGGCGACGGCGCCGGCCAAGATCTACAATCTGCATCCGAGGAAGGGCGCGATCGCGATCGGCGCCGATGCCGACATCGCGCTGTGGGATCCGGACAAGCACGTCACGATCAGCGATGCCGCCATGCACGACCTCGCCGGCTACACGCCGTTTGCGGGGCGCAGCGTGCAGGGCTGGCCGGTGACCGTGCTGTCGCGCGGCCGCGTCATCATTGACAACGGCAGACTGTCGGCCGCGCCCGGCTCCGGCCAGTTCCTCGCCCGCAGCGGCGGCGAGGCTGCGAAGCCGACGGGGCGCCTGGTCGCGGATATGGACCCGGAGCAGAATTTTGGGGCGAAGCTGCTCTAGACGCGAAGAGCTGTTGGAGTAGCTGATCATGTTGACGCGGTCGCTCCGCTCTCCGCCGTCATGCCCGGGCTCGAGCCGGGCATCCACGTGCTTCCCGGGATGCCGCCGGACGTGGGTGGCCGGGACGGCGCCAGGCCATGACGTGGGGCGAGAGCTGAATGCCCTTCGTCGATCGCTGTCCATGCGAGGACCTCTTTGATGCATGTCCTGATCTTCGGCGGCGCCGGCTTCGTCGGGCTCAACATTGCGCAAGGCCTGCTGGAGCGCGGCCATGCCGCGACGATCTTTGACGCAGCGGCTCTGCCGAACGCGGCGGAGCGCGCCTTTGCGCCGTATTGCGAGCGGTTGCACCTCGTGCAGGGCGACGTCACCGATGCGAGCGCTGTTGCGGCCGCGATCGCCAGCGGCTGCGATGCCGTTGTCATGGGCGCCGCGATCACCGCCGGTCCGGAGCGTGACGCATCCGACCCCGAGCGCATCCTCGCGGTCAATCTGCTGGCGCAGGTGCCGATCCTGCAGGCGGCGCGGCGCAGCGGCATCCGCCGCGTCATCAACCTGTCCTCGGCGGCGTCCTACGGCGCCAGCGGTCAGCGCTTTGCCGTGCTGGAGGAGAGCACGCCGTGCGAGCCGGTGTCGCTCTATGCGATCAGCAAGTTCGCCTCCGAGCGCGTCGCGGCGCGGCTGTCGGACCTGTGGCAAACCGACGTGATCAGCGTGCGTCTGTCGGCCGTGTTCGGCCCGTTCGAGCGCGGCGGCGGCGTGCGCGACACGCCATCGCCGCAGGCGCTGATCGCGGCCTGTTGCGCGCGCAATGCGCCGGCGCTGCTGAACGAACCGGGCGGCAAGGACTGGGTCTATGCGGTCGACGTCGCCGACGCCGTCTGCCGGTTGCTGGAAGCCGAGAGGCCGCAGCACACGCTCTACAACATCTCCAGCGCAGCCACGTTTACCGCCGAGGCCTGGGGCCGCGCCTTCGCGCAAGGCCGCCCCGGCTTCGTCTGCCGGCTCGCGGAGCAGGGCGAGACGCCCACGGTGCCGGTGTTCGCGCCGAACCGCGGCCGGCTGTCGACGACGCGACTGGCCGAGGAGTTCGGCTGGCGCGCGCGCTTCGACTGCGCGGCATCGGCCGAGCATTTCGGCCGCTGGTTCGATCAGTACGGGAGAGACTGATATGAGGCTCAACGCGAAGGTCGCGGTCATCACCGGCGGCGGCTCCGGCATCGGCCGCGCCAGCGCCGTCATGTTCGCGCGCGAGGGCGCTTATGTTGCGCTGGTCGACCGCGACGCGGCAGGCGCGGAGGAAACCCTGTTGCTCCTGGCCAAGGCCGGAGGCCAGGGCCGCGTGTATGTCGGCGATGTCGGTGATGCGGATTTTGCAAAGGCGACGGTCGAGAGCGTGGCAGCCGCGCGCGGCCGGCTGGATGTGCTGATGACCGCTGCCGGCTTCTCCTGCGGCGGCACCGTGGTCACGACCGATCCTATGGATTGGGACGCGGTGTTCCGCGCCAATGTCGGCGGCACCTGGCTGTGGGCCAAGGTCGCGGTGCCGATCATGCAGAAGCAGAAGGCCGGGTCGATCATCACCGTGGCATCGCAGCTTGCGGTCGCCGGCGGCAAAGGCAATAGCGCCTATATCGCCGCCAAGGGCGCGATCATCAGCCTGACCCGCACCATGGCGGTCGACTTCGCTACCGACGGCATCCGCGTCAATGCGCTGGCGCCGGGTGCGATCGACACGCCGCTGCTGCGCCGGAGCTTTGCGCGCCACGTCGATCCGGAGCCGGTGCGCGAGGCCTCGCGCCAGCGACACGCGATGAAGCGCTTTGGCGCGGCCGACGAGGTCGCGGCCGCCGCGCTGTTCCTGGCCAGCGACGAGGCGTCGTTCACGACCGGCATCGTGCTGCCGGTGGATGGCGGCTGGCTCGCGGCGTAGCTCAACGCCTGGCCGTGCCGGACTTCCGATCGCGCCCGCGCAAAATGTCCGCAAGCGCGGCCGCGTTGCGAGACAGCGGCTCGAAGCGAGGCGTCAGGAGATACGCGCGCATCGGAATCTTCGGTGCGAGTGGCCGTGCCGCGAGGTCGGGCCAGGCGCGGCCGCGCAGCACGAATTGGTCGACCACGGCAAGGCCCGCGCCGGCGCGGGCCATGGCGCAGGCGTCGGGCGTGTAGCGCACGATCGTGGTCGGCTCCGGGCCGCCGGCCAGGGCCGACGTGACGATGTGACCATAAGGCGTCTGCGGGCCGAAGCCGACCAGCGGATAGGGCAGCATGTCCTTCGGCCTGATGCTGCGCAGCCTCGTCAGGGCATGGTCGGCCGGCATGATCACGTGCAGCGCGCCCTCCGCGATCGTCTCGACCGCGACTGTCGGCTCGTCGACCGGCAGCACAGTGATGCCGAGATCGGCGCGGGCTGTGCCGACGCGGCTGACGATCTCCAGCAGGGTCAACGATTCGAACTCGACGCGCAGATCTGGAAAGCGGCCGCGCAGCCGCGCCAGCGCCTCCGGCACCATGCTGTGGGCCGCGCTCGGGCTCGCCACCACGCGGATGGTGCCCGTGCCGCCGGCGCGCAGCTCGTCGGCGAGGTCGTTGATGCGCGCGACGCCGCGATGGACGTGCTCGACCTCGGCGAACAACCGCTTGGCCTCCGGCGTCGGCTGCACCCGGCCGCTGATGCGCTCGAACAGCTTGAGCTTGAGGCCATCCTCGGTATAGGCCAGCAGCCGGCTGATCGCGGGCTGCGACACCGAGAGCAGCCGCGCAGCGCCGCTGATCGAGCCTGTCATCATAATCGCGCGGAACACCTCGATCTGGCGCAGATTGAGCGGCATGCGACCTCTTGTCCCGCTGTGGATGGCTGTCGACTCTAGCCGCCGCTGCCGCCCCATAACAAGCTGTTATGGGCGGCGGACAAATCGGTATGGTCGGTGCCGGACCTGCTTTGCTAAGCTTCGCGTGCCGGGTGACATGACTGATGGAGAGAGCGTGAGCGACAGCGAGCGTTTCGATCGCGATTGCGCGTGTCAATTCCGGTTCCCGGCATGAGCGATGGCCTCGCCGCGCTGACGGCCCTGGTCCGTGGCGATCTTGCCAGGATCGCCCATCCCAGCATGCCATGGCTGACGCCCGTCGTCGGTCCCGATGGCCGGCCTGCGCGCGATGTGCTGATCGTCGGCGGCGGCCAGTCGGGTCTTGCCACCGCCTTCGCGCTGCTGCGCTCGCGCGTCAGCAACATTCTCGTGCTCGACAAAGCCGAGGCAGGCCGCGAAGGACCGTGGCTCAGCTATGCGCGCATGCCGACCCTGCGCAGCCCGAAGGACTTCACCGGACCCGATCTCGACGTCCCCTGTCTGACCTATCAGGCGTGGCACGAGGCGAAGTTTGGCGGCGAGAGCTGGCGCAATCTTGACCTGATCCCGCGCGAATATTGGGCAGACTATCTCGCCTGGTATCGCGAGGTGCTCGACCTTCCAGTGCGCAACGGCTGCGAAGTCGTCGATATCGCACCGGCCGCTGACGGACTGCTGCAGGCGACAGTGCGCAGCAAGGATGGTGAGACGACGATCTATGCCCGCAAGATCGTGCTGGCGACCGGGCAGGAGGGGATGGGCGATTGGAGCATTCCGGAGCCTCTGCGCCATTTGCCCGCAACGCGCTGCGCCCATTCCGGCGCCGAGATCGATTTCGACAGCTTGCGCGGCCGCCGCGTCGCCGTGATCGGGGCCGGTGCCTCGGCGTTCGACAATGCGGCGGCTGCGCTCGAAGCCGGTGCGAACAGCGTCGATCTGGTATGCCGCCGCACGGAAATCCAACTGATCCAACCCTATCGCTGGCTGACGTTCCGTGGTTTCCTGCGGCATTTCTCCGAACTCGACGACGTCTGGCGCTGGCGTTTCATGCGCGCGGTCCTCGAGTTGCGCGAGGGCTTTCCGCAGCACACCTATGATCGCTGCGCCCGTCATGCTGCGTTCCACCTGCATGAGGGCGCGCCTGTGCTGATCGCGTGCGAAACGTCAGAGGGAGTCGTGCTGCGGACACCGCAAGGCGAAGTCACAGTCGATTTCGTGGTCAGCGCGACGGGCATCTCGATGGACTTCGCAAAGCGTCCGGAGCTGCAGCGCTTTGCCGCCAACATCGCGCGTTGGTGCGATCGCTACACGCCCGATGCCGGCGAGCGCAACGACCGGCTTGGCGCCTTTCCCTATCTCGCCGACGACTATGCGCTGTGCGAGCGTGTGGCTGGCCGGACGCCGTGGATCCGCGACGTCCATGTGTTTGCCATTGCCTCGACGATGAGCTTCGGCGCGTCGGGATCTTCCATCAATGCAATGACCACCGCGGTGCCGAAGCTCGTGCATGGGCTGACGCGCGGGCTGTTCAAGGCCGACATCGACAAGCATTGGGCCAACTTCCAGGCCTACGATGTGAAGCAGGCCGAGGTGCGCCGTGGCACGTGATTTGCTGCTGAACTCCCATCTGATGCGCTCCCATCTGATGCGCTCCCATCTGATGCGCTTCCATCTGATGTGCTTGCGTCGCCGGTGACCGCTGGCAGGGTATTTCAGTCCCGGATTTTGAGACCAATGAGGGAACAAGGGCGATGAGTTTCGAGATGTCCAAACGTTCGTTGTTCGCTGCGCCCGCCTTGCTCGCGGTGATGCTGGCTGCGCCATCGGCGCATGCGCAGAGCCGCGCCGAGACTCTGCGCTATGTCACCGGTGCCACCGTCAACACGCTCGATCCGAACATTCCGGGCTCGACGCGCGAGGCCTTCGCGCTGTCGATGTCGAGCTACGACCGGCTGGTGTCGTTCGGCCGCAAGCAGCTCAATGGTAAGTGGGTGTTCGATCTCGACACGATCACCGGCGAGCTCGCTGAATCCTATCAGGTCAGCTCTGACGGTTTGAAGATCACCTTCAAGCTGCGCCCCGACGCCAAGTTCCAGGACGGCTCGCCGGTGACGGCCGAGGACGTCAAATGGTCGCTCGACCGCTGCGTCACCGCGCCAATCCTCGGCAAGGCGCAACTGCTGACGGGCTCGCTGACGTCGGCCGATCAGTTCAAGGTCATTGATCCCCTGACGTTCGAAGTGACCTTGCCGAAGCCGGACAAGCTGGCGCTGCCGAATCTCGCGACCGTCTATCCGATCATCATCAACTCCAAGCTCGCCAAGGCGCATGCGACGGCCGAAGACCCATGGGCGCTGAACTGGACCAAGGAGAACGCGGCCGGCAGCGGCGCCTACATCGTCGAGAGCTTCAAGCCCGGCGAGCAGGTGATCGCCAAGCGCAACGAGGCCTGGAATCGCGGCACGCCGGACAAGCCGGCGGCGTTCAAGCGCCTGATCATCCAGTCGGTGCCTGAACCGGCGACGCGCGCCAACCTCGTGGAGCGCGGCGACGCCGACCTCGTCATCGACCTGCAGGCGAGCGACGTGCAGTCGCTCGAAGGCAAGGGCAAGCTGAAGGTGATCTCGACGCCGCAATACAACGCGGTGACCTTCATCTCGATGAACAACGCCATCCCGCCGTTCGACAACGTCAATGTGCGCCGCGCCATCGCTTACGCGCTGCCCTATGACGACATGTTCAAGGCGGCCTTGTTCGGCCGCGGCGCGCCGCTCTACGGCGCGACGTGGGCCGACGGCAAGCCGCCGAGCGGCGGCTATCCGATCCCGCAGCCGATCAAGCTCGATCTGGAGAAGGCGAGGGCCTATCTGAAGGACGCCGGCATGGCGGACGGCTTCTCCACCACCTTCAGCTTCAATGTCGGCCAGGCGGCGACCGCCGAGCCGATGGCCGCGCTGGTCAAGGAATCGCTCGCCAAGATCGGCATCAAGGTGGACATCCAGAAGCTGCCGGATGCGCAGATGTCGACCGCGATCAACGAGAAGAAGCTGCCGTTCTTCACCGAAGGCATCGTCGCCTGGCTGCCCTCGACCGACTATTTCTATCGCAACTTCTACACGGGTAAGCAGCGCTGGAATTATTCCTCGACTGACAATGCCGAGCTGGAGAAGATCGCGCAGGAGGCGCGCTTTGAGGCCGACAAGGCGAAATATGAGGAGCAGGGCAAGGCGCTCAACGCCATCCATTTCGACCAGATGTTCCAGATCCCGATCTGGCAGGCGGCGCAGGACGCGGTGATGCAGCCGACGGTGGATGGCTACGTCTACCAGTTCACGCGGCAGGTCGATTATCGTAACCTGAGCCGAAAGTAACGGGGGACGGCTGATAACCATGGGCACGATCGGCGCAACCTTGGCCCGGGCGGGACGACGCTTCGTCTCGTCGCTGCCGGCGCTGTTCGGGGTCCTGGTCTTCACCTTCCTGCTGATGCGCGTGCTGCCGGGGGATCCGGCCGTGTTCTTTGCCTCCGGCCCCAATGCCGGCCAGGAGGAGATCGAGGTCATCCGCCGGCAGCTCGGGCTCGACAAGCCGCTGCCGAACCAGCTCGCGATCTATCTCTACGACGTCGGCCGCGGCAATCTCGGCCGCTCGATGATGACCGGGCAGGCGGTCGCCAAGGATCTCAAGGAGCGGCTGCCGGCCTCGCTCGAATTGACCCTGACGGCGCTGCTGATCGCGCTGGTGTCGGCGGTGCCGCTCGGCGTGCTGGCTGCGCTGCGGCCGGGCTCGCTGGTCGATCACGGCGTGCGGCTGTTCTGCTCGCTCGGCGTCTGCGTTCCGACCTTCGTCTCCGGTCTGCTGCTGATCTACGTGTTCTATTATCTGCTCGGCCTGGCGCCGGACCCCACGGGCCGCATCGATATCTTCGCCACACTGCCGCCGTCGCGGACCGGCTTCCTGATCATCGACTTCCTGCTCGCCGGCGATGTCGAGGGCTGGTGGGCGGCGGCCCGGCAGCTGATGCTGCCGGCACTGACCATGGCGCTGTTCGTGATCGCGCCGCTGGCGCGCATCACCCGCGCCTCGATGCTGGTGTCGCTCGGCAGCGACTTCGTGCGCACGGCGCGCTCGGTCGGGCTGTCGTGGTGGCGCATCGTCGTGACCTATGCGCTGAGGAACGCGATCCTGCCGGTCATCACCATCGCCGGGATCGTGTTCTCGACCATGCTCGGCGCCAATGTGCTGGTGGAGAAGGTGTTCTCCTGGCCCGGCGTCGCCTCCTACGCGCTCGATGCGCTGCTGGTCTCCGACTACGCGCCGGTGCAGGGCTTCGTGCTGCTGATGGCGACGATCTTCGTGATCGTCAATCTGCTGGTCGATGTACTCTATGGCATCGCCGATCCCAGGGCGACGGTGGCGTGAGCATGAGCACGATCGAGGCCTCGTCGACCCTGCGCCACACTGCCTTCGTGCTGCGCGGCAATCCGGTCACCGCCGTCGCGGCTGGCGGTGCGCTGCTGCTGGCGCTGATCGCGATCTTTGCGCCGTGGCTCGCGCCCTATGATCCGGTCGTCTCCGACGTACCGCAGGCGCTGCAGCCGCCGAGCGCGGCGCACTGGTTCGGCACCGACCAGCTCGGTCGCGATGTGCTCAGCCGCCTGATCGTCGCGAGCCGGCTCGACCTCACGATCGCGGTGACGGCGGTTGCTGTGTCCTTCGCGCTCGGCTCGGTGATCGGTGCACTCTGCGGCTATGCCGGCGGCCGGCTCGACAAGGCGGTCGGCCGCTTCATCGACGTCCTGATGGCGTTCCCGCTGTTCGTGCTGGCGATGGCGATGGTCGCCGCGCTCGGCAACCGCGTCGAGAACATCGTGATCGCGACCGCGATCATCAATCTGCCGTTCTACATCCGCTTCGCCCGCGCCGAAGTGAACATCCGCCGCAATCTCGGCTGGGTCGAGGCCGCGCGGGCCTGCGGCGAGAGCCATGTCGCGGTCGTGCTGCGCTTCCTGTTGCCGAACGTGCTGCCGGCGATGGCGGTGCAGATGTCGCTCAATCTCGGCTGGGCGATCCTCAATGCCGCGGGCCTCTCCTTCATCGGCCTCGGCGTCAAGCCGCCGACGCCGGAATGGGGCATCATGGTCGCCGAGGGCGCCCGCTTCATCTCCACGGGGCGCTGGTGGCTGGTGGCGTTTCCCGGACTTGCGCTGATGAGCGCGGTGCTGTGCTTCAATCTGCTCGGCGACGGCCTGCGCGATATCCTCGATCCCCGGATGCGCACATGACGGGCGAATTGAAGATGATCAGCGTGGCGCATCCGAGGATGAGAACGTGAGCGCACCGCTGCTCGAGGTCGAGAACCTCAAGGTCTCCTTCTCCACCCGCCGTGGTATCGTCGAGGCCGTGCGCGGCGTGTCCCTGTCGCTCGCACCGGGTGAGATGCTTGGCCTCGTCGGCGAGAGCGGCTCCGGCAAATCGGTGACCGGCTTTGCCATCACCCATCTGCTCGACAAGGCCGGCCGCATCACCGGCGGCCGGATCCGCTTCAAGGGCCAGGACATCACCCGCGCCGGCGGCGCCGATCTGCGCAGCCTGCATGGTGCTGCGATGGCGACGATCTTCCAGAACCCGCGCGCGGCCCTCAATCCCATCCGCACCGTCGGCCAGCAGATTGCGGATGCGATCCTCGCGCATAGACGGCTGTCGCGGCAGGAGGCGCAGGCCGAGGCGCTGCAACTCTTGAAGGCCGTGCAGATCCGCGATCCCGAGCGGCGCATGAGCGCCTATCCGCACGAGCTCTCCGGCGGCATGTGCCAACGGGTGATGATCGCGATCGCGATCTCCTGCAGCCCGCAGCTGCTGATCGCGGACGAGCCGACCACCGGCCTCGACGTCACCACGCAGAAGGTGGTGATGGACCTGCTCGCTCATATCGCCGCCGACCGCGGCATGGCGACGATCCTGATCACGCATGATCTCGGGCTGGCCGCGCGCTACTGCGCGCGCGTCGTGGTGATGGAGCAGGGCAGGCTGGTCGAGGAGGCCGAGCCGCTCACGCTGTTCCATCGGCCGCAGCACCCCTACACCAAACGGCTGGTCGCGGCGTCGCCGACGGCGACCTCGCGCATTGAGGATCTGGTGCCGGACGGCGAGCGCATTCCGTTGGTCGCGGTGACGGAGCTGCCGCCTCCGCCGCACGGCACGCCGCTGCTGCTCGACGTCAGGACTGTCAGCAAGCGTTTCGACGACGGCACCGTGGGCGTCGCGGACTTCTCGATGACCATGCGCGGCGGCGAGAGCGTCGGCCTAGTCGGCGAGAGTGGTTCCGGCAAGAGCACGACGTCGCGCATGATCTGCCGGCTGATCGATGCCAGCGCCGGCGAGATCCTGTTCGACGGCCAGTCGATCGGCCGGATCCCGGCGCGCGACTTCCACCGTTCCGAGCTGCGCAAGGACATCCAGATCGTCTTCCAGGATCCGAACGACAGCCTCAATCCGCGCTACACGGCATTCGACTGCATCGCCCATCCGCTGCTGCGACTGATGAACATGCGCTCAGGCGACAGACTGCGCCGGCGGGTCGAGGAATGCGCCGAGCGTGTCGGCCTGCCGCGCGAGCTGCTGTCGCGCTTTCCGCATCAGCTCTCTGGCGGGCAGAAGGCGCGCGTCGGAATCGCCCGCGCCATCGCCTGCCGGCCGCGTCTGCTGGTGCTGGACGAGCCGACCGCGGCGCTCGACGTCTCCGTGCAGGCCGTGGTGCTGCAGCTCCTGAACCGGCTTCGGCGCGAGGACAACCTCGCATTTCTGTTCGTCAGCCACGATCTCAATGTCGTGCGCATGATGTGCGACCGCACCATCGTGCTGCGCACAGGCCTCATCATCGAGCAGGGCGAGAGCCGGGCGCTGTTCGCCAATCCGCAGACCGACTACACGCGCGAGCTGGTCGATGCCGTTCCGCATATCGACCCGCCGATGGCGCTGGCACCGGCCTGATCCTCACCCATAACAATCGATTATGGATGGCGGACAACTTGGTATTGGGGCCGCGATCGGCGGAGCTGTTAGTTTGTGCGCATCGCCATCTCAGGTCATCAAAGGGTTGGATCGCGCGTCATGACGGTGCTGATCGAAAGGCTGCAGAGCGCCGTCGGCGCAGCGCATGTTCTCGTCGCAGCCGAAGATCAGGCGCCGTATCTGCGCGACTGGCTGGGCAAGTATCGTGGCGCTGCCATCGCCGTCGTGCGTCCTGCGTCGACGGCAGAGGTCGCCGCGGTCATGGCGGCCTGCGCCGAGGCCCGCGTCGCCGTGGTGCCGCAGGGCGGCCACACGAGCCTGTCCGGCGGCGCGACACCCGATGCGAGCGGCGGAGCGATCGTGCTGTCGCTGGCGCGGATGAACCGCGTCCGCGCGCTCGATCCCATCGGCCAGACCATGGTGGTCGATGCCGGCGTCGTGCTGGCGAAGGTGCAGGAGGCCGCCGGCGCGGCCGGCCTGCTGTTTCCACTCAGCCTCGGGTCCGAGGGGAGCTGCACCGTCGGCGGCAATCTCGCGGCCAACGCCGGCGGCGTCGCCGTGTTAAGGTATGGCGTGATGCGCGAGCTGACTCTCGGGCTCGAAGTGGTGCTGCCGGATGGCCGCATCTGGGACGGGCTGCGCAGCCTTCGCAAGGACAACACCGGCTATGCGCTGCGCGATCTCTTCATCGGCTCGGAAGGCACGATCGGCATCATCACCGGCGCCGTGCTCAAGCTGTTCCCGCAGCCGACGGCGCGCGCGACTGCGTTCGTCGCAGTCCCCGATGCGGCCGCCGCGCTGAAGCTTCTACAGTTGTCGCGTGCTCATTGCGGCGATCGCCTCACTGCATTCGAATTCCTGACCTCGGCGACGCTCGACATGATCCTGTGCCAGATCCCGGATGCGCGGCTGCCGTTCACGGCGCTGCCCGACGCAGCGGTGCTGATCGAGCTCAGCGACATCAGCGACGAGCCCGCGCTGACGGCGCGTCTCGAAACCGCGCTAGCTCAGGCGATGGCGGAAGGACTTGCCTCCGACGCCGTCGTGGCCCAGGACGGCATCCAGGCCAAGGCGTTCTGGCGCGTACGCGAGAGCGTGTCCGAGGCGCTGGTGCGCGAAGGCAAGGCGCTGAAGCACGACGTCGCGGTGCCCGTGGCCGAGATCGCCGATTTCGTCGGTGTCATGGATGCGGCGGTCGGCGCTGCGCTGCCCGGCATCCGTCCCATGGTGTTCGGCCATCTCGGCGACGGCAACCTGCATTACAATCTGATGCGGCCGCTCGACATCAGCGAGGACGAGTTTGACGGGCACGGTCCGCGGATCACTCGCCTCGTCCACGACGAGATCACCCGCCGCCGCGGCTCGATCAGCGCCGAGCATGGCATCGGCCAGCTCCGCACCGCGGAGATGCCGCTGTGCAAGCCAGCGCTCGAGCTCGAGCTGATGCGTCAGCTCAAGCGCGCGCTCGATCCGCATGGTCTGATGAACCCGGGCAAGCTGCTGCCGAATGTGTAGTCGGTGCTGACGTCGCGTTCGCCCAATCAGGACCGGTGTGACGTCCGCCTGGGTTCTGCAGGGTCTGCGCGACAGTCGCACGGGTTCCGTTCAGGAAGAGGCTGTCGAGTGCTGCCTCAACGGCGCCCGTGAAGCGAGGATCGTTCGGCAGCTCGGTGCCGAACACCGATGTGACCGAGAACAATGCAGGCGCAAGCCGGCCTGCAACCGGGCCGGCGTCATCCGCCAGGGCCCGCAGTCTGGCCGCCAGCGGGTCGCGCAGCGCGATCGGCTGGCGGTGTTCGTCGGTGCCGCTGACGTAGCGCATCCACCCGGCGACGGCGAGCGCGAGGCGGGTGATCGGCTGGCCGCGGGCGAGCCGGTCGCTGATGGTGCCGAGCAGGCGCTGCGGCAGCTTCTGCGAGCCGTCCATCGCGATCTGCGCTGTCAGATGCTTCAGCGCCGGATTGCGGAAGCGTTGCAGCAGTGCGGCGCGATAGGCTGTCACGTCGAAGCCGCCGAGCGCGGGCAGAGTCGGCGTGACCTCGTCGCACATCATGTCCTCGACGAGGCCGGCGAGGTCGGGCTCGGCCATGGCCGCGGCCACCGTCTCGCAGCCCATGAGATAGCCGAGATAGGCGATCGTCGAGTGCGCGCCGTTGAGCAGCCGCAGCTTCATCAGCTCGAACGGCGCGACGTCGCGGACGAACTGCGCGCCGCTGATGTCCCACGCCGGGCGATCGCCGCCGAAATCATCCTCGATGACCCATTGGCTGAACGGCTCGGTGACGACGGGCCATGCCTCGTCGAGGCCGAGCGCGGTGCTGACATCAGCGCGGTCGGCGTCGGTGGTGGCCGGCACGATGCGATCGACCATGGTCGAGGGGAAGCGGACCTCGTCGGCGATCCAGCGGGCGAGGTCGCGGTCAACCAGCTCGGCGAAGGCGATGACGAGGCCGCGCAGGGTATGGCCATTGGCCGGAAGATTGTCGCAGGCCAGCACCGTGTAGGGCGGCAGGCCCTGCTGCCGCCGCAGCCGCAGGCCGCCGACGATGAATCCGAGCGTGCTGCGAGGATGCGTCAGGTGACCGCTGTCGTGACGGATGTCGGGATCATCGGCGCGCAGCGTGCCGGTCGCCGGATCGTGGTTGTAGCCCTTCTCAGTCACGGTGGTGGAAACGATGCGCACGGTGGGATCGGCGAGGCGTGCGAGCAGGCCGGCCGGATCCTCCGGCGCGACCGCAAGGCCGGTGAGCGCGCCGATGACGCGCCGCTGCTGGCCGGCGCCGTCGCTCGCGGTCACGCTGTAGAGCCCGCCTTGCGGCGCGAGCGCGTCGCGCGTGTCGGGCGAGCGCAGGGAGACGCCGAGGATGCCCCAGCGCGGATCGTCCTTGAGCAGCGCATCCGTGTAGACCGCCTGGTGGCCGCGATGGAAGGCGCCGAGGCCGAGATGGACGATGCCGGTCGCGACCGCCGCGCGGTCGTAATCCGGCGCGAGGACGCCGGCGGGCAGGCGGCGGAGCGTGGCGGGGCTGAGGCGGTCCATGCCGGGAGCTCTCAGAAGATCAGCTGCACTTTGCAGCATTCGGTCTGGTTGTGCTCGAACGTCTCGAATGCGGCGGCGTAGGCGTCGAGCCCGAAGCGGTGGGTGATCAGACGCTCGGGTTGCAGCGTGCCGCGCGCGAACCAGTCGACGACCTTGGCGAACTTGCCGCTGTTGAGCCTGGAAGCGTGGATCGCGAGCTCCTTGGCCGTGACCTTCTGCTGCACGATGGTCGAGGGCTCCGCCGAAAAGCCGAGCAGGCCGATGCGTGCGGCGGGCGAGGCGATCTCGATCGCTTCGGCGAGAATGGCGGGATGGCACGCGGCATCGAGGATCAGTGTTGGCCTCACGCCGGCATCCGCGAGCGCTGCGGGCAGGGCGGTGTTTGCCGTGTTGATGACGCGGTCGGCGCCGTTGCGCTGGGCGGCTTCGAGCCGCGAATCGATGCGGTCGGTGACGATCAGCTGCTTCACGCCGTAGACGTGCTTGAGCACCTGGATCACGGTCAGCCCGATCGGCCCGGCGCCATAGACCAGCGCGACGTCGGAAGCGAACACGCGCGTATGATCGGTGATGTTGGCGGCGATCGAGAACGGCTCGACCAGCGGCGCCTTGTCGTCGTCGACGCTGTCCGGCAGCAGATGCGCGTTTGCGGCCGGTACGCAGGCATATTCCGAAAAGCCGCCGTCGCGGTGGACGCCGAGCACGGCGAGTTCAGCGCAGACATTGGGGCGGCCGACCGAGCAGGGATAGCAATGGCCGCAGGCGACGACGGGGTCGACCACCGCGCGGGCGCCAAGCTTGGCGTCGACGCCGTCGCCGAGCTTGTCGATGCGGCCAAAGAATTCGTGGCCGATCACGCGCGGATAGCGCGCGAACGGGTTGCTGCCGTGCAGGATATGGATGTCGGAGCCGCAGATGCCGGCCCGCTCGACCTTGAGGCGGAGCTCGCCCGTGGCGGGCTCAGGGACAGGGCGCGTTTCGATCGACAGGCGGCCGGGCCGCTCCACCACGAGGCTCTTCACGCGTCCCTCCATCCCCTTCAGTGCTCATCTCGATCGCGAGCCGGCGTCGTATAGCAACCTCACAACTTGGATACAAGTTATCTATTGAAACCTATTTTGGTATCCCTTATAGGCTTCGGTTACAGGAATGACATACAAAAGGCCCCCACAGCGGGCCGGCAGGGGAGGTTTGCCAATGTCTTCAGCCACATCCATGTCCCGTCGAAGCTTCGTCGGCACCGCGCTCGCGGGGGCCTCAGCCCTGGCGTTTGGACCGGCCCACGCCCAATCCGCGAAGTATCGCCTGCGTTACGGCACGGCGTTTCCCGCCACCCATCCCGGCGTCGTCCGGATCATCGAGGCGTCGGAGGTCATCAAGAAGCAGACCAATGGTCTGGTCGACCTGCAGGTCTATCCGAACGGCCAGCTCGGCAGCGAGCCCGACATGTTCTCGCAGGTGCGCAGCGGCGCGCTCGACTTCATGTCGACGTCAGGTGTGAACCAGACGGTGGTGCCGATCGGCGGGATCAATGCGGTGGCGTTCGCGTTCGAGAGTTACGACCAGGTGTGGTCGGCGATGGACGGCGATCTCGGCAACCATGTGCGCGGCGAGTTCGCCAAGGTCGGCCTGCACGTGCTCCCGAAATGCCTCGACAATGGCTATCGCAACATCACCTCCGGCGCCAAGCCGATCGCCTCGCCCGACGATCTCAAGGGCTTCAAGATCCGCGTGCCCGGCAATCCGTTGTGGGTGACGCTGTTCAAGACGCTCGGCGCGGCGCCGACGCCGATCAATTTCGGCGAGCTCTATGCGGCCCTGCAGACCCGCATCGTCGACGGCCAGGAGAATCCGCTGGCGCTGATCCAGAGTGCCAAGCTCTACGAGGTGCAGAAGTACATCGCGCTATCAGGCCATATCTGGGACGGCCACTACATCTTCGCCAATGCAGCGCGCTGGAATGTCATGCCTGCCGACGTCCGCGACGCCATCACCGCGGCGCTGTCGGAGGCCGCCGTCAAGGAGCGCCAGGACATCCAGAGCTTCAACGAGAAGGCGCAGGCGGAAATGCAGGCGGCCGGCGTGACCTTCAACAAGGTCGACACCAAGCCGTTCCGCGACGCGCTGCGCACCGCCGGCTTCTACACCGAGTGGAAGACCAAGTTCGGCGCCGAGGCGTGGGGCCTGCTGGAGAAATCGGTCGGCCAGCTCTGAGCGAGCTGCCGTTGCATCCCTGATGCATGTCCGCATGCGCGGACATCAGCAGGATCTTGCGGGGAGGGTGGAATGGCCGTTGACATGACCGCGACGACCTCGGTGCCGTCGCATGGCGCCTTTGCGCGTTTCGATCATCTGCTAGGCCGCGCCGTCGAGGCGCTGGCCGCCGCGATCGTGGTCGCCGAATTGGTCCTGCTCGGTGCGGCCACGGCCGCGCGCTACGTGTTCAATGCTCCGCTGATCTGGTCCGACGAACTCGCCACCGTGCTGTTCGTGTGGCTGGCGATGCTCGGCGCCGTCGTCGCATTGCGACGCGCCGAGCACATGCGGCTCACCGCCTTCGTCCGCAATCTGTCGCCGGCGTGGCGGGCGCGCACCGACGCGCTCGGCCTGATGCTGGTCTGCACCGTGCTGGTCGCGCTGGTGATGCCGTCCTGGCACCACCTCGAAAGCCACCTGATCAGCCAGATGCCCGTGCTCGAGATCAGCGAAGGCTATCGCGAGGCCGCGATGCTGGTCGGCGTGCTGCTGATGCTGCTCACCGCGGTCGACCGGCTGATCCAGCAGGCGAGCCTCATGCAGATCGTCGGCGCTCTGGCCCTGGTGCTCGCCGGTGCGGGGGCGCTCTATGCGGCCGCACCTGTGCTGGAGGATCTCGGCAACTACAATCTGTTCATCTTCTTCTTTGTGCTCGTCGCCAGCGCCATGGTGATCGGCACGCCGATCGCCTTCACCTTCCTGCTCGCCACCGTGGCCTATCTGCATTTCAGCACGACCGTGCCGGTCCTGATCGTTCCTGGCCGGGTCAGCGAGGGCATGTCGCACATGGTGCTGCTGGCGGTGCCGATGTTCGTGCTGCTGGGTGCGCTGATCGAGATCGCCGGGCTGGCGCGGGCGATGATCCTTTTTCTCGTGTCGCTGATCGGCCACCTCCGCGGCGGCCTGCAATATGTGCTGCTCGGCGCGATGTACCTGGTCTCCGGCATCTCCGGCGCCAAGGCGGCCGACATGGCAGCGGTTGCGCCGGCGCTGTTTCCCGAGATGAAGCAGCGCGGCAGCTCGGAAGGCGACCTGGTGTCGCTACTGTCGGCCTCGGCCGTTATGTCGGAAACGATCCCGCCCTCGATCGTGCTGATCACGGTCGGATCGGTGACGGGCGTGTCGATCGCGGCGCTGTTCACCGGCGGGCTGCTGCCGGCGGTGGTCGGCCTGATCGCACTCTCCGTCGTCGTCTTCCTGCAGACGCGCAAGGAGGACATGAGCGGCGCGCAGCGTTTCGATGCCAAGACGCGGCTGCGGCTGTTTGCGATCTCTATTCCCGGTCTCGGTCTGCCGATCGTGATCCGCTCGGCTGTGGTCGAGGGCGTCGCCACCGCGACCGAGGTCGCGGCGATCGGCGTCATCTACACCGTGCTGGTCGGTATCTTCGTCTATCGCCAGTTCGACTGGAAGCGGGTGTATCCCATCCTGGTCGATACGGCCTCGCTGTCCGGCGCTATCCTGCTGGTGGTGGGGGCTGCGACCGGCATGGCCTGGGCGCTGACCCAGTCCGGCTTCTCGCAGCAGCTCGTCGACCTCATGGTGGCCGCGCCCGGCGGCCGCTGGGGCTTCCTGTTGATTTCGGCGCTCGCCTTCGTCGTGCTCGGCAGCGTGCTCGAGGGCGTGCCGGCGGTGGTGCTGTTCGGGCCGCTGCTGTTCCCGATCGCGCGCATGATGGGCGTGCACGAGGTGCACTACGCCATCATCGCGGTGTTCGCGATGGGGCTCGGCCTGTTCACGCCGCCTTTCGGCGTCGGCTTCTATCTCGCCTGCGCCATCGGCCGCGCCTCGCCGGACGAGGTCATCCGCCACGTCTGGCCGCATCTCGCCGCACTCGTCGTTGCGCTGCTCTTGATCGTGTTCCTGCCGTGGATCTCGATCGGCTTCCTGTGAATCGGGTAGACTGCCGTCATGGATGACGATCTGACACCGCTGACACGACTGGACGGCAAGGCCGGCCGGCGGCTCGCCGACCAGGTCTACGAGCGGCTGCTCGAGGACATCGTCTCCGGCGCGCTGCCGCCGGGCACGCCGATGGCCGAGCTCGATCTGTGCGAGCGGCTCGGCGTCAGCCGCACGCCGGTGCGCGAGGCGCTGATCAAGCTCGCCGATGTCGACCTCGTGCGCATCTATCCGCAAAGCGGCAGCGTGGTGGCGCCGGTGTCGCGCGAGGCGTTCGGCGAGGCGCAGTTCATCCGCGAGCATCTCGAATGCGCGCTGGTTGCCGAGGCCGTCCGCTACATCGATGCGACGGCGCTGCGCGAGCTGACCGAGCTGATCGACAAGCAGAAGGCGGCGGCGACGCCGGCGGAGTTCTACGTCCATGACGAGGCGTTCCATCAGACGATCGCCCGCACCAGCCGGCATCCCCATGTCTGGCAGGTGATCCGTCAGACCAAGATCCATTTCGACCGCGTCCGCCATCTGACCTTGATCGAGGATGCCGGCCATATTCCGCTCCTGATCGCGCAGCATCAGGAGATCCTGGACGGGCTGGCCGCCTGCAACGAGGCCCAGGCGGTCGCGGCGATGCGCCGGCATCTGCGCGAGGTGTTTCGCCGCGCTGACGGCATCTTTGCCCGGCAGGAGGAGATGTCGCAGGCCGAACCGCGCACGCGGGCACGGCGGCGGCGCTGATCGCGCGCTTGATTCATTCTGGAAGGTGACGACATGGAACAGACGTGGCGCTGGTTCGGACCCGATGATCCCATCACCTTGCCGCAGGTTCGCCAGACCGGCGCGACCGGCATCGTGACGGCGCTGCATCACATTCCCTACGGCGTGGTGTGGAGCACCGATGAGATCATCAGGCGCATCGGCTTGATCGAAGGCGATTCATCGCTGCGGCTGCGCTGGAGCGTGGTCGAGAGCCTGCCGGTCTCCGAGGCCATCAAGCTGGGCGAGGGCGATCTGACGTCCTTGTTCGACAACTACCGCCAGTCGCTGCGCAACCTCGCCGCCTGCGGCGTCACCACCGTCTGCTACAATTTCATGGCGGTGCTGGACTGGACCCGCACCGAGCTCGCCTTCCGCCTGCCGGGCGGCGCCACCGCGCTCCGCTTCGACATGGATCGCCTGGCGGCGTTCGACTGCTACATCCTGCAGCGGCCCGGCGCCGAGGCGGAATTCTCCTCCGACGTGCTCGACCGCGCCAGAGCCTGGGTGGCGCAGGCCTCCGAAGCCGACAAGGACCGGCTGCTCGCGACCATCATGGCCGGGTTGCCCGGCGCCTATGACCGCTATGACGTGCCCGGCCTGCGCCGCATGCTGGAGAAATATCGCGGCATCGGCCATGCCGAGCTGCGTGCCAACTACGCGCGCTTCCTGCGCGAGGTGGTGCCGGTGGCGGAGGAGTGCGGTGTCAGCCTGTGCGTCCATCCCGACGATCCGCCGCGCGACCTGTTCGGCCTGCCGCGCGTGGTGTCGTCAGCCGAGGATCTGCAGTTCATCGTCGATGCCGCCCCGTCGAAGGCCAATGGCATCACGTTCTGCACCGGCGCGCTCGGCGCTGGCGGCCACAACAACGTGCCGCGGCTTGCCGAGCGGTTCGCCCCGCACATCCGCTTCGTCCATCTGCGCAACGTCACCAAGATGCTCGACGGCTCGTTCATGGAGGCCGAGCATCTGCGCGGCGATGTCGACATGGTTGCGATCGTGACGACGCTGCTCAAGGAGCAGGCGCGCCGCAAGGCCGAGGGCGATCCGGACTGGCGGATCCCGTTCCGCCCCGATCACGGTCATGAGCTGGTCGACGACATCGGCCGCGGCACGCATCCCGGCTATCCGCTGGTTGGCCGGCTCAAGGGCCTCGCCGAGATCCGCGGGGTGATGACCGCCGTCGCGGCCATTAACCGTCTCCCGGTTTGATCGGCAGGGCCGGATAACGCGCTTGTCAGCGCGCTGTCCGTCAACGAGGATGCCAGCCGGAACGTCGTCCACGAGTTGAACAGATGTCGACCTCGCTCTTCGATCTCTCCGGCAAGACCGCGCTGGTGACCGGCTCCTCCCGCGGCCTCGGCCGCGCTATTGCCGAAGGCCTTGCCAAGGCCGGGGCGCGGCTCGTCATCAACGGCACCGACCCGGCGCGCACGCTGGCGGCGGCGGAAGAATTCCGCGCCGCGGGCCATCAGGCCGAGGCCTGCCCGTTCGACGTGACCGATGAGCAGGCCGTGGTCAGCGCCTTCGCGCGTTTCGATGACCAGGGGATCGCGATCGACATCCTCGTCAACAATGCCGGCATCCAGCACCGCAAGCCGCTGGTCGAGTTCACCACCGACGAGTGGCGCCGCGTCATCGAGACCAACCTCACCAGCGCGTTCGTGATCGGGCGCGAGGCCGCCAAGCGGATGATTCCGCGCAACAGCGGCAAGATCATCAACATCGGCTCGCTCGGCAGCGAGCTGGCAAGGCCGACGATCGGGCCCTACACCACGGCCAAGGGCGGCATCCGCAACCTGACCCGCGCGATGGCCGTCGAATGGGCCGCGCACGGCATCCAGGCCAATGCGATCGGTCCCGGCTACATGCTGACCGACATGAACCAGGCGCTGATGAGCAACCCCGACTTCAACAACTGGCTGATGTCGCGCGTCCCGGCGAAGCGCTGGGGTCGTCCCGACGAACTGGTCGGCACCGCGATCTTCCTGGCCTCCGACGCGTCGACCTATGTCAACGGCCAGACCATCTATGTCGATGGCGGCATGCTGGCGGCGATGTAGGATCGCGGAAGACACGAGACAGGGAGGCCGGCCATGCGTGCGGTCGTCATTCACGCGCCGAAAGATCTGCGCATCGACAGCTTTCCCGATCCGGCGCCGGGACCCGGCGAGGTCCGGGTCAAGATCGAGGCCGGCGGCATCTGCGGCTCGGATCTGCATTACTACCATCACGGCGGCTTCGGCACGGTCCGCATCAAGCAGCCGATGGCGCTGGGTCATGAGATCGCAGGCCACGTCGCCGCTGTCGGTGCCGGCGTGACCGGCCTCGCCGAGGGCACGCGCGTCGCCGTCAATCCGAGCCTGCCGTGCAGCAAATGCGCCTATTGCCGCGAGGGGCGGCACAACCAGTGCCTGGACATGCGCTTCATGGGCAGCGCGATGCGCGATCCCCACGTGCAGGGCGGCTTCCGCGAGTTCGTCACCGTGGATGCCTCGCAGGCGGTGCCGATCGCGCCGTCGTTGTCGCTGGGAGAGGCCGCGATGGCCGAGCCGCTGTCGGTCTGCCTGCATGCCGCGCACCAGGCCGGTTCGCTGCTCGGCAAGCGCGTGCTGGTGACCGGCTGCGGTCCGATCGGAGCGCTGTCGATCCTGGTCGCGCGTTACGGCGGCGCAGCCGAGATCGTGGCGACCGACGTCGCCGACGCGCCGCTTGCGATGGCGCGCACGCTCGGCGCCAGCCATGCGTTCAATGTCGGGGCGAAGCCGTCGGCGCTCGATCCGTGGCGGAGCGGGAAGGGCACGTTCGACGTGCTGTTCGAGGCCTCCGGCAACCAGGCCGCCCTGCGGGCGGCGCTCGACGTCATGAGGCCCGGCGGCGTGATCGTCCAGCTTGGGCTCGGCGGCGAGATGACCTTGCCGGTCAACACGCTGGTCACGAAGGAGCTGCAATTGCGCGGCACGTTCCGGTTCGACCGCGAATTCGAGCTGGCGCTGCGGCTGATGGGCGAGGGTCTGCTGGACGTCAAGCCGCTGATCTCGGCTGCGCTGCCATTCGAGCAGGCGGTCGCCGCCTTCGAGCTCGCCAGCGATCGAAGCCGGTCGATGAAGGTTCATTTGACGTTTTGATGGATGGATTGACGCCGATGAAAGTCGCCTGCATCGGAGAGTGCATGGTGGAGTTTGCGCAGGAGGACGGCTCGCTGTTCCGGCGCGGCTTCGGCGGCGACACGCTCAACACGGCGCTCTATCTGGCCCGGCTCGGCGTGCCCACCT
This sequence comes from Bradyrhizobium sp. SZCCHNRI2009, assembly GCF_032485115.1. Taxonomy (NCBI): domain Bacteria; kingdom Pseudomonadati; phylum Pseudomonadota; class Alphaproteobacteria; order Hyphomicrobiales; family Nitrobacteraceae; genus Bradyrhizobium; species Bradyrhizobium sp. SZCCHNRI2009. Next base: position 167,480 of record NZ_JAUEUH010000011.1, read on the forward strand.
CCTACGTCACGGCGCTCGGCGATGATCCCTTGAGCGCCATGATGCTGGCGGCCTGGCAGGCCGAGGGCATCGACACCTCGGAGGTGCTGCAGGTCGAGGGCCGCGTGCCCGGCCTGTACATGATCGAGCGCGATGCCCGGGGCGAGCGCAGCTTCCTCTATTGGCGCGACCGCGCGCCGGCGCGCGAGCTGTTCGATCGCGCCGACCGCGACATGCTCGACAGGCTCTCCCGCTTCGACTGGATCTATCTCTCCGGCATCAGCCTCTCGCTCTATGGCGAGACCGGCAAGGCCAAGCTGCGTGAGCTCTTGACGGTGGCGCGCAAGCGCGGCGCGCGTGTGGTCTTCGACGGCAACTACCGGCCGCGCGGCTGGGCCAGCCGCGAGGTGGCGCAGCGCGCGTTCCGCGCGATCCTGCCGCTGGTCGACGTTGCGCTGCCGACACTGGAGGATGAGCAGATGCTGTTCGGCGATGCCGACGCCTCCGTCAGCCTGCGCCGCTTCAAGGAAGCCGGGGTCGGCGAGGTCGTCGTCAAGCGCGGCGCACGCGGCTGCCTGATCCATGCCGATGGTGTGCTGGTCGACATCGCGCCGCCTGCGGTGCTCAAGCCGATCGACACCACGGCGGCCGGCGATTCCTTCAATGCGGGTTATCTCGCCGCGCGCATCAAGGGCGCGCCGCCCCGCAAGGCGGCATTGGCCGGCCACCGGCTTGCCGGCGCCGTGATCATGGCGCCGGGAGCCGTGATCCCGGCCACCGCGATGCCGCGGGACATTCTGACGATGAGCGAGGCATGATGAACAATTTGGACAAGCGCACGAAGCTCGATGCGGTGTTCGCTCTGGCGCCGGTGATTCCGGTGATCACGATCGAGGACGCCGCGCATGCCGTGCCGCTTGCGCGCGCGCTCGTTACCGGCGGTCTCCGCGTCATCGAGATCACCTTGCGGACGCAGGCGGGGCTCGATGCCGCACGCGCGATCATCGATGAGGTGCCGGACGCCGTTGTCGGCATCGGCACGGTGCTGACGCCGGCGGACTACGAGCGCGCCGCCGCGCTCGGTGCAGCCTTCGCGATCAGCCCGGGCCTGTCGATCGGCCTGCTCGATGCCGCGAATGCGGGCGAAATGCCGTTCGCGCCGGGCATTCAAACCGCCTCTGATCTCATCGCCTGCGTGACGCGCGGCTATGAGCTGGTGAAGTTCTTTCCTGCGGTGCCGGCCGGTGGGCTCGCCGCGCTGGATGCGCTGGCCGGGCCGTTCCCCAACGTACGCTTCTGCCCGACGGGCGGCATCAATGCCGGCAACGCTGCGCAATGGCTGGCGCATAAGAAGATCGTTGCGATCGGCAGCTCCTGGGTCGCCCCCGCGGCCGACATCAAGGCCGGGGCCTGGGCTGCGATCGAGCAGCGCGCCCGCGAGGCGACGAAGCTGCGCTGATCTGGCCTGTCCACAACTTAAAATTTTGTTTGTGTCCGACGTTCATCTTCGGCAGCGTAGGCCTCCGTCCGCGCTTGTCATTCTCAAAAAGTATTACAGTCAAATAATATGACTAGTCATCCCAAGTGTTCCGTGGAATAACGGACGTCACCGGCCGTCGAGGCGGGTGAATAGGTGCGTCGGCACCGCTGTTCGCGGCGGCGCATCAAAAAACAGTACCTTTTTGGGAGAGAACGTCTGATGACCCTGAAAGCCCTCTTTGCGGCCTCGGCAACGGCCGCCTTGTTGCTTGCCACGTCCGCTGGCGCCGCGGAGCTGACCGTCGGCTTCTCGCAGATCGGATCGGAGTCCGGTTGGCGCGCCGCCGAGACCTCGGTCTCGAAATCTGAAGCCACCAAGCGCAAGATCAACCTGAAGATCGCCGACGCCCAGCAGAAGCAGGAGAACCAGATCAAGGCGATCCGCTCCTTCATCGCCCAGGGCGTGGACGCGATCTTCCTCGCGCCGGTCGTGGCCTCCGGCTGGGACGCGGTGCTGAAGGAAGCCAAGGAAGCCAAGATCCCGGTCGTGCTGCTCGACCGCGACATCGATCCCTCCGGCAAGGATCTCTATCTGACCGCCGTCACCTCCGACAGCGTGCATGAGGGCGAGGTGGCAGGCGAATGGCTCGCCAAGACGGTCGGCGGCAAGGCCTGCAACGTCGTCGAGCTGCAGGGCACGGTCGGCGCCAGTGTCGCCACCAACCGCAAGAAGGGCTTTGACGCCGTCGTCGCCAAGAACGCCAACCTGAAGGTCGTTCGCAGCCAGACCGGCGACTTCACCCGTGCCAAGGGCAAGGAGGTGATGGAAAGCTTCATCAAGGCCGAGAACGGCGGCAAGTCGATCTGCGCGGTCTATGCCCACAACGACGACATGATGGTCGGCGCCATCCAGGCGATGAAGGAAGCCGGGCTCAAGCCGGGCAAGGACATCCTGACCGTCTCGATCGACGCCGTGCCGGACATCTTCAAGGCGATCGCCGCCGGCGAAGCCAACGCCACCGTCGAGCTGACGCCGAACATGGCGGGCCCGGCGTTCGACGCAATCGTGGCCTTTAAGGAGAAGGGCACCGTTCCGCCGAAGTGGATCCAGACGGAATCGAAGCTCTACACCGCGACTGACGATCCGCAGAAGGTCTACGACAGCAAGAAGGGGCTCGGCTACTGAGCCGAAGATCTCGCCGTCGTCCTGGCTGTTGCCGGGACGACGGAAATCAATCGTGGCGCCCGCATCGCGTGCGGGCGTCGACTTCCCGGTCTTGCCCAAGTAGTTCGTCATGTCTGATCCTTCAGCTCCGCCGGCGATGCGTCCGTCTCTTCTGGAGATCCGCGGCCTCACCAAGAGCTTCGGTGCGCTCAAGGCGCTGCAGGATGTCGACTTCATGCTGGGTGAGGGCGAGATCCACGCGCTGCTCGGCGAGAATGGCGCCGGCAAGTCGACCCTGATCAAGGTCGTCACCGGCGTTTTCGCGCGGGACGCCGGCAGCGTGCGGCTGGCCGATCGGGAGATCGCGCCGCGCTCGGCCAAGGACGCGGTCGATGCCGGCATCGCCACCGTCTATCAGGAAGTCAATCTGCTGCCGAACCTCTCGGTGGCGCAAAATCTGTATCTCGGCCGGCAGCCGACGCGGTTCGGCGTCGTGCGCGAGGCCGAGATGCGGCGGCGCGCGCATGCGCTGCTGCTGGATTATGGGCTGGACATCGACGTCGGCGCACCGCTTTCGAGCTACTCGGTCGCGGTCCAGCATATCACGGCGATCGCGCGCGCCGTCGATCTGTCGGCGCGCGTCCTCATTCTCGACGAGCCCACGGCGAGCCTCGACCGCCACGAGGTCGAGATCCTGTTCAAGGTGATGCGAAAGCTCGCGGCTGATGGCATTGGCATCATCTTCGTCAGCCACTTCCTCGATCAGGTCTATGAGATCTGCGACCGCGTCACGGTGCTGCGCAACGGCCGGCTGATCGGTACGCGCGAGATTGCCGATCTGCCGCGGCTCGACCTGATCCGCATGATGCTCGGGCGGGAGCTGGCCGAGACCACCCACGAACGCGCAGCGAGCCAGCCGGACAAGGCGCTCGAGGTCTGCATCAGTTTCAAGGGCTATGGCAAGCAGGGCTACCTTGCGCCGTTCGATCTCGAGCTGCGCCGCGGCGAGGTGGTCGGGCTCGCCGGCCTGCTCGGCTCCGGACGCACCGAGACGGCACGGCTCGTGTTCGGCGCCGAGCGCGCCGACAGCGGCGCGGCCACCGTCAACGGTGAGACCGTCCGGCTGAATTCGCCGCGCGATGCCGCCGGGCTCGGCTTCGGCTATTGTCCGGAGGAGCGCAAGACCGAGGGCATCGTTGCCGACCTCACCGTGCGCGAGAACATCGTGCTGGCGCTACAGGCACGGCGCGGCCTGCACCGGCCACTGTCGCGGCGCGAGCAGGACGAGATCGCGATGCGTTACATCCGCATGCTCGACATCCGGCCGCCGGATCCGGAACGTCCGATCGGGCTGCTGTCGGGCGGCAACCAGCAGAAGGCGCTGCTGGCGCGCTGGCTCGCCACGTCGCCGAAGCTCCTCGTTCTGGACGAGCCGACGCGCGGCATCGACGTCGGGGCCCATGCCGAGATCATCCGGCTGGTGCGCGAGCTATGCGAGCAGGGGCTGGCGCTGCTTGTGATCTCCTCCGAGCTCGACGAGATCGTGACCTATTCGAACCACGTCATCGTGCTGCGCGACCGCGCCCATGTCGAGGAGCTGAAGGGCGACGCCGTCGAGGTCTCCAGCATTCTAGCGGCGATCGCTGCGGATACCGAGTCCGTGCGCGAGGCCGCATCATGACGCTTCGCATTCCCCGCCGTGGCCTGGCACAAGCGCTCGCACTGATCTTGATCCTGATCATCGATCGCGCGGTGTCGCCGCAGTTCTTCAATCTCCATCTGCAGGACGGCCGGCTGTTCGGCAGCGTCATCGACGTCCTGAACCGCGGCACGCCGGTGGCGCTGCTGTCGCTGGGCATGGTGCTCGTCATCGCGACCGGAGGCATCGACCTTTCGGTCGGTGCCGTGATGGCGATCGCGGGCGCTACCGCGGCGAGCCTCGCCGATACGCATTCGCTGCCGGTGGTCATCGGCTCCGCGCTCGCTGTCGGTCTGGTGTGCGGGCTCTGGAACGGCATCCTCGTTGCCTTCTTGCGTATCCAGCCGATCGTCGCAACGCTCATCCTGATGGTCGCAGGACGCGGCATCGCGCAGCTCATCACCGAGGGGCGCATCGTCACGTTCACGTCGCCCGATCTGGTCTGGATGGGCAACGGCGCCGTGCTCGGCCTGCCGACGCCGGTCGTGATCGCGATCGGCATGCTGCTGGTGACGGGGGCGGTCGTGCGCGGCACCGCGCTCGGGCTCTTGATCGAGGCGACCGGCGGCAACGCGCGCGCCAGCGAGCTGTCGGGCGTCGGCACCCGCGCCATGATCCTGTCGGTCTATGTCTGGTGCGGACTGTGCGCCGCGCTCGCGGGCGTCATTGCGGCCGCCGACATCATGGGGGCGGATGCCAACAATGCCGGGCTGTGGCTCGAGCTCGATGCGATCCTCGCCGTCGTGATCGGCGGCACCTCGCTGTTTGGCGGCCGCTTCAGCCTGGTGCTGGCGGTGGCCGGCGCGCTGATCATCCAGGCCATGAACACCGGCATTTTGCTGTCGGGCTATCCGCCGGAGCTCAATCTGCTGGTCAAGGCCGTCGTCGTACTTGCCGTGCTGCTGGCGCAATCGCCGCGGCTCGGCGATCTCTCGCGCTTCACCGCGCGCTGGCGGAGGACCAAGCCATGAAGGCCTCGACCTCGGTTGCGATCACGGCGTTCGTGCTGGTCGCCGGCTTCGCGTTGTGCGCGCTGCAGTTCCCGAACATCGCCTCGACCCGCGTCGTCGCTAATCTGCTCACCGACAACGCCTTCCTCGGCATCGTCGCGGCCGGCATGACCTTCGTCATCATCTCCGGCGGCATCGATCTGTCGGTCGGCTCGGTGATCGGCTTCACGACGGTGTTCGTGGCTCTGGCGGTCGAGCGCTGGGGCATTCCGCCGTTTGCCGCGTTCGCAATGGTGCTCGTGCTGTGCGCGCTGTTCGGCGCCGCGATGGGGGCGGTCATTCACGTATTTGAGCTGCCGCCCTTCATCGTGACGCTCGCGGGCATGTTCCTGGCGCGCGGCGTCAGCTTCCTGCTGTCGACCGAGTCGATTCCGATCACCGCTCCGATCTACAGTGCCGTCTCCGACTTTGCGATCCGGCTGCCAGGCGGCGGACGGCTCACCGCGATCGCGATGGCGATGCTCGTGATCCTGGTGCTCTGCGCGTTGCTGCTGCATTTGACCCGGTTTGGCGCCAACGTCTACGCGCTCGGCGGCAGCCGTGTGGCGACAGCCCTGATGGGCATTCCGGTCGGGCCGATGACGATCCGCATTTATATGCTGTCGAGCGTGCTTGCGGGCCTCGCCGGCATCGTCTTCTCGTTCTACACCGCGGCCGGCTACTCGCTCTCGGCCGTTGGCGTCGAGCTCGATACAATCGCGGCCGTGGTGATCGGCGGAACCTTGTTGACGGGCGGACAAGGCTCGGTCATCGGCACCTTCCTTGGCGTCCTGATCCAGGGCATGATCCAGACCTACATCAACTTCGACGGCACGCTGTCGAGCTGGTGGACCAAGATCGCCACGGGGGTTCTGTTGTTCGTCTTCATTGCGTTGCAACAAGGTCTGATGGCGCTCGCGCGCCGCTCATCCGTCAAGCCCGCAGGGGCCAAGCCGATGGGGGCGCCGACATGACGACGTCGCACATCGTCTCGATTCCGACCCGGCGCGCGCATTCCAACCATGCCGAGGTCGCTCGCAGCATCGGCATCGACATCATCTCCGGCCGATTGGCCGAGGGGGCGCGGCTGCCGGGTGATGCCGAACTGACCGCGACCTTCGGCGTCTCACGGCCGGTGCTGCGCGAGAGCGTGAAGACCCTCGTTGCAAAAGGTCTGCTGTCGACCAAGGCCCGCGTCGGCACCGTGGTGCGCGGACGCTCAGACTGGAACATGTTCGATCCCGACGTGCTCGCCTGGCACCTCGACGCGGGCATCGACAAGCGCTTCCTCGCCGACCTCGCCGAGATCCGGTTGGCGATCGAGCCGCGCGCCGCGGCGCTCGCGGCGGAACGCCGTACGGATGACGACGTCGCGGCGATGCGCAAGGCGATGGCGCAGATGGAGCGCGAGCCATCGACATCGGTCGCTTTCGCCGAGGCTGACCTTGCGCTGCACATCGCGGTCGCCAACGCCTCGGGCAATCCCTTCATGCGCTCGATCGGCGCTGTCATCGAGGCCGCGTTGCGCGCCTCGTTCGTCCTGAGCGCCCCGATCGAGACCGCCGATCGCGACACCGTGCTGGTCTGGCACCAGCGCATCATCGACGCGATCGCGGATGGAGACGCCGACGGCGCCTCCGAAGCCATGATCGAAGTCATCTACAACGGCCGGCGGCGCCATGCGCAGTCGGCTGCACGAACGGACCGGGAATGAGCAACGACAACCAGAAGAAGACTCTGCGGAGCCAGGCGTGGTTTGGCCGCCAGGACAAGATGGGCTTCTATTATCGCTCATTCCTGAAGAACAGCGGCACGCCGCAGGATCGCTTCGAGGGCCGTCCGGTCATCGGCATCTGCAACACCTGGTCGGAGCTGACACCCTGCAACGCGCATTTCCGCGTCATCGCCGAGCATGTCCGCCAGGGCGTGCTCGATGCCGGCGGCTATCCGCTGGAGTTTCCGGTCTCCTCGCTCGGCGAGGTGACGATGCGCCCCACCGCGATGCTGTTCCGTAACCTCGCTTCGATGGATGTCGAGGAGGCGATCCGCGCCCACCCGCTCGACGGCGTCGTGCTGCTGATGGGCTGTGACAAGACCACGCCGGCGCTCTTGATGGGCGCCGCCTCGGCCAACCTGCCTGCGATCGGTGTTTCAGGCGGGCCACAACTGCGCGGCGTCTATCGTGGCCAGATCATCGGCTCCGGTACCAACATCATCTCGATGAGCGAGCAGCTGCGTGCCGGCGAGATCACGCTGAAGGAATTCCACGAGGCCGAGGCCGGCATGAACCGCTCCGCCGGGAGCTGCATGACCATGGGCACGGCCTCGACGATGGCCTCGATGGTCGAGGCGCTCGGCATCGGCTTGCCGGAAAATGCGGCGATTCCGGCTGCGGATGCGCGGCGCAACCTGCTGGCCCGCATGGCCGGACGGCGCATCGTCCAGATGGTCGGCGAGGATCTCAAGCCGTCGGATATCCTGACGCGCCAGGCGTTCGAGAACGCGATCCGCACGCTGGCCGCGATCGGCGGCTCGACCAATGCCGTCGTGCATCTGCTCGCGATCGCCGGCCGTGTCGGCGTCGAGCTGACGCTCGATGATTTCGATCGGCTCTGCCGCGACGTGCATTGCCTGGTCGACCTGATGCCGTCGGGCCGCTTCCTGATGGAGGACTTCTATTACGCCGGCGGCCTGCCGGCGGTGCTGCGTGCGCTCGGCGAGCGCGGCCTGCTGCACAAGGACGCGCGCACCGTCAACGGCAAGACGTTGTGGGACAATGTCGCCGAGGCTCCGAACTGGAACGCCGAGGTCATCACACCGTTCGAGACCCCGTTCAAGACGGAAGCCGGCATCGCCATTCTCACCGGCAATCTCGCCCCCAACGGCGCTGTCATCAAGCCGTCGGCGGCCTCGCCGGAACTGATGAACCATACGGGACGCGCGGTCGTGTTCGAGAGCGTCGAGGAGATGCATGACGCGGTCGACGACGACAATCTCGACATCGATGCGTCCTGCATCATGGTGCTGAAGAACTGCGGGCCGAAGGGCTATCCGGGCATGGCCGAGGTCGGCAACATGCCGCTGCCTGCGAAAGTGCTGCGTCAAGGCGTGCGCGACATGATCCGGATCTCCGATGCGCGCATGTCTGGCACGGCCTACGGCACGGTGGTGCTGCATGTCGCGCCGGAGGCTACCGTCGGCGGACCGCTGGCGCTGGTGAAGAACGGCGACATGATCACGCTCGACGTCGCCGCGCGCCGGCTGCATCTGCATGTCAGCGACGAGGAACTGGCCGCACGCCGCGCCGCCTGGACGCCGCCGAAGCCGCATGCGGCCCGCGGCTATCAGAAGCTCTACATCGATCACGTGCTGCAGGCCGATCGCGGCGTCGATTTCGATTTCCTCGTCGGCCGCACCGGCTCGCCCGTGCCGCGCGACAATCACTGAGAGGGGCCCATGACCGCTTCCGCCAAAAAGCTCTACAAGGGAGTCTTCCCGGTGGCGCCGACCGTGTTCGACGCCGACGGCCGTCTCGACCTCGAAGGCCAGAAGCGAGCGATCGACTTCATGATCGATGCCGGCTCGCACGGCATCTGCATCCTCGCCAATTTCTCCGAGCAGTTCGTGCTGACCGATGACGAGCGCGATCTGGTGATGACCACGGTGCTGGAGCATGTTGCCGGCCGCGTGCCGATCATCGTCACCACGACGCATTTCTCGACCTTTGTCTGCGCCGAGCGTTCGCGCCGGGCGCAGGAGAAGGGCGCTGCCATGGTCATGGTGATGCCGCCCTATCACGGCGCGACCTTCCGCGTGCCGGACACCTCGATCTATGAATTCTATCGCGGCGTCTCCGACGCGATCTCGATCCCGATCATGGTGCAGGACGCGCCGGTCGCCGGCACGCCGCTATCGGTGCCGTTCTTGGCGCGCATGGCCAAGGAGATCGAGAACCTCGCTTATTTCAAGATCGAAGTGCCGCGTGCGGCCGACAAGTTGCGCGCGCTGATCGAGGCAGGCGGCCCGGCGATCGAAGGTCCGTGGGACGGCGAGGAGGCAATCACCCTGATGGCCGATCTCGACGCGGGCGCCACCGGCGCGATGACCGGCGGCGGCTATCCCGATGGCATTCGCAAGATCATCGATCCGTATTTCGCGGGCGACCGCGAGGCCGCGGCGGCGGCCTATGAGCGCTGGCTTCCGCTGATCAACTACGAGAACCGGCAGTGCGGGCTTGCCACCTGCAAGATCCTGATGAAGGCGGGCGGCGTGATCCGCCACGACACGCTGCGCGCGCCACAGCCGCCAATTCATCCGGCGACCCAGAAGGGGCTGATCGAGATTGCGCGCCGGCTCGACCCAGTCGTGCTGCGCTGGGGACGCTAGAGATGAGTGAGCTTCGTGTCGCCATCGTCGGCTTCGGCAAGATCGCCAGGGATCAGCACGTGCCGGCGATCGCCGCCACCGAGGGCGTGACCCTGACGGCGGTGGCGAGCCGCAACGCCTCTCTACCAGGCCTGCCGCATTTCGGCACCATCGAGGAGCTGCTGCGCGACGGGCCGGAGATCGACGCCGTCTCGCTATGCACGCCGCCGCAGGTGCGCCGCGCGCAGGCGCAGGCCGCGCTCGAGGCCGGCAAGCACGTGATGCTGGAAAAGCCGCCGGGTGCGGCGGTCAGCGAGCTCGATCCACTGATCGCGCTCGCGGCTGCCAAGCAGCGCACGCTGTTCGCGACCTGGCATTCGCGCTATGCGCCGGCCGTCGAGCCGGCGCGCGCGTGGCTGTCGTCGCGTCAGATCCGCAGCGTGCGCATCGACTGGAAGGAGGACGTGCGCGTCTGGCATCCCGGACAGGCCTGGATCTGGGAGCCGGGCGGGCTCGGCGTGTTCGATCCGGGGATCAACGCGCTGTCGATCCTGACCCGCATCCTGCCCGAGCCGGTATTCCTGACCGAGGCCGAACTGTCGTTTCCGTCCAACCGCCAGGCGCCGATCGCGGCCAACCTGTCACTGTCGACAGCCAGCGACCTGCCGATCGCGGCCGAGTTCGACTTCCGCCAGACCGGGCCGCAGAGCTGGGACATCCGGATCGAGACCGACGCCGGGCAGTTGAAGCTGTCGCTCGGCGGCGCGCGGATGACCGCGGACGATCAGCCGATGGTCGACGAGAAGGAACGCGAATATCCCGGCCTCTATCGTCGCTTCGTCGAGCTGACGAAGACCGGCGCTGGTGACGTCGATCTCGCGCCGCTGCGGCTGGTGGCCGATGCGTTCCTGCTCGGCCGCCGGCAATTCGTCGAGCCGTTCGAGGACTAGAGCGATGGCAGAAGCGCGGATCACCAGGGATGTGTTTGGCAGCCTGCCGGACGGCCGCGAGGTCGAGCGCGTCACCTTGCGTGGGGCTCACGGCTTCGAGGCGCGGATCATCACCTACGGCGCGGCGCTGCAGACGCTGCTGGTGCCGGATGCGCAGGGGCTTGTCGATGACGTGGTGCTCGGTCATGACGACTTGCTGAGCTACGTCAAGCTCCGAAAGTTCTTCGGTGCGACGGTCGGGCGTTACGCCAACCGCATCGCCAAGGCGCGCTTTTCGCTCGACGGTCAGGATCTGCGCCTCGACGCCAACAATGGTGCACATGCATTGCACGGCGGCCCCGACGGCTTCGACCGCAAGCTCTGGCAGATCGTCGCGACCGAAGACGGCGCCCAGCCCTCGGTCACGATGCTCTATGTCAGTCCCGACGGCGAGGCCAATTATCCGGGGCGGCTCGACGTTCGTGTCACCTATCAGTTGACCGGGCCGATGGAGTTGGCTGTCAGCTTCAGCGCCCGGACCACCCGGACGACGGTGGTCAACCTGACCAACCACAGCTTCTTCAATCTCGATGGCCTGGCCGCCGGCAGCGACATCCTTGATCATCGTCTGACCGTCGAAGCCGACCATTATCTCGCGATCGACGAGACCGCGATCCCGCTGGAAGGGCCGCCGCACGCCGTCGCCGGCACGCCGTTCGATTTCCGCGAGCCGCATGCGGTCGGTGCCCGCATCCGCGCTGACGACCCGCAGATCAAATGCGGTCGCGGCTACGATCATAATTTCTGCCTTCGACAGCAGGCGGGGGTGCGCTTGGCCGCCCGGCTGGCGTCCCCGCGCTCGGGGCGCGTCATGGAGTTGCTGACCGATCAGCCCGGCCTGCAGGTCTATTCCGGCAACTATCTTGACGGGACCGTGACCGGCAAGGGGCGTGTCTATCGTCAGTCCGACGCGCTCTGCCTGGAGCCGCAAGTCTGGCCGGACAGTCCGAACCGTCCGGATTTTCCCAGCGCGCGTCTTGCGCCCGACGACGTCTACAAGCACGAGACGGTGTATCGCTTCTCGACCGCGGGAGCGTCCGCATGATGGAGCAGGTGCCGACCACGATCCTCTGCGACGAGCGCTGCCATCTCGGCGAGGGGCCGACCTACGATCCCCACACCGACACCGCCTGGTGGTTCGACATTCGTGAAGGCCTGCTGTTCGAGGCCAAGATCGGCAGCGGCGAACTCCGCCGCCATGGCCTCGGCAGGATGGCGAGCGCGCTCGGCCGTATCGATGCCAACAGGCAGTTGATCGTGGCCGAGGACGGGCTATACATCCGCAGCATCGCCGACGGTGCGCTATCCCTGTATCTGCCGCTCGAAGCCGACAATCCGGCGACGCGGTCGAACGACTCCCGGGTTCATCCCTCCGGGACGTTCTGGATCGGCACCATGGGCCGCAACGCCGAGTGCGGCCTGGGCTCGATCTACGCGCTGCATCGCGGCGAGATCATCCGCCTGTTCCCCAACGTCACCATTCCCAACGCGATCTGCTTCTCGCCGGATGGCACGATCGGCTATTTCGCCGACACCGACGAGAACGTCCTCTATCGTGTCGCACTCGACCCGGAGACGGGCCTGCCGCGCGGTGAGCCGGAGGTCCTGCTGCGCCATGCCGGCGTCGGGGGGCTCGATGGCGCCGTCGTCGATGCCGAGGGGCGCATCTGGAACGCACGCTGGGGCGGCGGTTGCGTCGATGTCTACAGCCCGCAGGGCGAGCATCTCCGCAGCATCGCGGTTCCGGCCAGCCAGGCGAGCTGCCCGGCGTTCGTCGGCCCCGGTCTGTCGCGCCTGCTGGTCACGTCGGCCTGGCAGGACATGGACGCGGCGGCCAAGGTGGCCGACCCCGGCCATGGCCAGACTTTCCTTCTCGAGGTCGGCGCTCACGGTCGCGCCGAGCCTGACGTCAAGCTGTCGATCTGAGAGGAGGAACAATCGAGTCGAGCGTCGTTCAGCCTAACAGCCATCTGGTATCAAGATACGCAATCGCGTATTCCTAGTTCAAATCTGAAAATCTTAGAGGGAGTGAAGCATGCTGAATTTCAAGACCATCATGGCCGCCGCGCTGGCCGGCCTCGGCGCCGTGGCGCTGTCCGGCGCTGCAATGGCCCAGAGCAAGCCGACGATCGGCATCGCGATGCCGACCAAGTCGTCGGCGCGCTGGATCGACGACGGCAACAACATGGTCAAGGTGCTGAAGGAGCGCGGCTACAACACCGACCTGCAATATGCCGAGGACGACATCCCGAACCAGCTCTCGCAGGTCGAGAACATGGTCACCAAGGGCGCCAAGGTGCTGGTCATCGCGGCGATCGACGGCACCACGCTGTCCGACGCGCTGAAGCAGGCCAAGGAGAAGGGCGTCACCGTGATCGCCTATGATCGCCTGATCCGCGACACGCCGAATGTCGACTACTACGCGACCTTCGACAATTTCCAGGTCGGCGTGCTGCAGGCGCAGTCGATCGTCGACAAGCTCGGCCTGAAGGACGGCAAGGGCCCGTTCAACATCGAGCTGTTCGGCGGCTCTCCGGACGACAACAACGCCTACTTCTTCTACAACGGCGCGATGTCGGTGCTGCAGCCCTATCTCGACTCCGGCAAGCTCGTGGTGGCGTCCGGTCAGAAGGGCATGGACAAGGTCGCGACCCTGCGCTGGGACGGCGCCACCGCCCAGGCCCGCATGGACAACCTGCTCAGCGCCTATTACGGCAACAAGCGTGTCGACGCGGTGCTGTCGCCCTATGACGGCCTCTCGATCGGCATCATCTCGTCCCTGAAGGGCGTCGGCTATGGCAGCGGCAACCAGCCGATGCCGGTCATCTCCGGCCAGGACGCCGAAGTGCCGTCCGTCAAGGCGATCCTGCGCGGCGATCAGTACTCGACCATCTTCAAGGACACCCGCGACCTCGCCAAGGTGACCGCCGACATGGTCGATGCTGCGCTGAGCGGCAAGCAGGTGCAGGTCAACGACACCAAGACCTACAACAACGGCGTCAAGGTCGTCCCGGCCTATCTGCTCAAGCCGGTCGTCGTCGACAAGAGCAACTGGGAGAAGGTTCTGATCGGCAGCGGCTATTACAAGAAGTCGCAGGTCGAGTGATCTCAACCGGCCGGCGAGCGCGGCCATGCGCTCGCCGGCTACTCTCGTTTAGGGCGGCTCAAGTGTTGCGGGAAACAGGGCGATGACGGCAATCCTCGAGATGCGCGGCGTCAGCAAGAGCTTCGTGGGCGTGCAGGCGCTCCGCGACGTCAGCTTCACGGTCGAGGCGGGCGAGATCCACGCCCTGGTCGGCGAGAATGGCGCCGGCAAGTCGACCTTGATGAAGGTGCTGAGCGGCGTCTATCCCTATGGCCGCTATGAGGGCCAGATCATCTTCGAGGGCGAGGAGCGGCGCTTCCGCGACATCAACGATTCCGAGGCGCTCGGCATCATCATCATCCACCAGGAGCTCGCGCTGATCCCGCTGATGTCGATCGCCGAGAACATCTTCCTGTCGCATGCGCCGCAACGCTTCGGCGTCATCGATCGCGACGAGGTCTACCGGCGCACCCAGCAACTGCTGGCCCAGGTCGGCCTGAAGGAATCGCCGGATACGCTGATCACCGATCTCGGCGTCGGCAAGCAGCAATTGGTCGAGATCGCCAAGGCGCTGTCCAAGCGCGTCAAGCTCTTGATTCTCGACGAGCCGACCGCGAGCCTGAACGAGGCCGACAGCCAGGCGCTGCTCGACCGCCTCGTCACCTTCCGCGAGCAGGGCATCTCCTCGATCCTGATCACGCACAAGCTGAACGAGGTCGCCCGCGTCGCCGATCGCATCACGGTGCTGCGCGACGGCCGCAGCGTCGACAGCATCGACTGCCGCGCCGAGCCGGTCCTGGAGGACCGCATCATCAAGAGCATGGTCAATCGCGACATGGCGCACCGCTTCCCCGAGCGGCAGCCCAAGATCGGCGAGCCCGTGTTCACGGTCGAGAACTGGTCGGTCTACCACCCGCAGCATTCCGACCGCCAAGTGATCAAGAACGTCAACTTCCAGGTGCGCCGCGGCGAGATCGTCGGCATCGCCGGCCTGATGGGCGCGGGGCGCACCGAATTCGCCATGAGCCTGTTCGGCCGCTCCTGGGGCGTCAACATCACGGGCCGCGCCCGCCTCGAAGGCCAGGACGTCAATCTCAACAGCGTACCGGCGGCCATCGATGCTGGCCTCGCCTATGTCACCGAGGACCGCAAGCAGCTCGGCCTGATCCTGGCCGACGACGTGCGCAAGAACATCACCCTGGCGAGCCTATCCCAGGTCGCGCCGAACGGCGTGATCGACGACATCGCCGAGCTCAAGGCGGCGTCCGGCTACCGCGGCCGGATGCGCATCCGCTGCTCCGACGTCTATCAGGAGGCCGGCCAGCTCTCCGGCGGCAACCAGCAGAAGGTCGTGCTGTCGAAATGGCTGATGACCGATCCCAAGGTCTTGATCCTTGACGAGCCGACGCGGGGCATCGACGTTGGCGCAAAGTATGAGATTTACTGTATCATCCAGGAGCTCGCGGATGCCGGCCGGGGTGTTGTCGTGATCTCGTCGGAGATGCCGGAGCTGCTCGGAATCTGCGACCGCATCTGCGTGATGAATGACGGCGCCTTCGTCGGCGAGTTCGCCGGGCCGGAGGCGACGCAGGAAAAGATCATGCGCGCCATCATGCGTAACGAAACCATCAAGAACCAGGAGACGGCCGCGTAAGCGGTCGGGAGGACGCCAGCAATGACCGACAAGACGGTTTCGCTCCCGGAGGAGAAGTCGCATAGCGGCTTCCTGAAGAACAATCTGCGCAGCTACGGCATGCTGCTGTCGCTGTTCGTGATCATGCTGTTCTTCCAGTTCATGACCGACGGCACCCTGCTGCAGCCGCTCAACCTCACCAACCTGGTGCTGCAGAACAGCTACATCGTCATCATGGCGCTGGGCATGCTGCTGGTGATCGTGACCGGGCACATCGATTTGTCGGTCGGCTCGGTTGCGGGCTTCGTCGGCGCGGTCGCCGCCGTGCTGATGGTGCGCTATCACATCGACTTCCCGCTCGCGATCATCGCCTGCCTGATCGTCGGCGCCGCGATCGGCGCCGCGCAGGGCTATTGGGTGGCCTATTTCGGCATTCCCTCCTTCATCGTCACCTTGGCCGGCATGCTCGTGTTCAAGGGTCTGGCGCTGGCGCTGCTGCAGGGGCAGTCGGTCGGGCCGTTCCCGGGCACGTTCCAGAAGCTGTCGTCCGGCTTCATCCCTGAGTTCATGCCGAGCGCGGCGCACCTTTATCCCACGTCGCTCGCGATCGGCGCGGTGCTGACGCTCATTCTGGTCTATGCCAGCGTCAAGGGCCGCGCGCGCGAAGTGGAGCACGGCATCGAGGTCGAGCCGTTCGGCTTCTTCGCCGCCAAGAACGTCGTGCTGGCCGGCGCATTGATGTATTTCACCTACCTGATCGCCTCGCATCGCGGCCTGCCCAACGTGCTGGTCATCATGACCGCGCTGATCGCGCTGTACGGCTTCATGACGCGCCGCACGGTGATCGGCCGGCAGATCTATGCGGTCGGCGGCAACGCCAAGGCGGCCAAGCTGTCGGGTATCAAGACCGAGCGGCTGGTGTTCATGACCTTCGTCAACATGGGCGTGCTGGCCGCGCTGGCCGGCCTGATCTTCGCCGCCCGGCTCAACACCGCGACGCCGAAGGCCGGCCTCGGCTTCGAGCTCGACGTCATCGCGGCGTGCTTCATCGGCGGCGCCTCGGCCTATGGCGGCGTCGGACGGGTCGGCGGCGCTGTCATCGGCGCCATGATCATGGGCGTGATGAACAACGGCATGTCCATCCTCGGCATCGGCATCGACTATCAGCAGGTCATCAAGGGCCTGGTGCTGCTCGGTGCCGTCTGCATCGACGTCTACAACCAGCGCCGCTGAGCGCTATACGCTGCACATTCTCTGACAGGGCGTCTTAGCCGGGGCTCTTCGGCATCCACCATCGTCATTCCGGGGCGCGCGTCGCGCGAGCCCGGAATCCATCTGTCCTCATGCCCCCCGGTGGAATGGATTCCGGGCTCGCGCTGCGCGCGCCCCGGAATGACGAGGTCGAGTCCGTCGCCGACCTACACCACGTGGAAATTCGACACGCTGTCGTTGGCGAGCTGGGCGACGAGCTGCAGCTCCCAGTCGATATAGGCCTGCATCGCTTCCGCGGCGTTGTCGGTGCCCTCATAGGGACGCTTGTAGACGTCGTCGGCATGCGAGATCCATGAGGACCGATCGCTCTCCAGCACATGGCCGGCAGCCGTCCAGGCGCGCGTACCGCCGGTGAGCGCGCGGAGCTCACGCGTCGTTGCGGCACGTGCATCCGCAAGCGCAAAGGCCGCCTCGGCGCCGTCGTCACTTGTCAGCACGATCGGACCGTCGCCTGGCAGCTTGACGAGATCCGATGAAAAGCGCGACGCCAGCACGAAGTGTGCGCCCGGAATGTGTCCGGCCTTGTAGCTCGGACTGCGCGTGAGATCGACGATGGTCCACGCCGCCGCATCGGCCGCGAGTTGCTCGGCGCTGATCGCCGCGTCGCCAAGCTGCGGCAGCGGCGGTCGGCGTGCGGCGCGGATTTCGGTTTCGGTCGTTCCAACGACATCCGGTCCCACGACCGCCACGTCCCAGCCCATCTGCTTCAGCCATGACGCCGTCATGCGCGCGCGCACGCCGTCATCGTCGAACAGCACCAGGCGGGCGCCGCGCACGCCGACCCACTCGTCGGTCGCCTGCACCAGCTGGCCGCCCGGCGCCGACGCGAAGCCAGCCGGATGGCCGGCGGCGTAGTCCTCGGGCGTGCGAACGTCGAGGCAATACAGCGTGCGCGTCCCAGCCTCGGCCTGATAGCGCGCGAAGGTCGCGGCATCGAGCACGCCGACGCCGACGCGCTCGGCCCAGGCCTTGGCATCCGCCAGCGCGGTCGCGTAGCTCGCCTCTGGCCGCTCCAGCATGCGCGCGGTCCTGCCGCGCTCGACCTGATGGCCGGCAAGGGTCCAGCCGATGGTGCCGTTGCGCAACGCATAGATCTTGTTCGGCAGCCCGGCATTGATCAGCGACTGCGTGCCGATGATCGAGCGCGTGCGTCCGGCGCAATTGACGATGATCGTGGTGTCGGGCGACGGCGCGAGCTCGCGCGCCCGAAACGCCAGCTCGCCGCCGGGGACACTGACCCCGCGCGGAATGCTCATGGTGCGGTATTCCTCGAAGCGGCGGGCATCGAGCACGACCAGATTCGACTCGCGCTCGATCAGCGCCTTGGCTTCGTCGGCGGACAGAGACGGCGTGTGCCGGATGGCCTCGACCAGTTCGCCGAACGCCTTGCTCGGCACGTTGACGTCGCGAAACACCTCGCCATGCCGCGCATAGCCCGACAGCCCGCCAGCGAGGACCGACACGTCGGTGTAGCCCAGCGCCCGGATGCGCGGCACCGCGCGCGCGGCATAGCCTTCGCCATCGTCATAGACGACGACAGGTACATTCAGCCGCGGCACGAGATCGAGGATGCGCAGTTCGATCTGCGACAGCGGCAGCGACACCGCGAAGAACGGGTGCGACAGCGAGTAGGGGCCCTCCTCGCGGACATCGAGCAGCGCCACCTCCTCGCCGGAGCGCCAACGCCGCCGCAACTCGGTCGGTGTGATGATGCGGAAACCGTCAGGCGGCGGTGCGGTCGGGCCAGAGGTTGGGGACGGTGTCATTCGAATATCCGGAAATGAAGTCTCGGGCGGCGCCGGTCTCCGCATCGTACACCGCGCGGCGGATGCGGCCGATATTGCCGCCATAGACGTGGATGCTGATCGAGGAGCGGTCCGCCAGACCGTTGGAGATCGCGTGGATGTCGCCAATGTGTGGCGATACCGCGGCCGTTTGTCCAGCCCGCAGCCGCTCCGGCGCAGCCGCGCGCAACGTGCCGTCCGGCTGCCGCGCATAGCTGACCGAGAGTTCCTCGCCGCGCAGCACGCCGACGAGGCCCCAGACGCGATGGTCGTGCACCGGCGTGCCCTGGCCGGGGCCCCACACGAAGCTCACGATGGAGAACCGATCGAGCGGATCGGCATACAGCAGATATTGTCGGTAGCGGCCGCCGTCGGCGACCGCAAAGGCCTGAGGCAGCCAGTCGTCATGCGCGACCAGCTCCTTCAGTTTCGGTGCGAGCGCGGCGAGCAGCTCTGGCTCTTTTGTCGTGCTTGCGACGAGGCGTGCCGTATCGGCGACGAAGTCGCGGAAGCGCGCAATGTCAGTCATGTCGGACTCGTGTCGTATCGAGGCGGGAGGCTGCCGATGGGGGGCGCGATGGGCGAGGGATCTGGTCCCACTCAGACGTGAGGGCCGAGCATCGCGATGTAGAACAGGTCCTCGTTGGACAACTCGGCGGCCGGGCGGCGCCGGGTGAGGATGTCGTGCGCTTTGAGACGGCCGTCAGCACGCCCTTGCGGCAGCAAATGACCGAGCCAGCCTCCGAACCATGAGACGTAGCGCATGAGAGCCTCCGCGCGGTTTGATCACGTCCTTGATATCACGCCTCGACCGGCATCGAACAGAGCCCGGCACGGCTCCGCATCGCTTTGGCAGATCATGCCTGCTGAAGCAGCTCGTCGGCAAATTCCTTTTCCGCATCGTACGCGTCGCGCTGCTCTGCTTCTCCATCGGTCGCGTCTGCGCCGGCATTCCGGCCCGTCAGGCTTTCGTGCCAATGGGTGCGGAATGCCATCCATGATGCGTGATCCTGGAAGGCAACCTCGGCGAACCACTCGACCGTGACGGCGCCGCTCGGCCAGTAGCGTTCCTGGTCATGCCAGCACACGACAGGCCAGCGCGGATTGCGGTAGGAGCGGCCGGTCTCATCATGCAGCGATGGCCGGCCGAGATGATTGATCAGCCATGACATCACCTCGGGCAGGAACGTGGCGGCAAACGACACGCCATGGCGGCCGAGCCGCTGCGGCATGCGCATGACGCGCTGATCGATGATGGCGAAGGCCGGCGGCACGGCGCCGACGTTGAACTGCCTGATCATCAGCAGACGGAAGCCGCAGTCGCAGAGCTCGGCGGGAACGGCATGGATCGCCGTCGGCTGCAGCGGAGCCGTTATGTTCATACCAGTACTCCCTTCGCCTGTCCGAGCGCGAGGTCGATGGCCTGCTGCAACGCTGTGCGCGTCGGCACATCGCTGCGTTTCAGATAGGCGGTCAGAGCGCGTGCCATCCCTGTCTCCCGTCGGCATCTGCACGTTGCTGGTCGCAGCCTGCGCAGATCGCCTTGCGTGGAGACGGACATCCGGTCCAAATCCGACGCGACGAAAATCAACAATCCCCGACATTGCTGCCGGTCAGGGAGGACACATCAAGTTTCGTGCCAGATGCGGCGGTCAGTGGAGGCGATGGCCGTCGGCGTCGTCTTCCGGTGTCGCGAGCTGCGCGATCGGGCTGGATTGGTGGTGGATCATCCGCCAGGCGCCGTCGATGCGCGCGAAGTGATTGGCCGCGGCGAGCGCCGCGCCGTCCACCAGCTCGATGCAGAGCACGTGACCATGATCGCCGTCGACGATCGCGTGCGGATCCGCGCAGACGATGTTCGGCCGACCCGGGTTGGCGAGGATGTCGCGCCAGCTGCCGATCACGGCGGCGCGGCCGACGATCGCCGGCCAGCCGGGATGAATGCAGGAGACGCCGTCGCGATCGGCCCAGAGGGCGACGAGCGCCGCGAAATCACCGTCCGTGAAGGCGGCATAGAAGGCCGCATTGGCGGCCAGGATCTCGCGGTCATCGCTCATTGTGATGGCGTGAGCCAAGCCGGTGCGAAAATCAAGCAATGTTTGGAAACGCACATCCGCGCGCCTGCGAAAACTTGCAAGCTTTTTGCAGGACGCGGTCGAGACGCGATCGCAACGCATCAGCCGAGGTCCTGCCATGCTCGAAACGGCCATTGTCGGAGGTGGATTGTGCGGAATGGCACTTGCGCGCAGCCTGCAGCGCGGCAGCACGTTCGCTTTGTTCGAAGCCCGACATCGCCTGGGCGGACGGGTGCTGTCGGCCAGGAGCAAGGCGGGGCTTGCGCTTGACCTCGGCCCGGCCTGGTTCTGGCCGGACACCCAGCCGCTGCTGGCCAGCCTGGTCGCAGAGCTCGGCCTGTCCGACTTTGCCCAGCACGATGACGGCACGGTCCTTCATCTGGAAGAGGCGGACAAGCCGGCCGAGCAGATCAGCGGGCCGCCGGTCCACCAGGGCGCGCGTCGGCTCTCCGGCGGCATGACGAAATTGATCGAGGCGCTGGCGCGCGATCTGCCGCAGCCCTTCATCCATCTCGGCCATGAGCTGATGCGTATCGTCGATTGCGGCACGCATGTGCGGCTGATCTTCGCCACAGCAACGGAATCGGTCGCGATCGAGGCCAGGCGCGCCGTGCTCGCGCTGCCGCCGCGGCTGCTGATCGACCACGTCGGCTTCTTTCCCGCGTTGGACGACGCGACCTTCGAGGCGATGCGTGGCGCCGAGACCTGGATGGCTGCGCAGGCCAAGGTCGTGATCGCCTACGACCAGGCGCATTGGCGCGACCAGGGCCGGTCCGGCAATGCATTCGTCAGCCACGAGCAGGCCGTGATCGGCGAGATCTTCGATGCCTGCGATGCCGGCGGCGACCGCGCTGCGCTCGGCGGCTTCCTCGCGTTCCCGCCCGATCTGCGCGCGACCTTCAGCGTCGGGCTGCCGTTGCTGATGGACAGCCAGATGGTGCAACTGTTCGGCTCCGCGCTGGAAGGCGGCGAGCAGCACTATCAGGACTGGGCGGCCGAGCGCTTCACCTGCAGCGCACTGGATCGCACCACGCCGCGCGGCGAGCACAGCGAGATCGCCAATCCGATGCTGCGGCGGGCGCTATGGGACGGGCGGTTGCATCTCGGTGGCGCCGAAACCGCAAGCCACGCGGCCGGCTATCTCGAAGGTGCCCTGAACGCCGCCAGGCGCATCGAGCGCGCGATGGCCCGGGTGATCGGCGAGACCGCCGGGCCGCGCCCGGCCGCGGCGATCGGCGACGGGCTGTCGGGCAACGCAGCGAGCCTCGCCTCGTTCGGCGCCTGGGTTGCCGCGCAGCGTGATGCCGCGTTCGACGACTATCGGCAGCGGCTCAACCGCAGCCTCGCCGCGCAGCAGCGCGAACAACTGACGCAGCTCGCGCTTCTCGGGGCCACCGAGCAGGTGTTCGCTGCGGCGCTGCAGGTGCTGGACGCACTGACCTTCGACATGCGCGACGTCGCCGTCGAACGCGGTCGCTCCGCCCTGATGCCCGAGATCCAGAAGCCGTTTCGCGATGTCATGCAGTCGCTGCTCGACGATGCCATAGCGTTCAACCGCACCTCCTGCGCGTTGTCGAACTTTCCGTTCGAGCACAAGCCGTCGAAGGATTATCTGCAGACGATCCTGCGCGACATCGCCGCCGCCTGGCAGGAGTTCTCGCTCGCCGCGAACCGTCTGCTGCTGACGAAGGCGGAAGCGGCGATGCGCCCGCCGACGAGAGTGTCGTCGTGAGTCGGACGGCATCGAGGTGCGAACCATGAAGCTGCAGATCGAACGCACCACCATCGAGACGATGGCGGCGGCCTTTCCGCACCTTGCTCCGCTCATGGAGCAGTTGCGCTTCGGCGACAAGGTCGAGGTCAACCTCGCGCAGCTCGCGGGCGCCGAGCTCGACTTCCTGCGCGACAGCTACCGTGGAGCGGTGACCGATGTCCGGCGCCCGCCGTCGGCTATATCAGCCCCAGATGTGGTGCAATGCGTGGTGGTGATGATCGACGACGGTCGAAGAATGCGCCGCTGCCGTGGTGTGGGTGGAGGTCGAGTTGTGGGCGGCGGCCGTCGTGTTGTTGTGGTGATGGTGCGAAGAGCCTTGAGTGGTCGTCTTGGTGGTCGTCGATGTCGTATTGCCGGTGGCGTTGGTCGCGGTCGTCGTCCCGGCCTTGGTCGTGGTTCCGCCGCTCGATGTCGCGGCCGTGGACGTGCTGGTACCGCCGGTGCCGTTTGCGATGTTCGGCGTGGCCGTGACCTTCGTCGTCCCCTGGGCGAGGCCGGCGACCGATGTCGCCTTGGAGACCGTCGTTGCCGATCCGACATAGGTCGCGCCGCCGATCGCGATGTTGTTGCCGCTGACGTCGTTCGCGTCGGCGACGAAGCCTTCGCCGGCAGCCGTCAGCATCGCGAGGTCCGAAGTGAGCGCCGCGCCGGTATCCCCGTTCAGGATGCCCTGCAGTCCTTTGATGGCGGTGGCGGAGTCCGCCTGCAGCGTGCCATTGTTGAGCTCGTTGTCGAAACGGCCCTGGAACACGGCGCCCTGGGCGGCATCGAAGCTGGCGCCGAAATTGTTGTAGTTCTCGATCTGCGTGATCAGCGCCTGGCTGGCCGTACCGCTGCCGTTCACGATCGCCATCAGTTGCGCGTTGATCGTGTTCGCCTCGGCGACGAAGGTGGCCCAGAAATTGGTTTGCGCCTGATTGTCTTGGAACCGCGTGACCGTGCCGGTGAGGCCGTCCGGATCCTCGGCGAAGCCGCCGGTGTGGCCCGGATTGCCGTTACCGCCGGCCGCGACGTTCAAAGCGGCGTCGTTCTGGACGATGTCGATGATGTCGAGCAGATTGTCCGCCGTGCCCCGCAGCGCGGTGGTGTTTCCGGTCGCGGCGGCGGCATCGTATTTCTCGAGCTGCAGCGTGACCTGATTCAGCACCGTCTGGAGGTGAAGCGTCGTGGCGGCTGCCGCGTTGGTGGTTTCTCCGGCTTCGATCTGCGCGAGCAGGGTCGCGTTGGCGAGGATGGCCGTGAGGCCCGATTGCACCGCCGTCAGGTCGTTGGTCACTTGGGTCAGATTGGTCGCGTTGATGCCGCCGGAGATGACGCTCACTGCGGCATTGAAGACCTCGCCGACCACCTTCAGGCTGGTGCCCGCCGTCGCGGCCGCGAGCGTGGTCGGATCGTCTGCGCCTGCCGGCAGGTTCTGGAACGCAACGTCGGTCGCGCCGGTATTGGCGGTGAAGGTGACGTTGTTGAGTGCCGCCGACAGATGCGCGTCGTTGTTGATCTCCGACAGGATCTCGGTCTGCAACGCGTGGATGGTCTGCGACGCCGCCGACAATGTCGTCGCATTCGTGGTCTGCGCGGCCGCGGTCAGCAGCGTGCCGAGCTGGGTCTGGACGTTGGTCAGCGCGGCGATGTCTGTGGAGTTCAGCGCAAACGTCTCGCCACCGATCGTCACGTCGTTCGGGTTGGCCAGGATGGCCGCGATATCGTTCTGCACCGCATGGATGTCAGTGGTGTAGTTCGACAGGAAGGTGTTCGAATTGCCGCTGCCTTGACTGCCGGAATAGAGGCCGAGCGAGATGCGAACGGCGTCGTCGAAGACGACGCCGGCTTGAACCAGATCGGTCGACAGATTGAGCGCACTCGCTCGCGTGAGCAGGTTGGACGTGCCGTTGGCGAGCGCAGTCGCATTGAAGTTGGTGGCCATTCGATCGTCTCCTCGCACTTTACTGCTGTCGCGGCATGACAATCCTGGTCGGCAATGCATCTGCGTTCGCCTGTATCGCTTCGATGCAGGTCGTCGGGATGGTGCATGTCGTGACGTGAGGAGCTTTGTAGTTACACAATCGGGCCGTCGGCCGCTGCAAAGTCGTCATCGAACGGGCAGCGGGCCGGCTTTCCAGTCTGTTTGTTTCTGTCTGGCGGAGGAGAAATATTCGTTGGGCGCGTGCGACGTTCTGCCGCATGCCTGATTGGGCGCTGCATCCTGCTCGTCGGTGAATAGAATCATTTGCAACTAACAGTGCCGCGCTTCGTGATGATGCGCGGCTGAAAGAATATAGCGTTGGCGTGCCCCGCCGCTGATGCCTCGTGACATGCCTGCGCTGAAGAGCGGCGCACGACGGCTTGCAATATCTGCAGTTCGGATGTATGAGCGTCGCCCGTTTCAATACCCAAAGCGTTCAACGCGAGAGGCCATCAGCCATGTCAAGTCCACTGTGCGCGACACGATCCGTGCCGACGCCCGCAGTGCGTTCGGCTGACAGTCACTCCATCATGTTGAACGACCATGGCACAGTCATTGATGGCGCGCCGGCGGGAGGCCGAGCGCGCGCGGGTTGAAGCCTATCAGCTGACGCTGCGCCGCGCGGTGCGGCCGACGCGTTCGCCGCCGGATCTGCACAATGCGATCCGCGAGGCGCGGCGCGGCTTCGAGGCTGACATCATTCGCGATCCAGAAGGCTGGAAGCCCCAGTTGAAGACGCGCGACGCCGCGCGGCTGCGGCTGGCGGCTGCGCGTCATCTGTTTGGCCGCTATTCGGTGGCCCAGCACCTGGAGCTGATCTGGATCGATGACGGCGGGCTCGGCCGCGACGAGACGATCCTGCGCAAGCGCTGGTACATCGCGGTCGCCGGCGGCGGCTCGCTGTACAAGGCAGGCGCCTCGGCTTGGCTGTCGCGCAAGGAGGTTCACGCCTTTCTCCATCCGCTCGGGCAGGTCGGCTTCGACGAGGCGATATGGCAGGCGATCGCGCGGTCCTACACGAGCGATCCGGCGATCGTGTTGCGGATCGCCCGGTCCAGGATTGCGCGGACGCCGCGCGGCGAGATCGCGTTCTGGCGCGAGGCGACGCAGTTCTTCTGCGCACATCCGACGACGGGCGAGGAGATCGACGATCTCTGCGACTACATCGCGCATCGTCGCCGGCGCGAGCGCCAGTTCAGCCTCAAGGGCCGCTCGCTGGCCGCGCTGCGCCGGCTGATGAACGCATGGCATCGTGATCTCGCGGTGATCGCGCGCATCGAGGCGGCGCGCCGGCGGGCCGAGATCGCCCGTGGCCGCATGGCGGCACGGACCGCGGAGCCAGCGCATTGGCCGGGGGCCGCGCTGACGGACTGGTCATGGAGCCCGTCGAAGGGCTCGGCCACGCGCGACGCGTATGTCATCATGCAGTTGCGGACCGCCGAGGATCTCGTCGCGGAGTCCAGGGCGATGCATCACTGTGTCGCGAGCTACGCGGACAAGTGCATTGCCGGCCACGCCTCGATCTGGTCGCTGCGCTATCGTCACGCCGGCAAGACGCAGCGGCTGCTGACGATCGAGCTCAACCCGCGGCACCGCGCGGTTCAGATCCGCGGCTTCGCCAACCGCGTCGCTAACGCGGACGAGCGCAAGGTCCTGGAGCGCTGGGCCAAGGCGCGCGGGATCGAGCTGCCGCAGACATGAGCTGCGTCGCCCCTGCCGGGCGACGCAGCTCGTACGTCGCCATCAATGTCCGTCGATCGCGGCCGCCTTGGCGCCGCCGGCGACGGAGTAGCGCATCGGGACCTTGCGGGTCTTCAAAAAGGCTTCCAGCGTCTCGCCGCGGAAGGCTGCGTAGACCTCCGGGTTGGAGACGCCGATCACCGCCGCCATCTTCTCCAGCACGAAGAAGCTGACCCCCCGCCTGATCATCTCGATCCAGCGGCGGTTGCGGATCAGGTCGCGCTCCTCGTCCGTGAGACCGTGCTCGTCCGCCAGCGCGTCGAATTCCGCAACGAATCTCGCGCGATGCGCGGGGATCACGAGCCGGTGCAGGAAGTCGTTGATGCGGAAATTGGCCTGGCTGCGGCCATGGGTGAAGGGATAGGTGCCAGCCAGCGTCTCGGCGCCCGCGAGCTCATGTCCGATATGCGCGCGATAGGCCGCGACCTCCCGCGGGTCGGGCGCGCCGCCGAGATCGTCGAACACGAGGGTAGCGATGTTGGTCACCGACGGTGCGTAGGTCTGCCTGTGCACGAGCTTCACGTTCTCGGACAGCGCGCCGCGCATGATCAGCCACATGATCACCTCGGCGCCTTCCATGCCGCCCTTGATCGCATAGTCGGCGATCCGCATCGCAGTGAGCCGCTCCGGGTCCTTTTCCAGCAGATCGAGGAATTCGTTGTCCCAGTCCTCGTTGAGAAAGCCGGCGCGCTCGCCGTGAACCTGGTGCGACAGCCCGCCGGTGGCGAAGATCGCCACTTTCAGGTCTTCCGGATAGCTCTCGATCGCCTTGCGCAGGGTCTTGCCGAGCTTCCACATCCGCTTCGCATTGGGAATCGGCAGCTGCAGCACGCCGACCTGCAGCGGCACCACCATGCCCGGCCACGCGCCGCTGGCATCGCCCATCATCGACAGCGGCGACAGCAGGCCGTGATCGACCGGCTTGCCCTGGAAGAACGACATGTCGAACTCGTCCGCCATCATCGCCATCGCGATGTGCTGCGACAGGCCGAGATGGCCCTTCGCCGGCGGCACGTTGCGCGGTCCGCCGCCTTCGTCGGCGGCGACATAGCGGTCGTCAATGCCGAGCGCGAAGGCGGAGTAGTGATCGAAGAAGAACGAGGTGATGTGATCATTGTAGATCATGAACAGGACGTCGATGTCCTTCTGCTTCACCCAGTCGCGCACGACCGCGAAGCCGTCGAAGATCGGCTTCCAGGCCGGGTCGTTCTGCTTGTTGGTGTCGCGTGCGAAGCCGATGGTGGGCGAGTGCGATGCGCCGATGCCGCCGATGATCCGGGCCATGTGTCCCTCCGCGAATGGGCCGCCGCTGACTGTCACTCGCGGCCGCGCCGGGACGGACCATACGAAGTTTCCCCTGCTAGACAATCATGCTAACGTGCACGGATCGTTTCTCTCGATGAACGAGTGGCTCTCGGATGAAATGGCGGATCGAGGACATTCCTGTTTTCCATGCGGTGGTGGCGACCGGCGGCATGACCGGCGCCTCGCGGTCCCTGGGCATGCCGAAATCCTCGGTCAGCAAATCGGTCGCCCGGCTCGAACAGGATCTCGGCATCCGGCTGTTCGACCGCAACTCGCGGCGCGTCCGGGTGACCCGCGAGGGCGAGCTGTTCTTCCAGCAATGTCAGAAGATCCTGGATCAGGTCTCGGAGGCCGACGCGGTCATGACCGGGCTGGTCGGCGTGCCCAGCGGCCGGCTCTCGGTGGCGCTGCCGCCGGCGTTCTGCGAGGAGATCCTGGCGCCGCAGCTCGCCGAATTCCACCGCCGCTATCCGCGCATCGAGCTCGATGTCGAGGCAACCACGCGCGCGATCGACATGCTGGCCGACCGCTTCGACATCGCGGTCGTGGTCGGCGTGCAGGAGAATTCCGAGCTGGCGCAGAAGGTGCTGATCGGCGGCCGCCTGATCTGGGTGACCAGCCCCGCCTATCTCGCCGCGCACGACATCGGCGAGGACGTCCGCGCGCTGGAGCGCCATCTCATGATCTGCGAGCGGCGCTATGGCGATCGCACCCTGATGATCAAGCAGCACGGCCATCTCGTCCGCTTCGACGTCGGTGCGCATGTCGCCCGCATCAACAATCCGCTGGCGGTGCGCCGGGCCGTCGCCCACGGCGCCGGCATTTCCTTTCTGCCGGAGCACTATTGCGTCGAGTTGCTCGGCGAGGGCCGGCTGGTCGAGATCGGCAGGGGGGTCGCGTTCGACACCCGCGCCGCCCAGCTGACCGCGATCTTTCCGAGCCGCAAGCTGATCTCCTCGCGCGCCCGCGCCTTCCTCGACTTCCTCGAGGAGATCTGCGCCGCGTCCGCGCACACCCTGATCGGTCAGACCTGAGGTGCGCCGTCCGCCTGTCTCACGCAAGCCGATGGAATGACGGCGGCAATGGCTCTCGCACCAGCTCGCTCAGATTGAGCGTTTCACCGCTGTCGGCGATATCCGAGAACAGCACCTCGATGAAGGGATGCTGCCGGTTGGATGCGGCGCCGCGCCGATATTTCCTGCTCACGATCCGCTCGATCGCAGCAAGGTTCAATTGTCCCAGCGCATTGTATTGGACACGAAACAGGCTCTGCCGGCCGCCCGTGTGCTCGATCGACTCGGCCCAGATGTCCATCACCTTGCGGCTGACGAAGGCCTCGACGCCGACGGCGCCATCTTGGGCGAGCAGGCGCAATCCGTCCATCGTATGCGGCTGCTCATCGACGCGAAATTGGCTCAGCGACATCGGAGATCCCTTTCTGTTGCGTGCATCGGCGGTCTCACGGGAGAGTCGAGAACGGCGATCGGCGCGTCGAACGTGTAGGAGAGCCCTGACGGCGCATAGGTCAACTGAACCTCGCCGCCGAGCTGCACGCCGAGCGTTTCGATCAGCCGGGTTCCGAAGCTTCGGCTGGCGGGCTGTTGAACGACCGGGCCGTGTCTTTCGGTCCAGGCGAAGCGGACCCGGCGTTGGTCGACGGTCCAAAGCAGATCGACGCGTCCTTCCGGCACGGACAGCGCGCCGAACTTCAGGGCGTTCGTGCATAGCTCGTTGAGCGTCATCGCGAGGGCGATGACGGCATCCGGCGTCACCAGCACGTCGGGTCCGGTGATCGCAAAGCGTGAGTCGTCGGGCGTGTCGAAGGCCTGGACGGACGTACGAATCACCGTGCGGAGATCGCCGCTGGACAATTTCGCTTGCAGGAGGAGATCGTGTGCCCGTCCGAGGGCCAGGAGCCGCCCGGAGATGGCATGCTGTGCATCCTTGGTCGCCGGCACGTTGCGGAGGCTCTGGGAGACGATGGCGGTGACGGTCGCGAGCGTATTCTTGATGCGATGGTGCAGCTCCTCGAGAATGAGCTTTTGCAGCCTGCTCGCCGTCTCGCGTTCTCTCGCCTCGATTTCGGCCTGCTCGGACCGGGTCTTGGCATTGCTCTCGGCCTCGGCGAGCAGGCGCTTCAGCCCGATGATTTCCGTCAGCAGAAAGTCGGGATCCACGACCGTGCCGTGAGGAGGCTCTGTGGTGAGGTTGATCTCGAGCATTGGCTGACATGTCCTTGCACCGGATGCCGCCCTCGGCGGGCACGATGGTACGCAGGAGCAGGCCGCCCCAGCGTCACTTCGTTCGCGAACGGACACTTCCGTTGAAATGCCCGAGTATCTCGGCGGCGTTTGCGAGGATGGTCGCCTTCCTGATCGCGGCAGCGCGCTCGCCGCCTTGCTGCATCAGGCCCGCCGTCTCCAGCGCATTCTCCGCCCTGGTGGCGAGCGTCGCGTGTAGCGATGACCGCTCTCGCTTGGCCGGCTCAGACGGCTTGTCGGGGTGACCTGGCGCAAGCGCCCCGCTGCGAACGGCGGCCACCGGATCAGAATCGCGGCGACGATCGGCAGCCCAAAGAATGGCGGCGCCAGGAGCGGTCGCACCAACCACGCGCGCACTGGACGTGGTGGTATTCGAAGAGGTGTTCGAAGTTTTCGACATGCTGTCCGCCTTCTGGTCGCGGCGGGAGCGCATGGCTCTCAGTCACCGATGGCAGCCGGGGGACGCGCGGTGATCATCAACATATGGTGTGTGCGCGCGCAATAGCGAGGTCCAGCCGAAATTATTTGCCGTGAGGATCTGGTCGCCGCCATCGCCTGAAGCGAGAGCGAGTCTGGCCCTGCGGCTCATCCGACGTTCGTAGCATCGTTGCATCGACATGCGAACGTCGGACGCTTGGCTCATTTGTAGATCATGTGCAGTCCTGATCACGATGCCTTGGCACGAGTCAGACGTCGGACGTGTTATCGGCCGATTCCGACGCTCACGCCGGGCGCGTGGATGCCGATGCCGCCACGATCTTCATAGTCACGTCCTTCATAGCCACGCCGCTCGTGCCGGCCATAGCCGTAGGCGCCGCGGTCTTCGCGGATGATGACACGGCGTTCGCGGCCTTGGCGCCAGCAGCGGCCGTTCTCGTTGCAGACCATGCGAACCTGCTGGATGCTGCTCTCCGGGAGGATCGATATTCCGGCCGTGAGCGGGGCAGCGGAGGCGGCTGCAGCCATCAATGTGCTCGCGGCGGCTGCGAGCGTGATCGTAAGAATCTTCATGGTCATGACATGACTCCGGGTGCGGGGATTGCGTCATGGAACCAATCTGCTGGCCATCCCATGGTTCCCCGGCGGTGGCATTTGTTTTGGCGTCGAAGGGCTGCCTGTGCGGCGCTGTGGCGACATCGGACAGGACGCTGTTGGTCTCGAGCGGCACACGGACGGGCATGCCCGTCAGGTAACGACCCGCGCCGCTGATGACTTGGGCGAGGAAGCAGTTTAAGAAGCGCGGCTCTTGAATCCGCAGGGTCGGGCGAGGAGGCCGCGATGAATTTGCGCGAGCAGTGGGAAGCAGAGGCCGGCCGGTGGCTCGCCTGGGCGAGAGCGCCGGGTCACGACAGCTTCTGGCGCCACCATCGCGAGCAATTCAGCCGCTTGCTGCCGCCGCCCGGTGCGCTCACGCTCGACATCGGCTGCGGCGAGGGCAGGCTGTCGCGACATCTCGCCTCCGAAGGGCACAGAGTGGTCGGCGTCGATGCATCGCCGTCGTTGATCGCCGCGGCCCGGGCGGCCGATCCCACGATCGGCGTCGTGCGTGCGGACGCGGCCGCGCTGCCGCTGGCCGATGCATGCGCGGATCTCGCGATCGCCTTCATGTCGCTGCAGGACGTTGACGCGATGCCGGCCGCGGTGCGCGAGCTTGCGCGGGTTCTCAGGCGCGGCGGCCGCTTCTGCATGGCGATCGTCCACCCGCTCAACTCGGCCGGGCGGTTCGCGAGCCTGGCATCGGATGCGCCCTTCGTCATCCAGGGCAGCTATCTGGACTCCTACACCTTCAGCGACGCAATCGAGCGCGACGGGCTCAGCATGACCTTCCACAGCGCGCATCGCCCGCTGCAGAGCTATTTCGAAGCGCTGGAAGCGGAGGGATTCCTGATCGAGGCGCTGCGCGAGCCGTCCATTCCCGAAGCGATTATCACCCGCGACAGCAGCCGGCGCTGGCTGCGCGTGCCGCTATTCCTGCATCTGCGGTGCCTGCGCCCGTGACGCCGGAGCGCGGCGATGCTGCGCTCCGGCTGGCGAGGGTCATCCCCGCCGCGCTGCCTCGATGGCGGCGACGTCGATCTTCTTCATCGTCATCATCGCGGCAAACACGCGCTTGGCCTCGGCTCCGCCGGCCGCCATCGCGTCGGTGAGCGCGCGCGGCGTGATCTGCCAGGAGATGCCCCATTTGTCCTTGCACCAGCCGCATTGGCTTTCCTGGCCGTCATTGCCGACAATGGCACTCCAATAGCGGTCCGTCTCCGCTTGATCGTCGGTGGCGATCTGGAACGAGAAGGATTCGTTGTGGGTGAACGCAGGTCCGCCATTGAGGCCGAGACAGGGGATGCCACACACCGTGAATTGCACCGTCAGCACGTCGCCGGCCTTGCCGGAAGGGTAGTCACCCGGCGCGCGATGGACCGCTGTCACTTCGCTGTCCGGAAACAGTTCGGCGTAGAAGCGCGCGGCGGCCTCTGCGTCCTTGTCGAACCACAGACAGATCGTGTTCTTGTGCTTTGCCATGGCAGACGTCCCTTCCTTCCAAGTGCAGGCCGCGTCGTTCGTTCACTGGGCGGTCCATTGGTTACGCTCGAGCCAGGTCGTTGCGATCCGGCTGATCCAAGGACGTTCGTGCATCGCCGGTGCCGACACGACCGGCGGCCGAGCGAGAAAAAAATCTCATCCCCTACGACTGACGATCATCGGTGGCACAGCCAAGGATTGAGGCGCTTGGCTGACCATACCTTTCCTCAGCGGCTGATCGGGGCCGAGCGACGCGCGAGATCCGGCTCCAGCCTCGCGGCGAAGCCGGATACGCGCGTCGTGAGGACCTAGCCTCCGGGCGACCTTGGCGGCTCGGCGCCGCCGTGAGAGGCCTGATCGGCGCCATGGGATGACGTCGGAGCAGCCTGCAGTGCTGCAGCCGCCGGCGCCTGATCTGCCTTGGCGCCTGCCGTCTCGGCCTTTGCGGCGTTGTCGTCCGGGCTCTTCGCGCCCGAAACCTTGTCTTCCGAGCTCTTGTCGTTCGAGTTCTTGTTGCCCGAGCTGTTGGCGTTCGGCGCCTTGTCCGGTTTCGGCGGCTCGATCAATGCCGCGCGCGTGGCCAGCACGATCGGCGCAGCGGTGTCGGCGCTCACGTGGAAGAGATAGTCCTCCGCCGAACGCGTGAACAGATAGCCGCCACCGGCGTCCTTCTTGTAGCGATAGATGAGCTGGCTTCCATCGGTCCGCTTCAGCGTGACGGTGATGTCGGGCGCGTCGGTCTGGGTCAGCGCCGCCTTGCCCTTGCCGCGTACGCCATCGAAGAGAGGATGCGCCATCGCGCTGACCAGGGCATCGATCTTGTCGGGCCGCGGCTTCTCGTCCTTGCCGAGCCCCGCCAGCGTGAACTTGCCGTCCTTGCCATCGATGGTGACGTCACCGACGCTCACGCTGGCGATCTTGTCGCGCGGCGTGTCCAGCATGTCGTGCTGCATCCAGGCGCTGGGCTCCGCGCCGATGTCGTAGGTCGCCAGCTCGACGGCGTAGACCGGAGAGGCATCGCCGGCCCGGACATGCACCTGGCGATAGGCCGGCGAGGTCCCGACCAGCAACTCGCCGACCCGGCTGCCGCCGCTCGTCAGCACCACGCGGCGCTCATGAACCTTTTCGGTGACCTTGAAGCGCTCGGCTGCGGCATCGGTCTTCGCGATCGGCCAGCCCTTCTTCAGGCCGGCGATGCGGTCGAGCAGGCCATTGACCTTGGTCGTGTCGGCGGGAAAGTCCGACAACGCAGGGATCACCCATTTGCCGTCCTTCCGCGCGAGCGTGACGGTGTGGCCGGCGTCGTCGTCGATCGCGACCTGATCGACCTTGGCCGGCGCGAACCCGACCAGCGGCTCCTTGGCGTCGAACGCGGCATGATCGGAGCGGTTGACCGCGAAGGTGAGAGCCAGCGCGAGCTGGCCACCCAGCAGCGCGGTGAGCAGGATGGTAAGCCCTTTCATGTCCGCGCCTCCGCTATGCCGAGCATGTTGAGATATCTCCGTTGGGCGCCGAGCCGCAGCACGCGGCGCACGATGTAGACGAGTGCGAGCCCTGCGAGCGCGAGCGCATAGTTCAGGTATTCCCAGAACATCTGGCCGCCGCTCTGCATCGGCGCGAGCGTGCGCGAGAACTGGCCGCCGCGGCTGCGCAGCGCCAGCAACCCGCGGTCCTCGAGCGACCAGTCGACCAGGTTCTGGGCGAAGTCGAGCGGTGCCAGATATTGCGTGCGGTCGACGCTGGAGGCGAGCTGCAGCACGTCGTCCGACAGGAACGTGCCCGAGCCGATCACGATCAGCCGCGCGCTCTCGGGCGAGCGGGAGATCACGCCGGTGATGCTGGGCTTGGCGTCGGCAGCCGCCGTCTTCGCCGCATCATCGGGCTTCGCGTCGGGTTTGGGCGGAGCCGCGTCCTTGGCGAGAGGCGATGGCTTGCCGGCGAAGAACGACGTGAACTCGCCCTCCATCATGGCCCCGAGCAGCTGGCGCCCCTGCTTCTCGGCAGGAGGGAATCCGGTGTCGGGATGCGCCTTGAAGTCCGGCACGACGTTGGTCGTCTTGGCGGTCCAGGAATGCGGCGAACTCTGGATCAGATCGACGATCTTCCGCTTCTTGCCGACCTTGTCGGCGTCGATCGTCAGCGGCGAGGCCCAGGACAGCGTCAGCTGCTGGGTGCCGGCCGAGGGCGCCGCGCCCTGCGCCAGCCCGTCGCTGCGGATGTCGGCGAAGAACGGGTAGTCCATCAGCCGGATCTGCCGCACCTTGATGCCACCGCCGACGTCGCGCTCGGTCGGGATCGGGAATGAGGCGTTCTGGCGATCGAGCACCATGCTGTCGCCGACCTTCACCCCCTGGAACGCCAGCCAGTCGTCGAGGCCGGACGGCGTCTTGGTCACGTCGAGATTGCCGCGCAGCGACGGCTGATAGGGCGAGGTGGCGACGATCACGGTGCCCCCCTTCATCAGGAACTGATCGACGGCGAACACCTGCTTCTGATCGAGCTGCTGCGGCGAGGCCACGAACAGGATGTCGGCGCGCTCGGGGACGCGGCCGTCCTTCAGCTGGGTGGCGTCGACGAGCGTGTTCTCCTGCAGCTTCTGCTGCAGCAGATCGAACGACGGCCCGCCGCCGCCGGGGATGCCGAGCTGCGGCATCGGCTGCTGCGCCGGGGGCGTGTACAGCGCGACGGTCCGCAGCGCGCCGGGCGTGAAGCGCTTCAGCTCGGCGTCGATGTTGCGCTTCAGGCCGTCCTTGTCGAGCTGCTCCGGCAGCTGGATCTGCTCGGTCTTGTCGCCGCTCTTCAGGATCAAATGGAACCAGAAGCGCTTCGGATTGAGCAGGCCGACCGAGAGCGGCTCGAGGCCGTAATCGTCCTGCAGGGTCTTGGCGATCTGGCCGCCATCCGCGTCGGGATCGACGATCTTCGCGTCGAGCTTGCCCGGCGTCTTGCTCTGGTCGTCCTTGATCAGCTCCTGCAGCGCGGTCTTCAGCTTGGCGAGCGGCTCGGGCAGGTTCTTGGCCGAGATATAGGCCTCCAGCGTCACCGGGTGCGGCAGGCCGGCCAGCACGTCGCCAGAGCCGCGATAGCCGTTCAGCACCTTCTTGATCGCGCGGGTGATCGTGTATTCCGGATTGCGCAGATTGACGTCGAGCTCGCTGTCGCCGTCACCGCGCTCCTTGACCTCGATGAGGTCGCGGAAGCCGAGCGTCGTATATTCATCGCCATATTTGACGAGAATGTTGAAGTAGGAGTTGGTCACCGACGCCTGATACTTGCTCGACGTCTGGAACGGCACCGGCTGGATGCCGTACTGCTTGTTGGCCTCCGCCTCGAGCGCGGCGTTCTGCATCGGATCGACGAACTCGACCCGGACCTTGCCTTGTCCTGCGATCTCGTACTCCTTCAGCAGATCGCGCAGCCGCGGCACCAGCGGCGCCAGCAGCGGGTGGGTCTGGGCGCTGAAATAGCCGCGGATCAGCAGCGGCTCCTGCAGCTGGCCGAGATAGCTCCGGGTTTCGTCCGAGATCGAATAGATGTGTCCGGCGGTGAGATCGGCCCGCGCGGCGGGGAGCTGGCCGAGCCACAGATTGACGGCGACGAGATTGGCCACCGTCAGCGCGGCCACCATGCGCCAGCGCCGGTGCTGCGGCGCGCGGCCCTGCGACGACCAGCGCAGGCTCTCCAGCACATAGAGGTTGAGCACCAGGAACACGCCGAAGATGCTGAGATAGTAATAGAGATCGCGCAGGTCGATGACGCCGCGGGCGATCGACTCGAAGCGCGAGCCGGCCCCGAGCTGGCGCAACAGCTCGCCGCCTTCGTTGCCGGTGAGCGAGGTCAGCGTGTTGGAGCCGAGCAGGTAGAACGCGCCGCAGATCAGGGTGGAGACGATCAGGCTGATCACCTGGTTGTCGGAGCGGGCGCTGACGAACAGGCCGATCGAGATGTAGGCGGAGGCGAGGGCCAGCGCGGCGAGATAGCCGCCGACCACCGGTCCCCAGTCGAGCCGGCCGATCATGGACACCGTGATCGGGAGCGGCAGTGTCAGCGCCAGCGCGATCGCGACCAAAGCGAGGCAGGCGAGGAACTTGCCGAGCACCAGCTGCAGCGGCGCGACCGGCGAGGTCAGCAAGAACTCCAGCGTGCCGGCGCGCCGCTCCTCGCTCCACATCCGCATCGTGACGGCCGACACGATGAAGATCATCAGCACCGGCATCCATTCGAACAGCGGCCGGACGTCGGCGATGTTGCGGGCGAAGAAGCGGTCGACCCAGAAGAACAGGAACAGGGTGACCGCGAGGAACGCCGCCATGAAGATGAAGGCCGCGGGCGAGGCGAAGAAGACGGCCAGCTCCTTGCGAGCGATACGAAGAACGTTATGCATGCAGGGCCTCACGGGTCGGCGCGCCGGCGCCGGTGATGTCGGCGAACAGGGTTTCGAGATCGCGCTGTTCGGGATGCAGGGCGAACAGATCCAGCTTGTTGTCGGTGATCACGCGGGCGACGGCCGGCGCCACGGTGCTGGCCGCGTGGCCATTGAGATTGAGCGCATAGGCATGGCCGGGCTCGGCGGCCGTCAGCCGCTCCACGCTCTTCACCAGGCCGAGCCCCGTGACCAGCCGCTCGACCAGTTCTGGCGGCCCGCTGGTGACGAGACGCAACCGGCCAGGGCCGCCGAGATCGCTCATCCGGGTGTCGAGCGCCAGCCGGCCGCGGTTGATCACCAGCACGCGCTCGCACACGGCGCGCACCTCCTGCAGGATGTGGGTCGACAGGATCACCGTGGCGGTCTTCGCGAGATCCCTGATCAGTCCACGCATCTGGGCGATCTGCGACGGATCGAGGCCGTTGGTCGGCTCGTCGAGGATCACGATCTTCGGCTTGTGCAGGATCGCCTGCGCGACGCCGGTCCGCTGCCGGTAGCCGCGCGACAGGCTCGCGATCGGCGCGGTGGCTTTTTCCCCAAGGCCGGTGGCGGCGATGGCGTCGCGCAGCGCCTGCGCCCGGGCGCCCGGCGGGATTCCCCTCAGCTCCGCGGCGTAGTCGAGGAATTCGACCACCGTCATCTCCGGATACAGCGGGCAATTCTCCGGCAGGTAGCCGATCAGCGCCTGCGCCTGACGGCGCTGCGTGCCGATGTCATGGCCATGAATGGTCGCCGTGCCGGCGGTCGGCTCGAGATAGCCCGTCAGCATCTTCATGATGGTGGTCTTGCCGGCGCCGTTGTGCCCGAGCAGGCCGACGATCTCGCCGTCGCCGACCTCAAAGGAGACGTCGTCGACGGCGGTGAATGACCCGTATTGGCGGGTCAGGTGTTCGGCGGAGATCATGCGGGGCGTCGCTCCTGAGTTGGCCGTCGCAGCGCCAGGTCCTGATCGACACGCAGGATCGATCACCGGCGGCACGAGCGTCGGATGCAGCTGAAAGGATCTGGCCGACCGAACCGGCGGTCGTCAGCGGGGAAAGCTGAGGTGGTCGGGTGCGCTGAGCGCGGCGGTTCAGAGCGGCCCGGCCTGTGCGATGGGGAGAGTCGTCATCCGGAAGAGCACATCGTACGACGAAGCCTTGTGCAAACCTTGGGAGGTCGTGAAACTGTGTTTCCGCCGTTCTGTTGGTTGCGGCTAACTAATCGGACGCGATCGAATGAATCAAGCGGGGGCCGCCGCTCTGGATCGATCACGACCGGTCAATTGGATGTGAGCGGGCAACTCGAACGCACGCGCTGCGCTGACCGCGATCCGCGCCGGTGCTCATGACTTCGCCGCGGCTGCGCGTGGCCTGGTAACCTTTCTTGGTCCGCCATCGTACCGTCGAATGGCAGTATCAGGACACGCCGGCGGGAGGTATCCAATTGCATGTGAGGCGCCCGCGCATCGTGCGCATTACCCATCGTCCGAGCGGCGAGGTGATCGCCGAGGGGCCGGTCGGTCTCTGGGACATCACGCCGTTCGAGGGCAACTTCTACATCCGGCGGCGCTGCCTGAGAACGTGCCATCT
Source organism: Bradyrhizobium sp. SZCCHNRI2009 (assembly GCF_032485115.1). Lineage (NCBI taxonomy): Bacteria > Pseudomonadati > Pseudomonadota > Alphaproteobacteria > Hyphomicrobiales > Nitrobacteraceae > Bradyrhizobium > Bradyrhizobium sp. SZCCHNRI2009. The sequence goes on from NZ_JAUEUH010000011.1 coordinate 205,551, forward strand.
GCGTCCGAACTGGATCCCCGGACTCTGCATCTACAAGTTCCTGTACGTGTGGCTCGACCTGAAGCTTCCGGACGGCCGGCGCGAGCCGTCGATCGGATGGCTGTACTGGCTGCCCAATCCGCTGTTTTTCTTCATCGCGTTCCGGCCGGCCGTTCCGCAGTCCTCGCCCGCCCTCGCCGTCGAGGAACGGGCGGGATGATTGTTGCGACACGGCGCGAGGTGATCGGCGGTGTGTTGACGGCGCTCATGGCAGGCGCCGGCCCCGCTTCGGCAGGGTCTGCTGACGACGAGGTCCCGGCCTTCGCAGCCGGCCGTCATCAGCTCACGCTGCTGCGGCCGCAGCAGAGCCTGCCGGCGCTGCGGCTGTTTCGCCTCGACGGCGGTACGCTCGATCTGGCCGCGCTGCGCGGCGCGCCAATCGTGCTGAACTTCTGGGCCTCGTGGTGTACGGCCTGCCGCATCGAGCTGCCGGAGCTCGATCGGCTCGCGCGCAGCGTCGGGCGCGAGCGCCTGCACGTCGTTGCGGTGTCCGAAGACCGCAGCGATCGCGACAGTGTCGGTCGTTTCGTGCGCTCGCTGCGGCTGACGTCGCTGCCGATCTGCCTCGATCCGAACGGGTACGTGGCGCAATCCGGTGACGGTCGCGGCAGGCCTGCGCCGTTCACGCTGTATGGCATGCCGATCACCTATCTGATCTCGGCTTCAGGACTGATCGTTGGATACCTCCCGGGTGCGGCCGACTGGTCGTCGTCGGCGGCGGCCGATCTGCTCGACTATCTCGGGCGCAACTGAATGATGAATCGCGAAGCAGACGACGTAACCTTCCAACGCACTGGAGCGAACCATCGTACAGGCGCGCCGATGGCCGCCAGACACCTGCAATGTCCGCAGGCTGAACCCGGAGAATGGAGGAACACGCATGTCCAATCGCACGCTGTCCGCAATGATCGTCGGTGCATTTGCGGTCGCTGCCGGCGCGCTCGCCGTCGCATCCGCCTCGGCGGAGACGATGGCCAAGGGCGACATGGAAAAGATGATGAAGGCCAAGCAGGCCGAGACCATGAAGGCCATGAAGGACGGCAAGATGGAGAAGTGCTTCGGCGTCGCGCTGAAGGGCCAGAACGACTGCTTCGCCGGCGCCGGCACGACCTGCGCGGGCACCAGCATGACCGACTATCAGGGCAATGCGTTCAAGCTCGAGCCGAAGGGCACCTGCACGACGATGCAGACCCCCAAGGGGCCGGGTAGCCTGACGCCGAAGGCCTGAGACATTGCCGGCGGGCTGCTTGCAGCCCGCCATTTCTCTCGATCGGAGTCTTCGGGTGGCACGCGCACAATTCTCGACGGCCGGACGGATCCCCGCGCGGGGCGGCGTCGGCCTCAAGGCCGAGCACTATCGCGGCATCGTCGAAACGTGGCCCGATATCGGCTTCTTCGAGGTTCACGCCGAGAACTACATGGGCGCGGGCGGGCCACCGCACCGCTATCTCACGGCTATTCGCGAGCGCTATCCGCTGTCGCTGCATGGAGTCGGATTGTCGATTGGTGCCGACCGCCCGCTCGACCAGGCCCATCTCGGCCGTCTCAAGCATCTGGTCGACCGCTACGAGCCGGGGCTGTTCTCGGAGCACCTGGCGTGGTCGACGCACGATACCGGTTTCCTCAACGATCTGCTTCCCGTTCCCTATACGGGCGAGACCCTGATCCGCGTCTGCGATCACATCGACGAGGTGCAGAGCGTGCTCGGCCGGCGGATGCTGCTGGAGAATCCATCGACCTATGTCGCGTTCGCCGAGAGCAACTGGTCCGAGCCCGACTTCATCGCCGAGATCGCGCGTCGCACCGGCTGCGGTCTCCTGCTCGACGTCAACAACGTCCATGTCGCTGCGACCAATCAGCAGTGGGATCCGCATGGCTATCTTGCCGCCTTTCCGCTCGCGCAGGTGGCCGAGATCCATCTCGCCGGCCACGCCCGCGAAGCCGACGAGCACGGCAGGCCGCTGTTGATCGACACCCACGACCGGCCGGTCGACGGCGTCGTCTGGTCGCTGTGTGCGCATGCGATCCGCGCGACCGGCCCGGTGCCGACACTGATCGAGTGGGACGCCGAGGTGCCGCCATGGCCGGTGCTCGCGGCGGAGGCGCGCCGGGCCGAGGCCATCATGCTCTCGCCGACGATGGAGGTGGCCTGTGACGCCGCCGCTTGCTGAACGTCTTGGCGGCTTTGCGCGCGCACTGCTCGATCCCGCGCAGCCGGTGCCTCCCGGCCTGGTTGGACCGGATGGGACGCCGAGCGGGCGCCGGTTCGGCGTCTATCGCAACAATGTCGTGGCCGGCTTGACGGCGACGCTGAAGGACGCCTATCCGGCGGTTCATCGCATCGTCGGGGAGGAGTTCTTCCAGGCCATGGCGCGCCGCCATCTGCTGTCCGAACTGCCGTGCTCGCCGATCCTGCTCGACTATGGCAGCGGCTTCGCGGCGTTCATTCGCGGCTTCGCACCGGCATCGGCACTGCCTTATCTGGCCGATGTCGCGGCGATCGAGCGCGCCTGGGCGGAGGCCTATCATGCGGCGGAAGCCCAGCCGGTCACACCTGCGGCTTTCGCCGCCCTAGCGCCGGCCGATCTGCCGGCTCTCCGCCTGCGCCTGCATCCATCCCTGCGGCTGGTCTGCTCGGCGTTTCCCGCGCTCACGGTCTGGCAGATGAATGTCGCGGAGGGAATTCCTGGCCCGGTCGATCTCGACGCGGGCGGCGAGGCGGTTCTGATCGTCCGTTCCGAGGCCGACGTCGTGGTTCGCGCGATCCCGTCGGGCAGTTTCGCGTTCGTTCAGGCCTTGTCGGCCGGGCGGTCGATGCTGAGGGCAGTCGAAGATGCGCTGCGCGAGGACGTTGGCTTCGACCTCGCCGGCACGCTCCACGATCTGATCCATGGCGGAGCGGTGATCGGCTTCGACCGCGCGACGATGGGGGAGGCGTCATGAGCACGATCGCGGGCCGCCGGGCGCTCACCTTGGCCATGTCGGATGCGATCGATCGGTTCGCGCGACTGGCTCTCATCGTGGCGCCGCCGATGCTGCGCATCGCGCTCGCGGTGCCGTTCTTCAAATCCGGACTCACCAAATGGGATGGCTTGCTGTCGCTGTCGCCGTCCGCGGTGTATCTGTTCGAGGACGAATTCAAGCTGCACCTGTTCGGACAGACCTATGACTTTCCCTGGCCCGCAGCCTTTGCTCATCTTGATGGCGTGGCCGAGATCGTGCTGCCGGTGCTCCTGGTGGTCGGGCTGGCGACCAGGGGCAGCGCGCTCGGGCTGTTGGTCATGACCGCCTTCATCCAGCTCGTCGTCCCGGATGGCTGGGCCAATTTTCATCTGCCCTGGGCTGCGATGGCGGTTGCGATCATCGCGCTCGGGCACGGGCCCTTCAGCGTCGATCAACTCGTCGTGCCGCCCGGTCGAAAACTGGAGAGCGCCGATGGGCAGTGACCAGAGCGCTCCTGCGCCGCGGCTGAGGCTCGTCGCGGTGGACGCGCAGAGCGGGGCGGACGTCAAGCCGGGACGCCGCGCGCTCGATTGGGCGATTCTGATGGCGCATGCCCAGGAGGGCGATCGTGTCGCCTATCAGCGGCTGCTGCAGGAGATCACGCCCTACCTTCGCTCTCTCGCGGCGCGGCACTGCAGGCAGCGCAGCGACATCGAGGACGCGGTGCAGGACGTGCTGTTGACCATCCACTCGATCCGCCACACCTATGATCCGACGCGCCCGTTCGCGCCGTGGCTGGTGACCATCACGAACCGTCGCCTGATCGACCGAGTACGGCGGCAGTCGCGCCAATGGCGGCGCGAGACTGTGCTGTCTCCCGAGCACGAGATCGCAGCCGAGCCCGAGACCGGCGTGGAGGCGGCGCCCGACCGCCGCGAATTGGAGCTGGCGATCGACAATCTCCCGCCAGCGCAGCAGCAGGCCGTGCGCCTGTTGAAGCTCAGGGAGCTGTCGCTCAAGGAGGCCTCGGCGGCAACCGGAATGTCCACGACCTCATTGAAGGTGAACATGCACCGCGCTCTGAAGAGCCTTCAGAAGCTGCTCATTCCGCGGAACGAGCCATGATCAAGACCGACGATCTGATCAACTCTCTTGCGACTGACATGCGGCCCGTGAAGCGGCTGCGGCCCCCGCTGTTGCGCGCCTGCACTTGGCTGATCGGGGCCGGTGCCGTGGTGGCGCTGCTCGCCGTCAACCAGGGGATCCGTCCAGATCTGGTGCAGCGTCTGCACGATGCGCCATTCGTGACCAGCCTCGTCGGCTCGATCCTGACCGGCGTGCTGGCCGCGATTGCGGCATTCCTGGTCAGCCTTCCCGACCGCTCGCGGTGGTGGATGCTGCTGCCGCTGCCGGCGCTGGCGCTATGGCTGTCCAACATCGGCTATCAGTGCCTCACCGACTGGGTTGCGGTCGGTCCAGACGGCATGAGCCCCGGCGAGGCGGCCCGCTGCTTCACGACGCTCGCCGTGACGAGCCTGCCGTTGTCGCTGGCCCTGCTGGTGATGCTGCGCTACGCGGCGCGGCTGCGGCCGACCATCGTCGCCTTGACCGGCGGCGTCGCCGTATCTGCGATCACGTCGACGGCGCTCGCTCTGTTTCATACGATCGACGCCTCGGTGATGATCCTGATGTGGAACGTCGGAACGGCTGTCCTGCTGATCGGTGCGGGCGGCCTGTTCGGCCGTCGCATGTTCGGCTGGGTCGCGCCGCGCGTCTTCGCGCACGACTGAGCTCGCCGTTCGTCGACCGACGCGGACCGGTAACCTTCGTCGTGCCTGGAGCGAACAGTCCGCGGGCTCGGGCGCAGATAGCCCTGTCGCGACGCGCATCGCGCGTCGATGTTCACGGACGCGAGGAGAATGAGACCATGCAACGATCGAACCCCCTAGCCGGGTGGACAAGTGCGGCGCTGATGCTGGCGGCGCTCGCGCCGTCCGGCGCCAGCCGGGCCGCCGATGCGACCCATCTTTCGTTCGTCACGCACGCGGCGTTCTTCTCGGCGGAGACGAAGCAGCCGAAGCCGCTCGATCCCCATGCCTTCGTCGCCGACGCCGCGGCGCCGGCCGCTGTCGGTCCGCAGAACATTTCCCACGTCGCGGGGGTCCGGCCGGCCTTGATCGAACAGGATGCGAAGACCGCCGTTGTCGCCAACGCGAAGGGCGAGCCGGAACGACGAATGATTTTGTGGCCGGAGCGAACGGCAAAGCGAAGCTGACGATCGTCGCGCCACAGCCGCTGACCATGACAACGCCGTGCTGCTGGTCTATCACAGCGACGGACCGCCGCTTCGTCCGGCAGCGTCTCGATGGTCGCCAATACCTTCTCGACGTTGCGCAGCAGTTCGAGCGACGGCGGCAGTATCGAGATCTGCTCGCGCCTGACGAGCTGCTTCACCCACCAGAAGCGGGTCATGTGCCTGATCGAGATCCGCCAACGGCTTGCCGGCGCCGGCAGATTGTCGAATGCGCCATGGTCCTGGGCAGATGCGGATCTGCACCTCGACCCAGGACTCGCAGCTCGCGGTCAGTGGCTTACGCTCCGTCATGCCCGGCCGGACCTTTTTTGTCGCATCGACGGCACGAGGCCATCACCGGACGAGATCGGCGGCAAAAATAGTGGTTGCTGTTTTTCAGAAATCATGCTTATATCCGGTATCCCGCCTCGAGCAGAGGGACGTACGCGTCGTCACGAACGTGGAGGCGGGCTGCGATGGACGTGACGGCTGTGCCGACGAGCGCAGGCGTTACGTACGGCGAAGTCGTGTGGTCCTGGCCTCTCGGCGCTGAGGTCAAGCTCGCGGTCGTTGCTTGACGGCACGCGCGGGCGATGGGGGCAAGAGAGCCGATCCCCAGGGAGAGCACGAAGGACACCGTTAAAACCGATCGCGCGGGGAAGGCCGGGTCTGTCCGGCTGTACCTGTGGTACCTGCCGCCTGCATTCTTTTGAGCAGGCGGGCCACGGGCCTCAGCCGAGGTCCGGCCTTCCTCGCGCCCTCTCGTTGTTCAGAGGGACACGAATGCTGCATCACCCGGGCACGACGTGCTGCGGGATGAAAGATGCTTATCAGTTCGCCTCCGTGATGAGGTCGAAGGTGTCGACATCTACTCAACTGTCGTCCCGGACAAGCGCGCAACGCGCGCGCCGATCCGGGATCCATAACCCCAGGGAGATGTGCGAGGCACGATGGTCGACCATTCTCGCCCAGCCACATCCGCCGCGGCGTATGGATCCCGGGTCGGCGTCCGCCAACGCTCCGCGTTGTCGGACTTGCCCGGGACGACATCGAATGCTTGGCGCGTTTTGGACTTCATCACCAGCAATGTGAGTTTTGCAGCGCTGCTCCGATCCATGTATTCAGCAGCCGCGCAACACGGAGGAAATGCACATGACCAAGACCGCCACCGAGATCGAGGACGACCGTCAGATCCGCGAACTGTTGCAGAACTGGGCGATCTGGCGCGATGCCGGTGATTGGGAGCGTTTCCGCACGGTGTGGCATCCGGATGGGCGGATGATGGCGACGTGGACGCAGGGCACCGGTGACGAGTTCATCGAGATCAGCAAGGCGGCCTGGGCCAAGGGTGTCAACATCCTGCACTTTCTCGGCGGCATCTCGGTCGATCTCGCCGGCCATCGCGCGATCTCCCAGACCAAGATGACGATCTCACAGCGGGCCGAGGTCGAAGGCGTCGTGTGCGACGTGCTCTGCACCGGCCGCTTCTACGACTTCCTCGAGAAGCGCGCGGGCAAATGGGGCATCGTGCTGCGCCAGCCGATCTACGAGAAGGATCGCATGGACCCGGTGACGCCGGGCGCGGTGCCGGCGCTGGATCGCGCGCTGCTGGAGCAATTTCCCGTGGGGTATCGGCATCTCGCCTATCTGCAGACGCGCATCGGCTACACGGTGAAGCGCGACATGCCCGGGCTGAAGGGGCCGGAGGTCGAAGCGCTCTATGCGCGCGGCGCCGCGTGGCTGCGGGGCGAGGGGCTGTGATCATCGGCCCCTGCCTCGCCGGTGCCGCGCTCCGAACGGAACAGCTCTCGCCGAGGGGGCTGATCCGGGGAATCTCTGGGGCCGTTACCGAGCGGGTGAGTCTTTTCGGAGTGCCTAGCGGAATCAGCGCAAGTGCTTGAATCAGAAGGGATTGTCTGTCAGCCTTGTTCCTTGGAGCGGAACCGTCGTGCGGCTATTGTATACAGGATTGGCAGTTTTCCGCCGGGAGAAGGCGGAACTTGCGCCTCCTCCCTCGTTTGCTGTATACAATGACCAGCTAGAAGTATACCGCCACGAGGACACGCCATGGCCGCTTCTTTTCCGATGAATGCCTGGTACGCCGCGGCCTGGGACGCCGAGGTCAAGCAGGCCCTGCTGCCGCGGACGATCTGCGGCAAGCACGTCGTGATGTTCCGCAAGGCCGACGGCACCATCGCCGCGCTCGAAGATGCCTGCTGGCACCGGCTGGTGCCGCTGTCCAAGGGCCGGCTGGAAGGCGACACCGTCGTTTGCGGCTATCACGGCTTGAAATTCAGCCCGCAGGGCCGCTGCACCTTCATGCCGTCGCAGGAGACCATCAACCCCTCGGCCTGCGTACGGGCCTATCCGGCGGTCGAGCGGCATCGGTTCATCTGGCTGTGGATGGGCGATCCGGCGCTGGCCGATCCGGCTGCCATTCCCGACATGCACTGGAATCACGATCCGGCCTGGGCCGGCGATGGCAAGACCATCCACGTCAAATGCGACTACCGGCTGGTGGTCGACAATCTGATGGACCTCACGCACGAGACCTTCGTGCACGGCTCGTCGATCGGCAACGACGCGGTGGCGGAAGCGCCGTTCGACGTCACCCATGGCGAGCGCACCGCAACCGTGACGCGCTGGATGCGCGGTATCGAGCCGCCGCCGTTCTGGGCGAAGCAGCTCGGCAAGCCCGGTCTGGTGGACCGCTGGCAGATCATCCGCTTCGAAGCGCCGTGCACGGTGACGATCGACGTCGGCGTCGCACCGGCCGGCACGGGCGCGCCGGAGGGCGACCGCTCGCAGGGCGTCAACGGCATGGTGCTCAACACCATCACGCCAGAGACCGACAAGACCTGCCATTATTTCTGGGCGTTCGCCCGCAACTACCAGCTCTCCGAGCAGCGGCTGACGACGGAGATCCGCGAGGGCGTGTCGGGCATCTTCCGCGAAGACGAGCTGATCCTGGAAGCGCAGCAGCGCGCGATGGACGAGAATCCGGGACGCGTGTTCTACAATCTCAACATCGATGCAGGCGCAATGTGGGCACGGCGGATCATCGATCGGATGATCGCGCGCGAAACGCCGCTGCGTGAAGCCGCGGAGTAGAATGGAATGGCCGAGCGTGACAGCGAGCGTTCGATCTCGCAGACCGTACGTGCGCAGCTCACCTTGCGCGACCTGATCCTCACCGGCGGCTTGCGCCCCGGCGAGCGCATCTCCGAGCTGCAGGCGGTGGAGGCCGCCGGCGTCTCGCGCACGCCGGTGCGCATGGCGTTGGTGCGGCTCGAGGAGGAGGGGCTGCTGGAGGCCATTCCGTCCGGCGGCTTCATGGTGAAATCGTTCTCCGAGCGCGACGTGCTCGACTCCATCGAGGTGCGCGGCACGATGGAAGGACTGGCGGCGCGGCTCGCCGCCGAGCGCGGCGTGTCCGTGCGCGACACCGAGCCGATGCGCGAGTGCCTCGCCCAGATCGACGAGCTGATCGCGCCGGCCGAGCTCTCGTTCGACGCGTTCTCGGCCTATGTGGCGCTGAACGCGCGCTTTCATGCCCTGCTGGCCGAACTGTCGCGCAGCCCGCCGGTAATCCGCCAGGTCGACCGCGCCAGCGCGCTGCCGTTCGCCTCGCCGAGCGGCTTCGTGATGGCGCAATCGGCGCTGCCGGAGGCGCGTCACATCCTGGTGGTCGCGCAGGAGCATCACCGCATCGTCATCGATGCGATCGAGAACCGCGAGGGCGCCCGCGCCGAGAGCATCATGCGCGAGCATGCCCGGCTGGCGGCCCGCAACCTGCGGCTCGCCGTGAAGGCGCGTGGTCCGATGGACCTGGTGCCTGCGGCGGTGCTGATCAAGACGCAGATCAACGGCTGAGGAGGCAATCATGCGTTTCCAGGACAATTGGTCGCCTGCGACCCTGGTCTCGACACGCGACCTTGCGCCGGGCATCCGCGAATTCATCCTGCGGCCCGACGGCTATGTCTGCGCGCCCTATCCGGTCGGCAGCCACATCAAGGTCGGCGTCCTCGCCGCCGGCCAGCCCGATGTCCGCTCCTATTCGCTGGTCGGCGAGGCGGACCCGCGTGGTTACCGGATCGCCGTGCGCTTCGCCGAGGATTCCCGCGGCGGGTCGCGCTATCTGTGGTCGCTGCAGCCCGGCGCCCGGCTGGATGTGGCGAGCCCGACCTCGCTGCTGCAGGTCGATTGGCAGCGTCTGCATTATTGTCTGGTCGCCGGCGGCATCGGCATCACGCCGCTGGTCGGAGCAGCGCACGCGCTGCTGCGCAAGACGCCGAACGTCTCGCTGCACTATGCGGTGCGATCGCGCGGTGATGCGGCCTATGTCGATGAGATCGCGGCGCTGCTCGGCGACCGTCTCACGGTGTATGCCGCGGACCAGTCGCAGCGGCTTGACCTGTCCGATCTTTTTTCGAGTCTGCCGTCCGGAGCAGCCGTGCTGTTCTGCGGACCGATGCGGATGCTGGATGCCGCGCGCAGCGCGTGGGCGGCGTGCGGCCGCGTGCCGGCCGATCTCAGCTATGAAACGTTCGGATCGAGCGGCCGGCTGTCGACCGAGCCGTTCAAGGTCCGGCTGCGCGACAGCGGCGAAGAGATCGTTGTGCCGCGCGACCGCTCGATGCTCGACGTGCTGAATGCCGCCGGTCACGAGGTCATGGCGGATTGCCGGCGCGGCGAGTGCGGCGTCTGCGCGGTCGATGTGGTCGAAGTCGAGGGCGAGATCGATCATCGCGACGTGTTCTTCAGCGCCGAGCAGAAGCACGACAGCCGCAAGCTCTGCGCCTGCGTTTCCCGCGCCCACGGCGTGGTCACGATCGACACGCTGGAGCGGGCCGACGCGCTGTGAGTGCGCCGCCGGCTACTTGTCGGCGAGCAGGTTGACCGACATCGCCGACGGCGGCTTGCCTGAGGACTTCCGGCCGCTCTGCTGCGCTGCGACGGCGGCGCGTGCGGCCTTCAGACGTGCATCGGTCTCCTTGTCGGCCAACAGCGCGTCGGTGAGGTTCGCTTCGGCGGTGTATGCCGCCTCGGCCGCGGCCTTGGCCGCCGCGATGTTGGCTGCGGTGGGATTGGCCTTCGCCAGCGCCTCCGCCACGTCGCGGTCGGAAATGGCCTTCTCGTTGGCCGCCAGCGCGGCATCGAGATTGGCGTCGGCGACCGTCTCGGCAGCATCGGCAGCCGCCAACGTCGCCGCGGCGGGACTGAGCGGCGGCCGGGGGCGCAATGGTTTCGCTACCGCCTGCGGCTTGACGGCCTGAGCCTGCGGCGGGAGCGCGGGCCGAGAGGATGGTGGCAGTGCCGTTGGCTGCTGGATGGGAGGCGGCTGGAGCGATGGCATGGTCGGTACGAGCCCGATCGGCACCATCCGCGCAAACGAGCTGCGCGCGTCGCGCATCAGGCCGCCCATGATGTCGTCGAGCGGGTCGGCCATCGCGGTCCCGCTCGCCGCTGCGCCGGCAAGCATGCCGATCGCGGCGGCGACGTTCCTCGACGTGATGCAGACGGCCATCGGAGCCTCCCTCGCGACGAAATCGGGCCAGCCCACCCCCGGCGCTCACCGCCTGCCTTATTCCGGAAATGGGTTTGCAGGGTGGCGCCATCGTGGAGCGGTCGCGCCTGACATGCGCCGCATCTGCCACATTGGGCTTTCAGGCGAGCTCCTCGCGCACCCGCGCCGCCGCCGCGCACATCGCCTTCAATTTCCCGAAAGCGGTCGCACGCGGCAGATATTTCATGCCACAGTCCGGCGCCACGACCAGCCGCTCCGGCGCCACCACTTTGAGGCCGTTGCGGATGCGCTCGGCGACGACCGCGACCGGATCGACCTCGGGATTGCCGAGATCGAGGACGCCTAGCACGATGGTCTTGGTCGAGAGATCCCTGAGAACGCCGAGGTCGAGCCGCGGCTGCGCCGCCTCGATAGCGATCTGCGCGGCGTGGCAATCGGCAAGCTCGGCCAGGAACGCATATCCGCTCGGTTTGCTGGAGCCCGGCACGATGGCGGCATAACCGAAGCAGACGTGAACGATGGTGGGCACCGTAATATGATCCAGAGCCCGGTTGATCGCCTTGACGGCATAGCGCCGCGCCGCCTGCGGATTGTTGCGGACCCAGGGCTCGTCGAGCTGGATGACGTCGGCGCCGGCGCGTTGCAGGTCGCGGGCCTCGGCATTGACGACCTCGGCGAAAGCCATGGCGAGCGCCTCGTCGTCGCCGTAGAAATCGTCCTGGGCCTGCTGGCTCAATGTGAACGGCCCGGGCAGCGTGATCTTGGCGGCACGCTTGGTGTTATGGCGGAGGAACTCCATGTCGCGCAGCTCGACCGGGTGCGTCCGCGTGATCGGACCGGCGACGCGCGGCACTGGCGTCTTGATCCCGGACGGCGAGATGATGATGGCGGGATTGTCGGCATCGACGCCGTCGAGCGCGGTCGCGAACCGGTTGGAGTAGCTTTCGCGCCGGATCTCGCCATCCGATACGATGTCGATCCCCGCCTGTTCCATGTCGTGGATCGCGACGATGGTCGCATCGTCCTGAGCGTCGTCGAGCAGCGGCCGGGGAATGCGCCACATGCCCTGCATGCGAATGCGGGGAACGGACTTCGAGAGCATTGCGCGATCAACCAGCCAATCCGGCTGCGGGTAGCTTCCGACCACGGTGGTCGGCAGGAGATGTCGAGGCATATTCACGCAGTGGCCCTCCCGCGGGTCCGACTCAACCCCTGATATGACGGCAGACGGTCATCTCGGCGCCAGAATACAACCTAGCGTTTTGTTCGTCTTCGGATCGTCATGGAAATCGTTCGTATTTTCTGCAGTTTATCAGTTCATCCTTCGTCACGAGGCGGCATCACCGATGCAACACATCCTGATCCTCAACTCCGGCTCATCGTCGATCAAGTTCGCCTTGTTCGAGGAAGATGCCGACCTTGTGGAGACCGTGCATGGCCAGATCGAAGGGCTTGGCAGTGCCGCGCCGCATCTCGAAGCGAAGCTGAGGGGCGCTCCGCTGGCCGATGAACGCCTCGATGCAGCGAGCGCCACCGATCACGAGGCGGCTCTCGGCGTCGTGCTCAAGGTACTGCAGCGCGCCATCGGGCGCACCGAAGTCGACGCCGTCGGTCATCGCGTCGTCCATGGCGGGCTCGCTTTCACGCAGCCGATCGTCGTCAATGACGATGTTCTGAATGACCTGCAGAAGCTCATTCCGCTGGCGCCGTTGCACCAGCCTCACAATCTCTCCGGTGTCCGCGCCGCCCATCGCGCCTTTCCTGGCGCCGTGCAGGTCGCATGTTTCGACACGGCGTTCCATCGTTCGCACCCCTGGGTCAATGATACCTATGCCTTGCCGCGTGAGTTCTACGACCAAGGCATCCGCCGCTACGGCTTTCACGGCCTATCCTATGAATACGTCGTTTCGCGATTGAAGGAGATCGCTCCGCTCGACGAGAAGGGCCGGGTGGTCGTGATGCATCTCGGCAACGGCGCCTCGATGTGTGCGATCCGGGATGGACAAAGCATCGGTTCGTCGATGGGCTTCACGGCACTCGACGGCCTGCCGATGGGCACGCGCTGCGGTCAGCTCGATCCTGGCGTCGTTCTCTATCTGCTTCAGGAGAAGCGCATGACGGCTGCGGCGGTCACCGATCTCCTCTACAATCATTCGGGCCTGAAGGGATTGTCGGGATTGTCGCAGGACATGCGCGAATTGGAGGCCGCCGGCACGCCGGAGGCGCGGCAGGCGATCGACTACTTCGTCGACCGCATCAGGCGCGAGCTCGGCGCCATGGCCGCGGTCCTCTCGGGCATCGACGCGGTCGTGTTCTGCGGCGGTATCGGCGAGCATGCATGGCACATTCGCCAGCGCGTCTGCCAAGGCTTCGAATGGCTCGGGATCGCGCTGGACGAGGACCGCAATCGTGCGAACCATTCGTTGATATCTTCGGATCGATCGCAGGTGCGCGTGCGCGTGGTCCACACCAATGAGGAAATGATGATCGCGCGGCACGCCGCGCGCCTGTTGAGGCCGCAATGACTGAGATGGCCGACCAGACCTGCTGATTTGCCGCTTGCATGTCCTTGCGTTTTGGTATCATCGAGGATGAAAGAACAACAAGGCCGGTGGGGAAGCGATGGAAGGCAGCGTGGTGTTGCGTGAGGCGGACATCGAGTTCGACTACGTCGTGGTCGGTGCCGGCTCGGCCGGCTGCGTTCTCGCCAACAGGCTCAGCAGCGACGGCAAGCACACGGTGCTGCTGCTCGAGGCCGGTCCAAAGGACACCAACATCTGGATCCACGTCCCGCTCGGCTACGGCAAGCTGTTCAAGGAAAAGACCGTCAACTGGATGTACCAGACCGAGCCGGAGCCCGGACTCGACGGCCGCTCCGTGTTCCAGCCGCGCGGCAAGGTGCTCGGTGGCTCCAGCTCGATCAACGGCCTGCTCTACGTGCGCGGCCAGCACGAGGATTACGACCGCTGGCGCCAGCGCGGCAATGTCGGCTGGGGCTATGACGACGTGCTGTCCTATTTCAAGCGGGCGGAAAATCAGTCCCGCGGCGCCGACGACTACCACGGCGTCGACGGCCCGCTGCCAGTGTCCGACTGGCGGCACGAGGACCCGTTGTCTGAAGCCTTCGTGAAAGCGGCGGTCGAGGCCGGGTTGCCCTTCAATGGCGACTTCAATGGTGCGAGCCAGGAGGGGGCGGGGTTCTTCCAGACGACGACCCGTCGCGGCCGCCGCGCCAGCAGCGCGGCCTCCTACCTGCGGCCGGCGCTCGGCCGCAGCAACCTCCACGTCGAGACCGACGCGCTGGCCCAGCGGATTTTGTTCGAGGGGCGCCGGGCCCGCGGCGTCACGTTCAGCCAGCGCGGCCGAATGCGGACGGCCCGCGCTCGCAAGGAGATCCTGGTGTCGAGCGGCGCCTACAACTCGCCGCAACTGCTGCAGCTGTCCGGGGTCGGTCCGGCCGAGTTGCTGAAGCAGCACGGCCTCGACGTGGTCCTCGATGCGCCCGGTGTCGGAAGTGACCTGCAGGACCATCTGCAGGTGCGCATCGTGATGCGCTGCAGCCAGCGCATCACACTGAACGACATCGTCAACAATCCGGTGCGCAAGGTGCTGGCTGGCGTACGCTATGCGGCCTTCCGCAACGGTCCGCTGACGATCGCTGCGGGTACGGCCGGCGCGTTCTTCAAGACCGATCCGAGGCTCGTGAGCCCGGACATCCAGATCCACTTCATCCCGTTCTCGACCGACAAGATGGGCGAGAAGTTGCACACCTTCTCCGGCTTCACCGCCTCGGTCTGCCAGCTCAGGCCCGAAAGCCGCGGTTCGCTGCGGATCAGGAGCGCGGATCCGACGGTGCCGCCGGAAATCCGCATCAATTATCTCGCCAGTGAAATTGACCGGCGGGCCAACATCGAGGGCCTCCGGATCCTGCGGAAAATCCTGGCGGCACCGGCGCTGAAGCCGTATGTCTCGGATGAAGCCTATCCCGGGTCCAAGATCGTGAGCGATGACGACATCCTGGCCTATTGCCGGCAGACCGGCAGCACGATCTACCATCCGACCTCGACCTGCCGGATGGGGACCGATGCTGCCGCCGTGGTCGATCAACGCCTGCGGGTGCGCGGCGTCGACGGCCTGCGCGTGGTCGATGCCTCGATCATGCCGGATCTGGTTTCGGGCAACACCAACGCGCCGGTCATCATGATCGCGGAGAAGGCCTCCGACATGATCTTGCAGGACGCGCGCTGACGCAGGAATGAGTTCGTGACACGTTTCCGGATCGGCACCCGCAAGAGCACGATGGCCTTGGCGCAGACGGAGGAGATCGCCCGTCGGCTGCAGGCGGCGATTCCGTCGCTCGACATCGAGATCGTCAAGTTCGAGACGACGGGCGATTCCGACCAGACCAGCAAGCTGCTCACCCACGGCGGCAAGGGTGGCGCGTTCGTGGCCGAGATCCGCCGTGCCATGCTGGACGGCCGGCTGCATGCAGCGATGCACTCGCTGAAGGACATGCCGGGCAATGAGGAGACGCCCGGTCTGGTGGTTGCCGCGCTGCTGTCGCGCGATCCGCCGGGCGACGTGCTGGTGCTGCGGCGCGGGCTGTCGCTGGACCAATTCCGCAACGATGGCGGCCGGGGCTTCAAGATCGGCACCAATGCCGTGCGCCGGGCCGCCTATGCGCGGCGGCTGTTTCCGCACGCCGAGCTGATCCATTTCCGCGGCGCGGCCGACACCCGCATCCGCAAGCTCGACAATGGCGAGCTGCAGCGGCTGCCGGATGGCGGCGCCGTGGGACCGGCCGATGCGCTGATCATGGCGCGCTCCGGGCTGGAGCGGGTCGGTCTTTCTGATCGCGCCTCGTACGACTTCCCCGTCGCCGACATGCTGCCGGCGGTCGGGCAGGGCATCGTCGCCGTCGAGTGCCCTGCCTCCGATTGGGAGACGCGGCGCATCCTGGCGACGATCGACGATGCAGCGGCGCGGACCTGCGCCGACGCAGAGCGCGAGGTGCTGTGGGTGCTCAACGGCCACTGCAACTCGCCGATCGCAGGATTTTCGACCATCGACGGCGGACAGCTGACGCTGACCGCCTCGGTGCTCGACGAGGACGGCGGCCGCTTCATTGAAGCACAGCGCTCTGCGCCGGCGGATCGTCCGCGCGAGCTCGGCCGCGCGGTCGGGCTCGAGCTTCTCGCCAACGGCGCGGCCGAGCTGATCGAGCGCAGTCGGCCGCGCTAGCAAGTCATCCCTTGTAGGCGCGCACCCGCGCCAGCATCTGCTCCACATGGGCGATCGGCGTCTCCGGCAGGATGCCGTGGCCGAGGTTGAAGATGTGCCTTCCACCGGAATAGCTCGCCAGCACGTCATCGACCGCCTGGTCGAGCGCCGCGCCCCCAGTGAGCAGCGCCAGCGGATCGAGATTGCCCTGCACCGCGACCTTGCTCTGCACCCGCTCGCGCACGAGGCCCGGCTCCGCCGTCCAGTCGATGCTGACGGCATCGATTCCGGTCTCGGCGACGTAGCCCGGCAGCAATGCACCGGCGCCGCGCGGAAAGCCGATGATCTTCGCATCCGGCCGCGCCTTGCGCACGCCCTCGACGATGCGTCGCGTCGGCGCGACGGACCAGCGCGCGAACTCGCGCGGCGACAGCACCCCGGCCCAGGTGTCGAAGATCTGCAGCGCGTCGGCTCCTGCCTCCAGCTGCTTCAAGAGATAGCCGATCGAGCTGTCGACCAGCGCGTCGATGATCGTGCTGAACGCCTCGGGATGGCGATAGGCCAGCAGCCGCGCCGGTGCTTGGTCGGGCGTGCCTTGGCCCGCGACCATGTAGGTCGCGACCGTCCACGGGGCGCCGCAAAAGCCGATCAGGGCGGTGCTCGGTGGCAGCTCGGCCCGCACCCGGCGCAGCGCCTCGAACACCGCTTGCAGCTTCGACAAATCTGCCTTCGCCGACAGCGTCGCGATCTTGTCCGGCGTATCGAGCGGGTCGAGCCGCGGGCCCTCGCCGACCTCGAAGCGGACGCCGCGGCCGAGCGCATGCGGGATCACCAGAATGTCGGAAAAGATGATCGCCGCATCGAAGCCGAAGCGCCGGATCGGCTGCAGCGTCACTTCAGCCGCGAGCTCGGGATTGAAGCAGAGGTCGAGAAAGCCGCCGGCCTTGGCGCGGACCTCGCGGTACTCCGGCAAATAGCGGCCGGCCTGCCGCATCATCCACACCGGAGGCACGCTCTGGCGCCGACCGGCCAGCACGTCGATGAAAGGCTTGTTCACGGCAGTCTCACTCACGCTCGGGCTCCGCAACCTTCGGGAACAGTTTACCGTCCGTGATACATGCCCACGCGGTTCCGGCCAAGGTCATATCGGCTCGGGAGTCGCCGGAGATGCGATCGTCCCCACAGTTGCGGGACGTCACATCGAGGGGAACACGTCCGTCGCCCCTGCGTTGTCGTTCCACAGGGAGATCGATCATGGCTGAGAAATTCAATCCCGCGCCGCACGACAAGCACGCGGTCGATCCGCGCGAAGCTGCGCGTCTCGACCGTGCGACTGCAACGCAGCTCGACAAGGGACTGATGGACACGTTTCCGGCATCGGATCCGGTGAGCCTGCAGCAGCCCTCGACGACCCGCGTGAAGGGCGATGACGTTAACCTGGACCATTCGCCATCGCTTTGGGAAAAGGTGCGATCGGTGTTCGTTCGCTGAACTAACAGGCTAAACGCCCGCCTCGAGCGTGGCGCCGCCGTTGTTTGTCCGTAGTAGTACGGGAGCGGCCGTAGTCTTACGGGTCGGTGCGGACGCCCTCGGACCAATCGCATTTCAGAGTTAAATAAGATGTCCATGGGACTCTCGCGGCGTCCGGAGAGTCCCGCGGAATGGACATTGGTGCGACCAGAGTTGATCGAAGCCGCCTGCCAATGTGGGCGGCTGGCGTGCTTGCGCTCGTGTCGGTCACGATTCTCGCTTACAGCGTATGGGGCGAATGGACTTCCCGACAGGCGGAGGTACGCAATGCCGAAACCGATCTCGGCAACCTCGCTCACTCGCTCACCCAGCACGTCGAGGATACCTTCGAGCTTGCGGATTCGCTGTTGCGCGGCGTCGTCGCCGCGCTCGAGACCGATGACGGCAAGCCCGGTGCGATCGCCCGACTGCAGACGATTCTGAAGACGAGGAAGGCCAATCTCGGCCGCATCCGGGGCATCTTCGCCTATGGCGAAAACGGCGACTGGCTTGCCACCACCGAGGACGTCACGCTCACCAACTACAACAATGCCGATCGCGACTACTTCGCACACCACAGGATTTCGGCCGATCGCTCCCTGCTGATCGGTCGTCCGGTGCAGAGCAGGGCCGGCGGTCAATGGGTCATCACCCTGTCGCGGCGCTGGAATCACGCGGATGGCCGGTTCGGCGGCGTCGTGCTGGCAACCATCGACGTTGCCTATTTTGCTCAGTTCTACCGTCAGTTTGCCGTCGGTCGTCAGGGCACGATCAGCCTGATGAGCCGTGACGGAGCCGTCCTCGCCGACAATGCGGAACCGGACCCGCGGACGCTTGGGCGCCCCATACCTGAAGCGATACCCTATCATCCGGCGTCGGGGCCGTTGCATTTCCGGCGGCTCGGCGAACCGTCCGAACGCATCGGGTTCTATCAGCACGCGCAGCGCTATCCGTTCCTCATTCTCGTGACGCGCACCGAGGCGGAGGTCCTGGCGGAATGGACGCGTGACGCGCTGGTCCGGCTGACGGTGCTGGTCTGTCTGGTTGCGCTGGTCATCGCGATCGGCATCTTCCTCGCGAAGCAGTTGCTGCAGCGGCAGCAGCTCGCCGCGGCGCTGGCGGCAAAGGAGGAGAACTTCAGGTTGCTCGCCGAAGGCTCCAGCGACATCGTGACGCGGATCGAGCTGGACGACTGCATCGGCTACGTTTCGCCGTCGACCATGCGCGTGCTGGGCTGGCACCCGTCGCAGCTCCTGGGCAAGCGCGCGCTGTCCGGTGTGCATCCGCTCGATCGCCCGCAACTGCAGGAGATCCTCGATCAGCTCAGGAGGGGCGCCGTCGACGAGGCGCGCGCCACCTATCGCATGCGTCGCCGCGACAAATCTGAGATCTGGGTCGAGACCACGATCCGCGCCACCCGTCAGCCGGATGGCGCGCTCGACGGCTTCGTCGCCGTCACCCGCGACGTGACGCAGCAGAAGACGCTGCAGGGCCGGCTCGAGACGCTGGCCATCGAGGACGGCCTCACCGGGCTCGCCAACCGCCGCCGGTTCGACGAGCGGCTGCTGGAGGAGTGGGGCAGGGCCTACCGCGACAAGACTTCGCTGGCGCTGCTGATGATCGACATCGACCACTTCAAGGCCTTCAACGACGCCTATGGCCACCCGGCC
This sequence comes from Bradyrhizobium sp. SZCCHNRI2009, assembly GCF_032485115.1. Taxonomy (NCBI): domain Bacteria; kingdom Pseudomonadati; phylum Pseudomonadota; class Alphaproteobacteria; order Hyphomicrobiales; family Nitrobacteraceae; genus Bradyrhizobium; species Bradyrhizobium sp. SZCCHNRI2009. Next base: position 224,752 of record NZ_JAUEUH010000011.1, read on the forward strand.
GGCGACGAATGCCTGCACACCGTGGCCGGCATTCTGGCCGACGAGGCGCAGCGCAGCTCGGATCTGGCGGCCCGCTACGGCGGCGAGGAGTTCGCCGTCCTGCTGCCGAACACCGATGCCGGGGGCTGCGCCAGGCTCGGCGAGCGGATCAGGCGGGCACTGCATGAGGCCCGCATCGTCCACGATCACAACCCGGTGGGCATCGTCACCGCGAGCATCGGCGGCGCGGTGTGCCGGCCGGGCTTCGAGCGCTCCGCCGGCCCGGCCTCGCTGATCGAGGCGGCCGACCGCGCGCTCTATGCCGCCAAGGACGCCGGCCGCGACCGCCTGATCATGGCCGGCGAGGTGATCGATCTGCCCGCCGGCAAGGCGCCGGCGACCGTCCCGGCCTGAGATCGCCGCCCGCTCAGTAGTGCGGCGGCGGCTCATTGCGCGGCCCCTCGGCGTTGCCTTGCGCGTCCTCGAGCCGCTCGACCAGCAGGGCGATCCGCCGCTTCAGCGCGTCGATCTCGCGCCACTGCGCAGTGATGGTCTGGTTCAGCGTCTCGATCGTGTCGTCCTGGAAGGTGAGGCGCATCTCCAGCGTGTCGATCCGCTCGCCGAGCTCCGCGTTGGATGGCTCAGAACTGCTCATCGCGTGCGCCCTCCGGAACGGCCTTGATGGTGGCCTCGCAGTGCTCCCGCAGCCCGTGACCGAGCGCCACCCGTTCGTCGAACACGAAACAGCCGCCGCGCCAGCGGCTCTCGGATTCCGGGATCTCCTCGAGATACTTCAGGATGCCCCCCTTGAGGTGGTAGACCTCGGAAAAGCCGCGCGCCAGCAGCAGCGCGCTCGCCTTCTCGCAGCGGATGCCGCCGGTGCAGAACATCGCGATCCGCTTGTGCCTGGCAGGATCGAGTGCGCGTTCTGCAAAATCCTTGAACTGCCCGAAGCTCTGCAGGCCTGGATCGACCGCGCCTTCGAACGTCCCCATCGCCACCTCGAACGCATTCCGGGTGTCGAGCACGACGGTATCCGGCGCGGCGATCAGCGCGTTCCAATCGGCGGGATTGACATAGGTCCCGACCTGCCGGGTCGGATCGGCGGCGGGATCGCCGAGCGTCACGATCTCCCGCTTCAGCCGCACCTTGAGGCGCCGGAACGGCATGGCCGTGGCGCGCGAGTATTTCAGCTCCAGATTGTCCAGCCGGCCGGCGAACAGCGTTCCGTCGCGAAATGCGCCTACCAGGGCGGCAATTGCCGGCTCGGTCCCGGCCACGGTGCCGTTGATGCCCTCCTCGGCCAGCAGGACGCTGCCCCTGATGCCGCGCTCGGCGCAAAAGGCGTGGAGCGGCGCGCGCAGGTCGCGAAAATCCGGCAGGGCGACGAACTGATAGAAGGCGGCGACGGCGAGGGGCATGCGGCCGTTTACCAGCAGAGCTGACCATAGAAAAGCTGGTATCCCCAGGCATTGCCGAGCCTGGAAGGAATGTGCGATGTAGCCGGCCAGCACTGGTATTCCAACCACCACACGATCACGCAGCGAGCAACGATGAGAAGCTTCCACTTCCCAGGCAGGTCGACGGTCCACGCCCAGAACGGAATGATCGCGACATCGCACCCGCAGGCGGCGCTGGCCGGGATCGAGGTGCTGCGGGCCGGGGGCACCGCGGCCGACGCCGCGGTGGCAGCCTGCGCCCTGCTCGGCGTGATCGAGCCGCAATCGACCGGCATCGGCGGCGACTGCTTCGCCTTGGTACAGCCCAGGGGCGAAAGCCGGATCATGGCCTATAACGGCTCGGGTCGGGCGCCCGCCGCCGCGACCGTGGACTGGTACCTCGAGCGCAAGATCCATTCGGTCCCCCTGACCTCGGCCCATGCGGTGTCCGTCCCCGGCGCGATCGATGCCTGGGACCGCATCCTGCGCGACCACGGCCGGCTCGGGCTCGACCGGCTGCTGCAGCCCGCGATCCGCGCCGCGGAGGACGGCTATGTGGTGGCGCCGCGTGTCGCGTTCGACTGGAACAACCAGTTCGAGAAGCTCAAGAACGGCACCAACACCGCGCGCTACTTTCTGCCGCATGGCAAGGCGGCAGCGGTCGGTGACGTGATCCGCCAGCCGGAGCTGGCGCAGACCCTGCGCGTCATCGCCAAGGAGGGGGCGAAGGGCTTCTACACCGGTGCCGTCGCCGAGGACATGGTGCAGACCCTGCGCGGCATCGGCGGCCTGCACACCTTGGAGGATTTCGCCAACCACCAGACCGAGGTGACCTCGCCGATCGGCACCACCTACAAGGATTACGACGTCTGGCAGTGCCCGCCCAACGGTCCGGGCATCACCATGCTGGTGATGCTCAACATCCTCTCGCGCTTCGACCTCACGCGCATCGATCCGCTCAGCGTCGAGCGCTTCCACCTCGAGGCCGAGGCCGCCCGTATCGCCTACATGATGCGCGAGCAGCACATCGGCGATCCCGCGCACATGACGACCGAGGTCGCGAGCATCCTCGCCAAGGAGTTCGCCGACGAGTACATCTCGCAGATCAGCCTCGACAAGTTGCTCGACCTGCCGAACGTCGCGCCGCCGATGAATCCGGAGACCGTCTACATCACGGTCGTCGACCGCGACCGCAACGTCTGCTCCTTCATCAACTCGATCGCGCATTCGTTCGGCTCGGCGATCGTCTCCAACGAGACCGGCGTGCTTCTGCAGAACCGCGCCGGCGGCTTCCGCATCCAGCCGGGCCATCCGAACTGCATCGGCCCGGGCAAGCGTCCGCTGCACACGATCATTCCGGCGCTCGCCACCAAGGCGGGCCGCGCCCAGATGTCGTTCGGCGTCATGGGCGGCCAGTATCAGCCGGTCGGCCAGACCCACGTTCTGACCAACATCCTCGACTACGGCTGCGACGTGCAGGAAGCGATCGATATGGCCAGGGGTCTGCATTACGAGGGCGTCTATCAGCTCGAGGACGGCGTGCCGGCCGAGGTGATCGAGGGCTTGCAGAAGATCGGCCACAAGACCACCAAGGTGGTGTCGCCGCTCGGCGGCGGTCAGGCGATCTGGATCGACTGGGACAAGGGCACGCTCACCGGCGGCTCCGACCCGCGCAAGGACGGCTGCGCGCTGGGGTATTGAGGCGGCGACATTCGTCATCGCGAGCGCAGCGACGCGATCCAGAGCCGTGGCTGTCACTCTGGATTGCTTCGTCGCTTCGCTCCTCGCAATTTGCGATGGTGGCTACGCAAGCTGCATCCACACACGCCGCTGTCGTCCGGCCTTGCGCCGGGACCCATGACCCCAGGCAGTGGTTTGAGGCAGGCCAGCCGTTAGTTCTTCGCACGTCACGTCCGCCGCGGCGTATGGGTCCGGATCGGCGCCGCGACACGCGGCGCGCGTCACGGCTTGTCCGGGACGACGGCGGTGGACGGGGGCGGATACACGGCTCAAACAACGATCGACACATGGTCTCGTTCTCGCGGCACGGACGCCCGAGGTCTGCGATCAGTTCGTCCCTCTCGAAAGGCAGAGGGCGCAGGGAATGCCGGGTGAAGGCCTCACCCATGGCCCGCCTGCGAAAAAATGCAGGCGGCAGGTACCACAGGCAAAGCCGATTCAACCGGCGGGCTCAATCGGTGGTCGCAACACCAAGTGTTTTCATTCGTGACAGCAGCTCGTCAAGCGCTTCTGCTGGAGT
>NZ_JAUEUH010000012.1:0-212066 GCF_032485115.1 Bradyrhizobium sp. SZCCHNRI2009
CTCGCGGAAGGCCCGCTCGAGCTCGTCGAGCGACACTTCGCCCGGACGCAGCGGACGCTCCAGCGTCTGGTCGATCAAGGAGCCGTGCGTCACCGCCGGCTTGGGCGGCGGTTCGGGCGCCGCGGGAGCGAGCGGCGGGGCCGCCTCGCCGGCGGCCATCGCCGCCATGCCGCGCTCGACCATGGCCTCGAGCTCGCTGATGAGGTCGCGGTCCTCACCCTCGGGCTCGGCCTCGTTGGCCTCGAGCTGTCCCAGGATGTCCTTGATGCGGTCGATCGTGGTCAGGATCAAGGTCACGGCCTCGCCGGTCACCGGCATGCCGTCGCGGAATTTGCCCATCAGGGTCTCGGCGGCATGCGCCAGTGCTTCGAGCCGCGGCAGGCCGAGGAAGCCGCAGGTCCCCTTGATCGTGTGCACCAGCCGGAAGATGTTATCGAGGATCTTGGCGTTGTTCGGCTCCTGCTCGAACCGTACCAATTGATTGTCGACGGTATCCAGGCTCTCGCTGGTCTCCGTCAGGAACTCACGCAACAGATCGTCCATGAAACTGGCCTTCCAAGAATTGGCGCCGCGGTCACGGGGCGACCGCTGATCCTGTCAGAGCGACGGTCGGTCCCGGCCTTCACCAGCAGCGCGGATCGGTACCCGGCCCTCGCCGACTCGGCTGAACAGACTTTCGTCCACGCCATCGTTAGGTGGGGCTTTTATCCGTCCCGTTAATTTTATTGTCCGTGCTAATACGGACGTAGTATCGACCTCTCAGGCTGCGGCGAGCCCGGCCCCTTCCGCGGCCGGAATGTCAAGGCATCGCTTCGGCCGGCGCAACTGCGCGATCCTCTCGCTCGATCAGCGCCCTGATCTCCTTCAGCGCCTTGTACAGCGCTCCTTCCGTGACATGGCGATCCACCATCTCGGCTTGGCCGGCGGCTTCCGGAATCGCCCTGCGCAACTCGTTCATACAGGCGAGATAGGACGCGCGATAACGGATCGCGTCGTTCTTCAGATACATCGTCTGGACGCAGAGATAGAGGCGCTTGGCCGGCGTATCGGCGGTCTCGGCGGTGACGGTGTCACGCTCGCGGAGGATGGGCGCGTCGCCTTCGACGATGAAGCGGGCGCGCGTGTTCGAATTGACGATGACGGTGTCGCCGATCACGATGCGCTCGAAAGGCTTCAGCTCGACCCGCAGGGGCATGGCCCAGTCTCCTCTCAGAAGGCTCCTCTCGGGAGCCTCCTCTCGGGAGCGGCGTCGTCGGCAGGCTGCATTCGCGTCGACACGACGTTGCTCTCGTGCTCGCTGTCCGGCTGATCCGGCGCCGCAGCCGAGCGGCGTCAATTTGCGAATAGTCTAGAGCCGAAAACGGCGGGGCAAGCCCCGCCGCCTCCGATATTGGTGGGTGCCGCCCGCGCCTTAGCGCAGGAGCTGCAGCACGCTCGCCTGCGACTGGTTGGCGAGCGACAGCGCGGACACCGCGATCGACTGGCGGGTCGACAGCGCCTGGCTGTTGGCCGCTTCCTCGTTGGTGTCGGCCAGCGTCAGGTTCGACGAGCCGGTCTGCAGCACGTTGATCAGGTTCTTGTTGAAGTCCTGACGAACCTGCACGACCGAGAGGTTCGAACCCAGCGTCGAGGCCTCGTTGCGCAGCGTGGAGCTCGCCGAGTTGAGGACGCCGATGACCTTGTTCGCCGAGTTGTTGTCGAGGAAGTCGGTGCCCGAGGTCAGGTTCGACAGGCCGAGGCCAGCCGAGTTGAACGTGACACCGGTGATCGACAGCGTCGACTTGCCGGTTTCGTTGAAGGTCAACTTCAGCGTGTCGCCGTTCAGCAGGTTGATGCCGTTGAACGAAGCGTCGGCCGCGGTCGTGTTGATCTGCGCCAGCACGTTGTTGTACTGGGAGACCAAGCTCGCGCGCTGCGTCTGCGCGGTCGCGTCCGCCACCGGAGCCGCCGCCGTCAGACCGTTGAAGGCCTGGCTGGATGCAGCCGACGTACCGCCGATCGCACCGATCGTGGCCGAAGCCGCGTCGTTGGTCGTGGTGATCGAGATCTTGCCGGTGGACGAGTCGACCGTGGCCTGCAGGTTGTTGGCTGCGAGCTTCGCGTTGAGATCGTTCAGCGACTTGACCTGTCCTGTCCCTAGACCGAACGTGATGCTTGTCGCCGTGCCACCTCCTGTGGCGCCGACCGTCAAGGTCTGACCTGACAAGCCATCGCCGACGGCAGTCAGCCCGAGCTTGCCCAAGGTGCCGGTGCTGCCCGAGAGCGTCAATCCCGCTGCCGGCGGCGTCAGGGTGATCGCACCCGCGGTGATCGACGCGGTCACGCCGGTCTGGGTCTGGATCGCCGACAGCAGGTTGCTGACGCTGTCGCCGATGCCGATGTTGGTGCCCGTCGAGGACGTGCCGGTGATGAAGGTGAAGGTGGTGCCGTTGACGACCAGCGTCTCACCGGAGGTGATGCCGGAGGCGAGGTTGTTCGACGCGGTGCCTGCCGTGCCCGACAGCTTGGTCGAGCCGGTGATCGCCACCGCGCTCGAGGTATTGTCGTTGTTCACGACCGAGCCGGTCACAGCCGTCGAGCTGGAGCCGAGCAGGTCGGTGGCGGTCGCCCCGGTCAGAGCCGCCGAGGTCACGCTCGACTTGGTGGAGTAGCCCACCGCGCTCTGCAGAACCTGGTTGGCGATCGACTTGGCGCTGTCGACGAGCTTCTGCAGCGAGGTGATGCCGGTGTTGGCGGCCTGCAGCACCTGCACGCCGTTGCCGATGCCGTCGAGCAGATTGGAGATGTCGGAAGCGCGGTTGTCGAGACCCTGGGCGGTGAAGAAGTTGGTCGGATTGTCGAGCGCCGAGTTGACCTTCTTGCCCGTGGAGAGGTTGTTCTGCGTGGTGGCGAGGAGCTGAGCCGTCGACTGGAGCGAGAGCAGGTTCTGGCGAACCGACGCAGAGAGTACGATACCTGACATTGTCATTCCCTTCTGGATGAACATGAGTAGACATCGCCGCACCGTTCTGTCGGCGATGGCGCAGACTGGTCCGCGGAATCCTACCCGTTCGTTAAATTGACTTCGGAACGGCCGCGCGCAGCCTCCCCCGCCGCCGTTAATCCTAATTGGCCGCTAATCAGTTTGATCAAATGCGTGCAGGCCGCCGCGATTCACGGTAAAATGGCGCACGGATCCACGTCTGACGGGCGCGCGCCGATACGCGGTGCGACCGTTAAGGCAGTGCTAACTATGAGCTTGCGGAAGAGCGGCCGGTTACGCGGGGGTGCGGTCCGCGTGCGGGAGGACGATCTCGACGCTGGCGGTCCGGCCGTGCGGCTCCTGGAGCTCCAGACGTCCGTTCGAGCGCCTGACGAAATCCTCGACCAGCCGGATCTCCGAGAACACGGGATCGGCTGGACCGGCCTCCGCCGCACTCACCGACGCCGTCAACACGATCTGCACGTCGGAGGAGATGCCGCCGGCGCCCGAGGCGTCCGCACTCATGCGCCTGGCCTGGATGTCGATGCGGCCACCGTGCTCCAGTCGATGTCGGGCCCCGATCGCAAGACACAGCAATGCCGCCATCAACTGGCCCGGATCAGCGAAGACGGCCGGCACGTCCGCGTCCACCGACGTCGTCACCTCGACCTCGGTGCCCAATGTCGGACGAAGCAGGCGAGCGACGTCGACCAGGAGCTCGTTCAACTCCACCGCACATGGCTGCGGCGGCCGGCCCCTTGCGAACGACAGAAGCTGCGACGTCAATCGAGCGCCCCGGGTCGCGGCCTCGTCGATCAGACGCGCGACGGCCGCCAGTTCAGGCTTGTCCTCGACCGCTTCGGCGAGAATGTCGATGGTCCCCGTGATCACGGTGAGAATGTTGTTGAAGTCGTGCAGCAGGCCACCGGCAACCTGACCCACGATGGCCATCCCGGGGTGGATGTCCGGCGTCGCAGCAGCCGGAATGTCTGCGCCCGGGCTCGGTAGCGACTGATTGGACCGCTGGTAGGTGGAAGAGGCCATGAATCGTGCAATACCTGTTGGGGGGAGGACGGCGGGGCTATCGGGACGCAAACGCACGGACGCCGCTGCGATGTTCAGCTTCGTCTTGATGCTCAGCCTTGGCGCTCAGTCTCACCGCGACCATCGATCGCGCTCCGGCTGGATGCAGCATCAGTCGGACTCCCGCTCCTGCCAGGACGACAACCTCGTCACGCCAGTCGCAGGACACCGGCCGATGCCTCCACTCGCGACGAGAGTTGCATCCGACAGAAAAAGATCCGTCAACGAATCAGCGCGCTTATTAGCGATTTTGGCCTCAAGATGTCCGCTGTCAATTGCGGCGCTTGCTACGTGGCGTCCGTGCCCATCGGAGCTGCCGCGGCCGGAGCAACGAGACGTTCGCCGCAAGTGTGCTGCGCTGCTTTCACGAGCCGAGGCGGAGGCCGGATGCGTGCCGACTGTATACAACCGCGCGCGATCAGATCAGCACATCGCACACACGTTGACGGCCCAAATCCGCAAAGCGCATTCGCGCCTGTCTGCACGACAACGCACACAGCAGGAACGAATGGCCTTTACTGGGAATATTACCCGTGATTCTTCTTGTCAGCGGATGGGACGCAGTTCTATGGAACCATGAGGGCATTGAGATCTGCGAGGCTCCGATACTGCAATGCAGGAGATGGCTTTGGACCCCAGCTTGCGTTCTCCGAACGGTTTCCTGTCGTCGTTGACCGACGATGATTTCGAGCTGATCCGACCCTATCTGCGGACCGTGGATCTGGTGCAAGACTCCATTCTCGCCGAGGTCGGCGAAAAGCTTTCGCGCATCTACTTTCCTCATCGCGGCGTGATCTCGCTGGTCGTGAACCTCGCGCGCGGAGAGCGCGTTCAGGTGGCGATGATCGGTCGCGATAGCTTCTTCGGAAGCATGTCCCTGCTCGCGGGCGGCGATCCGGTGGTGCTGAACAGCGCGGTGGTCCTCGTTCCCGGTGCTGCATCGGTCGTCGACATCGACAGGGTACGGGCAGCCGCCGAACAGAGCCCCTCGTTTCGCGCGCTGATGTTGCGCCACGCACTCGCCATCTACGTGCAGAGTCAGCAGACCGCCGGTTGCAACGCCGCCCACACCGTCGAGTCGCGTCTCGCCCGTTGCCTGCTGCAGACGCATGACCTTTCAGGCGGCAACAAGCTCTACATCACCCAGGAGTCCCTGGCCCAGATGATCGGCGCCCGGCGCAACAGCGTTTCGCTGGTGGCGAGCACGCTGCAGCAGGCGGACTTCATCCACTATAGCCGCGGCCATATCGAGATCATCGATCTGGAGGGGCTGAAGAAGACGGCGTGTGAGTGCTACGGCGCCGTGAAGGCCCACTACGAGAATCTGGTCCGGCCGCGCAGCCTGCCGTAAGCAGGCGTCGTTCCGGCCGTCGCGCGCCGGCGCCTCGCCGAACGCCCTTGCCTCCGTACAACTACGGCCCATTGCATGATCCCCATCACCGCTGCGGACGGAATTAACGCGCTGTTCAACGGGCGCTGATAATTGTCGACGTGCTGACGAGCGCGAGTTCCAAGAAGCGTCGAATTATCTTCGTGCTGATATATCTCGCCCGTGTTCGGCTTTTGACCAGACGCGCGGAGTAATGACATGGCCTTTGATCTGTCGATGCCGATCCTGGTGGTCGATGACTACGCCACTATGATCCGGATCATCCGCAACCTGCTGAAGCAGCTCGGATTCGAGAACGTCGACGACGCCAGCGACGGATCGGCCGCGCTCTCCAAGATGCAGGCGAAGAAGTATGGCCTCGTGATCTCCGACTGGAACATGGAGCCGATGACCGGCTACGACCTGCTGCGCGAGGTGCGCGCCAGCCCGGAACTGTCGAAGACGCCGTTCATCATGATCACGGCCGAATCGAAGACCGAGAACGTCATTGCCGCCAAGAAGGCCGGCGTGAGCAACTACATCGTCAAGCCGTTCAACGCTGCGACGCTCAAGACCAAGATGGAAGCCGTGTTCGGCCCGGCCGAATAGCCGAGCTCCCCGGAAATGCCCTGCGCGGCGGCCGGACCGGTGTCCGGCCGCTTTCTCTTTGGCGGACGAACTCCGCGCGGTTGACGATGGCAGGACGCATACATCGCCGCACGCTCCCCGTAGTCGTACGGAAACCAAAATTTACGAGGGGGTCAGAGCCGGCCGGTAGACATGATCCTGCTTGCCGATGACCGTGTCAGGGCGGCAACGGGACAGGGAATTCATGCGCAACGAACTCCTCGTGATCGAAGATGCCGCCGTGCATGTTTCAATCTTGCGAAAGATTGCAGCACAGGCCGGCTTCAACACGACGGACGTGAGCTCGGTCGACGCAGCCTCGATCGTCCTGCAGAAGAGGAGCTTGGACTGCACCATGCCGGAACTCTCGCTGGGCAAACGCCCCGGCACGGAGGTTCTCGAGCTCAACATAGATCCCCCCTTCTCGAAGCCGATCGACCTGATGCGGCCCCGGCAAACTCTGAAGCAGATCGCGCAGGAGACCGATCGCCGGCGGCTGGTCAGAGCGGCGGGCTGGTAGCAGGCGATGAGCAAAAAGAAGCGCTTTCTGGGAGCGCCTGCAGCGATCGCGCTGATCCTCGTCTGCGTCATTGCCGGCAGCAACCTCTTCTTCCTCACCAATCTGCGCGAGAACGCGCTTCAGCACGCCGAGGAAGATCTCAGCCGCCATAGCCTCACGCTTGCCGAGAACGCCGACCGTTCGGTGAAGTCCGTCGACCTCGTGCTCACGAGCGTGCGCGACTACCTGGTGCGCGGCGGCGCCATCGACGCTGCGGCGTATCGCAAGGTCGCGTCAGACCATCAGACCCACCTCCTGCTCAAGGAAAAGATCGCGGGACTGCCGCAGATCGATGCGGTGACGCTGATCGACGCGCAAGGCAGGCTCCTGAACTTCTCGCGCTACTGGCCGATCCCGGACGTCAACATCGCCGACCGCGACTACTTCAAGGCGCTGAAGGCCGGCCCTGCACCGCACACGTTCCTCAGCACGCCGGTTCAGAATCGCGGCGACGGCACCTGGAACATCTATTTTGCCCGCCGGCTCGACGATCCCAATGGCGAGTTCATGGGCATGATGCTCGGCGCCATGTCGGTGCCCTATCTGGAGAACTTCTTCGGCTCCACCGCGCAGGGTCTCGATGCGGCGGTGTCGCTGATCCGCGAGGACGGGACGCTGCTCGCGCATTTTCCGCCCACGAGCGAGATCGGCAGGCCGACCTCCGGCTTCGGTCAGCGCGCGCTGTCGGCCGGCGGCGTGCTGCGCGAGCCCTCCGCACGAACCGGCGAGATGCGCCTGCGGGCGGCAAAGATGCTGCCCAATTATCCCGCGATGATCGTGGTGTCGGTATTCGAGCACGACGTCCTGAAGGCCTGGCGCGACATGGCGACGCTTCTGGTCATCGTGTCGCTGGTGAGCGCGATGGCCGTGCTCGCGGCCGCGGTCCTGATCTCCCGCTGGTGGGAACGCCACCAGCACCTGATCGAGGCCGCCGAGGCCGCGAACGCGGCGAAGTCCACCTTCGTCGCGATGATGAGCCACGAGATCCGCACGCCGATGAACGCGGTGCTCGGCCTCGCCACGACGCTGCTGGAAACCAATCTCGATCCCGAGCAGCGCCGTTCGGTGGTGGCGATCCACAATGCCGGCGACAATCTGCTCGAGATCCTCAACGACATTCTCGACTTCTCCAAGCTCGAATCCGGCCAGCTCTCGCTCGAGGACATCGCGTTCTCCGCCGAGGCCCTGGTCCACAACACGCTCAGCATCATCGGGCCGCGGGCTTCCGCCAAGGACCTGAAGCTGAGGAGCGTCGGCGACCCATCCGTGCCGCCGGCGCTGGTCGGCGACGCCGGCCGCATTCGCCAGATCCTGCTCAACCTGGTTTCCAACGCGGTCAAGTTCACCTCGTCCGGCGAGGTCGTCGTCACGACGCGCTGCATCGAGAAGGATGACGAGAAGGCGACCGTGGAATGGACGGTGACCGACACCGGCATCGGCATTGCCGCCGACAAGATCGGCTCGCTGTTCACGAACTTCGTCCAGGCCGACAATTCGATCAGCCGCCGGTTCGGGGGCTCCGGACTCGGACTCGCGATCTGCAAGCGACTGATCGAGCAGATGGGGGGTGACATCAGGGTCACCTCGACGCTGGGCAGCGGATCCACCTTCTCGTTCCGCCTGACGCTGCCGATTGCCGAGACCATCGCGGTGCCAGAGCAGAACGACGACGGCATCTACACCTCGCTGCAGAACCGGATCGCGGCGTTCGGCCGGCCGCTGCGCGTCCTCGTGGTGGACGACAATCCGACCAACCGCCTGGTCGCGACCAAGATGCTCAAGGATTTCGACATCCAGACCGACACGGCCTGCGACGGCGCCGAGGCCGTCACCGCCGCCAGCCGCTTCAACTACGACCTCATCCTGATGGACGTCCGCATGCCGGAGATGGACGGCTTCCAGGCGACCCGGACCATTCGCGCGCGAGGCGAGCGCCGCTCCAACGTGCCGATCATCGCCTTCACGGCGAACGCCTTCATGGAGGATATCCGAGCCTGCCGGGAAGCCGGGATGAACGATTTCGTCGTCAAGCCCGCCCGCAAGAAGGCGCTCGTGGAGGCCATCCTGCGCGTGCTGCCCCTGCCCGTTCCGGTGCTGGACACCGCGGCGTCAGACGCCCCGCTGGTGCCGGCTCAGGCGGATGCCGCGGCCCCCGACATTGGCGCCGACACCGAAATTGCTCCCGAAGCTGCGCTGGACCGCGAAGCCTACGCCGAGCTGGTCGGCGAGATCGGAGACGAGGCGGCGCAGGAGATCCGCGACGTGTTCTTCAGCGAGACGGATGCGCGGCTGAAGCAGCTCCGCCAGCTGACGCTCGACGGCGAGCGCATCAAGATCGGCCGCGAGGCGCATTCGCTGAAGAGCGCAGCCGGAACCTTCGGGTACCGCCGGCTTGCAACCTACGCGCTGGCGCTGGAGAAGAGCGCACCACGCCTGTCCGCCAAGGAGTATGCCGAGCTGCTCGACAACATCGAGGCCGCCTACGCCGCCGCCCGCGCCCAGGAGCTGCAATATTGACGCGGGGAGGCCGCAGGCCTCCCTGGCGCATGCCGATCCGCGCGACGTCCCCGCACGGTGCACCGCGGCGACGAGGACGGGCTCCGACGATCGAGATGGCAAACGAGACGTTCACGAACGCGGATTCGCCGAACCTGACCTTCATAATCCCTTACAATGGGTTGACGCCGTACTTCTACGGCTCACGATTTTCACAATCAACTAATCATGAGCTGCGAGACTCGGGGTCACATAGGAGATGTGTCCCATGTTTACTTTTGAAACCGCCGACCAGAAGGAAGTCAGGCGTTTCCGAATTGCGCAGTTCAACGGCCGGACCGCGACCGTGAAATCCGGCGGATCGACGATCACCGGCCACGTCCGTTCAGTCATGGAAAAGGAAGCGAGCGTACCGCCGCGCTGGACCATTACGATCGTGCCGACACCGCCCAAGGCGCAAGCGCCGCTGCGCCCGACCTCCCGGGTTCGTCCCTTCGCCGAGGATTATTTCTGACAGCACGGACATCCGCGTCCGCAATCAGCGCGTTCGACCGAGCCGGTCGGACGCCGATTGTCGTTGTCTGCATCGCAGGGCCCACCTCGAAGGCACGAGCGCGGCATTCGCGCTCGTTCGCCGTCATCCGATCTGATTGAGGAGTGCTGCGCGGACGAGTTCGGCGGTATTGCGCGCGCCAACCTTGCGCATGGCTTCGGCGCGATGGCTCTCGAAGGTGCGGGGGCTGATGCCCATGCGCAAGGCGCCCTCCTTGTTCGAGTGCCCCTCACTGATCAGCTTGAGGACCTCGTATTCGCGCGGGGTCAGCGACTTGCTGGCCCGGCCGGGTGGCCGCCCGGGCACCGCGCCCTCCTCGGGAGCCGGCGCCGCCCGTGACAGCGGTCCGAACTGCCCGTGCGCGCCGGACATCTGGTTGACCAGGGCGCAGATCCGCTCGGTCTGCAGCAACGCGTTGTCGACGACGAGCTGGACATGCCGGCGCTCGCCGGGCGTCCTGGCAATCTCGTCACTGCGCTGCTTGATTTCCTCCATGTAGAGCATCAGGGCGGTGAGCGAACCGTTCAGCTGACGCGCCAAAGCGAGCCTGCCCTGGTCGTCGTGACGTCCCATCGCGAGCGGCGCAGACATGCCGGAACGGGTCGCCAGGAGATCCGGGTCGTTAACCCCTTGGCCGCCCGGAGCAGGTGCGGCGTGAGCGTCGGAAAGGCTGTTGTTCAGCTGTGCCATGCCTCATTCTGACGCGAGGGCGGCTTTAACATGGTTAATTATGTCGTCCGTAGCAATACGGGATTGTTCCGGCAACTCGCGCAACCGTCGATCATTTCCCCAAAAAGTTGCAAGCTGCAATGGTTAAGCCGGGGCGTGATGCCACCCTTCAAGGAGACGTCCGCGGCGCGTGCGGCGGCGGCTGTCCACGATGCCGCGCATTACTACGATTGTTTACTGACATTAATTTCGCACCAACTGTTTCGTGCTTCCATGCGTTCCGTGCCCGTCCGTGGAGACGAGCGACCTTGAGATATAGCTGACAGCCTGACGCCAATGGGACCGGTCGACCGGATCTGGGAATTCCTGCAGCGGTTGTCACCGCTGACACGAAGCTGTCTGCTCAGCGAGCTCGAACGGCTGGAGCTGAGCGGCGTCGACATGCCGGGATCCGCCGACCTCCAGGCCCGGCTGCGCGCCGAGATCCGCAACAACAATGGCGCCGGCGGCCACCGCACCATCAATCCTTCGCGCTACTTCTTCATGCCGGTCGAGCAGCTTCTCATCGACGGTTCGCCGGAGCATGCCAATGAGGGCCGCATTGCCCGCGGCTCCCTCACGCCGATCTGGGAATGGATCTCGCGCGATCTGCTGCCGACCATGGCGCGCGACTATAATGCACAGATGAAGGACCTGATCGCGGCGGACAAGCAGCGCGAGATCCGCCAGACGGCGAGCGCGTTCCAGACCAAGGTGACGAAGTCGCTGGAAGGCACGTTGGCGCGCGCCGAGGGCATCGAGCAGGTCCGCAGCAAGCTGAAGGCCTATACGGCCTCGCCGTCGGTGTTCGACGATGTCGTCAAGCTGATGAAGGCGCTGCGCGCCCGCGAGGAACTCGCGAAGTTCGCCGATTCGCTGCCGGACCGGATCGCGGAGTTCGACGATCCGCAGGTGAAGAAGATGGTGCTGCTGCTCGATGCCCTGCGCAAGAGGCAGCCGGAAGCCGTGCCCTTTGCGTTGACGCTCGTCGCCAAGCGTCTGAAGGAGCCGTGGCAGGTGATGCGGCTGGCGACGAAGGCGGCGCGCTCGAAGAACATTGCCGACGTCATCGCGGCACCCTACGCGATGACCGTGCCGATGGTGCTCGACCAGTTGGAGGACAAGCGGCTCGCGCTCCGGATCGCGTTGAAGAACAACCGCGTCGTGACCGCCAAGGAAATCCTGACCAGCATCTATGACATCGAATATGCGATCCAGGTCCGCATCGATCGCATCGAGGACTCGGACTGGGGTACGCGCCTGAGCACCATCATGGCCAATACCGACAGAATGGTGCAGGCCGAGGTCAAGCGCTTCCCCGAAGAGGTCGGACACGTGCTCGGCTCGAACAGGCTGCGCAGCCATCGCTCGTTCGGCGGCCGCCTCACCTATTTCGCCTGGAAGGGCCGCGACGCGATCAAGACGGTGCTGCGGTCTGCAACCGGTTGACGGCGGCGCGTCGAGACGGCCTTCCGGCCATCCTATCCCTGGGCCATGCGTTCGCGCGCCGACTTGAAGCCCGCCACGAAGCGCGCCAGCGTGTCCGAGGTCTTGCCGCGCGGCAGCATCACTTCGATCAGCGAGAAGCGTCCGCGCCGATGCACTGCGCGCTCCAGCGCGGCGACGAGCTCGCTGCGGGTGGCGACGCGCTCGCCGGTGCCGCCGATGGAATTGGCGATGTCGGCATAGTGCCAGTCGTCGAGATCGTTGAACCGCGATTCCGGCTGGAACACACGCAGCATCTCCCAGCTGCAATTGTTGAACAGCACGACGATCGGATCGAGCCCGTAGCGGCGGCAGTTGCCGAGCTCCCATCCGGTCATCTGGAACGCGCCGTCGCCGACCAGGATCAGCGGACGAAGTCCGGTCGCGGCCACGCCGATGCCCGCCGGCACGCCGAAGCCCATCCCCGCGTAGTAGCCCGGCGCGGCCAGCGCGGTATTGTCGATCTCCATCGCGGTGAACAGGCAATCGCCGATATCGGATGTCATCGGCATCCGGCCGTGGCGGTCGAACATGTCGTTGACCGCGGTCGCGATGTCCGAAGGCGCAATCGGCGCGCCATCGGCAGCGAGGCCGCGCGGATAGGCCGAGCGCTGCCGCGGCAGGCCGGGAGCTGCGGCCCGGGGTGCCGCGCGCTCGTCGAGCGCATCGATCAGATCGCCGAGCGGCATGTCGCGATAGGCGTGATGACCGATCTGCACCTCACGGCTGGCGGCCAGGATCATGCGGCGCGGGTCTGGCGCCCGGTTCGACAACGCGAAATTGGTATCCGACAGGATGACGCCCAGCATCAGCACGAGATCGGCATTCTCGACCAGCTCCGTGATCGCCGGATTGCCCGCGGCGCCGAGATAGGTGCCGGCGACGACATCGTCGGCCCTGTCGAGCAGGCCGCGGCCCATGAAGGTCGTCACCAGCGGGAGACCCAGCTTGCGCGCCAGCGCGGCGATCCTGTCCTCGACACCGTAGCGGCGGATTTCGACGTCGACGACGATCACGGGACGCTCTGCCTGCGCGATGCGGGCGAGGATCTCCTCGACGCATTCGTCGAGCGCCTCGCGGCTGGCCCGCCGCGGCGGCAGCGGCACCACCGGCTCGACCTCGGCATCGACCATGTCGCGCGGAAATTCGAGATACACCGGCAGCGACATCTCCTTCGCGCTGCGCAGCACGCGCGCAATCTGGGCCGGGGCGGTGGCCGGATCGCTCAGCACCGCCTGATCGCAGGTGATCTCCTTGAACACCGCGAGCTGCGTGTCGACGGTGCGGGCCTGGTGGTGCAGCAGAAAGCCGGAGACGCGCTCACGCGCGCCGGGCGCGCCCGCGATCACCACGACGGGCGAGCGTTCGGCATAGGCGCCGGCGACCGCGTTCACGACGTTGAAGGCGCCGGCGCCGTAGGTGACGACGGCGACGCCGAGGCCGCCATGATAGCGCGCGGCCGCATCCGCGGCGAAGCCGACCGCCGGCTCATGGCTCAGCGTGACGCTCGGCAGGATGTTGCTCTCCTCGATGACCTTGAACAGCGGCAGCACGAAGTCGCCGGGAATGCCGAAGATCTCGCGGGCGCCATGGTCCTTCAGGGCGGCGAGCAGCGCATGGGCAAGAGCAGGCATCCGGATCCCCTGAGCGTGGCGTAAGGTTCAGCCGGTGCTACACGATGAGGGGCGGACTGCCAACCGGCGGCCGTTCGATCTGCGAGCCGCGCCGTCTGGATCGCCCCGTCCAAACATCATGCTCGAGCGGCAAGGCCGGAGCTCACCCGCGCCACATCAGTTTGCCGTCAGCACCAGGGCGTGGGCGGATGGTGCGCCGCCATGCGGGACGGCCAGCGTAACCGTGAACAGGATGGCGACGACCATGATCATGCAGAGCTTCATCATGACCGTCCTGCGATCGGTGATCGGCAGGAACAGGAAGAACAGCAGCATCGCCGCCAGCGCGAGTTCGAAAACGTAAGACATGGATGACCTCCTCCGTTGCCAGGAGGATGGCGCATGCCGGAAGCCCAGACTGTGCGTGCCGTCACACCGGTCCCATAGACCACGCGAGCGAGTATCCCGGCCGCCGCAGCGGGACCATGCAACCCAATCGATTGCCACCTCTCAGCCGTCGAACAGCGCGGCTTCGGTGAAGGCGAGATCGCCGAGATGCGGCGGATGCGGACCTTTGGCATATTTGCGTCCGCGCTTGTCCGAGTACCAGCCGGCCAGCCCTGCGATGGGCCCATTGGCATCGAGCCGCACCAGCAGGCCGCCGCGCCGCAGCAGCAGCCAGCCGATGTTGCCGGCCAGCCGCACGAGGTCAGCGACATCCCGGCAATACAGCAGGCGATACACCGGCAGCGCATTCATCACCCGGTGCTTCTGAAACACGAACGGATACGCCGCATCGGCCTCGCGCGCGACGAGACTGAGACACCCCCATTGCGCATGCTGCCGCAACAGATCCGCCTCATCGGGAGAGAGCCCGTGCACATCGTCCTCGGAGAATTCTTCGATACGGACATCCGAGCGCGGTCGCGACAGGGCCAGCGCGGCGTAGACCTGTCCCTTGCAGTAGACCGAAAAGCCCTGAGCCTCGACCTGTGGCCAAGTGTGCGGGGCCGGCGTGATGTTGAAATAGGTCACCGTCTTGTCGCGCGTCGCCGCGCGCACCAGCATCGAGCTGAAGGCACGGAACGCCGGCTCGACATACCAGCTCGAGACATTGGCCCTGACGATCGGCTCACCGCCGATGTGGAGCTCGGAGAACAGCAGCAGGATCACGCCGACAGGCACCCCGGCTTGGTCGAGACAATAGCCGAATGCCGGATAGCCGGCCGGCCGCGGGCGCGCCGCGTGGCGTTCGAGTCCGCGCAACCAATAGGCCTCGCTGCGAAAGGCGAATCCGCGCGTCAGCAGTGCGGCGACCGCCGGCAGATCCGCCGCGCCGATCTCTCGGATGCGAACGCCGGTCACGGCCTGCGCGGGAGCCGGCCTGTCATTTGCAATCTCAGCCTTTTTGATTGGCTGCATTCCAGCATCACCCGAGAGAGATCCGGCGCGCCACCCATGGCGCGGCGGGATCGTCATGACGGCAATTATCGTAAAAAGCTTTGGCGGCAGTGAACCACGTCGTGCTGGCCTTACTTTTCAGTTAATGGAACATGCGAGCCACACCCGACAGGCTTCGATCAGCGCCGACATGATCTTCGCGATCCGAGCCGCCGCTCACGGCCGCGGCACGCGAAACATGTAGGTTTCATCGGCATTGAGGCCGTCGACGAAGAAACGTCCGGGCTTTGCCTCGATCCGGCGCCGCAGCCCATCCCAGCCCCAGACCTCGAGGCTGCGCGTCCCTGCGGGCAGCTCGAGCTCGACCGCGCGGCCCGGCCGCTCGGTCCAGCCGGCAATGTTCTGCCACACGATCAAATCGGCATCCGATCCGCGCAGCGTGTACAGCGCCAGCCGCCGGTCGATGGACACGATCCTCATGTGACCGGCGAGCTGCAGCACCGTCTTCACCACGAGGCTGCGCGCCTCCGGGGTCCAGGGATCCTTGCCCGTCGCCATCGCATAGGCCAGGCCGTCGACATCGGGTGTGTCGCCGAGATTCCAAGGAAACGCCAGCATGGACACCGGCATGCTGCCATCCTTGCCAACCACCGCAAGCTGGTCCCAGATCGCATTGAGAAACAATCTGGCCGCGTCCGTATCGCTGTCCCACGCGCCGGCGCGAGCGACGTTGAACTCGGTTGCGTAGAAGTTGATGTCGCGGCTCAGCCCCATCGCCTGCTTGATACGGTCGAAGCAGGTCTGCACCGAGAACTCGCGGCCGCGGGTCATCGGATACCATTTATCATTGTAGTAGGTATGCAGGTCGATGCCGTCGAGACGGCCGTCCTCGAGCAGATCGGCGATCGCCGGACCGTAGCCGCGCAACGTCGCATCGCCATGCGAGTTGCAGGTGGCAAAGCCGCCGGGAACGACCCGCAGCTTGGGGGCGACGCTGTGAACACCGTCGGCAAGCCCGGCCAGCGCGTCGTGATAGTCCTGGCGCGGGATCGTGGCCTGCACATCGGGCTCGTTGATGGCGGTGAAGACGGTAGCACCCCAATCGGGAATACCGTTTTCGCGGCCCCATTCGCCGCCGGGGCGGAAACGTCTCGCCATCGCCTGCCCAGCCGCGAACCAGTCCTGATAGGACCCGATCGGCTGCGGCGGAGTCAGGCTCTGATAGCTGCCTTCATACTCCAGCAGGATCAGCGGCATGATACCGTTCTTGTGCGCCTCCAGCATCGCGGCATCGAAATCGTGCGGCGTCGGTACCCGCGCCAACGTCCGCCAGCCGTAGGAATCCATTCGGCCCATCCTGGCACCGACACCGTGCAGTGCCTGATAGATCTGCGCGCTCTTGCCGGCCAGATGCGTGACCAAATTGCCGCCGCCGATGCGCTCGTCGATCCGCAGCGCCGAGGCGTTCGTTTCGATGGCGTGGACAGCGCTCGGCCATGGCGACGTGACAAACGTTAACAGGGCTGTGCTAATGACCAGCAGATTGGAACGAAGTCGCAATGTCTGATCCCTTAGATTTCCGCTATGACGTTTGAGATCGTCCAGGTCGTTCAAGAGATAAGCAATGCCGGCGGCGTGGAAACAGTCGCTATCGAGCTGGCGCGCGTTTTCGGCCGGAATGGTTTATCGAACATCGTGCTCGCGAGCACCGTCGCGGACAATCTCGAACACACGATCAGAGTCGAGCGCGTTGCGCCATGGCTGGCGCGGATTCCGACTCGCGGACTGTTCCGGCACATCGGCCGCGCCATTGTCGTGCCGCTGTTCACGCTGGCCGCGACACGGGCGCTGGCGCGTCACCCCGACGCCGTCGTCATCAGCCACGGCGACAGCCTCAAGGGTGACGTGCTGATCGTGCATGCCGTCAATGCGCAGAGCCTCGCCGAGAAACGCGCCGCCGGCAGCTGGCGCTGGATGCTCAACCCTATGCATCTGTGGGTCGCGCTGCGCGACCGGTTCATGATCGGAGGCCTGCGGTATCGGGCGTTCGTGGCGGTGTCCTCCCGCGTCACCGCGGAGCTGCAGCGCTTCTTCCGCGTGCCGGCCGCCCGCATCCACGTCATCTCCAACGGCATTGATCTCGCGCGCTTCAAGCGCGACGCCGTCGGCGGCCAGGCGATCCGGCGTGAGTTCGGCATCCCGGAGAACGCGCGCCTGCTGCTGTTCGTCGGCCACGAATTCAACCGCAAGGGACTGGCGCATGCGATCTGCGCGCTCGATCGGCTCGGCAACAACGTCTGGCTGCTGGTCGTCGGCTCGGACAATCCCGCGCCCTACCGCAGACTGACGCGCAACGCCCAGCAACGACTGATCTTCGCCGGCCCACGCTCGGACCTGCCGGCGCTGTACTCGGCGGCCGATGCCTTCGTGCTCCCCACGAGCTACGAGACCTTCTCGCTGGTCTGCATGGAGGCCATGGCCTGCGGGGTGCCGGTGTTCGCAACGCCGGTCGGCGGCATCGAGGACTATCTGCGCGACGGCGTCAACGGCTTCCGCATTTCAGCAGACGCCGACGACATCGCGGCCAAGCTCGCGGCCGTCTTCGCCGACCCCGCACTGATGCGCCGGCTGCAGGACGGCGCCCAGGCCACCGCGCAGATCTATGGCTGGGACCAGATCGGGCTGCAATACATCGAACTGCTCAAGCAGATCGATGCCGCCAAGCGCCAGTCCGGCCGCGCAGCGATGGCGCTGCCGGTGAAGGCCTAGCTAATTCGTCTGCAGCCGCTGTGGGCGGGCGAGGCCGGATGCGGTTCTCGACTGATGCGCCGCACGGCATGCCGTTTCAATCGCCGCTGCGACCGCATCATAGGTGAAGCGCCGGAGCACGTTCGCGCGGGCCGCCTCACTGCGAACGGCGAGCTCCGCCCGCCGACCGCTGAGCTCATCGATGAGCCGACACAGGCTGCCGGGATCCTGCTCCGGCACGATCCAGCCGCCGTCGCCGACGACATCCGGAATCGCTCCGCAGGTCGATCCGATCACCGGGATGGCGCAGGCCTGGGCCTCGATGATCACGCGGCCGAACTGCTCGCGCACCGCGTCCGTGGTTCGCGTCAGCAGTAGCAATGCGTCCAGGCCGCGCAGAAAAGCCGCGACCGCAGCGGGTGAAGCCCAGCCCTGGATGGTGACGCGCCCGCCCAAACCAAGTTCGGCCACGCGCCGGCGCAGATGCGGCTCGTGCGGACCTTCGCCCATGATGCTCAGCGTCGCCGCCGACTTGCTGCGCGCGAGCGCTTCGAGCGCATCGTCGAGGCCCTTCTCGACCACCAGCCGGCCGACATAGCCGAGCCGCAGCGGCGAGCCGGCCGTCGCATTCGATCGATCACCCGCCGGCATGAAGGTCGCGAGATCGACACCATAGCCGATCGGCGTCACCGGACCCGTGTAGCCGCACGCCCTCACGACCTCAGTCGCATCGGGACTGCGCGACAGGATGTGGGCGGTGCGGCCGAGGACGAATTTGCGGATCGCCTCGAATGGTGGCGGCAGCCGTTTCAGGATGTTCTGGTCGACCTCGAGCACGAGCGCCGCACGGCCGCGCAGCATCTGCGCCTGCAGCGCGACGATGCTCCAGGGCTCTTCCCAAAGGTGAATCACGTCGGGATCGAGCTCGCGCAGCAGGCGGCGCAGCGCCGGATAGAAGTGCAGGTACCATTTCATCGGACCCGCGTCCGGGAGTCGGATCGGGAGCCGATGGATGGGAAAGGCTTCGTTGGAGTGAGCCGCGGTGATGGTGCGGCCGAATTCCTTCCACACCTCGGGCGTCACGAGATGCAGATCGACGTCGGGCCGGGACGCGAGATGGCGGTAGCGCAGCCGGCCGGCCTCGCTGCTGGTGGCCGGATGCGCAATCGAGACGATTCGCAAGCGCCCCCTGCTAGACACGGCCCATCACCTTCGCTGCAGTCCCGCTGAAGCCCGTGAGATGCAGCTCCATCGCCGCAAGCGTACGATGCGCGCCATTCATGGTGTTGCGCGGAATCGAGAACGCATCCTGCCCTGCTTTGACAAGGCCCTTGCGCGTGGTCGCGGCACTGGCGAATCCGGCCTGCCGCGCCAGCGCAAAGTCCCGCGGTCCGCAATCGGCGGCGCGCCCGTAAGGAAATGCGAAGTGCCGGACGTCGATGCCGAGCCGCTCGTTCAATCGCAGCCGCGCGCCGGCCAGCTCGCAAAGGGCGTCTTCGGAAGACAGCGACGAGATGCGCGCATGCGAGACGGTGTGGGCTCCGATCTCGATGAGCGGATCCGC
The DNA here is from genome assembly GCF_032485115.1 of Bradyrhizobium sp. SZCCHNRI2009. Classification (NCBI taxonomy): domain Bacteria; kingdom Pseudomonadati; phylum Pseudomonadota; class Alphaproteobacteria; order Hyphomicrobiales; family Nitrobacteraceae; genus Bradyrhizobium; species Bradyrhizobium sp. SZCCHNRI2009. Next base: position 19,169 of record NZ_JAUEUH010000012.1, read on the forward strand.
CGCCAGCACTTCCAACATCTCCCAGGAGATCGCATGTTTCCAATGCATCGCCTCGATGTCGATGGCGTTGGCGGCACAGAACGCGGCGTAACGATCCGCCGCCTGCGGGCCATCCCAGCGCGAGGCGATCTGCGCGAACACCGCGCGGCGCTGCTCGGCGCTCGACAGCGCGATCCGCTCATCGTCGACCCTGACATGGTCCCTGTGCAGCAGCGCATCCTCCAAGCCGGCGGCCCACAGCGGCAACGTGCCTTCGGGAATGCCGGTCGTCACGAACAGCGTCACCGGCACCTTGTGCCTGCGGAACACCGGCACAAGCAGATCGAACGTATCGCGGTAGCAGTCGTCGATCGAGAAGTTGACGTAGCGGCCGGACGGCTCGGCGCTTGCCGTCCGGCGCAGCGCCTCGCTGATCGTCACGACGTCCCAACCCTGGTCGAGGACATAGCCGAGGAAGCGATCGAGAAAGTCGGCATCGACGTAGAAGTCGCGATTGGGCAGACGCTCCCACTGCTCTGCCGGCGCGGTGCGATGGAACGTCAAACAGCAGCCGCGCGGGCCGAGCACACGATCGACCGCCTTGGCGACGGGAAGGACGAAGGCACCGGATGCCATCATCGCCTTGGCGGCAGCGAGGGCCAGCAGGGTCAACTCAGCTCTCCCTTCATCCTGAACGTACGACGAACATGACGGAGCGCCGTGCCCACCACGGCCGGCAGCAGGATGCCGATCGCGAAGGCCAGGCAGAGCAGATACGCCAATCCGCCGGCGAACAGGCGCGGCAGCAGGCCCGGCACGGAGGTCTGAATCATCAGGCCGAGCACGACCATCAATGCGGTCGGCAGCAGGGCCAGGCCGATCACGAGCAGGAGCTTTCGCGCATCGCCGAGCACGAACACCACGCCCGACAGTAGCACGAGGCTGCGGATCGCTTCGCCAACGCCGAGCAACTGCATGCCGGCCGCCGGCGACGGATCGAACAGCGGCATCAGCAGGTTGAAGCCCATGTTGGCGAGATAGGCCGAGACGATGATGACCGCAGCGACGCCGTTGCGCCCCGCGCCATTGAGCAGACGGATCAGGATCCAGCCGAGGGTCGCGGCCCAGACGCCGCAGGCGATGCCCTTGAGCGCATGCGAGGTCAGCAGCAGGGCCTCGTCGCCGAACGCGCCGCGGAAATAGATCAGGCGGACGATGTCGGTCGAGAAGACCAGAAGGAACGCCGAGGCCGGCAAGGTCAGCGCGAGCAGCGGCCGCAGCAGTGCCTCGGTCTGCGCACGCGGATCGCGTGGGGCATGCTGCGACAGCACCGCCATGCCGAGCGGTTGGCTGATCAGCAGCAGCGCGCTCTCGGTCAGCGAGCGCGCGTAGTCCAGCGACGCGACGGCGCCGGTCGTCAGCCGCGATGCCGTGAAGCGCTCGATCCAGACATTGCCCTGCTCGGCCAACGGCAACGCCAGCAGGACGCGCAGCCGGCGGAAGAATTCGATACCCTTGTCGATCACCATGCCGGCGGTCAGGCCGGCGACGCTCAGCGCGCCCTCGCGCCACAGCGTGAACAGACCCCAGGCGGCGAGGCCATTGAAGGCGACGGTGAAGGCGCAGGCGAGCATGTAGGCGTCGCCGGTCAGCACCAGCAGGCCGATGCCGCCGATCACCGCGACGTTGAGCAGGCTGGCACGGACATTGGTCAGCCGCGTGCGGCCGAGCGCGATCTCGCCGGCGGCAAGCACATTGAGCACCGCCGACGCCGGCATGCCGAACGCCATCATGCGCACGAAGTGCAAGGTCAGCTCGCGCCCCTCCGCCGAGAAGCCGCCGACGACGGCGTTCACCCAGAGCTCACCGAGCAGCAGGATGATCGCGGTCACCAGGCTCGAGACGACGGCAATGACGATCGTCAGCGCACCGAGGCTGCGCGCGGCATCCGGCCGCTGCAGCGCCTCGCGATGCATCGGGATCATGATCGCGGGCACGCTCTCGTTCTGCAGGAACGCAAGCGGGATGAGCACGGCCGCCATGGCGGCCCGGAAGCCGTCGGCGATGAGCGAGGCGCCGAGCACGTGCGCCATCAACACCTCGCGGCCGAAGCCGAGCATCTTGCTCGCCAGCGCACCGCTGATCAGCAGCGCACTGAAGCGCTTGAGCGAAGGACCGGAGGCGCTCATGCGGCATCCTCCGACACGGCCGGCGGCCCTTTCCATCGCGCAGGGACTTGTCCGTCCTCGAGCAGTTTCGACCACGATGGCACCGGCGCGAGAATGGCGAACGGCGGGCCGCAATCCACGACGAGATCGACCATACGCCGCTCGGAGGCCGGGGCAGGTGTGACGATCGTGCTCACACCGCCGCTCCCGCACCGACATTGCGGATCAGCAGCCCGATCGAGTCCAGCATGCGTGTCAGACTGTAATGGGTGCGCGCGCGGCGCGACGCGTAGTCGAGCTGGGGCGCGAGGATCTCGGGTTCAGCCAGCACCGCGTCCAAGGCCTCGGACAGCGCACGCGCGTCACCAGGCGGCACGAGCAGGCCGGCCCGGCCATGTTCGAGGATGTCCGGCGCAGCGCCAGCGTCAGTGGCGATCACCGGCACGCCGGCGAGCATCGCTTCGACCAGGGTGCGGCCGAACGGCTCGGGATCGATCGACGGATGCACCATCGCGTCCACCGCCTGCATCAGCAGCGGCACGTCGCTGCGATGCCCAAGGAAGTGAACGCGATCGCCGAGGCAAAGCTCCGCGACCAGCCGTCTCAGCTCAGCCGCGTAGTCCTGCTCGCCGAACAACGCGTCGCCAACGATGATACCGTGCACGTCCGGCAATTCGGCCAGCGCCTCGATCAGAACGTGCTGCCCCTTCCACCGCGCGAGCCGGCTGAACACGCCGACCAGCGGTCCCGACGGCAGGCCGAGCCGTTGCCTCAGCTCCTCGCGCGACACGGGTACGGGTTCGACGGCGAGACCATTGGGCACGACCTCGACGAGAGAGCGTCGACCTCCGGCCTCGATGAAGGCGGCTGCGGCAGCTTCGGAGGGGACGACGACCTTCGCCGCGAAGCGGTTGGCGAGAAAGATCTGCATGCGACGCTGCAGCGCGCCGAAATGAGCCGGGCTGATGATGTCGTGCAGATGCCAGATCAACGGCCGCCGTGCCGCGATGTTGGCGATGGCCGACAGGACAAAGGCCTTCTGCGAATTGGCATAGAGGACGTCATGCTTGCGTGCGACATGCGCGAGCTCCGCGGTGATCGCCGCGAGTCTGCCGAACAGCGGCAGCGCCTCGAGCCACGAACTGTCACGTCTGAACTGCCCCAGGCCGTGGCCCCAGCGCGACGTGACGACCGACATCCCGCGCTCAGCCAGCACCTGGCCGAGCGGGCCCGGCTCGAACAGGAACACCGACGAATCCTTGCGGCCCTGGACGACATCGAGCAGGATCAACTCGGCGCCGCCGATCTGCCCGGTGTGATCGACGAATAGGACACGCTCGGTCGACATCACCCGGCTCCGGCGTAGGCCGCCACGGGCGCGGTCTGGACCACAGGCGCGCTGCGGTGCTCGACGTCGGTCATGGTGACGACGATGCCGACATCGCGGGCTCCGAGTGCCCTGCTCCTGTTCACCGTCGCGACCGCCGGCTCGATCAACGACCGGTCACTGCGCACGCAGACGATCGCCCAGTCCGTACCGGCAAGGAAGTCGTTCCGTTGCGACGGCAATGGTGTGTCGACGATCACGGCATCATAGCCATCGAGACCAGCGAGGAGACGGTCGAGGCTGATCGCGTCGAGAATGTCGCCGACCGGACCGGTCGCCTCACCAACCGGCAGCACGTCGAGCGAGGGATGCGCGGTGGGCAGAACCATGTCCCGGAGCGGCGTCCCGCGCTCCAGCGCGCCGAGCCATCCGGGGCTTGCCGGCAGCGCCATGATCTCTGCAAAGGCGGGATGCGAGACGTCGCACTCGACGACCAGCACGCGCCAGCCTGCGGCCGCGAGGTGCTCTGCCAGCGCACAGGTCGTGGTCGTCTTGCCATCTGCTGCATCGGGAGAGGTCACGACGATGCGCTGCGATCGGGCGGACCGCTTCAAACCGAGTTCGTGGACGAGATCATGCAGCGTGTGCTGAAAATCAGTGTCCTCGGAGGCGAGGCGCAAGACGCGCGGGATCGCCAGCGGTTGGTGGCTTTGCAGGATCGCGCCGAGCGCCGACATCTCACGCAGGCTCTTCAGGCGCGGCAGGCAGGCCAGGATCGAAACGTCGGCGACGCTCGGGAGATGGGACCTTCGTTCAGGCGCTGCCGGTGGCGTCGCCGCTTGCGGTGCGGTCACACGCTCGGCCAATTCAGGGACGATGGCCGGAGCTTCGTCGACAGCGGGCGCCTCGACCTGCTCGGCCGGCGCTTCCGGCGTGACGGGCACGGGCGGGCTGATCAGGCGCGCGCCGAGCCTGTCGGCGAGCAGCGCAGCGCCGACACCGAAGATCAACGCGAGCGTCGTGCCAGCGGCGAGGAACGGGATCTTCTTCGGGAAGAACGGCTTGCTCGGCAGCTCAGCGAGGCTGACGAGACGCGTGCTGCCGCGCAGGACACGCCGTTCGGTCTCGAGCTCGCTCGCCTTCTTGTAGAGCTCGGCATATTGCTGCCGCTTGATCTCGGTGTCGCGCACCATGCTCTCGATGGAGGCCTCGTCCAGCGTGGCCGAGCCGGCCTCCGCCTTCGCCGTCTCCATCTGCTTCTTCAGCGAGTTCACCAGCGCGGTGTTGGCATCGTACGTCTTCTGCGCGCTCGCCGCGATGCTCTGCATCTCGGCGACCAGCCGCTGCTGGATGATCGCCTGCTCGCGCGTCAGCGCCAGGATCGAGGGGTGCTTCGGCCCGAGCACACCGGCCGCACTGGCGAGCTGCGCGCTCACGGTCGTCAGTTGCTGCTTGAGGTCGGCGATGGTGCGGCTCTGCAGCACCGACGGGGCGTCGGTCGGCCCGCGCTCCTGCTCCGACTTTATCTCCTGCAGCCGCGCCGCGGCGTCGGCGCGCGCGGCCTCCGCCTGCGACAGCTGCTGGCCGATGCTGGTCAGCCGCTCCGAGGAGATCGGCGCATTGGCGCCACGCATCAGGCCCTTGGTGCGCCGGAACTTCTGGATCTTGTCGTCGGCCTCGCGCAACTGCTGGTCGAGCTGCTTCAATTCCTTCCAGAGCCAAGAGCTCGCGACCTCGCGGCTGTTGGCGCCTTCGGTGCGCTGGTCCTCGAGAAAGGTCTGCGTCAACGCGTTGGCGAGCGTCTTCGCAACCTCGGGACTGCTCGACTGATAGGAGATGTTGATGACGCGCGAGCGGCCGGCCGAAGCAACGCTGAAGCGACTGTCGACGTGATCGATGAACGCGCCCGGATCGGTCTTGAGGCGCTGGCACGCATCGCCCGAACCTATGAGACGGCCGCGCTCGCATTCGCCGACCACGGCGTCGACCACGCCGGGCGACGACATGATCTGACGCAGCAGGCGCGGCGAGCGGATCACCAGGAGCTGGCTTTCCATGTCGGCGGGATCGCCGATCTTCTGCGCCCACGCCGCCGAGGTGTTGGCACCCGGCTCCTGCTCGGCGATGATCACGGAAGCGGTGGCGAGATAGCGCACCGGCAGCAGCACGAGCGCGGCCACGGCAAGCGCGAGAACGGCGCCGGCCACGATGGCGAACACGCCGCGGCGGCGCCAGATCCGGGCGACGGCGTCAATGCCGGACAAGGCCTCGCCGAGAGCCGCCTGCCTCATGATCTGCACCCGTACCACATCCAATATTACGCAATCAGCCGCGTCGCGCGGCCCTGATGTCCCGCACGGAAACTGTCGATCTCCTCGTTGACCGCCGCGACGAACTGGCTGCGGAAACGCTCGGCCGAGAAGAAGCTGGCGCGCTGGCGGCAGTCGAGCCGCGAGATCGATTTCTCCTTGGCCACGAACGATCGCACGCAGGCCGCGATCGCCTCGGGCTCGGGCGAGCCGAAGAACATGCCGGTCGGCCGCGGCCCCGTGGTGAGGATCGACTCGCGTGCACCGCCGCGGCCGAGCGCCAGCACCGGTGCGCCTTCGGACTGCGCCTCGACCGGGATGATGCCGAAATCCTCTTCCGCCGCAAACACGAAGGCGCGGGCGGTGGTCATGAGGTCACGCAGCTGCTTGTCGGGCACGAAGCCGGCGAACTTGACGTTCGGCCCCGCGATCGACTTCAGCCGCGCGGCTTCCGGACCGTCGCCGGCCACGACCAGCTCGAGGTCCGGCATGGTGTTGAAGGCGCGCACGATCGGCTCGATGCGCTTGTAGGGCACGAGCCGGCTCGCGGCGAGGAAGTGGTTGCCGACGGGCAGGATCGCATCGCGCTGCGCGATGGTCACCGGCGGATAGATCACCTTGGCGTCGCGGCCGTAGATCTTCTTGATGCGGCGGGCGACGAACTGCGAATTGGTGAAGATGGCGTCGGGACCGTGCGCGGTGCGCGCATCCCAGATCCGCATCTTGTGCAACAAGGCGCGAGCGATCAGGCCCTTGACGCCGGTGGCGTAGCCGCTCTCCTGCAGATACTGGTGCTGCAGATCCCAGGCATAGCGCATCGGCGAATGCACATAGGCGATGTGCAGCTGCTCCGGCCCGGTCAGAACGCCCTTCGCCACCGCGCAGCTGGAGGAGATCACCAGGTCGTAGCTCGACAGATCGAGCTGCTCGATCGCGAGCGGCATCAGCGGCAGATAGGAGCGGTGATACTTCCGCAAGAGCGGCATCTTCTGCAGGAAGCTGGTGTGCGACTTCTCGAATCCCAGCTTGGCGCGGTCCTCGGGACGCAGCAGGTCGAACAGCGTGAAGACGTCGGCGCCGGGATAGCAGCGCAGGATCTCCTGAAGGACCTTCTCGGCGCCGCCAAGAACGTAAAGCCAATCGTGGACGATCGCGACGCGCACCGCACTCTCCCAATTCCCGGGGCATTTAATAAAACCCTTAAGGGAGGCGTTCACGCGCACAAACCCAATCCTAAACTTCTAGTTAATCGCCCTTGTCGTCCGACCCGTCGAATCCGCTGCTATCAGGTAAGGATCGATTAAGGATATGCCAGCCGCATTGCGTCTCATGCCGTGACATGGTGTGCCGGACCAGAACGCGAAACGAGGCCATGGTCCCGCTTCGGCACACTCCGGCACGATAGGCCGCCTTGCTTAACAGGCCCTTGCGGATCGCAACGCCTGCGCGAATGCAGCCATGCGTGGCGACGGCCGCGACGACGCGCCGCGGCCTGATCGTTAGCGCATTCCGCCGCACGCGAACGTGATCGCGCGCGTCCCGATCAGCCGGCGATGGCGAGCTGCTCGATCGCGTGGCCGTGGCGGATGGCGCGGTTCAGCACGGGATCGACCAGCTCGAAGTCGAAGCGGTCGGCGGGGCGGATGCCGCCCTTGGCGGCAAACGTGCCGCCGAACATCGCGGTGCCCTCGGGCAGGCCTGCCTCACCATAACGGCGCGCGATCAGGTCGACGGGCGCCAGCATGCCGCTCAGCGCACCCTCCTGATAGAGCACGCGCTCGCCGTTGATGGTCGCGTAGGCGCGCAGCATCAGCTGGTCCCAATGCGCGGCGACATCGTCAACCAGCCACAGCTCGGGCGCCACCGGCTTGTCGCACATCTGCTTGGACACGGTGATGTTGTAGGTCTCGACCTTGCGGTCGGTATGATCGGAGCCGACGCCGACATAGAGCCGGCCGCCGGACTTCACCAGCACGAACTCGACCTCGCCGGAGGAGTCGCCGCCGCTGACCTCGATGCTGTCCGACGTCGTCAGCCGGCTGGCCGCAGCCTCGTAATAGATCGGCGTCGTCGCCGGCCGGGGAATGCCGAGCTCTTCCAGCTCGGCGATGTGCTTGTCGCGGGCGACCGGATCGCGCCCGGTCCAGCCGGCGATGACGAGGCGGCTCAGCGTGATCCGCTGCCGCGTCGCCGCACCATCCGCGTGAACCAGGAAATCGATCGTCGCACCGCTCATCGTCTCATCGCCTCTTGCTGACCAGCCCGCCGCTTAGCCGTCCGGCCGCTCGCTGGCAAGGCGCCCAGCCGTTCACTCCTGCTCGGCCTTCTCCGCCTCGTGATCCTCCTTCAAGTGCCGCTTGCGGATCTGGTGGGTCGTGAACCAGATCAGCGCGATCGCGACCGGCACGAAGGCGGCGGTAGCCAGCGTCGGCTCGACCGGCAGGCCGGTGTCATGCGCGCCCTTGGCGAGATAGCCGAACAGGCTGACGACGTAATAGCCGATCGCGGCCACCGACAGCCCCTCGACCGTGCTCTGCAGCCGCAGCTGCAGCTTGGTGCGCTCGTTCATCGAGCGCAGGAGATCGCGGTTCTGCTGCTCCAGCTCGACATTGACGCGGGTGCGCAGCAGGTCGGCGGCGCGCGCCAGCTTGAGCGACAGGTTCGACTGCCGCCCCTCCAGCGCGTTGCAGGTGCGCATCGCCGGCGCGGTGCGCCGCGCCAGGAACGACGACCAGCTCGAATACGGCGCGACCGGCTCACCCTCGATCACCGCCAAGCGGGCCTGCACCAGGTCGTAATAGGCGCGGCTGGCGCCGAACCGGAACAGGCTGCCGGTGGCGCCGCGCTCCAGCAGCGCCTCGAGCTCGGTCAGCTCGCGCAGCAAATGGTTGTTGAGCTTGAACGACTGCGCGCCCTGCATCTCCGCGAGCACCTCGACCAGCCGCCGCTCGATGCGGTCGACGTCCGGCGCCAGCGCCAGCGCCGCCGGCAGGCCGAGCAGCGCCAAAGTGCGGTAGGTCTCGAGCTCCAGCACGCGCTGCACCAGCGCCCCGAGCCGCTCCGGGGTCGGGCCGTCGGCGCAGACCAGGATGCGGGTGAAGCCGTCGTCGTCGAGGCGGAAGTCGGAGGCGACCGCGCCGGCGCTGCCCTTGATCGTCACGATGGCGAGGCTGCTCTTGTCGAAGATCTCCTCCGCACGCGCCACCGGATCGGCCGCATTCTCGACCTCGAGCTTGACCGCCACCAGCAGCTCGCCGGCCTGCGGCAGCGCCGCGATCAGCGCCTGCAGCTCGGGCGCGATGGCCCCGAAGCGGCGCGGTCCGGCGCCGGCCGGCGGGCTCCAGATCCAAGTGAGGGTGGCGAATTCCGAATGCTGCTCGAAGCGCAGCCTGACCGGGCCGAGATCGACCTGATGATGCTTCACGCCCGGCTCCGGCGGCAGCGCGCCATGCTGCGCGCAGAACGCGGCGAGGCTGGCGCGGTCGACCGCCGGACTGTCGCCCTTCGCCATGAAGGCGAAGCGGATCACCAGCACCGGCTGCGCCAGCGGCGTGAACGGCCGCGCATGCACCTCGTTCAGCACGCTCTCGCGCAGGGCATGCGGCGTGAAGGCGGACTTGTCGAGCGACGTCATCGGGAGAGTCCGCGCGTGAGAGCGACACCTGACGCAGACGATCGCGCTGCGCCGGAATTGATCACCCCCGTCATGCCGTCCATCCCCCTGACTTCCGCTGTCGCCCTACTGCCAACGCGGCAGTCGCGTGTGACACCAGTGTAGCGCAATTCGATGACGGCGCCACGGCTGCGGCGATGTTGTGCGCACTGGCAGCTCTCTCAGCGCCACGGCAAGTCGATCATGATGCACGCAGACACACCAACACCTCCCGCGGCGCGATCGCGCCCGAGATCATCATCACCAAGACCATCTTCAAATGCCGAGGGCGCAGGGAAGGCCGGGCCCCGACTGAGGCCCGTGGCCCGCCTGCGGAAAAAAATGCAGGCGGCAGGAACCACAGGTTCAGCCGGACAGACCCGGCCCTCCCTGCGCGATGGGTTTAACGTCTGCTCCGAGCTCTCCCCGGGGACCGGCTTGTTTGCCCCCGTCGCCTGATGACACGTCATGTCATCCAGACTTGGCGCCAGCATCGGGGCGCCAGGACCACACGGCTTGAACGTCCGCGAGCTGCCAATCGTCCAGCGCAACAGCACCTGACAACACTCGCGGCCACCGCTCCCCGCCTCAACGTATCGTGACGACGCGTACGCCCCTCTGCATGAGGACGGGATGCAGGGAGTAGAGCATGATTTCGGAAAAAGAGCAAGATATTTCTTAGAGCAGGTCGCGCCAAAACGTCACGCGCTGTCGCAAGTCACGATCGTCAGACCCTCACCCTGAGGAGCCCGCCGACAGGCGGGCGTCTCGAAGGGCGAGGCCCCGGCCGTGGCCTCATGGTTCGAGACGCGTCGCAAGAGCGACGCTCCTCACCATGAGGGTCTGGCGCCGAGGGCGGCGCTGCACATTGACCATGAACACGCGAACGGCTTGTTCATGGAGATAGGTCGAACACCGCATCCGGTCCGCTCACGCCGCCCGCGTCAGCGCGGCCGTCTTGGGGTCGTAGACGTAGCCGGTGATGGTGCCGTCCCTGATCTTCTGGACGACGTCGTCGACCACGAACAGCGGCACCAGGAACCATTCGCGCGGCACGATCGGGTTGCCGAAGCGGTCGTTGATGGTGATGTCGAGCCGGGCCGGGGCGAAGACGCGGTGGATGATGTTTTCGAGCCGGGTGCGGTTGATGTTGAACAGCTCGTAGGTCGCGACGATCTCGACGTCGGCCATCAGGAAGGTCGGATCGAGCCGCGCGTTGGTGATGCGCGTCGCGACGTCGCCGCCGGTGACGCCGATCTTGTGCAGCACGTCGCGATGCGCCGCGACGTCAGGATGATCCGACTTGCTGCGCAGCACATAGACGGTGCCGCTCGCCTCGTCGCCATCCTCGGTCATGTCCGCGAACAGAGGCCCGGCATTCGGCTCGGTGACCCGGCGGCCCGCATCGTCCTTGTAGAGCGCACGCTGCAACGAGCGCAGCAGCAGGTCGCTCTCGGTCGCGTTGGAATAGATCACGCGCAGCCGCGAATCGGTCTGGCCGTTGGGCGCCTTGAAGGGCTCGCCGACGGCTGCGACATAGGCCAATTGACCGCCAAGGATGAAGAACTGTCCGGCCTTGATCTCCGCCTTGAGGAAGCCGGTGTCCTTAACGATCGGCCTTGTGGCGCGCAGGCCCGCGCGGATCTCGTTCTGCACCTGGTCGAACAGCGGCTTGAAACGCTCGAAATCCTCGCATTTCGTCCGATTGGCGATCTCCTCCGCCGCGCACTTGTCGGCGGCGGAGCGGACGTGGCGAAGCTCGGTCAGATCGTCGGCCGGCGCGTCGACACCGAGCTCCGCGAGCAGCGCGTCGTCGTCCAACTCCTCGGCGAAGCCGGACGGGGCGGCTTCGGCGCCGGCAAGCAGGCCCTGATGATCCAGGGGCGCGAGCAGCGTGCGGCAGTCCTCTTGCTCCCGCAGGCGGTCGAGCCTGACGGCATAGATGCGCTCGAAGATGTCGCGTCCCTCGCCATGCTGAGGGATGCGGCCATGCTCGGTGACGAAACGCTGGATCTCCTCGAAGCCGGCGATGATGCGCTCCTCGCGCGCGGTCCGGCCGCCTTCCTTCTTGGTCTCGACCTCGACGCCCAGCTCTGCGAGCAGGGCATCGTCCTCGTCGGTGAAATCAACCACGCGCGGCCTCCGCCTTCATGCGCGCCAGGAACGCCACGCCTTCAGCCATGCGCTTTTCCCACGCATCCGCCGAGGTGATCAAGGGCAGCCGTCCCCGCTCCTGCTTGAACCTGACCGCCCGTCGCGCCAACTCGCGCGCCTCCTCCATCGACATGGTGACGCGCTTGGCCTCGATGATCTCCTTGATCCGCCGCAGGCTGTCCTCGGTCATCGCCTTGGACAGGATCGCATAGGCCTCGCCGAACGGATTGATGCGGTCGATCATGTCGATGTCCAGCTCGCGCACGTCCATCGCGAAGCGGCGGACGCCGTCGACGAAGGCGGTGTTCGGGCTCGCCTCGCTACCGGCGCCGGCGCCGCCCACGGCGATCTCCTTGGCCTTCTGCGTCAGGTTCAGGGCGGCGATGGCGTGCTGGCGCACGGCTTCCTGGTCCTCGTCATCCAGTTCGGGATATTTGTCCTTGATGATCTTGCCGAGGCGAAGCTGGGTCAGTTCCTCCGGCACCAGCTCGGAATCGAACAGGCCGCGCTCGATCGACGGCTTGTCCTGCACGAAGGCGGCGACGACCTCGTTCAGATCCTGCTGACAGATGCGCTGCGCCTCCGGGCTCTTCGGCGTGACGAGACCTTTGATCTCGATCTGGAACTTGCCGGTCTCCTCGTTGAAGCCGACGTTGCACTGGGCCGGATCGTAGCCGGCCTCGCCATAATCATAGCCAGGCGCCGCCTCGTTGTTCGGGTTCTTCGGCTTGAACTCGAAGCGCGGCGCCAGCACCTGCTCCATCAGGAGGCTTGCGGCGATCGCCTTCAGGGTGTCGTTGACCGCCTCGGTCACCAACTCTTCGGAGGCATCGGGCTCGGCGATCAAATTGGTGAAGCGCGCACGGGTCTTGCCGGGAGCGTCGCGGGTGGCGCGGCCGATGATCTGCACCACCTCGGTCAGGCTGGCGCGATAACCGATGGTCAAAGCGTGCTCGCACCAGATCCAGTCGAAACCTTCCTTGGCCATGCCGAGCGCGATGATGATGTCGACGAAATCGCGGTTGGTCTTCTGCGCAGGGTCCTTCAGCGCGGCCGAGACGCGATCCCGCTTGGCCGGATCGTCCTCGACCAGATCGGCGATCCGCAGCACTTGGCCGGACGGAATCTTCACGAGCTGGAAGCCGGTGGCGGGATCGGAGCCCTGCCAGTCGCCGAGCGCGCCGATGATGTGCTCGACCTCCTTGATCTTGTCCTTGGTGCTCTCGCGCGAGTTGACGGAGGGAATGTGGACGATCGTCTTCTCGGCGGGATCGAGCACCTTCAGGATGTCGTCGGCATAGGAGCCGGCATAGAAGAAATAGCCGATGTCGAGCCGCTTGAGATATTCGTAGCCGTTGAGCTGCTCGTAATAGGTATAGGTGACGGTCTCGAACTTCGCCTCGTCCTGCGGCGCCAGCACGGCCTCGGCGTCGCCGCGAAAATAGGAGCCGGTCATGGCGACCAGGTGCACCCTGTCGCGGGCGATGAACTGGCCGAGATGCAGGCCGAGCTTGTTGTCGGGGTTGGCCGAGACGTGGTGAAATTCGTCGACCGCGATCAGCCGGCCGTCGAACGCCTCGACGCCATATTGATCGACCGCGAAGCGGAAGGTGGCGTGGGTACAGACCAGCACCTTGTCGGCGCTTTCCAGGAACGCCGCGACCGACTTCACCTTGCCACCATTGTCGGAGCCGGGGGCATTGCAGAGATTCCAGCGGGGCTCGACGTGCCAGTCGGCAAAGAAGCCGTACTGGCTGAGCGGCTCGTCGTTGAAGCTGGCGCCGATCGAGCGCTCGGGCACGACGATGATGGCCTGCTTGACCCCTTGATTGTGCAGCTTGTCGAGCGCGATGAACATCAGCGCGCGGCTCTTGCCGGAGGCCGGCGGCGACTTGATCAGCAAATATTGCTCGCCGCGCTTCTCATAGGCCAGTTCCTGCATCGGCCGCATGCCCAGCGCATTGGCCTTGGTCGAGCGGCCGGTGCGGGCATAGGATACGGACACCGACGGCACGTGGCGCGGATGCGCCGCGCGCGGCTGCCTGAGCTTCGCCGATTTGAAAAAGCTCTCGTCGGCCTCCGGGATGTCGGACGTATCGATCTGGCTGTCCGGCATCGCGGCCAATTCAGCTAAGCGCTTGTTTGAGATAGGCATCGAAATGCTTTCTTTCGTTGGACGTTGCCTTGCGGGCGCTGATGATGCGGATCACGCCATTGCGGTCGGTATGAACCACGCAGATCACGACCACCCCGCCGAGCAGGCCAAAACTCTTTTCCCTGATCTCTCCGAACTCGCCGCTCTCGTCAGGTCCGGTCAGCACCGGCCCCTGGAAGATCGACGCAGCCTCCTCGAACGACAGGCCATGCTTGCGCAGGTTCGACGCATTCTTCTCGGGGTCCCACTCGAACCCTTCCATCGGCTGCCCCACCCGAAATGATGTTCAGTATATGTTCTCATTCGACCATGAGTCCAGAAGCCTCATGGGGCCCCTCTCAAATAAACCGGCCTAGGCTCCAGCTTTCGACTTTCGGACGGCCCCCGTCTTGGCCGCCGTCTGCTCGGCCGTCATCTTCGTATACATGTCGAACAGCTTTTCCAGCCGCTCGGTGTCGTTGCGAAAGCGCCGCCCGATATAGATGCGCTCGAGCACCTCGTCGTTGCGGTCGTGAGCGGCGCGGAGGTCGTCGGGCATTTTGTCGGGGTCGTAGAGGTCGGCGATTGTCGCCGGAAAATGGGCTTCGCGTACAAGCAAGATATCCTCGGCGCAACGGTTGAGGTCCGCCTTGTTCTTCTCTGTGAGCGTGGGGACAGGAAAGGTATTCCATCCGAGTGTATTCGAATACGAGAAGTCAGTTCTTAGACGAACACACACCGTCGCAATCCAAACAAGATGCACGCGAGAGACTAATAACGCCATATTCCAAAGCGGCGAATTGAACAAAGCAAAGCACTTGTTGGAAATGATGGTCCCTGCTGGCAATATCCCACATGGGAGATACTCTCGATTTTCGGAGCTGATCGCCGGAACGGCAATGATCGTTTCAGATCCGGTTTGACGCCTCTCATCGAACCTATGAGGCCACTCTGCCCCGCGTTGGGTAGCAATCTTAGCGCTGGCCAAGCGCATCGCGCGCACGGCATCGATGCGCTTCCCGATTACGGGGTGATCCTGACTTTCAGGCGCATCCGCATCGCTGACCCAAATGCAAAAACGCGCCCTTCCTCCAATAAATTCATCCGAGCCAAATATCGGACGAATAAACTTCTCTCTATCTAGTTTAGAAAGACCTAAGCTGTTCAATTCAGACATCGAAAGCAGCAAATTTCCGCCATCCACCGGCTTGCTACCAAACGTCATGCCTGAGATTGCAGCAATAGGTGCGCTAGACTTTTCTACGATGACGTTTGGGCCGGAAACCAAGTACGGATTGATGTTGTCGACATCTTTGGCGACAGCCGTTTCATCTTCTGTGATCGTAAAAAGACGCCTCGTTCTACCAACTCGGCTAGATATCCCGACTACAACAACAGTGACCCCCGCCTTGTTGCTCGCAAGGTTTGACCATTTTAGCGAAGTGTGCGCGAACGAGATTTCGTGACCCGCCTGAAACAACAAAGGCCAAAGAATTGGCACTTGTTGGCCCTGGCAGATAGAGTTCGTCGCAACGAACGCAGCGGCGGCATTCCCGGACCTTCCATAGTCGGCCGCCTTCATGAACCAGCCAGCGACATAGTCTAGCGACTTCCAATTCTTCGTACGACTCGCGAAAACAGCCTTCAACTTCTCCTTCTGAGCTTCGGATTGCCAAGTTGATCCAAGATATGGAGGGTTACTGCAAATATACGTTTCGCCGCCCTCATTCTCGAAATCGATTTGTGTTTGCTCAAGCGGAGAGCGGAATAGATCATCGGATTGATACTTCACCCCAGTTCCGGCAGGCGGGCAAATGCTCAACCATTCAAGCTCCAGGGCGTCCCCACGAATAATCCAGTTATCCGCCTCGAGAGGCAGAAAATCCTTTAGCGCTTCCTTCTGTCCCCGATGCAGCACGTCGCACTGATACTCCGCGATGATCAACGCCAAACGCGCAATCTCGGCCGGAAAATCACGCAGCTCGATGCCGCGAAAATTGGTCAGCGGAATCTCGGTCTTGCGCTCCGACTCCCCGCGTCGCTGATTGATCTCCGCTTCGATCTTCCGCATCTCCTTGTAGGCGATCACGAGGAAATTGCCGGAGCCGCAGGCGGGATCGAAGACGCGGATGCGCGCCATGCGATTGCGCAGATTGAGCAGCTTTCGGGAATTGTCGCCGGCCTCGGCCAGCTTCTCCCTGAGATCGTCGAGGAACAGCGGATTGAGCACTTTCAGAATGTTCGGCACGCTGGTGTAGTGCATGCCGAGCGCGCCGCGCTCCTCGTCCTCGGCGACCGCCTGGATCATCGAGCCGAAGATGTCCGGATTGATCTGCTTCCAGTCGAGACGACCGATGTGCAGCAGATAGGAGCGCGCGATGCGGCTGAAGCGGGGAACGTCGAGGTTGCCGGAGAACAGCCCGCCGTTGACGTAAGGGAAGGCGTCGGCCCAGGGTCGCAGCTTGGCAGCAACCCGCTCGGGACCCTTCATGTTCATAGCGCGAAAGATCGCGCCGATCACATCATGCGCATTGCTGGCGTCGCTGTATTGCTCCACCGTCGCAGTGAACAAGCCCTCACCGTTGAAGATGTCAGTGCTTTCGGCGAAGAAGCAGAAGATCAGCCGCGCCATGAAGTGGTTCATGTCGTGCCGGCGCTCGTCCGTGCCCCAGT
Organism: Bradyrhizobium sp. SZCCHNRI2009; assembly: GCF_032485115.1. NCBI lineage: Bacteria > Pseudomonadati > Pseudomonadota > Alphaproteobacteria > Hyphomicrobiales > Nitrobacteraceae > Bradyrhizobium > Bradyrhizobium sp. SZCCHNRI2009. The sequence continues at coordinate 35,565 of NZ_JAUEUH010000012.1, forward strand.
CCGGATTAGTCTTCAATAGCTCGACATAGAGCTGATTGAAACGGCGGGTCGCGCGGATGTCGAAGGTGTTGTCCCGGATCTGCTTGACCGTCGTGATGCCGGCCAGCGGCAGAAAGACCCCAAAGCGATTTGGGAAATCCTTGTAGGCGCAGGCCACAGTGTCGCCACTCGCAAGCTCTTCCGCCTCAAACCACTCGCCGTCGGTCGCCAGCACGAACTTGGCTTTGGCGCGCGCCGTGGCCGGGCTCGCTTTCAGGGCGGCCAGCGTCGCCGTCACCTCGCCCTTCGGCGCAACGGCGATGTGGATGTTGTTGGTCTGCAGCACGCCGCCGCAATCGGACTTGTTGGTCTCGCCCTTGCGCAGCCGCTTGAGCGTCGCCTCCTTGTTGCCGAACGCTTGCAGGAACGCAAAAGGGAACTCTGTGGCATCGAAAGGCTGCTCGGCCAGCGCGGAGATGGCCTCTTCGATCTCGACGGCGTTCATGGTGGTCCTGGCGGTGCGACGCGGTGATTCTGGTGGCGGTTATCGCGCAGGGTGTGCCGCGCGCCAAGCGTGATGTGTCCGGCGCGGCGTCGGGCAAGGCCGTCGTCATGGAGACGTCGGCAACTGTTCGGGAAGGTGCCGGCCGGCACCACCCGTGTGGCACCCCACCCCCGACCCTCCCCGCGTGCCGCCATCGCTGGCGCGATGGTGGCGTGGGGGAGGGGGGCGCGGGCGGCGTGCGCGATGGCGGGAAGTTGGCGGCGGGTTCCGCAGGCCCCATCCGCGGCGCACGCAGTTGTCACGTTGGGCGTGGTAGACCATAACGACATGGTCTTTCCGCCATCGCCCGATGGCCGCTCATCCCATCCGTCGATCCAGTCCGAAACAGGATTCCCATGACCACGCTCTCCTCCATCGTCGCGCGCGGTGTCGCGCTGGTTGGCAATGCGGCGCTGCAGTGGCGCAAGCTGCAGGGGGAGACGCCGCAGCCGGCCTGGGGGGCGCAGCCGCAGATTCCGGTCGCGAAGCCGCAGGGCCTGCTGCCGACCTTGAAGATGCCGACGGCGCGGGGCTGGCGCGACGGCGAAAAGCCGGTGGCGGCGGCGGGGCTGAAGGTGAATGCGTTCGCCACCGGGCTCGATCATCCGCGCTGGATCTATGTGATGCCGGACAAGTCGGTGCTGATCGCCGAGGCGACGCAGATTCCGAGCCCGGTGCGCAACATGTTCGGCTATGCGATGCAGGCGACGATGCGGCGGGCCGCGGCGCTCGGCGTCAGCGCCAACCGCATCACGCGGCTGGTCGATGCCGACGGCGACGGCACCGCCGAGCGCCGCAATGCCTTCATGGAGAATCTCAGCCAGCCGTTCGGCATGGCGCTGGTCGGCGACACCTTCTATGTCGGCAACACCGACGGCATCGTCGCCTTCCCCTATTCTGCGGGCGCCGAGCGCATCACCGTGTCGGGTAAGCGGCTGACCACGTTCAAGCCGGGCGGGCACTGGACGCGCAGCCTGCTGGTCAGCCCCGACGGCAGCAAGCTCTATGCCGGCGTCGGCTCGCTCACCAACATCGCCGAGCTGGGCTTCGAGGTCGAGGAGGGCCGCGCCTGCATCTATGAGCTGGACATCGCGAGCGGCGCGAGCCGCATCTTCGCATCAGGCCTGCGCAATGCGGTGGGGCTGGCGTTCGAGCCGTCGACGAAGGTGCTGTGGACCGTCGTCAACGAGCGCGACGGGCTCGGCGACGAGACGCCGCCGGATTACCTCACCTCGGTGCGCGAGGGCGGCTTCTATGGCTGGCCCTATTGCTACTGGGGCAAGACGGTCGACGACCGCGTGCCGCAGGATCCGGCCCTGGTCGCGACCGCGCTCACGCCGGACTATGCGCTCGGCGGCCACACCGCCTCGCTCGGCCTGTGCTGGCTGCCGGCAGGCACCCTGCCCGGCTTCCCCCAGGAGGGCATGGTGATCGGCCAGCACGGCTCGTGGAACCGCAGCAAGCTGTCCGGCTACAAGGTCGTGTTCATCCCGTTCGAGAACGGCAAGCCGTCGGGCCCGGCGCGCGACATCCTCTCGGGCTTCCTGGCGCCGGACGAGAGCTTCTCCTATGGCCGGCCGGTCGGCGTGACGCTCGGCCCGGACGGCTCGCTGCTGGTGGCCGACGATGTCGGCAACTGCATCTGGCGCGTGACGGCGGCGTGAGGCAGCAGGCTGCGACGATCGAGGCGGCGCGCGGCCTCGATCGTGCCTGCAACTGTCATCCTCAATCGTGGCCGTAGTACTGGCGGTTGCAGTAGCGGCGGCCGGCTTCGTGCTTGGCCGCGCGCTGGGCCGGGGTGGCGTTTGCCGGCATCAGGAAGTTGCCGCTCGCAAACAGCTGCAGGCAATTGACGTAGTTCTTGTTGCCGAGCCACTCCCAGCCGGCCGAGGCCGGCGATGTCGATGCTGACGCGAGCAGGCCGGCGGTCGCGACGATGGCGGCGGCGGCGAACAGACGAATGCTGGAAGTCATGACCTTGTCCCTCGATCCTCGAGGCTGCCTCGTGCAGCCGATGGGGAGATCATGGCGAACAGGACGCGCAGCTTCCGTGATAGTGCGCACAGAGAGAGCAGTGATGTCGCACCGACGGGACCGCGGCGCGCGGCCGCGGAACAAGCATCATGTCCGCGACGTTGTCCGGCACAGCGACAGGAGAGTTCCATGGCCGACAACGTCAATCCCGATCAGAAGCAGCCGGGCGAGAACCACGAGGGCAAGTTTCACTACAATCCAGGCAACCAGGCCGGCAAGACGGTCGAGGTCGGCAAGCCGGAGAGCGAGCAGGTCAACAACAAGGACCGCGTCGAGCAGCGCGAGGAGCCGCAGTCGCGGTGAGGTGTCTGGCTCATGTGAGCCGAGCTCTCGCCGCAGCAACGGTGAGCTCCCTCTCCCCGTTCTTACGGGGAGAGGGTTGGGGTGAGGGGCAGCCACAACCACTGACCGTGTGGAGAGTCCCCCTCACCCGGATGGCATCTTCGATGCCATCCGACCTCTCCCCGCAAGCGGGGCGAGGTTGAACTGAGCAAGCCGGAAGATCTCGCGTCTCATTCGGAATCGAGCTTACTCCCTACCCCTCCAACAAAAACGCCAGCGCCTCGTCGCACGGCGCTTCCACCTTCAGCGACAAGAGGTCATCCGCACGGGTGCGGCCGAGATTGACGGCGACGATGGGGATGTTGCGGTCGGCGGCGGCGCGGACGAAGCGGAAGCCGGAATAGACCATCAGCGAGGTGCCGACGACGAGCATGGCGTCGGCCTGCTCGACATGCTCGCGCGCGGTGGCGACGACCTCGCGCGGGACGGTTTCGCCGAAGAACACGACGTCGGGCTTGAGGATGCCGCCGCAGACGCGACAGGCCGGCACGGTGAACTCAGCGAAATCGACGCCGTCGAGATCGGCATCGCCATCGGGCGCCGCGGCGGCATCATGCGCCAGCCAGTGCGGATTGGCGCCGGCCAGGTCGTCCTGAAAGTCGGCCCGCGACAGCACGGCGCCGCATCCCAGGCAGCGGACGCGATCGAGCCGCCCGTGCAGATCGATGACGTTGTTGGTCCCGGCGGCCTGGTGCAGCCGGTCGACATTCTGCGTCACCAGCAGCGAGCTCTTGCCCTGCGCCTCCAGCCGCGCCAGCGCATGATGCGCGCCGTTCGGCTGGGCGCGGCCGAAGCGTCGCCAGCCGACCATGCTGCGCGCCCAGTAGCGGCGGCGCGTCTCGTCGCTGCCGACGAAGGCCTGATAGGTCACCGGCGGCGTGCGCTTCCACTGCCCGTCGGTGTCGCGATAGTCGGGAATGCCGGAGTTGGTGCTGCAGCCGGCGCCGGTGAGCACGACGATGCGGCGGTGATTGTCGAGAAAGGATTTCAGCGCGGTGGGATCGGCCATGGCGCAGATGTAGTCGCCGGAACCGGCCTGCGCCAGTCCGCCACACCCCGGCCAGATCGCATGAACCATTGCGCGCGCCCGATCTTATCCCGGCGGGAGGACCTGCCATGACACCACGCAACGGGCATGATCGCGGATTGTGGCCGCTCGACGCGGACGAACGGGATGGCGAGCCGATCGATGACGAGCGCGACCTCGCGACCGGCGAGGGCGGCACCATCGAGGTGCCGCTGACCGACGAGGACATCGCCAACGACGATTGACCGCGCTCAGGATTCCGGCGGCACCGTCGCCAGCCAGTGCCGGGCGATGTCGGCGCGCGGCGCGATCCACGCCGCACCGTTGCCTGTGATGTGATTGAGGATGCGGTCGAGCGCGCCGATCCGGCCGGGGCGGCCGATCATGCGCAGATGCAGCCCGATCGACAGCATCTTCGGCGCCGTCGCGCCCTCGCGCACCAGCCAGTCGAAGGCGTCGATGACGTAGTCGGCGAAGTCCGCGCCGCGGAAGCGCGAGCCGTTGAAGAACTGCATGTCGTTGCTGTCGAAGGCGTAAGGCAGCACCAGATGCGGGCGGCCGGCGACGGCGACATAATACGGCAGGTCGTCATTGTAGGCGTCGCTGTCGTAGAGGAAGCCGCCCTGCTCGACCAGCAGCCGCCGCGTGTTGGGCGAGCTCGCCGAGCGCGTGTGCCATCCCAACGGCGGCCTGCCGGTGACGCGCTGGATCGTCTCCACCGTGCGCGCGATCACGCGGCGCTCCTCGGTCTCGCCCATGCCGGCGTGGCTCTGCCAGCGCCAGCCATGCGCAGAGATCTCATGGTCGCGCGCCACGGCATCGCGGGCGAGCTCCGGCGAACGCTCCACCGCGCGGCCGCAGGCGCTGACGGTGACCTTGACGCCATGGCTGTCGAACAGGTCCATGATGCGCCACCACGCCGCCCGCGTGCCGTATTCGAAATGGCTGTCGATGCAGGGGTCGGGGCCGTCGAGCCGGTGCACGACCTCGTAGATCGCCTCGTTGCTCGTATCGCCGTCGCACATCGAGAATTCAGAGCCCTCCTCGAAATTCACCACCAGCGACACCGCGACGCGTGCGTCGTGGGGCCAACGCGGATGCGGCGGCCTGCCGGCATAGCCCGTGAGATCGCGGCGGAAGGCAGGCTGTGAGGTCATCGCGTCAATCCGCGGTTCCGGCCATGCGGTGCAGGCCGACCAGGCGATCGCTGATCAGCAGCAGCACCAGGGTGCCGGCAAGAATGAGGGTGGAGAGCGCGGCCAACGTCGGATCGGGCGCCTCCTCGATATATTGCAGCATGCGGATCGGCAGCGTCTTGGAACGCACATCCGTCAGGAAGATCGAGACCGGATAGTTGTCGAACGAGGCCAGCAGGCTGAACAGCCCTGCGATCAGGAACGACGGCGCCAAAGCCGGCACCATCACCCTGAGCACGCTGCCGGCATAGGTGCAGCCGAGCGTGCGCGCCGCCTCGATCAAGGTGAAGTCGAAGCGGGAGAGCCCGGCGATCATGGTGCGCGCGACGTAAGGCAGCGTCACCACGAGATGCGCCACCAGCAGCGCGCTCCAGGTCGCGGTGAAGCCGACCATGCGGAAATATTGCAGCAGCGCGATGCCGAGCACGAGGCCGGGCATCATCAGGGGCGACACCAGCAGCGTGCCCAGCGCGGTGGCGCCGGGCAGCCTGCCGCGCGCGATGGCGATGGCGGCGAGCGTGCCGGCGACCAGCGACAGCGCGGTCGACAGCACGGCGATCTGCAGCGACAGCGACAGCGACGGCCAGAAACCGTCGAGCCGGCCGATGCGGCCATACCAGCGCAGCGATGCGCCTGACAGCGGCAGGTCGAACACCGGCGTCGGCGAGAAGCTTGCCGCGGCGATCACGACCAGCGGCAGCAGCAGGAACAATGCGAGCCCGACCGCGAGCGCCCAGCAGATGATGATGGCAAGGCGCGACATCATTTGGGCTCGCGCGACAGCATCGCGCTGAGCGCGACGACGATGACGGCGATCGCCAGCAGCACCACGCCGGCGGCGGCGCCGAAGCCGGGCTCGCGCGCCAGGAGATAAGCCTTGGCGATGGTGGTGGCGAGCGTCGGATATTTCTCGCCGATCAGCAGCGTCGGCACCACATAGGCCGACACCGACAGCGAGAACACCAGGGCGACGCCGGCGATGATGCCCGGCAGGGTCAGCGGCAGGATGACGCGGAAGAACACGACCAGCGGCGAGGCGCCGAGCGTCGCGGCGGCTTCCGCATAGCGCCCGTCCAGCTGCGCCACCACCGCGTAGATCGGCAGCGCCATGAACGGCAGGAAGATATTGACGGCGCCGACGATCAGCGCGGTCTGGGTGAAGATCATGCGGATCGGATCCTCGATGATCCCGACTGCGATCAGCACCGTGTTGATGAGGCCGTCGCTGCGCAGCAGGATGGTCCAGGCGAACGCCTTGACGATGACGGAGGCGGCGAGCGGCAGGAACAAGGTCGCCAGCAGGATCGAGCGCAGTGGGCCGCGCGCACGCGCCAGCGCGAACGCCGCGGGATAGGAGATGAAGAAGGCGATCAGGGTCGTCAGCAGGCCGAGCCGCAGCGAGTTCCAGATGATTCCGAGATAATAGGGCGTGCCGAGCAACCGGACGTAATGCGCCGAGGTGACGCCGCCCTTGGGGTCGAGCACGCTGACGCCGAGGAGCAGCGCCAGCGGCAGCACGAACACCAGCGCGATGATCAGCAGCGATGGCGCGACGAAGCCGAAGGCGGCGAGCCTGTCGCGATCCGGCGCGGGCTTGACGATCGGTGCTGATAGCACGGCGTCGGTCATGGTCAGGTCTCGGCGGCGAAGGCGAAGGTCTCGGCGACGGGCCAGGCGAAGCGGACCTCGTCATGCACGCGCGGCAGCTCGGCCTCGCGGCCCGAGAGCTCGGCGAGCAGGCTCGCGCCAGCGCCGGCATCGACGTCCACCAGGGTCCGCGAGCCCTGGAACACGACCGACCGAACTCGGCCGGCCGCGGAGTTGGCACCGTCACCAGCGCCCAGCCGCAACTGCTCCGGCCGCGTCGCCACGATCACCGAGGCGCCCGGCTGGAACGCGCCGCGCGCCGACAGGCGGCCGACCGGCGTCACCACCTCCACAGTGCCGTCCTGCGCGCCGACCACCTGGCCGGCGATGCGCGTCGACAGCCCGACGAAGTTGAGCGCGAACAGGCTGGCCGGCCGGGCATACAGCTCGCGCGGCTCGGCGAGCTGCTCGATGCGGCCCTTGTTCATGACCGCAACCCGGTCCGACATCGTCAGCGCCTCGTCCTGGTCATGAGTGACGAAGATCGCGGTCGCCTTGACCTCCTGCAGCAGGCGGCGCAGCTCGACCTGCATCTCCTCGCGCAGCTTGCGATCGAGCGCCGACAGCGCCTCGTCGAACAGCAGCACGTCCGGCTCGACCGCGATCGCCCGCGCCAGCGCGACGCGCTGCTGCTGGCCGCCCGACAGCGCCGAGATGCGGCGGCCGCCGAGATGGCTGAGCTTGACCAGCGCGAGCGCGCGCTCGACCGCGCGGTCGGTCTCGGCCTTGGGCGTGCCGCGCACCTTCAGTCCGAAGGCGACGTTGCCGGCGACGGTGAGATGCGGAAACAGCGCATAGCTCTGGAACACGACGCCGACATTGCGCCGGTGCGGCGGCACATGGGTGACGTCGCGCCCGGCGAGCGCGATCGTCCCGGTGTCGGGCGGCGCGAGGCCGGCGATCGCACGCAGCAAGGTGGTCTTGCCGCAGCCGGATGGGCCGAGCAGGGTCACCAGCTCGCCGCGGCGGATCGTGAGATCGACGCGATCGAGCACGGTCGCCGCGCCAAACCGCTTCGAGACCCCGCTGATGACGAGATGCGGAGCGGCGCTCATGTCATCTCCTTGCTCCAGCGATCGACCCAGCCGGCGCGGTTCTTCGCGATGAAGGCCCAGTCGGGCGCGAACAATGTCGCGGGATCGGGATAACCGGCCGGCAGCGGCGTGGCCTGATTGGTCGGCGCGATGAACGCCGTCTTGGCGAGGATGCTCTGCGCCTCCGGGCTGAGATAGAAGTCGATCGCGGCGTCGGCGAGGTCGCCGGCCGGCGCGCCGCTCACCTTGGCGATGCCCGACGGCATCGAGAAGCCGCCATCCCTCGGGATTGCGAGATCGACCGGCGAGCCGTCCGCTTTCCGGATCAGCGTGTAGGCCGAGAACTGGCCGCCGATCATCCAGGCCTCGCCCTGCTCCAGCAGATTGATGGCCTGCGGTGCGTTGGTATAGACGTTCAGCAGATTGGCCTTCAGGCTCTTGATCTTCTTGAAGCCGGCGTCGATTTCGTACTGCGCCTCCTTGTAGGGCTTGCCGGTCTCGAGATGCGCGGCGGCGAGCAGCGTCCAGAACCCTTCGGTGTTGGACAGCGACGGCACGACGATCTTGGAGTCGTATTTCGCGTCCCACAGCTCGGCCCAACTGACGGGCGGCGTCTTCATGCGCCTGGTGGAATAGGCGATGCCCACCCACGGCTTCTGGTAATTGGCCCACATGCCGTCCTGGTGCACGGCGTCGTCGACCAGCTTGCCGAGATTGGGAATCGCCGACGCCGACATCTTGGTGATCAGCCCTTCGGCCGCGGCCGGCAGCATCACCGGGTCGTCCATGATCACCACCGAGATCTTCGGGCTCGCCTTGTCGGCCTGCATCTTCTGCAGATTGGTCAGCGAGTTGGTGCCCTCATAGAGCACCTTGCAGTCGAGCTTCTTCTCCAGCACCGGAAACAGGTCGGAGTTGAAATATTTGGCGGCGCCGGCCGGGCCGCCGATCACGATCTCTTTCGGGGCGGCGCGCACCAGGGCTGGCGCGGCGAGCGTGGCGGCGAAGGCCGCACTGGTCTTCAGAAGGCTGCGTCGGGAGAAGGGGTGCATGACGAGGATCCCGTGTGAGCTGTCGCGTGGCGTGTCACCCGCGATCAGCAAGCGCCGTGCCAAATGTGCACATTCTTGATTCATCAATGAGATCAGCGTTCCGGGCTATGTCTCGATCCGCAGCGCGCCCGGCCGCGGACAGAATGTGCACATTTTTTGGAGGTGACGTGCCGCGCCTTTGGGCCTAGCTAAAACCTCATGGCGATGCGAGCGCAGCGAATCGGGAAGGCCAATCCCGCCGAGGACGAGGCGGTGTACCAGGCCATCCTGCGCGCGCTGCTGGAGGGCAAGCTCAAGGCCGGCACCAAGCTCGCCGAGACGCCGCTCGCCGCGCTCTTCGGTGTCTCGCGCGAGCGCATCCGAAAAGTTCTTCACCGGCTCGGCGCCGAGCGGCGGCTGGAGATGATCCCGAACCGTGGCGCGCGGGTGCCGCGGCCGACGCTCGATGATATCAGACGGGTTTATGAGGCACATCGCGTACTCGAGGCCGGCGTGCTCAGCCAGCTGGTGCTGCGGGTCGATGATCTCCTGCTCGCACGGCTCGATGCGCATCTGGCCGAGGAGCGCGCCGCCGCGCAGCGCGGCGATCGCGCGACGTCGGTGCGGCTGTCTGGCGCCTTCCACGTCCATCTCGTCGACTCCATCGGCAATCCCGAGCTGTCGCGCATGCTCGCCGATCTGCTCAGCCGCTCCTCGGTGATGGTGTCGGTATACGAGCCGGCGGCGCAGTCGATCTGCGCGGTCGACGAGCACGGCGCGATCGTCGACGCGCTGCGCGACCGCGACCTGCTGCGCGCGATCGCGGTGTCGCGAGAGCACTTCCTGCATGTCGAGGGCCGGCTGCGGCTCGACGACGATGCGGCGACGCCGTCTCAGGATCTCGCCGCCGTGTTCGCCGGACGGCGGCCGCTGCGCGGCAAGCTGCGGTCGGCTTAGTCGGACCGGCCACGTTACTTCGTCGTCAGCGCCGTCACCGGATGCCAATGATGATCCGCCCGCGTGCCTGCCAGGGGCCTGCAGCGCGTGATCATGACCTCGGCGGCGCGATCGCCGGGCTTGAGCGCGAGGACTGCTTCAAACGCCGCGATGGCTGCCTCGAAGTGCTGCGCGCGATAGTCCTGAAGTCCGCACGCGTAGTGTGCGATCCAGCGCACGTCCTGCGCGGCGACATTCTCCGCAAGCCCGACCAGCTCGTGGACGCGCAGGCCCTCTTCGCGGCCATAGACGGCGATGCGGTCGATCTCGCGGGTGAGAAACGCATCGCCCGCCAGCCGCGCGGTGCCCTCGCCGATCAGGATATCGGTGCCGTAGCTCTTGTTGGCGCCCTCCAGCCGGCTCGCGACGTTCACGGCATCGCCGATCACCGTATAGTTGAGACGCACCTCGGAGCCGATGTTGCCGACCAGCATGGGGCCGGAGTTGATGCCGATGCGGATGGCGAGCGGCCGGCCGTCATCGTCGCACAGGCCGCTGGCCTCCACCGCGTCTCGGCACGCCAGCGCGGCGCGGCAGCACAGAACCGCATGATCCGGCTGCGCGGCCGGCGCGCCCCAGAACGCCATCACCGCATCGCCGATGAACTTGTCGATGGTGCCGCCGTGGTCGACGATGACGGTCGAGATCAGGTCGAGATAGCGCGACAGCAGCGGCACGACACGGTCGCCCATGCGCTCCGACAACCCGGTGAAGCCGGCGATGTCGATGAACATCACGCTGAGCTCCTGGACATGGCCGCCCGGCCTGGCGTCGACGCCCTGCCGCAGCAATTGCCGGACGAGATCAGCGGGAATGAACTTGCCGAATGACGACAGGCCGCCGGCCATGTCATGAATGGCGCCGGACAGGCTCGCGATCTCGCGAAGCCGCGAGGGATGACGTCGCACCTGCTCGAGCGCGAAGGCCTCGACGTGACGCAGTTCGGCCACCACACGCCCGAGCGGGGCGGCGATGACGGCACGCGCCAGCGCGGCGGAGGCCAGCGCCGCGAGCACGGCGCCGATGCCGAGACCGATGATCACGCGCCGCAGCGCCGCGTCGACCGGACCGAGAAACTCCGCTTCCGGAATCACCGTGACCAGCGACCAGCCGGGAAACGGCAGCGCCGTGCGCGCGACCTCGAAGGCGCCGTCGCCCGATAGCACGCGCCCGCGCCAGGCCTCGTCGCCTTCGCGCGAGGACCGCATCGCCTGCTGCGCGATCGGCAGCAGCGGCTGGCGGCCCTGCCCGGCATTGACCTCGTCGGCGGTCTCGTCGGGCGCCGCGACCACGCCGCCATCAAGCGCCAGGATGAAGGCGCTGCCGGTGCGGCCGACCTGAAGCTGGGCGAGAAAGCGCGAGATGCGCGCGTGCTCGATGATGATGGCGAGCACGCCCTGCCGCTCCTGATAGACATCGATCGGGCCGGCCAGCGCGATCGCCGGGCGGTCTCCGCTCGGATGATGATCGACGCTGAACCAGCGCGGTTCGTCCGCAGCGAGGCTCTCCTTGAACCAGGGCTGGTCGGCGACCTTGAAACGGGTCGGCTCGAAGCGGCGTGCCGCGAACTCGATGTCACCGGGCACGACGTCGTATTCATCGACGCGGCGCTGGCCGGGATGATCGGTCAGCGAGATCTCCATCATCTCCAGGCGCCGGTCGCCGAGCTTGTGGGCGGCGAAGAACGAGCCGTCCGGCCAGCCGAACGCCGCCGATGAGATCGTCGCCTGCGACTGCAGCTGCGACAGGAACACGAATTCGCGCTTGTCCGCCTCGCGGGTGTCGAGCACGTTCTGCAGGAACAGCGTGCGGATGGCGGTGTGCGCGGCGCGCGCCTCGCTGACGATCGCGCTCACCTCCTTGCGCACGGCGCCCGCGATCTGCGCGTTGATGGTGCTCGCGAGCTGACGGCTGATCGCCTCCGAGGTGCGCCACCACAACAGACTCGAGGCAAGGGCCGTCAGCAGGATCGCGGTCAGCACCAGGGCCGACACGGCGAAGCGGATGCTGACGGTCAGCCGCTCGTCGGCGGCGCCTCGGCGCGGCACTCGGCTCTTTGCGCTCGCCATCATCGCAGGTGGATCTCCGATCGGACCGAGCGGCGCGCGGGGCGGCGCGCGACCGGGAGCCGCCAGACTGCGCTCCGATGGCGTGAGCCGCCAATGCCGGCCGGCTAAGTCGATGATGCCTGCAAAGCATTGGCACTTCGAGTCGGCTTGCGCTCGACTAGGGCAGCTCCCAAGCACGCAATACCGCTCACAGGGTCGTGAGCGGAGTCGCCGCGTAACATTGTCGTGGCTGCGGGCGAAGGAGAGATGCGCGTCGCCAAGCGAGCGACGCAGAACACGAGAGGAATTGTCATGTCCGCCAAGAGAACCGTCACCACGCTGGCGCTCGCCGGCGCCGTCAGCACCGCGCTTGCAAGCCTCGCAATGGCCGGGCCACTGACCAAGGCCGAAGCGGAAGCCGCAATGGCCGCCAAGAAGGAGAAATGCTTCGGCGTTGCCCTGAAGGGCCAGAACGATTGCGCCGCCGGTCCCGGCACGACCTGCCAGGGTACCTCAACGATCGACTTCCAGGGCAACGCGTGGAAATTCGTCCAGGGCGGCACCTGCACCAGCATCGACGTCCCCGGCGGCCGCAAGGGCTCGCTCAAGCCGATCTGATCGCTCTCGTTCACCCCAAGCGGAAAGCGGAGACGCAGCATGCGCACCGATGCCCCCCCTGCACCGGGCCCCACCATGCCGCTTCGCTTTCCGCCACCTCTCGGCGGCGTCGCCGGGACCAGCTTCAAGCCGTCGCACCTGACCGCCATCCTGGCCGAGGCGCCGCGGCCCGGCTTCTTCGAGGTCCATGCCGAGAACTACATGGGCGCCGGCGGTCCGCCACACCATCAGCTCGAGGCGATCCGCAGGGATCATCCGCTGTCGATCCACGGCGTCTGCATGTCGATCGGCGGCCCGCAGCCGCTCGATCGCGACCACCTCGCGCGCTTCCGCAAGCTCGTCGCCCGCTATCAGCCGAGCCTCGTCTCCGAGCATCTGGCATGGTCGACGCACGATACGACGTTCTTCAACGACCTGCTGCCATTGCCCTACACGGCCGCCACGCTGGCACGGGTCTGCGACCATATCGATGAGGTGCAGACCGCGATCCGCCGGCCGATCCTGCTGGAAAATCCGTCGACCTACGTCGCCTTTCACGACTCGACGATGAGCGAGACCGACTTCATCCGCGCCATCGTCCGCCGCACCGGCTGCGGGCTCCTGCTCGACCTCAACAACGTGTTCGTCTCCGCGATCAATCATGGCTTCTCGCCACAGGACTATCTGGCCGACGTTCCGCTCGCCGCTGTCGGGGAGATCCATCTCGCCGGTCACGCCGTGCAGGCCGACGATGAAGGCGAGCCGCTGCTGATCGACAGCCATGACGGCCCCGTCGCCTATGATGTGTGGGCCCTGTTCGCCAGCGTGGTCGCGCGCAACGGTCCGATGCCGACGCTGATCGAATGGGACAGCAACATTCCGGATTGGCCGGTGCTGAAGGCAGAGGCCGCGGCCGCGCAGGCGATTCTCGATGACCACGCACCCGACTGCTCGCAAGAGGTGCGCGATGCCGCAGCCTGAGCATATGTCCGACTATGCCGCTCAGTTCGCCGCGGCGCTGCTGACGCCGGATCGCGCGACGCCTGTCGCCGTCAGGGGTCCGCTGGCCAAGGCGGCCGGGCGCCGGTTCAACGTCTACCGCAACAACGTCACGGTCAGCCTGATCGAGTCGCTCGTCGCGATCTATCCGGCGGTGCAGCGCATCACCGGGCCCGACTTCTTCCGCGCGATGGCGCGGGCGCATGTACGCGAAACGCCGCCGACGTCGCCGCTGCTCGTCGACTATGGACGCGACTTCCCCGCTTTCATCGCAGCTTACGAGCACGCTCGGACGATGCCGTTCCTGACGGACGTCGCACAGATCGAGCGGGCCTGGCTCGACGCCTATCACGCGGCAGACGCCGCGCCGCTCGACGGCGCCACGCTGGCGACGGTGCCGCCCGAGCGGTTGCCCGAGCTGCGCTTCGCCGTTCATCCCGCCACCCGCATCGTGCGCTCGGATTTCGCGGCGGTGACGATCTTCTCGGCCAATCGCGGCGATGCGCCGGTGCCGCGCATCGACGGCTCGGTCCCGGAGGACGCGCTGATCACGCGGCCCGCGTTCGACGTCGCCGTGCGCCACCTGCCGCGGGGCGGCGCGATCTTCGCAAGCCTGCTGATCACGCGGCAGCCGCTCGGCGTGGCCGCGGAAGCCGCGTTCGAGGCAGCGCCGGAGTTCGATCTCGCCACCAACATTGCCGGCCTGATCGAGGCCGGCGCCTTCACGGACATCAGTTTCGAGGACGCATGATGACGACGGACCACTCCATGGCGCCGACCGCGACACTGTCGCTGCCTTCCCTCGTCGGCCAGACCGTTCGGCTGCTGCAGAGCGCGACCCCGCTCACCCTAGTCCAGCTCGTCACTCGCATTGCGCTGGCGGTGCCGTTCTGGCGCTCGGGCATTCTCAAATGGGACGGCTTTCTCAGGCTGAGCGACACCGCCGTGACGCTGTTCAGCGACGAGTTCATGCTGCATCTGCCTGGCGGGCCATACCACTTTCCCATGCCGACGGTGATGGCGTTCCTGTCGGGCTGCGGCGAGGTCACCTTCCCCGTCCTGCTCATTCTCGGCCTCGGTACCCGCTTCGCGGCACTCGGCCTGCTGTTCATGACATGCATCGTCGAGCTCACGGTGCCCGACGGCTGGCCGATCCATCTGACCTGGGCCGCGATGGCGCTGGGCCTCATTGCCCATGGCGGTGGAAAGATCTCGCTCGATCACATCCTCGGCGGGCTGTTCGGCGGCGCGCACCAGGGCAGCACGAGCCGTGGCATGTAGTAGCCGCGCCACTCGCAGACCTCCTCGGGCCCCTTGCGCTTGAGCGCCATCTTGACCGGCTCGGCCTGGCTGATGCCGACATGGAGCGCGAGCAGCACCGCGCCGATCGGATAGGCGAAGCGGGAAAAGCGCAGGTCCGACAGACGATCGAGCAGGACCATGCCGGCGATGATGATCAGGGGATCGGTGAAGACGAAGTACTCGACCTTCAGCCCGCGGCGGACGCCGAGCGTGTCGATACCGATGGCCGCCAGCATCAGGAGGACGGCTTGGATGGCCGCCTGCCGCTCACCGCGGCGCCAGGCCATGACGATGCCGGGGATGATCAGCCAGGTCAGGAACACGGCGGGGCGGGCCGACGATTGCAGCACGAAGGTGTAGCGCCGGATGACCCCGAAGACGCCGGACAGCAACAGGCCGATCGCACCGCCCAGGCTGCCGGCGGCCTCGGGCGCGTCGACATAGGTGATCATCTTCTCAAGCGGATTGAGCACGACCACGACATCGTTGATGTCGTAGCTCAACTTCAGTGCCAGCAGGCCGAGGCTTGCGCCGGCCACCGCCGCCAGCAGCGCCGCGACGGTCTCGGCCGCGCTCACACGCCATAACCACGCGAAGGCGGCCATGCAGACCGCGACCACGCCGAGCAGCGCGAACTGATAGAGGCCGAAGCGGCCGAGCAGCATCGGCTTGAGGCCGGCAGCCGTCGCATTGACGGGGTCGAAGCCGGCGGCGACCAGCGGCCAGGCGGCCATCGCGGCGACTATTGCCGCCACGGCAGCGACCATGACGGCCGCCCACGCGCGCGAGCTTTGCCAGAACGCCACGCTTGCGCTCGTCGCCGTCCCGAACGGCAACAGCAGCACGGGAATGGCGGCGATCAGCAGGATCGCATGCACCTTGTTCTCCAGGCCGAGCATGCAGAGCAGCGCGGCGAGTCCGGCGGCGAGCGGCCGCATCAGGCTGGCGCGGCGCACGACCGCGATCAGGATCATCAGCGCGAGGATGCAGAACGACGCCGCGATCATCTCGCTGCGCAGGATGCGCAGATGCATCTGCACGCCGCCGGAGAACGCGAAGGCGGTGACGGCGAGCATGGCGATGCGCCAATCCGACACCAGCCGGCGCGCGGCCCAAGCAAAGGCGAGGATGATGCCGGCCGCCGTCAGCAGCGCGGCGACGCGTCCGGCATGGACGGCGCCGGTCATCGCGACATCGAAGGCGGCGCGATCGGCCGGGATCGCCGACAATGTCCAGGCCTCAAGCAGGCCGAGCCGATGCAGCAACGCGAACCAGGTCTTGACCGAGAGGATGGTGAGATAGGCCGGGTGATCGAAGAAGGCCTGTGCGCCGCCATCGTTGATGGCGAGCGCATTGTAGATCACCATGAAGTCCATGTCGGCATTGCGCCAATAGACGGTGAAATAGCCGGCGGTCAGGAACGACACGAGCGACAGCAGCAGCGCGACCGCGACCCCGCCGCGCCAGCCGAAGCGCGTCAGGCGGTCGAGGGCGTCGGGAAAGGGAGCCGATGCTTTCGGTACCGCTTTCTCCGTCATGCGCAGGCTTGTCCCACGCATCCATGTCGGCCCTCATCGACGAAAGAAGACGTCGATGGCCGGGTCAAGCCCGGCCATGACGATGTGGGAAGATGGGCAACCGATCCACGCACCGCTTGGTCAGGCTCGACGGCGTAGACAGCGGCCATCTCAGATCGCCTTGATCTTGAAGAACGCGAACACGACCATCTTCAGCAGCATCCAGCCGTGGCGGAAGCGGGAGATCTGGGTTTCGCCATAGCTGCGCGCGGCGTAGCGGATCGGCAGGTCGATCGATTTCAGGTTCAGCTTGGAGGCGCCGAAGATCAGGTCGAAATCGCCGAACGGATCGAAATCGCCGAAATAGGCCTTGCCGGCCTTGAGCCTGACATAGTCGCTGCGGCGGAGCACCTTGGTGCCGCAGAGCGTATCGGTGTAGCGCTGGTTCAGGAGCCACGAGAACAGATAGGAGAAGGTCTTGTTGGCGATGAGGTTGAGGAACCGCATCGCGCCCTCGTCCATCGGATAGACCAGGCGCGAGCCGTTGATGAACTCGCCCTTGCCGGAACGCAGCGCCTCGAAGAATTTCGGCAGTTGCTCCGGCGGCATGGTGAGGTCGGCATCGAGGATCATCAGCACGTCGCCGCGCGCGGCGTCGAACGCGGTGAACACCGCGTCGGCCTTGCCCTTGCCGGGCTGGCGCATCAGCTTGATGTCGTGATCGGGGAATGCCGCGCGCACCCGCTCCATCTCCTCATAGGTACCGTCCTGGCTGTGGCCCTCGACGAAGATGATCTCGACATCGTTGCAGAACGCCGCGATGCGCCGGACCGCCGGCTCGATGTTGCCGCGCTCGTTGCGCGCGGGGATGACGACGGTGGCCGAGCGGACGTCGTCGCTCACGCAGCGCAGCGAACGCGACACCAGATAGTGCCGCAGCGCCAGCGCGCGCAGGCCCGGCAGCACGCTGAGAAAGCGGTTGGCGAAACGGCCGAAGCCGTAGAGCCGCAGCGGCGAGAGCACACGCTGCTCTGATTTGACGGGATCGAAATCGGCCAGGTGCGCCAGGCTGCGCAGGTCGGCTGGCGACAGCACGTTCTGCTCCGGCTGCGGCATCCGCAGGCCCAGTGCTTCCGCAGCCTTCAGCAGCGGATACCAGAGGTGCGAGAAGTAGCCGATGACGAGTCGCGTCTCGCGCGTGCACAGCGGGTGCAATTGCTCGATGAACTGCTGGCAGTCGTCGAGCGAACCGATGGTGTCGAGCACCAGAATGACATCGAACGGGCCGGTGGCGGCGGCGAGCGTGGCCGGATCCTCCGCGTCGCCCAGAATGAAGGTCAGCTCAGGATGCCGGCTGCGGGCGATCTTGATCTGCTTTTCGCTGAAGTCGATGCCGACGCCGTAGGACGGCGCGAGCGATGCCAGGGTATCGCCGAGGCCGCAGCCGATCTCGAGCACGCGGCTGCCCGGCGGGATCAGGAAGCGCAGATAGCACTCGTCCTCGCTGTGAAAGAACGCCGCCTTGTCGCGCCAGCCGGCGCGCGCATCGGCGAAATCGTTGGCATGGTCGAGGATGGCCGCCTTGCGCGGTGACAGCGCCTTCGTTGCCGACGACGGGGTTGCGGCAACCTGCGACCGCTCGCATTCGTCCTGCCGGACCTGCTCGTCCAACTCCGCCACCTGATACCACCCCTGTTAGGAACTACGTCCTTCTAGGCCAGCCCGGTTGGGCGGAGTCAAGGCGGCGGCAGAGAAGTCCTCCGCTCTGTCGGCATCGTGGCCCCCTCGCTCTGACGCGCGACGGAAACGAGCAGACATCGGCCAGCCACAATGAAGCCGCCGCGATCGTTCGCGCCGCATGCGTCCGATCTTTGCATCTCATTCGCGCTCGCAACTAAGCCGGCGCGGGAAGACCGGCGACGCTGGACCGTCGTTGCCAGATTGGCGCCGGCACCAACGGCTTGAGTGCCGCGCGCCTGCCTTCGCGGGGCACGGATGCACCTGACGAGCCCGCCGTCGCGGCTCCCTCTGCTATCAACCCAGCCGACGCACCGCGATCGAGAAATGCCGCTGCGCTCACCGCCCGCAGCAGAACTTGTATTTCTTGCCGCTACCGCACGGGCATGGATCATTGCGGCCGACCTTCGCGGTGGCAGCCGCCCGCTTCGGCTCCGTGACGACGGCTCGCGCGTCACCCTCGACGAAGCGCCAGGCACCGTCGGCGTCGCGGCGAAACTGCGAGACCTCGTGGTGCTCGATGGTCTTGCCGGCCTCGCGATAGCTGGCGACGAAGCTGACCACGCCATCGGCGTTGCCGGGCTGGCCGCGGGCCGACGAGACGATGCGCAGGCCGAGCCATGTGGCGCGTGTCGCCCAATCCTTCGCGGCGACCGCATCGAACGCACCGCGCCGATCGGCTGCGAGCGTCGCTTCGACATAGCCGATGTCGCCGCGCGTATAGGCGGTGTAGCGCGAGCGCATCAGCGCCTCGGCGGTCGGCGGCTGATCGTCACCATCGAGATAGGGACCGCAGCAGCGATCATAGGGAAGACCTGATCCGCACGGACATTGCATGAGACGACGACAGAGCTCCTTTTCCGAGATCCCACCATAGCCCGTTGACCAGCGCGCGGCACCCTGCGTTCGCGCATCGAACAAAGAGCTCGTCACCTCCGGTTGTGACCGCAAAGACGCAGTTCTCCGTTGCCGGCGAGCTGACATCCCGACGACGGCCTGGCGTGGTTTCGAAACCGGCGAATCCGTGTTAACCATTGGTTAAGAACAAGGGTGTTGGGCGCACGGCTGACCGGCCCGGCCCCGCGCGGACCAGAACCTTCCGGGCGCCGCCTCATTACGTGGCGCTTGTGACCGCAAGCCCTCCGCATCATCGGCGGATCAGGGCGCGTGAGACGCCAACGATTTCTTCGCGCGACGCCAGCCCGGCCGCAAGAACGAAGGCCCGCTTCGAGGCGGGCCGCTGCCCGATTCCCGATCAGACGTGCACCCGATGCCGGCGCGGTCAGCGCTGCGTGCAAACGCAGCGTCGCGCCCATCACCACCGATTGGAGCAGCCCCGATGGCTGATGAGTCCGTAGTCGCATCCATCATTCCCTGGCAGCAGCCGAAGACGGCCAAGCCGCGTCCGAAGCGGGCCAAGGTCGTCAAGCCACGCCCGCGGCCCCGAGCCGACAAGGCCGAGAAGGCCAAGATGGCGGCGCTCGATGACGAGATGCTCGCGTCCGAGACACTGATCATGCCGGACTTCCTGGAGCTCGTGAACGAGCCGGCGAAGTCCTCGGCCGCAGCCGAGCAGCCGCGCACGGAAGCAGCCGCGAGCGCCGCCGCAGCGGCGATCCCGGCTCCAGCCACGCCGGCGACGATGACACCGCGGGAAACGCCAGCGGTGATCGAAGGCGAGGTCGTCGCGACAACCGCGCCGGCTGCTTTGGCCAAGGCCGCGACCGGGCGCATCACCGCCTCGTCGGTCCTGCTGCAGCTGGCCGCACTGGCGCTGGCCGCGGTCGGCATGGCCATGAACGGCTGGTTCGCACACTCGCTCGGCTCGAACAGCACCGCGGGCTACATGTTTCTGGCGGTCGGCGTCACCGCCGACCTCGTCGCGCTGGTGATGCCGACCTGCGCCGCACGGCTGTGGCAGGCGCGCCACCGCGCCTCGGCTCTGGCCGGATGGGTGGTGTGGGTGATGACCTTCGTATTCGCGGTCACCGCCGGCATCGGCTTCGCCTCGACCAACATCAGCGACGTCACCTTGGCGCGCGCCTCGCGGGTGACGCCCGCGGTGCAGGCCGCGCAGACCGCGCTCGCCGATGCGATGACCGCGCGCGACCGCGAGTGCAAGGGCGGCGTCGGCAAGTTCTGTCGGGAGCGCGAGGCTGCGGTCGCCGAGCGTCGCCAGGCGCTGGATGCGGCGATGTCCACGGTGAGCCAGACCGCCGATCCGCAGACCGAGGCCGCGATCAAGCTGGTCGCCTGGGTGTCGCGCGGCGCAATGAAGCCGTCGGCCGACGATTTCGTCATGCTCCGCCTGATCCTGCTGGCGCTGCTGCCGCAGATCGGCGGCATCCTGCTGATGGTCGGGCGGAAGGTGTGAGGCTCCCGTTCGCAGCCGGCGATTGTTTCGCCGGGGTCGGCTCAACGCTTGCTGCGGCCGCGTGACCGCTGCGGACGATGCGCGGCGCGCCACGCGCTCTCGAGCACGGAGCGCAGGCGAGTGGCGTCGACATCGGCGAGCGACACGGTGGTCCAGCCCTGATCACCCCATTTGTTCGGCACCCGGCGAAACACGCCGGGCTGCAGGCCGGCATGGTGCTCCTGCTCGTCGGGCGTGAGCAGGACGTTGGCGGATGCGCCATCGGCGGCGAGGGTCGCGAAGGTCCGGTGCAGCTTGAACGCGGTGCGATCGAAGTGAGGCGCCGCGGTCGTTCCGGCGAACGACAGGGCGAGAGCACGAAATTCGTCACCGGTCATCTCGACGCGCCTCGTGTGATCGTATTCGAACGATAGGACTAGCACCGGCCATGGCGGTCCGCCATACGGCGGACGTCGCGCCCTGCACGCAAACGTGAAGCCCCGGCATCCCGGGGCCTTGATGCAGGTCAAAACTATACGACCTCGTTTCTATATGGCTTGTCGCAGGATGGATCAGAGGAGAGCAGCCATGCCGGCACAGAGCACGATGCAGGTCTACCTGAACTGGGCCAGGGAGCGCCTCCACGAGATGGATGCCGCGCTGGAGTCGCTGGGGGTCAAGGCAGCCGAGGTCGAAGCAGCATCCAAGGTGAAGACCGAGGAGATCATGGCGGACTTGAAG
Organism: Bradyrhizobium sp. SZCCHNRI2009; assembly: GCF_032485115.1. Lineage (NCBI taxonomy): Bacteria > Pseudomonadati > Pseudomonadota > Alphaproteobacteria > Hyphomicrobiales > Nitrobacteraceae > Bradyrhizobium > Bradyrhizobium sp. SZCCHNRI2009. The sequence continues at coordinate 56,689 of NZ_JAUEUH010000012.1, forward strand.
AAGCGCCGCAGCGACCTCGAAGCCCTGCTCAAGACGCAAGCAGCGGCCGGCGAAGCCGCGATGGCCAGCGCGAAGACCGAGCTGGACGCGCATTGGGCTGGATTCGAGGCGCAGATGAAGGCCTATTTCGACGCCGCCGGCAAGCAGGCCGCCCAGCAGCAGGCGACCTTCAAGGACATCGCCGCCGCGCAGGCGACGGCATGGCGGGAGTCGGCTGACAGGTTTCGCGAGGCGGCGACCAAGGTGACGACGGTCGGCACCACCGATCTGGACGCCGTGCTGAAGCAGCTCAAATCCGACGCGGCAGAGGCCGGCGCCCATCTCGAGAAACTGAAACAGACAGGCAGCGAATCCTGGTCGGTGCTCAGCGCCGCCCTGAGCGAATCCCGCAAGGCGTTCGATCAGGCCAATCAGGCAGCTTGGAATGCGTTGAAGGGGCCGGGCGGGAAGAGCTGAGGGCGGTACGGCCAGAACGCCGCGATCCATCATGGGGCGGCGTCGCGAAACGCGACGCGCCCCGCAGTCAACGGATGGACGAAATGTGACGGGGTCGAGGGAAGCCGCAGCACCGCCCCCAGGGCAAGCCTACCAGCGCGAGCGGACAGCGCCGCTCGGACTCACTCCCTGATCGAGTCACTGCTTGAAGCAATGGCGGCGATGCCATTGCAGAAAGTGCGGGTGCGGTCGATCTCGGGCGCGGTCCGGAGCGAAAGCAACCCCGGACTGATTGACGAAGCCACGGATACGAGCGATGTCGTTGACGTGCCGAGAGACCAGGATGGCGAGATCATCGTCAAGGCTGATCAATCCTCGGTCGAACATCCAATGGACCGTTCCCGACAAGGCCAGCCCGTTTTGCACGAGGTCGGGACCGTTGGCCTCGACAGGGCGAATATGGGCCGCATTCACTTCGGCACGTCCGCCGCCGTTGATCAGTTTCAGCCCGGTGATGGCGCAACGTTCGCCATAGGCTCGCAGTACGATCTTGCGGAACAGGCGATCTCGGGCGATACGCGACGTCAGACGCTGGATGCGATCGCGGAGCTGCTCCGACACCAATGGCGTTTGATCCTCTTCAAACCCATTAAGGGGGTGGCCGGTCTCCGGCATACGCGGCAACAAGGCGTCTCGATCATCCAGACCGCGCTCGATGATACGCTGAAAGTCCTCCGGCGAAATCGGCCGCACAGCCGCCTGCGCCCGGCCCGAGATCTTGCCCGTCTCGTTGAGCAGACCCCGCTCGACCGGACCGTTCTGCTCGCTGAAAGGAACCGGGCTGACGAATTCGAGGTATGAGCCGGGCTGAATGAGCGCGAGATACATATCGGGCGCCTTCGGATCTGGAATGATCCGCTCGACCCGAGCGATCGCGAAATAGCCGCGCGTTCCAAGCACTTTCGTCGGCTCTAAGTAGACAATCCAATCTCCGACGCTGCCCTGCGCGCGGCCGAGATATTGTTTGGGAAATTGGTACCGCGCCGCCGGACTATCGTCGTAGATCGAATCAGTCCGATGCATGAAGACGCAGTAGCTCATGCACGCAGCTTAACTGAGCGACTCGGACGGAAGCAAATATGGTAGCCAGCCGAGATCGCCGTGTCGCTGCACTTAGGAGTACGACGCTGGACGTCGATGCACGACGCCGCAACCGGCTTGGGCCGTGCTCGAAGGACCCATAGCCGACGTCGAACCAGGCGTCCGTCAGCCTCGCTTCGAACTACCTGGCGGTGGCGCGCCGCTCACGCCCGGACTGATCGCGAGCGTGGTGCCGGCGGCACCTCCCGCTTCATAGGCCGCCGTCGACACCATCCGGCTCGTGCTGCGCGCCGACCGCAGCTTCAGATCGAGCTTGTCGAACTCGGCATCGACCACCGAGGTCTTGAGCACGACCAACCCGCGGCCGCTGCTCTGGTTGACCTGATCCCGGGCCGCCTTCATCGCCACCAGGCGGTCGGCGATCGACACCACCATGCCGAGGGCGAAGGAGGCATTGGCGAGATGCCGGTCCTGGTGCCGGAACCGGCGGTACTCGGCCGAGGTCTTGTAGCGGCCGAGTTCGGCGCGCACGGCGTTGTCGATCAGCTCCGCCAGGTAGTGCGCAACCTCGACATCCGCGGGGAGACCGAAGAACACATAGCTCGCTTCGCCGGCCGGATTCTTCTCGCGCCAGACCCGGCAATCGCAGAAATGCGCGATCGCGCCGATGCAGTCATCGAGCGGAATGCGCTTCTTGCGATGGGTCTCATAGACCTTGCGCTCGCACGCCGACGCCCGCAGCTCGAGGTCGGACAGCGACAGGTCGTGGCGATCGAGCAGTTCGGCGACCTTGGCGGCCGCGGACAGCGCCTCGTCCTCGGTGCAGCCATTGGCGATGGTCTTGGCGCGCAGCGCCTGAATGCGGGATTTCAGCTTGTCGAGCGCAACAGGATCGGAAGCGGCAGGATCGAACGTCTGGCTCACCGCTCAAGGCCCATGACAAGCCCCGCCGGGAGGTGGCCGAGGGAGGAACTGGCGGAGAGGGAGGGATTCGAACCCCCGATAGGCTTGCACCTATGCCGCATTTCGAGTGCGGTGCATTCAACCACTCTGCCACCTCTCCAGGCGCAAATCAGGGGCGAGCCCCCGGGTCGGGCGTCGTTCTAGGGCACGATGCGGGGGGTGACAAGGCAGCCGGTCGAAATTTTCCCGGGGCTCGCGCATGCGCGCGCCATTGCGGTCCGCTCGGGGAAGCGGACCGCACGCGGCGGCTGAACGGCTACACCGCTCGGCCCCGCGCTCCGAAGGCCCCAGACTGACGCGGGCCTTCGAACCCGCTGGTCTGCGCCGCGCTCGTCAGCGGAACAGGTCGAAATGGTAGTTCAAGCCGAGCCGCACGGAGTGAATCTTGGCCGCTCGCCAGTCCGGCAGATCGTCGTGCTTGAGGTCGGTGTAGAGGTATTCGAGCTTGGCCGACCATTTCGGCAGGAACGCCCATTCGGCGCCGCCGCCCGCGGTCCAGCCCATCTTCATCTTGTGGGTCGGCCCGTCCTTCAACTCGCCGGCCGCAAGTCCCGCCGTACCATACAGCCACAGGCGCTGGTCGAGCACCGCGATGCCGGCGCGCGCGCGGCCGGAGGTGAGCCAGGGCATGCTGACGGCCGGATTGACGAGGTCGGCCTTGCGCGAGAGACCGGTGAATTCGAGATCGTTCTCGATGCCGACCACGAACATCGGCGAGATCTGGTAGTTGTAGCCGGCCTGCAGGCCGCCGATCACGCCGGACAGCTCACCGCCATTGGCGCCGGCGGCGTTCGTGAAGGAGTCGTTTCCGGTGAAGGCGCCGCCGACATTGGCGCCGGCATAGAAGCCGGTCCAGGAAAACGGTGCCGGTGCGGCGGCATAGGCCGGCGCCTTGTAGGTGGTCGCCGCCAGGTCGGCTGCCTCTGCCCCGCCGAGGCCCAGCGTCGCCGCCGCCACCGCAGCCATCCAGCCTCTCGCCCGTCTGATCATCATGTCCTCACACTCCACCCGGCGCGAGATTGCGCCGTCAAATCCCACCCCATTTGGGATGTCCATTTATAAACCGACTAGACGGTTTGTAAATGGACTTGATTGATACCGACGACGATTTCTCCTGCCGTTGCGGACGCGGCGGCTGGCGACGGAGGCCAGGAGACAAAGGTGGGACCGCCGTACGCTGACACATACCGGCGGTCCCGTGTCGCTACATCTTGGGGAAACCGACGGAAGAGACGGGGGTCAATCCGGCCGGCCTGAGCGACGCCGGCGACCCTGGGCCATCTGCGCGTGCATCGCAATGCGAACCGTTCCTTAACCTAACCAGTCAAGGTTACCGGGTTCCAGGCCATCCGACTGGTTGTACGGCGGTTTTCCGCACGTCCGGGAGCGCGAAGACGCCCTGCTGCAGCGCAGCATGCCCCCCCCCTCCGGACCGCCGAGAGACACGGTGCGGCCGCGCCAATGCTCAATCCTTCTTCTTCTTGGCCGCCTTCTTGTCGTCGGCCTTGTCCTCCTTGGCCTTGTCGTCCTTGTCCCTGCGGCCGTTCTCCTTGCGGCGGTTGGTAAAGCGGGCATTGCCCAGGCCGGTGCCGATGGTCAGCACGCCCCAGCGCTCGAACTCCTGCATGAACGGCACCTCGGAGAGGCCCTGCACGACGCCGTCATTGTGCATCAGCACCGCGGTGTCGTGATCACCGATCATCGGGATCGCCTCGACCAGGCTGGCCGGCAGGTTGAACTTGCTGCTCTCCCAATTGCCCGGCAAGTTCTGTGCGCCCTTCTCGATCGAGCCGTCCTCGTTGATGACGCCGGGACAAGCGATGCCGATGAAGGGCGCCAGCCGCAGGCCCTCGGCGTCCGCCTCCTCGATCAGCTCCTTCAGCATCTTGGCGAGTCGCTTGACCGCACCTTCCCGCGTGGGTTCGTCATCGGCATGGCGCCAGAGATCGGACTTCCACACCGACGCTTTCGACAGGTCCGGGGCCTTCTTGCGCGCGGTCTCGACCACGCCGCAGCGGATGTTGGTGCCGCCGATATCGACCGCCAGGATGCTGTCATGGGCCTCGAAGATCCAGGACGGCGCCAGATGCAGTGCGCCGATCAAGCCGGCATCGTCGGGATGGTAGCGGATCGGCTCCAGCTCGACGCCAAAACCCTCGTCCTTGAGGATGATCTCGGTGCGCGCGATCGCGAGCTCGCCGAGGCGAGAGTCGCGAAAGCCGCCGCCGACCACGATGCATTCGGTCTTGGCCCAGGCCTTGGTGCGCAGGAAGCGCCGGGTGACGTGGGCGAGCTCCTGGGCGAATTCCTCGATCGCGGAGTGCACCACGGCCGAGGCCTCGGTGTCGTCGCCGACCAGGATGGCGTCCAGCGCCTTCTTGCTGATGGTCTCGCTGTCCTCGTCGCCGAACGGATCCTTGCCGGATTTGCGCAACGGCTTGCGCCAGCGCTCCAGGATCTTGCGAAAGGCGCCCTTGGAGGCGCGGTCGCCGAGGAAGCCGTCCTCGTCCTTGAGCTCGATGTTGAAGCTGTCGATCTCGACCGTCGGCAGCCGCGCGGCGCCGTGGCGGGCGATGCCCGTGGTGGTCATGACGTCGTCGGCCATGCGATCCTGCCCTGTTGTGCATTGGGTCCGGACAACGGCGGAGGGAACAGTTGGTTGCGGGTCCGGTGCGCCGGGTCGAGCGAATGGCGGCCGGGGGTCGGCGGGGCCCGGGCATCCCGTCCGAGCGGCAACCGGCCATTCACCTTGACTCGCCGGCTCACGCCGCTATAAGCGCCCGATCGACCGGCGCGGGCGTTCCTGCGCCGTTTGTCGTTGCGCCCTTTCTTGAGGCCTCAAAGCCTCGGGCGCGACTTCCGGCTCCAATCGGGCCGGACCACATGAACCATAACGACTGAACAAGAAGCCGACCCGGAGCCATCGCGCTCTGAGGCCGGGATCGAACACGAAGGATGAGAACGATGTTCGCAGTCATCAAGACCGGCGGCAAGCAATACCGCGTCGCCCCGGATGATGTGCTCGAGATTGGCAAGATCGACGGTGAGCCCGGAACGATCGTGCAGCTGAACGAGGTGCTGGTGGTCGGCGGTGATACGCCGGTGCTGGGCATCCCCGCGGTGGCCGGCGCGTCCGTGGCCGTCGAGGTGCTGGACCACAAGCGCGGCCCCAAGGTGATCGCGTTCAAGAAGCGCCGCCGCAAGAATTCGCGCCGCAAGCGCGGCTACCGGGACGAGCTGACCTTGATCCGCGTCTCGGAGATCCTGACCGACAACGCCAAGCCGACCAAGGGCCCGCGCCCGAAGAAGGTCAAGGCGGAAGCCCCGGCGGCCGACGCCGCCGAGTAAGCGAGCCGGCGCGCGTCTCGCCCACCGCACCGGCTTGACCTCATCGCGCGTGGATTTTTCGTCCGCGCAGGTTGCAAATGTGAATGATCCCTTAGCGGAATCGCGCTAAAGGTGATCGCAAGAGATCGGAGACGAGCGATGGCTCATAAAAAGGCAGGCGGTTCATCCCGCAACGGACGCGACTCCAAGGGCAAGCGCCTCGGCATCAAGGCGTTCGGCGGCGAGCGCGTGATTCCCGGCAACATCATTGCGCGTCAGCGCGGCACCACCTGGCATCCCGGCCTCAACGTCGGCATGGGCACGGACCACACGATCTTCGCGAAAATCGAGGGCGTCGTCGAGTTCCATGACCGTGCCAACCGCACGTTCATCTCGGTACGTCCGGTACTCGCCGAGGCTGCTGAGTAGAATACGGTGGAACAATTCGCGTCCGCCGGGTCCTGACAAACCGGCGGAGCGCCAGATGGCTCCAGGGGAGGCGGGACAACCGGCCTCCCCTTTTCATTTTCGCTGATCAGTTGATCCCGAAGCGTCGATGGAGCCCGACATGCTGCAGGACATCACCACTCCCACCTTGCGCGAGGCGAGACCTTGCGTCCTCGAAACCTCCCGGCTGACGCTGCGTGCGCCGGTGCTCGCGGACGTGACAGCCATCGCCCGGCTCGCCGACGACCGTGTTATCGCCGAGAATACCCGCCGCCTGCCGCATCCCTATTCGGAGGTCGATGCCGCTCGCTTCGTTCGCGCGCTGGAACAGACGGGTGAGACCGCCTTCCTGATCGAGCATCTGGACACGCCGATCGGCATGGTCGGGATCAATCGAGCAGCAACGGGCCGTGCCGAGCTCGGCTACTGGCTGGGCGTTGCGCATTGGGGCCGCGGCTTCGGCACCGAAGCCGCGCGCGCCGCGATCGACCATTTCTTCGAGACGAGCGAGGACAATTTGCTGATCGGGCACGCCCGCGTCAGCAACCCAGCCTCGCGCAACATCCTGGAAAAGTGCGGCTTCCAATGGACCGGCGTCGAGCTGCACCGCTTCGAGGTGATCGGCTCGTCCGCCCCGGTCGACGCCTTCCGCCTGACCCGCGGCGTCTGGTCCTCGCTGAAGGCCTGGGCCAATGCGGGGCGGCGGAGTTAGGCCGGGCCACCCACCCCGCCTCACGTGTCGCTTCGCTCCGCGTGAGGCGACCCTCCCCCTCCAGGGGAGGGTCGCATCTCAGGCCGGCGGATTCACCGCACCCTGGCCCTGCCCCAGGCTGCGCTCGCGCAGATAGATGTACAGCCCAGCGCCGATGATGATGGTGGCGCCGATGATGGTGGCGGGATGCGGCACGTCGCCGAACACGACGAAGCCGAACAGCACGGCCCAGACGATCATCGTGTACTGATAGGGCACGACCACCGAGGCCGGCGCCAGCTTGAGCGAGCGGTTGACGCAGAACAACGCGGTCACCGAGATGAGGCCGGCGGCGGCGAACAGCACCAGGCTGCCGGGCGTCGGCGTCACCCAGCCGAACGAGGACATCGCGGCGCCGAGCAGGAAGGTCCCGACGAACTGCGACGACGCCATCACGATGTCGGGCGTCGCGCGCAGGCTGCGCGTGATCAGCATCAGCACCGCGAACGACAGACTGCCGCCGAGTGCGATCAAGGCCGGCAGGCTGAAGGTCTGCGCCGAGGGCCGCAGCGCGATCAGCACGCCGCAAAAGCCGATCAGAATCGCGGTCCAGCGCCGCCAGCCGACATGCTCGCGCAGCACCAGCGCCGACAGCGCGGTGACGAAGATGGGCCCGGCGAGATAGTAGGTGATGACGTCGGCGAGCGGCAGATAGACGGTGGCGAGGAAGAACGCTGCGACCTCCAACGTCGACAGGATCACGCGCACGAGCTGCAGCCAGGGGCGCTCGAGCTGCAGGAACGCGGCGCGGTTGCGCCAGATGAACGGTGCGAGCAAGAGCAGCGCCGCACAGGCGCGCAGCCACAGGAGTTGGCCGACGGCATAGGTCGACACCAGGAACTTGCCGAGGGCGTCGCCGAACGAGAACATCGCAATCGACAGCAGCATCAGGCCGATGCCGGCCAGCCGCGCCGAGCGCTCATCGTTGGCGGTGGAGATTCGGGACAGCACGCTCATGATGGGGCTGCCTTATCAGGCACGCCGCCGCGGCTCCAGCCCTTCCGCATGGCGCGTCATGCAGCCCTGCTGCAACCCCTGCGCACGCCTTGTCCACGTGCTGCGCAGCGCGGCTTTACCGCTCGAAATTAAGGCTTCGGGCCGAATTAAACCCATTCCGCGGTTGCCGTGGGGACCCGCCTCGCCTACGTAGGACGCATCATGAAATTCCTCGATGAAGCCAAGGTCTATGTGCGCTCCGGCGACGGCGGCAACGGTTGCGTTGCGTTCCGGCGCGAGAAGTTCATCGAGTTCGGTGGGCCGAACGGCGGCAATGGCGGCCGCGGCGGCGACGTCATCATCGAGGCCGTCGACGGCCTCAACACCCTGATCGACTACCGCTACCAGCAGCATTTCAAGGCCCAGAAGGGCGAGAACGGCATGGGCAAGGACCGCCATGGCGCCGGCGGCAAGTCCGTGGTGCTGAAGGTTCCCGTCGGCACCCAGATCTTCGACGAGGATCGCGAGACGCTGATCCACGACTTTACCGCGGTGGGCGAGCGCTTCGTGCTGGCCGAGGGCGGCAATGGCGGCTTCGGCAACGCCCATTTCAAGTCGCCGACCAACCGGGCGCCGCGCAACGCCAATCCCGGCCAGCCCGGCGAGGAGCGCTGGATCTGGCTGCGCATGAAGCTGATCGCCGATGCCGGCCTGGTCGGCCTGCCCAATGCCGGCAAGTCGACCTTCCTGTCCAAGGTCTCCGCCGCCAAGCCGAAGATCGCCGACTATCCGTTCACCACGCTGCATCCGCAGCTCGGCGTCGTAAACGCCGACGGCCGCGAGTTCGTGCTGGCCGACATTCCCGGCCTGATCGAGGGCGCGCATGAGGGCGCCGGCCTCGGCGACCGTTTCCTCGGCCATGTCGAGCGCTGCCGTGTGCTGCTGCACCTGGTCGATGCCACCTGCGAGCACGCCGGCAAGGCCTACAAGACCGTGCGGCACGAGCTCGAAGCCTATGGCGGCGAGCTGACCGACAAGGTCGAGATCGTCGCGCTGAACAAGATCGACGCGGTCGATCCGGACGAGCTGAAGAAGCAGAGGGACCGGCTGAAGCGCGCCGCCAAGAAGACGCCGCTGCTGATTTCCGGCGCGACGGGCGAAGGCGTCAAGGAAGCTTTGCGCAAGCTCGCCGACGTGGTCGGCGAACAGCCTGTGTCCCTCAAGGCCAAGAGCACGACCGAGAGCGCCGCGACCGAGGAGCCGTGGGCGGCCCCAACGTCACCGCAGGGCTGAACTGAAGCCAACCTTGCCTCGCAGGCCCTCGCTTGCGACACTCGCCGCCATCCATCAACACTTGAGCCCCGTCCCGTGCGGACCGCGTGTCAGCCACGCACCTCTCATCACGATGCGAGGGCTCGAACCGACCCCGTTCACGCCATGGTACCCCGTCTCGAAAATTTTCGCCGCATCGTCGTCAAGGTCGGCTCGTCGCTGCTGGTCGATTCCGAGGCCGGCGAGGTCCGCGCCTCCTGGCTCGCCGCGCTGGCGGCCGACATCGCCCGGCTCCACAGCCGCGGCTGCGAGCTGCTGGTCGTATCCTCGGGCTCGATCGCGCTCGGCCGGAGCCGATTGAAGCTGCCGCGCGGACCGCTGAAGCTGGAGGAGAGCCAGGCGGCCGCCGCGGTCGGCCAGATCGCGCTGGCGCGGACCTGGTCGGAGGTGCTCGGCGCTCATGGCGTCAGTGCCGGCCAGATCCTGGTGACGCTGCAGGACACCGAGGAGCGCCGGCGTTATCTCAACGCCCGTTCGACCATCGCCAAGCTCCTGGAATGGCGCGCGGTGCCGGTCATCAATGAGAACGACACGGTCGCGACCGCCGAGATCCGCTATGGCGACAATGATCGCCTCGCCGCCCGTGTCGCGACCATGGCGAGCGCCGATCTGCTGGTGCTGCTGTCCGATATCGACGGCCTCTACACCGCGCCGCCCGCGCAGGATCCGAATGCGCGGCTGATCCCCGTGGTCGAGAGCGTCACCGCCGACATCGAGGCCATGGCCGGCAGCGCGGCTTCCGAGTTTTCGCGCGGCGGCATGCGCACGAAGATCGAAGCCGCCAAGATCGCCACCACTGGCGGCACCCACATGCTGATCGCCTCCGGCAAGATCGAGCACCCGCTGGCCGCGATCGCCAATGGCGGCCGTTGCACCTGGTTCCTGACGCCGGCAAACCCCGTCACCGCGCGCAAACGCTGGATCGCGGGTTCACTGGAGCCGAAGGGCACGCTGACGATCGACGCCGGCGCCGTGACCGCGCTGCGGGCGGGCAAAAGCCTCTTGCCGGCCGGCGTCATCCGTGTCGATGGCCAGTTCGCCCGCGGCGATGCCGTGGTGGTGCGCGGCCCCGACACCCATGAGATCGGCCGCGGCCTCGTTGCCTATGACGCCGACGATGCCGAGCGGATCAAGGGCCGTTCGTCGCCGGACGTGGCCGTCATCCTCGGCATCTCCGGCCGCGCCGAGATGATCCATCGCGACGATCTGGTGATCGGCCCGGCAGGTGCCGGTCAGGTCTGAGACCGCGGCACCAGCGTTCGCAAACGGCCGAATTCCGTGCTACTGGAGAGCCTTAATTCAAGGTTGAAACGCCCATGACCGCGCCTTTGAAAGCCATCGACGGCAGCGCCGATCTGCCTGCGCTGATGAACGACCTCGCCAAGCAGGCGCGCGCCGCCGCGCGCGTGCTGTCGCTGGCGCCGGCCGCGCAGAAGAACCGGGCGCTGGAGGCGATGGAGCGGCTGATCCGGGCCCGCGCGGACACGATCATCGCCGCCAATGCCGAGGACGTGGTCGAGGCCAAGGCCGCCGGCATCACTTCCTCCTTCCTCGATCGCCTGACCTTGACCCCGGCCCGCGTCGCCGCGATGGCCGACGGCATCGCCGCTGTGCGCGAGGTCGCCGATCCCATCGGCATCGTCACCGAGAGCTGGCAGCGGCCGAACGGCATGACCATCGAGCGCGTGCGGGTGCCGCTCGGCGTGATCGGCGTGATCTTCGAGAGCCGCCCCAACGTGGCGGCCGATGCCGGCGTGCTGTGCCTGAAGTCCGGCAATGCCGTGATCCTGCGCGGCGGCTCGGACTCGTTCCGCTCCTGCCGCGCCATCCACGAATGCCTCGTCGAAGGCCTGCGCGAGGCGGGCCTGCCGGAGGCTGCGATCACGCTGGTGCCGACGCGCGATCGCGCCGCCGTCGGCCTGCTGCTGTCCGGCCTGAACGGCGGCGTCGACGTCATCGTGCCGCGCGGCGGCAAGAGCCTCGTCGCCCGCGTCGAGGCCGAGGCACGTGTGCCGGTGTTCGCGCATCTCGAAGGCGTCAACCACGTCTATGTCGACGGCGCCGCCGACCTGGAGATGGCCAAGTCGATCGTGCTGAACGCCAAGATGCGCCGCACCGGCGTCTGCGGCGCGGCAGAGACGCTGCTGGTCGATCGCGCGGCCGCCGACAAGATCGAGCCGCTGGTCGACATGCTAATTGGCGCCGGCTGCGAGGTGCGGGGCGATGAGGTCGTGTGCGCGGCCGATGCGCGGGTGAAGCCGGCCAGCAACGAGGACTGGGACACCGAATATCTCGACGCGATCATCGCCGCGAAGGTCGTCGACGGCGTGGAGGGCGCGATCGCCCACATCCACGCGCACGGCTCACACCACACCGACGCGATCGTCACCGATGACAATGCGGCCGCCGACAAGTTCCTCAACGAGGTCGACTCTGCGATCGTGCTGCACAACGCCTCGACCCAGTTCGCCGACGGCGGCGAGTTCGGTTTCGGCGCCGAGATCGGCATCGCCACGGGCAAGTTCCATGCGCGCGGCCCCGTCGGAGTCGAGCAGCTCACCAGCTTCAAATATCGCATCCACGGCACCGGGCAGACGCGGCCATGACGGCCGCATCCTGTGGTTGAGTTGCACGAGCAGCAGGCGGGGGCAGCCGTGACCGACGCCACAGCCATGCGCCTTGCGATCCGCCAGGCGCTGCCGCCCCACAGTGATGGCATGCGCATCGGCCTGCTCGGCGGCTCGTTCAATCCGCCGCACCAGGCGCACCGCGCGATCAGCCTGTTCGCGCTGAAGCGGCTGCAGCTGGACCGTGTCTGGTGGCTGGTGACACCGGGCAATCCGCTCAAGAACAATGGCGGGCTGCATGCGCTGGCCGAACGCGCCGAGGCGGCGCGCAAGGTGGCCGCCGATCCGCGCATCGAGATCAGCTGTCTCGAATCCGTCATCGGCACCCGCTACACTGCCGACACGATCGATTATCTGCGCCGGCGTGCATCGCGCTTGCGCTTCGTGTGGATCATGGGCGCTGACAATCTCGCGCAGTTCCATCGCTGGCAGAAGTGGCGGCACATCGCGGCCCAGGTTCCGATGGCCGTGGTCGATCGTCCGCCCCGCAGCTTCCGCGCCCTGAACGCGCCCGCCGCACGCGCCCTGGCGCGGTATCGCATTCCCGAAGCGCAAGCCAGCCGTCTGGCCGACCGCGCCGCTCCAGCCTGGGTCTACCTCACCGGCCTCAAGCTCAGCCTGTCCTCGACGGGCCTGAGGAACCCGGACGGCAGTTGGAAGTCGTTCTGAAAGGCCGCGCGTTCGCCATCGCGCGCGGCATCGGATATGCATGGAACTTGCCGTCTCCGCTACGGTCCGAAGCGGGGACGGCCTGGACGGTGTCGGGCCGGACGACCGGGGTACTGGATTGTTGAAACCCTTAACCCCACATGCCTAATATGGTCAGCAGGCCGGGTTGGATTCGGCCTGCGATACAGTGAAAGGAATGGTCCCTGACCACATCTGTATTGTCCCAGTCGGCCTTACCGAAGACGAAGGCAACGACTACCAAGTCGGCGACTGCCAAGTCAGCGCGTAAGACGTCGACCCAAGATGCGGCCTTGCAGGCGCAACCCGACGCCGACAAGACCCTGCGCACGATCCTCTCCCGCCTCGAAGATATGAAGGCGGAGGAGACGGTCACGATCGATCTTCACGGCAAATCGGCGTATTCCGACTACATGGTCATTACTACGGGCCGCTCGAACCGGCACGTCGGATCGATCGCGGAAAACGTCGCCAAGGGCCTGAAGGAAGCCGGCACCAAGAAACTCCACATCGAGGGCCTGCCCAATTGCGATTGGGTGCTGATCGATTCCGGCGACGTGATCGTGCACGTGTTTCGACCCGAGGTTCGCGAGTTCTACAATCTCGAGCGATTGTGGACTCAAGGGCCGAACCCGGCCAAGGCGGTCTAGGCGGTCCCACGCCGCGGCGGATGCGAATCGTGCGGCGCACGTGCTAGTCGGGTGCGCATGCGCCTGATCGTGGTCGCCATCGGCCGGTTGAAGCAGGGTCCCGAGCGGGAGCTCGCGGAGCGCTACCGCGAGCGTTTCGACGACATCGGCCGCAAGCTCGGCTTTCGCGGCCTCGACATCCATGAAATCCCGGAAAGCCGCGCGCGCGATGCGGCGACGCGCATGACCGAGGAGGCCTCCGCGATATCGGCGGCGATCCCCGACAAGTCCGTGCTCGTCTGTCTCGACGAGCGTGGCCGGAACGTCGACAGTACAACTTTTGCGGGTTATCTTGGGCGCTGGCGGGACGAAGGCATTCCGGCTGCCGTCTTCGCAATCGGCGGCGCCGACGGACTTTCGCCCGATTTGCGGCGCAGAGCCAAGCTTGGGGTTGCGTTTGGCGCCGCCACCTGGCCGCACCAGATCGTCCGCGTCCTGCTGCTCGAGCAGATTTACCGTACTGCTACGATCCTTGCCGGTCACCCCTATCACCGCGCTTGAACAAGGGACGATGGGAGCACAATAAGGACCTCGATGTTCGCTGCGCGGCCCCTCTCCTGCTTCCCAAGACCTGTCCGCAGCGGCCGGTCCTGCCGCGCGTCGCTCGTCGCGCTCGTGGTGGTCTTTTCCGGATGTGCGGCGCTGGCGCAGAGCGGACTCCGGCCATCCATCCCCGGCACCGCGTCACCGACGCCGGCCACCCCGGAGCAGTTGAAGCAGCGCGAACAGGAGCTCGAGGCCGCCCGCGCCGCCCAGAAGGCCGCCGCCGAGGCCCAGGAGCGGCTGAAGGCCGACATCGCCGCGCTCGGCGAGGATCGCGGCAAGCTCAATCAGCAGCTGATCGACGTCGCGGCGCAGGTGCGCAGCGTCGAAGTGCGGGTTGGCGAGGCCGAAACGCGGCTGCGCGGGCTCGACGGCCGCGAGCAGGATCTGCGGACGTCGCTGGAAGCGCGGCGCTCGGAGATCATCGAGGTTCTGGCCGCACTGCAGCGCGCCGGCCGCCGCACCCCGCCGGCCCTGCTGGTCCGTCCCGAGGACGCGCTGCAATCCCTGCGCACGGCGATGCTGCTGGGTTCGGTGATCCCCGAGATGCGCAGCCGAGCCGAAAAGCTCTCGACCGATCTCGGCGAGCTCGTCGCCATCCGCAAGACGATCGCCAGCGAACGCGACAAGCTCGCCGGCGACCGCGACAGGCTGCGCACCGATCAGACCCGTCTCGCCGCCTTGGTGGAGGAACGCCAGCGCAAGCAGAGCTCGGCCGAGAAGGACATGGAAGCCGAAAGCGCGCGCGCCGCCGTGCTGGCGCAGCAGATCGACTCGCTGCAGGGACTGATCACGACGATGGAGCTGGACCTCAAGAGCGCGGCCAAGGCTGCCTCGACGGCGAGCCTGCAGGGGGTGCCGGTCAACAGCAAGCCGGACGCGAATGCGCTGCGCAACCCGGGCCGCAAGGCGCCCGCGATCGCGTTCGCCTCGACCAAGGGCATGCTGACGTTTCCTGTCAACGGCACCAAGATCCGCGAATTTGGCGCATCGGACGGTGCGGGCGGCTCGGATAAAGGCATTTCTTTGGCAACCCGGCCAGGGGCTCAGGTCACAACCCCGTGTGATGGCTGGGTTGTGTATGCGGGTCCCTTCCGTAGCTACGGACAACTCTTGATCCTCAACGCCGGTGGCGGGTATCATGTCCTGATCGCCGGGATGGAGCGCATTTCCGTCAACATCGGGCAGTTTGTTCAGACGGGAGAGCCGGTCGCGATCATGGGTAACAGCTCCCAGGTTGCCTCCATTCTCGCTACCAACGCGAGTCAACCAGTGCTCTATGTCGAGTTCCGTAAGGACGGCACTCCAATCGATCCAGGCCCATGGTGGGCCGCAAATGAAGGCGAAAAGGTACGCGGATGATGCGTAAGACTTCGGTAATTCTCCTGAGCGCGGCCACCGGTGCGGCATTGACCCTGTTCGTCTCGCAACCGCGCGCGGTGTTGATGGGATCGACGGCGCGCGCCGCGACCGCCGATACCTATCGCCAGCTCAACCTGTTCGGCGACGTGTTCGAGCGGGTGCGCAGCGATTATGTCGAGAAGCCCGACGATTCGAAGCTGGTCGAGTCCGCGATCAGCGGCATGCTCTCGGGGCTCGATCCGCATTCGAGCTACATGGATGCGAAGAGCTTCCGCGACATGCAGGTGCAGACCCGCGGCGAGTTCGGCGGCCTCGGCATCGAGGTGACGATGGAAGACGGCCTGATCAAGGTGGTGTCGCCGATCGACGATACGCCGGCCTCGAAGGCGGGCATCCAGGCCAACGACATCATCACCAATCTCGACGACGAAGCCGTGCAGGGCCTGACCCTCAACCAGGCGGTCGAGAAGATGCGCGGTCCGGTCGGCACCAAGATCAAGCTGAAGGTCGTGCGCAAGGGCGCCGACAATCCGCTCGACGTGACGCTGACCCGCGACAACATCCGCGTCCGCTCGGTGCGCTCGCGCACCGAGAGCGACGACATCGCCTATATCCGCATCACCACCTTCAACGAGCAGACCACCGAGGGCCTGAAGAAGAGCATCGCCGACCTGCAGAACCAGATCGGTGACAAGCTGAAGGGCTACATCATCGACCTGCGCAACAACCCGGGCGGCCTGCTCGAGGAGGCGGTCACCGTCTCCGACGCGTTCCTGGAGCGCGGCGAGATCGTCTCGACCCGCGGCCGCAATGCCGAGGAGACGCAGCGCCGCGCGGCACATGCCGGCGACCTCACCAAGGGCAAGCCGGTCATCGTGCTGATCAATGGCGGCTCGGCGTCGGCGTCGGAGATCGTGGCCGGCGCGCTGCAGGACCACAAGCGCGCGACGCTGGTCGGCACCCGCTCGTTCGGCAAGGGCTCGGTGCAGACCATCATCCCGCTCGGCGCCGGCAACGGCGCGCTGCGGCTGACCACCGCGCGCTACTACACGCCGTCGGGCAAGTCGATCCAGGCCAAGGGCATCGTGCCCGACATCGAGGTGCTGCAGGACGTGCCGGATGAGCTGAAGTCGCGCACCGACACCAAGGGCGAGGCGTCGCTGCGCGGCCATCTGAAGAACGACGGCGACGAGAAGACCGGCTCGCAGTCTTACGTGCCGCCGGACACCAAGGACGACAAGGCGCTCAAAATGGCCGCCGACCTGCTCCACGGCATCAAGAACAGCGCCAACACCCCGGCGCCGACCGAGAAGGCCGCGGCCGACAAGCCGGCCAAGGCGGCAAACTGAGGTCGCCAACTGAGCGGCAGCCGACCGACGCGAATCAGCTTTGAAGGGCGGCCTCGGGGCCGCCCTTCCTTTTTGGACGGCTTCTTGGTTTGCCGCTCCGCCGATCTACGGGCTTTCGGACACCGACCCTGCGTCCGAATCCCCGCCGTGGTATCGTCGACCCGATTGATTCGGGAATTTCGATGACAGAGACGGCCGACGAGCTGAGCGCCCCGCTCGGGCAGACGGAAAAGCGTCGCAGGCGCCGCATTCGGCTTCCCTTCACGGCCCTGCAGGCCCTCGCGATGCTGCTGGGGCTGTTCCTGGTCGTGTTTGCCGGCTTTGCGATGTTCAACGACAATCCGCTCGGTGGCGAGCCGGTCGCCCGCGTCGCGATCAACGAGGGCGCAAAGCCCACCGACGACAAGGCCGCCGCCAAGCCGGATGGCAAGCCAGACGCAAAGGCCGACCACGGCGCGGCCCCCGCGGCCAAGCAGGAGGGCGGCGAGCGCAAGACGGTCACCATCATCGACGGCTCCAGTGGCGCCCGCCAGGAGGTCGCGATCGGTGCCGGTGGCGAGACGGCAGAGCCTGGATCGGCCGCGCCCGCGAGCCAGATGCCCGGCGTGGACCCGCGGCTGCTGGAGAAGTCGCGCTACGGCATGATCCCGGTGATGGCCGACGGGCTGAAGCCATTCACTGCCTATGCGGCCGAGGCCGACCGCGCCAAGGCGGCGCGCATGCCGGCCGTCGCGATCGTGATCGGCGGTCTCGGCGTCGGCGCCGCCAAGACGGCGGACGCGATCATGAAGCTGCCGCCGGCGGTCACCCTGGCCTTCACGCCCTATGGCTCCGATCCGACCAAGCTCGCCGAGCGCGCCCGGGCGCAGCGCCACGAGATCCTGCTGCAGGTCCCGATGGAGCCCTACGACTATCCCGACAACGATCCGGGTCCGCAGACGCTGCTCGCAACACTCGGACCGGACCAGAACATCGACCGGCTGTTCTGGCACATGAGCCGGCTGCAGGGTTACGTCGGCATCGGCAACTTCATGGGTGCGCGCTTCGTCGCAACGGAAGCGGCGATGCAGCCGATCGTGAACGAGGCCGCCAAGCGCGGTCTGGCCCTGTTCGACGATGGCGCAGCCCCGCGCAGCGTGGCAGCCTCACTGGCCACGGGGCTCGCGATGCCGTTCGCGAAGGGCGACGTCGCCATCGACGCGGTGCCGACCCCGGTCGAGATCGACAATGCGCTCGCCAAGCTCGAAAGCCTGGCCAAGGAACGTGGCGTCGCCGTCGGGACCGCCTCGGCGCTGCCGGCCTCGATCGACCGCATCGGCACCTGGATCAAGGGGCTCGACCGCAAGGGCATTCTGCTGGTGCCATTGACAACCGCGATGCTGAAATCAAAATCGAACTGAACGAACGTGCGCCGGCCCGACTGGCGACGTGACAGCGGGAGGCCTGCGCAGCGAGGCGCAGGGGTCCCCGCAGGAAGGCCGAGACCGGAATGACGCGCTACGAGGACCTGCCTTACCGCACCTGCGTCGGCATCATGCTGATCAATTCGGAGGGGCTGGTTTTCATCGGTCGCCGCGCCGGCGGAATCGAGCATGTCGACGACACCCATGTCTGGCAGATGCCGCAGGGCGGCGTCGATCCCGGCGAGGATGCCTGGGAGGCGGCCAAGCGCGAGCTGTATGAAGAGACCAGCGTGCGCTCCGTCGAGAAGCTGGCCGAGGTCGGCGACTGGCTGACCTACGATATTCCGCGCACGGTCGCAGGCCGTGCCTGGAAGGGGCGCTATCGCGGCCAGCGCCAGAAATGGTTCGCGCTGCGCTTCACCGGGGCCGATGCCGAGATCGATGTCGAGCGCCCCGGCGGCGGCCACCACAAGGCGGAATTCGTCAGCTGGCGCTGGGAGCCGATGAAGAACCTGCCGGGGCTGATCGTGCCGTTCAAGCGGCCGGTCTATGAGCGCGTGGTCAAGGAATTCGCTCCGCTCGCAGGCGATTGAATCGCGATCCCCGCCCTCGACGCGGTACCCGACATCCGCTAGTCCGCTTCTGCGCAGGAGCTGCAGGGAATCTCTGCAGATGCGTCGCGACGATGCCGTCATGATGCACTGCCATGCGAACGACAGCTCATGGATTCGAGGATGACCGAGACCAGACCCTATCGTCCGAATGTCGGTATCGCGCTGCTCAACGCCGAAGGGCTCGTCTTCCTTGGACGCCGCTTTCGCGACGACGGGCCGGAGATCGTGCTGCCCGGGCTCGAATGGCAGATGCCGCAGGGCGGCGTCGACCCCGGCGAGGATCTTCAGGCGGCAGCGCGGCGCGAGCTGTGGGAGGAGACCGGCATTCGCGACGCCGACATCCTCGGCGAGACCGACTGGCTGACTTACGAATTTCCGCCATTCGAGGATCCGAACCACCGGCTCGCGCGCTTTCGCGGCCAGCGTCAGAAATGGTTCGCGATGCGCTTCACCGGGCGCGACGCCGACATCGATCCGGTGACGCCGCGCAACGGCCAGCCGGCCGAGTTCGACGCCTGGCGCTGGGACCGCCTGGCGCGCGTCCCGGAGCTGGTGGTGCCGTTTCGCCGCGAGGTCTATCGCGCGGTGGCGCAGGCTTTTGCGCATCTCGCCAACGTTGGCGACTGATCTACGTCGAAGCGCGGGGCTCTTCGTCATTCAAGGGCCGACGCTCCGCGCGCCTCGGAAAGGCGATGTCGCGAGAGTTCGCCGGCCTAATTGTCCTCGACCGTGAACGGCCCGATCGCAATCACCCGGCAGTCGTTGTCGCGCGTGGCGCAGTCGGCCAGCGCGCCGCCGATCGCCGTCTCCTCACGGTCGCCATTGAGGCCGAAGCCGGGGTGGCCGGCCGTGCCGACCGCGACTGCATTCCAGCCCGACGTCGCGGCCTCGAGACGTCGCGCCACCTCCTCGCGCGCCTCCGGGGCGATCGCCTGATGGATGGCCGCGCGGAAGAAGCCGGTGGCTTTCATCACCGTCGGTATCGGCACCACGAAGGCATCGTCGAGCGCAACGATGATGCAGGCGGTGCCCGCCTGGGCACCGCAGGCTTCCAGATTGCGGCGAACCACATCGTCGACGAGGTCGCCGCCGACGCTGTAGAAGAACTGCCCGCCGGGCCCGAGCGCGATGGCCTTGGTCCGACGCGCCGTGCCGTAGTTCGCTTCGAGCCGGGCCCGGCCTGTATCGCGCACCAGCGGCATCTCTGCCGCGCTGAAGGCGCGCTCGGTCATCGGGTCGTGGCGCACCCAGGGCTGCGGCGGCAACGGCGGCTTGCTGTGCACGTAGACGACATTGTCGCCGACGGCATAGAGCTCGCATTGGCGCGGTCCGTTCGCATTTTCAGCGCGCTTCTGGCACTGCTCCAGCGCAGCCGATTTCGCCGCGTCGTCGCTCGCCTGTCCGGTGACATAGGCGCTGACGCCGTTGATCGTGGTCGCGAACGCCTTGTGATCCGGTGCCGGCACGTAGTCGCGCGCCAGCGCAATGCGGGTCCGCTCGCTCACGAACGGCACGGCTTCAGGTGCAAACTTCTCGGCGGCGACGGAGGATGAAGGCGAGGGCGACTGTTGCGGCTGCGGCGAGTCGGCCGTCTGCCTGGCGACGGATGACTGCGTCGGCGCGGGGGATGGAGATGAAGACGGGACCGAGGACGGCGGAGCCGGCGTGGCCGACAGCCGGGCCAGCGCTTCCGCCGCCGCCTTGGCGGCATCGCGCTGCGCGGGGTGCGGATCGCGATAATCCAGATAGAGTTCGGTCCCGATCCCGACGGCTCCGAGCGCAACCACGGCGGCCGCAATTCGCCAGATCAGGCGGAGCCCGCCGCCGCGGGCGACTTTCTTTTCTTCCGGCGGCGCGTAGGTGCCGTCCTCGCGGCGCATCGCCACGCGATAGGCGTGCACCGGGGTCGGGATGTTCTTGACCTCCCGCGCGCCCATGTCGGCGAACTGCACCGACAGCTTGTTGGCGACCTGCTCATGAACGGCGCGCGAGATGCAGATGCCGCCGACGTCGGCGAGGCCCTCGAGGCGTGCTGCGATGTTGACGCCGTCGCCGAGCAGATCGCCGTCGCGCTCGACGACGTCGCCGATGGTGATGCCGATGCGGTAGCTCATCTGCCGGCTCGGCGGATAGGCCATGTTGCGCGTGCGCAGGCTCTCCTGGATGTCGATCGCGCAACGCACCGCTTCGACCGCGCTGGGAAATTCCGCGAGCACCGCATCGCCAGCGGTGTTGAAGATGCGGCCGCCGGCTCGCGCGATGAAGTCGTCAACGACCTCGCGATAGGCCGCCAGTCGCCGTAGCGTCTCTTCTTCATCCTCCGCGACGAGGCGCGAATAGCCGGCGATATCGGCGGCGAAAATCGCCGCGATCTTGCGTTTCAAGACGATCTGTCCTGCCATGTCACCGCGCCCGCTGGATTGGCCGGGAGCATGCCGTCAGATCGGTGAGCATGCAACCGGCCTCCCTTGAAGTAGTCATCGACCGGCGCACGACGTTCGAGCCCCAAACGAAAATGGCCGGGCAGAGCCCGGCCATGAACGTTCATTCATACGTCGTGCGGTGGGATCAATGCAGCGCAGTCGTATTGAGCTGCTGCTGGATCGTCTTGAAGTGATCGAGCCGCTCGATCGCGCGATCGAGCTCGTTGCCCTGCTTCTCGTTCAGCTTGGATTCCATGCCGGCGATCTCGGCCGCGAAAGCGGTCTGGTCGAGCTCCTTCAGCGACGTGGCGACGTCGGCGAGAACCGTCAGACCCTTGTCCGAGATCTCGGCAAGGCCGCCGAGCACGATGATCTTCTGCTGCGATCCGCCTGATGTCACCGTCAGGATACCCGGCCGCAGCGTCGCCACGAACGGCGCATGCCCGGCGAGCACGCCGAAATCACCCTCCTGGCCGGGAACGTCGACCTGGTCGACCTCGCCCGAGAAGGCGATCTTTTCCGGCGAGACGAGATCGAAATGGAAAGTAGCCATTGGGAAACCTGCGAATAGCGAATAGCGAATGGCGAGTAGTGAAGGAGGAAGCAGCGAACAGCTCGTCTATTCGCTGCTCCCTATTCGCCCTTAGGCTGCCTCAGCGGCCAGCTTCTTGCCCTTCTCGACCGCCTCGTCGATGTTGCCGACCATGTAGAAGGCGGCCTCCGGCAGGTGGTCGTACTTGCCTTCACACAGGCCCTTGAAGCCCTTGATGGTGTCGGCGAGGTCGACGAACTTGCCCGGCGATCCCGTGAAGATTTCGGCGACGTGGAACGGCTGCGACAGGAAGCGCTCGATCTTGCGGGCGCGGGCCACGGTCAGCTTGTCCTCTTCCGACAGCTCGTCCATGCCCAGGATGGCGATGATATCCTGCAGCGACTTGTAGCGCTGCAGAATCTGCTGGACCTGACGCGCGGTCTGATAGTGCTCCTCGCCGACGACCAGCGGGGAGAGCATGCGCGAGGTCGAGTCGAGCGGGTCCACCGCCGGGTAGATGCCCTTTTCCGAGATCGCGCGGTTGAGCACGGTGGTGGCGTCCAAATGCGCGAACGAGGTCGCCGGCGCCGGGTCGGTCAAGTCGTCGGCCGGCACGTAGATGGCCTGCACCGAGGTGATCGAGCCCTTGTTGGTGGTGGTGATGCGCTCCTGCAGCGCGCCCATGTCGGTGGCGAGCGTCGGCTGATAACCCACCGCCGAGGGGATGCGGCCGAGCAGCGCCGACACTTCCGAGCCGGCCTGGGTGAACCGGAAGATGTTGTCGACGAAGAACAGCACGTCCTGGCCCTGGTCGCGGAAGTGCTCGGCGACGGTGAGGCCGGTCAGGCCGACGCGGGCGCGGGCGCCGGGCGGCTCGTTCATCTGGCCGAACACCAGCGCGCACTTCGACTTGACGCTCGGATCGGGATTGTGCGGATCGGCGTTGACCTTGGATTCGATGAACTCGTGATAGAGGTCGTTGCCTTCACGGGTACGCTCGCCGACGCCGGCGAACACCGAATAACCACCGTGCGCCTTGGCGACGTTGTTGATGAGCTCCTGGATCAGCACGGTCTTGCCGACGCCGGCGCCGCCGAACAGACCGATCTTGCCGCCCTTGGCGTAGGGAGCCAAGAGGTCGACGACCTTGATGCCGGTGACGAGAATCTCGGCTTCGGTCGACTGGTCGGTGTAGCTCGGCGCGTCCGCGTGGATCGGACGCAGGCCCTCGGCCTCGACCGGACCGGCCTCGTCGATCGGCTCGCCGATCACGTTCATGATGCGGCCGAGCGTGCCGACGCCCACCGGCACCTGGATCGGCGAACCGGTGTCGGTCACCTCCTGGCCGCGGACCAGACCTTCGGTGGTGTCCATCGCGATGGTGCGCACGGTGGATTCGCCGAGATGCTGGGCCACTTCGAGCACCAGGCGGTTGCCGGCGTTCTTGGTTTCGAGCGAATTGAGAATGGCCGGCAGGTGACCTTCGAACTGCACGTCGACGACGGCGCCGATGACCTGGGTGATGCGACCGATCTGGTTGGCTGCGGTAGCCATTGAGTGTCTCTCCTTACGATCCGTATACGAAACCACGGTCGGCTCGACCGGGATATGTTCCTGGGTTGCGCTTCAACGGGCGCTGCGCGATCCGGCTAGACCGCCTCGGCGCCCGAAATGATTTCGATCAGTTCCTTGGTGATCATCGCCTGACGCGTGCGGTTGTAGATCAGCGTCTGCTTGCGGATCATCTCGCCGGCGTTGCGCGTGGCGTTGTCCATGGCCGACATCTGCGCACCGTAGAACGAGGCGTTGTTTTCGAGCAGTGCGCGGAAGATCTGCACCGCGAGATTGCGCGGCAGCAGTCCAGCCAGGATCTCGTCCTCTTCCGGCTCGTATTCGTAAGGCGCCAGCGGCGCCGCATTGGCCGGGCGCGCTTCGACCACCAGCGGAATGATCTGCTGAGCGGTCGGGATCTGCGCGATTACCGAGCGGAAGCGCGAGTAGAACAGGGTGCAGACGTCGAATTCGCCGGCCTCGAAGCGGGCAATCACCTTCTTGGCGATCTCGTCGGCATTGGCGAAGCCGATCTGGCGCACGGAGCGCAGGTCCATGTGCTCGACGATCTGCTTGTCGAACTGGCGGCGAAGCTGCTCATAACCCTTGCGGCCAACGCAGAAGAGCTTCACCTCCTTGCCCTGGTT
Source organism: Bradyrhizobium sp. SZCCHNRI2009 (assembly GCF_032485115.1). Classification (NCBI taxonomy): domain Bacteria; kingdom Pseudomonadati; phylum Pseudomonadota; class Alphaproteobacteria; order Hyphomicrobiales; family Nitrobacteraceae; genus Bradyrhizobium; species Bradyrhizobium sp. SZCCHNRI2009. The sequence continues at coordinate 80,408 of NZ_JAUEUH010000012.1, forward strand.
CATCAGGGCGAGCGCACGCTCGCGCGCCAGGCGGACGATCGAGGAGTTGAACGCGCCGGACAGGCCGCGCTCGCCGGTGCAGACCAGCAGCAGGTGCACCTGATCGCGACCGGTGCCCGCCAACAGCTTCGGGCCGCCGGCGGAGGCGATGGTGGCGCTCGCGATGTTGGAGATCACGGCGTCCATCTTCTCGGCATAGGGACGCGCCGCTTCGGCCGCCTGCTGCGCGCGGCGCAGCTTGGAGGCGGCGACCATCTGCATGGCCTTGGTGATCTTCTGCGTCGCCTTGGTCGAGGCGATGCGGACCCGCATGTCTTTCAGTGACGCCATTGTTCGTCTAGCTCACCCCGGCGGCCGATCCGTTGAAGACCCGACCGCTCAACCCTGAGATTGGTCATGCCCGGCCTGGCGCCGGGCATGAGATGTCACGTTGTCCCACCCCGAAGGGCGTGGATCGCCGGCCGGAGCCGGCCACGACCTCGCGATCAGGCGAAGGTCTTGGCGAAGCCCTCGACGACCGCCTTCAGCTTGGCGGCGCTGTCGTCGGACAGATCCTTGCTGTCGCGGATCGCGTTGAGCAGGTCGGCATTCTTGCCGCGCAGCAGCGACAGCAGGCCGTCCTCGAAGGCGCGCACCTTGTTGAGCGGCAGCGGATCGAGATAGCCGTTGGTGCCGGCCCAGATCACGCAGACCTGCTCTTCCATCTTCAGCGGCGAGAACTGCGGCTGCTTCAGGAGCTCGGTCAGGCGCGCGCCGCGGTTGAGCAGGCGCTGGGTCGAGGCGTCCAAGTCGGAGCCGAACTGCGCGAAGGCCGCCATCTCGCGGTACTGCGCCAGCTCGCCCTTGATCTTGCCGGCGACCTTCTTCATCGCCTTGGTCTGGGCCGAGGAGCCGACGCGCGACACCGACAGACCGACGTTCACGGCGGGACGGATGCCCTGGAAGAACAGATCGGTCTCCAGGAAGATCTGGCCGTCGGTGATCGAAATGACGTTGGTCGGAATGTAGGCCGACACGTCGTTGGCCTGGGTCTCGATGACGGGCAACGCGGTCAGCGACCCCAGACCATGGTCCTTGCTGAGCTTGGCGGCGCGCTCGAGCAGGCGGGAGTGCAGATAGAACACGTCGCCCGGATAGGCCTCGCGGCCCGGCGGACGGCGCAGCAGCAGCGACATCTGGCGATAGGCGACGGCCTGCTTCGACAGATCGTCATAGATGATGACGGCGTGCATGCCGTTGTCGCGGAAGTACTCGCCCATGGTGCAGCCGGTGAACGGGGCCAGATATTGCATCGGGGCCGGATCGGACGCGGTGGCGGCGATGACGATCGAATACTCCAGCGCGCCCTGCTCTTCGAGCACCTTCACGAACTGAGCGACGGTGGAGCGCTTCTGGCCGATCGCGACATAGACGCAGTACAGCTTCTGGCTCTCGGGAGCGCCAGCGACGTTCAGCGGCTTCTGGTTCAAGATGGTGTCGAGCGCGATCGCGGTCTTGCCGGTCTGACGGTCACCGATGATCAGCTCGCGCTGACCACGGCCGACCGGGATCAGGGCGTCGATCGCCTTGAGGCCGGTCGACATCGGCTCGTTCACCGACTTGCGCGGAATGATGCCGGGGGCCTTGACGTCGACGCGCTTGCGCTCGGTGGCCTGGATCGGGCCCTTGCCGTCGATCGGATTGCCGAGCGCGTCAACGACGCGGCCGAGCAGACCCTTGCCGACCGGAGCGTCGACGATGGCGCGGGTGCGCTTGACGGTCTGACCTTCCTTGATCTCGCGGTCGGCGCCGAAGATGACGACGCCGACATTGTCGGTCTCGAGGTTCAGCGCCATGCCGCGGGTGCCGTTCTCGAACTCGACCATCTCGCCGGCCTGGACGTTGTCGAGACCGTAGACGCGGGCGATACCGTCACCGACGGACAGCACCTGTCCGACTTCGGTGACTTCGGCTTCCTGCCCGAAATTCTTGATCTGGTCCTTGAGGATCGCGGAAATTTCCGCGGCGCGGATGTCCATCAGCCTGCCTCTTTCATCGCGTGCTTGATCGAGTTGAGTTTGGTGCGAAGCGAACTATCGATCATGCGGCTGCCGAGCTTGACGACGAGCCCGCCGATAATCGCTGGATCGACTTTCACGTTGAGCGCGACGTCCTTGCCGGTCACCGTCTTCAGTGAGGCCTTCAAGGCGTCGAGATTCTTGTCGGAGAGCGGCTCGGCGACGACGACGTCGGCCGTGGCCTCTCCCTTGTATTTGGCGACCAGCGCGTTGAAGGCGCGGATCACGTCGGTCACCGCGAACAGGCGGCGGTTGGCGGTCAGCACGCGCAGCACGTTGGCGGCGACACCGGCGATGCCGGCCTTGTCCAGCACGGCATTCAGCGCCTTGAGCTGCACGTCCGCACCGAACACCGGACTGCGGACGAGGCGCTTGAGATCGGCGCTCTCATCGAGGAGGGCATTGAACCTGTCGAGATCGGCCTTGACCGCATCGACGGACTTTTCGTCACGGGCCAGTTCAAACAGGGCCGTCGCGTAACGACCGGACACACCGGATACGGAGGGATCTTCAGCAGCCACAGACGTGCTCTTTTTATATGCGCCCAACCCACAAGAGGGACACCGGCGCGCCGCTGCGGCGCAAACCAGCTAAGCCCTTGGAATTCAAGCAGGACTTTGATTTTCGATCGCCGCGAGAGCAGCTTGATCACGAAAAGCGGCGCTTTGCTAACATAGCGTACGCGCAGCCGCAACAAGCGGCGGCCCGCTATTCGGCACCTTGTTGCCGCGCCGCGGTCGGAGCCTACACGCGGTCCAACGGACTCGCTGATGGCCGCCCGCGCGCGCCCCGCCCCCGATACCAGTCACTCAGCGCAAGGTTCCAGCTGTTGCTGCATGGCCGCCATGCTGGTTTGGCCTTGACTCCCGTCGGCGGTGCCCGGCGGCCGCCGACCAGCCCGCACCGACATTACTTGCTGACATCTTGGCATCCTAAGTGAGAACTTAACTCAACAGTATTTTGAAGTATTTGATCGTTAATCAAGCGTTAACGCGGTGGATTACGGAATTTTCCGTGATGAGTAGACCGCGATGCAAGATGTTTCGATCAGAGCGGAACAATTTCTACTGCCCCATTCACGCCTCATTGCCCCACCAAACGGCGCGCGCCTCAACACCTGACGGGGGTCCACTGGCCGCAGAACGCGGCAATACTGTTCGAGGGACATAGATGCTGAAACTGAAGAACCTCTCGGCTGGCAAGATCGCCGGCTCGCGCACCGCGCTCGCTGTTGCCGTGACGCTGATCGTCGGCGGCAGCGCCACCGAAGCCTCGGCCCGGTCCAGGCACCACCATCACCACGCTCGCCACCACCATCATCACATGGCGCGCCATGCTGCTCAGCCCGCGGCCGACTCGTTTTCGAACGGATGGTCGTCCAACGGCTCCTCGTGGATGAACTCCAACGCAGCGGTCACGCCGTCGTCCGGCACCGGCCGCACTTTCTCCGGCATGGCGTCGTACTACGGCAACGAGTCCGGCAGCCGCACCGCCTCCGGCCAGCGCATGAACGCCAACGCGATGACCTGCGCTCACCGCTCGCTGCCGTTCGGCACCAAGCTGCGCGTGACCCATGGCGGCAACAGCGTCATCGTCACCGTCAACGACCGCGGCCCGTTCATCCGCGGCCGGGTGCTCGACCTGTCGACCGGCGCCGCCCGCGCCATCGGCCTGACCCGCGCCGGCGTCGGCCGCGTCACCGCCGAGGTCGTGTCGTAAGATACCCGATCTTTCCGCGCGTCATTGCGAGGAGCGAAGCGACGAAGCAATCCAGAGTCCCAACCCGGCCCTGGATTGCTTCGCTGCGCTCGCAATGACGGTGGAGAGAGCGCTACAAGAAGCTCTGCGGGTCGACGTCGACCTCGAGCTTGAGATTGCCCTTGGGCTTCTCGGCATGCGCCAGCCAGTGGCGCAGATAATCCGACAGGTCGAAATTGCGCGCCGACTTGAGCAGCAGCCGGAAGCGGTAGCGGCCCTTGATCACCGCGAGCGGCGCCTCGGCCGGGCCGAGCAGCAGCACGCCCTCCTCACGCGGCGCTGACGCGACCAGCCGGCGGGCGAAGCCTTCGGCAGTAGGCCGATCCCCCGCCGAGATGATCAGGCTCGCCAGCCTGCCGAACGGCGGATAGCCGGTGCGCTCGCGCGCGTCGATCTCGCTGGTGTAGAACGCCTCGCGGTCGCAGGCGACCAGCGCCTTCATGACGGGGTGCTCGGGCTGGTGGGTCTGCAGATAGCCGCGACCCCGCCCCTGCTCGCGGCCGGCGCGGCCGATCACCTGGTTCAAGAGCTGCCAGGTGCGCTCGGCGGCGCGCGGATCGCCATTGCCGAGGCCGAGATCGGCATCGACCACCCCGACCAGATTGAGCCGCGGAAAGTTGTGGCCCTTGGCGACGAGCTGGGTGCCGATGATGAGGTCGACGCGGCCTTCGGCGATCTCGGTCAGCTCGGCGCGCATGGTTTCGATCGAGGTGATCAGGTCGCTCGACAGCACCATGCTGCGCGCCTCAGGAAACAGCGCCGCCGCCTCCTCCTGCAGCCGCTCCACGCCGGGCCCCACCGCGACCAGCGATTCCTCGGCCGCGCAATGCGGGCAGGTCGGCGGACGCGGCATCGAGAACCCGCAATGGTGACAGACGAGGCGCTGGCGAAAGCGGTGATCGACCAGCCACGCGTCGCAGATGGTGCAGGCGAAGCGATGGCCGCAGGCGCGGCACAGGGTCAGCGGCGCATAGCCGCGGCGGTTCAGGAACAGCAGCGCCTGCTCGCCGCGCTCGATCGCGGTGCGGATCTCACCCGCCAGCCGCGGCGAGATGTAGCGGCCGCGCGGCGGCGGCTCGCGCCGGAGATCAATGGCCTCGATATGCGGCATGTGCTGGCCGCCGAACCGCGACGGCAGCGCGACGCGCTGATAGCGGCCCTTGCGGGCATTGACCTCGGTCTCGACCGAGGGGGTGGCCGAGGCCAGCACCACCGGAAATTTGGCGATGTGGCCGCGCACCACCGCCATGTCGCGGGCGTGGTAATGCGCGCCCTCGTCCTGCTTGTAGGCCTGATCGTGCTCCTCATCGACGACGATCAGGCCGAGATCGGCATAGGGCAGGAACAGCGCCGAGCGGGCGCCGACCACGACCGGCGCCTCGCCGGCGGCGATCGCCGCCCAGTTGCGCTGGCGCGTGCGCGGGGTCAGCTCGGAATGCCATTCCAGCGGCCGCACGCCGAAGCGGCGCGAGAAGCGGTCGAGGAACTGGCCGGTGAGCGAAATCTCAGGCATCAGGATCAGCGACTGCCGGCCGCGGCGGACGGTCTCGGCGACCGCCTCGAAATAGACTTCGGTCTTGCCGGAGCCGGTGACGCCGTCGAGCAGCGCGACCTGGAAGCCGCCATCGGCGGCCAGCGCCCGCATCGCCGCGACGCCGGCCAGCTGCGCGTCGAAGAACTCGGGCTGCGCGAACGACGGATCGGGCGCCGGCGGCGGCAGCGCACGCGGCATCGCCTCGACCGTGAGGGTCCCCTCGTCGACCAGGCCGTCGATCACGCTGCTGGAGACGCCGATCTCGCGGACGAGGTCGGACTTTCCATGCAGCAGACCGTCGGACACCGCCTCGATCACCCGCCGCCGCGCCGGCGTCAGCCGCTTGGGCGGCTCGCCGACCAGGCGGACGCCGAGCCGGACACGCTCCGGGCCGAGATGCTCGCCCATGCGCAGGCACATCCGCAGCACCATGCCGCGCGGCGACAACGTGTAATTGGCGACCCAGTCGACCAGCGAGCGCAGCTCCGGCTTGAGGGACGGCACCTCGAGCTTCTCGCTGACGTCCTTGAGCCGGTTGTGCAGCCGCGGATCCGGATTGGCATTCTCCGCCCACACCACCGCCAGTACCTCGCGCGGCCCGAGCGGCACGCCGACGATATCGCCCGGCTTCAGATCCATGCCGCGCGGCACGCGGTAGGAATAGGTGTGGTCGAGCGCGACCGGAACCAGCACGTCGACCACGCCGGTCGTGCTGGCTGCACCTGGAAAGAGGTCGGTCGCGCGGTCCATGAGGGCGGAGATAGCCTTGCTCTGGCTGAAGCGAAAGCCGCCCGGCAAAGTTAGCGAACGGTAAAGGACGACAGTGCGATATACATGACTCGACGAGATGAGATCGAGCTGTTCCCGCGAGCGCCATTGCACTCCCTCTTCCCGCTCTTGCGGGGAGAGGCGCAAACCGAGTTCGCGGCGATCGACAACGCTTCACAGCGACCCATCCGTGGGCACGGACGCCATGGCAAAGCAAACAGAGCCGACTCACGCGGACACGGACGAAGAGTCTGAGGCCACCGCCCTCCTCGGCGCCGACGAGGGCGTCGTCCAGGCCATGATGCAGTGGCTGGCGCATCTGCGTAGCGAGCGCCGGCTATCTCCGAAGACCGTGGAGGCTTATGCCCGCGACCTCCGGCAGTGCCTGCAATTCCTCTGCATCCATTGGGGCGAGCCGGTGACGCTGGCGCGCTTCGCGGGGCTGGAGGCCGCCGACATCCGCGCTTTCATGGCGATGCGCCGCGCCGACGACATCGCCGGACGTTCCCTGATGCGAACCTTGGCGGGCCTGCGCTCGTTCGGGCGCTTTCTGGAGCGCGAGGGCAAGGGCAAGGTCGGCGCCCTCTCAGGAATCCGCGCGCCAAAGATCGCCAAGAGCCTGCCGAAGCCGCTGCCGATGGACGCCGCCAAGCGCCTCGCCGATGCCGACGAGCGCGCCGGCGAGACCCGCGAGACCTGGGTGCTGGCACGCGACGCCGCGGTGATGGCGCTGCTGTATGGCTCCGGCCTGCGCATCTCCGAGGCGCTCGGGCTGAAACGCCGCGAAGTGCCGCACCCCGGCGAAGGCGACGTGCTGGTCGTGACCGGCAAGGGCAACAAGACCCGGATGGTGCCGGTGCTGCAGAACGTGCTGCAGCTGATCGACGAGTATGCCAGGCTTTGCCCGTACCCGCTGCCTGCGGAGGGGCCGATGTTTCTCGGCGCCAAGGGCGGTCCGTTGAGCCCGCGCATCATCCAGCTCGCGATGGAGCGGCTGCGCGGCGCGCTGGGCCTGCCGGACAGCGCCACGCCGCACGCGCTGCGCCATTCCTTCGCGACGCACCTGTTGTCGCGCGGCGGCGATCTGCGCGCGATCCAGGAGCTGCTCGGCCACGCCTCGCTGTCGACGACGCAGATCTATACCGGCATCGATTCGGAGCGCCTGCTGCAGGTCTACGCGTCAGCGCATCCGCGACGGTGACATTTTTCGTTCATATCGTTTCGCTTGCGCTGTCCCCCCGGTTCCGGCAATCGTCTTGGCAGCTTGATCCGGAGGGGAACTGATGAGCGCACATGAGAGCATGGAGCATGCGGAGCATGCCGAGCATGCGTCCGGCGAAAACAAGAAGATCGCGCTGCTGATCGCCGTCATAGCCCTGTTCCTGGCCCTGTCCGAAACGCTCGGCAAGGGCGCGCAGACCGAATCGATCAGCAAGAACGTCGAGGCCTCGAATCTCTGGGCCTTCTTCCAGGCCAAGACCGTTCGCCGCACCGTGGTGCAGACCGCCGCCGAGCAGGGCAAACTGAGCTTGCCGGCGCTGCCAGACGAGGCGGCCAAGGCGGCGTTGCAGAAGCAGATCGACGATTGGCAGAAGAATGCCGCGCGCTATCGCTCCGAGCCCGAGACCGGCGAAGGCAGCGAGCAGTTGGCGGAGCGCGCCAAGCATGCCGAGCATGAGCGCGACGAGGCGACGGCGAAGTACCACCACTATGAGCTGGCGTCGGCTGCCTTCCAGATCGGCATCGTGCTGGCGTCGGCGACGATCATCACGGGAATGATCGTTCTGGCCTGGGCCTCCGGAGGGCTCGCGCTGATCGGTATTGCCATGACGCTGCTCGGCCTGTTCCAGCCGCATCTCTTGCATCTGCACTGAGGTCAGCGACAGCAACTGGCTTGCGACGTCGCGACCACCACTACCGCGCCTGCTGCACGCTCCTGCGGAAGCGCATGATCACGCGCAGCACGCGCGATGACCAGCCATCGGCATTGCCGTGGATGATCTCGCGGATGCGCTGCTTGATAGGATCGACCAGCGCCGCGGCTTTCCTGCGCAGCGCGAGCACGGCCTCGTAGAGCCACGCGAACCAGGACATCTGCAGCAGCTTGCTGCGCGTCACATCGAAGATGAAGGCGGTGACGCCGACACCGACGATCTTGCCGAACACGATCGTGGCCAGCGCAAACTTCCACTGCTGGTGCATCAAAAGCCACATGCCGATCAGCTTGAGCGGAAACAGCAGCACGACCGGCACGACGAAGACGATCAGGGTCAGCGCCGGCGACAGGGTCTCGATGCGCGCGGCCAGCCAGTGCTTGAAGCTACGCAGCGGTATCGCGGCGACGATGCGCGCCACGATCGGCTCGAGATGGTCCCACAGCCAAGCTTCGATCAGGAAGATGATCGCAAGCAGAACCCAGAACGGCTGAAGCAGGCGGCGCAGCATCGGACTCCATCTCCGCCAGGCCTCGCGGGTTGAGGCCGCTATGACGATACGACCTCGCGCCTTGCCGTTCGGTTCAGCGTCAAAAGCGGGCGTTTTGTCGCACCCACCGAAGGCGCCTCCGGGCGTCCATCACATATGGATGGCCCGCTTACCCACCGCAAGCGCGGCTTCCTTCACGGCCTCCGACCGTGTCGGATGCGCGTGGCAGGTGCGCGCGAGATCCTCGGCAGAGCCACCGAACTCCATCAATACGGCGGCCTCGTGAATGATTTCCCCGGCCTCGCGGCCGATGATATGGGCGCCGAGCACGCGATCCGTCTTCGCATCGGCTAGGATCTTCACGAAACCGTCAGTGGTCTGGTTGACCTTGGAACGGCCATTCGCGGTAAACGGAAACTTCCCGACGGTATAGGCGACGCCGGCCTGCTTCAGCTCGTCCTCGGTCTTGCCGACGGAGGCCACTTCGGGCGTCGTGTAGACCACGCCTGGAATGACGTCGTAGTTCACGTGCCCGGCCTGGCCCGCGAGGATCTCGGCCACCGCGACGCCCTCGTCCTCCGCCTTGTGCGCGAGCATCGGCCCTGCAACGACGTCGCCGATGGCGTAGACGCCGGGCACGCTGGTCGCGAAATGATGGTCGATCTGGACGCGGCCGCGGTTGTCGAGCGCGACGCCCGCTTCCTGCAGCCCGAGTCCCTCGGTGTAGGGCACGCGGCCGATCGCCACGAGCACCACGTCGGCTTCGATCTTCTCGGCAGCGCCGCCGGCCGCCGGCTCGATCATGGCCGAGAGCGTCGTGCCAGAGGTGTCGACACCGGTCACCTTGGCACCGAGCTTGAACGCAAAGCCCTGCTTCTCGAGGATTCGTTGGAACTGCTTGGCGATCTCGCCATCCATGCCGGGCAGGATGCGATCGAGGAATTCGACCACGGTGACCTTGGCGCCGAGGCGGCGCCACACCGAGCCGAGTTCGAGCCCGATCACGCCGGCGCCGACCACCAAGAGCGTCGAAGGCACCTTGTCCAGCGACAGAGCTCCGGTCGAGGACACGATGCGCTTCTCATCGATCTCGATGCCCTTGAGCCGCGCGATGTCCGAGCCCGTCGCGATCACGATGTTCTTGGTCTCGACGGTCTGCACGGCGCCGTCATTGCCGGTGACCTGCAGCTTGCCGGTGCCGAGGATCTTGCCCTTGCCCACGAGCACGTCGATCTTGTTCTTCTTCATCAGGAACTCGACGCCCTTGACGTTGCCGTCAATGCCCTGCTGCTTGAAGTTCATCATCGCCGGCAGATCGATCTCGGGCTGGGGCACCTTGATGCCCATCTTGGCGAAGGAGTGCCCGGCTTCCTCGAACAGCTCCGAGGCGTGCAGCAGCGCCTTCGACGGCATGCAGCCGACATTGAGACAGGTGCCGCCGAGGGTGGCGTTCTTCTCGACCACGGCCACCTTCATGCCGAGCTGTGCTGCGCGGATGGCGCAAACATAACCACCGGGTCCGGTGCCGATGACGACGAGATCGTAGGATGCCATGATCGAATGTTCCGTAAGCTTGCAAGTCAGAGATAGCGACGGTCGTCAGCGTCCGCCCGACACGTCGAGAATGGCCGAAGTGACATAGGAAGCCTCGTCCGACAGCAGCCAGACGATGGCATTGGCGATTTCCTCCGCGGTGCCGACGCGCTTCATCGGCACCAGCGGGGCGAGACGATGGGCGCGATCGGGCTCGCCGCCGGAGGCGTGGATATCAGTGTCGATCAGCCCTGGGCGAATGGCGGCGACGCGGATGCCTTCATTGGCGACCTCATGACCGAGGCCGACGGTGAAGGAATCGATCGCGCCCTTCGACGCCGCATAATCGACGTAGGTATTCGGCGAGCCGAGCTTGGCGGCGACCGACGACAGGTTGATGATCACGCCGCCCTGTCCGCCATGCCGCGTCGACATGCGCTTCACCGCCTCACGTGCGCACAGGATGCTGCCGGTGACGTTGACCGCCATCAAACGCTCGATGCGCTCCGCGCTCATCTCGTCGACGCGCGTGGTCGGACCGACGATGCCGGCGTTGTTGATGAGCGCGCCGAGCGTGCCGAACTTGTCCGCCGCCTTGAACAGAGCGAGGATGTCGTGCTCGCGGCCGACGTCGCATTTGACTGCGATGGCCTTGCCGTTCTTGGCCTCGATCGCGGCCACCGTGCTCTGCGCGGCGGCCTCGTTGGAGGCGTAGCCGACCACGATCTTGAAGCCGCGCGATGCGGCGGCGATGGCGGTGGCGCGGCCGATGCCGCGGCTGCCGCCGGTGATCACTGCAACCCTGTCGGTCATGATGGCCCCCGTTAGGTCTGAGGCGCGCTCATGAAGCGCGCCTCATGTCTTCAAGTCGTCGCGTGCCCTCAGAGATCCAGCACGAGCCGTGCCGGATCCTCCAGGCTTTCCTTGACTCGCACCAGGAACGTCACGGCTTCCTTGCCGTCGATGACGCGGTGATCGTAGGACAGCGCCAGATACATCATCGGGCGGACTTCGATCTTGCCGCCGACCACCACCGGGCGCTCCTGGATCTTGTGCATGCCGAGGATGCCGGACTGCGGCGCGTTCAGGATCGGGGTCGACATCAGCGAGCCGTAGATGCCGCCATTGGTGATGGTGAAGGTGCCGCCCTGCATCTCGTCGATCTTGAGCTGGCCGTCACGGGCGCGGCGGCCGAAATCGGCGATGCCCTTCTCGATATCGGCGATCGACTTGTGGTCGCAGTCGCGCACGACGGGCACGACCAGGCCCTTGTCGGTGCCGACGGCGACGCCGATGTGATAGTAGTTCTTGTAGATCAGGTCGGTGCCGTCGATCTCGGCGTTGACCGCCGGGATGTCCTTGAGCGCCTGCACCACGGCCTTGGTGAAGAAGCCCATGAAGCCGAGCTTGGAGCCGTGCTTCTTCTCGAACACGTCCTTGTACTGGCTGCGCAGCGCCATGACGTTGGTCATGTCGACCTCGTTGAAGGTCGTCAGCATCGCCGCGGTGTTCTGCACGTCCTTGAGGCGGCGCGCGATGGTCTGGCGCAGCCGCGTCATCTTCACGCGCTCCTCGCGCGCGGCGTCGTCGGCCGGCGACGGCGCACGCACCTGGACCGAGGCGGCGGGCTGATTGACCGGGGTCGGCGCGGACGCTGCGCGCTCGATGGCGGCCAGCATGTCGCCCTTGGTGACGCGGCCGTCCTTGCCGGAGCCCGGAACGGTGGTCGCATCGACGCCGCTCTCGGCCGAGAGCTTGCGAACCGACGGCGCCTGCGGGGTATCGGCGGGCAGCGCCTTGGCCGGAGCGGGAGCCGCAGCCGGCGGCGGCGCGGCGGGCTTCGCGGGAGCGGGCGCAGCAGCGGCAGGCTTCGCAGCAGCCGCGCCATCATTGATCTGGCCGAGCAGCGCGCCGACGGCGACCGTCTCGCCGTCCTTGGCGATGATCTCGCCCAGGGTGCCAGCTGACGGCGCGGGCACCTCGATCGTCACCTTGTCGGTCTCGAGCTCGACGAGGGGCTCGTCGACCGCCACGGCGTCGCCTGCCTTCTTGAACCAGCGGCCGATGGTGGCTTCGGTGACGGATTCACCCAGCGTCGGAACGCGAATTTCAGTCATGGTCTTTATCCTCAATAACCCGTGCGGTCATAAAGCCGGTCCGCCATCGCCTTGCGGCGAGCAAGCGATGCGGGACGGACGATCAACGCGATGTACTTGCGCCCCGCCGATTGCGGGGCGCGTCAAAAAAGGCAGGTTCAGTTCAGGGCTTCGTCGAGCAGCGCCTTCAGCTGGGCGAGGTGCTTGGACATCAGCCCCGTGGCGGTCGCGGCCGACGCAGCACGGCCGGCATAGCGCGGACGCTTGCTCTTGCCGCCGGTCTGGTTCAGCACCCACTCGATATACGGCTCGATGAAGTGCCAGGCGCCCATGTTGCGCGGCTCTTCCTGACACCACACGACTTCCGCGTTCTTGAAGCGGCCGAGCTCGGCGACCAGCGCCTTGAGTGGCACCGGATAGAGCTGCTCGACGCGCATCAGGTAGACGTCGTTGAGCCCGCGCTTCTCGCGCTCGTCGTAGAGATCGTAATACACCTTGCCCGAGCACAGCACGATGCGGCGAATCTGCTCGTCCGGCACCAGCTTGGTCTTGTCGTCCGCCTGCATCTGGGCGTCATCGTACAGGATGCGATGGAACGTGGTGCCCTTGGCGAGCTCCTCGAGCCGCGACACCGCGCGCTTGTGGCGCAGCAGCGATTTCGGCGTCATCACGATCAGCGGCTTGCGGATCTCGCGATGCAGCTGCCGGCGCAGCACGTGGAAGTAGTTTGCCGGCGTGGTCGGATAGACCACCTGCATGTTGTCCTCGGCGCACATCTGCAGATAGCGCTCGAGGCGTGCCGAGGAATGCTCGGGGCCCTGGCCCTCATAGCCGTGCGGCAGCAGGCAGACCAAGCCGGACATGCGCAACCATTTGCGCTCGCCCGACGAGATGAACTGGTCGAACAACACCTGAGCGCCGTTGGCGAAGTCGCCGAACTGCGCCTCCCACAGGGTCAGCGCGGTCGGCTCTGCGAGCGAATAGCCGTATTCGAAGCCGAGCACGGCTTCTTCGGACAGCAGTGAGTTGATGACCTCGAAGTGGCCCTGCTCCGGCGCCAGATGGTTGAACGGCGTGTAGCGGCTCTCGTCCTCCTGGTCGATCAGGACCGAATGGCGCTGCGAGAAGGTGCCGCGCTCGCTGTCCTGGCCGGAGAGACGAACCTTGTGGCCTTCGAGCAGCAGCGAGCAGTACGCCAGCGCCTCGCCGGTCGCCCAGTCGAGCCCGATGCCGCTCTCGATCGCCTTGGCACGGTTCTCGAGGAAACGCTGGATCGTCCGATGCAGGCGGAAGCCGTCCGGTACCTTGGTGATCTTGCGGCCGATCTCCTTGAGGCGGTCGATCTCGACGCCGGTGACGCCGCGGCGCGCCTCCTCCTCCTGGTCGGCGGACTTGAAACCCGCCCACTTGCCGTCGAGCCAGTCGGCCTTGTTCGGACGATAGCTCGTGCCGGCCTCGAACTCGGCGTCGAGACGGGCGCGCCAGTCGGCCTTGGCCTTGTCGACCTCGCCCTCGGTCATCACGCCTTCGGCGACCAGCCGCTTGGAGTAGATCTCCAAGGTCGACGGATGGCCGGCGATCTTCTTGTACATCACCGGCTGGGTGAAAGCCGGCTCGTCACCTTCGTTGTGGCCATGCCTGCGGTAGCAGAACATGTCGATGACGACCGGCTTGTGGAACTTCTGCCGGAACTCGGTCGCGACCTTGGCCGCGAACACCACCGCTTCAGGATCGTCACCGTTCACGTGGAAGATCGGCGCATCGATCATCTTGGCGACGTCGGACGGATAGGGCGACGAGCGCGAATAGCGCGGATAGGTCGTGAAGCCGATCTGGTTGTTGACGATGAAATGAATCGAGCCACCGGTCCGGTAGCCTTTCAGATCCGACAGCGCGAAGCACTCCGCCACCACGCCCTGGCCGGCGAACGCAGCGTCGCCATGCATCAAGAGCGGCAGCACCGAGATGCGCATGTCGGGCGGATCGCCGTGCTGGTCCTGCTTGGCGCGGACCTTGCCGAGCACCACGGGGTCGACGATCTCGAGATGCGAGGGGTTGGCGGTCAGCGACAGGTGGATGCGATTGCCGTCGAACTCGCGGTCCGAGGAGGCGCCGAGGTGGTACTTGACGTCGCCGGAGCCTTCGACCGCGTCGGGATTGGCCGAGCCGCCCTTGAACTCGTGGAACAGCGCGCGATGCGGCTTGCCCATGACCTGGGTCAGCACGTTGAGGCGGCCGCGATGCGGCATGCCCAGCACGATCTCCTTCACGCCGAGATTGCCGCCGCGCTTGATGATCTGCTCCAGCGCCGGGATCAGCGACTCGCCGCCGTCGAGACCGAAGCGCTTGGTGCCGGTGAACTTGACGTCGCAGAACTTCTCGAAGCCTTCGGATTCGATCAGCTTCTGCAGAATCGCGCGACGGCCCTCACGGGTGAACGAGATCTCCTTGTCCGGCCCCTCGATGCGCTCCTGGATCCAGGCCTTCTGCGCCGCGTTCGTAATGTGCATGAACTCGACGCCAAGCGTCTGGCAATAGGTGCGCTCGCAGATCGCGACGATCTCGCGCAAGCTGCCGTATTCGAGGCCGAGCACGTGATCGAGGAAGATCTTGCGGTCGTAGTCGGCCTCGGTGAAACCGTAGGAGCGCGGGTCCAGCTCCTCGCGGTTGCGCGGCGCCTCGATGCCGAGCGGATCGAGCTTGGCGTGGAAGTGGCCGCGCATGCGGTAGGCGCGGATCAGCATCAACGCGCGGACGGAGTCGCGAGTGGCCTGGTTGACGTCGGCCGCCGACAATTCGACGCCCTTGGCCTGAGCCTTCTGCGCAATCTTCTCGCCGACCTTCTTCTCGACGACGGCCCAGTTGCCGTCCAGCGCCGAGGTCAATTCGTCCCGGGGGGAGACCGGCCAGTTGCTGCGCGCCCAGGAGGGGCCCGACGCATTCTTCTGCACGTCGGCCGGCGCATCCTTCAGGCTCTTGAAGAACTCCTGCCATTCCGGGTCGACCGAAGCGGGATCCTTCTCGTAGCGGGCGTAGATCTCATCGATGTAGGTGGCATTGGTGCCCTGCAGAAAAGACGACAGGGCGAAGGCGGCGTTCGCATCTTGGCGAGACATGGTGGCGTCCTGGTAATTTCGATGCGCCCAATCAAAACGGCGCAATGCCTGACCCGCGGGGGACGCGGATCAGGCTCGGGTTAGGACCGTTTACCTTATTTATTGTAAATATTCGCGCCGAAAAGCACTAAGTCCTGAATCAGGATTTCAACTTTTCGACAAGCGTCTTTCCGAGCCGCGCAGGCGACGGCGACACGGTAATACCAGCCGCTTCCATCGCGGCCGTCTTCGAGCCGGCATCGCCCTTGCCGCCGGAGATGATCGCGCCGGCATGACCCATGCGACGGCCGGGAGGCGCGGTGACGCCGGCGATGAATCCCACCATCGGTTTCTTGCGACCGCGCTTGGCTTCGTCCTTGATGAACTGCGCCGCGTCCTCCTCGGCCGAGCCACCGATCTCACCGATCATGATGATCGAGGTGGTCTTGGGGTCAGCCAGGAACATCTCGAGCATGTCGATGAACTCGGTGCCCTTGACCGGATCACCGCCGATGCCGACCGCCGTGGTCTGGCCGAGACCTTCCGAGGTGGTCTGGAACACCGCCTCGTAGGTCAGCGTGCCGGAGCGCGACACGATGCCGACCGAACCGGGCTTGAAGATGTTGGCCGGCATGATGCCGATCTTGCACTCGCCGGCGGTCATGACGCCCGGGCAGTTCGGCCCGATCAGGCGCGACTTGGAGCCCTGCAGCGAGCGCTTGACGCGGACCATGTCCAGCACCGGGATGCCCTCGGTGATGCACACGATCAGCGGGACCTCGGCGTCGATCGCCTCGCAGATCGCGTCGGCGGCGCCCGGCGGCGGGACGTAGATCACCGAGGCGTCGGCCCCGGTGGCCTCGCGGGCCTCCTTGACGGTGTCGAACACGGGCAGGCCGAGGTGGGTCGAGCCGCCTTTGCCCGGCGACGTGCCGCCGACCATCTTGGTGCCGTAGGCGATCGCCGCCTCGGAGTGGAAGGTGCCGTTCTTGCCAGTGAAGCCCTGGCAGATGACCTTGGTGTTCTTGTCGATGAGGATGGACATCGTGCTTTCTCTAAAAGCGTTGCGGTGAGGAATGAGCGAGCGCCTGGACCGGCGCTCAGCCTCCCTTGACGGCCTTGACGATCTTCTGCGCGGCGTCGTCGAGATTGTCGGCGGGCAACACGTTCAGACCGGACTCGCTGATGATCTTCTTGCCGAGATCGACATTGGTGCCTTCGAGGCGCACCACGAGCGGCACCTTCAGGCCGACTTCCTTGACCGCGGCGACGACGCCCTCGGCGATGACATCGCACTTCATGATGCCGCCGAAGATGTTGACCAGGATGCCCTTCACGTTCGGGTCGGCGGTGATGATCTTGAACGCCGCCGCGACCTTCTCCTTGCTGGCGCCGCCGCCGACGTCGAGGAAGTTGGCGGGCTCCATGCCGTAGAGCTTGATGATGTCCATCGTCGCCATGGCGAGGCCGGCGCCGTTGACCATGCAGCCGATGGTGCCGTCGAGCGCGACGTAGTTGAGGTCGTATTTGGAGGCCTCGATCTCCTTGGCGTCTTCCTCGGTCTCGTCACGCAGCGCGACGACTTCCGGGTGCTTGAACAGCGCGTTGGAGTCGAACGACACCTTGGCGTCGAGCACGCGCAGCTGGCCCTGCTTGGTGACGACCAGCGGGTTGATCTCGAGCATCGCCATGTCCTTGGCGACGAACGCATTGTAGAGTTGGGTGGTGAGCTTCTCGGCCTGCTTGGCGAGGTCGCCGGAGAGCTTCAGCGCCTTGGCGACGGCGCGGCCGTGATGGCCCATGACGCCGGTGGCCGGGTCGACCGAGAAGGTCACGATCTTCTCGGGGGTCTCGTGGGCGACGTCCTCGATGTTGACGCCGCCTTCGGTCGACACCACGAAGGCGACCCTCGAGGTCTCGCGGTCGACCAGCAGCGACAGATAGAACTCCTTGTCGATATCCGAGCCGTCCTCGATGTAGAGGCGATTGACCTGCTTGCCGTCGGGGCCGGTCTGCACGGTCACCAGCGTCGCGCCCAGCATCTGCTTGGCGAAAGTGTTGACCTCGTCGATCGACTTGGCGAGGCGGACGCCACCCTTGTCGCCGGCCGAGGCCTCCTTGAACTTGCCCTTGCCACGGCCACCGGCGTGGATCTGGCTCTTCACGACCCAGACCGGGCCACCGAGCGTCTTCGCCGCCGCATCCGCGTCCTCCGGACGGAGAACCGGCACGCCCTTGGAAATCGGCACGCCGAACTCGTGCAGCAGTGCCTTGGCCTGATATTCGTGAATGTTCATAAGCGCTTGCTCCCCGAACCCGCGATGGGGTGACGACCAGAATTGTTGTTAGGATGTCTGGTATACCATATACCAAACATCCTGCAACTCGATGTGGGCGAGATTACGCCCCGTGAATGACCCCTGATCAGCGGCCGAGCAGGTCGGGCGCGATCTTCTTGCAGGCGTCGACCAGGCCCTGCACGGCGGCGACCGACTTGTCGAACGCCTCGCGGTCCTTGCCGGCGAGCTCGATCTCGACGATGCGCTCGACACCCTTGGAGCCGATCACGACGGGCACGCCGACATACATGTCCTTGACGCCGAACTCGCCGTTGAGATGCGCCGCGCAGGGCAGCACGCGCTTCTTGTCGCGCAGATAGCTCTCGGCCATTGCGATCGCCGACGCCGCCGGAGCGTAGTAGGCGGAGCCGGTCTTCAGCAGGTTGACGATCTCGGCGCCGCCGTTGCGGGTGCGATCGACGATCTCGTCGATGCGGGCCTGCGACGTCCAGCCCATCTTGACGAGGTCGGGCAGCGGAATGCCGGCAACGGTCGAGTACTTGGTCAGCGGAACCATGGTGTCGCCATGACCGCCGAGCACGAAGGCGGTGACGTCCTCGACCGAGACGTTGAACTCATCAGCCAGAAAGTAGCGGAAACGCGCCGAGTCGAGCACGCCGGCCATGCCGACGACCTTCTTGGCCGGAAGCCCCGAGGCCTTCTGCAGCGCCCAGACCATCGCGTCGAGCGGATTGGTGATGCAGATGACGAAGGCGTCGGGCGCGTACTTCTTGATGCCGGCGCCGACCTGCTCCATCACCTTCAGGTTGATCGACAAGAGGTCGTCGCGGCTCATGCCCGGCTTGCGCGGTACGCCCGCCGTAACGATGCACACCTTGGCGTTGTCGAGCGCCTCATAGGAGTTGGCACCGGTGTAGTGCGCGTCGAAGCCGTCGACCGGCGATGACTGGGCGATGTCGAGCGCCTTGCCCTGCGGAACGCCTTCGGCAATGTCGAACATCACGACGTCGCCGAGCTCCTTGAGGCCGACGAGGTGAGCCAGCGTTCCGCCGATCTGACCGGAGCCAATCAAAGCAATCTTGTCGCGCGCCATGGCAAATTTTCCTTTGAACCCGAAGGAGTGAGGGAGGTTGAAAAGTCGACTGGTGGTTATCCCTTTCGCCCCGGCCGTTCAAGTCAAGCTATGGCCAATTGACGGGCCTGCCTTGATTTCGATCAGGACCGGGCGACGGCTGCTGATGATCCTTTCAGCATGATTGGCGTGGCCTTTTCGCGGCTGTGTGCCCGGCGGCTGGCGTTCGCCAAAACTCCAGTATTTGTCAGGTTTCGACCAACCCCGTGGAAGTCCCAGATGCCGCCGAGTCCTTCCGCCCGTGCGGCAGGGCCAGATAGGAGTCCGAACCCATCTCGATCAGGCGCGAGGTGGTCCGCTTGAACTCCATGGCCTCGGTGCCCTCGGTCGCGACGTAGAGCGAAATCGGGTCGGCTTCGGCGGAGGCGATCAGCTTCACGGCGTTGTCGTAGAGCGTATCGATCAGGGTGATGAACCGCTTGGCGGCATTGCGCTCGGCCAGATCCATGACCGGAACGTGATCGATCAGGATCGTATGATAGTCGTGCGCGAGCCGCAGATAGTCCGAGGCCGCCAGCGGCTTCTCGCAGAGATCGGCAAAATCGAAGCGGGCGACGCCGTTGGCGGAGCACGGGACGTGCAGGATGCGCCCCTTGATCGTCATGTCGCGCGGCTTGCACTTGGCGTGGCCCGTGAGCCGCGCCCAGGCATTGTCGAGCGCCGCTCGCGCGTCGACATCGGCCGGCACCAGCCACATCTTCACGCCGGCCAGCTTCTCCAGCCGGAAATCGGTGCGCGCGTCCAGCCGCATCACGTCCATGTGGTCGGCAATCTGCTTGATGAAGGGCAGGAACAGCGCGCGGTTGAGGCCGCCTTTGTAGAGGTCTTCAGGCGCGACGTTGGAGGTCGCCACCACCACCGTGCCGAGCTCGAACAGCCTGGCGAACAGACGTCCCAGGATCATCGCGTCGGCGATGTCGGTGACATGGAATTCGTCGAAACAGAGCAGCCAGGCCTGATCGAAGATCGCCTGCGCCGTGAGACCGATCACATCGGCATCGGCGAGTTCGCCGCGCGCGATGTTCTGGCGGTAGCCGTAGATGCGCTCATGCACCTCGGCCATGAATTCGTGAAAATGCGCGCGGCGCTTGTGCTCGACGGGACAGTTCTGGAAGAACAGGTCCATCAGCATGGTCTTGCCGCGCCCGACCTCGCCATGGACATAGAGGCCGTTCGGCGGCTCGCTCTTGTCGGCAAAAAGGCGGCCCAACAAGCCTTGCTTGCGCGTGGGCTTGTAGGTGGAGAGCCGGCGCTCCAGCGCCGCCAGGGCGTCGGCGACCTCGGCCTGGGCGAGGTCGGCCTCGATCGCACCGGTATCGACCAAAGACTGATATTGCGCGCGGAACGCGTCTGACGGAGTGGACAGCATGAGCCCACTCTAGGTCATGAGACTTACGGAAAATGCAATCCGCAAATGGTGGAAGCCGCCATGCGTCGGAGCCGTGAGGTCGTGGTATATGGCACGCAAACGCCGCCGTGATCGTTAGTCCGGGGCTAACGACGTTCGTCTTCGCTCCCGGCCTCAGCGAACGGCTGGCTTGAACGACCCCGCTGCAGACCTCACCCCCGGCGAGAGGTCGTAGGCGTCCTCGACCACATAGGGCCCGCCGCCGGTCGAGGCACGCGACGAAAACAGCACGAAGCGCTCGGCCATGAACACGCGACTCGGGAAATAGCCGCGGACGGAGAGATAGTCGGCGACATCCTGGCTCGACGCATCGTGCAGCCGCGCCAGCGTCACGTGGGGCACGAATTTGCGGCCCTCCGGATCGAGCCCGATCCGCTGCATGAGCCGCTCGAGCTCGGCCTGCAGCTCGATCAGGGGGCGGCTCGGCGCGACGTTGGCAACGACGGCGCGCGGCTTGCGGCCGCCGAAGCTGGAGAGACCCTGCACCGTCACTTCGAACGGCTTGCGGTTCACCCGCCACAGCATCGAGGCGATCTCGTTGGCGGAGGCGCCGTCAATGTCACCGATGAAACGCAACGTCACATGGTAATTTTCGGGATCGATCCAGCGGGCGCCGGGGAGGCCACCGCGCAAACCGGAAAGCGTGTGGCCAACCTCGGCCGGGATTTCCAGTCCAGTAAACAAACGCGGCATCGTTTCAGGACTCCCGATGCTGGAGGCTGATCTCGAAAATTGACGAGATCATGCCTTCAAGAAATGATCGACGACGAATCGCCAATGCATCATTCCTACCGAACTTATATGACTCCGCGACGGAAGGCTGGTTAACGCCGGTAAAAGCTGCGGAAAACCCGGTCCTTAAGGTTATCGCAAATGATCGACGCGGCGCTTCGTTCCGTCATTGCCCACGAAGCGGACGCAGGAATGCTTCCGCCGTAGGCAACAGCCTGGACACGATGATGTCGACGCCCGCCGCAGTGGGGTGGATGCCGTCGGCCTGGTTCAGCTTGGCGTCGGCGGCGACGCCATCGAGGAAAAATGGATACAGCGGCACGTCGAACTGCTTGGCGAGATCGGGGTAGATCGCGTTGAATTTCGCGGCGTAGTCGCTGCCGAAATTCGGCGGCGCCAGCATGCCGCACAGCATCACGGCGATGCCCCTGGCCTTCAGCCGGGTCACGATCTCGCTCAAAGCCTTGCGCGCCACGGCGGGATCGATGCCGCGCAGCGCGTCATTGGCGCCGAGCTCGACGATGACCGCTTCGGTCCCCTCCGGCACCGACCAGTCGAGCCGGTCGCGGCCGCCGGACGAGGTGTCTCCGGACACGCCGGCGTTGGTGAGGTCGATCGGCAGCCCCTTGGCCTGCAACGCCTTCTGCAGCTTGGCTGGAAACGCATCCGAGGCGGACAGGCCGAGTCCCGCGCTCAAGGAATCGCCGAGAACGACGAGCTTGATCGGCTTGACGGCCTCGGCACCCGCGAACGCGGGCCCGACTGTCATCAAGGCGAGCATCAACACGAGTATGTGCACGAAGATATGTCCGCGCCTCTCGACCCGGCTTGCGGAGTTGCCATATGACCGAGCCATGGACAGTCTCATCGAAACCTCGCCTTTGGCCGGCCTTGCGCCGGACACCATTACCATCTCGAACGTCAACCTCTCGCTCGGCACCGGCGCGGCGCGGGTCCATATCCTCAAGGACATCAGCCTGCGGGTGGGACAGGGCGAGACGATCGGTCTGATCGGACCGTCGGGCTCTGGCAAGTCCACATTGCTGATGGTGATGGCGGGGCTGGAACGTCCTGATGGGGGTGAGGTGGTGGTCAACGGGACCGCTTTCAATGCCCTGGACGAGGACGCTCTGGCCCGGTTCCGCGGCCGCCAGGTCGGTATCGTCTTCCAGTCCTTCCATCTGATCCCGACCATGACCGCGCTGGAGAATGTCGCGGTGCCGCTGGAGCTGGCCGGACATGTCGGCGCCGCCGAGCGTGCCGCCCGCGAGCTGGATTCGGTCGGACTCGGACACCGGCTGCACCACTATCCGACCCAGCTCTCGGGCGGCGAGCAGCAGCGCGTGGCGCTGGCGCGGGCACTTGCGCCGGACCCGGCCATTCTGGTGGCCGACGAGCCGACCGGCAATCTCGACGAGACCACCGGACGGCAGATCGTGGACCTGCTGTTCACCAAGCATGCCGAGCGCGGCATGACGCTGGTGCTGGTGACCCATGACAGCGGGCTTGCGCATCGTTGCGACCGCGTGGTCCGGCTGCGCTCGGGGCGAATCGAAGCCGACGGCGGCGCGCACGAGCCGGCCCTCGCATGACCACCGTCGCTGAACCGATCGCAGGCGGCCGCATGGCCGCGCTGCCCGTGCGCTACGCGCTGCGCGAGCTGCGGGGCGGCCTGCGCGGCTTCTACGTCTTCATCGCCTGCATCGCGCTGGGCGTGCTCGCCATTGCCGGTGTCGGCTCGGTGGCGGCGAGCCTCAACGACGGCCTTGTTCGCGAAGGACGTACGCTGCTCGGCGGCGACGTCGCCTTTTCACTGTTTCAGCGCGAGGCCAAGCCGGAGGAGATCGACTTCCTGCGCTCGCGTGGAACGCTGTCGCTGGCTGCGACCCTGCGCGCCATGGTGCGCTCGGGCGACGCCAAGCTGGCGCTGGTCGAGCTGAAGGCGGTCGACAACGCCTATCCGCTGCTCGGCAAGGCCGAGCTCCAGCCAGATCTGCCGATGGCCGACATCCTGGCCGAGCGCGACGGCGTCTACGGAGCTGCAGCGGATCCGGCGCTGCTGGCTCGGCTCGATCTGAGGATCGGCGACACCGTTACCATCGACACGGTCCGCTTCCAGATTCGCAGCGCGCTGCAGGCCGAGCCCGACAAATTGTCCGGCGGCATCGGCCTCGGGCCGCGCTTCCTGATCAGCGAGGCGGGCCTGCGGGCCACTCCGCTGCTGCAGCCTGGCAGCCTGGTGCGCTGGACCTACCGGGTCCGGCTGCCCGACAATGCCAAGGACGATCACGCCGCGGCGTCCTTCATCGCCGATACCCGCCTGACGCTGCCGTCGGCCGGATGGGAGATCCGCAGCCGCAGCAACGCCTCGCCGCAACTGGAGCGGACGATCGGCCGCTTCACCCAGTTCCTCACCCTGGTCGGTCTCGCCGCCCTGCTGGTCGGCGGCGTCGGCGTCGCCAATGCGGTCAAGAGCCATGTCGACCGCCGGACCGAGGTAATCGCGGCCTTCAAGGCCCTCGGCGCCACCAGCCGCGACGTGTTCGGCATCTACCTCGTGCAGGTGATGGTGCTCGCCACGATCGGTTCGATCATCGGCCTCTGCGCCGGGGCGGCCCTGCCGTTTGCCATCGTCGGGCTGTTCGGCAACATCCTGCCGCTGCCCGTGATCCCGGCCATTCATTCGGACGAGCTGGCGCTGTCCTTCGTCTATGGTCTGCTCACCGCACTGACGTTCGGTCTGTGGCCGCTCGGGCGCGTACGCGACGTGCCGGTGGCGGCGTTGTTCCGCGAGGCGGTCATCGCCGAATGGCACCGTCCGCGCTGGAGCTATCTGGTGCTGATCGCGGGCACCGTCGCGCTGCTGATCGCAGTCGTGATCGGCCTGTCCTACGACAAGCGCATCGCAGCCGTGTTCGTCGTCGCCGCCGCGCTGGTGTTCGTGCTGTTGCGCGGCATTGCCGCCGCGGTGATGGCGATTGCGCGCGCCCTGCCGCGCAGCCGCTTCCCGATGCTGCGGCTGGCGGTCAGCAATATCTATCGCCCGGGCGCGCTGACACCGTCCGTGGTGCTGTCGCTCGGGCTGGGACTCGCCGTGCTGGTCACGATTACCCAGATCGACGGCAATCTGCGACGCCAGTTCCTGGCTCAACTGCCGGAACAGGCGCCGTCGTTTTTCTTCATCGACGTCCCCTCCGGCGAGGCCGACCGCTTCCGCGACTTCCTCAAGGACCTCGCCCCTCAATCCACTGTCGAAGACGTGCCGATGCTGCGCGGGCGCATCGTCTCCGCCCGCGGCGTGCGCGCCGAGGACCTCAAGGCGACAACTGACACCGAATGGGTGCTGCAGAGCGACCGGGGCCTGACCTATACCGCCGAGGTTCCCAAAGGATCCAAGGTCGTCGAGGGAGAGTGGTGGGGCGAGACCTACAGCGGCCCGCCGCTGGTTTCGATCGAGAAGCGGATCGCCGACGGTCTCGGCCTCAAGCTCGGTGACGACATCGTGGTCAACGTGCTCGGACGCGACATCACGGCGCGGATCGGCAACATGCGCACCATCGACTGGCAGGGGCTCGGCATCAATTTCGTGCTGGTGTTCTCCCCGAATGCCTTCAAGGGAGCGCCGCACACCCATGTCGCCACCCTCACCGAGGCGCGCTCCGATACCGCCGAGGATGCCCGTGTCATCCGCAAGGTGGCCGACGCCTTCCCGATGGTGACCAGCGTGCGGGTCCGCGAGGTGATGGAGACGGTGGGCTCGGTGGTCTCCAACCTCGCGCTCGCCATCCGCGGCGCCAGTGCGGTGACGCTGATCTCGGCCATCCTGGTGCTGGGTGGCGCGCTGGCGGCCGGCCACCGCCACCGGGTCTATGATGCCGTCATCCTGAAGACGCTGGGCGCGACAAGGCTGCGGCTGCTCGGCGCCTACGCGCTGGAATATCTGATGATCGGGTTTGCCACCGCCGCGTTCGGCGTCATCGCCGGCTCGGTGTCCGCCTGGCTGATCGTGACCCGGCTGATGACGTTGAGCTTCGCCTGGCAGGCCGGCAGCGCCGCGCTGGTCGTCGTGGCCGCGCTGATCTTGACGGTCGGCCTCGGTCTGGCCGGCACGCTGCTGGCGCTCAACCAGAAGCCGGCGACGGTTCTTCGGAATCTGTAGCGGCTTGCGCGCTCATGCCGCACGGTTAACGCGATTTCTGCGGCTGGGACGCGCGCGGAGCGACATTCAGCCGCGCGTGGAAGCTTGCGGCGGATATGCTAGTTTCCCATCTAGGGAATGGGCTCAGAGACCTGCCAAAAGATGGCGAATTTGCCGATGACGCAAATTTAATATCTGCAGCAGTGGGTATGAGATAGGGTTTTTCGAGAACCGGCCGAAGGTCCTGTCAGGACCGGGCTGCCGGGCAACCAACGGGAATCGACCATGTCGGACCTAGACCGCAACTATGCTTCACCCTTTGGCCGGGTGGCCGGGCGCGCCGATGCCGCGACCGTCGACGCCGGTCTGCGCGCCTACATGCTGCGCATCTACAATTACATGAGCATCGGCCTGGCCATCACCGGCCTTGCGGCACTGGGGGTCTACATGGCGTCGGTGACCGGCGATCCGGCGGCCGGCGTGTTCAAGTTCGGTAACGCCTATCTGACGCAGTTCGGCTACGCGATGTTCGTGAGCCCGCTGAAGTGGCTGTTCATCCTGGCCCCCCTGGTCATGGTGTTCGCGATCTCGGCCGGCATCAACCGCTTGGCGCCGACGACCGCACAGATCCTGTTCTGGGTGTTCTCGGCCTTGATGGGCATCTCGCTGTCGTCGATCTTCCTGGTGTACACCCACACCTCGATCGTGCGGGTGTTCTTCATCACCGCGGCGACGTTCGGCGCGCTGAGCCTCTACGGCTACACGACCAAGCGTGACATGACGGGCATGGGCTCGTTCCTGTTCATGGGCCTGATCGGCATCGTGCTGGCGAGCCTCGTGAACCTGTTCCTGGCGAGCTCGATGCTGCAGTTCATCGTCTCAGTGATCGGCGTGTTCGTGTTCGCCGGCCTGACCGCCTGGGACACGCAGCGTCTGAAGAACGAGTACATCTACGGCTACGCTTCCGCGGGCGGCGACATCGCGGAGCGCGCGGCAATCACCGGCGCCCTGTCGCTGTACTTGAACTTCATCAACCTGTTCACGCTGCTGCTGCAGTTGCTCGGACAGCGCGACTGATATCCAACCGCTCGAACGAGCGACCTTCGAAGCCCCGGCCTCACCGCCGGGGCTTTTCGTTTGCACAAACCCCGATTGTGACCGGCGCAAAGCCGCAGCGGCAGCCATGCCGCGAGGCCGGATTGATCGCCGCGTCCGCCTGGGTATGCTTCCCCCCATGTCCGACATTGAAATCCGGCCCACCCAGGAGGCCGACCTTCCCGCCATCACCGCCATCTACGGCCAAGCCGTCCGCGAGGGCACGGCCACCTTCGAGCTCGACCCTCCGGATCTGGCGGAGATGACGCGCCGCTTCCGGGCGCTCCGCGACGGCGGCTTCCCCTATTTCGCTGCCCTGCTGGACGGAGAGGTGGTGGGCTATGCCTATGCCGGGCCCTACCGGCCCCGCCCTGCCTATCGCTTCACGGTGGAGAACTCGGTCTATCTCGCTCCGGCCAGCCAGCGTCGCGGCATCGGGATGCGCCTGATGCGGCGGCTGATCGACGCCTGTGAGGAGGGAGGCTTTCGCCAGATGATCGCCGTCATCGGCGACTCCGCCAATTCCGGCTCGGTCGGGCTGCATACCGCCTGCGGCTTCCAGATGATCGGCACCCACCCGAGCGTCGGCCTGAAATTCGGCCGCTGGCTCGATACTGTGATGATGCAGCGCCCGCTCGGGGCCGGGAGCAGCGACGTCCCGGCGTAAGGCAACGCCAATCGGAATGTCATGATCAAGCCGGAACGCGTGGGATCAGACCAGGGCTGGTTTGGGCGCGATCACCAGCAGCACGCGCTCGAGCTCGTGGCCGCGGCGCAGGATCAGCCCGGTGGCCGAGATCACGCTGTACATGCCCTGCTTGCGTGCGAGACGCGGATCCTTCTCGATGCGGTAGATCGGCACCTCGGACGCCCGGCGAAACACGGAGAAGACGGCCCGGTCACGCAGGAAGTCGATTGAATAGTCGCGCCACTCACCGTCGGCGACCATGCGGCCGTAGAGGTTCAGGATGCGGTTCAGCTCCAGGCGGTCGAACGTCACCCGGCTCGGCGCTGCGGCCGCACTGCGCGCCGCCGCGCGGTTCTCGCTGGGGTCGGCGTCCTCCGGCGTGAGGTTCATTGGCGTCCTCCTGTCATCCGTGTGACATGATCGCGCCATCCGGCAGAAGCCGCAAGGGGCCGTTTTCGTTGTTGAAGTTCGACCGAGCCTGCGAGGCCGTCGGTTCCGCGAACACGCAAGCGTCACGGGATCGTTAGCAGAATCATAATCGCGCCGTCTTTCCGCCCACCGACCGCCCCCGACCTTCGGCATAAGATTCGTGTGCGTTGGCCCGGTCCTTTCGGTTCCGGATTCCTCAGCCCCCAGCCCCCCGGGGTCGTCAGGATCGGGTCTATTCACAAGTAAGGCAAAGGGCCAACGCAAGTTGGTCCTTTTGCTTTTCTGGCGTGAGCTGCACGTAAGATTGTCGGGACGCGCCGTCGCACGGACGTGACGCGCCTAACGCAGGTCAGCGAAAACGAAGATCAGGACGACGGAAGATCAGCGCTCGGGACCGCGCGCTGCTGCTGAAGCCCGTCCGCCCAACGGCAACTCGGAAAAGGCGGCCCCGAGCATCGGCCCAGGGCGGTCGCGACTGCCGTCCTGCACATAGACGACGGTGCCATCGACGCCCTCGCGGGCGATCTTCTCCAGCGGCACGCTCCATCTGACCGGCGACCCATTCCAGTCACCCAGCTTCTGAAGACCGCGAACGACGTTGTAATAGGTCAGATCACGGCCGCTGTTCTCGCCGCGGCCGACCGAGATCGGGACCACCCGCGAGATCGAGCAGACCCAGACCTCGCCGTGCTTGCGCGGCATCTGGTCGTTGGCCGCGGCCACGGAGACAGTAAGGTCCTGGCCGTCGACCGACAGCCTCACCGGCACCGACATCACGCTGCCACCCTGGACGGTCTCCTCGATGGCGCCCTCGATCGCCTCGCGGTCGCTGCCGATCACATGCACGGAGCCGTTGACCACCGCCTGCGGCGTATAGACCTCGCGGTCGCCGCGCGCACGAGAATAGGCCCGCTGCCGGGCCGTGAAGCGGGAGTCGGCCAGCGTGTCCTTCCAGCCGAGATAGTCCCAGTAGTCTATCGGCAGGGACAGCGCGATCACCGAAGGATCTCTGGCGAGCTCGCCGAGGATCTTGTCAGCCGGCGGGCAGGACGAACAGCCTTGCGAGGTGAAGAGTTCGATCACCGCACGGGGATCGGACGCAGCGGGCCGGACGAAAGCGATGACCGCACAGACACTCAGCGCTGCGCGCGACCACCACGACATCTGTCCACTCATCGCCACTGTCCCGTCTGGACCACCGTCCGCTGCGCCCTGTGCATCACTGCATCCGCGATGCCGTCCTCGTAGTTAACAAAACGAAAATGCAAAAGAGGCGGCCTTTGTCATAGGCCGCCTCCTTCATCACCCGCTACTCACTTCAGAGTGAGCCAAACTGTCGCATCGCGCGTTGGTTAAGCGGCGAGCTTGCGCAGCACGTAGTGCAGGATGCCGCCGTTGCGGTAGTAGTCGAGCTCGTCGAGCGTATCGATCCGGCAGAGCAGCGGCACCTGCTGCGCCGCACCGTCGGCCGAGACGATCTCGGCGGTCAGGGTTTGGCGCGGCTTCAGGTCGCCTTGCAGGCCCTTGATGGTAACCTTCTCGTCGCCCTTGAGGCCGAGCGAGGACCAGGACGTGCCTTCCTGGAAGGTGAGCGGCAGCACGCCCATACCCACCAGATTGGAGCGATGGATGCGCTCGAAGCTCTGGCAGATCACGGCACGGACGCCCAGCAGCCGGGTACCTTTGGCGGCCCAGTCGCGCGACGAACCGTTGCCGTATTCGGCGCCGGCGAACACCACCAGCGGCACGCCCTCTTCCTGATACTTCATCGCGGCGTCGTAGATCGACATCTGCTCGCCGTCGGGCCAGTGCTTGGTCAGGCCGCCCTCGGGAATGTTGCCGTCGGCACCCTTGAGCATGAAGTTCTTGATGCGGATGTTGGCGAAGGTGCCGCGCATCATGATCTCGTGATTGCCGCGGCGCGTGCCATACTGGTTGAAGTCCGCCGGGCGGACCTGGTGTTCGCTAAGGAACTTGCCGGCAGGCGAAGTCAGCTTGATCGAACCGGCCGGCGAGATGTGGTCGGTCGTGATCTTGTCGCCGAACAGCGCCAGCACGCGGGCCTCGACGATGTCCTTGATCGGCTCGGGCTCCTTCTTCATGCCCTCGAAATACGGCGGGTTCTGCACGTAGGTCGACGACATGTTCCAGCTATAGGTCTCGCTCTCGACCGTCTTGATCTTGCGCCAGTTGGTGTCGCCCTTGAACACGTCGGCGTAGCGCTTCTTGAAGATCGACGCCTTGACGAACTTCTTGACGAAGTCGTTGACCTCCTTGGTCGTCGGCCAGATGTCCTTCAGGTAGACCGGCTTCTTGTCCTTGCCGATGCCGATCGGCTCGACCGAAAGATCCTTGGTCACGGTGCCGGCCAGCGCATAGGCCACGACCAGCGGCGGCGAGGCCAGATAGTTGGCCTGCACGTCCGGCGAGACGCGGCCTTCGAAGTTGCGGTTACCCGACAGCACGGCCGCCGCGACCACGCCGTTGTCGTTGATCGACTTCGAGATCTCCTCCGGCAGCGGGCCGGAATTGCCGATGCAGGTGGTGCAGCCGAATCCGACGAGGTTGAAGCCGACCTTGTCGAGGTCCTTCTGCAGGCCCGAGTTGGCAAGGTATTCGGCAACCACCTGACTGCCGGGAGCGAGGGAGGTCTTCACCCACGGCTTGGCCTTGAGGCCCTTGGCGGCGGCGTTGCGGGCCAAGAGGCCGGCGCCGATCAGCACGCTCGGATTCGAGGTGTTGGTGCAGGAGGTGATGGCGGCGATGACGACGTCGCCATGGCCGATGTCGAAGTCCTTGCCCTCGACCGGGAAGCGCTGCGCAGCGTCGGGCTTCTTGTACTCCCCAGCCAGCGCGGTCGCGAAGCCTTCGGCCACCGCCGGCAGCGCGATGCGGCCTTCGGGACGCTTCGGACCGGCCATCGACGGCACGACGTCGGCGAGATCGAGGGTCAGCGTCTGCGTGAACACCGGGTCCGGCGACTTGGCAGTGCGGAACAGACCCTGCGCCTTGGCATAGGCCTCGACCAGCGCGACGCGCGGCGCCTTGCGACCCGAGGTCTTGAGATAGTCGATGGTGGCGGCGTCAACCGGGAAGAAGCCGCAGGTCGCGCCGTATTCCGGAGCCATGTTGGCAATGGTCGACTTGTCGGCGACCGAGAGATGGTCGAGGCCGGGGCCGAAGAACTCGACGAACTTGCCGACCACGCCGAGCTTGCGCAGCATCTGGGTGACGGTCAGCACCAGGTCGGTCGCGGTGACGCCTTCCTTCAGCGCGCCGGTCAGCTTGAAGCCGACGACGTCGGGCAGCAGCATCGACAGCGGCTGGCCGAGCATGCAGGCCTCGGCCTCGATGCCGCCAACGCCCCAGCCGAGCACGGCGAGACCATTGACCATGGTGGTGTGGGAGTCAGTGCCGACCAGCGAATCCGGATAGGCGACCTCGAAGGTGCCCTTGGTGCGGCCGATCGTCATCTTCTCCTTCTTGGTCCAGACCGTCTGCGCCAGGTATTCGAGGTTGACCTGGTGGCAGATGCCGGTGCCGGGCGGCACGACGGAGAAGTTCGAGAACGCCTTCTGGCCCCACTTCAGGAATTCGTAACGCTCCTGGTTCTGCTTGTACTCCTCGGCGACGTTCTTGCCGAACGCCTTGTTGTCACCGAAGTAGTTCACGATCACCGAGTGGTCGATGACGAGATCGACCGGCACCAGCGGGTTGATCTTCTCGGCATCGCCGCCGAGCTTCTGCATTGCGTTGCGCATCGCCGCGAGGTCGACCACCGCCGGCACGCCGGTGAAATCCTGCATCAGCACGCGCGCCGGGCGGAAGGCGATCTCATGCTCCAGCGACTTCTTGCGCAGCCATTTGGACACCGCGACGATGTCGTCCTTGGTGACGGTGCGGCCGTCCTCGTTGCGCAGCAGGTTCTCGAGCAGCACCTTCATCGAATACGGCAGCTTGGAGATGTCCTTGAGACCGTTCTTCTCGGCTGTGGGCAAGCTGTAATAGATGTAGCTCTTCGTTCCGACCTTGAGGGTCTTGCGACACTTGAAGCTGTCGAGCGAGGTCATGCGTGGAAATCCCAATTGATCTGTATACCCGGAGGGGGTATTTAAGAACCGTCAGCGCGAGGCGCCGAATGGCTTGCAGCGGGCGATTGTGTGCTGCATCAAGGTCGGGCTTATAGAAGCTTTCTAACTGCGCCGCCACAGAGACAAGCAAGTCCCGACGTGGCATCACCCACAAATTCTCACGCGCTAGCCATCAATTCCCTAGGGGCTGTCACGACGGGCCATGCAGGCGACTTCAACATTGTCTCCGAAGCTGTTCGGCCGCGACGTCAGATGCGTGCGCGGCGGTCGCGAGGTGTTCGCAGGACTAGCCTTCGAAGCGGTCGCGGGCGAGGCGCTGGCAGTGACCGGACACAATGGTGCGGGCAAGACATCACTGCTGCGGCTGATTGCCGGCCTGCTGCTGCCGGCGGGCGGCTCGATCGCCATCGAGGGCGGTGAGAGCGAGCTCACGGTGCCCGAGCAGGCGCATTATCTCGGCCACCGCGACGCGCTGAAGCCGGCGCTCAGCGTGCGCGAAAACCTGACCTTCTGGGCCGAATTCCTCGGCGGCGGCATCACGCGGCCGATCTCCGACTGCCTCGCGGCCGTCGGCATCGCCCACGCCATCGACCTGCCCGCCGCCTATCTGTCCGCCGGCCAGCGCCGCCGGCTGTCGCTGGCCCGCCTGCTCGCGGTGCCGCGCCTGCTCTGGCTGCTCGATGAACCGACCGCGGCGCTCGACGTCGCGGGGCAGGCGATGTTCGCGGGGCTGATGCGGGAGCATCTCGCCGGGGGTGGGCTGATTGTCGCGGCGACGCACGGCCCGCTCGGCATCGACACACGCGAGCTGCGGATCGGGGAGGCTCGATGATTCCCTCTCGCCTCTTCGCAGTCCCACCCACCGCTCTCTCCGTTCCCGCCCCCCTTGTGGGGGAAGGTCAGGGACGGGGGTGCCCCACGACGCGCTCTAACTTGTTTGACGAGATTCGGTCGCACCAACCAACGTCCCATCGGCGCGCCGCCTCCTCCCCCTTGCGGGGAGGGGGCGGCGGTCCACAACGGCAGCGTCACCTGGAGTCACCCCCCTCCCCAGCCCTCCCCCACAAGGGGGGAGGGAGCGCAGTTTGCGGGTCGAGGGAGCGCGGCTCACCATCTGCCATCAAGCAATCAGCCGAGGCCCTATCCGCATGACCGCCCTCGGTGCCCTCATCCGCCGCGACATCAAGATCGCGCTGCGCATCGGCGGCGGCGCGTTGATCGGCGTGCTGTTCTTTCTTACCGTCGTGGTGCTGATGCCATTCGCGGTCGGGCCGGATCTGGCGCTGCTGACCCGGCTCGGCCCCGCCATCCTCTGGCTCGGTGCCCTGCTCTCCAGCCTGCTCACCCTGGACCGGCTGTTCACCGCCGACCACGAGGACGGCTCGCTCGACCTGGTCGTGATGAGCCGGACACCGCTGGAGCTGGCCTGCGCCGCCAAGGCGCTGGCGCATTGGCTCGCCGCCGGCCTGCCGCTGGTGATCGCGACGCCCGTGCTCGGCCTGCTGCTCAACCTCGACGCCACAGCGACCGGCGCCGTCGCGCTGACGTTATTGGCGGGCACGCCTGCCCTGACCTTCATCGGCATGATCGGTGCAGCACTGGCTGTGACGATGCACCGCGGCGGGCTGCTGCTGGCGGTCTTGGTGCTGCCACTTTCGATCCCAGTGCTGATCTTCGGCGTCGCGGCGTCGCAGGCGGCCATCGTCGGCCCGCTGCCGTTCGGGGCGCCGTTCTCGATCCTGTGCGCATTGTCGCTGGTGAGTTTCGTGATCGGCCCGTTCGCCGCCGCGACAAGCTTGCGGAACGGGCTGGATTGACCCGCCGCCCGCCGGGGTTTGACCATGATCAACTCTTACCTAGCGGCGTCGTGCTGATTGCCTGCAACCGCTTCCGCCTTTAACAAGGGTCTCATGTCGCTGATCGACCTCGCCAATCCCACCCGGTTCCTTGCGCTGGCGGCGCGGCTGCTGCCGTGGCTGGCGCTGGTCACGGCCGCGCTGCTGGCTGCCGGCCTGTACCTCTCCGCGCTGGCGCCCGACGACTATCAGCAGGGCGCGACCGTCAAGATCATGTTCATCCACGTGCCCAATGCCTGGCTGTCGATGTTCGTCTGGAGCATCATGAGCATCGCCTCGCTCGGCACCTTGGTGTGGCGGCATCCGCTCGCCGACGTCGCTGCCAAGGCCGCCGCCCCGATCGGCGCCAGCTTCACGTTCCTCGCTCTCCTCACCGGCTCGCTGTGGGGCCGGCCGATGTGGGGCACCTATTGGGAGTGGGATGCGCGGCTGACCTCGGTGCTGATCCTGTTCCTGATGTATCTCGGCCTGATGGCGCTGTGGCGCGCGGTCGAGGATCCGACCCGCGCCGCCCGCGCTGCCGCCGTGCTGACGCTGGTTGGCGCGATCAACCTGCCGATCATCAAGTTCTCCGTCGACTGGTGGAACACGCTGCATCAACCGGCGTCGATGATGCGAATGGGCGGTCCGGCGCTCGACAAATCATTCCTGATCCCGCTGCTGGTGATGGCCGTCGGGTTCTCGTTCCTGTTCATTACCCTGCATGTCGCGGCGATGCGCAACGAGATCCTGCGCCGGCGCGTCCGCAGCCTGCAGATGATGCAGGCCCGCGCCTACACCACGGCCGCACCAGCCGACGATGCGGCAGGCCAGATCGCGGGAGCGGCTTGACATGGACCTTGGCCCCTATACCTCCTTCATCGCGACCTCCTATCTTGCAGCGGCGCTGGTCGTGATGCTGCTGATCGGCTGGATCGCCATCGACTACCGCACCCAGAAGGCGCGCTTGCGCGCGCTCGAGGACAGCGGCATCAGCCGTCGTTCCGGCCGCGCCGCGACGGATATCCAATGATCGAACAGGCTGCGACAGAGCCGGCGCCGCGGCGCCGCTCATTCCTCATGCTGCTGCCGCTCGTGGTGTTCCTCGGGCTGGCGGCGCTGTTCTGGTCGCGCCTGGGCAACGGCGACCCGTCGCGCATTCCATCCGCGCTGATCGGCCGCCCCGCGCCGGCCACGCCGCTGCCGGCGCTGCCGGAACTGGCGAGGGACGGCACGCCGGTGCCCGGCCTCGACCCGGCTGCACTCAAGGGCAAGGTCAGCATCATCAATGTCTGGGCATCGTGGTGCGTGCCCTGCCACGACGAGGCGCCGCTGCTGGTCGAGCTCGGCCGCGACAAGCGCTTCCAGATCATCGGTATCAACTACAAGGACGGCGCCGACAACGCCCGCCGCTTCCTCGGCCGCTA
This sequence comes from Bradyrhizobium sp. SZCCHNRI2009, assembly GCF_032485115.1. Classification (NCBI taxonomy): domain Bacteria; kingdom Pseudomonadati; phylum Pseudomonadota; class Alphaproteobacteria; order Hyphomicrobiales; family Nitrobacteraceae; genus Bradyrhizobium; species Bradyrhizobium sp. SZCCHNRI2009. Next base: position 114,948 of record NZ_JAUEUH010000012.1, read on the forward strand.
CGGCAACCCTTATGACGTCGTCGGCGTCGACGGCAACGGCCGCGCCGGCATCGAATGGGGCGTTTATGGCGTGCCCGAGACCTTCGTCGTCGGCCGCGAGGGCACCATCGTCTACAAGCTGGTCGGCCCGATCACGGCGCAGAACATCGATGCGGTGTTGAAACCGGAAATCGAGAAGGCGCTGAAGGTGGGTTCGTAAGCCTCGCGCAGCCATCGGAGCTTCAGCGGCAAACACGCTCCTCTCTCTGCGTCGTCATTCCGGGGCGGCGCGAAGCGACGAGCCCGGAATCCATACTCACGAGCGGTCGTTTGGCGAAGACGGGCGCCACAGCCATCTCGCGTCACACGCCTTGTCGTGGTTATGGATTCCGGGCTCACGCCGCTGCGCGGCGCGCCCCGGAATGACGGCGCGGAGAACCTCGAAGCGAAGCAATCCGGAGCACCTACGGGCCTTGGATTGCTTCGTCGCTACGCTCCTCGCGATGACCGCGTTCGGGGCAGCTACCCCTTGCTCACATCCCCTTCCGCCGCATCGCTGGCTTCGAGCGACGCCGGGTCCTGGTGGTAGCACTTGATCAGCGGCATCTGGGCGATGGCGAAGATCATGGTCAGCGGCACGACGCCGAACGCCTTGAAGCCGACCCAGAAATCGGTGCTCTGCGTGCGCCAGATGATCTCGTTCAGCACCGCCATCGCGGCAAAGAACAACGCCCAGCGGAAGGTGAGGATGCGCCAGCCCGCGGGCGTCAGATTGAACATCTGATCGAACATGATCGCGATGAAGGAGCGATTGAACAGCAGCCCGCCACCGAGCACGGCCGCGAACAGTCCGTAGATGATGGTCGGCTTGACCTTGATGAAGGTCTCGTCGTGCAGCACCAGGGTCAGCGTGCCGAACACGATGACGACGACGGCGGTCACCAGCGCCATCAGCGGGACGTGCCGCGTCACGACATAGGACGCGATCAGCGCCGCGATGATCGCGACCATGAACGCGCCGGTCGCCGCGAACAGGTTGAACTTGGCGTTGACCACGAAGAAGATGATCAGCGGGCCGAGCTCGGTCGCGAGCTTGAACAGCGGGTGCGGCTGGGTCTTGTCCATTCCATGTCCTGTTGGCTGCAGCCACGGCAGCGGTTGATCCGGTCGTCTCGATCTGGCGGTGGGCCGGAGCCCGAGCGTGCCGACGTCAATCCTCGATGCCGGCGATCGCCCGCGCAAAATCTTTCGCGGCGAACGGTGAGAGATCATCGACCCCCTCGCCGACGCCGATGAAGTGCACCGGCAGCTTGAACTTCTCCGACAGCGCCACGAGGATGCCGCCGCGCGCCGTACCGTCGAGCTTGGTCATCACGAGGCCGGTGACGCCTGCCGTACGATGAAACGCCTCGACCTGCGACAGCGCATTTTGTCCCACCGTCGCGTCGAGCACGAGCAGCACCGCATGCGGCGCCGACGCGTCGACCTTGCGAATGACACGCACCACCTTTTCGAGCTCGTTCATCAGCTCGGCCTTGTTCTGCAAACGGCCGGCAGTATCGATCAGCAGGATGTCGCGGCCCTGCTCCTTGGCCGCGGTGATGGCGGTGAACGCAAGGCTGGCGGAGTCCGAGCCTTGAGCGCCGGCGATCACCGGCGCCTTGGTGCGCTCGCCCCAGACCTTGAGCTGCTCGATCGCGGCGGCACGGAACGTGTCGCCCGCGGCCAGCATCACCTGCCTGCCTTCGGAAGCGAATTTCTGCGCCAGCTTGCCGATCGTGGTCGTCTTGCCGGAGCCGTTGACGCCGACGACGAGAATGACGAACGGCTTGTGGCCCGGCGCGATCTCGAGCGGCTTCGCCACCGGCGACAGCACCTTCTCGACCTCGGTCGCGACCACCGCCTTGACCTCGTCGGCGCTGATCGCCTTGTCGTAGCGGCCGGTCCCGACGGCCTCCGCAATCCGCCCCGCGACCCGGGTGCCGAGATCGGCGCGCAGCAGCACGTCCTCGATGTCGTCGAGCATCGCGCGGTCGAGCTTGCGCTTGGTGACGAGATCGGCGACGGCCGTGCCGAGCGCGCCGGACGTGCGCTTCAGGCCCGCCGACAGCCGCCGCCACCACGACAGCTTGGGTGTTTCGGAGGTGGTATCGTTCATGGCGTGGTGTTAGCCCTTTCCATTCGCAAACGAAAGCTCACACCCGCGTTACGGTTTCCATGGACATTAACCAACCCACCGACGAGGAAATGCTCGCCCGCGTGCTCCACCGCGACGGGCTGATGCTGGTGATCGACAAGCCGGCCGGCATTCCCGTGCACAAGGGACCGAAGGGCGGACCGAACCTCGAAGCCTCCTTCGACGCGCTGCGCTTCGGCCTGCCGCGCCCGCCGGTGCTGGCGCATCGGCTGGACAAGGAAACCTCGGGCTGTCTGGTGCTCGGCCGTCATCGCAAGGCAACGGCGTCGCTCGGGCTTTTGTTCAAGCATGGCAAGATTTCGAAGACCTATTGGGCCGTCGTCGAGGGCGGACCTGACGCTGACGAGGGCGTGATCGAGCTCCCGCTCGGCAAGCTGAACGCCGAGCGCGGCTGGTGGCAGAAGCCGGATCCGAACGGGCAGCCAGCGGTGACGAAATGGCGGGTGCTGGGGAGGTCGTACTCTCTTGCCAGTCTATCCCTGAACTCCCCTCCCACTCGTGGCAACGACTCCCCTCCCCCTTGCGGGGAGGGGTCGGGGGTGGGGGTCCCCACGGGCAGTGTCGCTTGGAGCCACCCCCCTCCCCAACCCTCCCCCACAAGGAGGGACGGAGCGCAGCTGCCAACCGGAGAGGGAGAGTCGGTGCACTCCAATCGCAGTCCGCGACTCACTTGGCTGGCGATGGAACCGGTCACCGGCCGCACGCATCAACTGCGCGTGCATTCGGCAGCGTCGGGATGGCCGATCGTCGGTGACAACATCTATGGCAACGGCCCGCGCTTCGGCGAGCCGCGGCTGCATCTGCACGCACGCGAGATTTCGATTCCGCTGTCGAAAAACAAGCCACCGGTACACGTGGTGGCGCCGGCGCCGGTTCACATGCATGAGCGGCTGAGGATGTGCGGGTGGAACGGGGAGTGAGCCCATCTCTTTCCGCACCGTCATGGCCGGGCGAAGTCCCGGCCATCCACGTCTTAGTTCTTGGGGACAGCGTGGATGCCCGGGTCAAGCCCGGGCATGACGGAATTCTGGACTAACAGCCGGGCCCCATGATGCCCCGTGATCGTGAGCCTCTGCACGGTGCCTGGCAACGCAGTGGTCGTGGCGACCGGCAGATAATGCTCCGTCCGTCCCTGGGTCTCACTCTCGATCAGCACCTCACGCTGACAGCCGATCTCCTGCTCCAACCGCAGGCGTAACGCCGCCTCGCCCACCGCCCGCAATCGCCGCGCGCGATCGCGGATGACGGCGCCATCCACCTGCGGCATGCGACCGGCCGGCGTGCCCGGCCGCGGCGAATAGGGAAAGACGTGCAGGAAGGTTAGCCCGCATTCCTCGACGAGATCGAGCGAGCGCGCGAACATCTCCTCGGTCTCGGTCGGAAATCCCGCGATCAGATCGGCGCCAAGCGCGATGTCCGGCCGCAGCCGGCGCACCTGAGCACAGAATGCGATGGCATCGGCGCGCGCATGCCGCCGCTTCATGCGCTTCAGGATCAGATCGTCACCCGCCTGCAGCGACAGATGCAGATGCGGCATCAGCCTGGCATCATCCGCGAGCGCATCGAGCAGGTCGGCATCGGCCTCGATCGAATCGATCGAGGAGATGCGCAGGCGTCTCAACTCCGGCACGTGGCGGAGGATCTGCTTCACAAGCCGGCCGAGCTTCGGCGTGCCGGGCAGGCCGGCGCCATAGCTCGTCAGGTCGACGCCGGTGAGTACGATCTCGGCATGGCCACGATCGGCCAGCGCGCGGATTTGATCCACCACAGCGCCCATCGGCACCGAGCGCGAATTGCCGCGACCGAACGGGATGATGCAGAAGGTGCAGCGATGATCGCAGCCGTTCTGCACCTGCACGAACACGCGCGGCAGGCCGCGCTGGAAGCCGTCGACCAGATGCGGCGCCATCTCCATCACCGCCATGATGTCGGAGACGGCCACCTTCTCGGACGCATCGACGCCGAACCGTGGCACCGCCAGCGCCCGTGTGGTCGCACGCCACGCATCGGGCCGCAGCTTATCGTCATTGCCGATGACGCGGTCGACCTCGGGCATGGCGGCGAACATGCCGGCCTGCGTCTGCGCGGCGCAGCCGGTCACAACGATGCGCGCCGCGGGGCGCTCGCGCTTCAATTTGCGGATCGACTGCCGGGCCTGCGCCACCGCCTCGTTGGTGACGGCACAGCTGTTGATGACGATGGTGTCGTCGGCACCGGCCGCCTCGGCATGTTTCGCGATCAGCTCGGATTCGAACGCGTTGAGGCGGCAGCCGAAGGTAACGACGTCGACGCTCATGCGACGCTGGCGAACATCGACGGCTCGAACCGTCCCTCGAACTCGAACGTCGCGGTGCCCGTCATCAGCACGTGATCGTCGCGCTCGCGCCACTCGATCGTGAGCTCGCCGCCGGGCAGCCTCATCTGCACGATCCGGTTGGCACGCTTCAGCCTGACGGCCGCGACCGCTGTCGCACAGGCCGCCGAACCGCAGGCCTTGGTCAGCCCCGCGCCGCGCTCCCAGGTGCGCATCGTGATGTGGTCGCGATCGACGATGTGGGCGAGTGTGATGTTCGCACGCTCCGGGAAAATCGGATGGTTCTCCAGCAGCGGCCCGAAGCGCTCCAGATCATAGGCATTGACGTCGTCCACCCAGAACACCGCGTGCGGGTTGCCCATGTTGACGACCGAGGGCGAATGCAGGATCGGCGCATCGATCGGCCCGATCTGCAGCTCGATGTAGCGGGTGTCGCGGAACTCCTCGGCGAGAGGAATGTCCTGCCAGCCGAACTTCGGCGCGCCCATATCGACAGTGTAGAGGTCGGGCGCCGGCCCCTGCCAGCAGTTCAACAACCCGGCGCGGGTCTCGAACGTCGCACTGGTCTGGCCGGTCTTGCCGAACACCTGGCGCACCACGCAGCGCATGCCGTTGCCGCAGGCGCCGGACTCCGATCCATCATTGTTGTAGATGCGGATGAACGCTTCGGTGCCGTCGAGCCGCGGCGGCTGCAGCACCATCAGCTGATCGTAGGGCACCCGGGATGCCACCGCCCGCGCCTCGTCCGGCGTGACGACATGCTTCACGTCGCGCAGATCGACCACGACGATCTCGTTGCCGATCCCGTTCATCTTGACGAAGCTGTGGTTGGCCAGCGCGCTCATGAAAATATCCAAATTGTGTCCGCCTTATATGGCGAATGGCGCGGCATTGACCAGCCTGCAGAGCGACATGACGCATCTGTCATGGGACGCCGCGCCGCCGAGCATGTTAGGACCGGTTCATTCGCCGGCACGAACCGGGCAAAGCAGCACGGCCACTGGAGAATAGTCGAATGAATCTCAGCACTTTCCGCCTCGTTCTGGCCGTGAGCTCGGTCGCGCTCCTGCTCGGCGGCACGTTCGCCCGGGCCCAGGCGCCGTCGGCCTCGCCGGCTCCGGCGGCCTCAGCCACGCCCGCACCGGCCCCGAGCGCGCTACCGGCGCCGGTGGCGCCGGCCTCTCCTGCGCCTGCCGCGTCGGCCAGTCCGGCGCCCGCGACCAGCCCGACGCCGGCCGCCAGCGCGAGCCCCTCGCCGTCGTCATCTCCGACCGCGGCCCAGTCCCCGGCCACGACGCCGCCGCAGGCCGCGGCGCCGGCCCAGGCGGCCGACGCCTTCGGCGACGAGATCAAGCTCGAGGCGAAGAAGGTCGTCCTCGTCAAGGGCACCGCGAATTGGGACAATGCGTTCGACACGCTGATCGACTCCTTCAAATCGCTGTCGGCCACGCTGGACAAGCAGGGCATCAAGCCCGCCGGCAACGGCATGATCGTCTACACCTCGACCGACGACACCGGCTTCACCTTCCTGGCCGAGATGCCGGTCGAGCAGGAGCCGAAGACGCTCGGCAAGGGGATGAGCATCGGCCAGTCGCCCGAGGGCAAGGCGCTGAAGTTCGTCCATCGCGGCTCCTACGACAACATGGACAACACCTACGAGGCGATCACCAACCACCTCGACGAGCGCCGGCTGGAGGCCAAGGACACCTTCATCGAGGAGTACCTGACCGACCCCTTGAAGACGGCCGAGGACAAGCTCGTCATCAACGTCTACGTGCCGCTGAAGTGAGCACCATGATCATCAGACCCATCCTCGCGGTCGCGCTCGCGACCAGCTTCGCAATGCCCGCCCTCGCGGATGACATCGCCCGGCAGGACACGCCGGCGATCACCGTCAGCGGCGAAGCCAGCGTGTCGGCGCCGCCGGATCTGGCGCAGATCGACGCCGGCGTGGCATCCGACGCCAAGACCGCGCGCGAGGCCGCCGAGGCCAACAACGCCGCCATGGCCAAGGTGCTGCAGGCGCTGAAGGCGGCCGGGATCGCCGACAAGGACTATCAGACCTCGCGGCTGTCGCTGCAGCCGCAATATGCGCAGAACCGGCCGGCCCAGCCGGCGGTGACCGGCTATCGCGCCAGCAATCGCGTCACCATCAAGCTGCGCGACGTCGCCAAGGTCGCCAGCGTGATCGATACGCTGGTCGCGGCCGGCGCCAACGATGCCGGCAACATCTATTTCAGCGTCGCCGAGCCATCCAAGCTGCTCGACCAGGCGCGCGAGAAGGCCGTCGCAGACGCCCGCCGCAAGGCCGAGATCTATGCCAAGGCCGCCGGCGTGACGCTGGGTCAGCCGCTCAGCATCTCCGAGGATGGCGCGCCCGCCCCGGTGTTCCGCGCCAAGACCTTTGCCGCACCGATGGCCGCGACGCCGACACCGGTGGCGCAGGGCGAGGAGACGCTGTCGATCACGGTCAACGTGACCTGGGCGATCAAGCCGGGGCAGTAAGGCGGCCTCACGCCCGCGCGGCGCATTGTGCGTCGTGGCAGCCGACAACGTAGCTACAAACTCGGTGTCGTCCCGGCCTTGAGCCGGGACCCATACTCCGCGGCGGTAATTGTCGCGCGAGATGGAGCTGCCAGCCTTCACAACATTGAATTCGGTGTTTATGGGTCCCGGCTCAAGGCCAGGACGACATCTGTTTTGTGGCGGCGGCCTGCTTAGATCTCCACCACCTGTCCTGGCTTGAGCACACCAAACCGCTCGCGCGGGATGCCGGCCTGGTCGAGCGCGGCGTGCAGGGCGCGCACTGGCGCGTCGATCGCCTCGTCCGTCAGTTGGAACGTGCCGTGGTGATGCGCCAGCGCGGCCTCCGCGCCGCAATCCTGCAGCGCCTGCACGGCATCCTCGGGGTTCATGTGCTGGTCGCGCATGAACCAGCGCGGCTCGTAGGCGCCGATCGGCAGGATCGCGAGCCTGATCGGCGCGTGCTGCTCCGCCACGCGGCGGAAATGCTTGCCCGTGCCGTAACCGGAATCGCAGACGATGTAGACCCTGCCGCGCGGCGTCTCCAGCACGAAGCTCGCCCACAGCGCCTTGTTGCGGTCGAACAGGCCGCGCGCCGTCCAGTGCCGCGTCGGCACCAGGGTCACGGCGACCTCCTCGTTCAGCGTCACGCGATCGTGCCAGTCATAGGCCTCGGCGCGGATCTTGGAGTCAGCGTCGATCATCGTAAGGTCGTTGCCCAGCGGCGTGACGACCCGCGGCGAAAATCGCGCGGTCAGCTTCGACAACGTCCGGATGTCGAGATGATCGTAATGCCCATGCGACACCAGCACGACGTCGATATGCGGCAGCCCCTCAAAGGCGATGCCGGGATCATTGTGCCGCCGGGGACCGGCGAACGCGAATGGCGACACCCGCTCCGACCAGACAGGATCGACCAGGATGTTGAGCCCGCCGGTCTGGATCAGCCAGCTGGCGTGGCCGATGAAGGACAGCCGCACTGTCTCGCCGTCGATCCGGTGCGGCGGCGTGTCGGCGTGCGGGCTCGCCGCCCAGGACGGCCAGCGGGAACGCTTGCGGTTGCGGTCGAACTGCCAGCGCAGCACCTGGGACAGGGATTTGGGCGGAACGCCGTCGGGATCGTAGAAGCGCTTGCCGTCGAAATGGTCGGTGACGGGGCCGGAATAGGTCCTGGAACGGCGCAGCAAGGTCGTCCTCGCAAGGGAAAGCTGAACTGGCGCAAGAGGTAAGCGCCCCCACAGGGTCCGGCAACGGGACGGCGAGAAGCAAGTTTCCTTGACTTTTGCGGCTGCTGAGGGTTTAACCCGGCCGAATTTCGGAAAGTTTCGTCTTTTCGAGCCACCGCCCGGCCCTGGAGGCCGGAGGTCACCGCCCGACAGCGCTGTGCGCCCTCGGGCGCAAACGTGTTTGGACTGACGGTTTCGGCCGACGGGCCGAGGTCTATATGGTCGTCATGGGCCGCAGCAAGCGGCGATGACGGGCGGCAATGAAGCGAGCGCCCGCAAGGGCAAAGGATAACGGCATTGTTCGACAATCTGTCGGAAAGGCTTGGCGGCATTCTCGATCGGCTGACGGGGCGTGGTTCGCTCTCGGAAGCCGATGTCGACGCCGCGATGCGCGAAGTCCGCCGGGCGCTGCTCGAGGCCGACGTCGCGCTGGAGGTTGTCCGCAGCTTCACCGAGCGCGTGCGCGAGCAGGCGATCGGCGCCACCGTCGTCAAGTCGGTCACCCCCGGCCAGATGGTCGTCAAGATCGTCCATGACGAGCTGGTCAAGACGCTCGGCGACGACGGCCAGACCATCGACCTCAACGCCGTGCCGCCGGTGCCGATCATGATGGTCGGCCTGCAGGGCTCCGGCAAGACGACCACCACCGCCAAGCTCGCGCGCCGCATGGTCCAGCGCGACAAGCGCAAGGTGCTGATGGCCTCGCTCGACGTCTACCGTCCGGCCGCCATGGAGCAGCTCGCGGTGCTCGGCCGCGACCTGGACATCCCGACGCTGCCGATCGTGGCCGGCCAGATGCCGCCGCAGATCGCACGCCGCGCCATCGAGGCCGCCAAGCTCGGCGGCTACGACGTGGTGCTGCTCGACACCGCCGGCCGCACCACGCTGGACGAGGACATGATGAAGGAGGCCGCCGAGATCAAGGCGGTCGCCAACCCGCACGAGGTGCTGCTGGTCGCGGATTCGCTGACCGGCCAGGACGCCGTCAATCTCGCCCGCGCCTTCGACCAGCGCGTCGGCCTCACCGGCATCGCGCTGACCCGTATCGACGGCGACGGACGCGGCGGTGCGGCGCTGTCGATGCGCGCGGTCACCGGCAAGCCGATCAAGCTGCTCGGCACCGGCGAAAAGACCGACGCGCTCGAAGACTTCTATCCCTCGCGCATCGCCGGCCGCATCCTCGGCATGGGCGACATCGTCTCGCTGGTCGAGAAGGCCGCGGCGAACATCGACGCCGAGAAGGCCGCACGCACCGCCGAGCGGATGCGCAAGGGCCAGTTCGACCTCAACGACATGCGCGAGCAACTGCAGCAGATGGCGCAGATGGGCGGCATCGGCGGGCTGATGGGCATGATGCCCGGCATCTCGAAGATGAAGAACCAGATCGCGGCCGCCGGCATCGACGACAAGATCCTAAAGCGCCAGGTCGCGATCATCGATTCGATGACGCGCGAGGAGCGCAAGCATCCCGACCTGCTCAAGGCCAGCCGCAAGAAGCGCATCGCGGCCGGCTCCGGCCAGAGCGTCGAGCACGTCAACAAGCTGCTCAAGATGCACCGGAACATGGCCGACGTGATGAAGGCCATGGGCTCAGGCAAGCGCGGCCCGCTGGCCGGCATCGCCCAGGCGATGGGTTTTGGCGGCGGTGGCGGCATGCCCTCGCCGGATCAGCTCAAGGCGCTTGCGGAAAAAATGCCGGGTGGCATGCCCGGCGGACTGCCGAATTTGCCGAAGGATCTGCCCGCCGGCCTGCGCGGCGGCCTACCGAACCTCCCCGGCCTCACCGGTCTCAGCGGCAAGCCGACTCTGCCGGGCCTCGGCCTTCCTCCGGGGAAGAAGAAATAATGAGGATCATCCGCTCCTCTTTCCATTCGTCATTCCGGGGCGCGCGCAGCGCGAGCCCGGAATCCATACGCACGATCGTGGTTATGGATTCCGGGCTCACCGCTTCGCGGTGCCCCGGAATGACGGCTTAGCTGACATCAACTCATCAGAAGACACTCAGGAGAACCTACATGTCCGTCGTCATCCGTCTCGCCCGTGCCGGCACCAAGAAGCGCCCGGTCTATCACGTCGTCGTCGCCGACTCGCGCTTCCCGCGTGACGGCCGCTTCATCGAACGTCTCGGCTACTTCAATCCGCTGATGCCGAAGGACAACGAGGCACGCCTCAAGCTGGACATGGAGAAGGTGAAGGGCTGGCTCGCCAAGGGCGCGCAGCCGTCCGACCGCGTCGCCCGCTTCCTCGACGCCGCCGGCGTCAAGAAGCGCGAAGCCCGCCAGAACCCGATCAAGGCCGTGCCGCGCAAGGAGCGCAAGGCGCAGGCCGAAGCCGCCGCCAAGGGCTAAGGTCGTTGACGAGCGCGGCCTCATGCTTCCAGATGCACGGCTTGCGCCGTGCTCCCTTGCATGAGGAACTGGCTCCTCCTCCTGAGGAGCGCGCGTTCGAGCGCGTCTCGAAGGACGAGGCACGCTGATGTCCAAGCTCATCTGTGTCGCCAGAATCGGCGCCGCGCATGGCGTGCGCGGCGAGGTTCGCTTATGGACCTTCACCGAGGATCCGCTGGCCGTGCTGCATTACGGCCCGCTCACGACCAAGGACGGCAGCCGTTCGTTCGAGGTCGCGAAGGCGCGCGAGGCCAAGGACCATCTGGTCGCAGCCATCAAGGGCGTCACCGACCGCAATGCGGCCGAACGCCTCAACGGGCTCGAGCTCTACGTGCCCAGAGACCGCCTGCCCGAGACGGCTGACGACGAATACTACCACGCCGACCTGATCGGCCTCGCCGCGGAGACCGCTGACGGCGCGCAGCTCGGCCGCGTGCTCGCCATCCATAATTTCGGCGCCGGCGACATCATCGAGATCGCCCCGCCCTCGGGCAGCACGTTGCTGCTGCCGTTCACCAATGCCGTGGTGCCGACGGTCGATCTTGCCGGCGGCCGCGTGATCATCGAGCTGCCGGCGGAGATCGAGGGCGAGGATGAAGCCGCGGATGAACCGGCTTCCGCTGAAGATGACGCTGCCGCCGCACCCTCCGCTCGTCGTCCCCGCGAAAGCGGGGACCCATAGCCACCGCAGCTGATTGGCTTGCGCGGGACTGGCCGCATGCCTCGTTTCGACATCACGCGGTATGGGTCCCGAATCGGCGCCGCGACGCGCTGACGCGCGTCACGCTTGTCCGGGACGACACCGGTGTCGAGGTCGCAAGAGCCGGCAATGCATCCAGGGCTCGATCTCGCAACCTGGGTACCTTAACACAGAGCATCATGACGACTTCGCCCCCATCCCCAGTCGCACCTTGGCGCGCCACCGTGCTGACGCTGTTCCCGGAGATGTTTCCCGGGCCGCTCGGCGTCAGCCTGGCCGGCCGCGCGCTGGCCTCCGGCATCTGGTCGTTGGAGGCGCGCGACATCAGGGCCTCCGCCACCGACAAGCACCGTAGCGTCGATGACACGCCGGCCGGCGGTGGCCCCGGCATGGTGCTGCGCGCGGACGTGCTGGCAGCCGCGATCGACGCGGCGGCGATCGATCCGGAGCGGCCGAAGCTGCTGATGAGCCCGCGTGGCCGGCCGTTGACCCAGGCCTTCGTCCGCGAGCTCGCGGCCGGTCCGGGCCCGCTGATCGTCTGCGGTCGCTTCGAAGGCGTCGACCAGCGCGTCATCGATGCCCGCTCGCTGACCGAGGTCTCGATCGGCGACTACGTGCTGTCGGGCGGCGAGATCGCCGCCCTGGTGCTGATCGACGCCTGCGTCCGGCTGCTTCCGGGCGTGATGGGCAAGCTCGAATCGGGCACCGACGAGAGTTTTTCCGATGGCCTACTTGAATACCCGCAATACACCCGGCCCCAACTATTCGAAGGCCGGACCATTCCGGATGTGCTCACCTCGGGTGACCACGCCAAGGTCGCCGCTTGGCGCCGCGCCCAGGCCGAGGCGCTGACTGAAGCGCGAAGGCCGGATTTGTGGGCCGAATGGCAGGGGCGCGACGGCCGAGAACAAAGAGGGACCGGCCAAAAAGAGCCAAAAAGCACGACAGACGGGTGACAAGCCTCGCGCTTTGGCTTATAGGAGCGCCCAATTCCGCAAGTGACGGCAGGAACAAGCGCAGCCCCCGCGTGACCCGGCTGGGCGCGCCGCCGATGGAGATTTACCCGTGAACCTGATTCAGCAGCTCGAAAAAGAGCAGTTCGACAAGCTGTCCGCCAACAAGACCATTCCGGAGTTCGGCCCGGGCGACACCGTGATCGTCAACGTGAAGGTGGTCGAAGGCGAGCGCACGCGCGTGCAGGCCTATGAGGGCGTCTGCATCGGCCGGTCCGGCGGCGGCATCAACGAGAGCTTCACCGTGCGCAAGATCTCCTATGGCGAGGGCGTGGAGCGCGTGTTCCCGATCCTCTCCCCGATGATCGATTCGATCAAGGTCGTGCGCCGCGGCAAGGTGCGTCGCGCCAAGCTGTATTACCTGCGCCAGCTGCGCGGCAAGTCGGCCCGCATCGTCGAGAAGCAGGACCGGCAGCAGACCGCCGTCAACGAGTAGGCGTTGCTTTCATTGGATTGACGAAGAGCGCGGGCTGGCCCCGCGCTTTTCTGTTTTTGCGCTGCCGTCATTGCGAGCGAAGCGAAGCAATCCAGAGTCCTTGCCCCGGCCCCTGGATTGCTTCGTCGCTTCGCTCCTCGCAATGACGGCGGGCGCAAACGCATCTCGCACTCCACGGCACGCGTGCTATATACCCCCTGAAATGGTTCTAGATCGCACCAGCATGGCCTGTCGCCGCGTCGTCATCGACGATCGCCGCCGGCTGCCCGGGCGGTTCTTCGGACGCTTCGCCACCTCGGCAACATCTGAGCTTAGGCGCGCGCTGTAAGCCGCAGCGCCTCATTGCTGATTGTTCACGCGTGCCCGGCACGCGCTCAGTTTCCAACCTTCAATTCCCGGGAGCATTCGCTCATGTCGAAGCCGACCACCCTGTACGACAAGATCTGGAACGACCATCTGGTCCACGAAGCCGAGGACGGCACCTGCCTGCTCTACATCGACCGCCATCTGGTCCATGAAGTGACCTCGCCGCAGGCCTTCGAAGGCCTGCGCATGACCGGCCGCAAGGTGCACGCGCCTGAGAAGACGCTGGCCGTGGTCGATCACAACGTGCCGACCACCGACCGCTCCAAGCCGAATCCGGATCCGGAGAGCATCGAGCAGATCAAGACGCTGGCCGAGAACGCCAAGGAATTCGGCATCGAATATTACAACGAGTTCGACCGCCGCCAGGGCATCGTCCACGTGATCGGCCCGGAGCAGGGCTTCACCCTGCCCGGCACCACCATCGTCTGCGGTGACAGCCACACCTCGACGCATGGCGCGTTCGGTGCGCTGGCGCACGGCATCGGCACCTCCGAGGTCGAGCACGTGCTGGCGACACAGACGCTGATCCAGAAGAAAGCGAAGAACATGCGCGTCACGGTCGACGGCGTGCTGCCGGACGGCGTGACGGGGAAGGACATCATCCTCGCCATCATCGGCGAGATCGGCACCGCCGGCGGCACCGGCTACGTGCTGGAATATGCCGGCGAGGCGATCCGCGCGCTGTCGATGGAAGGCCGCATGACCGTGTGCAACATGTCGATCGAGGGCGGCGCCCGTGCTGGCCTTGTGGCGCCCGACCAGAAGGCGTTCGACTTCCTGCGCGGCCGTCCCAAGGCGCCGAAGGGCGCCGCCTGGGATGCGGCGATGCGCTACTGGGAGACGCTGCGCTCCGACGAGGGCGCGCATTTCGACCACGAGCTCCGGCTCGACGCCGCCAAGCTGCCGCCGATCGTGACCTGGGGCACCTCGCCCGAGGACGTGATCTCGGTGACCGGCGTGGTGCCCGATCCGGACAAGATCGCAGACGAGGCCAAGCGCATCTCCAAGCATCGCGCGTTGAAATACATGGGCCTGACCGCGGGCACGAAGATCACCGACATCAAGCTCGACCGCGTCTTCATCGGCTCGTGCACCAACGGTCGCATCGAGGATCTGCGCGCCGCAGCCAAGATCGCCGAAGGCAAGACCGTCAGCGGCCACGTCAACGCGATGGTCGTTCCGGGCTCGGGCATCGTCAAGGAGCAGGCGGAAGCCGAGGGCCTCGACAAGATCTTCATCAAGGCCGGCTTCGAATGGCGCGAGCCGGGCTGCTCGATGTGCCTCGCCATGAACCCGGACAAGCTGGCGCCAGAAGAGCGCTGCGCCTCGACCTCGAACCGCAACTTCGAGGGACGCCAGGGCTTCAAGGGCCGCACCCACCTAGTGTCGCCCGCGATGGCCGCGGCGGCCGCAATCGCAGGACACTTCGTCGACGTACGCGACTGGCGCTGACGTCATCTCGCTGCTTCACATCCGGCACGGCGGCCGGTCTACAAACGAACGCGATGGCTTCACCCAAGCCATCGCGTTTTTCATTTCACCTCAACGTCGACACAGTTCGGCAAGGGCTTCTTAAGTCTCGTCGCGCACAATCCTACCGCCGGACGCGCTGCGTCTGCAGAGGAACGTGCCGAGGAGCCTGACATGGCCGACAAGCCGGAATACGTCGACCTCATCCGTGATGCGACGCGCCAACGCCGCAAGACACCGCCCGCCAAGATCATTGCCCAGCCCGAGGCTCCGAAGGAGGAGCGGCGGTTGTCGAACTGGCCGCCCGGCCGCTTTGCCAAATGGCGCCTGGAGACGCTGGTGCCTTGGAAGCTGAGTGTGAGGAATTGGCAGTTCAAGAATTGGCTCTGACCGCCGCGCCCCACTCCATCCCCTTGAAATGAGAGAAGGACGCCGTTGGGCGCCCTTCCTGTTTTGTCGAACTTCAAGTCCCGTCAGTAGTAGCGCCAATGGTGGCGGTGGCGATGATGCCACCGGTGATAATGGCGCCAGTGATGACCTCGCCAATGCCGATAGTGGCAGATGCGGCGCGGCCCGTAGTGGGTCCAGACGACGCGGCAGCGGCGATAGGGATAGTAGTAGCCCGAGGTATAGACCGGCGCGTAGTAGCTGCGATAGCCGTAGAAGTGCCGGCGGTGATGGTGGAAGTACGGCCGGTAGGCGTAGTACGGACGATGATGATAGCCGCCGCCATGGAATGCGGGGCCGCCACCGTGGAAGACAGGACGCGGGCCACCACCGCCGAAGGCATGTCCTCCCCCATGAAACGCGGGGCTGCCGCCGCCCCTGAACATGGCGCCGCCGCCATGGAACGCCGGGCCGCCGCCTCCGCCGTGGAACGCCGGACCGCCGCGGAATCCACCACCGCCGGGATGCCCGCCACCACCGCCGCCATGGCCGCCGGGGCCTCGGACCTGAACGGTCAATACGTCCGAAGGCGTCTGCGTGGCGGAGCCGGCACCGGGACTCACCGGCGACATCGCAAGCGCAGGCCGTCCGGACGCGCCCGCCAAGACAAACAGTGTAGCCGCCGCAAGACTGAGGCGACGAGCAAGACCAGCGCGCTGGTCCTTCATCCTCATCATGGTCCCTTCTCCCTGAATGCTGTGCAACGATGGACCCATGCAGCGCCGATGCTGGTCGTCCGATCGGTGGATTGGCGCACCCCCAACATGAACGTAGAGATAGCGACGTGAATGCGGCATGAATGATGCACGTCAGTGATGCACGGTGCACGCGCATCTGCGGCGTGGCGTCGCGGCAGAGGGGATGCAAGTAAGCCTCTAAGTCGTCCTGCAACTCAGGATCACGGATGCCGACGCAACGGCTCACGTGCTGCTCGTGCGGGGACTTCGCAACTAACGACACGCAGGAAACGCAGCGCGCCTCGCCGACATGGCCTCAATGGTAGAACGGCGTGACTAGAACCAATGGCCCCGGCGGATAGGCCGGCGTGTAATCCGTGGGACGGTCGAGATAGCGCGGCACCTCTGCCGTCGACACCACGGGCTTCGATCGGCGGCCCTGCCGACGCGGGCCAGCATCCGTTACGGTCTGACGCGCCTGCGTAACGGCTGGAGCTGCGGCCACAGGAGCGGTGGCGGCGGAACTTGCGAGCAGCATCGCCACCGTGACAACGCTGATCCCGAGCCAGGTTCTGTTGACTGATGGTTTCATGGCGAACCTCGTTGCCAGCCCCCATCAACGTACAGGCCCGCAAAGCGGGCCTGTTTGATTTCGGTCATTGTCTCGATCGGATGGAAGGCGCGGCTTACCAGCGGCCGTGATGGCGATATCCGTAGTGATGCGGCCGCCAGTGATGACGCGGATGGTAGTAATGCCGAGGATAGTAGTGGCGCCGGGGATGCCAATGGCGGCGGCCATGCCAATGCGCCTGCGTGGTCTCCTGCGCCGTGCCCTGCTGCACCGCGGTCGCAGCGCCCGGATTGATCAGCGACAGCGCCTGCGCGCGTTCGGCGGGGGCAGCCATCGCGAGAACGGCGCCAACCGCCGCGATGCCCAACAGCTTCATCACAGTCATGAACTTCTCCCTCGATCGCCTGACATCACGTCCGGCACCGTACCTTCCGCCTTGTCAGTTGCCTGAAGGGCGGCCGCAGCAGCGCGACGCAGACCAGTCTCGAACGAGCGACGTGAATGGGACATGAAGACCTGCGCAGGAGCAGAATGCCGATATGTCGCGCATGGTTCCGCCGCAGTACGCGACATATCGGCACTGTGTCCGGCCGGTAACATCAGGCAACGTCGCGATCGCGACCGGATCGCGTGCGCGCTTGCCGAGCCGATCAGTGCGCGGGACCCAGGAGTCAGCCGCGTCGCCAGACGCAACTCATATGCGGGACGATCACGGTGCCGCTCGGCCGATGCTCCGGAACATAGGTGGCGTCGCATATACGAACTGCGTTCCGACCCGGGTTGAAGCGCGGCACCACGTCGGGCTGCCAATGACCCTCGTAGCGCGGATAGATCTGGATTCGTCGTTGCCGGCGCTGTGCGGAGAGATCCGTGCTCACCTCACCCTGCACGGCGCCGCGCGCGCCGGCGGGTTGCTCCGCTTGCGCTGTTGCCGAGATCGAGACCACGACCGCCGCAGCCAGCGCCGCTCCGGCCAGCACCATCGACATCTGCCTCATCTGTCCCCCAACCCCCAGTTTGCGCGTCACGGTCGCCGGTTTCATCCCCTGCGTCAACCAGCTCCGCCACACATGTCATAGAACCAAGATGCAAGATGATCAAAGCCGGGCTAGAAGGCGGCAATGTGGACAGATCTGAAAGCCCCCTCGCTCGCCGACATGGAAGTCATGGCGCACGAGATGTTCGAGCGTCTGCCCGAGCATTTTCGCAGGATGTGCGAGGGCGTCATCATCCGGGTCGACGACTTTCCGACCGAGGAGGTGCTCGACGAGATGCAGTGCGAAAGCGAGTTCGACCTGCTCGGCCTGTTCCAGGGCACGGGACTGCCGTTTCGCAGCAACGACGACCTGCCGCGCCTGCCCAACATGATCTGGCTCTATCGCCGACCGATCCTCGACTACTGGGCCGAGCACGACGAGAGCCTCGGCCACATCGTCCGCCATGTCCTGATCCACGAGATCGGCCATCATTTCGGAATGTCCGACGACGACATGGAGGCAATCGAGGCGTCCGTCGACTGACGAGCCGGCCGATAGCACCGGGATTTTGACTTTATCCGCCCTGCCGTTCGGGCTAAACAGCGGCCTGCCCGTATTCTCGAAGGTGCCCCGATGGACAAGTTCACCACGCTGGAAGGCGTCGCCGCGCCGCTGAAGATCATCAATGTCGACACCGACATGATCATCCCCAAGCAGTACCTGAAGACCATCAAGCGCACTGGCCTCGGCAAGGGCCTGTTCTCGGAGCAGCGCTACAAGGACGACGGCAGCGAGAACCCGGATTTCGTGCTCAACCAGCCGGCCTATCGCAACGCCAAGATCCTCGTCGCCGGCGACAATTTCGGCTGCGGCTCGAGCCGTGAGCACGCGCCCTGGGCGCTGCTCGACTTCGGCATCCGCTGCGTGATCTCGACCTCGTTCGGCGACATCTTCTACAATAACTGCTTCAAGAACGGCATTCTGCCGATCCGCGTGTCGCAGGCCGACCTCGACAAGCTGTTTGACGACGCCGAGCGCGGCGCCAACGCGACCTTGACGGTCGATCTCGCCAACCAGGAGATCCGCGGCCCCGACGGCGGCACCGTCAAGTTCGACATCGACCCGTTCCGCAAGCATTGCCTGCTCAACGGGCTCGACGACATCGGGCTGACGCTGGAGAAGAAGGCGTCGATCGACAGCTACGAGGCCAAGCTGGCCGAGCGCGCCTGGGCCTGAGGCCCGCCGAAGGATGGTGAGTTCGCGGGCCCCGGACCTCGTCCAGGGCCCTGTTTCGAGAGCAGCCCAGCAGGTCCGCCGTTGACGCGCGTATTGCCCGAGGTCGTCACCTTCTGGCGGGGGCCGCTCGACCGCCTGCGCCAGACCTGCCTGCGCTCGCAGCTCGCCGCCGGCCACAAGGTCACGGTCTACAGCTTCGATCCGCTGCCCGGCCTGCCCGACGGCGTCGGCAATGCCGAGGCCGAGGCGGTCCTGCCTTATGCGTTCTCCGAGCGTCTCAGGCCGCCGCAGCCGGACGGCGGCTGGCGCGATTGGACCACCTTGCAGTTCAGCGACTTCTTCCGGATGCGGCTGATGGCACAGCGGGCCGGCCTCTGGCTCGATGCCGACGTGCTGCTGCTCAGGCCGGTCGAGATCGACCCCGCCGTGCCCTATTTCGCCTGGGAGCGGCCGCGGCAGCTCGGCAACTCCGTGCTCTACCTGCCGCCGGAGGATCCGATCGTCGCCGAGTTCGCCGCGCTGATGGCGCAGGACGCGCTGACGCCGAACTGGCTTTCGCTGCGTCACCGCCTCACCTTTGCGCTGCGCCGCCTGCGCGGCGGCTCCGACCGCCTCTCGGACATCCGCGTCGCCATCTTCGGCCCTGCCGCGCTGACGGCGCTGGCCCGCCGCCATGGCTCGCTGCACCATGCGCTGCCGAAGCGCAGCTTCTACGCGGTGCATGCCGAGCCGAAGGCGTTCTTCGACCCTTCCGACTTCTCCGGCCTGATCGGCGATCCGGGTGTCATCGGCCTGCACATCTCGCCGAAGGGCCGCGGCGGCGAAGCGCCGATCCCGGGCAGCCTCTATGCCTGGGCGGCCGCACGATTTGCCCCGCGCTGACCTTTCGCCACGCAGCTTTGCGGCCGGCGCAGGACCGATTTGCTGCTTGATCTACCGCAACGTCCGCGCGTCCACCCGGTGATTGATTGCGAACAATCATCGGAGACGTGTCATGACCGTAGACGCCAAGCCTTATCCGCGGGTTCAGTTCCTGATCGATACGTTCGCGCAATGGCTCCGGCACCGGCGTGAGCTGAGCGAGATCCGGCAGCTCGACCGTGACGATTTCGAGCGTATCGCGATGGACCTCCAGGTCACGCCGGCGGATCTCGACGAGCTGGTCCGCCATGGCGAGCACGCCGCCGACGAGTTGCCGCAGATGCTGAAGGCGCTCGGCATCGACGAGGCCGCGCTGGGGCGCGCCGAGCCGCTGGTGCTGCGCGACATGGAGCGCGTCTGCGCCATGTGCAAGGACAAGCCGCGCTGCCATCGCGATCTTGCCGCCGGGACGAGTGCCGAGCACTACGAGGAATACTGCCTCAACGCCCCGACCATCGACCGCCTGGGCAGCGCCGCGGTCAAGCACTGATCGCCGCCTCCCTCCCACCCAGCGGAGCAATGCGATGAGCCTGCCGAATCTGCACCGCAACACCTGGCTCCATGTCGGCGCCGCGATCCTGCTCGCGCTCGGCGCGATGCTGCTGATCCGGCTGCACAATGCCGGCGGCGTGACGCCGGCCGCCGACAGCGTGCAGGCGGGACGCAAACTGGCGGAGGCCTGGTGCAGCAACTGCCACGCCATCGACACCAGCGGGGCGAGAGCCCAAACCACGACCGCCCCCGATTTCGTCGCGGTCGCCAACATGCCGTCGACGACCGAGCTATCGCTCAAGGTGTTCCTGCAGAGCAGCCACCCGACGATGCCGAACGTCATTCTGACGGCCGAGCAGCGCGGCGACCTCGTCAACTACATCCTCAGTCTCCGCCGCACCTGACGCCTCACTTCGCCACCGCCGCGATCGCATCGGCGATCGCGATCGTGCGTCGCGCCATCTCGGCATGCAGCCGCTCGACCATGCGGCCGTCGATCTGGATCGCGCCGCGCGAGGCATTCTCCGGCAGCTCGAACGCAGCGATGATCTTGCGTGCCGCAGCGACCTCGTCGGCCGGCGGCGTGAAGATCGCGTTGCAGGCGTCGATCTGGCCGGGATGGATCAGCGTCTTGCCGTCGAAGCCGAGATCGCGGGCCTGGATGCATTCCTGCGCGAATCCGTCGGTGTTGGCGAAATCGCTGTAAGGCCCGTCCAGAATCTCCAGCCCATGGGCGCGCGTCGCCAGGATGCAGTGGCTGATCATCGGCAGCATCGTGGAGCGGCCCGGCAGCATCCGGATGCGAGTCTCGCGCGAGATGTCGTTGGGTCCGAACACGAAGCCGGCGAGCCGCGAGCCTTCCTCGTGCACGGTGGCCGCGAGCAGATCGGCATCGAGCACGGCACGCGCCGTCTCGATCATCGCCCATACCTTCAGCGCGGGATCGGCGCCGACCTCGGCCAAGCGATCCGTGACCAGGCGAAGGTCCTCGACGGTCGACACCTTGGGAACGAGGATGCCGTCGGTCGCCGCCTGTCCGGCCATGGCGACGTCGTCGCGCCACCACGTCGTATCCAGGCTGTTGATCCGGATCAGCAGTTCCCGCTTGCCGTAGCCGTCGGCCGCCACCGCCTTGGCGATCTGGTCGCGGGCGGCGGCCTTGGCGTCCGGCGCCACCGAATCCTCGAGATCGAGGATCAGCCCGTCGGCCGGCAGGTTCCGCCCCTTCTCCAGCGCGCGCGCATTGGAGCCGGGCATGAACAGGAGACTGCGGCGCGGGCGGATCATTTCGGCGTTTCCCTTGGTTTATCGACGCGGCCCGCGATACCATTTCGGGGGCCGGCCCGAAAGGCTTGTTCCCGGAAGCCGCATGTGTTTAGGCAAGGCCCATGATCTCGTTTCCGCAACGCCTGCTCGAAGGCTATCGCGCCTTCGCCACCCAACGCCTGCCGACCGAACAGAGCCGTTACCTCGAGCTCTCGGAGCGCGGCCAGTCGCCCGAAGTGATGGTGATCGGCTGCTGCGACTCGCGCGTCTCGCCCGAGGTGATCTTCGACGTCGGCCCCGGCGAATTGTTCGTGCTGCGCAACATCGCCAACCTGGTGCCGATCTATCAGCCGGACGCCAACGCGCACGGCGTGTCGGCGGCGCTGGAATATGCCGTCACCGTGCTGAAGGTGAAGCACATCGTCATCCTGGGCCACGCCCAGTGCGGCGGCATCCGCGCCTTCGTCGACAAGGCGGCGCCGCTGTCCCCGGGCGACTTCATCGGCCGCTGGATGTCGATGTTCATCAAGCCCGGCGAGGTCGTCGAACAGCGCACGCATGAGAGTTTCCAGGACTTCGTCACCCGGATCGAGAAGGCCGCGGTGTTCCGCAGCCTCGAGAACCTGATGACCTTCCCATTCGTGCGCAGCCGCGTCGAGGCCGGTGATTTGCAGCTCCACGGCGCCTATTTCGGCGTCTCCGAGGGCTCGCTGTTCGTGCTCGACAAGGCCAGCAAGGAATTCAAGAGCGCGCGCGCTGGCGAATAGCGAATGGGGAGTAGCGAGTAGTTCACCTGCCCTATTCGCCATTCGCGCCTCGCTATTCGCCGCCCATCAATGGTCACCCGACCAGCGGTCCGACAGCGCCAACATCAGGGTCGACACCACGAAGGTCATGTGCACGCCGACCAGCCAGGCGAGCTTGGTCGAGTCGTAGCCGGCGTCGAGATTCATGAACGCCTTCAAGAGCTGGATCGCCGAGATCGCGACGATCGAGGCGAGCAGCTTCTGCTTCAGTCCGGCGAAATCGACCTTGGTCATCCATTCCGGCCAGTCGGGATGGCCGCCGGGATCGATGCGCGAGACGAAGTTCTCATAGCCGGAGAACACCACGATCAGCACCAGGTTGCCGGTCAGGCAGACGTCGATCAGGCTGAGCACGCCGAGGATGATGTCGCTCTCCCTGGCGGTCGGCAGGTGGACGATGTTCTCCCACAGCAGCAGCACGAACTTGAACAGCAGGACGACGAGGCTGACGACGAGGCCGACATAGAACGGCGCCATCAGCCAGCGGCTCTTGAACAGGAAGCCTTCGAGCCCGCGCTCGAGCGGACCCGGCGCGTGCCTGGCGGCGTCCGGCGTCGTCTTCTCGCTCATTGCGTTCCGCGCCTCACCCTGACGACGTCTCCGCTCAGGCCGCCTTCTTCTTGGCCGTGATCAGCTTGCGGTTGATCAGGACCTCCGCGATCTGGATCGCGTTCAGCGCCGCGCCCTTGCGCAGATTGTCGGACACGCACCAGAAGGCGAGGCCGTTCTCGACCGTGCCGTCCTCGCGGATGCGGCTGATATAGGTCGCGTCCTCGCCGGCCGCCTCGTAGGGCGTCACGTAGCCGCCCGGCTCGTGCTTGTCGATGACGAGGCAGCCCGGCGCATTGCGCAGGATGTTGCGGGCCTCGTCCGCCGTGATCGGATTCTCGAACTCGACATTGACGGCTTCGGAGTGACCGACGAACACCGGCACGCGCACGCAGGTCGCGGTCAGCTTGATCTTCGGATCCAGGATCTTCTTGGTCTCCATCATCATCTTCCACTCTTCCTTGGTGAAGCCGTCTTCCATGAAGACGTCGATCTGCGGAATGACGTTGAAGGCGATGCGCTTGGGGAACTTCTTATTGACCAGCTCGTCGTTGGTGTAGACGGCCTTGGTCTGCGAGAACAATTCGTCCATCGCATCCTTGCCGGCGCCGGACACCGACTGATAGGTCGACACCACGACGCGCTTGATCTTGGCCTTGTCGTGCAGCGGCTTCAGCGCGACGACGAGCTGGGCGGTCGAGCAGTTCGGATTGGCGATGATGTTCTTCTTGTTGAAGCCGGCGGCGGCGTCGGCATTCACCTCCGGCACGATCAGCGGCACGTCGGGATCCATGCGCCAAGCCGACGAGTTGTCGATCACGACAGCGCCGGCGGCGCCGATCTTGGGCGACCACTCCTTCGACACCGAACCGCCGGCCGACATCAGGCAGATGTCGACATCGGCAAAATCGTAGTGCTCGAGCGCTTTGACCTTCAGCGTGCGGTCGCCATAGGACACCTCGACGCCGACGCTGCGGCGTGAGGCCAGCGCCACGACCTCGTCCGCCGGGAATTGCCGCTCGTCGAGAATATTGAGCATTTCCCGCCCGACATTGCCGGTCGCGCCGACCACTGCGACTTTGTAACCCATCGTTCACTCTCCGAAGAAATATGGCCGGCCGCGCGTGTCAGCGGAAACCGAAGCGGCAGCGCTTCTATGCGAGAAACGTCCCTGACACAACGTTACCACGACGTCTCGCATTCGATGCAGTCCAATTCGGCCAGAACAGCCGCAGCGCCCCGATCCGGGTCCGTCCTGCAAGGGCTCAAGAGCTTCGCGGACGAGGTCTGCGGCACCTTTGCGCGCCTGTTCGCCTATGTGGGGGCTCTGGCGCTGATCGCCATGCTCGGGGTCGCCGGCTGGAATCATCTCAACGACGGCGACGCTTTGCCCGGCCGCGCCGGCTGGACCTTGGCCGACGCCGCAGTGCCGGCGTTCTCGCTTCGTCTCACCGACCAGCCCGACAGGACCGCCACCTACACCGTGCTCATCCACCCGGAAGGCGGCCGCAAGGACGTGTTGCGCTGGGGCGAACCCGCCGATCGCCCCGCTGCCGAGCTCGAGGTCTACCGGTTCGGATCGGAGCGCGATGCAAGGCATGATCCCCGGGCCGATCTCGCGGTCCGGATGGGGCGCAACTCCGCCTCCGAGCTCGAGACCGCCGGCGTGATCGACAGCCGGTTCGGCCCCGTCAGTCTGGTTCGCCGGGCCGGGGCTCCCGAGGGCGCCGGAGCCTGCCTCGGCTTTCTCAAGACCATCGCCGAGCCGAGCTTGCGGATCTCCGGCTGGTCGTGCCAGGGCGTGACGATGCCGATGCGCCGCGCCATGGTCGGGTGCATGCTCAACCGGCTGACCCTGCTGGCGCCCGACCAGCACCGGGCCCTGAGCCAGCTGTTCATGGGGTCCGATCAGCGGCGCGGCGGCTGCGACGAACCCGCCATCGCCAGCGGCAGCGCCGATTGGGTGACGTCGACCGCCAATCCGAGGCTGCGCGGCGCCTTGTGAATGTCTGCCTGCGTCCGGATGTTGCTGGGCGTGACCGCGCCCAATTCGGGCGTCCACATCGGCAGCCAAGTGACGGATTTTGATGCAACTTTCCCGCCACAGCGGGAATTTATCTTCGGTGCGGCCGCGGGAATGACCTTGTGATGCCACAGCCGACCCAGATATTGTGCGGGCCAAATCATGCGCATGGCGAGCGCCCGCCCCTTTTGGCGCGAGGAAGAGGACGTGATGATCGAATTTCCTGCTGCGACCCGGGTCATGGCCTTGGCGGTGATCGCCGCGACGGGCCTTGCCGTCACGTCTCTTGCCGCCACCTCGGCGGATGCCGCCACCACCAAGCGCCGCGTGACGACCACCTATAGCAACGGCAATCCGAACTATTCCTACCAGTCCGGCCCGCGCACCCGCATCTACATCACCCGCCGCTCGTTCCTCGACGGCGGCACCGAGGTGCTGCCGGGCGACCGCAAGTTCTCGGATTACGCGTTCCCGCCGGCCGTCGGCTATCCGTCGTTCGCCCGCGAGAACCTGAACCGCCCGATCGACCGTCAGCCGCTGATGGCGCCGTCCGATCTCGGTGGCTATCCGACCCGGATTCCGATCCCCTACTGAGGGCGGCCGCATCGTCAGATCATCAAGGCCGGGCCCCGCCCGGCTTTTTGTTGTTTTGCCGCGCTGACATTCCATCGCGTCGTCATCGATCATGAGCTGGTCACTGCTCGATTTCGAACGTGTGAGACGACCGTTCGGAGACATGGCTGACACATCGCTACACGCCGATGGAGGCCAGCCTGCTCCACCCCTCAGTGTCATCCCGGCGAACGCCGGATCCATAACCACCGGCCGGCATGACCCCCCGGTCTCATCGCTCCAGCGTGCCTCACACCCCTGTCGGGGAGTCTGGGTCCCAGCGTTCGCCGGGACGACACCGGAATTTTCGGCACGACTGGTCATCCTCGCACCCGCTTTCGCGTCCGAGTCTTTGCTCGTCTGATCGCCCTCTCCTTGCAGAGGGCGCAGGGAAGGCCGGGCCTCGGCTGAGGCCCGTGGCCCCCGTGCGGAAAAAATGCACGGGGCAGGAACCACAGGTACAGCCGAATCGACCCGGCCTTCCCTGCGCGATGGTTTTCACGCTTACTCTACGCTCTCCCCGGTGTCCGGCCTGTTAGCCACCGTCGTCGTCGGGATCATCGCCCTTCCGACTTGGCGCCAGCATCGGGGCGCCAGGACCACGCAGCTTCACGTCCGCAAGAGTCTCGTTCGTCCGCATGCCCCTAGGACATGCTGCGAGCCCTCGCGGCCACCGCATTCCCGCCTCACGCCTCCTGACGATCGCGAAACGTCCCTCGCAAGCGAAGCGGGATGGAGGGAGAAGACCATGGATTCTGGAAAAACGAAAGTGGAATTTTTGGCGGAGGCCGACTGATCAAGCGGAGGAGATTGAAATCGCGGGCGAAATAAGTTCTTCGCCGCGAAGGGAATAGAGCCACGGGACGAGCGGCAACCTCCGTCAATCGCCATCGATCGCACCCGAGAGCTGATCTGATTTGCCCGACGAGCAGTCGCGACAAGCAAGCGTGCGAGTTGGCTACTCCGTCATGCCCGGGCTTGTCCCAGGCATCCACGTCCTTCCCAGGATGCCTCGCGACGTGGATGGCCGGGACGAGCCCGGCCATGACGACGCGGAGATGGACCGCCGCAAACTCAGATCATCATATGCGATCGCCCGGCCCGACCTCGCACCGGTCTCAATCGTACAGCACAGCCGCGATCTTCGCGTCGGTGATGTTGGACTTGTCGTACCAGTAGAAGCCGGTGTCGGTGACCTTCGGCAGCTTCTCGCCCTTCAACGCCTTGACCGCTGACTCCACGGTGCAACTGCCGATGCCGATCGGGTTCTGGGTGATGGCGCCGGCCATCTCGCCCGACATGATCGCGGCCTTCTGCTGCTTGCCGGAATCGTAGCCGATCACGACGATCTTCTTCTTCATCTCCTTGACGCCGTTGAGCACGCCGATCGCCGAGCCCTCATTGGCGCCGAAGATGCCCTTGAGATTCGGATTGGCCTGCAGGATCGACTTGGTGATCTCGGTCGATTTGAGCTGATCGCCGCCGCCATACTGCACGCTGACGATCTTGATGTTCGGATGCTTGTCCTTGATGCGCTTGAGGAAGCCGTCGCGACGGTCGATGCCGGTGCGGCTGGTCTGGTCGTGCACGACGACGGCGACGTCGCCGGCATCGCCGATCATGTCGGCCATCTTGTCAGCGGCGAGGCCCGCCGCGGCGAGGTTGTCGGTGGTGCAGGTGGTCAGCGGAATGTCGCTGTCGACGCCGGAGTCGAAGGCGATCACCGGGATCTTGGCGGCTTGCGCCTTCTTCAGGAGCGGAATGGCGGCCTTGGAATCGAGCGCGGCGAAGCCGATCGCCTGCGGCTTCTTGGCGAGCGCCGCGGAGAGCATGTCGATCTGCTTGTCGACCATGGCCTCGGTTTCCGGCCCTTCGAAGGTGATCTTGACGTTGGCGGCCTTCGCGGCCTGCTCGGCGCCGAGCTTCACCGCCTGCCAGAACTGGTGCTGGAAGCCCTTGGAGACGAGGGGGATGTAGACATCATCGGCACGCGCGCTCGCGGACACTCCCGCGACCATGAGGGCGCCGAGCGCGACGCCGAGGAGATGCTTGCTCAACATTGGTGTTTCCTCTGCTCTCTTCAGTGACCTTGTCGTTACAGTGATGATCGTGGTCGTCGCCGCTCGCTGTCGGCGGGCAGCGCAGTCTTCGGCGCGACGTCGGAGCGGTGCTGGTCGCTGGTCCTCCTTGAAGGGTCAGGCGCGGTTTCGACGGAGCATGTCGGCGTAAACAGCGAGAATGATGATGACCCCGGTGACGACGAATTGCCATTCCTGGGCCACCGAGAGGATGCGCAAGCCGTTGGTCAGAACGCTCATGATGAAGGCCCCGATGATGGTGCCGAGAATGGTGCCGGTGCCGCCGCTCAGCGACGTGCCGCCGATCACGACGGCAGCGATCGCATCGAGCTCATAGCCCTGGCCGAGCGCCGGCTGGGCGGAGTTGATGCGCGACGCGATCAGCAGTCCCGCGACTCCGCAGATGGCGCCGCCGAGGCCGTAGATGATGATCTTCCAGCGGTCGACATTGACGCCGGAGAGCCGCACCGCCTCCTCGTTGCTGCCGATCGCGAAGGTGTAGCGGCCGAGCGCGGTGCGGTTGAGAACGACGGAGGCCAGCACCGCCATCACGAACAGGATCAGGGCTGCATTGGGAATCGGCAGCGCCGGCACGAGCGTGCCGAGCAGCGAGTCCTGCGAGATCATCGAGAAGTTCTCGGTGTTGGTGAAATAGATCGGCTTGCTGCCGGAGACGACCAGGGCCAGCCCCTTCAGCACCAGCATCATGCCGAGCGTCGCGATGAACGGCGGCACCTTCATCTTGGTGATGACCGTGCCCGACAGCGCGCCGCTGAGCGCGCCGGTCACGATCGCCGCGACGATGCCGGTCCACATCGGCAGCTCCCAATAGGTGAGGAACACGCCGGCCATCACCGCGCAGAAGGTCATCAGCGTGCCGACCGACAGATCGATGCCGGCGGTGATGATCACGAAGGTCGAGGCGATCGCCAGCACGCCGTTGACCGCGGTCGCCTGCAGGATGTTGATCATGTTGTCGGTCTGCATGAACGCCGGCGACGCGAAGCTGAAATAGACCAGCAGCAGCACGAGGCTCGCGAACGCCAGCAGCTTCTGCAGCGCTGCGGGCCCGAGCAGACGGCGCCGCAGCGCCGCCATCGCGCCACTCGGCGCGAGGCCATCCTTGACCTGATCATTGACCAATGCGGGGTCGCTCATGCCGTCAGCCTGCCTTCATGGTTTCGCGCTGGGTGGCCAGCTGCATGATCCGCTCCTGCGTGGCCTCGTCCGGCGACAATTCGCCGGTGATGCGGCCCTCGCACATCACGACGATGCGATCGCTCATCCTGATCACCTCGGGAAGCTCCGAGGAAATCATCACGATCGCCTTGCCCTGGTCGGCCAGCGCGCGCAGCAGGCGGTAGATCTCGTTCTTGGCGCCGATGTCGATGCCGCGGGTCGGCTCGTCGAAGAACAGGATGTCGCAATCGCGATCGAGCCATTTGGCGATCACGATCTTCTGCTGGTTGCCGCCGGAAAGCAGGCGAACCTGCTGCGACGCCGAAGGCGTGCGGATGTTCAGCATCCGGATGAAGCGGCCGGCGGTGTCGCGGATCGCGCGCTTCCTGAGCATGAACTTCATTGCAAGGTAGTTCGCGAGGTTCGACATCACGACGTTGGACTCGACGTCCATGCCGGTGGCGAGGCCGAAGCGCTTGCGGTCCTCGGAGAGATAGCCGATGCCGTGGGCGACCGCATGCGCCGGCGAGCGGATCGTCACCTTGCGATTGTCGACGAGAATATCGCCGGACGGAACGGCGTCGGCGCCGAAGATCGCGCGCGCGACCTCGGTGCGGCCGGCCCCCATCAGGCCGGCAAAGCCGAGGATCTCGCCCTTGCGCAGGGTGAAGCTGACGTCGCGGACCAGCGGCCCGCAGTTGAGCCCGCGCACCTCCAGCGCGATCGCGCCGGCGGGCTGCGTGCCCGCGACGCGCGCGTCGCCCAAGGTGCGGCCCACCATCATGCCGATGATGGTCTCGATCGTGGTGGTCTCGGCCGGCACCGTCGCGACATACTCGCCGTCGCGCAGCACGGTGACGCGATCGGCGATCTGCTTCAGCTCGTCCATCTTGTGGGAGATGTAGACGATGCCGACGCCGCGTGCCTTCAAGGCGCGGATCATCTTGAACAGCTCGGCGATCTCGCGATCGTTCAGCGCGGCGGTCGGCTCGTCCATGATCAGGACGCGCGAGTTGAAGGACAGCGCCTTGGCGATCTCCACCATCTGCTGCCTGGCCACCGTCAGCCCGCCGACTGTCGTGCGCGGGTCGATCGACAGATTGAGCTGGGCAAGCAGCTCGGCCGCCTGCCGGTTGAGCCTGTCCTCATCGAGCAGCAGCCCGAACGCCTTCATCGGCTCGCGCCCGATGAAGATGTTCTGCGCCACCGTGAGGTGGTTCATCAGTTGCAGCTCCTGATGAATGATGCCGATGCCGGCGGCCTGCGCCTCGCGCGGTCCTGGAAAATCGACGCTGGCGCCGTCGTAGATGATCTCGCCGGAGTCCTTGCGGTAGACGCCGGCGAGGATCTTCATCAGGGTCGACTTGCCGGCGCCGTTCTCGCCCATCACGGCATGGACCTCGCCGGCGCGCAGCTCGAACCTGACATTGTGCAGCGCCCGGACGCCGGGGAAGCTCTTGCACAGCCCGTGAACGGAGATGAGCGGCGCAGTCATGCGTCAGCGTTTGTGGTGAGGGAGGTTGCGTACAATCGCCACGGGGCGGTGGTCGCGACATTGGCGACGACACCATGCACGGCGAGCGACATATCGCATCGCAAGCGCGATCACATTCATCCTCCCCGGCCCTCGCACGCATCATGTCGAACGCGTGCGAGCCCGCGTCCATTCAATGGCGCGGCGTTGGGGTCAGGCTATTCATCCGGGGATGAAAGTCTATAGGTAAAATCGACAGGCCTTGCGATGCGCCTGCAGGACGCGACCGCGGAATAGCGACGACGCGCCCGGTGGCGCGATCGAACACGTCGTGCGTTGAATTTGCGCTATCTCGACAACGACGGTGAGCCCCCCCTCCCCCTTGCGGGGAGGGGAGTGCCCCTTCGGCGCGGCGGAACCTCGGCTCCGACTACGCCGTGAGCTTCTCCAGCTCCTTGATGATCGCCTCGCCCATCTGCGCGGTCGAGGCCGGGGTCGAGCCTTCGGCCTTGATGTCGGCGGTGCGCAGGCCCGAGCCGAGCACGGCGGCGATGGCGGCGTCGAGCTTGTCGGCGAGCGCGCCCATGTCGAAGGAGTAGCGCAGCGCCATGCCGAACGACGTCAGCATCGCGATCGGGTTGGCGAGACCCTTGCCGGCAATGTCCGGCGCCGAGCCGTGCACCGGCTCGTACAGCGCGCGGCGCTTGTGGGTCTTGGCGTCGACCTCGCCGAGCGAAGCCGACGGCAGCATGCCGAGCGATCCCGTCAGCATCGCCGCGATGTCCGAGAGCATGTCGCCGAACAGATTGTCGGTGACGATGACGTCGAACATCTTCGGATACTTGACCAGATTCATGCCGCCGGAATCGGCGAGCTGGTGCTCGAGCGTGACGTCCTTGTATTCGCGATTGTGGACCGCGGTGACGACCTCGTTCCAGAGCACGCCCGACTTCATGACGTTGCGCTTCTCCATCGACGTCACCTTGTTGCGGCGCTTGCGCGCGAGGTCGAAGGCGACGCGGGCGATGCGCTCGATCTCATAGGTGTCGTAGACCTGGGTATCGACGGCCCGCTTCTGGCCGTTGCCGAGATCGGTGATGGTCTTGGGCTCGCCGAAATACACGCCGCCGGTGAGCTCGCGCACGATCATGATGTCGAGGCCCTCGACGATCTCGCGCTTGAGGCTGGAGGCATCGGCGAGCGCCGGATAGCACACGGCCGGACGCAGATTGGCGAACAGGCCGAGATCCTTGCGCAGGCGCAGCAGGCCCGCCTCGGGGCGGACCTCATAGGGAACGCCGTCCCATTTCGGACCGCCGACGGCGCCGAAGATGATCGCATCCGCAGCCTTGGCCTTGTCCATGTCGGCTTCCGAGATCGAGACGCCATGGGCGTCATAGGCGGCGCCGCCGACCAGACCCTCCTCGGTCTCGAACGAGGCCAGCCCCTTGGCGTTGAGCCAGCCGATCAGCCGCTTCACCTCGGCCATCACTTCGGGGCCGATGCCGTCGCCGGGCAGCAAAAGGAGCTTCTGGGTCGCCATGGTCGTTGTCCTCACGGGGCTTGTCATGCCGGGGCCTGAGCCCGGACATCCGTCATCTTTTGGTTGGATTGCCGGCTCGCCCCGATGGGTCGGGGACAGCAGCCCGGCAATGACGAGAGTTGCAAAATCGGCGGAGTGCTAAAGCGCTCCTGCGCGGTTGGCAAGCCACCATTGCCGCCGCCCGCCTTCTGTCGCGCCGGGCAAGGCTGTACTGTGCTCGAAACTGGCGGCCGAGCAGCATGATTTGCCGGATATGCGCCACGCCGGAGCATGTCTTGCCGATCTCCCGTTCCGATCCGCCGCCGGCCCACCCGGCGCTGACCAACCTCACGCTGTCGCTCGGTCCCATCATCGGTCTCGGCATCGGCCGCTTCGCCTATGCGCTGGTGCTGCCGGACATGCGCGACACGCTGCACTGGTCGTATTCGGCGGCCGGCTTCATGAACACGGTCAATGCCGCCGGCTATCTGATCGGGGCGTTGATCGCCGCGCAGACGGCCCGGCGGTTCGGCGGGCTGACCGCGGTGCGCGGCGGCACGCTGGCGGCTTTGGTCTCTCTCGTCGTCTGCGCCATGACGGGCGACTTCATTGCGCTCAGCCTGGCGCGGCTCGTGACCGGCATCGGCGCCGGCGTGGCGCTGGTGGCCGGCGGCGCGGTGGCGGCGCGGGTCGCCTTGGCGCGGCCGGCGCAGGCGAGCTTCGTGCTGAGCCTGTTCTATGCCGGGCCGCCGCTCGGCATCGTCATCTCAGGCCTGATCGCGCCGTTCGTGCTGCAGGCGTTCGGGCCCGGCTCATGGTGGATCGTGTGGGCGGTGCTCGCAGGCGCCGGCGCAATGCTGATCGTGCCGCTGCTGCTGATGCGGCTTCCAGCGAACGCCGCCATGCCGGAGACGCGCGCGGACCGCGTCTCGCTGCGGCCGATGGCGATCTATCTGTTCGGCTACTTCCTCTACGGCGCGGGCTACATCGCCTATCTCACCTTCATGATCGCCTATGTCCGCGACCTCGGCGGCGGCGCCGCGGCGCAATCCGGCTTCTGGTGCCTCATTGGCCTCGCCGGCTTCACCACGCCCTGGGTGTGGCGGCGCGTGCTGGCGCTCGATCGCGGCGGCTGGCCCACCGCCCTCATCCTCACCATCAACGCGATCGGCGCCGCCCTGCCCTCGCTCAGCCATTCGCCCGTCATGCTGACCTTGTCGGCCGCAGTGTTCGGCATCGCGTTCTCGACGGTGACGACCGCGACGACGGCCTTCGTGCGCTTCAACCTGCCGCAAGCCGCTTGGCCGCGCGCGATCGCGGCGCTGACCATCTCGTTCGGCATCGGCCAGACGCTGGGTCCGTTCGCGGTCGGCGCGATCACGGATGCAATGGGAAGCCTGACCTATGCGCTGAATGTGTCGGCGGCGCTGTTGCTGTTGGGCGCGGCAATGGCGGCGCTGCAGGGGAAGTTGAAGCGCGCCGATCGAGCCTGATCGACGGTGTCGTCCCTGCGAACGCAGGGACCCCTACCGCGGACGCTATCGAGGGATCTGCTGGTAGTTGCCTGCCTCATCACGGCCGGTGGTTATGGGTCCCTGCGTTCGCAGGGACGACAGCGGATATTGCGGCCGCTATCCGGGCTCGATTGGCGGGAGATCAACTCCCGCTGAACGAATTGTACCCCTGGTCCTCCCAGTAGCCGCCCTTGTAGTCGTTGGTGACTTCCATCGCGACGACGTATTTGGGGTTCTTGAAGCCGAGCTTGGTGGGCACGCGGATCTTCATCGGGTAGCCGTAGGCGCGCGGCAGGATCTGGTCGGCGAACTTGAAGGTCATCTGGGTCTGCGGATGCAGCGCGGTACGCATGTCCAAAGGCGAGTTGTAGCCGTCCTTGTCGGCGCAGTTGAACCAGACATATTTCGCACGCGTGTCCGCGCCGATCAGCTTGAGGAAGTCGCGCAGCGGCGTGCCGGTCCAGGAGCCGATCGCGCTCCAGCCCTCGACGCAGATGTGGCGCGTGATCTGCGTCACCTGGGGCAGCGCGTGCAGCTCATCCAGCGTCCACGACTTCTTGTTGTCGACGAGGCCGCGCACCTCGAGCTTCCAGTCGGCGGCGTCGATCTCCGGCGCCTCGTCGAGCGTGTAGTAGGCATTGAACGGGAACGGCTTGGTGATCGCGCTCTC
Organism: Bradyrhizobium sp. SZCCHNRI2009; assembly: GCF_032485115.1. Taxonomy (NCBI): domain Bacteria; kingdom Pseudomonadati; phylum Pseudomonadota; class Alphaproteobacteria; order Hyphomicrobiales; family Nitrobacteraceae; genus Bradyrhizobium; species Bradyrhizobium sp. SZCCHNRI2009. Next base: position 148,573 of record NZ_JAUEUH010000012.1, read on the forward strand.
CGGGAAGGTCGGCGCCAGCGCATCCGGATTGAACATCCAGGCCTGCACCGCGTCGTTGAACTTCGAGACCTTCTTGAGCAGCTCCTCGGCGGTGTCGCCGTCGACGACGTCGCAACCGGCGAGCAAGGTCAGCGCGCCGAGGCTGGCGCCGCCGGTGATGAAGCGGCGCCGCGTGAGATCGGGCATCACCTTCAGCGAGTCCTTGATCAGGAGCCGTTTGTCGACGCCGGGAATGAGGAACGGACGTTTCGCCATGGTTGTCTCTCCTCTCAGCGGCCGATGATCATCGCGCGCAGGCTCTTCGGCACCAGCAGCGCGAGCAGGATGTGGATCACCAGGAAGGCGCAGATCAGCGCCATGCAGACGAAATGGACGTAGCGCGCCGCCGGATAGTCGCCGAACAGGCTCACCAGCCAGTGCAGCTGCACCGGCTTCCACATCGACAGGCCCGTGAGCACGACGACGATGCCGACGCAGATGATGCCGAGATAGAGCAGCTTCTGCACCGCGTTGTAGACGGTGAGGTCGTCATGGGCGAGCTTGAAGGTCAGCGCGGCCTTGAGGTCGGCGACGACGGACGCCGGCGAGATCGGCAGCAGCTTGCGGCGGAACCGGCCGGTGGCGAGACCGGTGACGAGATAGGCAAGGCCGTTCAGCATCAGCAGCCACATTGCCGCGAAGTGCCACAGCAGCGCGCCGCCGAGCCAGCCGCCGAGCGTGAAGCTGCGGTCGAAGCGGAAGTCGAACAGCGGCGAGGCATTGTAGATCTGCCAGCCCGACATGATCATCATGATCATCGCGACGGCGTTGATCCAATGCATGACGCGCACCCAGGCCGGCTGAACGACCTTGGTCGCGACTCCGGTTACAGCTCCCCCGGTGGCCGCGAGGGTCGAGGGGGCGCTGGTGGTGGCGCTCGTCATGGCGGTCGGCTCCGTCGCTTGCATTCGTCACGCCAATTATACGCCGGCTCGGCGGGCTCCGTTACACCGCGGCGCCGATCAAAACGATACGCAGAAACTATCGCGTTCACAAAAAAGCGAGCCGGGGGGTGGCCCGGCTCGCTCCTGGTCACATCCGCGAGGAGGAGGAAGAAACGGATGTGTCCGGTGTCGCGCCGGGCCTCAGGACGCCGGCATCAGCACGGTGTCGACCACGTGGATGACGCCGTTCGACTGGTTGACGTTCGGGATCGTCACCATCGAGGTGCCGCCCTTGGCGTCAACGATCATGACGTTCTTGCCCTCGCGCTTGACGGTGAGCTGCTCGCCCTCGACCGTCTTCAGCATCTGGCCGTCCTTCAGGTCGGACGCCTCGAGCTTGCCGGGCACGACGTGATAGGTGAGGATCTTGGTCAGCGTCGCCTTGTTCTCCGGCTTGACGAGGCTGTCGACGGTGCCGGCCGGCAGCTTGCCGAACGCGGTATTGGTCGGCGCGAACACCGTGAACGGACCCTTGCCTTCCAGCGTCGGCACGAGGCCGGCGGCCTTCACCGCGGCGACCAGCGTCGTATGATCCTTCGAGTTGACCGCGTTCTGCACGATGTTCTTGGACGGATACATCGCCGCGCCTCCGACCATCACGGTCTTCTCCTCGGCGCGCGCCGGCGCGACGAAGGTCGAGGTCAGCGACAGCGCGCTGAAGGCGGCGGCAGCGAGAAAGGCAATGCGCTTGGACATGGGTAGCTCCCTATGAAAGGCGGCGGCAGAGCCGCGTGATGAGTTCGACTGCGACACCGATGCTGATCTTGAGCGGATGTGCTCTTGCGTCGTGTCAGGCCGAGCTACGCCGCGTTCGGAAGCGAGTTTCGGCGCATAATTTAACGTGATCCGTGAAACCTGCGGCGATCGAGATCGTCTCGCCGACTCATTGAACGAGATCCGCGCCGCAATGTCGCAGCCTGCTGCGAACTGATCAGCTCTCTGTCGGTCATTGGCCGACGCCGATGACCGATCATCGTCGCCATTAACTACAATGCGAGCCGAGCCCGGCCGAACCTGCCGAAAACATTGCGAGTAAGACTTTCTTAAGGTTGATTGGTCGGCACGGCGCCGGCTGCGGGAAGGGGATGTCCCGCACTGTCCGGCGCGATCGGCGGGGGTTTCCTACAGTGAACAGAACGATCTGGATTGCGGGGTTCTGCCTCGTGATAATCTGCTGCTTGCTTGCAACGAAGATGGTGCTTGCCGCGGTATCGCCCGGCGACATCGCGGGCGAAGCGACGTCGTCGCTGATCCGCGAGCCCATTCCCGGCGTTGATACGTTGAACGAGTCCGATCGCAGTTTCGAAACACCGCCGCTCGATCTCAACGAAGGCGCACGGCTGCCGCTGCTCTCGCGGGCCGTGCGCGCGGAGGGACGTGGTGCGTCGGCTGCCCGCCGCGCCAAGCCGGCCAGCAAGTCGACCGTGCTGCGGCCGGCCAAGCGCGAGGCCGCGCCGGTGAAGAGCGCGGCGGCGCCGTGCCGGCAGCTCGATCCGATCGCCCGCTTCCTTGCGTCGGCCAAGATCGGGCCGCGCTGCCAGGCTTGATGAATTGCGGCGTCAGGCCGAGACCGCCGTCACCACCTGCGCCAGCAATTGCTCGCGCCGCGTCTGCGAGCGCTGGCCCTTCATGGTGGCGGCGAAGCGTTCGAGGATGCCGTCCTCGAACGCCGTGACGATGGTGTCGTGCACGTAGCTCTTGCGGCAGATCGCCGGCGTGTTGGTGAGCTCGTCGGCGGCGGCGCGGATCGCTTCCAGGATCTGCTTCTTGCGGCCGCGCGCGCTCGCCGCCGGCGTGATCCGCGACAAGGTCTCCAGCGCCACGGCGGAGGCCATCAGCGTGCGGAAATCCTTCAGCGAGATCTTGATGCCGGCGATCTCGCGCAGGAAGGCGTTGACCTGTGTGGTCGAGACCGCGCGCACCACGCCCTGGGCGTCGCGGTATTGGAACATGCGACGGCCGGGCACGCCGCGCAAAATGCCGACGGCCCGCACCAGCTTGGCGGCGTCGCATTCCTTGCGCACGGCCTTGCCGCCCTTGGCCTTGAAGGTCAGCACCAGGGAGTCATCCTCGAGCGTGACGTTCGACTTCAACAGTGTGGTGGCGCCGCGCGTGCCGTTCAGCCGGGCATAGGACTCGTTGCCGGGGCGAATGGCCGTGCGCGCGATCAGCTCGATGACAGCAGCGAGCGCGAACTCGCGCGTCGGCTGGTCGCCGGCGAGATGTTTCGACACCGCGCGACGGATGCGCGGCAGCGCGCCGACCAGCTTGGCGAGGCGATGCGCCTTGCGATGCTCGCGCACCTTCTCCCAGTCGGCGTGATAGCGGTATTGCAGCCGGCCGGCGGCATCGACGCCAACCGCCTGCAGATGCAGGTTCGGATCGGGGGCGTAGCGCACCTCGCGATAGGCCGGCGGCACCGCCATCGCGTGCAGGCGGCGGATGGTGCCGGCGTGGCGGATCGGGGTGCCGTTGGCGCGGATGAAGGTATAGCTCTTGCCCCGCCTGATGCGGCGGATGGTCAGCGCGGTCTGGTCGCCGAGCTTCAGCCCGATGCGCTTGGCGAGTTCCTCGACCGAGGTCTTGGCATTGCCTTGCGCGTCGGCGGTCTTGGCGTGGGCCAGATCCTTCAAGCTCAGCTTGCGGCGCGGCGGCTTGGGCGGCCACTGGCCCAGCGCTTTCGCGAGCGCGACCTCGGGATCGGCCGGGCCGACCCGCGGGCTCTCGAAATTCTGCTGGTCCATCATTGCTTTAGACGCCCTGCCGTCGTTTTCATCCGCTCAATGCCCCGGAGTCCGGTTTGGTTCCGGCCGGGTTATCCACAGCTTCAAGGCGATTTAGGGCGTGACGGGCCGGATAGCGAGTCCCTAATTTTGGGCAAAGCGGTTTCAAAATACCGGTACGCGCCCCGATTCCGGGTAACCTTGATGCTGCAGACTGTAGCGACCTCCGAGGCGCAGCCGGCGCACGCAACCTCCGCGCACAATTCTTTGATCCTGCTCAGACCGCCTCCCCGCCGAAGGTCCTACTTGTCTTGCCTTGTCGCCGCCGGTTACGCGGACGCATAGTGGGAACAACGATGGCCTGCGCGGGATCGACGGCAGGCCGCATGTGGAGGGTGTGAAATGTCCGAGAAGATCTACGACGTTCCGGCCGAGTGGGCGAAACGCGCCTTTGTCGACGACGCGAAGTACCAGGAGATGTACGCGCGCTCGATCAAGGACCCCAACGGCTTCTGGGCCGAGCAGGCCAGGCGCGTCGATTGGGTCAAGGCGCCGACGAGAATCGAGAACGTCTCCTACGCACCCGGCAACATCTCGATCAAATGGTTCGAGGACGGCGTCCTCAACGCCGCCTATAACTGCATCGACCGCCATCTCGCCACCCGCGGCGACCAGACCGCGATCATCTGGGAAGGCGACGACCCCTCGCAGTCGAAGCACATCACCTATCGCGAGCTGCACGACGAGGTGTGCAGGATGGCCAACATCCTGCGCAACCGCAACGTCAAGAAGGGCGACCGCGTCACCATCTATCTGCCGATGATCCCGGAGGCCGCCTATGCGATGCTGGCCTGCGCCCGCATCGGCGCCATCCACTCGGTGGTGTTCGCCGGCTTCTCGCCGGACTCGCTCGCCCAGCGCATCAAGGACTGCGATTCCAAGATCATCATCACCGCCGACGAGGGCCTGCGCGGCGGCCGCAAGGTGCCGCTCAAGGCCAATGTCGACGCAGCGCTGAACAAGGTCGACAATGTCGACTGGGTCGTCGTGGTCAAGCGCACCGGCGGCAAGATCGAGATGAATCCGAGCCGCGACCTCTGGTACCACGAGGCCGCCGAGATGGTGACCACCGAATGCCCGTGCGAGCCGATGAATGCGGAGGATCCGCTGTTCATCCTCTACACCTCGGGCTCGACCGGCCAGCCCAAGGGCGTGCTGCACACCACCGGCGGCTATCTCGTCTACGCCGCGATGACGCATCAATACGTGTTCGACTATCACGAGGGCGACGTCTACTGGTGCACCGCCGACGTCGGCTGGGTCACCGGTCACAGCTACATCCTCTATGGGCCGCTGGCCAATGGCGCTGTCACGCTGATGTTCGAAGGCGTGCCGAACTATCCGGACAATTCGCGGTTCTGGAACGTCATCGACAAGCACAAGGTCAACATCTTCTACACCGCGCCGACCGCGATCCGCGCGCTGATGCAGGGCGGCGACGCGCCGGTGAAGAAGACCTCGCGCGCGTCTCTGCGCCTGCTCGGCTCGGTCGGCGAGCCGATCAATCCGGAAGCCTGGGAGTGGTATCACCGCGTCGTCGGCGACGACCGCTGCCCGATCGTCGACACCTGGTGGCAGACCGAGACCGGCGGCATCCTGATCACGCCGCTGCCGGGCGCGACCAGACTGAAGCCGGGCTCCGCGACGCGGCCGTTCTTCGGCGTCGTGCCCGAGATCGTCGATGCCGACGGCAAGACGCTGGAAGGCGCGACCGAGGGCAATCTCTGCCTCACCCGGTCCTGGCCGGGCCAGATGCGCACGGTGTATGGCGACCATGCCCGGTTCGAGATGACCTACTTCTCGACCTACAAGGGCAAGTACTTCACCGGCGACGGCTGTCGCCGCGACGCCGACGGCTATTACTGGATCACCGGCCGCGTCGACGACGTCATCAACGTCTCCGGCCACCGCATGGGAACGGCCGAGGTGGAAAGCGCGCTGGTTGCCCATCCCAAGGTGTCGGAAGCCGCCGTGGTCGGCTATCCCCACGACATCAAGGGCCAGGGCATCTACGCCTATGTCACCCTGATGGCCGGCGAGCAGCCGACCGAGGAGCTGCGCAAGGAGCTCGTTGCCTGGGTGCGCAAGGAGATCGGCCCGATCGCCTCGCCCGACCAGATCCAGTTCGCCCCCGGCCTGCCCAAGACCCGCTCCGGCAAGATCATGCGCCGCATCCTGCGCAAGATCGCCGAGGACGAGCCGGGCGCGCTGGGCGACACCTCGACCCTTGCCGATCCCGGCGTGGTCGATGATCTCGTCCAGCACCGGCAGAACCGCAAGGAGAAGCAGGCGTAAGCACGCCGTGCCCCGCGGGCGCCAAGCGCGTTCGCCGCAATCGTCAAGTCTCATCGCACTCCCGCGGCTGATTCCGCGGGAGTGTTGTTTTCAGGTCATTTACTCGCAGACGGAGTTTTCCTTTCCTCATGCGATCTGCGTGCTCCCGGCCGGGGAGCAGGCGCCGCGGAACCGGCTGAGGGGATGACCATGCGGACTGGGGCGGTCAGGCTGACAATGAAGGCGGCGATGCTGGCCGCGTCGGTGATCGGAACCATGGTCACGACGGCCGGCTCTGCGTCGGCCCGTCCCGAGTTGGTCGCCGTCGCCGGCGACTTTTCGCCGGGCACCATCGTCGTGAGGACCGGCGAGCGGAAACTCTATCTCGTGCTCGATGGCAGCCACGCCTTGCGCTACACGGTCGGCGTCGGCAAGGCCGGCCGGCAATGGGCCGGCACCACCAAGATCGACGGCAAGTACAAGAATCCGGCCTGGGCTCCGCCCGCCGACGTCAAGCGCGACAAGCCGGAGCTGCCGGACGTCATTCCCGGCGGCTCGCCGCGCAATCCGATGGGCGTTGCCGCCTTGACGCTCGCCGGCGGCGAATATGCGATCCACGGCACCAACGTGCCGAATTCGGTGGGCGGCTACGTGTCCTACGGCTGCATCCGCATGCTCAACCCGGATATCACCGACCTCTACGAGCGCGTGTCGATCGGCACGACGGTGGTGGTCACGCGCTGAGTCACCGCTGCGATACGCGAGTGCGGAGAACGCGGGACCGGCAACCCCGGCGCCGAACAACGCAAGCCGCGCGCCGAGATCCCGTCAGAAGTCCGAGATGAGTCCCTTTCTCTCCCAGTCGCCGTACCGGGTCGGCTCCGGCCCTTTCGGCCCCTGCAACTCCGTCGGCATCGGCTTCGTCTGTTGTGCTGCCAGTCGGCGGCGTTCCTCAGCCTCGGCCAGCGCGCGCTGCGCGGCCGGCGTCAGCGGCTTGCGCGGCGACTCATTGCTGGCGACCACGGCCAAAGCGGCCTTGCCCTTCGGCTCACTCCTGGGCTCATTCTCGGGCTCGTTGCTCATCGTACCATTCCACCATTGAACCGGTTCGTTCCCGACCTCATCAGATCGTGTGCCCACCCATGAAAAAACAGGGCTAATAAAAGCAGAGCCGATTCTTACATTTGGCATATTCCGGTGACAGAGGACCCGCAAGCTGATGGCATGCACCCGATGGTCGCGGAACTGCCTTTCTTCTTTCGCGAGTAATTCCCAGGCATGCCTCCGCCGCGTTTTGCGACCCCTTCCGAAGTCCCAGGCCTGGCGGCACGGCGCATCGCCGCCGACGTGGTCGACGGCGTGCTGCACAAGCATCGCACCCTCGACGATCAGCTCGACGGGACCGGCGCACATCCCGGACTGAAGCATCTGGCCGACCGCGACCGCGCGCTGATGCGGCGGCTGGTCGCCACCACCTTGCGGCGGCTTGGAACGCTCGGTCACGTGCTGTCGCGGCTGCTGGATCGCGGCGTGCCGACCGACGCGCCGCGGGCGCAGAGCGCGCTGCTGATCGGCGCCGCCCAGATCCTCTGGATGGACGTTCCTGACCACGCCGCCGTCGACCTCTCCGTCCGCCTGGTGCAGGCCGACCGCCGCGCAGCGAAATATGCCGGGCTCGTCAACGCGGTGCTGCGGCGCTGCGCGCGCGAGGGCGCAACCCTGCTCGACGATGCCACCGGTCAGCCGCTCGACATCGCGCCCTGGCTGCTCAAGCGCTGGATCGATCATTATGGCGAAGCGACCGCCAGGGACATCGCCGCGGCGCTCGGCCAGGAGCCGTCGCTCGACCTCACGGTGAAGTCGGACCCGGCGCAATGGGCGTCGCGGCTGCATGGTGAGGTGCTGTCGACCGGCACCGTGCGCACCGTGCTGCATGGTTCGGTGACGGTGCTGCCGGGCTTCGCCGAGGGACAATGGTGGGTGCAGGACGCCGCCGCCGCCTTGCCTGCGCGCCTGCTCGGCGACATCAGCGGCAAGGCCGTCGCCGACCTCTGCGCGGCGCCAGGCGGCAAGACGGCTCAGCTCGCCCATGCCGGCGCCCGCGTCACCGCGGTCGACCGGTCGCCGGCCCGGATGAACCGGCTGAAGGACAACATGACCCGGCTGCAGCTGACCGCCGAGACGGTCGTGGCCGACGCCGCCGAATGGCAGCCCGCCGACAGCGGCGGCTTCGACGGCCTGCTGCTCGATGCGCCCTGCACCTCGACCGGCACGATTCGGCGTCATCCCGACGTCGGCTGGTTGCGCAGCGAGGCCGACATCGCCGCGTTGTCGGGCTTGCAGGCGCGGCTGTTGACCAGGGCGGGCAGCCTGATCAAGCCGGGCGGAACCCTGGTCTACTGCACCTGTTCGCTGGAGCCCGAGGAGGGCGAGCAGGTGGTCGAGCGCGTGCTGGCCGAAACCACCGAGCTGCGCCGCGTCCCCGTCACCGCCGGCGAGGTGGCAGGACTGGCCGAGCTGGTCACCCCGGCCGGCGACCTGCGCACGCTGCCCTGCCATTTGCCGCACCAGGACCCCCGGCTTGGCGGTCTCGATGGTTTTTATGCGGCGAGACTGGAGCGGCGGCCGTGAGCGTGTCATCGTGCGCCGTGCGCCGGCCCTGCGTCGGTCGGGCTTTAAGGGCGTCGGCGTTGCGTTAGTCCGTTAAATCCTGATTTTGCACCAGATTCTGGTCCCGCGATGGTGCTGCACCGGGGCCAAAAATGGTGTATCGGCGGCAGTTGCGATCTATGAAGGATGCGCAACCGAATCCCCCTCTGAATCCAAGGCTTGGCGTGTCCGCCGCTCAACGCAGACGCATATCGACGCTGGTGATGGGCCGCTTTGCGCGCAGCCTGATGTCCAACGTCAGCGGTGTATCGGTATCCGTGTCCGGGTTGTGGCCCGGTCGCGCCGACCGACTCATCATTGCGCCGCATGACCTGCGCACGTCGGACGCGACGCGGGCGGCCGAGATCTACGCCGGCCGCTTCGTCTTCGCCGGCAAGATCGTGACCTGCCATGGCCGCTCGATCTTCGACCTGGAGCCGCCGTCCGAGGACTGGGAGGTGGCCCTGCTCGGCTTCGGCTGGCTGCGACATCTGCGCGCAGCCGACACCGCGCTGACCCGCGCCAATGCCCGTGCTCTGGTCGACGACTGGATCACCAACCAGATCGGCCGCCATCCGCTGAGCCGGCGCGCCGACGTGCTGGCGCGGCGGGTGATCTCGCTGCTGTCGCAGGCGCCGCTGGTGCTGGCCGATTCCGACGGCAAGTTCTACCGCCGCTATCTGCGCGGGCTGACCCGCGAGATCCGCTATCTGCGCTATTCGACGATCGACATCCCGGATGGCGCGCCGCGGCTGCAGGTGCTGATCGCACTGTGTTACGCCGCGCTGTGCCTCGCCAACCAGGCCAAGCACATCCGCAGCGCGACCCGGAAACTCTCCGACGAATTGCAGCGGCAGATCCTGCCCGATGGCGGCCACGTCTCGCGCAACCCGGGCGCGCTGATCGAATTGCTGATCGACCTGCTGCCGCTGCGGCAGACGTTTGCGGCCCGCAACATCGCCCCGCCGCCGGCGCTGCTCAACGCCATCGACCGCATGATGCCGATGCTGCGCTTCTTCCGCCACGGCGACGGCAACATGGCGCTGTTCAATGGCATGGGCGGCACCCCGTCCGACCTGCTGGCGACCCTGCTCGCCTACGACGACACCCACGGCACGCCGATGGCGAGCATGCCGCATTCCGGTTTCCAGCGGCTCGACGCCGGACCGATGACGGTGATCGTCGATACCGGTCCGCCGCCGCCACCGCATCTGAGCCATGAGGCCCATGCCGGCTGCCTCGCCTTCGAGATGTCCTCCGGACCGTGCCGCATCGTGATCAATTGCGGCATGCCGTCGACCGGCCGCGATAATTGGCGTGCCTTCGCGCGCAGCACGGTGGCGCATTCGACGCTGACCTACCACAACACCTCGTCCTGCACCTTCGTCGAGATGTCGGCGATGAAGCGCCTGCTGCACGGCGCGCCGATCGTATCGGGTCCGACGCGGGTCGAGAACTTCCGCGAGATCGTGCCCGACGGCACCGTGCTGTCGACCTCGCACAACGGCTACGCGGCGAAATTCGGCCTGATCCATCGCCGCGTGCTGGTGGCGGCGGAGGACGGCTCGCGGCTCGACGGCGAGGACACCGTGACGCCGGCGCAGGGCGCGCGGCTCCGCGGCGGCGGATCGGACTACGCGCTGCGCTTCCACCTGCACCCGGCCGTCAAGGCCAGCCGGCTCAGCGACGGCCGCGGCGCCATGCTGGTGCTGCCCAATCGCGAGGTCTGGACGTTCGAGACGTTCGACGATCGCGTCGACCTCGAGGACAGCGTGTTTCTCGCCGGCAATGACGGTCCGCGCCGCACCACCCAACTGGTGATCCGGCAGGACGCGCAGCAGGCCCCGTCGATCCGCTGGAGCTTCGTCCGCTCGTCGGCGTCCCCGACCGAGACCAACGGGCGCCGCAACGGGCGGAGAGAGCCTGAGCTGCCGCTGTAACACCGGGCCGGTCGCTTCTCAGATCATCTCACATCACCGTCCGTCGAGACGTCCGCCTTCGGCGGGCCCTCGGAACGCGGCCGACGTTCGGGCGGCTCATCGTGAGACGTGCGGCCAAGGTGATCGTTCGATCGCCCACCCGTTGTCGCGGGCGGCAAAAGCTGATATGAGGCCCGCTCTCGCGCGACTGGCGACTTTGGATGGAGCACCATCGGGGAGCGCGGGATTTGACGCCGTGCGCCTGGGCATTTTGAACTCCTGCACAAGGACTCTGCCCATGACCAATCAGCTTCGTCGCGTTCACCGTGCCCTGCTTTCCGTATCCGACAAGACCGGCCTGGTCGACTTCGCCCGCTCGCTCGCCGCGCGCGGCATCGAGCTGGTCTCGACCGGCGGCACCGCCAAGGCGATTGCCGATGCCGGCCTCAAGGTGAAGGACGTCTCCGACCTCACCGGCTTTCCCGAGATGATGGACGGCCGCGTCAAGACGCTGCATCCGAAGGTGCATGGCGGACTGCTCGCGATCCGCGGCAATGATGAGCATGCCGAGGCGATGAAGACCCACGGCATCGCGCCGATCGATCTGCTCGTCGTCAATCTCTACCCGTTTGAGGCCACGGTCGAACGCGGCGCCCCGTTCAACGACTGCATCGAGAACATCGACATCGGCGGCCCGGCGATGATCCGCGCGGCGTCGAAGAACCACGAGGACGTCGCCGTCGTCGTCGACGTCAACGACTATCACGCCGTGCTGGACGACCTGGCGCGGCATGAGGGTTCGACCACGCTGCTGCTGCGCCGCCGGCTTGCCGCCAAGGCCTATGCGCGCACCGCCGCCTATGATGCCGCGATCTCCAACTGGTTCGCCGCCACCATCCAGAACGACGCGCCCGATTACCGCGCCTTCGGTGGCAAGCTGATCCAGTCGCTGCGCTATGGCGAGAACCCGCACCAGCACGCCGCGTTCTACGCGCTGCCCGGCCGCCGTCCCGGCGTCGCCACCGCGCGCCAGCTGCAAGGCAAGGAGCTGTCCTACAACAACATCAACGACACCGACGCGGCCTATGAGTGCATCGCCGAGTTCGACCCGGCGCGCACCGCCGCCTGTGTCATCGTCAAGCACGCCAATCCCTGCGGTGTCGCCGAAGGGCCCGATCTCGTCACCGCCTACCAGAAGGCGCTGGCCTGTGACTCGACCTCGGCGTTCGGCGGGATCATCGCGATGAACCGCAAGCTCGATGCCGCCACGGCGCACGCGATCACCGGCATCTTCACCGAGGTGATCATCGCGCCCGACGCGACCGAGGAGGCGATCGCGGTGATCGCAGCGCGCAAGAAGCTGCGGCTGCTGCTCGCCGGCGCCCTGCCCGATCCGCGCGAAGCCGGCCTCACCGCCAAGACCGTGGCCGGCGGCCTGCTGGTGCAGAGCCGCGACAATGCTGTCGTCGATGACATGGAGCTGAAGGTGGTGACCAAGCGCGCCCCCACCGAAGCCGAGCTGCGCGACCTGCGCTTCGCCTTCCGCGTCGCCAAGCATGTCAAGTCGAACACCATCGTCTACGCCAAGGAGTCGGCGACAGTCGGCATCGGCGCGGGACAGATGAGCCGGGTCGATTCGGCGCGCATCGCCGCGCGCAAGGCGCTGGATGCGGCCAGCGCGCTCAAGCTCGCCGAGCCGCTGACCAAGGGATCGGTGGTCGCCTCCGACGCGTTCTTTCCGTTCGCCGACGGCATGCTCGCCTGCATCGAGGCCGGCGCCACCGCGGTCATTCAGCCCGGCGGCTCCGTGAAGGACGACGAGGTCATCAAGGCGGCCGACGAGCACGGCATCGCCATGGTGCTGACCGGCGTGCGGCACTTCCGGCACTGATTGCGCCCACAATCTCCGCCGTCATTCCGGGATGCGCCGCAAGGCGCAGGCCCGGAATCCATAACCACGATCGTGAGTATGGATTCCGGGCTCGCCCTGCGGGCGCCCCGGAATGACGGCGGAGCAAGTTTCAGGCGCCCTGCCCCGCACGACCACCTGCATTCACCCGCGCCAGCAACACTAGCCCCACCGCAAAGAACAGCACCAGCACGGCCATGCCCGCCTTCTGGCTCGCGGTGGCCGCGGTGATGATGCCGATCAGCAGCGGGCCGATGAACGACGTCACCTTGCCGGTGAGCGCGAACAGACCGAAATACTGCGCCACGCGCTCCTTCGGCACCATGCGGATCAGCAGCGAGCGCGAGGCCGCCTGCAGCGGCGCGCCGCAGGCGCCGATGACGCAGCCGAGCAAGAGATAGGCGCGCTCCGGCAGCGAGGCGAACAGCGGGCCGCCCGGCACGGCCGGCGTAACCGAAATGAACAGAACCGAATCACGGCTCACCATGAGAATCGCGATGATCGCGAGCAGCAGCAGCGTCATGCTGCCGGCGATCACGCGCTTCGGCCCGAGAAAGTCATCCAGCTTGCCGCCGAGCCAGCCGCCAAACGCGCCGGCGGCGGCGAGGATGATGCCGAAGGTGCCGATCTGGATCGTGTTCCAGCCGAACGTGCCGGCGGCATAGATGCCGCCGAAAGCGAACAGCGACACCAGCCCATCGGTGTAGATCATGTTGGCGAGGAGAAAGAGCGCGACGTCGCGCTGCTGCGGCAGGCTGCGCAGCGTCTGCTTCAGTTGACCAAGCCCCTCGCCCACGGCCGCGCCCAGCCGGTGCCGCGCCGGAAAGTCCGGTGTGAACAGGAACATCGGCAATACGAACACGATGAACCAGAGCCCGGTGAGCGGACCGGAGATGCGGTCGCCTTCATGGCTCACGGGATCGAGCCCGAACAGCGGCTTGAATCCAAACAGCGTGCGGCCGCTGTCGGGATTGGCGGCGAGAAAGCCGAGCACGATGACGAGCGAGAGGATGCCGCCGACATAGCCGGTGGCCCATCCGGTGCCGGACAGCCGGCCGATGCGTTCCGGCGGCACCAGGGTCGGCATCATCGCGTTGTTGAACACGGTGGCGAACTCGACACCGATGGTGGCGATCACATAGGCCGCGAGCAGCGGCGGGATCAGCTCGGGCGCGCCGGGACGCCCGATCCACATCAGCGAGGCGCCGATCACCAGCATCGCGCCGAACGCCGCGATCCACGGCTTGCGGCGCCCGGTGGCATCGGCGATGGCGCCGAACACCGGTGACAGCAGCGCGATGACGATGCCGGCCGCGGCGGTCGCAAAGCCCCACAGCGCCTGGCCGCTCGCCGCGTCCGGCGCGACATGCGCCGCGAAATAGGGCGCGAAGACGAAGGTCGTGATCAGCGTGAAGTAGGGCTGCGCCGCCCAATCGAAGAAGATCCAGCTGACGACGGCCGCGCGCCCGGGATAGATTCGGCCGTCGGCAGGACCAGAGGTCTCGATCGTGATGACGGCCATTCGAAAATCCTCTGCAATCACCGCGTCGCATCTCGCGACGATCACGGCGTTGCGTTTTACGCCGGCGACGCGGCCCTATAACATCTGACGATCCCAGGCGGATGTCAGCAACGGCAGAATTGCGATGACCACGTTCACGATTGATCGACGACGGCTCCTTGCGGGTTTCATGCTGTTGCTGGCCGGCTGCCTGCCCGCGCGGGCGCTGGATTCGCAAACCTTCGATATCCCGCAGCCCCCCGGTATCACCGCGCCGGCGCAGCCGCCCGCACATGGCATGGTGGTGGCGCAGGAGCGGATCGCGGCCGAAGTCGGCCAGCGCATCCTTGCGCTGGGCGGCAACGCGGTCGATGCCGCCGTTGCCACCGGCTTTGCGATGGCCGTCACCTATCCCGTTGCCGGCAACATCGGCGGCGGCGGCTTCATGGTCATCCACATCGCCAGGACCAACGAGGACGTGGCGATCGACTATCGCGAGACCGGTCCCGCCGCGATCACGCGCGACATCTTCCTCGGCGCCGATGGCAAGCCCGACAACGTCAAGTCGCGCGATTCGGCGCTGTCGATCGGCGTCCCCGGATCGGTGGCAGGTCTCGCGCTGGCGCTGGAGAAATACGGCTCGGGCAAGTTCACGCTGGCGCAGGTGCTGCATCCGGCGATCGTGCTGGCGCGCGACGGCATCCCCGTCGCCGACGACGTTGCCGTCACCCTGCCGATGATGGCGCCGCGGCTGGCAAAATGGAAATCATCGGCCGCGATCTTCATCCGTCCCGATGGCACGGTGCTGAGGGAAGGAGACCGGCTGATCCAGCGCGATCTGGCGGCGACGCTCACCGCCATTGCCGAGCAGGGCCCGCGCGGATTTTATGAAGGGCCGGTCGCCGACCAGCTCGCCAAGGCGATCCAGGATGCCGGCGGCGTCATGACAGCGGACGATCTCAAGGCCTACCGGCCGGTGCTGCGCACGCCGGTGCGCGGCACCTATCGCGGCTATGACATCGTGTCGATGCCGCTGCCGTCCTCGGGCGGCACCGTGCTGGTCGAGATGCTGAACATCCTCGAGGGCTTTCCGCTCGCTGAGCTGAAGCAGGGCTCGCCCGCCTCGCTGCATCTGCTGATCGAGGCGATGAAGCGCGCCTATGCCGACCGCGCGCGCTATCTCGGCGACCCCGCCTTCGTCGACGCGCCGGTGCGCGCGATGCTGTCGAAGGACTATGCCGCGCGCCAGCGCGCCGGGATCGATCCCGCGCACGCCACCAGCGCCGGCGACGTGCTCAACACCACGCCGCTGCGGGAGGGCAGCAACACCACGCATTTTTCGGTCGTCGACAATGACGGAAATGCCGTCAGCAACACCTACACGCTGAACTTCCCCTATGGCGTCGGCCTCGTCGCCGAGGGCACCGGCGTGCTGCTCAACAACGAGCTCGACGATTTCACCGCCGCGCCCGGCGCCTCGAATGCCTTCGGCCTGGTCGGCTTCGAGGCCAATCTGCCAGGCCCCGGCAAGCGGCCGCTGTCGTCGATGTCGCCGACCATCGTGCTGAAGGACGGCAAGCCCGTGCTCGTCACCGGCTCGCCGGGCGGCAGCCGCATCATCTCGACCGTGCTGCAGGTGGTCGTCAACGTGCTCGACTATCGGATGGACGTCCGCCAGGCCGTCACCGCGCCTCGCCTGCATCACCAATGGATGCCCGACGAGGTCCGAATCGAGAAGGGTTTTGCCGAGGACGTGCTCGCCGGTCTGCGCGCCCGAGGTCACAAGCTCGAGGAGCCGATGGGACGGACCTCGGCCAACTCCATCCTGGTGACGTCGGATGGATTCGTCGGCGCGCCGGATCCGCGCAGCAAGGGCGCCACCGCAGCCGGGCGCTGAGGCGCCGGTTCCCAGGCGATGCCGGACATCGCGGCCCCGGATGACGATTTGCCGCCGCCCGGCGGGGCCCTGCACCCGCTTCCCTCCGTTGGCGTGGTGACCGAGGCGCGTTAGAAGCATACCAGGGCGCAGCGAGGCTCGCCCGCGAGACGGTGTCGGACGTTCTGGTGCATTTGCGAAGATTCGTGGTCGGTCTGCTGGTGTTTGCGGCCCTGCTGGTGGCGGGGTGGCTCACCTATCGGCCTGACCGGGCGCTGCGCGTCGCGACCAGCGCGGTCGCCGAGATGATCTGCGCCAAGACCTACGTCTCCGGCTTCGATCCGCAAACGGTGTTTGCGGAGACCATGGAACGGCCCGGTCTGCGCCGGCTGCGGGCCGTGATGCGCTACCGGGTGGAGCCGGACATGCGCATGGTGGAGGCGTCGCTGCTCGGCCTGCACGCCACCCGGGCCACGTATCATGACGGTCTCGGTTGCGTGACGCTCCAGGGCCAGAAGCCGCCTTACGTGCCTCACACCGACGTCGCTGCGCTGCGTGCCGCGGCGCCCGCTCCCGCGTTGCCCGACTTGGCGGAAGGCGCTGCAGTGGAGCCCAGCGATCCCGCGCTGAAGGCGGCGCTCGATCACGCCTTCGAGGAGCCGGCCAACCCGCCGTTCCGCCGCACCAAGGCGGTCGTCGTCGTCAAGGACGGTCGCCTGATCGCGGAGCGCTATGCGCCGAACATCGGCGTCGATACGCCGCTCCTGGGCTTCTCGATGACCAAGACGGTCACCAATGCGCTGCTGGGCATCCTCGCCCGGCAGGGCAGACTGAGCCCGTCGGTCCCGGCGCCGGTCGCGGAATGGCGCGAAGCCGGAGATCCGCGCCACGACATCACCATCGAGCAGCTGATGCGCATGACATCAGGCCTGGCGCTGGACGAGACCAATTCCGGCTTCGACCCGTCGAGCCAGATGGACATCCACCGCGACATGGCGGCGTTCGCGGTGCATGCGCCGCTGATCGCGCCGCCCGGCCAGCGCTGGGCCTATTCGAGCGCGAGCACCCAGATCCTGGCACGCATCATCCGCGATGCCGCCGGCGGTCCCGAGCAGGCGATCGAACTCGCGTGGCGCGAGCTGTTCCATCCGCTCGGCATGCGCAGCGCGACGCTGCAGTTCGACGGCACCGGCACGCTGCAAGGTTACGGCAACATGCTGGCGAGCGCGCGCGACTGGGCGAAGCTGGGGCTGCTCTATCTCGGTGACGGCGTCGCCGGGGACAAGCGCATCCTGCCCGAGGGCTGGGTGGCGATGTCGGCGACCGCAACGCTGGACACCGACTATGGCGCGGGACTGTGGACGAACCGCAGCCAGCATTTTCACGCGCTGGGACGGGCGCGCGCCGGCATCCCGGCGGACGCGTTCTTCGCCTTCGGCCTGCTCGGCCAGCGGCTCGTGATCATGCCGAGCCAGCGCATGGTCGTGGTCCGGCTCGGCGATTCCGTGGATCCGGACGGGGACATCAAAGGCGTCGCCCGGCTGGTGCGCGAGGTGATTGCGGCGACCGCGGCGCCGGCGACGGCCGCCAAATAGCGCTCAGCGGCCGACCTCGTAGGGCCCGCCTTTCTCCAGCGCGATCTTGTAGGCCGGCCGTGCCTCGATGCGGGCGAGGAAATCCATCGCCCGCGGATGGCCCTGCTCCAGGCCGCCGCGCGATGCCGCCGCCTGCAGCGGGAAGCTCATCTGGATGTCGGCCGCGGTGAACGAATCGCCCGCAAACCACTCGCTCTTCTGCAGCTCGCTTTCCCAGAACGCCATGTGCTGCTTCAATTGCGGATTGACCAGCGTGCTCAAGGCCTGGTTCGACACCTTGCGCACGATCGGGCGCAGCAGCGCCGGCGCGCGCTTCGGCATGATGTTGAACAGCAGCTTCAGCAGCAGCAGCGGCATCGCCGAGCCCTCGGCGTAGTGCAGCCAGTACGAATAGCGCAGCCGCTCCGGCGTCTTCGGCGGCGGGATCAGCCGTCCCTCGCCATAGGTCTCGATCAGATATTCGACGATCGCGCCGGACTCCGCGACCGTGTTGCCGTCGTCGGTGATCACGGGCGACTTGCCGAGCGGATGGATGGCGCGCAGCTCCTTGGGCGCGCGCATGTCCGGCTGGCGCTCGTAGCGAATGATCTCGTAGGGCACGCCGAGCTCCTCGAGCAGCCAGAGCACGCGTTGCGAGCGGGAATTGTTGAGGTGGTGAACGGTCAGCATGGGGTTCCCAGGGACGGATCGGGTGGCGGGCGCCGTTCCGTAGCAGGACAGGAGGGGTTCGGCGAGGCGTCCTCGGCAGTGGAGGCGGCCACAATAATTATCCGGGTAATATTGACTTTAATTTCACCCGGGTCTTATTAGGCGCATCACAGGGACCAAGCCATGGACACTTTCACCGCGTTTGCCGGCCAGACCCGGGTCGCCGCCGGGCCGCTGCCCAAGGTGGCGCTGGTGCTGAAACACGCCGCGCCGAACACCGAGCCGATCGTGATCTTCAGCGACCGCACCGGGCAGCCGATCGACCTCGATCTGCGCGGCAGCGACCGGGAGATCCTGGCGCGCCTGCCGGTCGACGCCGGCGCGGTCGCAGACCAGCCGACGAGCGGGCCGCGCGGCCGCGGCCGGCCGAAGCTCGGGGTCGTGGCCCGCGAGGTCACCTTGCTGCCGCAGCACTGGGACTGGCTGAACGCGCAGCCGGGCGGCGCCTCGGTGGCATTGCGCAAGCTGGTCCACGACGCCCGCCGCGTCAGCGGCGACACCGACCGCGCCCGCGAGGCGCGCGACGCGGCCTATCACTTCATGTCGGGGATCGGTAGCAACCTGCCGCAATTCGAGGAGGCCTCCCGGGCGCTGTTCGCCGGCGATCTCGGCCGCTTCGCCGCGCTGATCGCGGACTGGCCGGCCGACATCCGCGACCATGCGGTGGCGCTCGCAAATCGCCACAGGGCCGATTGAGATCGGCTGATTTCAACAGCCAGCGGGAGCGGCCGTTCGCGGCCGCTCTCATTCCAATTCCTCGCAACGCGACCGTGCTCCGAATGAAGAGCGGTCGACGGAGAACCATGCCGTGTCGCCGCCAACCGCCTCGCTGCGCAAGCCGTTCCTGATGTTCGTCGTTCCGATGATGCTAAGCAACACGCTGCAATCGCTGTTCGGCACCATCAACAATGTCTATCTCGGCCAGATGATCGGCGTCGATGCGCTCGCCGCGGTCTCGGTGTTCTTCCCGGCGATGTTCTTCTTCGTCTCCTTCGTCATGGGCCTCGGCTCGGGCGCCGGCGTTCTGATCGGACAGGCCTGGGGCGCCGGCGAGCCCGCCAAGGTGAAGCAGGTCGCCGGCACGACGCTGACCATTGCGCTGCTGCTCGGCGGCCTGATCGCGGTGCTCGGCGGCCTGTTCAGCCGCGAATTGCTGACCGCGCTCGCCACTCCCGCCAACATCCTCGATGCCGCCGCGGGCTATGCCCGCATCATGACGATCACGATGCCGCTGACCTTCGCCTACATCCTGCTGTCGTCGCAGATGCGCGGCGTCGGCGACACCGTGACGCCGCTGGCCTCGCTCGCCGCATCGACCACGCTCGGGCTGGTGCTCACCCCGGTCTTCATCCGCGGCTGGCTCGGCGCGCCCGTGCTCGGCGTCGCCAGCGCCGCCTGGGCGTCGGCGATCTCGACCCTGACCACGCTGGCTTGGCTCCACGTCCATCTGCGCCGGCGCAAGCATCCGCTGGCGATCGATGCGGCCTTCCTGCAGGGCATGCTGCCTGATCCGAAGCTGCTGCGGGCGGTGCTGCGGCTCGGCATCCCCGCCGCGATCGGCATGATCGTGATGTCCTTGGCCGAGATGGTGCTGATCGGCCTCGTCAACGGCTTCGGCTCGGACGCGACGGCGGCCTATGGCGCGGTCAACCAGGTGCTGGGCTATGTGCAGTTTCCGGCGCTGTCGATCGCGATCTCGGTCTCGATCTTCGGCGCCCAGGCGATCGGCCGCGGCCAGGCCGAGCAGATCGGCGACATCGTGCGGACGGGCATCGAGATGAACGTGGTGCTGACCGGCGGCCTGGTCGCGATCGGCTATCTGTTCTCACGGGTGCTGATGGGTTTCTTCATCACCGACCCTGCCGTCATCGAGGTGGCGCAGCATTCGCTGCATATCGTGCTGTGGAGCTCCGTGCTGTTCGGCATGTCCATCACGTTCTCGTCGGCGATGCGCGCCTCCGGGACGGTGTGGATGCCGCTGGCGATCTCGGCGTTTGCGATCGCCGCGATCGAGGTGCCCGCCGCTACCTGGCTCAGCCGCAGCATCGGGCTCGACGGCGTCTGGCTCGCCTATCCCATCACGTTCGCCGCGATGATGCTGCTGCAGATGAGCTATTATCTCCTGGTATGGCGCAAGCGGACGGTGCGCCGGATGATCTGACGCACCACCGGCGTCTTCCGGCCGCTGGAATATGATGACCGTCATAAAACCCTGGACGGGGCTGCTGCGCTGGACCACAATGCGAAAAACCGAGGAGACCGCCCATGAGCCGTCCAGCGCCAGAATTCATGTTCGACTTCGGCAGTCCCAACGCCTATCTGAGCCACGAGGCGATCCCGGCGATCGTGAAGCGGATCGGCGTCCAGTTCTACTATGTCCCGGTGCTGCTCGGCGGCATCTTCAAGGCGACCAACAACAAGTCGCCCGCCGAGTCGCTCGCCGGCATCAAGAACAAGCGTGAGTTCCACGAGGTCGAGACGCAGCGCTTCCTCAAGCGCTACCACGTGCAGCCCTGGGTCTGGAATCCGTACTTCCCGGTGAATACGCTGAACTTGATGCGCGCGGCCATCGCCGCCCAGCTCGAGGGCGTGTTCGAGGCCTATGTCGACGCGGCGTTCCACCACATGTGGCGCGAGCCGAAGAAGATGGACGATCCCGAGATCGCGATCGCCGCGATCACATCGTCCGGGCTCGACGGGGCCAGGCTGTTCGCCCGCGCCCAGGAGCCCGAGGTCAAGGCGAAGCTCGTGGAGAACACCCAGCGCGCCGTCGAGCGCGGCGCATTCGGTTCGCCGACCTTTTTCGTCGGCAACGAGATGTTCTTCGGCAAGGAACAGCTGCGCGACGTCGAGGACTACATCCTAGGCAGGTAATCGCCGTCATCGCGAGCGAAGCGATCCAGAGCCACGACGAAGGACTGGATGGCTTCGTCGCTTCGCTCCTCGCAATGACGCCTCGGGAGAACGGAGACCAAGCATGCAGCAGCGCAACGCCACCGTCGCGGTCGTCGGGGCCGGCGACTACATCGGCGCCGAGATCGTCAAGAAGTTCGCGTCCGAAGGCTTCACGGTGTTCGCCGGCCGCCGCAATGGCGACAAGCTCGCGCCGCTGGTCGCGGAGGTCGAGAGCGCCGGCGGGCGGATCGTGGCGCGCTCGCTCGATGCCCGCAAGGAGGACGAGACCACCGCCTTCCTCAACGACGCCGACAAGCATGCGCCGCTGGAGGTCGTGATCTTCAATGTCGGCGCCAACGTCAATTTCCCGATCCTGGAGACCACCGACCGCGTGTTCCGCAAGGTCTGGGAGATGGCGTGCTGGGCCGGCTTCGTCACCGGCCGCGAGGCCGCCCGGCTGATGCTGCCGCGCGGCGGCGGCAAGATCTTCTTCACCGGCGCGACCGCGTCGCTGCGCGGCGGCGCCGGCTTCGCGGCCTTCGCCTCCGCCAAGTTCGGCCTGCGCGCGGTGGCGCAGGCGATGGCGCGCGAACTGATGCCACAGAACATTCACGTCGCCCACCTGATCATCGATTCCGGCGTCGACACCGCCTGGGTGCGCGAGCGCCGCGCCCAGCTCTGGGGCGAGGAGGCGCTGGACAATCCGGACCTGCTGATGCCGCCGTCCTCGGTTGCCGGCGCCTATTGGCAGCTCTACCAGCAGCCGAAGAGCGCCTGGACCTTCGAAATGGAGATCCGGCCGTTTGGCGAGAAGTGGTAGGGGCGATAGGGAGTGGCGAGTAGCGAATGGTGGCCATCCCTATTCGCCACTCGTCATTCGCCACGCGCTTCGTCATGATGCAGCCTTGCTAACGGAGAGACCCCCATGCGTATCCTCGTCGTCGGTGCCGGCGCCATCGGCGGCTATTTCGGCGGCCGGCTGCTGCAGTCCGGAGCCGATGTCACCTTCCTGGTCCGCCCGCGGCGCGCGGCTGAGCTCGCCAGTGCCGGCCTCGTGATCCGCAGTCCGACCGGTGACGTCACCTTGCCCAATCCGCGGACGGTGCAGGCGGATGGTTTGAAGCAGCACTTCGACGTCGTCCTGCTGAGCTGCAAGGCCTTCGATCTCGACGACGCGATCGGCTCGTTTGCACCGGCGGTGGGACCTGACACCGCGATCATTCCGATGCTCAACGGCATGAAGCACCTCGACGTGCTCGACGCCAGGTTCGGGCGCGCGCGCGTGCTCGGCGGGCTCTGCGCCATCGCCGCGACATTGAACGAACAGTGCGAGGTGGTGCAGCTGCAGCCGATGCAGTCGCTGAGCTTCGGCGAGCGCGACGGCGGATCGTCGGAGCGCGTCCGCGCGATCTTCGAGATCTTCCAGCGCGGCAATTTCAATGCGTCGGCCAGCGAGAACATCATGCAGGACATGTGGGAGAAGTGGGTGTTCCTGTCCTCGCTCGCCGCGTCGACCACCTTGATGCGCGGGCCGGTCGGCGTGATCCTGACCGCGCCGGGCGGCAAGGATTTCCTGCTCGGCATGCTCGACGAATGCAGCGCCACCGCTGCGGCCGCCGGCTACCCTCCGGCTGGCGCCTTCTTCCAGCGTGTCTCCGGCATGCTCACGGCGGAGGGATCACCGATGACCGCCTCGATGTTTCGCGATCTCCGCGCCGGCCTGCCGGTCGAGGCCGATCACGTCATCGGCGATCTCGTCGCCCGCGCCGATGCCGCCAAGGTCCCGGTGCCACGGCTGCGCATCGCCTATACCCAGCTCAAGGTCTATGAGGCACAGCGGGACAAGTAGCTCTTGGTGTCGCCTCGGTGTTCGCCGAACCGTTGGTCAGGCACGACGGCGCCACAGACTCCGATGTCGTCCCGGCCTCGCGCCGGGACCCTTAGCCACCGCCCGTAGTGAAGCAGGTCACTCTCACCGACGTCCCTCGATAGCCTCCGCGGTATGGGTCCCGGCGCGAGGCCGGGACGACAATTGTGATCTGGGCGGCGTCCCAGCTACAGATGCGCCAGATAATGCGCGAGCGCCGTGATCTCCTCGTCGCTCAGCGGATAGGCAACATCCGTCATCGCCGCCTGGCTGCCGCCGACGCGCTGGCCGCTCTTATAGTCGTGCAGCGCCTTGACGAGATATTCCTCGCGCTGGCCGGCGAGCCGCGCCACGCCCTTGGTGCCGGCATAGCTGTCGAGATGGCACGAGGCGCAGCGGCGGCCGGCGGCGGCTTGCGCGCCTTTGGCCGACAGATCCGGATCATTGTCGGGCGGCGCCTTGGCCGGCTGCAGCGAGGCGAAATAGGCGCCGAGATTGCGGATATCCTCGTTGGTGAGCTGATCGACGATCGGCTTCATCGCCTCGTTCTTGCGTGTGCCGGCGCGGAAGAACACGAGCTGCCACTGGATGAACTGATCCTGCTGGCCGGCGAGCGAGGGAATGTTCTCGGTCTGCGAGATGCCGTTATCGCCGTGACAGCCGACGCAGAGCTGTGCCTTGGTCTTGCCCGCCTCGAGATCGGCGGCGTCGGCCGGACGCGCCGCAAGCACGAGCATGAGCGCCAGCGCGGCCGCTGCTGCCTGGCACATTCTGGAGGTCCCTGGAGTCATCGCGGGGGTTCTCGCTCCCATCATTGCTATGGCGCGCGGACCGGCCTTCGGTCGATGAGCGGTACCTCGCCCCCGGTCAACGCGCGACTGTCAAAATAGTTGGAGCTGCGGCCGCCGTAAGGCAGCGCGCAGCCCCGCTTTCACGACGAGCTCATTTCTTCTCGTAGCTGATGCGATAGATCGCGCCGGCCCAGTCGTCCGCCACCAGGATCGAGCCATCCTTGGCGAGGATGATGTCGTCGGGACGGCCGAGATAGCCCTGGTCGCCTTCGAGCCAGCCGGAAGCGAACACCTCCTGCTTGGCGTCCTTGCCGTCGGGACCGACGATGACGCGCATGATCCGCGCACCCTGGTACTTGTGCCGGTTCCAGGAGCCGTGCTCGGCGATCAGGATGTTGTTCTTGTACTCCGCCGGGAACTGGTCACCGGTGTAGAACTTCATGCCGAGCGGCGCCACGTGCGCACCGAGGTTCAGCACCGGCGGCGTGAACTCCGAGCACTTGTGACCCATCGCGAATTTCGGATCCGGCATGTCACCCTGATGGCAATAGGGATAGCCGAAATGCTCGCCGATCTTCGAGATCATGTTGAGCTTGTCGCTCGGCAGTTCATCGCTGACCCAGTCGCGCGCGTTCTCGGTGAACCAGTAGCGGCCGGTGCGTGGATCGACGTCGCCGCCGACGCTGTTGCGCACGCCGAGCGCCCAGATCTCGGCATTGCCGGTGCGCGGATCGACGCGGCGGATCTGCGACACCGATGTCGGCGGAATGCCGATGTTGAAGGGCGGTCCGAACGGAATATAGAACCAGCCCTCCTTGTCGACCGCGATGTATTTCCAGCCATGCGCCGCATAGGACGGCATGTCGTCATAGACGACCTGGCCCTGGCCGAGATTGTCGAGATTGGCCTCGGCATTCTCGTATTTGATCAGCTTGTCGACGGCGATGACGTAGAGATTGCCGTCCTGGAAGGCGAGGCCGGTCGGCATGTTCAAGCCCTTGAGGACCGTCTTGACCTCGCGCTTGCCGCCCTTGTCGCTGATCGCATAGACGTTGCCGAGTCCGAACGAGCCGACGAACAGCGTGCCCTTGTCACCCCACGCCATCTGCCGCGCGGCGAGCACGCCCGACGCCCAGACCTCCATCTTGAAGCCGTCCGGCAGCTTCACTTGCTTGACGATCTTCGCAAGCTCGGCATCGGAGGCGCCGGTCGGCGGGCCCGATGGCGGCGCCAGCCCCTTCTGCGCCTCGGTCTCGTCACCGAGGAACCAGTCGTCCGGCGGATGCGTCCAGAACTCCTTGGTGCCTGATTCGTATTTCTTCAGGCCCTTGCCCTGATCGGATTGCTGCTGCGCGCCGGCGATGCTGGTGCCGGCGAGAAGACTGATTGTTGCAAGCGCAAGAATGCTTCGGTGAAAAGCCGATGTCATCGCTTCACTCCCATGAGGCAGCTCGTGTGGCTGCGTCTACTATTCGGAACGTATCTGAAGACGTCCTTTGGCCGACCACACCAGTGGTCCTGCTCGAAAATGGTAGCACATCCTGAGCGGGTGAGAAGCGGATTGCTGCCAGGTTCGCGCGAGGCTCAAGAGATGCCGTTCCACTCATCTCATACTGGATGCGCATGCCCATGCTCACGCCTGCGCCGCATCGGCGATTGTCCGCCACGCGGCACGGGCCTGCCGCCATGCGCTGTATTCATATGCTCCGATCGGCCGGACGATTGGCGTGCGCTTGAACACCCGATAGGATCGGAACAACCGGCTGCGACCGTTCACCGCGCGGCAATGAGATCAAGTCGACAGGATCGATGAATGTCCGAGCGTATCCCTGTGTCCACGCCAAAGGCCGGTGCCGGCGTTCTCGAGCTGCTGCGACGGTTTGCAGCCGATCCGACAGCGGCCACCGCCTATGGTGAAGATTGTTTGAAGAAGACGCAGGCAATCGAGCCGCGGCTGAAAGCATTCGAATATCTGCCGCGGGATGTCGCTCCAAAGACCGGCCCGCTCGGTGGAATTCCCGTCGCCATCAAGGACATCATCGCCACCTCGGACATGCCGACCACCAACGGCTCGCAGATCTACCGCGATCACGTGCCGGATGCGGACGCCTGGGTGGTCGAGCGACTGCGCAATCTCGGCGCAACCATCTTCGGCAAGACGGTCTCCACCGAATTCGCCTGGCGTCATCCAGGTCCGACCGTCAATCCATGGAACCCCGAGCACACGCCGGGCGGCTCATCGTCCGGATCGGCCGCGGCGGTTGCGGCCGGCCTGGTCCCGCTCGCGCTGGGCACGCAGACACTCGGCTCGGTGATCCGACCGGCGGCCTTCAACGGCGTCGTCGGCTTCAAGCCGAGCTTCGGCGCGATTCCACGCGTCGGCGTGCATCCCCTCAGCCCGTCGCTCGACCATGTCGGCTTCTTCGCCCGCCGCGTCGACGACGTGGCCTTGGCCCTCTCTCTGCTGGCCGGCACCAGCGCCGATGATCGCCACGGCCGGCCGCTGCCGGGCTTCACCGTCGACATCGACCACGGCCTCACGCCGCTCCGCACGCCACGGCTTGCGGTGGTGCGCTTCGCCAAATGGGAGCGCGCCGAGGCCGAGCAGAAGGCGGTGTTCGAATCGGTCGTCGACAAGCTGCGCAGCGCCGGCGCGACGATCGACGAGATCGAACTGAGAGAGCTCGACGCGGTGAACTGGGATGCGATCACCACGATCATGCTCAGCGAGGCGACCACGATCTTCTCCGATCTGATCGCGCGCTATCCCGACCGGGTCAGCGAGGTCATGAAGGGCCACGTCGAGAGCGGGCGAAGCAAGACGGCCATGGAATATCTCGCTGCGAAGGCGGCCCAAGCCCTCAGGCAGAAGGCGCTCGCCGCTGAGCTCGACGGCTTCGACGCAGTGCTCACCTTGCCAGCCTTCGGCGAAGCGCCGCGCGGCCTGGATTGGACCGGAGACGCCGAATATTGCGCCCCTTGGACCTTCGTCGGAGCGCCGGCCATCTCCCTGCCGGCCGGGTTCGGCAACAACGGCCTGCCACTGGGCGTGCAGATCGCCGGCCCCTATCGCAACGACCTCCACGTGCTCCGCGTCGCGAAATGGGCCGAAGCGGTGCTGGCGTTCGATCCCGGCGTGCCGCTCCTGGCGCGCTAATCGCCGCCACGACCCCCGAGCAAGGATGCCGCCGCGCCACGAGGGCCTCCTCCGACAAGCCCAGTGGCGGGTTTGCGGCCAGCGCTGTAAAACGATCACATGACAATCACAGACATCGCGAGCAGAACCTATAATCACGGTTGGCGCCTCGATCCGATCGTGCGCAGCCTGCTCGACACCGATTTTTACAAGCTGTTGATGCTGCAGATGATTCGGGAGTTCTACCCGACTCAGCAGGTGACCTTCTCGGTCATCAACCGGACCCGGCGGGTGCGGCTCGGCGACGTCATCGACGAGGGCGAATTGCGCGCCCAGCTCGACCACGCCCGCACCATCCGCTTCGCCAAGAAGGAGCTGATCTGGCTGGCCGGCAACACCTTCTACGGCAAGACCCACATGTTCTCGCCGGAGTTCATCGCCTGGCTCGCCACCTTCCGCCTGCCCGAATACGAGCTGCGCAAGTCCGACGGCCAGTACGAGCTGCATTTCCACGGGCCCTGGACCCACACCACGATGTGGGAAATCCCGGCGCTCGCGATCGTCAACGAGCTGCGCTCGCGCCAGGCCATGAAGGGCCAGGGCCGGTTCGCGCTCGACGTGCTGTTCGCCCGCGCCAAGGCCAAGCTGTGGGCCAAGGTGGAGCGGCTGCGCAAGCTCGAGGGGCTGCGGCTGTCGGATTTCGGCACCCGCCGCCGCCACGGCTTCCTGTGGCAGCGCTGGTGCGTCGAGGCCGTCAAGGAAGGTCTCGGCCCGTCGTTCACCGGCACCTCCAACGTGCTGCTGGCGATGGACAACGATCTCGAAGCCATCGGCACCAACGCGCATGAGCTGCCGATGGTCGCCGCCGCGCTTGCCAAGGACGATGACGAGCTGCGCTTCGCGCCCTATCGCATTCTCGACCAGTGGCGGCAGACCTACGCAGGCAACCTGCTGATCGCGCTGCCCGACGCATTCGGCACCAAGGCCTTCCTGCGCGACGCACCCGACTGGGTCGCCGACTGGACCGGCTTCCGTCCCGACAGCGCGCCTCCGATCCAGGCCGGCGAGGAGATCATCGCCTGGTGGAAATCGAAGGGGCGTGATCCCAAGCAGAAGCTGCTCGTGTTCTCCGACGCGATGGACGTCGAATCGATCGAGCAGATCCATCATCGGTTCTCCGACCAGGTGCGGCTGTCGTTCGGCTGGGGCACCAACCTGACCAACGATTTCGTCGGCTGCTCGCCGGACGGCTCGGTCGACCTCGATCCGATCTCGCTGGTCTGCAAGGTGACGTCGGCCGACGGGCACCCCGCCGTGAAGCTGTCCGACAACCCGGAGAAGGCGACCGGCGATCCCGCCGAGATCGCCCGTTATCTCCGCGTGTTCGGCGATGCCGGCCGGGTGCGCACGCCGGTGGTCGTCTAGGTCGCCGACAGCCCACGGCAATTTCTCTTTTTCCTGCCACGATTCTTGTTCCTGCTTTGTTCGAAATGCGGTAAAATCATCGATCGAGCAGATCGGGTGACAGGAGATCGTTGGCATGCGTCGGGTGATCGGCCGAGTTGGACAGCTGCTGTCTGCAACCATCCTTGTCGTCGGCGCGATCCTGATCTCGACCGGGCCCGCTGCCGCTGACAAGCGGGTGGCGCTGGTGATCGGCAACGCCATCCACGAGCACGCACCGCTGCTGGAGGAGCCGGCGGCGGATGCCCGGCTGATCGCCGACAGCCTGTCGCGACTCGGCTTCACCCTGAGCGGCGGTGCCGCGCAGATCGATCTCGACCGACGCGGCTTCGATCGCGCGCTTGCCGAGTTCAAGGGCCGGATCGCGGACGCCGACGTCGCGCTGATCTATTATGCCGGCTATGGGCTCAACCTGGGCGGCGCCGATTATCTCGTCCCGGTCGACGCGGCACCGGCGACAGCTGCGGATCTCGAGACCGAGCTGCGCGACCTGACTGCAATTCTGCGCGAGCTGGGCGGATCGAGCCCCCGGCAGAACGTGATCATTCTCGACGCCTTCCGCTCCAATCCGTTCGCCGGGCGCGGCATTGCCGGTCTTGCCGCCGGCCTCGTCCCGGTCGACGTTTCCGCACGGACCGTGATCTCCTTTGCCGCACAGGCGGGGACGGCGGGACAGCGCGGCCCGGACGGTCAAGGCGTGTTCGCCGCCGCCCTTGCAGAGGCGCTGCAGCAGCCAGGCCAACGCCTGATCGAGACCTTCAACCAGACCAACGCGGCGGTGGAGCGAGCCACGGGCGGAGCGCAGCAGCCGCTCGTGATGTTCACGTCGATCGACGGCGGCGCTCAACTGAGCGCCGCTGCGGCGAAGCCGGCGCAGCCCGCTGGCCCCGCCGCCGCCCGGAGCAACGCTCCCGTTTCGAGCCCGACCGCATCGTCCGACGCGGCAGATGCGCGGACGCCCGGACTTGCCGTGCTGTATGATGAGGATCTCTCCGACCCCAAGGGTAAGCGCTATTCCGGCTCGGTCACCTGGCGGACGGAGACGGTCAAGAAGGCACAATCGGGACGGCCCACGCCGGTGATCCGTGGCGAGATCGACATTCCCGAGCGCAAACTGAAGGTCAGCCTGCAGTTGCGCCGCAACGACGATCCCAGCCTGCCGGCCAGCCATGTCGCCGAGCTCACATTCAGGCCCGCTGCCGATTTCGTCGGTGGCGGCATCAGCAGCGTCCCAGGAATGCTGATGAAGACGGATGAGAAGTCGCGCGGGACGCCGCTTGCCGGGCTTTCCGTCAAGATCACCGAAGGTTCGTTCCTGGTGGGCTTGTCCAACGTCGAGGCCGATCGCGCGCGCAACGAGGAGCTGCTCGCACGGCGCGAATGGTTCG
This sequence comes from Bradyrhizobium sp. SZCCHNRI2009, assembly GCF_032485115.1. NCBI lineage: Bacteria > Pseudomonadati > Pseudomonadota > Alphaproteobacteria > Hyphomicrobiales > Nitrobacteraceae > Bradyrhizobium > Bradyrhizobium sp. SZCCHNRI2009. The sequence continues at coordinate 178,311 of NZ_JAUEUH010000012.1, forward strand.
ACATCCCGGTCGTCTATGCGAACCAGCGCCGCGGCATCCTCGCAATCGGCAAAGGTCCCAGTGGAGATCGGGTATTCGCCGACGTGCTCGCGGCCTGGGACAAATCCCCGCCGACAAAATGATGAGGCACGAGACGAAGGAACAACGGAGCGAAATTTTTGGAGCGGGCGAAGGGGTTCGAACCCTCGACCCCGACCTTGGCAAGGTCGTGCTCTACCACTGAGCTACACCCGCATCCGTGACGCCTTGGCGGCGTGGCCGCCAGCGACGGGCAGACCTATGCCAAATGCCGCGGACGAATGCAACAGGTCTGCGACAGGTTTCGTACGCCGGCGACGTTCAAATTTTAGCGGCCGGGACCGGCCGAACCGGGCTGAGACCTGCCCATCACCGGACCGCGATGGGCGCTGATTGAAATTTCCAGCTGGACCGCCACTTAAAGTGAAAGAAAACGTGTATTGAGGCGCGGCGGCGGCCGGTTCCCGGTCGCCGTTCATCGGAATTTTTCGGACGAGGGACCCCGTGACCATTGTTGAGCAGGGCGGCGGACCGGCGCCGCAGGTGCCGGATCTGATCAAGGACACCACGACGCAGAGCTTCGTGAAGGACGTCATCGAGGAATCGAAGCGGCAGCCGGTCCTCATCGACTTCTGGGCGCCGTGGTGCGGACCGTGCAAGCAGCTGACGCCCATCCTGGAAAAAGCCGTCAAGGCCGCCAAGGGCAAGGTCAAGCTGGTCAAGATGAACATCGACGAGCATCCGGCCATCCCTGGCCAGATGGGCATCCAGTCGATTCCGGCTGTGATCGCGTTCGTCGGCGGACGGCCCGCCGATGGGTTCATGGGTGCCGTGCCCGAGAGCCAGGTCGCCGCCTTCATCGAAAAGATCACCAAGGGCGTTCCCGGCGCCGGCGAGCCCGACATCGCCGAAATCCTCAAGGAAGCCGAAGCGGTTCTCGCTGAAGGCGATGCGGCCGGCGCGGCCGAGATCTATGCCGAGGTGCTCGCGATCGATGCCGCCAACATCCCCGCGATCGCCGGGCTTGCGAAGTGCCAGGTCGAGCTCGGCGCGATCGACGAGGCCAAGCAGACGCTTGCGATGGTCCCGGACTCCAAGCGCAGCGATTCGGCGGTCTCCGCCGTGCAGGCCGCGATCGATCTGGCAGAGCAGGCCCAGTCGCTTGGGCCGGTCGGCGAGCTCGAACAGAAGGTCGCCGCCAATCCGCTCGACCACCAGGCGCGTTTTGACCTGGCGACCGCACTGAACGCCGCGGGCAAGCGGAAGGAAGCCACCGACCAGCTGCTCGAGATCGTGAAGCGTGACCGCAAATGGAACGAAGACGGCGCGCGTAAGCAGCTCGTGCAGTTCTTCGAAGCCTGGGGCGGCGCCGACGAGGCCACCATCGAGGGCCGCAAGCGGCTGTCGACGATCCTGTTTTCGTAACCCGGCTGGACGGGACGCGCGCTCGTTCCAGCGGACACGAGGTATCGCATGCCGATCAATGCCGAATATCGCGGTCCCGCCGAGCTTCCGGAGATCGTTCCGGTGTTTCCGTTGGCGGGAGCCTTGCTGCTGCCGCGCGGCCAAATGCCGCTCAACATCTTCGAGCCGCGTTATCTCGCGATGGTCGACGATGCGCTTCGTGACGGCCATCGGCTCATCGGCATGATCCAGCCCGACGTCACGCACTCCTCCAGCGAGGAGCGCCCGGTGCTGTTCAAGGTCGGCTGCGTCGGCCGGATCACGCAGCTCGCCGAGTCCGGCGATGGCCGCTACATCCTCGAGCTCACCGGCGTGTCCCGCTTCAAGGTGGTCGAGGAAATGACGGTGCTCACGCCCTATCGGCAGTGCAAGGTCGATTATTTCCCGTTCGTCGATGATTTCACGGCGCGCAAGGGTGAAGAGGCGGTGGACCGCGAAGCGCTGCTCGCGGTTCTCACCGACTTCCTCAAGGCGAACAATCTCAAGGTCGACTGGGCCGGCATCGAAGCGGCGCCGAACGAAGCGCTCGTGAACGCGCTGGCGATGATGTCGCCCTATGGTCCGGCGGAGAAGCAGGCGATGCTCGAGGCGCCGGACCTGAAGACCCGCGCCGAAATCCTTATCGCCGTGACCGAGATGGATCTCGCCAAGAAGCGGACCTCGGGCGATCCGCCGCTGCAATGATCACTCGGCGGGAGCCGCGCGCGGCGCTGGCGGGGCCGCCGTCAGGCGCATCAGTGCGATGGTGGTGACGATCACCCCGATGTAGACTGCGAGCTGCATCGCGGTAGGCTGATCCGTATAGCCGATCAGAGCCTTGAGCGTCCGCCCGGCGACGCCACGCTCGGGCAGAACCGCGCTCGAATCCCACACCACATGGTCGAACGTTGTCAGCCAGTTGGCGCGGGCGAGAAAGACCACCGCCTGCGCGGCCATTCCCGCCGACAGCAGGGTGATCAGCACGGTGGTGGTCTTGAACAGCGCGCGCGGCGGGATGCGCATCAGGCCGAGATAGGTCGCGAGACAGACGGCAACGCCGAGCAGCAGGCCAAGGACGCCGCCACCGAGCAGCGCCCGCCCGCTGCCGTCGCCGGAGGCCGCGACCCCATAGAGAAACAGCGCGACCTCGCTGCCCTCGCGCAACACGGCGATGGCGATCACGGTCGCCAGCGCGACCAGCGGCTTGGCGCCGTCTGCCACCGCCTGGCCCATCGTCCGCAGCTCAGTGCTCATCTCGCGGCCGTGCCGGGCCATCCAGACATTGTGCCAGGTCAGCATGATCACGGCAGCCGACAGGATCCCCGCATTGAACAATTCCTGCCCCATGCCTTCAAAGAGCTGGGTCAACGTTCCCGCGAACGCCGCGACGATGCATGCGCCGACCAGGCCGGCAAACAGCCCCGCGCCGATCCAGCGCAGGCGATGCGGGACCGCGCTGGTGACGGCAAGCACGATGCCGACGATCAGGCCGGCTTCGAACACTTCGCGGAAGACGATGATCAGGGCGGCGAGCATGGGATATGGACCTATTGGACGTTGACGAAGCCGCGGGCCTTTTCGTTGAAGTCGTTGTAGAACTCGTAGCGCCCGGACTTCATGGCGCGGACGTTGAGCACCGCCTCGCTGTTGGCCGCGATCACCTTCTCGACCTTCAGGGTCTCGCTCTCGAACTCGATGGCCTTGCCCTCCATGTTCCGGACGCGGATGGTCAGCGGCGCGTCCGCAGGAACGGTCGGCTCCTTGGGCTCGAATTGACCGTTGGCATAGGTGAGGCAGATCTCGCTCGATCCCCCGGCGTGCGCCTGCGCTGCCATCAACAGCACGCCGACGCTTCCACCTACGACGACCAACTTCCGCACCACGTCGACCAACATCGATCCGTCCCCTCTCCTATCCAGACAAGCAAATCGGAGAACGGTTGTGCGCCCGGATCGATGTCGACGCCGGGCACCCGTTCGCGACGACGAACAGCTAAGCGGCTCGTCGCCGTGTCTGCAAAGAGACTCCTTCTAAGTTGGAACCATTCTTGGCGAATGTGTCGTGGCAGTGGCCTCGCGGTGAACGGAGTGCGGCCGAACAGCAGTTGAGGCGACGCGGCGGTTACGGAGCGTCGCGATGCCTTCCTCTCGCCGGGTACGTGGCGGCGCTGCGGTGGACCGGGATTCGCCGCGTCAGTAGCCGGCGATGGCGAGACTGACTACGCCGGCGAGCATGACCCAGCCGAAATGCCGCCCGCGCGTCGCGAGCGCATTGGCGCCTGCGGCGAAAGCGAACACGACGATGACCGTGGTCACCGTCCAATGCCGCGCCGACTCCGACGCCATTTGCGGGGCGACGGCGAGCAGCACGCCACAGCCGATCCACGCCACCGTGCCAGTCTGCCAGACCAGCCGCAGCAGGGTTCGCAGCCGCTCCGGCGAGATGGTGGCACGCGCGAAAACCGTCGTCTCGCCGAGCACGCCGTGGATCACGGCGACGGTGATCGCCATCAGCCCCGCGGTCACGAGCAGCGCATCGCGCATGGCACGCCTCCATACAGTTATGTATGGACAATGCACGAAGCCCTGGCGGTCGTCAATACAGCTGTGTATGGTCGTCTCATGGTGACGACATGACCGATCAGCTCTCGGCCGACGATTGGCTGACACAGGGATTGAAGGTGCTGGCCAGCCGGGGCTTCACCGCGCTGAAGGCGGAGCCGCTGGCGAAAGCCTTGGGCGTGTCGCGCGGCAGCTTCTACTGGCATTTCGCCGATGTGGCCGGGTTTCACGCGGCCCTCCTCAAGAAGTGGCGGGAGATTGCGGCCGAGCAGATCATCACCGGGGTGGAGGCGAACGCCGGCGACCAGCCGGCCATTGCCGTGCTCCTCCGCCGCGCGTTCAACGTCAAGCTCACCCTGGAGCGCGCCGTGCGCAACTGGGCCGGATCCGACCCCGCCGCGCGGCAGGCTGTCCAAGCCATCGACAGGCGCCGGCTGGGCTATGTCGAGAGCCTGCTTGCAGCCGAGGGACTAGTGCCGGCGATCGCGCGCGCACGCGCCCAGGTGCTGTACTGGACCTTCCTCGGCCACGCGCTGTCGGATCGGCCGTTGCCGGCCGAGCAACTGGACGCGGTCATCGACGAGCTGATCCGGATCGCCCGGCACATGCCTTGAAGCACGACAAGCGAGCGGACGTTATGCTACAGAGGCGCCCGCCGGAGACCCTTGCCATGAACGCCCCGCTCGAACGCCCCGCCAATTCCGTCGATCCCAAGCTGCTCGAGATCCTGGTCTGCCCGATGACCAAGGGCCCGCTGGAATACGACGCGGCGAAACAGGAGCTGGTCTCGCGGTCGGCGAAGCTCGCCTACCCGATCCGCGATGGCATCCCGATCATGCTGCCCGAGGAAGCGCGGAAGATCGACTGACCGATGCGGCCCGTCGTGATCCGCTGTGCGCTCGCCGTGGCGCTGATGGCCCTCGCTTCGGGGGTCTCGGCCGAGGAGAGCGCCGTCCGCATTGGCGCACTCGACGCCGTCCTGACGACGCCAGCGGGTGTCGAGCGCCCGCCGGTGGCGCTGCTGATCGCCGGCTCCGGGTCGACGGACCGGGATGGCAACGGGCCGCAGCTCAAGCCGGCGACCTTGAAGAAGCTCGCCGAGCAGCTCGTTACCCAAGGCATCGCCAGCCTGCGCTACGACAAGCGCGGCGCGCGGGGGTGGAAGGCGGAATTCGGCCGCCCGGAAGACTTCCGCTTCAAGGACTACGTCGACGACGCCGCCGCGCTGGTCGACTTCCTGCGCGGCAAGTTCGCCCGCATCGTTCTCGTCGGCCACAGCGAGGGCGGCCTGGTCGCCATCCTCACCGCCCGCCGCACCCCGGTCGACCGCCTCGTGCTGCTCACGACGTCGGCGCGGCGGCAGGGCGACCTGTTGAAGGCGCAGCTAGAGAAGAAGCTGCCGGCCGCGAAGATGGAGCCGGTCGCCAAGGCGATCGACGCCATCATGGCCGGGCAGGTCGTGGACCCGCCACCGCCCGAGCTGCCGGTCGCACCGAGCATGCAGCCCAGCATCGGCTCCGCCTTTGCCGAGGACCCGATCGATCCACTGAAGCAGCTCACGATCCCGATTCTGATCGTCGGCGGCGCCCGCGACCACCAGATCGCACGCCTCGACATGGTCGCGCTCGCCGCCGCCGCACCGACCGCCAAGTCGCTGTGGCTGCCGGAGATGAACCACGTCCTGGTCGACGTCGCCAACGAGGACGAGAACCTCGCCTCCTACAACGACCCCGACCGTCCGCTCGACCCCGACATGGTCGAGGCCGTCGCCGGCTTCATCGCCGCCGCAGGCCCGCGCTGAGCTCTTTGTTCGAGCATGATCTCCGCGCAAACGCCTTCGGCGTTTGTCGCGAGGGAAGACCGGTTCCCGTTTTTCCGGATCATGCTCTACAGCGCCTCACCCTTCAGCAGCCGTGGCATCTCTCCGGTGAGGCCCGCGGCCTGCTTGATGAACAGCTCCTTCAACGGCGGCGCGCGATCGACGATGCCAAGGCCGATGTCGCGCACGGCCCGCAACAGCGTCGACTTGTTCGAGAACAGGAAGTTCAGCGAATTGGTGGCAACGCCCATCGCCATCGTGTCGAAGCGGCGCCAGCGCTGGTAGCGTTCGAGGACATCGACCTGCCCCGGATCGATCCCCATTCTTGCCGCATCGACCACGACCTCGGCCAGTGCGGCGACGTCTTTCAGCCCCATGTTGAGCCCCTGCCCCGCGATGGGGTGGATCACATGGGCGGCGTCGCCGACCAGCGCCAGCCGCGGCGCGATGAACGAGCGGGCGACGAAGTAGGACAGCGGAAAAGCGCGCGGCTGGTCGAGCACCTTCAACTCGCCGAGATGCAGACCGGCGCGCCTCTCCAGCTCGGCGTGGAATTCATCCGCGCTGAGCGCGACGAGGCGCTTCGCCTCGGCGCGCCGCTCGGTCCACACCAGCGAGGAGCGCTTGCCGGTCAGCGGCAGGATCGCGAATGGTCCGGGCGGAAGAAAATGCTCCTCGGCGCGGCCGCCATGGTCGCGCTCATGACCGATGGTCGCGACGATGCCGGACTGGTCATAGTCCCAGCCATGGGTCTGGATGCCCGCGCGCTCGCGCAGCTTCGAACGCGCGCCGTCAGCGGCCACCAGCAGGCTCGCCTCGAGCTGGCTGCCGTCGCCCAGAGTCACCGCGATGCCGTCGGCCCGCGTCACGAAGCCGGTCACCGGCATCGCCTTGAGCTCGACGCCTGCGGCCTCCGCATGCCGCACCAGCGCGTCGATCAAGAGCCGGTTCTCGACCATGTGCGCGAACGGCTCGCCGGCCTCGACCTGGCCCGCAAACGTCAGGAACGACGGGCGGGTCGCGTCCTCGAGCTTGGAATCGGTAATGACCATGTCGAGGATCGGCTGCGCCTGCGGCGCCACGTCCGCCCAGACCCCGATCACATCGAACAGCTTGCGGCACGCCGCGACGATGGCGCTGGCGCGTGGATCGCGGCTCGGCCGGTTGGCGAGCGCCGGGTCGGCCACGATCACCGGCACTTCGGGACCGAGCCCCTGCCGAAGCGCGAGCGCGAGCGCCAGGCCGGCAAAGGCCCCGCCACAAATGACAATGCTTCGCTGTGTCGTCATGCCACCCTGCTCACAGTTACTCTTGCGGGAGGATTATAGCTGGGCGAAACAGGGGCGTGAACCAAGGGCTGCCACCCGAGGCCATCAATTCCGGATGCCTGATCCCGCGAGAACGGGACCGGAGCGGCCGGCCGAGCCAGCGAAAGCACCACGCCATGTCCAAGGGACTGATCGACCTGATCTCGATCCTCGATCTCGAGCCGATCGAGGTGAACCTGTTCCGCGGCAACAGCCCGAAGACGAGCTGGCAGCGCGTGTTCGGCGGCCAGGTGATCGGCCAGGCGATGATGGCGGCCTGCCGCACCGTCGAGGGCCGGCTGCCGCATTCGCTGCACTGCTACTTCATCCTGCCCGGCGACCCGCAGGTGCCGATCATCTACCAGGTCGAGCGTCTGCGCGACGGCAAGAGCTATGCGACGCGTCGCGTCACCGCGATCCAACACGGCAATGCGATCTTCTCGATCATGGTGTCGTTCCACAGCGACGAGGAGAGCGCGTTCAACCACCAGGACAAGATGCCGGACGTGCCGCCGCCGGAGAAGCTGACGGCGGAGGAGATCTCCAAGCAGCCGATGTTTCAGGAGGTCTTCCAAAGGATGCCGGACTTCATCCGCCGCTACTACGAATCCGACCGGCCGATCGAGCTGCGCCCCGTCGAACTGAACCGGTACTTCGGCCAGAAGATCGAGGATGGCCGCATCAACGTCTGGATCAAGACGGCGGCGAAGCTGCCCGATGATCCGGCGCTGCACATGTGCGCGCTGGCCTATGCGTCGGACTTCTCGCTGCTCGACGCGGTCATGGCGCGCTATGGCCGCACCTTGTTCGACAAGCGCATGATGCCGGCCTCGCTGGATCATGCGATGTGGTTTCACCGGCCGTTCCGCGCCGACGAATGGCTGCTCTATGCGCAGGATTCGCCGAGCGCGCAGGGCGGCCGCGGGCTCACCCGCGGCTCGATCTTCAAGCCCGACGGCACGCTGGTCGCCTCCGTCGCGCAGGAGGGCTCGATCCGCGAGCGCCGGGCCTAGCCGCATCACACCGGCTGTGCCGTCCGCGGGACGACCGCGAATTGCGACACGTACCAGGCGCTGTACCAGCGCAGCAGCCACGGGATCGGAATGATCACCGAGCAGCCGAGCACGAACGCGAAGGTGCGCCACAGCACCTGCAGGCCCGAGCCGGTGAACACGACCTCGCGCCGCGTCCCCTGGATGTTGCGGCAGACCCAGCGCATCCAGGCGGTCAGCACCCAGGCCCAGCCGATGACGGTGATGCCCGACACGATCATCAGCAGGTACCAGCCGGCATAGACGACGGGGCTGCCTTCGAAATGGATCGGCAACCGCTCGCCATTCGAAGCGAGGTTGCTCAGCAGCCAGCGCAGCACCATCCAGCCCAGGAACGCCGGGGCAACCAGCGAGATCAGGTTGAGGATCGGCCGGTCGCTGAGGCCGACGTAGGCCAGCACGCCCATCGCGATGAAGACGTACCAGATGTCGAGCGGCTGGCCGGTGAAGGTGAGGTTCGGCCGGCCGGGCACCCGCATCCGCTCGATCACGTAGCGGTAGAGATAGACAGCGGTCCAGGGCGTGATCACCACCAGGAACTGGCCGACGACATACAGCAGTGTCCAGCCGAGATAGGACCAGGTGTCCAGCTTGACCGAGAGCGCGCCGCCCGACGCAGGCACGCCGGCCTCGAACGCGGGCGGGACGCCGGGGGAGATGCTCGGCACGCCCGACATCAGGCCGGGAATGCGCCCGGCCTTCTCCCAGCCGGCCATGCCGTCGCTCCACAGCAGCGTCTCGACCGTGACGACACCCCGGGCGATCAGGTCGCGCAGTTCGTCTTCCGAAATGGGGCCCTGTTGCTGGCCTTGCGCCGCGTAATACCAGGAACGATTCGACATGGGATGTCCTTGAATGGAGGATGGCAGGAAAACGTCTTCAGTCTGTCGGGCGATGTCGCGTTCCGTTCAGTGATATCCGTCACTCCTTGACGTTTTCGCTTAACGCTGCGCTGATTTTGTGCCATTTGCCTAGGAACAGGCCAAAACGGCCATCCCAAGCCTGCCTCCGAAACAGGCTGCTTCTACCTGAGGAAACCAGGGCCCGCCCATGAAGCTCGTCGTCGCGATCATCAAACCCTTCAAGCTCGACGAGGTGCGCCAAGCCCTCACCGCGATCGGCGTCCACGGCATGACCGTCACCGAGGTCAAGGGCTACGGCCGCCAGAAGGGCCATACCGAGATCTACCGGGGCGCCGAATATATCGTGAACTTCCTGCCCAAGCTGCGCATCGAGATCGCGGTCAACTCGGACATCGCCGAGAAGGCGGTCGAGGTGATCACGACGCACGCGCGCACCGGCCAGATCGGCGACGGCAAGATCTTCGTGACGCCGATCGATCATGCCCGCCGCATCCGCACCGGCGAAACCGACACCGACGCACTCTAAGCCCGTCAAGCAGCCGCAACGGCTGCACGCCCGCCGCAACGGCGCGGCGGACTGCAAAATCCTAACATCTGACATGCCGGGGGGACTGTCATGGAGACCAGCGCGTCTCGTAGCCTGCGCGCGTCTGCAGCATTGGCTGCAGCGGGAGCGATTGCCTTCACCACGCCAGCAGCGGCCGCAGCGCCGTCCACGATCGAACCGGCCGACACCGCCTGGATGATCGTCGCCACCGCTTTGGTGCTGATGATGACCATTCCGGGTCTGGCGCTGTTCTACTCGGGCATGGTGCGCAAGAAGAACGTACTGGCGACGATGGCGCAGAGCCTCGCAGCCGTGATGCTGATCTCGATCCTGTGGGTCGCATTCGGCTACTCGCTGGCCTTCGTCGGCGACGGCACCTGGATCGGCTCGCTCGACCGCGCCTTCCTCGCCGGCATGGGCATGGACAGCGTCCATCCCGGCGCCAAGACGATCCCCGAGTCGCTGTTCATGCTGTACCAGATGACGTTCGCGATCATCACGGTGGCTCTGGTGGCGGGCTCGGTCGCCGACCGCATGCGCTTCTCCGCCTACCTCCTGTTCAGCATCGCATGGTTCATCTTCGTCTATGTGCCACTGGCGCATTGGATCTGGGGCGGCGGCTTTCTCGCTCAGGCCGGCGTGGTCGACTTCGCCGGCGGTCTCGTCGTGCATCTCTCCGCGGGCACCGCGGGATTGGTCGCCGCGCTGGTGATGGGACGCCGCCAGGGCTACGGCAGTGAGAACCTCTCGCCGTTCGACCTGTCGCTCGCGGTGGTCGGCACCGGCCTGCTCTGGGTCGGCTGGTTCGGCTTCAATGGCGGCTCGGCGCTCGGGGCGAATGCGCATGCGGTGATGGCGATCCTGACGACGCATCTGGCCGCCTGCGCCGGCGCCGTCACCTGGGGCGCGCTGGAATGGTCGACGCGGCGCAAGCCGTCTGTGCTCGGCATGATCTCGGGCGCGGTGGCCGGCCTCGGCACCATCACGCCCGCGTCCGGCTTCGTCGCCCCCTGGCATGGGCTGGTGATCGGCGCGCTCGCTGGTATCATCTGCTACTGGGCCTGCACCTCGCTGAAGCACCGCTTCAACTATGACGATTCGCTCGACGTGTTCGGCGTCCACGGCGTCGGCGGCCTCACCGGCACCGTGCTGGCCGGCGTGTTCGCGACCGCCGCGATCGGCGGCACGGCGGGGCTGATCGAGGGCAACCCGAAGCAGCTTGCGGCCCAGCTCTACGGCGTCGCCGTCACCCTGGTGTGGTCGGGCGGCGTCACCTGGGGGCTCCTGAAGCTGGTCAGCGCCTTCGTGCCGCTGCGGGTGTCGCGTGAGCACGAGCTGGAAGGACTCGACATCTCCCAGCATGGCGAGGCGCTGCAATAGCTGCAGCAATTGACGCCAATTGACCTGTTCGGCGCCGCAGGATTCTGCCCGCGCGCTGAGCAGCATTGTGTCTTGAGCCTGACATGCGCAACTTTTGCGCATGCCTGCCCATTCCTTGAGCGCGACGGAATAGCGCAGCCCCTGCTGCCCCTCCCGAGGGGTGAAAAGGCCAGGATTCACCGCTCGTTAGCCCTGACCAGCCGTCTGGCACGGCATTTGATTCTATCGCTCCCGGCTGTGCCCGCGTCGTGAAGATTTCTCCGCGTGGTGAACCTCAGTCGACAGGAAGCGCTCGGTAACGTCCGTGCCGGGCCCAAGCGGGGATAGGACCCATGAAAATTGTTATGGCGATCATTAAGCCATTCAAGCTCGAAGAAGTCCGGGACGCCCTGACCGCCATCGGCGTTCATGGTCTCACGGTGACGGAAGTGAAGGGGTACGGCCGTCAGAAAGGTCATACGGAAATCTACCGCGGCGCCGAATATGCGGTGAGCTTCCTGCCCAAGATCAAGATCGAGGTCGCGATCCCCTCCGACCAGGTCGACAAGACCATCGATGCGATCAGCTCGGCCGCCAAGACCGGCCAGATCGGCGACGGCAAGATCTTCGTCATCAGCCTCGACCACGCCGTGCGTATCCGCACCGGCGAAGCGGACGCTGCGGCCCTTTGATTTCGCGCTCAAACCAGAACACTTACGGAGTACAATAAAATGACGTTCAAGCGTCCAACCAGCGCGGGATGGGTTACGCTCGCAATTGCAGGGCTCTGCGTCGCAGGCCTCGTCGATGTGGCGTTCGCCGAGGACGCGCCTGCCGCCGCTGCCGCAGCCGCCCCGGTTCCCAACAAGGGCGACGTCGCCTGGATGCTCGTGTCCAGCGCGCTCGTCCTGATGATGTCCATCCCCGGCCTCGCGCTGTTCTATGGCGGCCTCGTCCGCACCAAGAACATGGCCTCGGTCCTCACCCAGGTGTTCGCCATCGTCGCCATGGTCGGCGTGGTCTGGACGCTCTACGGCTACTCGCTCGCCTTCACCGACGGCGGCAGCATGACCTCGTGGGTGGGCGGCTTCTCCAAGGCCTTCCTGCACGGCGTCGACGCCAACTCGACCGTTCCGACCTTCTCGAACGGCGTGGTGATCCCGGAGCTGGCCTACTTCGTGTTCCAGATGACCTTCGCGATGATCACCCCGGCCCTGATCGTCGGCGCCTTCGCCGAACGCATCAAGTTCTCGGCGGTGATGCTGTTCATCCTGCTCTGGGTGACCTTCATCTACTTCCCGATCGCGCACTGGGTCTGGTACATCGCCGCTCCCGATGACGTCGCTGCTGCTGCCAAGGCTCTCGCTGCCGCTGGCGACGCTGCCGCCAAGACCGCCGCCCAGGCCAAGCTCGACGAAGTCACCGGTGCTGTCGGCTGGCTCGCCGGCGCCGGCGCTCTCGACTTCGCGGGCGGCACCGTCGTTCACATCAACGCCGGCATTGCCGGTCTGGTGGGCGCGGTTCTGATCGGCAAGCGCACCGGCTACGGCAAGGAGCTGATGGCTCCGCACTCGCTGACCATGACCATGATCGGCGCCGCGCTGCTGTGGGTCGGCTGGTTCGGCTTCAATGCCGGCTCCAACCTGGAATCGAACGGCGTCACCGCCCTGGCCTTCGTCAACACCATGGTCGCGACCGCCGGTGCGGCGCTGTCCTGGCTGCTGTGCGAATGGGCCGTCAAGGGCAAGCCGTCGCTGCTCGGCATCTGCTCGGGCGCGGTCGCCGGTCTCGTCGCCGTTACCCCGGCCTCCGGTTATGCCGGTCCGATCGGCGCGCTGGTGCTCGGCCTGATCGTCTCCCCGGTCTGCCTGTTCTTCGTCTCCACCGTGAAGAACGCGCTGGGCTATGACGACGCGCTCGACGTTTTCGGCGTGCACTGCATCGGCGGCATCATCGGCGCTCTGGCCACCGGCATCCTGGTCAACCCGGCTCTGGGTGGCGTCGGCATCACCGACTACACCAACATCACCGGCAACAACGCCGGCACCTACGACTTCGCCACGCAGATGCTGGCGCAGATCAAGGCTGTCGTCGCCACGCTGGTATGGTCGGGTGTCGGCTCGGCGATCCTCTACAAGGTCGTCGACGTGATCATCGGCCTGCGCCCGACCGTGGAGCAGGAGCGCGAGGGTCTCGACATCACCGACCACGGCGAGCGCGCCTACAACTACTGAGTTCTCCCGGGACTTGGTCGTACGCGACCAGGTCCGCAACTTCGGTTCGGGCAAATACCCGGCAATGCCCTGACCGTTGAGGGGCTCCAGCGCAAGCTGGGGCCCCTTTCTTTGTGTTTGGATCGTGAGGGCCGAGCGCGCGCCAAATAGCCGATGTCGTCCCTGCGAACGCAGGGACCCATACCGCGTGATGTTTGTAAGAGGCAGGCTGCGAGTCCGTGCAAGACAACTGAACCCTGTGGTTATGGATCCCGGGTCGGCGCGCTTCGCGCTTGCCCGGGACGACAGCTGTGGTTGGCGGTCCCGGCGTTGCCTCGACAAGCAGCTCGAAGGCGAACGATCTCGTTCTCGCGACACGATGCGCCCGAGCTGTGCTGAAACTATCGCCCTCCTCAAACAGAGGGCGCAGGGAAGGCCGGGCGCTGGCCGCGCCCGTGGCCCGCCAGCGAAAGAAAATGCTGGCGGCAGGCACCACAGGTCTGGCCGAACACACCCGGCCCTCCCTGCGCGATTGGTTTTAACGGCTGCTTCGCGTTCTCCCTGGTGCGCCGGGCTGTCTGGCCACCATCACGAGCGCGACACGCTGAGGGTATCGGCACCCGCTTGATATCAGCGTCGGGATATCAGGACCGCGCGACTTGACCGTGCGTGCATCGCCGTTCGTCCGCGCGATCAGCTCACGCTGCGTCGACCCACGCCCATCGCATCCCACTGCCAACGATCCGTGACGGTCGCGAAACGTCCCTCATGCGGCAGCAGGGACGTGCGGAAATGTGCAGGTGATTTGCCCGACGGTGCAATGCCGACAGCGTGCGACAAACTAACACGACGGGCAATTCGCGCATGTCGGGAATGCGGAAACTGCCCGACGGGCAACAGAGCAGGCTTTGATCCGCACAATAGCGCGGGGATGCCAATCCGGTTGCAGCGGCAGAAAACACAGCTTAGCGGTACTGTTCGCTGGCTCCGGCTGATCTTAAGAATTGGAACCCGGCCGTAACAGCGATCGCCGCTGCAGCCGGCACATGGGGGATCAGGATGAAGCATCGCTGTCGGTACGTAGTCGTCGCCTCCGCCATTTGGCTCACCGCCGCAACGCCGCCATCGGCAAGAGCCCAAGCGACATCACAGGAGTCCTTGGCGGCCGCGAAAGAGCTGGTCTCCGTGATGCATATGAATGACCAGGCGACAGCCCTGTTGCCGATCATTCTGAAGAACCTGAGACCGACGATCGTCCAGGGGCGCGCCGAGGTCGCTCTGCAATATGATGCGTTGATCCCGAAGTTCACCCAGGCCTTTCAGGGCAGGGTTTCCGAATTCTCGGATGCGATCGCGGTCGTCTATGCCAGGAACTTCTCGGCGGACGACCTCAGGACCATGGCTGAGTTCTACAGGACCCCGACAGGTCAACGAGTCCTGCAGAAGCTGCCGTCCGTCACCCAGGAGTCGAGCATTGCCGGGCAGAAATTTGGTCAAGCTCTCGGCGAAGAGATCAGGAAGCAGATGGTCGATGAACTGAGGAAGAAAGGTCTCGATCTTTGATCCGAACTCCCGATCGTCATGCAGCGGCGCTGCCCTGCGACATAACCGGCGCGACGGGCAATTTCCGTATGACAGGCTTGTGGTCCGTCCCGCCTCGCCATCCCCGGGAAGCCGAACCGAGACGTCCACGGTCATGCCCCCGACGCCGGGCACGACACCGGATTGCAGGCTCAAACCTTGCCGCGGGCCGATAGTCCGGCGAACGACAACGCAAGTCGATGGTCAGCTCATGCGCCTTCGAACTTGAACGACACGTTGAGCTTGGCTCGATAGGCTTCCACCTTCCCCTTCGCGTCGAGCTGCATATCGAGCTGGACCACTTCTGCGACACGCAGGTCTCGGAGTGTCTTCGCCGCCTGCTCGACGGCGTTGGTAGCTGCCCTTTCCCAAGATTCGCTGCTGGTACCGATCAGCTCGATGACTTTGTAGACGCTGTCAGACATGTCGGTCTCCTGTTCGGTATGGAGCAGGAAGCAGGTGCTCCCTGCCACAACTGAACGTAGCATCATCGCGCGGCGCCTGAAAGGACGCAGCCTACCCATGGCAGCCGCAGGTCCGGAGCTACCACGAGTAGCGCTAACGCCTTGCGCGTCTCACAAGCCCTTGCGCCCCTACACGCCGCCCAGCTTGCAGACGTGCTTCCATTCCGCAGGCGTGACCGGCTGCACCGACAGCCGCGACTGCTTCACCAGCGCCATCTCGCTCAGCATCTTGTCGGCCTTGATCGCGGCGAGCGTCACCGGGGTCTTGAAGGGCTTGTGCGCCTTGATGTCGACGCAGACGAACTTGCCGGTCTTGTCGGTCGGATCAGGATAGGCTTCCTTGATGATCTCGGCGATGCCGACGATCTCCTTGCCCTCGTTGGAATGATAATAGAAGGCGAGGTCGCCTTTCTTCATCGCCACCAGGTTCTGCCGCGCCGTGTAGTTGCGCACGCCGGTCCAGGCCTCCCCCTTCGCGCCCTTCGCCACCTGCTGGTCCCACGACCATACCGAGGGTTCGGATTTCACCAGCCAGTAGTTCATGATGGTCGTCTCTTTCCATTCGTCCTGGCCAGGCAAAAGCGCGAAGCGCTGGGAGGTCCCGGCCATCCACGTCGCACTGCTCGGCGCATTATCCAAGACATGGATGCCCGCGACAAGCGCGGGCATGACGGCGGAGAGAGCGTCGTGCTGGATGACGTCGGTCGCGCGGCGGCCGCTCACTCCTCCGCCTTGAATGGGCGCATCATCAGCGCCTCGATCGCGGCATCGATCGTCACGGTGCCGGCGAGAATGGCGGCCACCGCCTGCGCCACCGGCATCTCGACGCCGCGCGAGGTGGCGAGTTCGACCAGCACGGGCGCGGTGTATTGTCCCTCGGCGAGCTTGCCTGCGGGCAGCGGCTCGCCGCGGCCGAGCGCGAGGCCGGCGGCGAAGTTGCGCGATTGCGGACCGGCGCAGGTGAGGATCAGGTCGCCGAGGCCGGACAGGCCGGTCAAGGTCTCGCTGCGCGCGCCATAGGCGCGGCCGAGCCGCACCAACTCGGCGAAGCCGCGCGTGGTCAGCGCCGCCAGCGCCGAGGCGCCGAGATTGCGGCCGGCAACGATGCCGGCGGCGATCGCCAGCACGTTCTTGGCGGCGCCGCCGATCTCGACGCCGCGCACGTCGGTCGAATGATAGGGCCGGAAGGTCGGCGAACCCAGCGCATGGACGAGGTCGGCCGCGAGCGCCTCGTCGGGCGCGGCGAGCGTCACCGCGGTCGGCAGCCCTCGCGCGACGTCGTCGGCGAAGCTCGGGCCGGACAGGATCACCGGGATCGCGTTCGGCGCGGCCTCCGCGATCACCTCGGTCATGAATTTATGGGTGCCGTGCTCGATGCCCTTGGCGCAGGCGACGAGCGGCGTGCCCGGACGGAGCAGCGGGGCGAGATGCATGACCGCACCGCGCAGATGCTGGGCGGGGACAACGATGAGAACGGCGTCGGCGCGGGCGGCCTCGGCGAGATCGGCGGTCACGGCGATGCTGGGGGCGAGCGGAATGCCGGGCAGTCGCGGGTTTTCGCGGGCAGCAGAGATGCGCGCGGCGTGGTGGCTGTCGCGCGCGTAGAGCGTGACCTCACGGCCGGCACGCGCGGCGACGGCGGCGAGCGCCGTGCCCCACGCACCGGAGCCGACGATGGAAATGGTTTGGACGTGGGTCATGCGCCGCAAGCGCCGCTGCGCTCCCTCCTCCCTTGTGGGGGAGGGCTGGGGAGGGTGCCACGAGCGGCAATCCTTGTGGGGCCACCCCCACCCCCGACCCCTCCCCGCAACGGGGAGGGGAGTGCACCGCGTCCTGCGCACCAGCTTGCGTCACGATGTGCAGGAGCACGGCTCAACCGATGGCTGAGTTCAGCCAGCAACTCCGCCACCCTTAAAACCCCGCCCGCGTATTCGCGAACTTGCCCGGCACGCTGGCATTGGCATCCAGCAGCCAGCGCGCGCGCGGCGCGGCGTCCATGCCGTCCACCATCCCTAGCGCCAACCGCTCCAGCCCGGCCCAGGCGATCATCGCGCCATTGTCGGTGCACAGCGCCGGCGGCGGCATGATCAGGCGGGTGCCGGCCTGCTGCGCGACATCGTCGAGTGCGCCGCGGATCGCCTGGTTGGCGGCGACACCGCCGGCGGCCACCAGCGCGGTCGGCGCGCCGAAACGCTGCTTGAACAGATCGAGGCCGACGCGCAGGCGGTCGGCGGTCGAGTCCAGCACCGCGGCCTGGAAGCTGGCGCAGAGGTCGGCGATGTCCTGCTCGCTCACCTTGCCGAGCCGACCGATCTCGTTACGCACGGCGGTCTTCAGACCGGACAGCGAGAAGTTGGCATCGCTGCGGCCCTGCATCGGACGCGGGAAGGCAAAGCGCTGACCGTCGCCGTTGCGCGCGGCCTGCTCGACCTGTGGTCCGCCCGGATAGGGCAGACCCAGCATCTTCGCGACCTTGTCGAACGCTTCGCCCATCGCGTCGTCGACGGTGGTGCCGAGCCTGACATAATCGCCGACGCCGGCGACCGCGACGATCTGGGTATGGCCGCCGGAGGCCAGGAACAGGCAATAGGGGAAGTCGATTGCATCGGTGAGGCGCGGCGTCAGCGCATGCGCCTCGAGATGGTTGACCGCGATCAGCGGCGTGTCGTGCACCATCGCGATCGCCTTGGCGGTGGTGAGGCCGACGATGACGCCGCCGATCAGGCCCGGCCCGGCCGCCGCCGCGACGCCGCCGAGCGCGGCATAGTCGATGCCGGCCTCGCGCATCGCCGCGTCGATGAGATGGTCGAGCATGTCGACATGGGCGCGCGCGGCGATCTCGGGAACCACGCCGCCATAGATGGCATGCTCGTCGGTCTGCGAGCGCACGACATTGGAAAGGATCTGCCCCTTGCCGTCCGAATCACGCGCCACCACCGCCGCGGCGGTCTCGTCGCAGGTGGTTTCGATGCCCAGCACGAGCGTTTGCGATTCGTTACCCAATCTCAACCCTTTTGGTCATTATGAGTGCGCAGAACCGCCTAACACCACGAGGTCGCCAGGTGCAATCGTCCGTCCGTTGCAGCCCGGCCGATCCGTGGTCGACGGGAGCATAGCACATGGCCGTGCTGGTGACCCGTCCCGCCCCGGACAATGAACGCACCGCGAGCGCCCTGCGCGCGCGTGGCTTCGAGGTGCTGCTGGCGCCGATGCTGCGCTTCGAGCCGGTCGCGCTGCCGCCGGACGTCGGCGGCGATGCCGCCGGACTGATCGTGACGTCATCGAACGCGCTGCGCGCGGCGGCGCCGCAGCTCAGGGCGTCCGCCTTGCTGCGCCTGCCGCTGTTCGCGGTCGGCGACCGGACGGCCGCAGCCGCACGCGAGGCCGGCTTCACGCAGGTGATCTCGGCCGCGGCCGATGCGACCGCGTTGCGCGACCTGATCGCAGACAGCGGCGTCATCGAGGCCAGGGCCACCCTGCTCTATCTCGCCGGCGCCGACATCTCGCGCGACCTCGCCTCCGAGCTCGCCGAGCGCGGCTTCGATGTGATCACCCAGACCGTCTATCGCATGGCGCAGGTGACCACCCTGCCGCGCGAGGTCTGCGACGCCTTCGCAGCCAACCGGATCGAGGCGGTGCTGCATTATTCGCGGCGGAGCGCGGTTGCGTTCGTGGCGGCCATCCGCGCCGACGGCGTCGAAATCTCGGCGCTGGCGGTGCCGCATGGCTGCCTGTCGGCCAATGTCGCCGAGGTGCTGCGCGAGGCCGGCGCCACCCAGGTCACAATCGCGGCGCATCCGGATGAAAACGACATGCTGGAGGGCCTGACCCGTGCGCTACGGTCGTGAATGGCGTAAGAGGGCCTGCTCAATCTTGCCTCAGCCAGGGAACTTCCACCATGGTCGATGAACCCGACACCGCTGCACCGGCCTCCGACACCGGGCGGCCGAAACGGCCACCGCCGACCATCGATTTGGAGCCGACCTCGCGCGAGGAGCGCCCGTCGGCCAGCGAGAGCGCGGCCGAGCGGCCGACCACGTCGCCCTGGTCGGCCCCGGCCGAAGCCTTGGCCGAGGGGTCGTCGGGCGCGGCGAGCGAGTCGCATCCGCATGGCGCCGGTGACGCCGAACCGGAATCGGCCGCCAGCGAGACGCCCGAGGAGACGGTCGCCGCGGCCGAGCCGCCGCACGCCGAGCTTCCTCCACCCCCGCCGCCGCGTCCGGTGTCGCCCTGGATCATCGCACCGTTCTCCGGCGCGGCCGCGGCCGCGCTGGTGATCGGCGTCGGCTGGATGCTCGGCTGGCCGCCTGTGCAGCCGCCCTCGGCGATCTCGCCGCAGTCCGCCGCTATCGACGAGCTCACCTCCCGCGTCGCCGGGCTGGAGCAGCGCGTCGGCAAGCCGGACGGCGCCGTGACCGGCCGGCTCGATGCCGCCGACAAGACGATTGCAGCGCTGCGCAACGACGTCGTCGGCCTGCGCGCGCAGGCCGACAAGACCGTGGCGGCCCTCAACGATGTCCGGGCGCAGCCGCGGGACGGCTCCGCGCCGGCGCCCGAGCCGGTCGATCTCTCCGGCCTGACGGCGCGCATCGACGCGCTGGAGCGGGCGAGCAAGAGCCAGAGCGCGGCGCTGGCACAGGAGCGCGCCAAGCTCTCAGAGGCGGCCAAGCCGGCCGACGATGCGCCGCTGCGCCGCGTGGTCGCCGCGACCCTGCTCGACGTCGCCGTGCGTCACGGCGATCCCTATGGAGCGGCGCTGACCACCGCCAGATCGCTGGCGCCCGACGCGGCCGCGCTGAAGCCGCTGGAGGCATTCGCCACGACCGGCGTGCCGAGCCCCGCGGCACTGAGCCGCGAGCTGCTCACCATCGTGCCGAAGCTCTCGCCGCCGGCGCCCGAGAGCACCACGGGGACTTCGATCCTCGGCAAGCTCTCGGCCGGCGCCTCGAGCCTGGTCAAGGTCGAGCGCACCGACGGCGCCGGCACCGATCGCGGCGCGGTCGTGGCACGGATCACCGCGGCGGCGCTGCGCAACGATTTCGCCGAGGCCCGCCGCGAGCTGAAGGGTCTCTCGCCGGAGGATCGCGCCCCCGCCAATGATTGGCTCGCACGCGCCGATGCCCGCGACGCCGCGCTGTCGACCGCCCGCAAATTCGCCGACGACGCGATGACCGCGCTCGCCAAACCCGCGCAATAGGACGCCCATGTTCCGGATCGTCATTTTCCTCATCCTGGTCGGGCTCGCCGCTGCGGGCTCGGCCTGGGTCGCCGAGCAGACCGGCGACGTCGTCTTGAATTGGGGCCCGTGGCGGATCGCCATGACCTTGCCGGTGTTCGTGCTCGCGCTCGGCCTGACCATCGCGGCCTGCGTGCTGGTCTGGAACCTGATCAGCGCGCTGCTGCGGGCGCCCGGCCACATCCGCAAGGCGCATCGCGCCCGCCGGCATCAGCGCGGCCGCCACGCCATCACCCACGGCCTGCTGGCGATCGGCCAGGGCGATTCGACCGCGGCGCGGCAGCACGCCGACACCGCCAAACGGCTGGCCGGCGATGATCCGCTGACGCTGCTCCTGCACGCCCAGGCGGCGCAGCTCGAAGGCGACCGCGACGGCGCCCGGCGCGCCTTCCGCGCCATGGCCGAGCGCCACGACACCCGCCTGCTCGGCTTGCGCGGCCTGTTCATCGAGGCGCAGCGCGCCGACGACGCCTATGCCGCGGTGATGATCGCCGACGAAGCGCTCAGGCTGGCGCCCAACGCCACCTGGGCCTCGCATGCCGTGCTCGGCTTCCGCTGCGCCGAGGCCGACTGGGACGGTGCGCTTTCGATCCTCGACGGCAACTACACCGCCGGCATGATCGACAAGCCGACCTACCGCCGTCAGCGCGGCGTGCTGCTGACGGCGCGCGCGCTGGCGCTGGAGACCGGGGATCGCGACCTGTCGCGCTCGAGCGCGATGGAGGCGGTGAAGCTGGCGCCGACCCTGGTGCCGGCCGCGGTGCTGGCGGCGAAGTTCGAGAGCGAGGCGCACCAGGTGCGGCGCGCGATGAAGATCATCGAGGCGGCCTGGGCGGCGTGTCCGCATCCGGATCTCGCCGATGCCTACGCCCATGTGCGGCTCGGCGATTCGGCCACGCAGCGGCTGGCGCGGGTGGAGAACCTGGCCGCGCGGACGCCCGGCCATGTCGAAGGCGCGCTGGCGGTGGCGCGCGCGGCGATCGACGCCGCCGAATTCGGCCGCGCCCGCGAGGCGCTGGCGCCGTTCACGGAGGATCCGACCCAGCGCGTGGCGATGCTGATGGCCGAGCTGGAGCGCACCGAGCATGGCGACGCCGGCAAGGCGCGCGAATGGGCGCTGCGCGCGGTGCGCGCCCGCCACGACCCGGCCTGGACCGCGGACGGCTATGTCAGCGATCGCTGGCAGCCGATCTCGCCGGTCACCGGCCGGCTGGACGCCTTCCAATGGCAGACCCCGGTGGCGAGCCTGCCCTCGGAGCGCAGCAGCGTGATCGAAAGCTCGGCCTTCGCCGAAGCCGTGCTGGCGCCGCCGGCCCGGCCCGCCGTGGCCGAAACCGCGGTCGAGCCGCCGCGCGAGGCCGTGGTGATCACTCCGGCGCTGCAGGACAACGAGCCGCCGCGGCCGGTGGTCGCCGCCGATCTCGAGCAGGCCGAACAACCGGCCGAGGCCGTGGACAAGCCTGTCGACAAGCCGGTGGATATCCCTGTGGACATGGCTGAGGATAGCCGGTTGATCGAGGCCGTCGCCGCCGAGCCGGCGCCGCCGTTGCAGGCCGCGGGTCCCGTCGAGGCCGAATCGGAGCCGGAGACGGAGGCCGAGCCGAACGCGGTCGCCGCCAAGCCGGCCGAGACCGCGGCAGCCGCGCCGACGCCGCTGTTCCGCACCCGCAACGATCTCGCCCGGCCGGCGGAGACGCCGATCCAGGCGATCGTGCCGATCATGCGGCCGCCGGACGATCCCGGTGTCGATGACGATGACCAGCCCCGCGACGAGTTCGCCGAGCAGCTCGCGCCCAAGGCCCAGGCCGGCGGCTGGCGCGGATTCTGGTCGCGGTTCGGCGGCTGAGGACCGTCAGGCCCTCCCGCCGTTCCGGTCACACCGGTTCGTTTCGGAGCCGCGGCCGCGCGCGTTGTCCTTGCCAACGGGCCGTCCGCCCGATATCAGGAGCGCGTCCGCGTCGTCCGGCCTCGTGCCGGGCGCTCGCCGCTATGGTTCGCCGCAATAGCTCAGCTGGTAGAGCACGTCATTCGTAATGACGGGGTCGGGGGTTCGAGTCCCTCTTGCGGCACCACCCCCCTTCCGCAGCCGTCCTCCCTCGTTCGTTTCTCGCCGACAAGGTACTGAAAACAAAACATTTTCGGTCATTCGTGGCCGTCACGGTTTGTTCTCGTTCGTTGACAGCCGATGAAATTGTTGGCCTCCTTGTTGGCCTTTCGGGCGATGTAGCTTTGAAAAGGCCAACAGTTGGTGCGTGGCATGGCGAGTGGAAAACTTACGGACGCTGCCGTTAGGAACGCCAAGGCTAGTGGGCGGCTAGTGAAGCTCTCGGACGGGGGCGGCCTGCAACTGTGGCTTACGCCAAGCGGTGGCAAACTCTGGAATTTCGCGTATCGGTTCGGCAGCAAGCAGAAGAAGCTCGCCCTTGGCGAATACGGCAAGGCCCCGGCCGGTGTGCCACTGGAAGCTGCCAGAAGGCTAAGGGACGAAGCTGCGGGCCTCTTGCGGGACGGCATCGATCCCGCCATCCGGAAGCGCCAGGTGAAGGCGGCGCGCGCCGAGGCTCAGGCCAACACGTTCAGTGTTCTGGCCGATGAGCTGCTTGCCAAGAAGAAGCGGGAGGGCGTTGCGACTGCGACCGCTGGCAAGCTGGAATGGCTGCTCGGCCTGGCCAAGGCCGATCTGGGACCGCTGCCGATCGGCGACGTCTCCGCTGGCGAAGTCTTGCGGGTGCTGCAACCACTGGAAGCGGCCGGCAAGCTCGAAACGGCAAAGCGCCTGCGGGCGGTCATTGGTGCCGTATTTCGATATGCTGTCACGACCGCCCGTGCCAATGCGGACCCGACCCAAGCGCTGCGCGGCGCAATCGCAGCTCCAAAACCGAAGCACCGGGCGGCGATTATCGAGCCTGTCGCGTTCGGCGGCTTGCTGCGGGCGATTGACGGCTTTCAGGGCCAGCCAACGACGAAGGCCGCGCTGCAACTGATCGCCCTGCTAGCGCCGCGGCCGGGCGAGCTGCGCCACGCGACATGGGCTGAGTTTGATCTGGACGCTGCCGTGTGGAACATCCCCGCCGAGCGGACGAAGATGCGCAGACCTCACCGCGTCCCGCTTCCAGCGCAGGCTACCGCCATTTTGCGGGATCTGCATCCGATCACAGGGCGAGGCGTGGCCGGGCTTGTCTTCCCGGGCCTGCGTTCGGTGACGCGGCCGATCAGCGAAAACACGCTGTGTGCGGCGCTGCGCCGTCTCGGCTATTCGAACGACGAGATGGTCGCTCACGGTTTCCGCTCGACCTTTTCGACCCTGGCCAACGAAAGCGGAAAGTGGAGCATCAACGCCATCGAGGCTGCGCTGGCGCATGTTGAGCGGAATGCTGTGCGCCGGGCCTACGCCCGCGGCGACTATTGGGATGAGCGTGTGAAACTGATGACGTGGTGGGCCGACTATCTCGATGCGCTGCGCCAGGGTGCGCGCATATTGCAATTCAAGGAAGCGTCAGCGTGAGCAGTGGTGGGCCTAGTACGTTAAGATCGTGTGCGGGGATAGGAAGGCTATCCGATAATCCGGTCAGCACCTCCGGGTACACATCGATTGGGGTACGACACGAGTGAGCTTATGGCGGCGGCCCTTTTGGTGAACAATGGGACGCCGGCATTTCACCAAGAACGGATCAGAAAACGCGGAGTTGGCTGCGTGGAGAAGCCCCTCTGTCAGCGCAGGACAAGCCTGTTGCTATCAGCGCAGAACTAGGACCGATTGACGGTCCAATCAGCAACGGGCCGAAGACGCGCCTCTCTAAGGAATAGGGCAAGCTGCCGCCACGGCGGACGCGCGCGTTGTTGATCATGCGTTTCGAGGACAACGACGATTGACGTTCATCTTCTCGTCACCGGACTTCACCGAGCGCGCCCCTCGGTCGCCACGAGACAGGATCTGCGATCCACCGGTTGATTTCGGATTCATGCCAACCGCTGCCATTGGTGCTGATCTTGATCTGAACCGGGAATGTGCCCTCGGCGATCTTGCGGTAGATCGTGGACCGCGACAGCCCGGTCCTCGCGAGAACGGTTTTCAAACGGATGATGCGGTCCGCTTCGCGCATGGCCGGGCTGCCTCCTGCTGGCTGGTTCTGACGGCTGCTGAGAGAAGAGAGGCCACCGCCTGGCGGGCGTGCAATTGGGTTTTCGACTTGTCGGGGCGTGGCGCCCAAGCGGCGGCAGATAGGCCTAGTCAGCGTTCGAGGCCTCGGTCTTTTCCAAGGCCGATACCGTGGGCAAGGGCTAGCTCCTGGCCGAGCCGGCGGCCGGATTCGAACGCGATGCCGAGGTCGTTCTTGCGGCCGGCGAGGATGGATTCCAATTGCGGATCGCGTTCGAGGCTTTTGGCCATGTCGCCCATTGCCGAGCGCGCAGCCTTGTAGCCGGACATGTCGCCAGCTTGGTATAGGCGCTGACTGGTGTGGCCAAGCTTGTGCCAGCGCTCCACAAAGCGATCGGCGCGCCGGCTTGGATCGGTGCGAAGTTCGGTCTCGATCTGGAGCGCACGGATGGCGGGGCTGACCTGACCGGCCGCCGCCTTACGGGCGAGCTCCGGGTTGTTTCGGTAGGCGGCTTCGGCGTCATGCGAGCCATAAGGCCGCACCGCCTCGAAGGCATGGCGGGCCGTCTGTAGTTCTTTCACCTGCTCCGGACTTGCCTGCCTGCCTATCTTCCGCTCCGCGAAGATCGCATCCACGGCGCGGGCATGGCGCACGAGCGCCCGGGTCCGGACGCGACGTGCTTCCACCTCGGGATCTTGCGCCACGTTCCTTGCCGGCACTTCGGGTTCACGCCGGTCGGTTGCCGTACCACTCCTTTCCCTTTCCGGCGACCCGGGCTCGGGCCGTTGTCCGCCATATCGGTCGGACACCTCCCCAGGAACGCGAAGGCCGTCGAACATGTCGCGCAGCTTCTCCGGCATGACCTTGCGTACGATCTCGGCCACGCGCTCGCGAAACGTGATCCCACGCCGCTCGGCGTAGCTTTGGATCGGATCGGCACGGTCGTAGTCGGAAGCCATGTCCTTGGCGCGATCGCGCGACAGGGCGCGGACCAGCCGAACCTCATTGGCAAAGTCGTCACGGCCATAATGCAGGTCGACGCTGTCGCGATGCCGCGACAGGGAGACATAGCTGCTGTGGGCGTCCATGCCGGGCGTCGCCAGCACATGGACGCGGTCCACCGTCATGCCCTGCGCCTTGTGGATCGTCGCCGCATAGCCATGGTCGAGCCGATTGTAATCTTTGAGGTCGAAGCGCACGGATCGGCCATCGTCGGTCTGCACGGTCATGGATTTTGCGCTGACCTGCTCGATGGTTCCGAGCGTGCCGTTCTTGACGCCGAGCCCGCGCTCGTTCTGCAGGAACATGACCCGATCGCCGCCCGCAAAGTCTCTCGTGCCGCGCTCGACCGTCACCTCCACCTCGTCGCCGAGATTGCCCGCTGCCCGCATCCGCTCGCGCGCCGTCTCGTTCAGCGCATGGACCTCTTCGTTGGTATGGGTGAGGATGATCCGGCTCCGATCCGGCGAGGCCAGCCGGTCGCGGTCCCAACGCTCGATCAGATCCCCTCGAGCCTGCTCGCGGGTCTGGGCCTCGTGCACCAAGCCATGGGCGCGGTAAGCTCCGAGCGCATGATCCACCTTGCCGGTCGCTAGATCGCGCGTGGCACCGCGCTGCCAGTCCTCCCGCTGACGGCGCACTTCGCCGATCTCGGCGCCGCCGTGACGCTCATAAATCGACCGGAAGGCCGCTCCCGCTTCGATCGCCTGCAGCTGTTGCGGATCGCCGACGAGCACCACCTTTGCGCCAGCCTCGGCGGCATGGGACAGCACGCGCTCGAGCTGCCGCGTGCCGACCATCCCCGCCTCGTCGATGACAAGCACATTGCTCGATTTGAGCAGATCACGGCTCTGTCCCCAGCCGTGCTCCAGGCTGGCAATCGTGCGCGACGCAATGCCCGATCCGCTTTGAAGGTTTTCCGCGGCAATGCCGGACAGCGCCACGCCCCGGACCTCGAAGCCAGCCGCTTCCCACGCCTCCCGTGCCACCCCCAGCATCGCGCTCTTTCCCGTCCCGGCATGGCCGACCACGACGCTGAGATCGCGTCCACCCGTGACGTGCGCCAAGGCGTCAACCTGCTCGGATGACAGCACCAGGCCGCGCGCTTCCGCACGCGCCAAAGCCGCCCTGCGCTCCGCATCTCGCACCTCGAGGCGCTCCCCTCCCGCCAACAATTCAGCGGCACGGTGCAGGCGCTGTTCCGTCTCGATCATTCCGCGGGTTGTGAACCGATCCTCGCCGCGGGCGTCCTTACCGAGTTCGATCAGATCGGGCGTTCCCTGTATCGCGCCCATGACCGCATCGAACTGGTCGAGCCCGTCACTGTGCCGGTGCGCGAATTTTGCCAGGTCGCGGCGCGTGAAGGTCGATTGCTGCTGGGTGATCGCGTCCAGTCCAAGGGAGGGATCAGCGATGATCCGCGCGCCATTGTTGCGCGCGATCTCGCGGTGCATCTCGGCCCGGTCGGCCTCAGACTCGTCGCCCGCAATGCCTCGGATCTCAATCCGTTTGGCGGGCGCGCCGATCTGGCTTTGCGGCTCCAGCGCAATGCCCTGGGCTTCCAGGCTGCGATGGTCGATCCGCGCGTCGATGTCGAGCTGGGCCAGCCGCTCGTTGACAAGCTCGGCCCAGCGTCTGCGCCAGCGCTCGACCATCTCCGTACGGTTCCAGTCCCGTACCTTATTGCCAAAGCCGCTCTCGTCGACCGAGCGCATGGTCACCATGACATGGGCATGAGGTTTCGGCAGTCCGTCCTCCGCCCTGTCCCAATGCACATTGAGATCGGCGATCATACCGAGACCCACGAACTCGCTCCGAACGAAATCGCGGGCTAGCTCGATGCCCTGCGCCTCACTCATCTCGCGCGGAAGCGCAAACTCCACCTCGCGGGCCAGCTGGGCATCTTTCCGGATTTCGTGCGCTTCGACGTCATTCCAAAGCCGCTCGCGGTCGCTCCATGCTTCCGGCACGTTCTCCGGCAGCATGACCTCGGAATGAACGACGCCGCGCTTGGCGGAGAAATCCTGATCGCGGCCGAGCCGCTCGTCACGCAGCCGCGAGCCGGAGCGGTAGGCCGCCGATGCTACCGCGCTGCTCCCGGCCTTTCGGCCAATGACCTTGACGTGAAGATGATAGATCGCCATCGCGACCAGATCACTGGCACAGCGAAGCGCACGTCGGAACGACGTATAAGCGCGCCCTCCTCGAAAAAATCTCGGGAGGGACTACCCCGTCTCAGCTCGTCCTGATGACCTTACAGCATTCTGCGGTGTGCTCGCCTATTATTTCTCCATCGAGCTCATGGAGACGATGATGCGCAAGCCACGAGACTTTGATGCGGATCTGAAGGCACTCGAAGACAAAGCGCGCGGGCTGAAAACTCGAAAGGTGCGCCAGCTCGGCGAATTGGTCATCGCGACCGGAGCTGACACACTGACGGCTGAAGAACTGGCAGGCGCGCTGATCGTGCTGGCCGAGACGAAGGAGGCCGGGAAGAGGGAGGCATGGGCCAAGCGCGGCGCCGCGTTTTTTCAAGGACGGACGCGCTGAAATGCGCCAGCAACTGACCGCAACACGGACGGCGCTCCTGGGCAACCGGACGGCGCGCAACCGGCATCAAGCCGCAAAAGCGCGACATGACATGCGCGCGTGGCAGGTCGAACGCCGCAAGCGCACCCGGCACCTCATCGAACTCGGCGGCCTCGTGGTCAAAGCCGGCATCGTGGACCTGACCGGTGACGACCGTTCCACGATCTTGGGCGCGCTGCTTTGGATGGCTGACAAGCTTAAAAGCGGTGAGGGCGAACGGGCACGTGAGCTTTGGGCCGCGAAGGGAAAACAAGCGTTCGAAACGGACCCTGCAATGGAAACGCGCACAGTTCGTAGAATGCGCGACAATCGCACGTTGGCCGACTAACGCTTCCGCAGCAGCCCGCTTGGTGAATTGCACGATCCTAATATCAACTGCAAAGTTGGTTTGCCGCTTTACTGCAGCTCCCTTGCGACAGGAATTGAGAGCAAGGCAAACACAATTGCACCAAGCACAAGCGTGATCGCACCGACGAGAAGAAAAGCGGGTGGATACAGGCCGCTACCGCCCAGATTCAGGACGGCTCCTATCAGCGCGATGCCGAAAGCAAAGCCCACCTGACGCATTGTGACACACATGGCGGCAGCCGTCGCCGCTCGATCGGCTGGAACCGAGGAAACCGAGAAGGCCGTGATCTGAGCGTTGAACAGTGCGCACCCCGCTCCGCCCAGGAGCAGCATCGCGCCCACGGCCCACGTCGCTGCCGAGCTGGATAGATCCCTTGAAATGGCTCCCAGGAACAATGCCGCGACGCCAACCACCGTCAGTCCTCCGCCGAAGTAGAACCGTGCCGGCATACACTGCGACAAGCGCGCGCCCAGACTAGGCAGCAGGAGCATTGGTATGGTGAGCGCGGTTAGCAGCAATCCGGAGCGACTTGCATCGAGCCCCATCGGCCCGCGCATCATCTGCGGCAGATGGACGAGCAAGGACCAGTAACCGATCGAACTTGCAATAGCGGTGATACAAAGGGCAAGGAACGGAACCGACGCAAACAGTCCGAAATCAAAGGCCGGCCGCGGGTGCCTGCGCTCTACGACCCAGAACGCACAAGAAGCGAGCACGGTTGTAGCCAATGCTATCCCACGAAATCCGCCTGATGAGAGGAGCGCGTACGCTGAGGAACCGACGACTAGCGCTAGCAGGTTCGGCCCGAGCCAATCCATTGGCGGTTGAGAGCCGACACGTTCCGATTCCGCCAGCGGCGAGGCGAAGACCACGAGCGCCATACAGAGCGGAAGATTGATCCAGAAGATCCACGGCCAGCCAGCATAGGAGGCAATGATTGCTCCGAGCGGTGGTCCGACGACCATTGAGCCACCGATGACCGTACCCCAGATGCCGAAGGCCCAGGCGCGTCGCTTACCCGGATAAGCGGCCGCGAGTAGCGCCGCAGCCGCCGACGTGATCGCAGCGCCTGCGACGCCTTGCAGCACGCGCCACGCCAGCAGGCTCTCGAACGTGGTCGACGCCGCAGACAGTGCCGAGGAGAGAGCAAACAAGACGCCGCCGCCAATGAACACTCTTCGCCGCCCGTGTCGGTCTGCAAACGGACCGGCAACCGGAAGCGCGAAGATGAGAGCGAGGCTGTAGATGTCGATAATCCAGGCCTGGTCTTGCACCGGGACCCCTAAGCTGCTGGCGATGTCCGGTAGCGCTGCGGCCAGGCCCGTGAGATCGACCTGGAACAGAAATCCGCTGACACTCGCCGCAAGAAGCGCAAACCGCGGCAATCGTGAAGAAGAACCGTTATCCGCGATTGTCGGATCCTCAACCAGCGCAATTTCGAGATGTTCTGCCATCGCCTTAGGCTGGCGGAAAAACGGCTTGGCAGCGAATGAAGCATTCTCAAAATCTCATGAAACTGTATCATGTGGTTCTCATTGATCACTTCTTGCTCCGATGGTCCGTCGCCTTCCACCTTTTGCTCCATTGGTCGCGTTCGACGCCGTCGCGCGCCACCGCTCATTCACTCGCGCGGCTGAAGAACTTGGTGTGACCCAGAGCGCGGTCAGTCATCGAATTCGGCAGCTCGAGACATTTTACGGGACGACTCTGCTCCGCAGACTCAATCCCGGGGTCGAGCTGAGCGCCGAAGGAAGTTTGCTGCGAGCCGAACTTGCGATGTTGCTCGACACCATGGCCGGACTGGAGCCTCGTCTGCGCCGCCGCGCCAGCCGCCAAACCGTCAGATTGGGTTCAGGCCCGGCGTTCGCCGCGTGGTGGCTCGTCAGGCGACTTCCATCGTTTCAGTCGGAGCATCCCGACATCGATGTCGAGTTCGAGCCAATCCAAGCGGAGCAGGACGCGACGAGTTCAGTCGATCTTCGTATCGTCTGGACGTCGCTTGCCGAAGCACGGCCCAGTTCGACTCAAGCGCCATTGTTTCAGGAACGGGTGGTTCCGGTGTGCGCGCCACGTGTGCTGCCTGAAGGCAAGCCGCTGGCGAATCCGGCCGGTCTGATTGAGCTTCCGCTGATTCGCAAGGGGAGCGATCCCGCCGGTGAGTGGAGTTGGGAATTCTGGTTCAAGACACTTGGCGTGAACCAGGCCGTCTCCCGCGGGCCGGTTCTGCGTGATATCGGGCTTTGCCTCACCTCTGCCGTCGAAGGCGGCGGGGTCGCGCTTGGACGCTCGCTTCTGATCGCCGACGCAGTCGCCGATGGCCGCCTCGTACCGGCGTTGTTGGCGACGCCTCACGTGTCTTCGAGCAAAGTCCATGTGGCACGTTGGCGTCCAGAACTCACCGGTGATCGAGCTATCCGGACTTTAGTCAATTGGCTTTCTCGAGAAACATTGGTTACGGCAAACTGCCCCTCGGCTTGAACACGATGCGCAGAACGCAGACCTCTGAATTGCTCCGCAACTACGGTGTACCCAATCGAAATGGCGCACCACGGCCGATGAAGATGGGCACTACTGCTTCGCTATACCTCTATGATGCAGCGGCCGCCAAAGCGATCCGGCCGGATAACCAGCGACGGACTACGATCTTCCGCTACGCCTCATGGGCGACTGTCTTCCCGATTCCGCTGGTGGTCCGGTTACCCCTCGATAGCGGCCATTTCGATCAATCGCAGGATCGACGTGATGGGCCAATAGCCGACCACCAGTCACCGTCCCAGGCGCGATAGGAGCGCGGCCGCGTTCGGCTGCCTCGCAGCCCACGTAATATTATGTTCGCCGTCGACCTGCACAAAACCTGTACGTTCAGGCATGTCACTCCCATCAAGTGAGTTGAAAGTGCATGTTGCGCTTTCGCGAATGATGGCACCGATACGATCCTGAGCTTGGTAATCGATGAGCGCGATATACTGAACCGGCGAAGCTCGCTCGACTTGGGCAATGGCTTTCTTGGCTGCCTCGGACACTCGCCGTATCGGGTCTTTGAAGAACTCGTCGAACGTGATTGTCTTCCGAGACTCGTCTACGCTGATCCGCTCATAGGTGGACGGAGCAACCAACCGCTCCTTGATTGCTCTATCACATGTCTGCACAAATTGAGCGGTGAAGGGTGCGTAGCCGCGAAGGTACGCGTGGCCTAGAACGATCACACCGAAGCTCAGAAGCATTGCAATTGCGAGCTTTGTTCTCATCTTCCTGGTCGCTTGCCGACATTGCCCACGCCGCACTCAATACCGCTCTTGGACAAGGAAGCGGAAATCGAAGGAGAGCATCTTTTGTGCGGCCGTTACTAAAAACTAACGATGTCCGATTCGAAAAGCTGCCTTCTGATCGTCTGACGGCTCGCTTCCGGTTAAACCGCGAAAGCGGACATTCTCAATGCCGCTCTGGATCGTCCGTAGGGGGCCAGAACCGGAAGTGAACGCGACAAATGGGCTAACGCGAAGGGCTATTTGTCGCCATCAATACGGTGAGCAATGTAAAGATGCGTTTCATAATCGATGTCGAGGCCGCCTCCTTGATCGTCGATTGCTTTTGCAATTTCATCGAGCAGGTCTTCACGCGTCTCTGCCGCGAGTAACCGAACGTCCGACCGCGTGCTCAGAAACTCGGTGTAGCTGGACGCCGTGTGCTGCCATTTCCACAGATAGCACTTGTGTTCAACGGGCCCGAACAACTGCGACTGGTCAAACCAGTCCTTAAACGGGCCGTTCGGTAGGTACCAAGCTTCGGGCGGCGCCCCCCACGAGCCCGTGTGACGTAGCCAAATTTGCTTAAACCGTTCCAGTAAATGTGAGGGTAGTCCGACAGGCACGTGCCCGAAGACGGCCAGTGTTCCGTTAGTCGAAAGCAGTTGGGCGGCTTTTACGAACCGCACTTCCGGGGATACCCAGTGCCACGCCTGTGCCGCAAAGATTAGAGCGAACACTGAATTTCCAACTGGCCACGCCTCGAAAGTAGCCTCGGCTAGTTTCACGTTGGCAAAACTCGCCAAAGTCTCGCGCGCGTAGCGGATCATTTCCGATCCGGGATCAATGGCGACGATCTGCAAACCCCGCTTCGCAAAGCTTTTTGTTGCTTGACCCGTTCCACAGCCAATTTCAAGAACGGCATCGGTTGGCTCTAGGTTTGCAAATGACATGACATCGTCAATCAGAGCCTCAGGGTAATCGGGTCGTGAGGCCCTGTATACGTTCGCGACCTGATCGAATGTGAAACGCTGCTCCATCGTTTGCCCCCTTTTGGCGGTTAGGGAACATAACCTGAGCGGCGTCTGCCCGTCCAACAGCCCACTTCCGCTTCGGGTCAAAAAGCCGGCGGTCGGTGCCCGGCTCCCTTATTCCGGTCGAGGCCCGGAAGCCGACATCACCGGCGGGACCGAAGGTCCGGGACGGGCCAGCAGCGGAAGTAAACGCGACAAAAGCGAAGGGCTACTTGTCGCCGTCACCTCTTTGGCAGCGCGTCGATAGCCGCTGCATACGAATCAGCAGATTGCAGAAGCCTGATGGCCCGTGCCGCCGGTGCCTTATCGGAGTCATATTGATAGCGAATCCTGATCGCGCCGATCAGCGTTTTCTTAAACTCGGACAGCGGCAGCCTCGCTTCATTGGCCAGCACCGGAATCGCAAAAATCGAACGCAGCAACCATGGTCCGATGGCTCTGATGCCGCCGAACGGGCGAACACGAATAAAGTCTAGAACATCGAACGACCGGCCGTCGGCGTCTACTAAGTGCCATTCGCCAGCGCGGGCGCGTTGGGCCGTCTCCTCAAACATCGAGCGGGGATGTGCACAGAGTTCGAGTGGCGTCGCAGCCAGATAGATGTAGCCCTCTCGCCAACAAAGCACGGGATACGAGATGTCGGGCAGATCGGCCGTCGTTTGACTCACTGGTCGCCGCAAAGTGCCAAATTGCTTGTACTCCAGGAGGCCACGATGCCTCGGTACTCTCCCTCAACGTACCAGCATACGTTGACTGAAGCTTTGCAACCCCAAAATGACAGCGGTGCGAACGAAGGTCCGGTTTAGGTCAAAGCCGGTCCTTTTGCCCCCTGGACGGCTTGCTTCCGGTCGACCTCCGGGAGCAGACGTCACCGTCCCGACTGGAAAGGTCCGCGAGGGGCCGATTCCGTTGAAAAAGTCGGCAGTAGTTTCGTCGTGAACGCCATCTGTTTCGAGGACGAATTGGCGCGTTGTGGT
>NZ_JAUEUH010000013.1:0-151705 GCF_032485115.1 Bradyrhizobium sp. SZCCHNRI2009
CGCTACGGCGCTATTTGGGAGCGCGCGTCCGGGCGGCTTTGCTCCACCGAGCTACACCACCTCCGGGGACACGACCGGCAGTTGCGTGAGCAACTTGACTTCATCTGCGCCAAACCTAAGCCACAGGAGTTGGGCCATCACCCCCGAACACGCCAAACCGCGATTTTGGACGAGGATGCGAGTCCCAATGGCTCGAGAAATTCAGGAACTTCGCCTCGATCCAACAATGATTCTAAGCCATCCGGAGCGCGCTCAATAACGTTACGATTTGGAGATGTCCGACACGTGACCACATAATCGACGTGGTAATCTCGTAGCATCTGATGCGCGACCGGCGCTGGCGCAAGCATGAGCTTGAGCATCGCGAGATTGCCATCGTTGTTCCGGTGGTATGGGGCCGCAAACACGGCGTGTTTCGTCGCAGCCAATATGGCCGGGCCGAGATCGATCGGCGCCATGACGCTTCCTCTTGCCAATAGCCCCATAGGCTCGGCATCCGAAACACTTTGGCATCGGGACTCGTCAGGTTCAAATACCATTTCAGTCGGCTCTACCATCGAATCGATCAGTGGTTTCGCGCAATTTCCAAGTACTGCGAACATGACCGGAGACACGACGAACGCCACCAAAACGAGGCTGCTTGTCTGGGCAAGCGATGGCCAGATGAAGACAGCGGCTGCGGCGAATATTGGCGCTGCCGCCATGGCAGCCCCGCCTGTTCCGCGCATTTCCCACACGCTGATCGCAATCAACGTCGCGAGGGTAGCGACACCAACACCCCACCGAAATCGATCAACCGGGTTGGCTCGCAAAAATGCCGCTGCCGCAATTGCCATTGTTATAAGAGGAAACGCGTAAAAGCCGAGTACTTCCTCTGGACCGATCCGGATCATCTTCGCCAGGGATACGGTCTCCTGAACATGATCGAGCCATAGAGAAACGACCAGCGGATCAAGCTGCGAATACGGCAACACCAGCGATCCCGCAAAAAGCAGGACGAACGCACCGAGCAAGGCGATCACGGTTCCAGTCGCGGTAACAACACGCAGCCATAGCGCGGATCGGTAACGCTCAATTCCAACCATCAGCACCAGGCCAACGCCCCCGCCCACGGTCAACAAAAGCAGCGGGCCTCCGAGCGCGTCAAGCACGGGCAACGTTAGTTCCTCTGCCGGAACCAACGCAAATCCGAGAGCCGCCGATGATGCGGCTAGCGCGAGAGCAAAGGCCGAGACTTCGCGCGCAACCTCTCCACCACGCCAGACGAAAAGACCCGCCATGGCACCGCCTATCGTGACGATCACCGGCAAGATCTCAACCCCGATTGCGAGCGACACAGATCCGGTCAGCCCTGCGAGCGCAGCCCTGGTCGCGCTTCGATCGGCCTGGATCGCAAAGAGAAGCATCAGGAGCAATAGGTCGATTTGCACGTTGTGATGATCGATCGCGCCCGGCTTGAAGTGAATCAATGCTGGCGCTGCCAGCATAGCCAGCACAGCTGCGCCCAGCGGTGAGGCCGCGACGCCTTTGCTCATACGGTAGGCAATCGTCCCGACGAGCACGAGAGCCACAGCAAGCAGAAGTATTGGCCAGACGAACAGCGTTACCGCTTCCGCATGGAGCGGACCGACCAAAGGTTTCAGTGTCAGGATCGATATGGCTAGTGGCAGATCGACAATCCGCGACCAATGCATGAGCACGCCGGATGGACCCAGGCGGTATTGCCGGAGATCCCACCATGCCTGGCCGTCGAGAAAATCCCGGATTTCGACAAGACGCATCGTATCATCGGTCGACATGGCGTCGAAAACGCCGCCCCTGATCGAGAGCAGCTTGAACGCCATCGCCGCAGTAAGCCCCAGCACCAGGATCAGAACGCCGACGGCTCTTGCTCTGCCCTGGCTTGCAACCGAGCTTGAACCCGAAACGGCGTCTGACATGGTGAGCCCACTGGTTTCCGCAGCATCAACAACCGAGTTTAACTGGAGCAGCACGCACCGCGTCGAACTGCCCAACGTCTGCACAGCACTGAGCCCATCGGGTTCAAGTGTTCCGCGAGCTGCAGATATCGAGCCGATTCGTCGCTCCCGCCGGCCCCAACGCGGCCCATCTGGCAGCGCCACCAAGATGTGACCCGGATTTACTCCGACGAAGATCCTGCGTTTGGCACGTTTGGCATAGCGGACGGCCAATAAGCGGGCCATTGCGTGCGGCGCTGTGACCTGACAAATACAGATCTCAAGAAGTGCTTGACCATCACGATAGACCCGCCAGCCACAGCGGCGCCTCCGATGAGGTCGATGATGTAGTGCGCACCGATCAGGGGCGTCGCGGCAACCATCCAGGTATTGAGCGCGATCGACGCCGGCCGCAAAACTCGGATCGGCCACAAAGCCCAGATATAAAGAACTGCCGACGCCGTGTGGAAGCTTGGGAATGATACAATGCCCGCTAGCCTGAGCACGTCGAGCTGTCGTAACGACCCATCTCGTAACGCGAAAATATCCCGGAGCTGCGCCGCGTAATTTGCTGAGTCAACCTTCGGGAACTGCTCGCCCGGCGACAATCCCAGACCGTAGTAAGTCCCTATGGCCGGAATGAAGGCGGACACGACAATCGTTACAGCGAGTGCAACGCTCAACGTCAGCACGAATTGCTGAAGTCGCAAGAACCGCGCTCCCATCACCAAAATGATCGGGATCGCGAGCAGGGGCCACTTGATGAAGCCGTATGCAACTTTCAAGTAGTGCACGATCCAGCTGTGGGTGTTAAAAAACGCTGCAATCCCCTGGGGATCAAACCCAATTGCACGGTCGATCCACAATAGGCTCTGATCCTGTAGGGGCCAATTCATCGCGTTTGCGATATAACTAAGAGGGCCAGCGATCGCCGTGAGCAATATGATCTGAGCTGTGACACCAAACCAGAAGACAAGTTTAGGATCCGCGGAAGCCTGCCTGATGTGGGCATAACCATAGGCAATACTCGCAAGCGAAATCGCAATAGCAACGAGAACTCCGAAACCTATTGGCTCCAAGGAGAAGTCGGAGTACGTCAAGGCACTCAACAGCGCCGCGCCAAACAGAGCGATTGGCAGCCAATTGAGATTGAGTGTTTGCCACGCGAGGCTTTCTTCGTCGGTTTTCATGCCTGCAGGCCACCGTTTCCTTCAGCGAAGCTCTTTTGACGATCGCGAGCGCAACATCTGACGAAAGCACGGAACATTGGATCGCATTCCCAGGGAGCTGATCGCGGCACATCTCTCAAGCAGGGCTCTTTAACCCGGCGGCCAGTGGCCCGCAGATCACCCGATCTCTCACCCCGCAAAATTACGGGACAAAACTTAAGGTAGTGTGAAATGGGAGATCCTGAGATTCACGAGTCACAAACGAGGCGCGTTCTGAAGCCATTTGCAGAGCGGCCGGATTCATGCGAGGGCATTTTGGTAGATCTGGCTGGACACAATTCTCTCACCAGTTGCGTACCATTGTGGAACCTGTGCCGCGGCTTTTGCGCGGGGATATAACGCCGCGCGATCTCTAGGCTACGGCAGCAACGAAACCACGCTTTACAATCGTTTGGCCGGTGAGCGAGAGCCCTGGAATAGATCGGTGAAGCAGAGCGGGCGTTGGTGGAAACCTCGCCGTCAACTTTCTACGCAAATGCGCATGAGCTTCTGCCGCTCCGGGGGATGCAGTACCTGGCGATATCCCTCGGCGCCACGTCAGCGCGCGACAGCGGGCCTGACATAGACACTTTCGTACTTCCCGATATGGTCCTCAGTCCAGCCTCGCTTTCCTACGAGGAACTGCCTCAATTCATCATGCCCCCTAAGCCACAAGACGGCATCGATATGGTACTTCTCGAGCACCTCATCCCAGGCGGCTTCATCGACCTCCCAATGCACGAGCTTGAAGTAGTCGCGGAGCAACTCATCAGGATAAGCCGTGGCCGCTCGGCCGTCGACAAAGAGCCGGACTGATCCATGGGTAAGGAAGATCAGATATCCTCCAACATTCCAATGGTTAAGCACCCGCGCATGCGCAAGATGCTTCTCCAGGTATTCGGCGTCCTGCTCCGACAACATGTTTGGCAATGCCAAAGCCGGCTGTACTCGGATAAAAGTAACCGGAAGGACACATGCGCCAACGAGCGCTGCAGTCAGAAGCGCCCGCTGAATTTGCGGCTTGGGCAGCCGAGTGGGAAGAAGCCGATCGAGATGA
Source organism: Bradyrhizobium sp. SZCCHNRI2009 (assembly GCF_032485115.1). Taxonomy (NCBI): domain Bacteria; kingdom Pseudomonadati; phylum Pseudomonadota; class Alphaproteobacteria; order Hyphomicrobiales; family Nitrobacteraceae; genus Bradyrhizobium; species Bradyrhizobium sp. SZCCHNRI2009. The sequence continues at coordinate 4,224 of NZ_JAUEUH010000013.1, forward strand.
AGAGCCACCGGCACCGTCGAAAAGATGAAAAAGAATGACATGTATCGAAACTGGGAAAGTCCGAGCGCGAGAAATGCCCAACACAGAATGCGGTGCTCAGCGCGGATTTTCGCCGTTACGCCGTACCGCAGTTCCAGCGCGATGAACGCAATAATGTAGGCCATTCCGGGAAGGCTGCCCGGAATTTCGACATTGTGAGAATAGGGAAGCCACTCTCCAATATGTCCCTGAACAAAGTGTCCCAAGGTAGCGGCCACGCCTTTGTAGATTTTCCAGCCGAGCGGATTGACGAAGGTAGCGGCTAGGCAGCCGCAACCAGCCACTACGATGGCCCTTAAGTCGTTCCAGTCACCTCGGAGAATGGCCCCGCCACCGAAGACAGCGAGGATCATGAAGCCAAGCACGAATCCACCGTGCAAATTCACCCAGAGCACCATCAGCAAGGGTAGCAACAACAGTTTGGTCGGCCGCAAACACTCCCGGTAGAAAACCACGCTGAATACCATGGTCGCGATGTTGGGAGATGCTGCGAGATAGCTGTTAGGCGCCGTATCGTAGGAGGGATACAGCAGGCAAACCGCAAATGTCCCGATGCAGGCGGCGAACGCGGAAGCGCCACTTCGCAAGCAAGCCGACGTGAGATATCCAGCGATCAGGATTCCGCACACCAAGACGAGGACAACAAGACCTGCGTATCCGCTGAACTTGAAGATTGTGCTGGCAACCACGTCCCATAGCCACGAGAGGTTGAACCACTGTTGGGTCCCGAGGGTGAACGACCAGGGATCCTGGAAGGGGATGCGCTCTTCCGCTCGAATCAAGTCGCCAGCGGCAAGATGCCAGCCAAGGTCGTAATGACTTAGGACGAGTGATGCGTTGGAAAGATAGAAGACGCTCAAAAGAGAGATCAGGAACGCGTAAGTCCCCAAAACCGGCGATGGCAGCCGGTCTGTCGCAGGGGAGTCGGTAAGCACGTCACGCCCGATAACGTTTGATCGTGCATCCTGCACTTCCGCCTCCGAACCATCGCGCACATGTTACTTCATTACCGATGCTGTGCGCGGACCCGTACCCCAATACGGGAAGGCGTCTAAAGCAGAGTAAACAACAAGTTCGTATCGATCCGCTCGGGCGGATAAATGGACGCTGGTTAACAAGCTGCAAACGGCAGCACTGTATGTGCCACGCCGCGCGTCTACGGGTCGCGTGGAACTTTCGGATTATGATGTCAGCTGCCGCCACAAAAAGCGCCAGAGTTGATAACTCGAACCCGCAACGAGTAGACCTGCCGTGCGGCAGGTACGGTTCATAGCGTCCACCGTGCCACCCGCCGGCCCGAGATTGAGGTGTCGGCAATCGCGCCCAGGCACTCCTTGGTGACGTCATCGACGATGTCAAGTTGAAGGCAATGCGCCGCCAACCTGGGGACGAACTTTTGCGCCAATCTGGCATGTACCAGATGCGGCGATCGCGGATGAGGGTTCGCGCGGCTCGTCGACGGCGTGACATGCTGTCCCTGCCGTCCTTGCCCTTCCAGAGGCGATGATCATGCGCTTGCTGTCCATATCGGAGTTATTGAGCGAGACGACCTCATTTGCAGGCGGGTCGGGACCCACAAGAGCGGCCCACGTTCAATGGGCGCGCTCTTGTGACCTCACATCTTTGAGAGTTCTGTGGCCCGGCCCTTAGGTCGTCGTCAGGCGTGCCAAGCCGCAGCTATCGATGCCTGCAATGCCGGGTCGTTAGGCAGGGCCGCATTGCCGGCACTTGTCGGGTCAAAGCCGGGATGGTTGGCCGAGTAACTCGCCATCGCCTGCACTAGCTGCGAGATCTGACTATCGATCTTGAGACCGCCCGAGGTGATCTCTTGCATCTCCCCTGCCGCACCGGAAAACCAGCTGCCGATCGTCACTTGGGTGCTGCTGCCCAATACGTCGATCTCGAGATCATTCCCTTTCTGAACAAACCATAGGTTTTGATCCGTCAGCCCACCAACGAAGTCCAGTTCGTTCCGAGACGGCCCGTAAGAGGGCAGATTAATCGCCGCCTGGGCTGTCGCCGTCGAGACCTGATAGACATTTTTCATCCGCCCGCCATTGGCGACTTCAGAGCCGGCTCCAAACTGGAAGACGTTCAGTCCATAGTCGTTGCCGGTCAGGACCCCGCTCGTCGCGCTGCCGACCCAGGTAAAGGTCTTCACCGCATCGGCAATAGCGGACCTGTTCCAGACCGTTCCATCGGCGAAGTTGATCGTCGTAAGTCCCTGGATCTGGCTTCCGTCACCCCAGAATTGGTAGTTGACCTTGAAAGAGTCTCCCGTCGTGGGGACCGAGATTAGCAGAGCGTCGCCCGATCTGGTGAGGCTCACCTCGTAAGAGTTGATGTTCACCAGCCGCAGCGTGTCGTTCCGGTTGTAGCCGGAGCCTGGATTGGTCAGCGTATCGTGGCCGTCACCTTTGGCAAAGACGATCAGATCGGACCCGTTGCCCGAGACGGTCAACGTATCGTCGCCTGCTCCGCCTGCGACGGTTGCCCCAGTGGCGGGTAAGGTGATCGAGTCATTTCCGGCAGAGCCGCGGATCCAGGCGTTGGCTGCGATTGTCGTTCGATCCCAGATCGTGCCGTCTGCAAAGAGGACCTGCTCAATACCGTTCGTACCATTGAACTGGTTTGTGATCCGCAGCATTTCGCCGGTTGCATTGACTTGAATGATCAGGTCATTGCTGCTTTGGCTGAAGACGACATCCGATGCGTTTAGCCTAGTCAGCCTCACGACATCCGCCCCAGCGTTGCTGCTCAGCTCATTGATCGTATCGTTGCCGGACCCTACGCCATAGACGTACGTATCGCTGCCGGCGCCGCCGGCCAGCACGTCATTGCCGGCCAGACCGTCGATGATGTCGTCGTTTGTCGTACCGTTTATTGTATCATTGCCCGGGGTACCGTAGATTGGTCCCACCGCCAGGATGTTCAGGATGTCCTGCTGACTCCAACTGACACCATCCGAGAACGTGATCGCCTTGAGGGGCCCGCCGTTGGCAAATTCGCGCTGGATGGTGACGCTCTTGCCGGTCGCCAGGACCGTCAACACGATGTCAGCACCACCATTCGGGCGCGATATCACGACACCCGTCGATGCAATGTCGGTAAACTGCAGCGTTCCCTTGAAGTTCTCGCTGTCGGCAACGATATCGTTGCCGCCGGCCGACGAATACACATAGGTATCGTTGCCGCCTTGACCGGCCATGTACTTGTCGCCGAGCCCGGCAACCAGCACGTCGTCGCGGCCGCCGTACCCCCAGATCGAGCCGCCGACGGCGGCGCTCTCCGTGTCCAGCAGGATCTGCTGCAGCTGAGCGTAGCTCCAGGTCACGCCATCGGAGAACGTGATCTGCTTCAGCGGACCGCCATTGGCGTATTCACGCTGCACAGTCACCGTCTTGCCGGTCGCCAGCACCTTGATCACGATATCCGTGCCACCGTTGGGACGCGACACCGTAACCCCGGTGGACGCGATGTCGGTGAACTGCAGTGTGCCCTTCAGGTTCTCGCTATCGGCAACAATATCATTGCCGCCGGCCGACGAATACACATAGGTATCGTTGCCGCCTTGACCGGCCATGTACTTGTCGCCGAGCCCTGCAACCAGCACGTCGTCGCGGCCGCCGTAACCCCAGATCGAGCCGCCAACGGCGGCGCTCTCCGTGTCCAGCAGGATCTGCTGCAGCTGAGCGTAGCTCCAGGTCACGCCATCGGAGAACGTGATCTGCTTCAGCGGACCGCCATTGGCGTATTCACGCTGCACAGTCACCGTCTTGCCGGTCGCCAGCACCTTGATCACGATATCCGTGCCACCGTTGGGACGCGACACCGTAACCCCGGTGGACGCGATGTCGGTGAACTGCAGTGTGCCCTTCAGGTTCTCGCTATCGGCAACAATATCATTGCCGCCGGCCGACGAATACACATAGGTATCGTTGCCGCCTTGCCCATAGAGCGACTTGTCGCCAAGCCCGGCAACGAGCACGTCGTCGCGGCCACCATAGCCCCAGACCGAACCACCAATTGCGGCACTCTCCGTGTCCAGCAGGATCTGCTGCAGCTGAGCATAGGACCAGGTCACACCGTCGGCAAAAACGATCGATTGCATCGAGCCGTCATGTGCGTACTCGCCCCGTACCGTTATGGTCTTACCGGTCAGTTTATTGGTGAACGCGACATCCGTGCCACCGTTCGGGCGCGACACCGATATATCCGTCGAGCGGATTCCGTTGAATACGAGAACTGATACGCCGCCGCCATTATTAGGATCGGTGATGGTTACGTTTCCGCCCGCCGGCGAATAGACATAGAAATCCGCTCCGCCGCTTCCGGAGACGGTTTTGTCGCCGGTCCCGATCAAGATCGCATCAACCGCGCCGGTCGCCCCGACAGTTCCCGTTGCCGCCCCTTCATCGACGATCGAGTTGATCCCATACGAAGCCAACTTGGCCTGGCGCTGCGCGGAACTATCCGTGAAGGCGGCAGCTGAGGCCAAATAGACGGCAGCTTCATTGCGGACCATCTGAGCGATCCCGGCGGCAGGCACCGACGTTCCATCAGCGAATTGAAGGAATTCAACACCGGTGTTGGAACCGAGAAAATGGTCTTTGACCTTGAGCGTTTCGCCACTTGAAAGGATACGGATCAGAAGGTCATTCCCGCTGCGCGTGACATCCACGTCACGTACGTTCAATCCAACCAGCTTTACGACATCATTTCCGCTGTTTGTGCCGGTTTCCTGGATAAGGTCATTTCCAGATCCAACCCGATAGATATAGATATCACCACCGCTCCCACCGTTGAGGATGTCGTCGCCCCCGAGGCCATCGATCGTCTCCGCATTGGGCGTACCGTTGATGCTGTCCACGCCATCGGTGCCGAGAATAAGAGTCTGGCTCGCGACGATATTGAGAATATCCTGCGAGCTCCAGCTAACCCCATCAGCAAAGGTCACAGTGGAAAGTGGGCTGTTGGTAAACTGCCCCTTCACAATGACCGTCTTGCCGGTCGACGTATTCTCGATCACGAGATCCGCGCCATTTCCCGGGCGGCTCAAGGCGACCGCCGTGGAGGCGATATCCTTCATCACGAGCGCATTGTTGCTGGTGCTATCTTCAATGACGTCGTTGCCGCCAGCAGAGCTGTAAATGTAGGTGTCGGCCCCTCCTTGGCCGTTCAGGTAACGATCTCCCAGACCAGCCACAATCGTGTCGGCCGTGTTGAAGCCGTAGATCGATGTGGCATTCGAGTTCGTCATCTGCTGCAGCACCAGCGCCCGCAGATCAGCCTGTTTCCAGACCGTGCCGTCATCGAACTCGACCTGTTCGATACCTTGACTGAACCAATCGTCGAGCGTCTGCTTGATCAGGACAGAGCCGCCATCACCAGCTCCGGGCGCGCTCTCGGCGATCACCAGCGTCAGGTCATTGCCGCTGCGGACGAAGCCGATGTCGGACGGCCGGATGCCGTGCAACTTCAGGGTGTCGTAGCTGGAGGCGTTGCCCACCGTTCCCTCGATGATGGTGTCGTTGCCATCACCGCGGTTGTAGACATAGGTGTCGTCGCCGCTCCCGCCCGACATCACGTCGTCGCCGCGGCCGCCGGTGATGACGTCGTTGGTGTTGAAGCCGTCGATGACGTCGTTGCCCGGCGTCGAATATTGCGCCAGCGCCTTCAGGCGCAGATCGTTCTGCGTCCAAACCGTGCCGTTGTCGAACACGACCCTTTCGATGCCCTGACTGAACCAGTCGTCCAGCGTCTGCTTGATCAGGATCGAGCCGCCGTCACCAGCGCCCGCCGCGCTCTCGGCAATCACCAGCGTGAGGTCGTTACCGTTGCGGACGAAGCTGATCGCTGCGGGATCGATACCCTGAAGTCGCAAGGTGTCGAAACTGGAGAAATTGCCGGCCGGCCCGTCGATAATCGTGTCGTTGCCGTCGCCGCGAGCATAGATATAGGTATCGTCGCCGGCGCCGCCGTTCAGTGTGTCGTTGCCGCGCCCGCCGATCAGGATGTCGTTGGTGTTGAAGCCGTTGATGACGTCGTCACCCGGCGTGAAGGCCTGCGACAGCGCCGTCGTGCGCAGATAATTCTGGTCCCAGGTCGTGCCATCGTCGAACACGATGTTCTCGACACCCTGGCTGAACCAGTCGCCGAGCTCGTCCTTGAGCAGGATCGAGCCGCCGTCATTGGCACCGGTCACACTTTCGTTGATGACGAGCGTGAGGTCGTTGCCGTTGCGGCTGAAAGAGATGCTGGCCGGGCTGATGCCCTTGAGCCTGAGCGTGTCGATCGTGCTGTAGTTGCCGCCGGCGACCTCGGTAATGACGTCGTGGCCGTCGCCGCGGTTGTATATGTAGGTGTCGTCGCCGGCGCCGCCGGCCAGCATGTCGTCGCCCTTGCCCCCCGTTATCACGTCGTTGGTGTTGTAGCCGACGATGATGTCGTTGCCATCGGTCGACGCCTGGGCCAGCAGCTTCAGGCGCAGATCGTTCTGAGTCCACACCGTGCCATCGTCGAACTTGACCTGCTCGATACCTTGCGCGAACCAGTCGTCGAGCTCGGCCTTGAGCAGCACCGAGCCGCCATCACCCGCACCGGCTGCGCTCTCAGCAAACACCAGGGCGACGTCGTTGCCGTTGCGAGCCAGTGAGACGTCAGCCGGGCGGATGCCGTGCAGCACCAGGGTGTCGAACTCCGGCCCTTGCGCATCGGCGAGCTCGTAAATCGTATCGTGACCGTCGCCGCGGTTATAGATGTAGGTATCGTTACCTTGGCCACCGTAAAGATCATCGTCACCCTTTCCGCCCTGTAGCACGTCGTCGTAGCCGAAGCCGTAAATGACGTCGTTACCCTCCGTGCCGGCGGCGGCATCGATCTGTTGCAGAATATCGTGCCAGCCGAGAACGGTGCCATCCGCGAACTTGAAGTTCTCGATCCGGTCGTCCTCGGTCTCGAGCAGGCCGTAGATAATCGAGAACTCACCGAGAATCGTCAGGCTGTCAGTGGTGCCGTTGATGGTGATTCGGAGATCGCTGGTGTTGCCGTCGTGATGGAACGTGAGGTCGCTGGCCGAGATCCCTTCCTTGAATTGGACCGTATCCTCGGCGCCGCTCAAGATCATACCGAGACGGTCCTCGATCGTGTCCGAGCCATCGCCGCGGCCGAACATGTAGGTGTCGTTGCCATTACCGCCGCTGAGAAAATCGTTGCCGGCGCCCCCGTCCAGAACGTCATCGTAGTTGAAGCCGTAGATCGTGTCGTTGCCATCCGTGCCCGCGTTCGCGTCGAGCATTTGGATAACGGATTCCCAGTTCGTGAAGTCGCCGTCGGCAAAACTGAAGATCTCAACCCGATTGACCATGGTATCGAGCCCGCCATAGGCGACGTCGAACTGCCCCTTGATCGTCAGGACATCATCGGTTCCGTTGATCAGGATATCCAGGTCACCCGAATTGCCGGTACGCCGGAACGTCACATCCGAACGCGAGATGCCTGATCCGAAGCGAACGGCATCCGGCGTCTCCATCCAGGTATAGGTCTCGTTCTCCTGGATCGTATCGTGGCCGTAACCGCGGCCGAAGACATAGACATCGCCGCCATCACCACCGCTCAGTGTGATGCCGCCAGCGCCGGCGCCGGGATCGAGGACATCATCGTCAGGGGTTCCGTCAAACTCGGTCGCGCCCGCTGCGAAATGCGAGACCTGCTTGGCGATCTCCTGCTTATCCCACACCACACCGTCGGCAAAGGCGATCTCGGCGACGCCGCGATCCGGGTTGACGTTGCCACCGAGGAGGCCCTGCCGGACGCCGGTGAACTCGCCGAGAATGGTGATGTCACGGTCCTCACCGTTGACATTGGCATGCAAGACAAGGTCGATACCGTTGCGAGTTGCCGTCACGTCGGTGGAGCGCAAGCTGGTCAGACGCAGCAGGTCGGCATTATTCCCCGTACCGCCGCCACCGCTATCGGTGTCGTCGATCGTGACGTGTGTGAACGAGCTGCCGACGAAGTAATTGTCCGCACCGACCCCACCCCGGCCCGTCTGGCTTCCGGACAGGACAATAAAATCAGGGTTGTTCGTCCCATCGACGACGGCTTCTGTTCCCGTGCGGATCACGCCGCTCGGAACACCGAGCGCCTCGCCAGCCTGCACCAGGCTTATCGGCAGGCCCACGGTCTCATAAGCCGCCATCGCGCTGGCGAAGGTCCAGCCATAGCTGACGGTGCCAGTCGCGCGTTCGAGATCTCCCGCAACGATGTTGAGCAGCGACCGCCAGCTCGCCAGCCACGCCGTTGCCCCCGCCGCATCGGCGGGCGCATGACTGAACACCTGCTCGAACATCGGGACGAGCTGGCGGTCGGTCGTGGTGTGGAACTTGTTGGATGCGACATCATAAGTCACGCCGACGAAATACGGCGCAAGCGATCCCTGCATCGCGAGGCGTACGGCCTGGAGGTCGACCGTCGCTGCCGATCCGCTGACGAACGACGCCATCGCGGAAATCATCGCGGCCGGCACTTTGCCGTCCGGTCCCGGGGTCACCGTATCGAAAGGCAGCGGCACGCCGAGATAGCGCTCTGCGAACGCGATCTGCTCGCCGGTCAGGAGCTCCCACTGCCCCTTCGCGCTCTGCTGCGCCAGAATCTGGTCTAGGGTCGGCTGGCCGATGACGTTGCCATTGGTATCCTTGACGTCGTCGCCGCTGGCGAGCTTCCAAAACGTCGCCCCACCCACGGTCACCTGATAAGCAAAGTCGTCGATCGACCCAGGCGAAGACGCCAGGGAGAGATATGCAATGCCTGCGTGCGAAAGCGGCGCCGCCGTGTGCCAGACTCCGTCCGCGTCACGTAGCGGCACGGCCGCGGCCCACGCCGTCAGGATTGGCATCGCCGCGTTGCGGAGGCTCGTCAGGTCTGGGCTGTTGAGGTTGCCGAGATTTGCGTTGACGACATCGATCAGGTGCGGATCGAGCGTCATCGCCACGTGAAGATCTGCAAGCGTGCCAAACCCCTTGAGGTTCGGCAGCGCGGCAGCCGCCTGGCTCACGCTGGCGTCGCCCGTGAACGTCGAATGATAGGGATCGGTGTTGAGCGACACGTCCGCCATCGCGCCGGTCGTGCCGTCGGTCCGGGTGAAGGTCCCGGTCGACAAGATCGAGTTGCCCGCGACGATGTCGGTGCTCGTCTGGCTCTGCAGGCTGATCGAAGCGACGCCTGCATCCGCAAGCGATTCCATTTCGCCCGCATCGACCACCGCATTGCCGTTGCGGTCGCGCCAGACCTGCAGCTGACCGAAGATCGCGTCGCTGGAATCGATCACGCCATCCTTGTTGAGATCATACTGTCCGAGGGCCGCGTAGCCGTCGACATCGCGACCGCCGAACAGCTCGGACGCGTTGTCCACCGCACCATTGCCGTTCTTGTCGTAGACGAGAATTCCGTCACCTCCGGACACCCATCCGGTGCGGACGAGGAAGCCGTCGACGTTCATGTCCAGCACAGGCGAGTCGGAACCGAGCGGCGTGAGCTTCACGCCGTTGCCGTCCAGATCCAGAATGAGCGGATCCCCGCCGAACAGCGGCTTCATGCCATTGACAAACAGGATGGCATTGGCCGCCTTGAAGTTGCCCGCGACCATCTGGTCGAACGTCCGGCCCATATGGAACAGGTCGGAGTAGCGGATTTCGATCGTAGCTACAAAGATGCCACCCGACTGCTGGGAGAAGGGAACGTCCGGTCCTCCCTTGTAGTCGGCGATATACATGATGTCGCCGAGCGAATCCCTGATGCCAAGCTGGCCCTCGGAATTGAGCCCGAACCAAAGGCCGCTCCCGCTAATCCATTGAGACTCGGTGTTAGGCGAACCAAGAGCGCCGTGGATCACCCGACCCGCCTTGTCGACGATGGTGTCGGACGGCTTCAGGCCATTGATGAGAACGTCGTCGGACAAGTAGATCGTCGCATGACCCGAACCGACATTGATCACCGATCCCCTGCCAGCGTGGAAAACTGTGTCGTCGCTTCCCTGCAGATTGATTGTGACGTTGATATTGCCCGACGAGATCCAGTTTTTTCCTCCACCAGTATTGATGGTGTGAAGGTATTCATCAGCATCCTTCGAGATGTCGATTCTGTCATCGCCGGCGCCGAGGTTGAGCGTGGTCATGCCGGTAAAGGAAAGGCCGGTGAATGCGGTCATACTCTTGTTGGAATACAATCCAGCGGCGTGCCCCTCTCCGCCGGAGGATGGCCTCGTCCCTAGATAGACCGCCTGTCCGTATTTGGCAAAATCTAGTGTGTCATTGCTCGAATAGGACGTCGCACCGAGATCGACGGTCGTATCATTTGCTGACGTGCGCTCACCACTACCGGATGATGATGCCTCGACGGCCAAAGTAACGTCGTTCCCGGCGAATTCCAATTTCTCAATCGACTGGAACTCGACCAAGTTTTCGCCGGCCGTAACCAGACCCCCAACCACTCCGTTCAACGATACAAAATTTCTGATTGTGCTCTGATTATAGGCCTGGCCAAATATAGCGCGGTCTACCCCCTCACCTCCTCCAACGAATTCGCGCCCACCACCTAAGTTTATAGTGTCGTTTCCTGTGCCTCCCGCAAGTAGCGCAACACCGGTCGAGGAAACACTTCCCGTGATCTCGTTGGCTTCGCTCCCGCCCCTGATATCAACCTGGACCTCTCCATTTGGCCCAACAACATCGACATTCTGACCGGATGAACCGATCTCCGTGTATTTTTGCGAAGCCGGAACTATGAAATCCCGGAACAGCTTTCCAAATTGCTGTTCCTCAAGATCGTCCAGGTACCCATACTGGTTTGGGTTGGAAGAAGCGTCCGCTGACCTAACAATCTTCCCACCTCGAACACCCACCTTCTCAAGCGGAGTGAAAATCTCCGAAACACCATCAACAACAATTATATTGGCTCCAACAGGATCGTAGTCGTAGAATCCACGAAGAACCCCATCGATAAAAATGCCGTACGGGGCGTTAGGCACAAGTATGGACGAGGTGTCACCCGCCAACGCCTTTTGGGAGAATCCCCCAGCGAGACCTGCGGTAGCTATCGCAAAATACTCAAACGGCGTTATCGCGCCGCCTAAAAGCAAGCTATTTAAAAAGTAGTTTCCAGTTAAGGCCGGAATACTGGCACCGGGCAGTATCTTAAGCGCGAGTTTGCGCTCGTCGTCTGAAGCGACAACAAAATTGTCGCCATGGCTAACTGCGTAGGCAAAGTCTTGAGTAATTGCAATTTCACCTTTGTCCTTTCCGGTCACCAACGGCCGCGTTGGATCCCAGGCCCCCACCTGGACCTGGGAGGAATGGGAATTTATCCAAGCATCGATTCTCGTGGCAGACGCGACTGCAACAGGATTTGATGAACTCAACACATCGGACACAACTTCACTATAAACTTCGTTATTAATAAGAATTTTTCGGTTGGCTCTCAGCAAAAAGTCTAGCATGCCAATGCGATCGAAATTGATCAGCATATTGGCATCAACCATCAAGAATCCGGAAGGACCACTTCCAGTAGTTACGATGTCAAAGGAGGCCGTATTCACAATGCTAGCGTTTGCCATCTGAATCCTCCCCAGAGCTCGTCAGCATTTCCATAAGAATCACGGTTATCCTTGCAGCATCCGCATGCGTTACAGCTGGATCGATCGTCTGCGCGCTTCGTTCTATTTGATCGATAAATTGGCTAGCCAGCTCCTTGTTCTCGGATCCGTGCACTGCCCGAAACTGGCGCACTACGGTTTGATCCTGAACAAGCTGGAGCGCTACAGGCATCAGCTCCTCGCGCGACCGAAGTGCCCTCCGCTGTACAATTTCCTGCCAACGATCCGTCGAATGTTCAGTCGAACCAGCCTCCGGACGGCCAGTCGTTATGTGGAGAACGTATTTTGGTTTTTCTTCTTCGGCCATTACGACCCCCATGTTATTCTAAGGAGCGAACTGATCGACTGCTCTAGCAGTTAAGCATCGGAAGAGAATAGCCCACTTTGAACTAATGGGCTATCTCTCCCTCAAGCTCTCTTGCCGGTACCTCAACAACGGCGACATCACGTACTCGATGATCCGTCTCGTCCCTGTCTTGATCTCCACCGTCACCGCCATGCCTGGTGTCAGCGCGACCATCTTGTCCTCCACCTGCATCTGCTTCTCGTCCAGCGAAACTCGGGCCGAATAGATGAATTCCTGCCCGGCGGGCTCGCTGGTCTCGGTCAGCGCGCCTGCCGTCTTACCACCATTTTGCTTGTCCGCCGGCTTCTCGCGCACGATCGAGTCCTGCGATACGCTCAGCACCTTGCCGTGGACGAGGCCGTAGCGGGTGAAGTTGAAGGTGTCGATCTTGATCTCGGCGGGCTGGCCGACATTGACGAAGCCGATGTCGCGGTTGGAGATCATGACCTCGGTCTCGAGCTGACTGTCGGCGGGGACGATGAGCATGAGTTGTTGCGCCGGTGTGACGACGCCGCCAACGGTGTGGAGTGCGAGCTGCTGCACGGTGCCGTCGATCGGCGCGCGCAGCACCTGCTCAGCGATCTTGCGCTCGGCCTTGACGAGATCCTGGGTGAGCTCGTCGGCCTTCTTCTCGGCGTCAGCAAGATCCGACAGCACTTGGCGCTCGAAGCCGGAGCGCGTCTGCGCGAGCTGCTGCTCCAGCGCAAGCCGCGCGGCCTCGATCTCGACCAGGCGCCGGGTCTGCACGACCCGCTCGTTCTGCTGGTCGATGAGCCGCGACTGCGCATCGATATAGGCGATCTGGTTGCCGTACTGGATCTCCTTGGCGTTGCGGCGGATCTCAGCCGTCTCCTGCAGGAACGGCAGCGTAGCGTCGATCTTCGCGATCGCCGCCTCGATCGACTGAGCCTCGGCGCGCTTCTGCGCGATCTGCTGCAGGTTTGACGCAAGCTTCGACAGCTGCTCGGCGGCCTGGGCCTGCAGCGCGGCGCGGGTCCGCGCAACGTCCGTTGGCGCTGCGCCGTCGGGCACCGCGAGCGGCCGCAGCTCGGCAAGATCAGCAAAGCTGTCACGGAGCACGCTGAGTCGTGCGACGTCGAGCTTCGCCTGCATTAGGCCCTGCGCGACGCGGCGGCGCTCGGCCTCGGTGACGGTGCGGTCGAGCTCGACCAGCACATCGCCGGCACGAACCTTGTCGCCATCCTGGACATGGATCGCCGCGACCACGCCCGCCTCCAGCGGCTGAATCGTCTTGGTGCGGCCGGTCGGCACGATCTTGCCCTGTGCCGAGGCGATGATGTCGACATGGCCCACGATCGACCAGCCGACCGCGATGGCAAAGAACAGGATGATGGTGCCGGCGACGGCGCGGCCCGCGGGCGAGGCCGGCGTCTCCACGATCTCCAGCGCTGCGGGCAGGAACTCGCGCGCGTCGTTGCGGCGCTTGCGGTGAGCGTCCAGCGAGATCGGGGCGTTGTCCTGGCGGTGCGCCTCAGCCGACGACATGGAGCCCCGCCTGGATCTGGTGCAGGGTCGCGTAGCGCCCGGCCCGCTTGATCAGCTCGTCATGGGTGCCGTCCTCGACCAGGCGGCCATTCTCGATCGTGATGATGCGGTCGGCGTTGCGCACGGCGGACAGCCGGTGTGCGATGATGAAGACGGTGCGTCCGGCGCAGATCTTGCGCATGTTGCGCTGGATGATGTTCTCGCTCTCATAATCCAGCGCCGAGGTCGCCTCGTCGAAGATGAGAATGCGCGGATTGGTGACCAGCGCACGCGCGATCGCGATGCGCTGGCGCTGGCCGCCGGAGAGACTCGCGCCGCGCTCGCCGACGACAGTGTCGTAGCCGTCGGGAAGCCCGAGGATGAAGTCATGGGCACCGGCGAGCTCGGCGGCCTGGATCACCCGCTCCATCGCCATGCCGGGATCGGCGAGCGCGATATTGTCGCGGATCGAGCGGTTGAACAGCACGTTCTCCTGCAGCACCGCGCCGATCTGCCGCCGCAGCCAGGTGACGTCGGCAACCGTCAGATCGACGCCGTCGATCAGGATCCGGCCGCTCTCCGGCACGTAGAGCCGCTGGATCAGCTTGGTCAGCGTCGACTTGCCCGAGCCGGAGGGACCGACGATGCCGACCACTTGGCCGACCGGCACCTTCAGGCTGACATCGTGCAGCGCCAGGGGGCCATCGACGCGATAGCGGAAATGGACGTGGTCGAACACGACCTCGCCGCGCACCGGCGGCAGCGCCGCGCGGCCGGGATTGAAGGCCGGCTCCGGCGTGGTGTTGAGGATGTCGCCGAGCCGGGCCACCGACAGCCGCGCCTGGTGGAAATCCTGCCACAGCTGCGCCAACCGCAGCACCGGCTGCGCCACCCGTCCGGCCAGCATGTTGAAGGCGATGAGCTCGCCGACGCTCAGGCTGCCTTCGATCACCAGATGCGCGCCGAAATACAGCGTCAGCGCGGTGACGATCTTGCTGATGAACTGCACCGACTGGCTGGCCCAATTGCCGAGCGACAGCACGTCGAAGCTGGCGCCGACGTAGCCCGCGAGCTGCTCCTCCCAGCGCCGCTGCATCTGCGGCTCGATCGCCATCGCCTTCAATGTCTGGATCGCGGTGACGGTCTCGACCAGGAAGGCCTGGTTCTCGGCGCCGCGGTTGAACTTGACGTCGAGGCGCTTGCGGAACAGCGGCGTCACGCCGGCCGACAGCGCGATGTAGAACGGGAACGAGCCGACCACGATCCAGGACAGGAACGGCGAGTAGTAGAACATCACCCCGAGGAAGACGAAGGTGAAAGCGAGGTCGATGACCAAGGTCAGCGCCGAGCTGGTGATGAAATTCCTGATGTTCTCGAGCTCGCGCACCCGTGCCACCGAGTCGCCCGCCCGCCGCGCCTCGAAATAGGCGATCGGCAGCGCAATAAGGTGGCGGAACAGCCTTGCGCCGAGCTCGACGTCGATGCGGTTGGTGGTGTGCGAGAACACGTACGTTCGAAGACCGCCCAGAGCGGTCTCGAAAATGGTGACGGTGATGAGGCCGAACACCAGCACGTCGAGCGTGGTGTAGCCGCGATGGGTCAGCACCTTGTCGGTGACGACCTGAAAGAACAGCGGCGTCACCAGCCCGAACAGCTGCAGGAAAAATGACGCCAGCAGCACCTCGCCGAGCAGCCCGCGATATTTGTGCATCGCCTGCAGAAACCACGTGATATCGAAGCGCCGCGCCAGATCAGACAGCGAGGCGCGGCGCGCCATCAGCACCACCGTGCCGGTCCAGTTGGCTTCGAACTCGGCGCGCCTGACACTCTGCGGCCGGTTGACGAGCGGATCCTGGATCAGCACGGCGTCAGCCGTGACCTGCCCCAGAATGACGAACGAGCCATCCGCCCGCGCCGCGATAGCCGGTAGCGACAGCTTCGGGAGACTTTCCCACGTCTGCCTGACTGCACGCGCCTTGAGATGTAACTGCTTGGCGCAGCGAAGCATCTCGGTCACGCCGACCGCCTCTCCTGCTAGCTGATGTGCAATCTGCGCCGGATCGACAGCGACCTGATGGAAACGCAGCAGCAATGTCAGGCAGTCAAGCCCCGTATCTCTCTGCCCCGCTTCCATCGCCCCTGCACTACCCTAAGTCGTGCAGGAATAATGTACCACAAGAAACGATTGGACAAGATCTGCCACGTTCCCGCCGAGGAAATTTTTTACCTGCGAGGGATCGCACGTTACATGCATTGCGTGCATTGGGTGCAGGCTTCACGCGTCTGCTGGACTAACCCGACAGCACCTCGCAACGCCCCGGACGGCTGAGGAACGAAGATTCTTGACTTACTCAGCTAGCTCCCTCACGGCAAACGCCTGAACTCCCGCGCGCCTGATGTTCCCCACTACAAACAAAGAACGACACAATCCCCGCGAATCACAAGCATCTGCGCGATGTTCGAGAGCTGGTGAATTCCGAATTGTCGAGGCGATAAACATCCGGCCACCCGAACAACCGACAATTTTGACAGCAAGGTGAAATCCGCACTCAAAACATCGCCGCGCAACGAGCAAGCCTACATAAGGACCCCCGTTGACACCGAAGCTGCGATGTCAGGCGATCATAGGCTCACGGCCAGTAGCTTTTGGACAGCGCAATCCCAGACCGATTCCAAGGGCACATCTCGCGATGCGCTAGAGATCTGTTAAGCATCTCAGCACGGTATCATGTTAAAATACACGTTGAGATTGCTCAGGCTCACGGTTTTTGCGTATGTAGGTACCGACCGAAATAATCTGAAACAGACTGACACGGGAGCGGACATCCATGTTGGAGCCCGCCACAGACACCCTATTGCCCGCATTCTTTCGTCGCCTCCGCTTCCTGATATCCGCAAGGACACAGATCGGGGAGATACACAGACCTAACGGCACGCAATCGCAGGATGGTAATTCGATCACTCCTGCTTCCCAGTCTTCGGGTCGCACGGCTTTCGCCTGGTCTTCTCAGGGAACGCATACGACCGGATATGTGGAAGCGAGCGTATGGGCCATTTGCTTTGTCGCGACCACGTTCGCGGCCTTCCTGACCCAGCGGTCGGCTATCATTGTTGATCTCGGCAGCCTCTTGGTTGCATTGACGATACTGGGCTTCCTCCTCACTGTTCACGTTGTCTATCGACGTTGGCGACCATCGCCGGTGCTCAGCAACTTGTGCGGAGCGCTCCTAGCAATGTTATTATCGGGCGCAGTGGCTGGAATCATCAGCCTTGTCGGGCTTCGGAATAACGCCCCATTCATCGATGCAGATCTTGCAAGATGGGATCGAGCGGCGGGCTTCGACTTGCCTGCTGTCATCGCTTGGGCAGCCGACAACCCCGCCTGGTCCCAGCTCCTGTCGGTCACCTACGACAGCTCATTCCCCCTGCTCTTCGGCCTTTCAGTGCTGCTCGCAATCGTTCGCCGTTTCGAGCATTTATGGATACTGACGTTCGTATTCGCCACCACGATTGTCGCATGCGCGAGCATTTCCGTGATCTGGCCAGCGAAAGGTGCCTTCGCGTTCTTTGGGTACCCAGCCAGCTTGCTTGAGCATCTCCCGACAGGCGCGGGCACGTATCACTTGTCGAAGTTGGAATACTTCCGCAATGAGGCCTCGCCGTTGCTGTCATTCGCCAATCTGCAGGGAGTTGTGACATTTCCGTCGTTCCATTGCTGCCTGGCGCTGATGATCATATCCGCGTCCCGGCACCTCAGGTGGCTATTCCCGATTTCATTGATCTGGAATTCCCTCGTGATCGCATCGACCGTGCCGATCGGTGGACATTATGCGATCGATCTTCCATGCGGCGCGGTCGTGTGGCTGGTCGCAACCGGAACTGCTATCGCCTTGATGTCATTGTCCTCGCGACGGGCGCAGGGATCATCTGGATTGCGAGCCGACGCTTCACACGACCGACTCACGCACGGAATGTGCCAAATCATGACCAGAGCGCAAGTCAGCGAATCCTGACACCGGCCCTGTAGCCCTGGTCTGCGATTTCCCGCGATGGCGTACACGCGTCCGTTCCGACACTAAAACGTACAGCCACCTGCGCCCCCCACTAGATCATAAGCGCCAAGGATATTCACTCTATCTAAAATTGTATTCATAATACTCATCTATTATAAGATGACGTCGGATATCCTTTTCTGGCGTGAAGGTGCGCCGATCTGGCCAACAGCAAAGAGGGTGTAATGCGGGTCAAAATGATGAGGTTCCTGCGTGACGAATCGGGAGCCACTGCAATCGAGTACGGATTGATTGCCGCCGGAATTTCACTTGCGATCATCGCAGCAGTCAACGGTCTGGGCAGCAAGATCAACACCTCGTTTGTCGACATCAATTCCTCCATCAACTAGTTCTGCGCAGTCCAGACGTTGGCGTTCTCAGGAGGCCCGAACCAATGCGTTCGAGTTTCTTGCTTCAAGGCCGCGGCGGCGCGGAATACTGGTCTAAGCTTCTGACGGAGGGTCCCCCGGCCATTTGGTGTTAGGATTGTGGCTGTCGAGTTCTACGTCTCCGATCATCCCGTCGTCCCGCCCGCGCCCTGGAACGTGCCAGGCACCGTATTCACATCGCCGCTGTCGGCCATGCTCGATGGAGTCGATGCATCCGAAAGCGACAGGCGGCGACGTTCCGGACTGCAATTGCAGCTGGCGGGAGAGCCCGTCGGCGTGCCCGAGATGCTTCGCCGTGCCAAGCAGCTGTAGCCGACAGGGCGTGCGGTTCGGGAGCTTGGGAGCTATCAAAGCTCCCGCTGCTCGCCATCGTATCGCGAGCCGACGGCTCCTTCGTCATCCTCGGCAGCTCACGTTGTCGAGCAACGGAAGCGCCCCACCAGATTTGGATTTGAGTGGCTGTAAAATATACCCAGTTGTTGCGGGGCGCGGAACTGCACTTGGCGAGCGACTGCATTCTCGATCTCGCGAGCGACTCCTCTGGCGATCAGAGCGTCAGATTGAGCAGCTCGGCAGCCCCAGTTCTCGGTGCGGCGACTCTTGTTCTTGTCACCATTGGCGATCTGGCACCGCACTATCTCATTCGGCGTTGCCTCCCCTTTTTGTCGGTCTCGCGGCCGATTTTGAGTATCCACCTCCCAGTCGTCGCTCCTTTCACTAGATCAAGGTCGAGGCACTGGAGAGGAAACCGCGCGCAATGGTCACCGGGTCGGGATCGTAGCCTATGATCCGCAAGATCTTAACGTAGACCGCGACGATCAGCGTTTCATTCCTTGGAGAAGGCAATCTAGTGTGGCGCCGAGATCGCCTGCGACGAGCGCCTGGGATGCCTCCGAGCGAAAAGGATCCTTCACTTTGGCCGGACTAGAATTGACCAGCGCCCTCGTCAGGAGGTCAATGACCCCGATGATCGTTCCCAAAGCGTCGACATGGCCTAAGACCCAGAAGCTCCTTGGATTGGAAGGGCTGCGCTTCCTCGCTACCGTCGCCGTGCTGCTGTGGCACTATCAGCACTTTGCCTTCGTCGGCGAGGAGCCGGTCGGTCTCGTGAGGAGCGAGCTGCCGTTCTACCGCGTTCTGTTCCCGTTTTATGAGAAGGGCAAGATTGGGGTCGAGATATTCTGGTGCATCTCCGGCTTCATCTTCTTCTGGAAGTATAGCGCGGCCATCGCCGACCGCACGATCAACGGATGGACCTTCTTCGTCTATCGGCTGGCGCGACTTTACCCGCTCCATCTCGCGACGTTGCTGTTGGTCATGATGCTCCAGCTGATGTATTTCGTTCAGCACAACTACTTCTTCGTCTTTCAACAAAACGACATCCCTCAATTCGTCAAGCAGCTGTTTATGGCCAGCGACTGGCTTCCGCCGCACGGCGTCAGCTTCAACGCACCAATCTGGTCAGTCTCAATCGAGATCGTGGTCTATGCGGCGTTTTTCCTGTCGCTGCGCGTCGTGCGTCCGTCCCCGCTCTTCAATCTAGCGGTGATCGTGATCTCGATCGCGACCGGTACGCTGATGTCAAAATGCTTCGCTTTCTTCTACGCTGGCGGCCTTGCCGCGATGGCAAGACAGGCTGTCGCCGGGGCTCGGCATCGGCCGAAGGTGGAAGCCTTGGCTGCGTGTGCGAGCATCGCGATGCCCGCGGCATTTTGGATGTTCGGCATGGACCTTGAGGCGCTCACTGCACCGCTTCTGCTGATCTATACGCCGATCCTGTTGTTCTGCTGCTCGAAGCCCATAGTCTTGCCGCGGCGCCTGGAGACCCTGGTGGAGACAGCCGGCAATACAACCTATTCCTGCTATCTGCTGCACTTTCCAATTCAACTTGCGATCGCGCTTGCTTTTTCGTCGATGCAGCGGCCCATCCCCTACCTCGATCCTCTGTTCTCGGCGGCTTTCGTGCTGTCCACGCTCGTCACCGCGCGCCTCACCTATTGCTGGTTTGAAGCGCCTGCTCAGCGGCTAGTCCGGACCCTTCTGCTGCGAAGGCAAGAGACTCGGCAGGCGAGTCCGGTCCTGCTTCAATGAAGGCAATCATCATGAAGGCGGAGATCTCGATCTAGTGTGCCTTACCCAACGCCAGTGGCCAATTTGGAAAGTCACAGTGACCGCTTTATCAAGAGCGAACGGCTCGGAGCTGGAGTAAGGCGGCAACCAAATCGCAATTTGTATGCCGATTGATCAATAGGGCTGCTGTCGAAGCGGCAGCTATTGGCCAACGTGCGATTGTCGGACATGAACGATTGTGCGTGTTGGCATCCTAGGCTCCATCTCGAACGCTTGTTTTCCCTTCGCGGCCCAAAGCTTACGTGCCCGTTCGCCCTCACCGCTTTTAAGCTTGTCAGCCATCCAAAGTAGCGCGCCGAAGATCGTGGAATGGTCGTCACCGGTCAGGTCCACGATACCGGCTTTGATCACGAGGCCGCCGAGTTCGATGAGGTGCCGGGTGCGCTTGCGGCGTTCGACCTGCCACGCGCACATGTCATGTCGCGCTTTTGCGGCTTGATGCCGGGTGCGCGCCGCCCGATTGCGCAGGAGCGCCGTCCGTGTTGCGGTCAGCTGCTGGTGCATTTCGCCGCGACCGGCTTTGAAAGAACGCGGCCCCGCGCTTCGCCCATGCCTCCATCTTTCCGGCCTCTTTCGTCTCGGCCAGCACGATCAGCGCACCGGCCAGTTCTTCCGCGGTGAGCGTGTCAGCTCCGGTGGCGATGACCAATTTGCCGAGCTGTCGCACCTTCCCGGTTTTCAGCTCGCGTGCCTTGTCGTCGAGCGCCTTCAGGTCCGCATCGAAGTCTCTTGGTTTGCGCATCGTAGTCTCCATGAGTGTCGATAGAGAAATGATAGGCGAGCACACGGAAGAATGCTGTAAGGTCATCAGGACGGCCTGAGACGGTGCGGTCCCTCCCGAGAATTTTTCGAGGGAGGGCGCGCTTATACGTCGTGCCGACGTACGCTTCGCTGTGTAGATGCTCTGGTCGCGATGGCGATCTATCATCTTCACGTCAAGGTCATCGGCCGGAAGGCCGGAAGCAGTGCGGTGGCATCGGCGGCCTACCGCTCAGCGTCGCGGCTGCGTGACGAGCGGGTGGGCCGTGAGCAGGATTTTTCTGCCAAGCGCGGCGTTGTCCATTCCGAGGTGATACTGCCGGAGAATGCGCCGGAGGCGTGGGGAGACCGCGAACGGCTTTGGAATAATGTCGAAGCACACGAGGTCCGCAAGGACGCGCAGCTGGCCCGCGAGGTGGAGTTTGCGATTCCGCGCGAGCTGAACGAGGCGCAGGGCATTGAGCTCGCCCGGGACTTCGTTCGCGGCGAGTTCGTCGGTCTCGGCATGATCGCCGATCTGAATGTGCATTGGGACATGGCCGAGGACGGACTGCCCAAACCTCATGCCCATGTCATGCTGACCATGCGCTCGGTCGACGAGAATGGCTTTGGCCGGAAGGTGCGGGACTGGAACCGCACCGAGATGGTCGAGCGCTGGCGCGAACGCTGGGCCGAGCTCGCCAATGAGCGGCTAGCCGAGCTCGACATCGATGCGCGGATCGACCATCGGAGTCTGGAGGCCCAGGGCATAGCACTGGAGCCGCAAAGCCAGATCGGCGCGCCCGCCAAACGCATCGAGGTTGGGGGGATTGATGGCGAACGGATGGAAGCCGACCGCGCCGAGATGCACCGCGAGATCGCACGGAACAATGGCGCGCGAATTATCGCCGATCCCTCGCTTGGACTGGACGCCATCACCCAGCAGCAATCGACCTTCACACGCCGCGACCTAGCAAGGTTTGCGCACCGGCACAGTGACGGACTCGACCAGTTCAACCAGGTCATGGGCGCAATGCAGAGAGCGCCGGATCTGGTCGAACTCGGCAGGGACGGCCGCGGCGAGCATCGGTTCACCACTCGCGGAATGATCGAAGCCGAACAGCGGATGCACCGGGCTGCTGAACGGATGGCGGAACGGGAGCGCCATCAGGTTCGCGACGTGAACCGCCGAACCGCTTTGGCGCGAGCGGAAGCGCGCGGCCTGGTGCTTTCGTCCGAGCAGGTCGACGCGCTGGCGCATGTCACAAAGGGACGCGATCTCCGCGTCGTGGTCGGCCATGCCGGGACGGGCAAGAGCGCGATGCTGGGCGTGGCGCGAGAGGCGTGGGAAGCGGCCGGCTTCGAGGTCCGGGGCGTGGCCCTATCCGGCATTGCCGCAGAAAACCTCGAAGGCGGAGCGGGCATTGTGTCGCGCACGATCGCCAGCCTGGAGCATGGCTGGGAACAGGGCCGAGATCTGCTCAGATCCAGTGATGTGCTGGTGATCGACGAGGCGGGGATGGTTGGCACACGCCAGCTCGAGCGCGTGCTGTCGCATGCTGCCGATGCTGGCGCAAAGGTGGTGCTGGTCGGCGATCCGCAACAATTGCAGGCCATCGAGGCGGGCGCGGCGTTCCGCTCCATCCATGAACGTCACGGTGGCGCCGAGATCGGCGAAGTGCGCCGTCAGCGGGAGCACTGGCAGCGCAAGGCCACGCGCGATCTGGCAGCCGGCAAAGTGGGCCATGCGCTCGGAGCCTACCGCGCTCACGGCATGGTGCACGAGGCCCAGACCCGCGAGCAGGCGCGCAGCGATTTGATCGAGCGCTGGGACCGCGACCGGCAGGCGTCGCCGGATCGGAGCCGGATCATCCTCACCCACACCAATGACGAAGTTCGGGCGCTGAACGAGGCCGCGCGCGGGCGGATGCGGGCCGCCGGCGATCTGGGCGATGATGTGAGTGTGGCGGTCGAGCGCGGCGCGAGACGCTTTGCCAGCGGGGACCACGTCATGTTCCTGCAGAACGAGCGCGGCCTTGGCGTGAAGAACGGCACGCTCGGGACGGTCGAACAGGTCAGCGCGCAATCCATGACCGTACAGGTCGACGATGGTCGGTCTGTGCGCTTCGACCTCAAGGATTACGACCGAATCGACCATGGCTATGCCGCGACGATCCACAAGGCACAGGGCATGACGATTGACCGCGTCCATGTGCTGGCGACGCCGGGCATGGACGCCCACAGCAGCTATGTCGCGCTGTCTCGGCACCGCGACAGCGTGGAGCTGCATTATGGCCGTGACGATTTTGCCAGTCAGGACCGGTTCGCCCGCACTCTCTCGCGCGATCGCGCCAAGGACATGGCCTCCGATTACGAGATTGCCGATCCGGTCCGGAACTACGCTGAGCGGCGCGGGATCACCTTCAGCGAGCGCGTGGCCGAGATCGTGCGCAAGATTGTGCCCGAGAAGCTCCGCGACATGTTCGACGGCCTGCGCTCTCCGGCCGATGTGCACGGACTGGACGGCGAACGGAGGCCCGAAGGGGCAACGCCGGAACGGGAAAGCAACGATCCCGCAGCCGACCGGCGTGGAGCCGAAGTGCCGGCCAGGAACGTGACGCAAGATCCCGAAGTGGAAGCGCGTCGCGTCCGGACCCGTGCTCTCGTGCGCCACGCCCGCGCGGTGGACGCGATCTTCGAGGCGCAGAAGACGGACGACAGGACCAGTCCCGAGCAGGTGAAAGAGCTGCAGAAGGCCCGCCAAGCCTTCAATGCGGTGCGCCCGTTTGGCTCGCACGATGCCGAGGCCGCCTACAAGAAGAACCCGGAGCTCGCCCGCGAAGCGGCGGACGGCCGGGTCAATCGCGCCATCCGCGCGCTCCAGCTCGAAACCGAACTCCGCAGCGATCCGGGCCGTCGCGCCGATCACTTCGTTGAGCGATGGCGGGAGCTCGACCAGACCAGCAGGCGCCTATATCAGGCGGGCGACTTGTCCGGCTACAAGGCCACGCGCTCGGCGATGGGCGACATGGCGAAGAGCCTCCAGCGCGACCCGCAACTGGAATCCATCCTTGCCGGCCGCAAGAACGATCTCGGCATTGCATTCGAATCGGGCCGCCGACTCGGCCAGGATCTGGCTTTCGTCCATGGCATCGATCTCGGCAGAGGCCGAGGCCTTGGAATTTGACCCATCCCGTTTGCCGCCGGCTCTACGCCACAGCTGGCAACGCGCGAACTCCTATTGTCCGCCTGCACCTGTTTGGCCTCTGGTCTCGCCGGACGTCAGAAGCAACCAGCGAGGGGCATCACGGCCATGCGCGAGCCAGACCGTATCATCAGGTTGAAAACCGTCCTTGCCAGGACCGGGCTGTCCCGATCCACCATCTACCGCAAGATCGCCGAAGGTACGTTCCCTACCCCACTCAAGATCAGCAGCAACGGAACTGGTTGGCATGAATCCGACATCAACCGGTGGATCGCAGATCCCGTAAGATGGCGTCCGCGGCGCGACCTCGATGAAATCTTGTAAGCTCTATGGCACAACGATCAGGGACGACGTTTCTGGAGGCGCTCTCCTGAACTATCCGACCCCATCCTTTTCTACGCCACGGCATCCCGCTTCAGGGACGGTCCCGCGAGATGCAGACGACGAGTTCGGACCAAGCTACATTGGAAATGCGCTTACGGCAGAGCGCGATGTCAACCGAAGGCGTTCCATGAGCCGGCGCCCCGCTCGATTTACCCAAGGCGAAGTGGAACGAGCGATCCGCGCTGCAAAAGCGGCCGGTGCTTCATCCATACGAATTAAGCCGGACGGCACGATCATCGTCGACCTGGTCAAATACAAGGAAGAGCGGGGCATCGATGAGACGGTTGAGCCCGAAGAGCATTTCGTGCTTTGATTCGCTTCATGCCCCGTCCTCGCAAGCCCTACCTTCACAAGGAAATCAACCGTCATGGCAGGACGGTCTGGTACGTTCGCAACAAGGACGTAGGCGGCAAACGCACTCGCATTCGCGGCGAGTACGGGTCCATAGAATTCAACCGCAACTACGACATCGCTGTAGCCGACATGTTCAATCGGCCACGCCTCGCAATCGATCCAAGCGAAGCCAGGGCGAAGGTCTTTGATGGTAGCCTCAAATGGCTATGGGAAGAATACAAGGCAAAAGCGCCTGATTGGCGCGAGATGAAGGCGAGCACTCACAAGCAGCGCAACAGCCTCATGATTCATGTTCTGGAGGCCAACGGCAACAAACGAGCCGCCGCCATCCAGAAGCAGCACATCCTGGACGGGCTTGGACGTCGCGCTCAGAACCCCTCCGCGGCCCGGCACTTTCTCACCACCATGAGGCGGATGTTCACCTGGGCGGTCGCGCAAAAGATCCTTGCGGCAGATCCAACCGAAGGGATCAAGACACCCAAGCCAGCGAAAACCGAAGGCTTTGTCACCTGGTCTGATGCCGACGTTCGGCGTTACTACAAGCGCTGGCCGCTCGGCACGCGAGAGCGCGTCATGATCGACGTCTACCTCTTCACCGGCTTTCGGCGGGGTGACGCAGCATCGTTCGGCCCTGCCGATGTGACCGAACAGGTGCAAGAGCGGATTGGGCCTGACGGAAAAATCGAGCAGATCTTCGTGCCGATCATCACGAAGCGCCTGGAAAAGGGGAGCGAGACCATTGAGGTCACCTTCCCGATGCTCGATGTCCTGCGCCGGACGTTGGAGGCAGGTCCGATCGGAACCGAGACCTACATCGCGACCCGGCAGGGCAAGCCGATGACCAAGGAGAGCTTAGGCAACGTGTTCAAGGAGAAGTGCGTCGCAGCTGGGTTGGCGAACCGATCAGCGCACGGCCTTCGCAAGGCGGCTGCAACCGTCGCCGCCGAAAACGGAGCAACGGAAGCCGAGCTGGATGCGATCTTCGGTTGGACCGATCGTCGGATGGCAAGCCATTACACGCGGAACGCCAATCGCAAGAAATTGGCGTATGGCGGCGTCGCCAAGCTCGAGCGAATGATCGGCTCCGTGGATCATAGAGCGAACGTCTATTCCCTCACCGACAAGCTAGGTGCGGGAAATCGAACAAAAAGCTCAATGAATTCAGCCGACGTCCGGAGGGGTGGTGGGCACGACAGGGATCGAACCTGTGACCCCTACCATGTCAAGGTAGTGCTCTCCCGCTGAGCTACGTGCCCTAATCCAATATCCGTTCGGGTGGGCGTCCCTATATCGGCTCCCACGCAGGCAGGCAAGGACGCAAAATGCCGAAATTGGGAATAATCCGCCAGTTCCGGAGGTCTGTCCCTGGCGGCTCAGGCCGCCAGCATCTTGTTGACCTCGCTGACGAGTTCGCGCAGGTGCACCGGCTTGGACAGCACCTTGGCGTTCTTAGGCGCCTCCGAATCGGAGTTCAAGGCGACCGCGGCGAAGCCGGTGATGAACATGATCTTGATGTCCGGGTCGAGCTCGGAGGCGCGGCGCGCCAGCTCGATGCCGTCCATCTCCGGCATCACGATGTCGGTCAAGAGCATCTCGAACGGCTCCTCGCGCAGCCGCTGGTAAGCCGACATGCCGTTGTCGTGGGGCGAGACCTGGAACCCGGCATTTTCCAATGCCTTGACCAGGAAGCGGCGCATGTCGTTGTCGTCTTCGGCGAGCAGGATTTTGTGCATGGCGAGGGGTTGTCTGGTCCGGGTGAGAGGCGGAGCGTTGCCGCCACTAAGCCTGACGGGCGGTAAATTTCGGGTGAAAGATTGCGCCTTTTGATCCGACATCGGCAAGGCATTTTGAGGGCTGAAGGTGCGGTCTTCGACCGAAGCAGCACGCCAGCTCAGAGTTGTTCCAAACGCGAGATGAACTTTTTCATTGCTTTTCGCTTGGCAGACCGGCTCGGATTATCGAAGATGCGCGTTGGCAAGAGCAGTGCCTGCGTTGTCCAGAACGACTCGGCCGGAGGATACCGGCGCATCAACGGACGTGACATCGACGCACGTGACCAAGGGGACGGCGCCCAGAGATGACGGACTTTGATGGCGAATTGCCGCCGTTCGAGATCATGGAGCCGACCGAATGGCGCGCGCCCATCATCTTCAATTCCCCTCACTCCGGATCGGCCTACCCCGACGATTTCCTGAGGGCGTCGCGAATCGATCTGCCGGCGCTGCGGCGCTCCGAAGATTCGTTCATGGACGAATTGATCGCCGATCTCCTGTCGCGCGGCTTTCCGGTCGTTCGCGTGCATTTCCCGCGCTGCTATGTCGACGTCAATCGCGAGCCCTATGAGCTCGATCCGCGGATGTTCACCGGGCGGCTGCCGAGCTTTGCCAACACCCGCTCGATGCGGGTGGCCGGCGGCCTCGGCACGATCCCGCGCGTGGTCGGCGACGGCCAGGAGATCTATCGCGACCGGCTGAGCGTCGACGAGGCGCTGCACCGGATCGAGACGCTGTACAAGCCGTATCACCGCGCGCTGCGCCGGCTGATCAACCGCGTGCACCAGCAGTTCGGCACCGTGGTGCTGGTCGACTGTCATTCGATGCCGTCGGTCGGCGTCTCGCGCGACGAGCCGCGCCGGCCCGACATGGTGATCGGCGACCGCTACGGCACGAGCTGCGCGTCGCTGCTGCCGGACCTGGTCGAGGACGTGCTCGGCCGGCTCGGCTATTCGGTCGGCCGCAACAAGCCCTATGCCGGCGGCTTCATCACCGAGCATTACGGCAATCCGGCCACGGGCTTGCATGCGATCCAGATCGAGCTCAACCGCGCGATCTACATGGACGAGCGCCGCAGGGAGCGCGGACCGCGCTTCGCCCAGGTCGCCTCCGATCTCGCCGTGCTCGCCGAGGTGCTGGCGACGGTGCCGCTCGGCGACCTCGGGCCGTTCCAGGCGGCGGCGGAATAGAGGACTGCGCGTTCGGTCCGAGCGATTTCGGCCGGTGGCGTCGGCGCAAAAAAAAGGGCCGCTTGAATGACAAGCGGCCCAAGTCTAGGGAGGAAACGCCCAAGGAGGGCAGCGATAACGCGAAGCGCTACCGCACCGCAACAATATGCAATCGCGCTGCACAAAGCGCAAGAGTTTTTCCGCCTTTCTCCATGCAAAAAAACATAGGCCGGGTTGCGTTCAGCGCGAAACAGCTCTTCTTTTCATCATAGAAGTCAATGGCTTGATTGGAGATTCCAAACGATCGGAGAGGGACGCCGGTTTCGCTTTCAGTTTCACATCAGGGGCCCACGACGGCTCAACCGCGCCCGGCCAGCGCGGCCGGACACCAAACGGTATCCATGATGCCACGCTGGTGTTCCATATCCGGATGCGCCCCCGACCGCTTTGAGCTAGGCATAACCGGCTTATTGCCACCCGATTCCCTCACCCAAGGACGCGTTGTGACGGTCATTGATTTCTCCGCCTTCATCGGTCGTCTGGCGACCGCGTCGGGCGAAACCATCCTGCCGTTCTTCCGGACCTCGCTGCTGGTCGACAACAAGAGCAGCCGGCACGATTTCGATCCGGTGACCGAGGCCGACCGGGCCGCCGAGGCCGTGATGCGCCGCCTGATCAAGGCGAACTTTCCTCAGCACGGCATCGTCGGCGAGGAGTTCGGCAATGAGCGCGAGGACGCCGACTACGTCTGGGTGCTCGATCCGATCGACGGCACCAAATCCTTCATTGCCGGTTTCCCGACCTGGGGCACGCTGATCGCGTTGCTGCACAAGGGCACGCCGGTGTTCGGCATGATGCACCAGCCCTTCATTGGCGAGCGCTTCGCCGGCGACAACGGCTCCGCCAATTACAAGAACGGCGGCGGCGAGCGCCGGCTCTCGGTCCGGCGCTGCGAGCGTCTCGGGGATGCGGTGTGCTATACGACGAGCCCGCTGCTGATGAACGAGGCCGATCGCGCCACCTTTGGCCGGGTCGAGGCCGAGACGCGGCTGTCGCGCTATGGCGGTGACTGCTACTCCTATTGCATGCTGGCCGCCGGCCATCTCGATCTCGTCATCGAGACCGAGCTCAAGCCCTATGACATCGCCGCCCTGATCCCGATCATCAACGGCGCCGGTGGCATCGTCACCGACTGGGAAGGCGGCCCGGCGCAGAACGGCGGCCGGATCGTCGCCGCCGGCGACAAGCGCGTCCACGAAGCGGCGCTGAAGCGGCTGGCTGCGGGCTGAGCCCGCCTCCACCGGCCTGGCTCCCCGCCTCTCGCGCGGAACGGAGACATCCGGCCGGTCGTCGGGCGCCTCACGCGGCGGCCCGGCGCAAATGCTCGACGAGCAGTTTCGCCGGACGCGGCAGCGCCTTGAAGCTGCGGGCGCAGATCACGAGCCGCCGATCGGCCCAGGCGTCGCGCAGCGCGACGAGGCTGATCGGCATCGACCGCGCGCAACGTCGCGCCGCCGCTTCCGGCACGACGGCAATGCCGATCCCGGCCGCCACCATCTGGCAGATCGCGTCGAAATCGCGCAGCCTGGCCCGTACGTGCTGGCGGATCCCGAGCCGCGCGGCGTGCCGGCCGATATGGACGTTGAGCGCCGTCCCCTGCGTGAGGCCGATGAAATCCTCCCCCGCGGTCTCGCTGAAGTCGATCTGTCGGCGCGCTGCGAGCGGGCTGCGCCGTCCGGCCACCAGGATCAGCCGGTCCTCGCCGAAGGCGAAGCGCTCGATCGTCTCGGGCAGCGCGTGCTCCGCCGCAAAGCCGAGATCCGCTCTGCCGGACACGATCGCCTCGGCGATCTCGGTGCTCTCGCGCTCCTCGACATCGACGTTGATGTCGGGATGCTCGCGCAGGAAGGCCGCCAGCGCCTTCGGCAGATGCTCGGCGAGGCCGACCGTGTTGGCGAGCAGCTGCACGTTGGCGCGACGGCCGGATGCGAAGCCCGAGAGCTCGCCCTGCATGGCCTCGGCATTGGCCATGATGATGCGGGCGTGATCGAGCAGGCTCTCGCCCGCCGCGGTCAGCTCCACGCCGCGCCGGCCGCGCTTGAACAGCTCGACGCCAAACGCGTCCTCCAGACCCTTGATCCGCGCGCTCGCCGAGGCCAGCGCCAGATGCGCCCGGTCGGCGCCGCCGGTGATGCTGCGGGCCTCGGCCACGGCAATGAACAGCCTGAGATCGACCAGATCGAAACGCATGGTCATCCTGCCTCAGCCTTGGACGAAGGCTTGCTCCGTAACCTCCACATTGTGTCGTCGGCGCAGTCTGGTCAATGTGCCGACCATGATCGACCCCATCCTCATCTTCATCGCCTTCGCGCTCACTTTGGCCGGCTTCGTCAAGGGCGCGCTCGGCCTCGGCCTGCCGACCATCTCGGTCGGACTGCTCGCGGTCGCCATGCCGCCGGGCCGGGCGCTCGCCATCGTCATCGTACCGGCCGTGATCACCAACATCTGGCAGACCTTCGCCGGCCCCTATCTGCGTGATATCGCCAGGCGCCTGTGGCCGCTGATGCTGGGGACCGCGATCGGCATCTGCCTCAACGCCGGCGCGCTCAGCCATGCCTCGACCCGCTGGGGCAACGTCGCGCTCGGCGTCTTGCTGATGCTCTATGCCCTGCTCGGTCTCACCAAGCTCGCCTTCAAGGTCGCGCCCCCGCACGAGAAATGGGTCGGCGGCATCGTCGGCCTCGTCACCGGGCTGATCTCGGCCGCCACCGGCGTGCAGGTCGTGCCCTCGGTACCGTACATGCAGGCGATCGGGCTCGAGAAGGACGAGCTGGTCCAGGCCCTCGGCGTGTTCTTCACGGTCGCCACGGTCACGCTGGCCTTCAACTTGACGAGCTCC
The DNA here is from genome assembly GCF_032485115.1 of Bradyrhizobium sp. SZCCHNRI2009. Lineage (NCBI taxonomy): Bacteria > Pseudomonadati > Pseudomonadota > Alphaproteobacteria > Hyphomicrobiales > Nitrobacteraceae > Bradyrhizobium > Bradyrhizobium sp. SZCCHNRI2009. Next base: position 34,836 of record NZ_JAUEUH010000013.1, read on the forward strand.
GGCCTGCTCAGCACGGCCACCGCCCTGCCCGGCGCGGTCGCGATGGCCTGCGCCTTTGTCGGCATGTTCGCGGGCCAAGCGGCGCGATCCCGACTGCCGGCCGAGGCGTTCCGCCGTGTGTTCCTGATCGCCATGATCCTGCTCGGCCTGTATCTCGCCGGCACGGCAGTCATCGAGCTGCTCCGGTAAGTCAGCGCGCCTCGAGCATCGCGATCCGGACGCCGAGATAGATCAGCAGCCCGCCGATCGTGCGGTTGAGCCAGAGCAGCGCGGCGGACGAGTCGCGCACGCGGCGCGCTGCACGGGCCGCGACGACGGCGACGCCGAGACACCAGATCGTGCTGTTGACGATGAAGATCGTGCCGAGCAGCAGGAAGGCGATCGCCTTGTGCGGCGCCTCGGCTGCGACGAATTGCGGCAGGAAGGCGAGGAAGAACATCGCGACCTTCGGATTGAGGATGTTGGTGAGCGCGCCCTGCCAGAACGCTTGGCGCAGCGTCACCACCGGCATCGACGTCGCATCACTGGCCCTGGCGGCGTCCGGCCGCCGCGCCAGAAGCTGCGTGATGCCGAGATAGACCAGATAGGCCGCACCGGCCCATTTCACCGTCGCGAAGGCCGTCGCGGAGGCCGTGAGCAGCGCCGACAGCCCGATCGCACTTCCGAACACGTGAACCAGGCAGCCCGTGCTGATGCCGAAGGCGGCAGCGGCCCCGCCGCGCCAGCCCATCTGCGCGCTGCGGCCAACGATGTAGGCGGTGTCGGGACCCGGCGTGATGTTGAGCAGCAGCCCGGAGACGAGAAACAAAGGCAGATCGTGAATGCCGAGCATGATTGAACATTTCCTAACAATAACGGTCTAACCATACCTGGCCTCGGCATTGCCGTCTCGCGCCGCAGAGGCCGGCGCGGGGCCGCATGGCGAGGTGCCGCGATGGGTTCTGGAAAAGCGTTGGATTTGGCCGCCTCGGCCGTGGTATGCGCGAGGCGGGAGCACGATGTGATGGAAAGACGCCTCGCTGCCATCCTTTGCGCCGACGTCGCCGGCTATTCACGCATGATGGGGATTGACGAGGACGGCACGCACGCCGCCTTCAAGGCTCATCGCGGCGCCATCCATCCGATCATCCTCAACCACGCCGGCCGCATCGTCAAACACACCGGCGACGGCTTTCTGCTGGAATTCGCCAACGCCGCCAGCGCCATCCAGTTCGGGATCGAGATGCAGTCCCTGATGGCGGAGCGCAACGCCGATCTGCCGTCCGACCGCAACATGCGCTTCCGGCTGGGAATCCATCAGGGTGAGTTTACGGTCGATGACGGCGAGGCCTTCGGCGACGGCATCAATGTCGCCGTCAATCTGGAATCGATCGCCGTCCCGGGCGGTGTTGCCGTCTCGGCCAAGGCTTATGAGGAGGCCGGCCTGCAACTCCCCGTCAAGCTGACCAGCGCCGGAAGCTTTCAGTTCAAGAACCTGCGGGAGCCGGTGCAGGCGTGGACATGGGAGCCGGGTAGCGAGGCGGCGATCCGGGCCGGGACGAGCGTCACCGGCCTGCCGCCGCAATATCGCACCGCGATCGTCGGCGTGCTGCCATTCGTCAACCTCTCCGACGACGCCGACGCCTATCTCGCCGACGGGCTCGCGGACGACCTGATCCATGCGCTGTCGCTGCAATCGTTCTTTCGTGTCCTGAGCCGCACCTCGACGTTTCGCTTCAGGGACCGCGGCCTCAATCCCCGCCTGGTCGCACGCGAGATCGATGCGACCTACCTGATTCAGGGAACGGTGCGGCGCTCTCGTCACAAGCTCCGCGTGACGGCGGAGCTGATCGCGCCCGAGACCGGCGCTCAATTGTGGACCGGTCGCTATGACGGCGATGTCGGTGATCTCTTCGCGATGCAGGACGAGATCACCACCAGCCTATGCGCGGCGCTGATGCCGGAGATCTATCGTGTCGAAGCCTCGATTCCAGTCCGCGCGCCGGCGACCGACCCGACCGGATGGGACCGCTTCCTGCGCGGTCTGTCGCACTACTACCGACCGACCAAGGCCGACTACGAGATCTCCATCTCGCTGTTTCGGCAAGCCATTGCGCTCGATCCCACGCTCGGCCTCGCGCACGCTTATCTCGCGACCATTCTGATGCAGGGCATCAATTTCGGCTGGATCAAGGGCTCGCGCGAGCTCTGGCAGGAGGCGAAGAATCTGGCCTTGGACAGCGTGCGGCTCGACGCGCGCTCCTCGTTCGCCTATGCGATCCTGGCCTTCGTGCAGGCCATGCAGGGCGACCATGACGACGGCATGAAGGCGGCGCGCAAGGCGACCGAGCTCAATGCCTACGACATGGGCGCACGCGGCGTGCTCGGGCTCTGCCATATGGTCAACGGCGAGCACCAGCAGGCGATCGATCTGTTCTCGATCGCGGCCCAGCGCGGCAACAGCGATCCGCGCTACCAATGGCCGGCGCTGAATGCCTACAGCCACTACCTGCTCGGCCGCTATGAGGCGGCGTTGTCCTGGGCCCGCGAGGAGCTGTTTCTCTACCCGAACCATCTGCAGGCGCTGACGATCCGCGCGGCGACCCTGGCGCAGCTTGGTGCGACCGACCAGGCGGGCGACGCCGTCGACGTGCTGCACGCGCAATACCCCTGGCTCACGCTCGACCGCCACATCAAGAACATCCGATGGAAACGCCGGGACGACATCGACCACTACCGCGACGGACTGATCAAGGCCGGGCTGACCTGAGCCAATCGGGTCCAATGTCGCCGGCCCGCCACATGGCCTACACATTGCTTCCGCAAATTGATTGGATTCGACCGCTGTTGCCGTGGTATCGCCCTGAGTAGGAGCAAAGACGGAATGGAGAGACGGCTGGCCGCGATTGTCTGTGCCGATGTGGTCGGTTACTCGCGGATGATGGGCGCCGACGAGGCGGGAACCCATGCCGCGTTCAAGGCCCATCGCGGCGCCATCCACCCGATCATCCTCAATCACGGCGGCCGCATCGTGAAATACACAGGGGACGGGTTTCTCCTGGAATTTCCGAGCGTCGTCGGCGCCATCGCGGCCTCGGTCGAGGTGCAGAAGCTGATGGCCGAGCGCAATGCTCATTTGCCGGCCGACCGGGTGATGCAGTTTCGCCTCGGCCTCAACATGGGCGACGTCATCTTCGATGAGGACGAGGTGTTCGGCGACGGCGTCAACACCGCGGTGCGGCTTGAAGCCGCAGCACCGCCCGGCGGAATTGCCGTCTCCCACAAGGCCTACCAGGAAGCCAGCAAGCACCTCACGGTCACCTTCGTCGACCGCGGGCCGTTCCGCTTCAAGAACATCGAAGACACCATCAACGTCTGGACCTGGGATCCGTCCTCGCCGGAGAAGAGCCGCGAGCAGCGGTCCGCCACGACCCTGCCGGCGCAATACCGCACCGCCATCGTCGGCGTGCTGCCATTCGCCAATCTCAGCGGCGAGACCGACGAATACTTCTCGGACGGCCTGGCCGAAGACCTCATCCATGCGCTGTCGCTGCAGTCGTTCTTCCGGGTGCTCAGCCGCAACTCCACCTTCGCCTTCAAGCATGCCGGCATGAGTGCCCGCCTGATCGCGCGCGAGATCGATGCGACCTATCTCATCCAGGGCTCGGTGCGGCGCTCCGGCGACAAGATCAGAGTCACCGCCGAGCTGGTCGCGCCGGAGAACGGCGAGCAGCTCTGGGCCGGCCGCTACGACCGCGACATCGGCGACCTGTTTGCAGTGCAGGATGACATCACCGCCAACCTCTGCACCGCGCTGATCCCCGAGATCTATCGCGCCGAGGCGGCGGTGCCGGTGCGGTCCAAGACCACGGACCTCACGGCGTGGGATCGCTTCCTGCGCGGGCTGTCGCACTACTACCAGCCGACCAAGGCCGACTACGAGAGCTCGATCGCGCTGTTCCGCGAGGCGATCAGGATCGACCCAGGTCTTGCGATCGCCCACACCTATCTCGGCACCATCCTGCTGCAGGGCATCCATTTCGGCTGGATCAGGAACTCACGGGAGCTGTGGGACGAGGCAATGGCGCTGGCCGAGGCCGGCGTCCGGCTCGATTCTCGCTCGTCCTTCTCCTATTCGCTGCTGGCCTATGTCCATGCCATGCAGGGCCGGGTCGAGGCCGGGATGGAGGCGGCGCGCAAGTCGCTGCAGCTCAATCCCTATGACATGGGCGCGCGCGGCGTGCTCGGCGTCTGCCATCTCGTCGCCGGCGAGCACCGCCAGGCGATCGAGCTGTTCTCGGTGGCGGCCCAGCGCGGCAACAGCGATCCGCGCTATCAATGGTCGGTGCTGAGCGCGTTCAGCCATTACATGCTCGGCCAGTACGACGCCTCGCTGTCCTGGGCGCGAGAGTCGCACTATCAGAACCCGAACCATCTGCAGTGCCTCGCCATCCGCGCTGCCGCGCTGGCGCAGCTCGGACGCTCGGTCGAAGCCGGCGAGGCCGTGGCGGCGCTGCTGAGCCAACATCCGTGGATGACGATCGAGCGCCTCCTGAGCAACATCCGCTGGCGCAATCCCGCCGACATCGCGCATTATCGCGACGGCCTCACCAAGGCCGGCATCCCGTTGACCAAGCTCACCCTGGTGGACACCAAGGCCAAGTTCGCGGGCGAATAGCGCGATCGCGACTTGAGGTTGACACTTGGGCGGGTTGCGCCAATCATTCACGATTGCATTGTAGCGTTCAGACGGCGGCCGATCCGCCCGTTCCTCGGCGCAATTCGGCGTCGTCCTCGTTTGTTTGCGTGATTTCGTTTTCATCACTCAGGTGCTTTCCAAGGATGTTCTTCGATGCAAGAAGACAGCGCCCGCGCCCGTGACGCCCTGCCCGGACAGCTTCCGGTCTCGTCCGACAACCCGTGTCCCTTCCTGCGCGCGCTCGTCGCCGACGGCTTCGTCGACGGCCACAGCGTCCCCTTGAAGACCATCGGCGACCGGGTCGAGGCGGCGAGCGGCGAGACCGGCTTCAAGAAGCGGCTCGTCGGCATCGAGACCTTTGGCGTTGCGCTGATCGCCAACGGCCTGTCGCCGCTGCGGCTGCTGAAGAGCCTGTGGTCCGGCGCCGATCTCGACCAGTTGCGCAACGGCCCGCTCGACAAACATGGCGGCGGATCGCGCATTCTCGACGCCGAGGCCAAGGTTCATCCCGAGGAGATCGACCGGTTCGCGAGCTTCGGCAGCGACTATCCCGATCCCAACGGGGGCACCGAGCGCGGCCTCAACGCGGCGCAGATCCAGACTTTCATGAAGGCCAATCTGACGCGCGACGGCGACCGAGCGCGCTGGTACTTCCCCATTCTGATGCAGGGCGAATGGCCGGTGCTGCTCAACATCCTCGGCAAGGGCGAGGGCGACGGCCGCTATCTCTCCGTTGCCGAGGTCCGCACGCTGTTCGTCGACCGCCGCCTGCCGCAGCGTATCGCCGCGCGGCTGATGGCCAAGCCCAAGCCCGCGAACATCGTCTGGCACATCGGCAAGGCGCTCGTCGGCACGGCAGTGCTGGCCGGCGCCGCCGTGTTGCTCGCCTGGGTGGCCGCGCCCGACGCCGTCAGCGACAAGCTCGGCAAGGTTCTGCCGAAGAAAGTCGCGGCGTTGATTCCGCCCGCTTTGCCCGAGACCGAGCCGACCAGGGCGGCCTATTGGCTCGATCAGGGCTGGACCACGCAGGACCGGCACTGGTTTCACCACGTGACGCAGGGCACCGCGACCTTTCCGATTCCCTACGCCTGGTTCATGGCGATGGAGCAGCCTTATCTGACGCCGTTCGGCACGCCCGGCCTGATCTCCGACAGCGCCTATCTCGAACGTTTCGGCTTCATCCCGAGCCCGAAGAGCGTCGACGGCGACCCAAGCGTCCTTCGGCCGTTCGGCTACGCCGCGACGGCTGCCAAGACGGAGGTCGCAGCGCCGCTGCCCGCCGGCCTCAAGCCGACCCCGGCCGGCAACGAAGGCGGCCTGCCGGTCGGCTTTGCCCGGCTCACCGGCGCGACCGATCCCGCCACCGGCGCCGCGCAGTCCGACAAGATCGGCCTGACCTGCGCGGCCTGTCACTCCGGCAGCATCCACTACAAGGGTGTGAGCGTACGCTTCGACGGCGGCCCCGGCATGGTCGACCTGCGCAAGCTTGAAGAGGCCATGGGCTTTGCGATGATCTTCACGCAATACGTGCCCGGCCGCTTCACGCGCTTTGCCGATCGCGTGCTCGGGCCGAATGCGTCCGACGCCGATCGCGCGAGCCTGAAGAAGGGCCTGAAGGCCGCGATCGATTTCGCGCTCAACATGCAGGCCAACAACTACAAGACCACGATCGAAGCCAAGGGCCAGACCGAGACGGAGGAAGGCTTCGGCCGGCTCGACGCGCTGAACCGCATCGGCAACCAGGTATTCTACCTCGACATGGCCTCGAGCGGTCTGCCCAACATGCTCGACAACCAGGAGGCCATCGACGCGCCGGTGTCCTATCCGCCGATCTGGACCGTTCCGTGGTTCTCCTGGGCGCAATATGACGGATCGATCGCGCAGCCCCTGATCCGCAATGCCGGCGAGGCGCTCGGCGTCTCCGCACAGATCAACTTCTCGCCGAAGACCGCGAGCGACAGACTGTGGCGCTCGTCGATGGCGATCGATAACCTGCTCTACATCGAGAACATGCTGCGCGGTCCCGATCCGTTCGCGACCACGACGCCCGCGTTCGGCGGGCTGACCTCGCCGAAATGGCCGGAGAAGCTGTTCGCCGGCGACGACGCCTGGAAGATCGATCCGGTCCGCGTCGAACGCGGCCGTAAGCTCTATGCCGCTGTCTGTGTCGAGTGCCATCTCGGCCCGGTCGCCGACACCGTGTTCGACAAGACCTATCCGGACAAGAGCTTCTGGAAGATCAAGCCAGCCGATGACTGGGAGAGCAAGGGCTGGAACGCCAAGGGCCCGATCCTCGACCTCGTGCAGAAGCCCGTCGAGGCGATGCAGACCGACCCCGGACAGGCGAGCATTCTCGCCAACCGCAAGGTCAACGTGGCAGGCTTCCTCGAGGTCGATCCGGCCAAGGACCTGAAGGGCTGCAACCTGCCGCAGGGCTCGACCACGGAGATGCCCTATGCGCTGGCGCTGATGGCCGTCGTGCAGAAGGCCAGCGACAAATGGATGGAGGACCGCAAGATCTCCGAGGCGGAGCGGACCGCATTGTGGGGCGATCGCAGGAACTGCCCCAACCCGGCCGGCAAGAGCTATCGCGCCCGCCCGCTCAACGGCGTGTGGGCGACCGCACCCTATCTGCACAACGGCTCGGTGCCGTCGCTGTACTGGCTGCTGACGCCGGCTGCCGAGCGGCCGACGTCGTTCTGCCAGGGCGCGCGCGACTATGACCCGAAGTCGGTCGGCTTCGCAGTGCCGAAGGGCGGCGAGAGCACGTGCAAGGTCGGACAGACGCTGTTCGTGACCAGCGATTCCAGCGGCAAGCCGATCAAGGGCAACAGCACGCTCGGCCATTCCTTCGAAGGGCCGACGAAGCCCAACAAGGATTATCCGAACGGCATCATCGGCGGTGCCTTCTCGGAGGACGAGCGCTGGGACCTGATCGAGTACCTGAAGACGCTGTGAGGTCACGCGACGGTGCGGCCTGCTAATCATGGGGCGCACCGCAGGCTTCACGCCGCGGTCCAGCCGCCCGGAGGCACGCAACGCCGGATCGCTCCCTGCTCTCCGAGGGAATGCAAGATCACCCAGCCGTTGACGACGAGATCGCGCACGCCCTGGTGACGCTGCAGGACCTCGTCCATGGCGCTCTCCGGCGCGGCGATGAAGACGTTGAGCCTGATGGGTTCGTGGATGAAGCGCGTGCCGTCATGCACCGACTGCCAGGGCAGCCCGACACGCAAGTCGCCGGCGTTGCCCTCGAGCACGCCGAGCTGGCCGACGATGTTGTGCAACACCTTGTTGCCGCTGCCGAAGGCAGCGTTGTTCACGGTCGAGCCGTAATATTGCAGATTGATCCAGCTCGCGACCACCATCGGCGCCGTCATGATCAGCTCGAGGGTGCGATAGCCGTCGTCACGGGCGGCCTCGTAGGAGTGCAGGAAGGCGCGGCCGCCGAGGTCGAGGCCGCGGGTGAAGGCGCGCGGCGCGGCGATGAAGGCGGCGTTGCCGGCGAGCCCCCATTCGGGCCGCACCTGCGACCAGTCGCGGCTCCGGGCGATCACCGCGCCATCGATGTCGGATACGTCCTTGATGCCGAGCAGCGCGCTGCGCTCCTGCCGCGCCAGCCGTGCGGCGTCCGCCAGCCGTACCTTCAGCCGGGACAGATCCGGCGCGAGCGCGGCTGGAACGTCGTCCTCGTCGAACAAGGTCACCGCGTCGGTCGTGGTGTCGTGCAGCGCCCCGATGAACCAGCAATCGGCGGGGATGTCGATGCCCTTGGCGCGCAGACCTTCTCGCACACGCCAGTCGTTGAGAACGGCGGCGGCGACCCGCGCATTGGCCTCGCCGGTATGGCCCCCGCAGGCGCCGCAATCCAACCCCGACGCGTGCGGATTGTTGACGGTGGTGCTGCCGTGACCGGCTAGCAGCACGAGCCGCGCGAACGGCCCGGTCAGCGACATCGCCTTCAACACCGCCTCGGCCATCGCAACGCGCTGCGAATCGGTGAAGCCGGTGGCCCGTCCGCCGAGATCGCCCGGCGTCAGCCGCGGCTGGACGCGCGCGGCGATCTCCGGATCGAGGCCATCGATCACCGGCGACGGCACGGGACGCGTGACACCTGCGCTGTCGGTTGCGATCTTGGCGGCGAAGCCGAGGCCGGCGGTCTCGACGAAGGAGAACGACGAGACGGCCGAGACCTTGAACGACTTCCACGCCTTGGCCGCCCGCCGCCGCAGCAGCCGCAGACCCAGCACCTCGGCCGCCTCGACGTCATCGGCATGCTTGACGGCCTCGCAAACGATAAAGGCGGGCTTGAGCAGCACCGGGCATTGCGCGCCGCCCCTGGTATGGCCGATCGGGACGTATTCGATCGGGAAGCCGAAGAATCCGGCGAAGCCGATCGTCTCGGCTTCCGGATAAGCGGTCTCCAGCGCGCGACGGAAGATCTCCGAGCGCACGTCGATGCAGAACGCCGCCTGCACCGGCGGCCGCGCCGGCAGCCGCGGGATCGCCGCCTGGGTGCCGTGCTTGGCGAGCTGTGCGACGAGCTTGCCGCGGAATGCGATCTCATAAGCCTCGTGCAGGACGAGATCGATCGCAAGCTCCGGCGTCTCGTCGAGCCGCTGATCGGCCGGCAGCTTCGCCGCTTCCGCCATGGCCTCCGCCCAAGCCGCCTTGAAGGCGTCGTCGGTGCGCGCCTGATAGAGCGCGTAGCCCCAGGCGAGCCGGATCGCCAGCAGCTCCAGCAGGGTCTCGTCGCGCCGACCGTCGAGCTGCGCGTTCCAACCGATGTAGCGGGCATAGGCCGACCAGCCGCCGAGATCGAACAGCGCCCGCACCAGATAGTCCTCGACTGCCCGCTCGGGGATGCCGAGCCGGTCGACGATCAGACCGATCGCCTGCACCGGATCGGCCGGCAGCTCCGCGATCGCCTTGCGGAAGCCGGGGAGCCCCATCACCTCGGGATTGCGGTCATAGGCCGCGATCGTCCGCCACGCGGCATAGGGCTTCAGCTTGCGCACCGGGCTTGGCCAGCTCGCCTGGCCTTCGTCGAAATAGGTGGCGCAGAACGCCGAGATCTCGTCGATCATGAAGGCGACCAGCGAGACGTACCGATCGCCCTCGGCGAGCCGGTCGAGCACCTCGGCGACCGTCGCCACGACAGCGGGCGGCGACGACAGCCCGGCCTCGGCGCGCGCCTTCTGCTTGAGCGCGTCGACATCGAGCCCGGTCGAGGGATGCAGCGCGAGCGCCTGCGCCAGCGCTTCATCGTCGATCCGGCCGTCGTCGAGCGCCTGCCGGTAGTAGCCGCGCGGCATCAGCATCCGCGTCCGCACCACGCGCTCGAACGTCGCGGCGGTCGCGGCGAAGCTCTGCGAGGTAAAGCCGAGGAACGGATTGACGGCGACGAAGTGCTTCAGCGGCCACAACGGCGCGACCCGCTGGCAGGCGCTGTCGATGCGGGCCATCAGCCCGGCATCGGCGGTGGTGTCGATCGGGTCGGTCATGGACATGGCAAGGGCAGCCTGGGTCATCTTCATCTCCGGCTCACGGCTTGGACGGAAGGTGCGAGCTCGCGCTTCGCGGCCAAACCGTCAGCACGAGGCGGTTGGCGAGCGTGTTGAGATAGAGGCCGTTGCGCAGGTGGACGTAGGCCGCGATCCAGAACGGCGCGTCGGCGCGGCGCATCATCTGGTTCTGGAACACGGTCACCGCCGCGAACGAGACCACCACGGCCGCCGCGATCAGCATCGGCACGACACCATCGACCGGCCGCGATGCGGGAATGCTGCCGCCGACCAGCCAGGCCGTGCCGGCCTGCAGCGCGAAGTAGACGATCGCGACGCCCGCTGCGGTCACCGCGGCGCGGGCGATGACGAAGGCGTTCGGCCGCTCGTCGATCGCGTTGGCCATCAGGTGCACCAGCCCCATCAGCAGCACCGAGCCGAGCGCGATCTGCGCCGGGTTGCTGCGGAGCGTCATGCCGAAGGCGAGCCCCGTGAGCAGCGCGAGGCCGATTACCGCGACCAAGGCCAGGATCAGTCGTGCCGCGTGCGGCTGGCCGCCGGGGCTCGGCGTCCATGACGCGCGGGCGAGATCGATGATGCTGCCCGACGACAGGAAGGCGTGCGCCTTGTAGAGCGAATGCGCCACGATGTGCAGCAGCGCCGCGGAGAAGGCGCCGAGCCCGCATTGCAGCAGCATGAAGCCCATCTGCGCCACCGTCGAATAAGCGAGCTGAACCTTGACCGAGGTCTGCGTCAGCATCACCAGCGAGCCGAACAGCGCGGTGGCGCCACCGACGACCGCGAGGACGTCGAGCGCGGGCGTGGCCAGCAGCAGCACGTCGCTGAGCCTGAGCACCAGGAAGCCACCGGCATTGATGATGCCGGCATGCAGCAGGGCCGACACCGGGGTCGGCGTCTCCATCACCTCGATAAGCCAGCCATGCAGCGGCAGCTGCGCGGATTTCAGCATCGCGGTCGCGACGATCAGCAGCGCGGCGATCGTGACAATCGCCGATCCCGCCCCTTCTCCGCCGCGGGCCTGCGCAGCGAGGCTGGCGAGCTCCAGCGTGCCGAAGCGGAGGTAGAGAAGCAGCGCCGCGACCGCGAGGAAGGCATCGCCGAGCCGGCTCGCCACGAACTTCTTGCGCGAGGCGCGGACCGCGGCCGGACGGGTGTCGTAGAACAGCAGCAGCTTGCCGAGCGCCAGGCTGGTGCCGATCCAGGCCGCCAGCAGCAGCACCAGGTTTCCGGAGATCAGCAAGGTCAGCACCGCGGCCAGGGTGAGCAGCAGCCAGCGCGTGAACCTGACCTGGCCGGGATCGCCGTCGAGATAGTTGCGGCTGTAGCGCACGACGACGAAGCCGATGAAGCTGACCAGCATGATGAGGATGGCGCCGAGCGTATCGAGCTGCAGCGACAGCCCTAGGCCGTAGCCGCCGAGCAGTGGCGTCCGCCCTGCCCCCATGACCGCTGCGCCGAGGCTCGCGAGAGTGGCAAGGGCGAATGCGAGCGCGGCGGTCGCGATCGCGTTACGTGCGACGGTTCTGGCGCTGCCGCCGGTGCCGGCGAGTGCGACGACCGCGAGCGTGAGCGGCGCAAGCGCCGCAAGACAGGGAAGGAGCTGGTTCATGGCGGCCCGGTCGTTTGATCACAGGGGACGATCTCTCCCTCTTGCTTTACGGGCTGCAGTTCATTCCTAAAATTTCAATCATTGAACCTGATCGTTATAAAATATAGAATGATTGTGTGCCGCATCTGAATTACCACCACCTACGCTACTTCTGGATCATCGCCGGCGAAGGCAGCATGAGCCGCGCCGCGCAGCGCCTCAACGTCTCGCCCTCCTCGCTGTCGGTGCAGGTGAAGGCGCTGGAGGAGCAGCTCGGGCAGAAGCTGTTCGAGCGCATTGGACGCACCCTGCAGCTCACCGAGGCCGGGCGCATCGCGCTCGACTATGCCGGCAGCGTGTTCAAGTCCGGCCATGAGCTGATCGAGACCTTGTCGGGCCTGCGGCCGGGACGGCAGCTGCTGCGGGTCGGCGCCGCGGCGAACCTGTCGCGCAACTTCCAGATCGCGTTCCTGAAGCCCTTGATCGGGCGCGGCGACGTCGAGCTGATCATCCACACCGGTCAGTTCAGCGACCTGTTGGAGCAGCTCGACGCCCACAAGCTCGATCTCGTGCTCGCCAACCATCCGGCGGCGCCAGACATGCGCAGCAATTTCGACAACACGCTGATCGATGAGCAGCGCGTCAGCCTCGTTAGCCGCAAGCCGGCCAAGCCCGCGCGATTCCGATTCCCGCAGGACCTGGCAACGACGCCGGTGATCCTGCCCGGCCGAGGCAGCGCGCTGCGCTCGGCTTTCGATGCGCTGGTCGGATCCAGCGGGATCCGTCCGGTCATCGCCGCCGAGGTCGACGACATGGCGATGCTGCGCCTGATGGCCCGCGAGAGCGGCACCGTCACGTTGGTGCCGTCGATCGTCGTGATCGACGAGCTGCGTACCGGCGTGCTGGTTGAACGCGCCCGCCTGAGCGCGCTGAAGGAGCAGTTCTTCGCCGTGAGCCAGCAGCGCCGCTATCCCAATCCGCTCGTCGCCGAGCTGATCGGATCACGCGACAGGAAGAGCGGTTCACGGCCTGAATGACCTGTCCGTGGCACTTTGTCTTGAAATAGGTTGCAGGCAGCCCGCAAGACATCGGGACGGACCGGTCTTGCGGACCAACTCCCAGTTCGTTCCGAACTGGGGCAAGGTCAGCAGTCGTGAGCCGTCCGATCAGAACATCGCGGGCGGACTGACATTCACCCCGTGCTGGACCAGCACGAGAGAAGCGACCACGCCCGTCAATGAGAACATGGTCACCAGACCAAATCCGGAATTGAGCGCATGGGGACCAACCAGCTTCCGCACAATCATCATCATCAATGTCTCCTCCTGAATGTCGTTAGTGGACTTAACTAGAGGGACGGTGCGTTACCGGGGCGTTTCCAAATTTGGAGAGATCGGCGCGTGGTGAATGCATCCTTGAATGCACAGCATGCCCGGCATGAAGGCCGCTTAACACTGACGGCGGATTTGCAGTTGCATCGAGACGGGGGGAAGCGCCGACGCTCGAAAAAGTTGAATCTTCGTATTAGCTCGCCCTGAACGGAGCACGATGTCGACGACAAGGATGGACGACGGCCGCACGCGAGGCACGGTGGTTCGCGTCGCGCTGAGCGATCGCATCTATGCGCGGCGCGAGCAATTCGACGCTTCCCGTTTCCCAGCGGAAGCACATCGTCACCCCGAATGAAGGGGCCGCAGCCGTCAAGTGACCCTCGGTCATTCGGCTGGCGACATCCGGCTCGGAACGGATCACGAAGACGTTCGCGGTCTGCGTCCTGATATGATCCTACTTCGCCTCATTCATCGCCGTCGCTGCGAGCAGCGCCGCCTCGATCGTGTCCCGGGTCTTGTCGAGATGCGCCATCATGAGCGTCACCGCGCGCTCGGTGTCGCGCGCCAGCGCGGCCTCCATCAGTTCGCGATGCTCACGCGCGGCATCGCGGTTGCCACGATCGGTCTGGCGGGCGAGATCGAGATAGCGCTCGTTGTGTGCAAACAGGAGATCACGCACCCGCATCATCCAGGCGCTGCCACAGGCCTGGGCCAAGGCGGCATGGAATTCGGCATGCGCCAGCATCCAGGCCGGCGAGAAGCTGCCGTCATGGGCCGCGATCGGCGTCGCGGCCAGACGGTGATGCGCGGCAACGACCGCGGTCTCCCAGGCGAGATCACCGTTGGCGATGGCGCGGCGCAGGCACTTGGTCTCGATCTCGACGCGCATGTCGGTCAGATCGCGCAGATCGGCCACCGAGACCGGCGCCACGCGGAAGCCGCGCTGCGGCGTCGCCGTCACCAGCCCTTCCGCCGTGAGCCGCGCCAGCGCCTCGCGGATCGCCCCGGTGCTGACCGAGAAGGCTGATCCGAGCTCGCTGATCTTCAGCTTCTCCTCCGGACGATAGAGGCCGGCGAGCAGGCTGGCACGCAACTGCTCGTAGACGGTCTGGGTGGCGCTGCCGGACATCGACTCACTCTCGCGGGACAATCAATTCACACTAGCAAAGCCTAAAAGTATATTTTCATCAAAAAATATATTTTAATTGCACGGCCTCCGCCATCCCCCTATGCTCAACGCCAAAACGCCGCCGGCAGCGCGGCCCATCAGGGAGGTATCCATGCGAAGCACCATCGCAGCGGCAGGATTGCTCGTCGTCGCGTCCGTCCTCGCCGTACCCGCTCGGGCGGAGGATCAGCCGGGCATCACCGCCAGCGAGATCCGCATTGGACAGACCATGCCCTATAGCGGGCCAGTGTCCGCCTTCGGCATCCTCGGCAAGGGCGAGGTGGCCTATTTCAAGATGGTCAACGACCGCGGCGGCATCAACGGCCGCAAGGTCAACCTGATCTCGCTGGACGACAGCTACGTGCCGCCCAAGACCGTGGAGCAGACGCGACGGCTGGTCGAGAGCGACGAGGTGTCGTTCATCTTCTCGACCATGGGCACCGCGCACAACACCGCGATCGCCAAGTATCTCCAGGGCAAGAAGGTGCCGCAGCTGTTCGTGGCCTCGGGCGCCTCGAAGTTCGGCGACCCTGCGCAATTTCCGCTGGCCTTGATGGGCGTGATGGCGCCGTTCCGCAACGAAGCGCGGATGTATGCGCGCTACGCGCTGCAGAAGAAGCCGGATTCGACCTTTGCCATTCTCGCGCAGAACGACGATTTCGGCCGCGACTATCTCGCCGGGCTGAAGGACGTGCTCGGCGAGCGCTTCGACAGCACGGTGACCGTCGCAAGCTACGAGTCGACCGAGCCGACCATCGACTCGCAGATCGTGAAGCTGAAATCGACCGGCGCCGATGCGCTGATCATCGCCGCGACGCCGAAATTCGCCGCGCAGGCGATCCGCAAGACCTTCGAGATCAACTGGCGGCCGCTGACGTTCCTGACCAACGTCTCGGTGTGGATGTCATCGGTCATGGAGCCGGCGGGACTGGAGGCCGGCACCGGCATCATCTCGACAGCCTACGTCAAGGATCCGTTGGATCCCGCCTGGGCCAACGATGCCGGCGTCAAGGGCTGGCGCGACTATATGGCGAAATACGTGCCCGACGGCGACATCCGCGATTCCAACTACGTCAACGGCTACAACAACGGCATGGTAATGGAGCAAGTGCTGAAGGCGGCCGGCAACGATCTGTCGCGCGAGAACATTTTGCGGCAGGCGCTGTCGATCAAGGATCTCGAACTGCCGATGCTGCTGCCGGGCATCAAGGTCAACACGTCAGAGACCGACCACCTCCCGGTCGAGCAGGTGCAGTTCATGCGTTTCACCGGCAAGCAGTGGGAGCGGTTCGGCGAGGTGCTGTCGACCAAGTAGCGGCGGCTGCTCCGTGGATCGTCGGCGCGGCTCCGCGCTGACGACAGGCGCATGCATGGGCTGGCACGGTATTGGAGGACGGCACCTCTCTCTCGCCACGTAAACAAAATCGCAACAGTCGCCTGCGATGTTTCGTCGCAGGTCAACCGAAATCGCAATCGGCGTCCGCATACATCCACATGTGGTCCCGCGCGCGACGGCGTGACCCTCTGCTCACGGCCGGGGGAGCGGGCGGAGGGCGGGCTCGTGCCCGGTTCTCACCGCAGGTCTCCTTGAAGCAGTCGCGGAGATGATCGCCGCGGGGAACCGCCAACAAGGAAAAGAATACAGGTCCTCACCGCCCCAACGGGATCTTTTGAGGAAGAGCATGACGGACATCAGCCGACCAGCGAGCCGGGCGATCGCCGCCATCGCGCGCTTCTCCCGCGACAGCAAGGCCAATATCGCGGTCACATTCGCGCTGGCGCTGTTGCCGATTCTCACGGCGATCGGATGCGCGACCGACTACTCCATGGCCATGCGCATGAAGATCAGGCTCCAGTCTGCGGCCGATGCCGCGAGCATCGCCTCGATCTCGGTCAACTCGGCAGGCTATACAGCGGCGATGGCGATGACGTCGGACGGAACCGTTACCGCCGGGGTCTCGGAGGCGGACAACATCTTCAAGGGCAACGCCTCTACCTTTCAAGGCTACACATTGACGTCCGAGACCAGCACCGTCACCAAGAGCGGGTCCACACTGACGTCGCAGGTGCAATTCACCGCCAACGTGCCGGCCACGTTCCTGACGGTGATCGGCTATCAGAATCTGACGGTCAGCGGCCAATCGTCCTCCTCCGTCACGTTGCCACTCTATCTCGACTTCTATTTGACGCTGGACGTCTCGGGCTCGATGGGCCTCCCGTCGACATCGTCCGAAGCACAGCGCATGCAGGCCATCAGCCCGGACAACTACAGGCAATACCCCACGGGATGCACGCTGGCGTGCCATTTTTCGCCGCAGAATAGCGCTTGCACCGATTCAGGGACCCAGGGATATCCCACGAACAATTATTGCCTGGGCTATGCGATCTCGCGCGTCAGCCAGAGCGGTTACAAGAACCTGCTGACCACCAACAAGAACTACCCCATGGGCGTTCAACTGCCGTCGTCGATCGTGTCCGGCCTGCCGAACTCACTGTACAAGAACCTGGCGACCGTTGCGAACTGCCCGACCGATGGGACGGATGCATGCATCCAGCTGCGGCTGGATGCCGTGGGCTATGCCGTGAACCAGCTGTTTGTCACAGCGAACAACACCAAGAAGGTCAACAACCAGTTCCGGATCGGCCTCTACCCCTTCATCCGATATCTCTATTCCTACTTTCCGCTCACCAGCAGCATCAACGGCTCGACGACGGATTCGACCACCATCAACTATGCGGCGGCCAACCTTGCGACGCTGCTCGACACCAACACCAACGCATCTCTCGGCTCGGGCGGAACGCATATCGACACGGCCCTGTCCAGCGTCAACAACCTGATCGTCAATGTCGGGAACGGCAGCGCCTCGACCAATACCCTGCCCTACGTGTTCCTGGTCACCGACGGCGCGCAAGACCCGCAAGTGAAGGGCGTGCCCAATGGCTCATGGTCCGGCAGCAATCATGCCACCGTGATCGATCCGAACACCTCCTGCACACCGCTGAAGAACCGCGGCATCATCATCTCAGTTCTCTACATTCCCTATCAGGTGATCAATCCGGTGAACGCATCCTTCGCCGGTGACGAAGACGACTATGCCAACAGCAACATTCCTTCGATTCCGCCGAGCCTGAAGGCCTGCGCCTCGCCGGGATTCTTCTATACGGCGAACGCGCCCGCCGACATCACGTCGGCGCTGAACGCGATGTTCAATCATGCGGTGTCCGAGGCGCATCTGACGAGATAGAGCAGAGACAAGCCCAGGCTCGGCCGTTGGACTTTCGGCGCCGAAGGCGTAGACCTCTACCGTCGACCACGAAAGAGCCGCGGCGCCCATGTCCGAGACTGATCCGCTCACGCTGAAATTTCGCTGTCCGAAGGAGCTGGAAGGCCTCATTCCGCGGCCGGTGCCGGCGCCGATGGGCGTTCCCGACTGGGTCAAGACGATGCCGGCCACCGCGTTCAGCGCGCTCAACCAGGCCGAGGAGCAGACCGTCAAGCGTTGCCCGCCGTTCATCGACGCGATGACGACGGGCTTCCTCATTCCGCTGGTCTGTGACCTCACGGTCGAGGATGGCGGGATCAGTTGGGACAACGAGCTGCCGCCGGGCGGTGCGATCGATTTTCCGCGCTCGCCGATCAGCTTCCACGACGTCGCGCAGGTCACGGGCTCGCCGCTGTTCGAGGCCGACCGCTTCCTGCTCAAGTTTCACAATCTCTGGACGATCGAGGCGCCGGAGGGCTGGGCATTGCTGTTCACGCATCCCGTCAACCGCTTCGACCTGCCCTTCACCACCGTGACCGGACTGGTCGACAGCGACCGCTTTCACGATAGCTTCGTGCATTTTCCGGCGCATTGGCACGACACGTCGTTCCGCGGCGTGCTGCCAAAGGGCACGCCGGTCGCGCAATGCATTCCGGTGAAGCGGCAGGCGTGGACGATGCAGACCTCGGCCTTCACCGAAGAGGAAATCGCGGAGATTCACGAGGTGCGCGAGGCGCTGAAGCGCGAGACCGGCGTCTATCGCAAGCGGTTCAGGGCTTGAGGGCGGCCACGCCGTCGACCTGAAGGAACTTCGCCGCATCGCTCGGCCGGAAAAAGAAGCGGCCATGCGAGCTAACGACCATCGTATAGGCCGCGCGGCTCAACAGATGCGGCCGGCCGCGCACCACCGTGCGCAGCGCCGCCTCGGCCCCGGCGCGGTCGCCCATCTCCATCAGGCACATAGCGAGGTTGGCGCGGGTCTGCGTGTCCTCAGGCCGCAGGCCGAGCGCATGGCGGTAGGTGCCGGCGGCCTCGGCATAGTCGCCGTCGAGGAACTGCACCCAGGCGAGCTCGATCAGGATGTCGGGCCGTCCCGGGGCGGCCTCGCGCGCCGCCAACAGGTGGTTGCGGGCACGAACGCGGTCATTGGCCTGAAGAGAGAGGCGTCCGAGATCGAGCTGGAGGTCGACGCTGTCGGGTGACAGCGTCAGCGCCTCCTCGATCACGGCGATGGCTTCACCAAGCTGTCCCGACTTGGCAAGCCGCCCCGCCAGCTCCTGGAACGCCGGCAGAAAAGCCGGCCGCCGCGCCGCAGTCTTGCGCAACTGCGCGATGCCGTCGGCGGCGCGTCTGGATTCGCACAAGGCAGCGCCGAGCAGTGTCTCGAGGTCCGGATCGCTGCCGCGGAGCGCCGCCTTCTCGAGCGCCGCGATCGCTTCGCTCGCGCGCTGTTGGCCGAGCAGCGCATGGGCCTGGACGAGCAGCGCGGCGCGGTCGGTCCTGGCCGTGCGCAGAATCGAGGCGGCGATCTGCTCGGCGCGCGCGAACTGCCGCGCGCGCAGCGCGTGGATCGCCTCCTGCAGCGCCTGCGCCTGCAATCTGTTCTGCGCCTTGCTCACGACCAGCCGTCACAACGCGAGGGGGTTGGCCGGTAGCTCTAGCCCGCAGGACCCAGGGGTGTCCAGCGGACGGCAGGACGGCTCACCCGAACAGCGGCGTGCCCGGCACGAAGGCGTCGAACGCGGCCCAGAACTGCGAGCGGTAGCGGTCCTGCTCCTGCAGGATCTCGTGCTTGGCACCGGCGATGACGAGATGCGAGCCGGCGCGCAGATGATAGGCGAACTCCTCGATCGCCGCGGTCGACACCACGGTGTCGCTGGACGCCGCCAGCATCAGGATCGGCTGGCGGATCTGGGAGGGATAGGTCATGCCGCGGAAGGTCATCATCGCCGAGAAGGCGGAATCGGCCCAGGCCACCGTCGGCGAGGCGATGCCGAGCGTCGGATCTTCTTCGAGGATCGCGGCGTTGCGGGCATAGCGGACCGGATCGGAGGTCAGAGGATTGTTGACGAACGGCGCCAGCCCGCTGATCTCGTCGTTGCCGCCCGGCACGTAGCGGCCGCCCTGTCCGGCGATGCGCATCGCCCGCAGCAATAGCCGCGCCGGCAGCGCGGTGCGGCTGTCCGGAAGGTCGATCATCGGCGCCGACAGCACGACGCGATCGAACCAGCGCTTGCCGGCATGCGCGAGCCGCAGCAGCACCGTGCCGCCCATCGAATGCGCCAGCGCGAAATAAGGCGGCGGACAATCCGGCAGCACGACTTGCGTGACGAAGGTCTCCACGTCGGTCTCGTAGTCGGAGAACGAGCGCACATAGCCCTTGCGGGAATCGCGCAGGCGCCGCGACGAATGGCCCTGGCCGCGCCAGTCGATGATGGCGACCGCAAAGCCGCGATCGCGCAGATCGCGCACCGTCTCGAAATACTTCTCGATCATCTCGCTGCGGCCGGTGAACACGCACACCGTGCCCTTGCGCCCGGCCGGCGGCGCCCAGCGCGCAAAGCGCAGCTCGGCGCCATCAGGGGTCTTGATGGTGCCGGCAGTGACGTTTTCGGGAACGGGATTGGCGGGAATCGAGACGAGCGTCATGAGGCGCCCATCGAATAGGTGAAAGGCAGCGGGAATCAAGGGGTGGAACGGCAAAAAGAGCAGGTCTTGGGCGCCCTTGAAGGTCGAAACGTCCGGCCCATATCGAGATCGTGCAGGCCGCGTCAGGCTGCACGACAGCCCGGCCCGATGGCGGGCGGGTTTGCCCAACAGTCGCTCAATGGAGGACTTTGACCATGCGTACCTACGACCTCACCCCGTTCTATCGTTCCACCGTCGGTTTCGACCGTCTGTTCTCGCTGCTCGACCAGGCCACCGCCGAGCCCACCCCCGGCTATCCGCCCTACAACATCGAGCGCACCGGTGAGAACGCTTACCGCATCACCGTCGCCGTCTCCGGCTTTGGTAAGGATGAGCTCTCCCTCGTCGCGAAGGAAAACACGCTGACGATCAAGGGCGAGAAGGCCGCCAACGAGAACGGCAAAAAGGCCGAGGTGCTGTATCGCGGCATCGCCGCCCGGGCCTTTGAGCGCTCGTTCCAGCTCGCCGACCACGTGGTGGTGAAGAACGCCAGCCTCGAAAACGGCCTGCTCCACGTCGACCTCGTACGCGAGATTCCGGAAGCGAAGAAGCCCCGCTCGATTCCGATCTCGACCGGCGCGCAGGCCGCCGAGCAGCCGGTGATCGAAGGCTCGGCCGAGAAGGCCGCCGCATAACAGCACATCCTCATTCTGGAATAGGAGCGCCCCGGGCAACCGGGGCGTTTTTTTCATGCCTTGCTGCAGTGCAGTCAAACGATCGTGACCACTGGTAACGGCCTGCTCTCAGCTCGCGAAGACGCCAATGATCGCCTCGCGTCAACCGGGCTTGGAGCCGTGACATGGACCTTCTTCGCACCCTCACCTGCGCCGCCGCGCTGCTGATCTCCGCAGGCCCCGCCCTCGCCGAGCCCGCGCAGCCGCCCAAGGTCCACAACGTCGTGCTGGTGCACGGCGCCTGGGCCGATGGCTCGAGCTGGGCCAAGGTCATCCCCTATCTGCAGGCGGCCGGCCTCAAGGTCACGGCCGTGCAGAATCCGCTGACCTCGCTGGCGGATTCTGCGGCCGCCACCCGCCGCGCCCTGGCCGAGCAGGATGGGCCGGCCGTGCTGGTCGGCCATTCCTGGGGCGGCACGGTCGTGAGCGATGTCGGCACCGATCCAAAGGTCAGCGCGCTGGTCTATGTCGCGGCCCGGGCCCCCGATGCGGGCGAGGATTTCGTCAAGCTCGCCGGGCAATATCCGACACCGCCGGCACGCGCCGGCATCGTCGACCACGACGGCGAGACCAAGCTCAACGAGGACGCCTTCCTGAAGGACTTCGCCAATGGTGTCGATGCGACGACGGCGAAGGAGCTCTATGCGGTGCAATGGCCGACCGCGGCGACGATCTTCGGCAACCGCACCACCCAGGCGGCGTGGCACGACAAGCCGTCATTCTATGCGGTGTCGAAGCAGGACAAGACGATCGATCCGGATTTCGAGCGCTTCCTGGCCCACCGCATGAAGGCGACGACGATCGAGCTGGACGCCGGCACCTGTCGCTGGTGTCGCATCCGAAGGAGATCGCTGATCTGATCCTGAAGGCCGCCGGTCAGCGCGAGTAGTGCGACCGATCGCGCTGGGATCTCATCGGCCGCTCCAAACGACCTGTCATGCCCGCGAAAGCGGGCATCCAGGTCGCCGTGGCAGTCGTGACTGACCGAGATGCCGGGGTTACGTTATCGCCCGGTCGAGCCGGGCGATGACAGCTTTGGTGGTGGCAAGCGGCCGGGCAGACCGTCTGACTGCCTCTATTCCAAACCCTGTACAGCCGGCATCTTTGCCGTCGGCAGGATCTGGGGCACCGGCTTCGCCGTGGGCGCTGCGACGGAGCCGGTCGTCTGCGGCGCGGCCGCGGCCGATTGCACCGGCTTCGGCTCAGAGGGTTTTGCGTCTGAAGCCTTAGCTTCTGAAGCCTTGGCTTCTGAAGGCTTGGCTTCTGAAGGCTTGGCCTCTGAAGCCTTGGCCTCGGCCGGCTTGATGTCCGCGGGGCTGGGCGCGACCGGCTTGACCGCCTCGGCCGGCTTCGGATTGAGCGCGGCGGTCTGCGGTGCCGGAGCACTCGGCCGTGCGGCAGGCGTCGGCACCTTCGGCTGGACCGGCACCGCGGTGGCAACGCGCGGCGCAGCCGGCATCGGCGGCACCAGGCGCGGATCGGCCCGGATCACGCTCGGCGGCGGCAGGCGGTCGAGGCCGCCGCGCGGGCTCGGCTCATAGCGCATCCGCTCGTACTCCTCGCCCCATTGGAACGCCGGCACGAAGCGGAGGATGCGGCCGGAGCGAGCATCGACCACGAGCTTGCCGTCCTCGCCCTGGCGATCGAGCACCGCCACGACCCAGACATTGCCGCGCTGGCGCGGTGCGCCGAGCGGCGAGAAACCGTTGTCGCGCAGAATCGCATAGACCTCATGCACCGGCAGGAACGCCGGTGCATAGCCATACTCCTGCTGGTAGCCGTCCTGACGGTAGACCGGCGCCGGCGGCACATAGCGCTCGTCGCGGTAGCCGTAGTCAGGGCCCGGCCGGTAGCCGTAACGCGGCGGCGGTGCGGGCACGACGGCCGGCGGCGGCAGATCCGAATAAGGCGTATCGAAATCGGAGACCACCGTGTAGGGCGCACGGACGCCCTGTGGCGGCAACGGCTCGGCCTGCGCGGCAAACGGCGCGATCAACGCGGCCGAGACGACTCCAACTAGCAACTTCATGGCTCAAAGCTCCTGCATGCCCCCGCACGTGAAGCCGTTCGCTTCTTCTCAAGTGCCGCGGAAGTTCTGCCGTGATTCCGGCGGTCCTGGGTCGGCGAGAGGGCGGGATCGGGGCGTTAGGTTTCAAAATCGAGCGCGGCGCGTGATCGCCGGCCCGGCCGGATCGATCGGTCAGTGGCAGAAGCGGAAGATTTACCGGGGAATGAGCGTGTGCGGCGCCCGGACCTCAGGACTCCGCAGTGCTTGTGTGATAGGTTAAAGTTTGGCATCTTGCGGTTTAGGACAGAAATGCTGTCTAAAATTTCGTTGCAAAGGTGACCGAGACTTTGCAATGATGTTACGGCGCCTGAGGGCGCTGCGACATGAACAGGCCGCGGTCGTCCAGCGGGGACATGGTCCCCCGGACACTGGCCTGAATTCTGCAAATGCGGCTCGCTGAGAAGGACGAGCGTTGGCTCCGGAGAGGGGCCCGCGCAGCGCCCGGGGTGCGCCGGACGGACTGTACCGGACTGTGGTGAAGGCCCTGACCAATAATTTATGGGGACGGATATGAGCGGATCGAAGGTCGAGCACGGAATTTTGGGCGGCGCGGTGCTGGCTGTGGATTCGCATGAGAAACCGGCCGAGATCACCCGCGAGCTGCATACGTGGCGTCCTGAAGCCGAAGGTCTGTACGACCCGAGCCAGGAGAAGGATTCCTGCGGCGTCGGCTTCATCGCCAACATCAAGGGCCAGAAGTCGCATCAGATCGTCGCGGACGCGCTCAGCATCCTCTGCAATCTGGAGCACCGCGGCGCCGTCGGCGCCGACCCGCGCTTCGGCGACGGCGCCGGCATCCTGGTGCAGATCCCGCACGCCTTCTTTTCGCGCAAGGCGAAGGAGCTCGGCTTCACGCTGCCCGCACCCGGCGAATACGCCATCGGCGCGCTGTTCATGCCGCGCGACGAAGCCTGGCGGAACGTCATCAAGAGCATCATCGCCGACCAGATCGAGGACGAAGGCCTGGTGCTGCTCGGCTGGCGCGACGTGCCGACCGACAACTCCTCGCTGGGGGTGACCGTCAAGCCGACCGAGCCGCGCAGCATGCAGGTGTTCATCGGCCGCAACGGCGCCGCCAAGACCGAGGACGAGTTCGAGCGCAAGCTCTACATCCTCCGCAAGTCGATCTCGCAGGCGATCTATCAGCGCCGCGACCGCGGCATGTCGGGCTATTATCCGTGCTCGATGTCGTGCCGGACCGTGATCTACAAGGGCATGTTCCTGGCCGACCAGCTCGGCAAGTACTACGCCGACCTGCACGAGCCGGACTTCGAGAGCGCGCTGGCGCTGGTGCATCAGCGCTTCTCGACCAACACCTTCCCGACCTGGTCGCTGGCTCACCCGTACCGAATGATCGCGCATAATGGCGAGATCAACACCCTGCGCGGCAACGTCAACTGGATGGCGGCGCGCCAGGCGTCGGTGTCATCGGAGCTGTTCGGCAAGGACATCAGCCGGCTCTGGCCGATCTCCTATGAGGGCCAGTCCGATACCGCCTGCTTCGACAACGCGCTGGAGTTCCTGGTGCAGGGCGGCTACTCGCTGCCGCACGCGGTCATGATGATGATCCCGGAAGCCTGGGCCGGCAATCCGTTGATGAGCGAGGAGCGCCGCTCGTTCTACGAATATCACGCCGCGCTGATGGAGCCGTGGGACGGCCCGGCCGCGATCGCCTTCACCGACGGCCGCCAGATCGGTGCCACGCTCGACCGCAACGGCCTGCGGCCGGCGCGCTATCTCGTCACCAAGGACGACCGCATCGTGATGGCGTCCGAAATGGGCGTCTTGAAGATTCCGGAGGAGCAGATCGTCACCAAATGGCGGCTGCAGCCGGGCAAGATGCTGCTCGTCGATCTCGAGGAGGGTCGCCTGATCCCGGACGACGAGATCAAGGCGCAGCTCGCCGCCAGCCATCCCTACACCGAGTGGCTCGCGCGCACACAGATCCAGGTCGAGAAGCTGCCGGACGCGCCGACCACTGGCGCGCGCACCAACCTGCCGCTGTTGGACCGGCAGCAGGCGTTCGGCTACAGCCAGGAAGACATCGCGATCCTGATGACGCCGATGGCGGCGACCGGCGAGGAGGCCACGGGCTCGATGGGCAACGACACGCCGATCTCGGCGCTGTCGGACAAGCCGAAGCTGCTCTTCACCTACTTCAAGCAGAACTTCGCCCAGGTCACCAACCCGCCGATCGACCCGATCCGCGAGGAGCTGGTGATGAGCCTGGTCTCGATCATCGGTCCGCGGCCGAACCTGTTCGACCTCGAAGGCGTCGCTTCGACCAAGCGGCTCGAGGTGCATCAGCCGATCCTGACCGATGCGGACCTCGAGAAGATCCGCTCGATCTCGCAAGTGTCCGACAGCCACTTCGTCTCGCGCACGCTCGACACCACCTTCGATGCGAGCCTGGGCGCGGCCGGCTTCGAGCAGGTGCTCGACGATCTCTGCGGCCGCGCCGAAGCCGCGGTGCGCGAGGGCGTCAACATCATCATCCTGTCCGACCGCATGGTCTCGGCCGACCGGATTCCGATCCCGTCGCTGCTCGCCTGCGCCGCCGTGCATCATCACCTGATCCGCACCGGCCTGCGCACGTCGGTGGGTCTCGTGGTGGAGTCGGGCGAGCCGCGCGAGGTGCATCACTTCGCCTGCCTGGCCGGCTACGGCGCAGAGGCGATCAATCCTTATCTCGCCTTCGAGACCATCATCGCGCTCAAGGACAAGCTGCCGGGCGCGCTGAGCGACTACGAGGTCGTCAAGCGCTACATCAAGTCGATCGGCAAGGGCCTGCTCAAGGTCATGTCGAAGATGGGCATCTCGACCTACCAGTCCTATTGCGGCGCGCAGATCTTCGACGCGGTCGGCCTGAAGGCCGAGTTCGTGCAGAAGTTCTTCTACGGCACCCACACCCGCATCGAAGGCGTCGGTCTGGCCGAGATCGCCGAGGAGACCACGCGCCGCCACCGCGACGCGTTCGGCGACGCGCTGGTCTACAAGACCGCGCTCGATGTCGGCGGCGAATATGCCTTCCGCACCCGCGGCGAGGACCATGCGTGGACCGCGGAGTCGGTCGCGACGCTGCAGCACGCCGTGCGCGGCAATTCCAGGGAGCGCTACCAGGCGTTCGCGAGGCTGCTCAACGAGCAGTCCGAGCGGCTTCTGACCCTGCGCGGTCTGTTCCGGATCAAGTCGGCCGAGGACGACAAGCGCAAGCCGGTCCCGCTCGACGAGGTCGAGCCGGCCAAGGAGATCGTCAAGCGCTTCGCCACCGGCGCGATGAGCTTCGGCTCGATCTCGCGCGAGGCGCACACCACGCTCGCGATCGCCATGAACCGGATCGGCGGCAAGTCGAACACCGGCGAGGGCGGCGAGGAAGCCGACCGTTTCAAGCCGATGCCGAACGGCGATTCCATGCGCTCGGCGATCAAGCAGGTCGCCTCGGGCCGGTTCGGCGTGACGACGGAATATCTCGTCAACTCCGACATGATGCAGATCAAGATGGCGCAGGGTGCCAAGCCCGGCGAAGGCGGCCAGCTGCCCGGCCACAAGGTCGACGCCACCATCGCCAAGGTGCGTCACTCGACGCCGGGTGTCGGCCTGATCTCGCCGCCGCCGCATCACGACATCTACTCGATCGAGGATCTCGCGCAGCTGATCTACGACCTGAAGAACGTCAATCCCGACGGCCAGGTCTCGGTGAAGCTCGTCTCCGAAGTCGGCGTCGGCACGGTTGCCGCCGGCGTCGCCAAGGCGCGCGCCGACCATGTGACGATCGCCGGCTTCGAGGGCGGCACCGGTGCCTCTCCCCTCACCTCGATCAAGCATGCGGGCTCGCCGTGGGAGATCGGCCTTGCCGAAACGCACCAGACGCTGGTGCGCGAGCGGCTGCGCAGCCGCATCGTGGTCCAGGTCGACGGCGGCTTCCGCACCGGTCGTGACGTCGTCATCGGCGCCCTGCTCGGCGCCGACGAATTCGGCTTCGCCACCGCCCCCTTGATCGCCGCCGGCTGCATCATGATGCGCAAGTGCCATCTCAACACCTGCCCTGTCGGCGTCGCCACCCAGGACCCGGTGCTGCGCAAGCGCTTCACCGGTCAGCCCGAGCACGTGATCAACTTCTTCTTCTTCGTCGCCGAGGAAGTCCGCGAGATCATGGCGAGCCTCGGCTATCGCTCCTTCAATGAGATGGTCGGCCAGACCCAGATGCTCGACCAGTCCCGCCTGGTGGCGCATTGGAAAGCCAAGGGCCTCGACTTCTCCAAGCTGTTCGTCAAGCAGAAGGAGGCGCCGGGCCAGAAGATCCATCACGCCGAGGCGCAGGACCATCACCTCGAGGCCGTGCTCGACCGCAAGCTGATCGAGCAGGCCAAGCCAGCGCTCGACCGTGGCGCGCCGGTCAAGATCGAGGCCGAGATCAACAACACCGACCGTTCGGCGGGCGCGATGCTGTCCGGCGCGGTGGCCAAGATCTACGGCCATGCCGGCCTGCCGCAGGACACCATCCATGTCAGCCTGAAGGGCACCGCCGGCCAGGCCTTCGGCGCCTGGCTCGCCCAAGGCGTCACCTTCGAGCTCGAAGGCGAAGGCAACGACTACGTCGGCAAGGGCCTGTCGGGCGGCCGCATCATCGTCAAGCCGCCGCGCAACTCCGGCATCGTGCCGGAGGAATCGATCATCGTCGGCAACACCGTGATGTACGGCGCGATCTCCGGCGAGTGCTTCTTCCGCGGCATCGCCGGCGAGCGCTTCGCGGTCCGCAACTCCGGCGCGGTCGCCGTGGTCGAGGGCGCGGGCGATCATTGCTGCGAATACATGACCGGCGGCATCGTCGTCGTGCTCGGCAAGACCGGGCGCAACTTCGCGGCCGGCATGTCGGGCGGCGTCGCCTATGTGCTCGATGAGGCCGGTGACTTCGACAAGCACTGCAACATGGCGATGGTCGAGCTCGAGCCGGTGCTGTCCGAGGAGATGATCGCAGAGGACACCTATCACCAGATGGGCGACCTCGAGGCGCATGGCCGGGTCGACGTGTTCAAGAACCTGCTGGCGTCCGACGTCGAGCGGCTGCACGTGCTGATCTCGCGCCACGCCAAGGCGACCGGCTCCAAGCGCGCCGCCGACATCCTGGCGAACTGGAAGGACTATGCGCCGAAGTTCCGCAAGGTGATGCCGGTCGAATACCGCCGTGCCCTGAAGGAGCTCGCCGCCAACGCCGACGCCGAGCCCAAGATCGCGATCGGGGCCTGAGGCGCAGGCCACAACCAAGGCGTCATTGCGAGCGTAGCGACTTGTCCGCCGAAGCCCCTTGGGGCGTAGGCGGAAGCAATCCAGGACCAAAAAGAAAGTCTGGATTGCTTCGTCGCTGACACTCCTCGCAATGACGGAGCGAATGAGAGACGGCGTCATTCCGGGGCGCGCGAAGCGCGAACCCGGAATCTCGCCCCACAACTTCGAGATTCCGGGTCCGGCGCTAACGCGCCGTCCCGGAATGACGGAAACGATGACAAGGGACGTCGTAGGTCATGGGCAAGGTCACAGGTTTTCTCGAAATCGAGCGTCACGATCGCAAGTACGCGCCGGTTGCCGAGCGTCTGAAGAACTTCAACGAGTTCGTGGTACCGCTCTCCGAGAAGGAGCTGCGCGACCAGGCGGCGCGCTGCATGAATTGCGGCATTCCCTATTGCCACGGCACCGGCTCGGCCGCGCCGGGCACCACCGGCTGTCCAGTCAACAACCAGATCCCGGACTGGAACGACCTCGTCTACAACGGCAATTGGGAAGAGGCGTCGCGAAATCTGCACTCGACCAACAACTTCCCCGAGTTCACGGGCCGCATCTGCCCGGCCCCGTGCGAGGCGTCGTGCACGCTGAACATCGACGACAATCCGGTGACCATCAAGACGATCGAATGCGCCATCGTCGACAAGGCCTGGGAGAACGGCTGGCTGAAGCCGGAGCCGGCCGCTGTGAAAACCGGCAAGAAGATTGCGGTCGTCGGCGCCGGCCCCGCCGGCATGGCCTGCGCCCAGCAACTGGCGCGCGCCGGTCACGACGTCCATGTCTTTGAGAAGCACGCCAAGGCCGGCGGCCTGCTGCGCTATGGCATTCCCGACTTCAAAATGGAGAAGGGCATCATCGACCGCCGCATCACCCAGATGGAAGGCGAGGGCGTTACCTTCCACTATGGCGTCAATGTCGGCGGCAAGGACGGCCTCGATGCGACGTCGCTGCTGAAGGATTACGACGCGGTGGCGCTGACCGGCGGCGCGGAAGCCCCGCGCGACCTGCCGATTCCCGGCCGCGATCTCACCGGTATCCATTACGCGATGGACTTCCTGCCGCAGCAGAACCGCCGAGTCGGCAACGAGCCCGTGAACGCGACCGACATCCTGGCCGGCGGCAAGCATGTCGTCGTGATCGGCGGCGGCGACACCGGCAGCGACTGCATCGGCACCTCGCTGCGCCAGGGCGCGCTGTCGGTGACCCAGCTCGAGATCATGCCGGCGCCGCCGGAGCGTGAGAACAAGGCGCTGACCTGGCCGAACTGGCCGCTGAAGATGCGGACGTCGTCGAGCCAGGCCGAAGGCGCGGCGCGCGAGTTCGCGGTGCTGACCCAGAAGTTCGAAGGCGAGAAGGGCGCGGTCAAGAAGCTGCATTGCGTCCGCGTCGACGCGCAGTTCAAGCCGATTCCCGGCACCGAGTTCGTGCTCGCGGCCGATCTGGTGCTGCTGGCGATGGGCTTCGTCCATCCGGTGCATGAGGGCCTGCTCAAGAACCTCGGCGTCGATCTCGACCCGCGCGGCAACGTCAAGGCCAACCTGACGGAATACCAGACCTCGCTGCCGAAGGTCTTCTCCGCCGGCGATATGCGCCGCGGCCAGTCCCTGGTGGTGTGGGCGATCCGCGAGGGCCGCCTGTGCGCCCAGGCCGTCGACAAGTTCCTGATGGGCAAGACCGAGCTGCCGCGCTGAGCCGTGGCGTGAACACCCTGTTTCGCTAACTGGACGGGCCTTGCACCGACTGTTGGATCAAGATCGCGTCCAGTCAGCGGAACGTGAAACAAAAAGGGGTGGGGGCTTCCTCGACATGAATCTCCGTACGGCCTGAAGTGGCAGGTCAGGTCGACGGTCCATGATCGATCGGATGAGCGTCGAAGCGTCAGGGTCGACGTGTCACCGTGAAGCCCCCACCCGTCCTGGCCATCGGGCCAGCTCGGATGAGCCGCGCCTCGCGCGGCTCCGATGTCAGGCGGGATGAGGCCGCGTGCAGCGACAGCGGCCCGGCTCGGCAGCGGGCGTGCCTTCGAGGATTGCGCGCACCGCGAGCATCACGATGTCAGCCATGTGGACGGTCCCCACTGTTCGACGGCAGGACGCCGCGAGCCCCTTGGTTCCCGCAACCTAAAGCTGCGACTCTTAAGATAAGCACAATGGCCGCGGCGGCATTCCATTCAAATGCAGTTCGCGCGTGATCATGTCCGCGCTGATCACGCGAATACGCGTTTTGACTCGCGTCATCGGAGAGTGATCAGGCCTTGGTCCTTGCCCAGATGTCTTCGACCGGCACCGGCGGCGTCACCCGGAATATCTCGTCGATGACGCGGCCGAGTTCGGCAGCGCTCTCGATCACACGCTCCTCGACGACTTCGCCATCGCGCGCCTGCCGCTGATAGCGGCGGGTGACCAGCTTGTGACGTATGCCGGGCTCGACACGCTCCATCATCAGCGTATGCGTG
Organism: Bradyrhizobium sp. SZCCHNRI2009; assembly: GCF_032485115.1. Lineage (NCBI taxonomy): Bacteria > Pseudomonadati > Pseudomonadota > Alphaproteobacteria > Hyphomicrobiales > Nitrobacteraceae > Bradyrhizobium > Bradyrhizobium sp. SZCCHNRI2009. Next base: position 65,554 of record NZ_JAUEUH010000013.1, read on the forward strand.
GCCGGCACGTTCGGGCTGGTCGAGGTGTACCAGCTGCCGAGCACATAATCGGCATGGATCTGCGGCGCGAGGTCGAACGCATACATCATGCGCCAGCCCGTCGGCTGCTTCGCGCTGACCGTATAGAGCCCGTCCCACGTGCCGACGCGGAACGTTCCCATCGGCGTCTGCTGCTCGGGTCCGAGCTCGAGACGAATGGGCGCATCCATCATGCAGATGCCGAAGCCGACATCGACGAGATACGGGCGGCCATCGACCTCGACCAGCAGCATCATGTGCTGGCGCGGCCCGAGCGGATCGGTCGGCGCCGAGCGCCAGCGCACCCGGCCGGCCAGGCCGGTGGTCTTGAATCCGATCGCCTCAAGCACCGCCTGGAACAGCACGTTCTGCTCGAAGCAGTAGCCGCCGCGGCGGCCGAGCACGAGCTTCTGTTGCACGGACCGCAGGTCGACATGGACGGGACGGCCCATCAGCGGATCGAGCGCCTCGAACGGCAGCGCGTCGACATGCGCGGCCTGCAGCGCTGCGAGCGTCGACAGGTCGGGCGCGAGCGGCCCGCGATAGTCGATGCGGGCGAGATAGGAATCCAGTTGAAGCTCGCAGGCCATCGCAACGCTTTCCCGTCAGCTCTCGATGCGCTTCCAGATCACATCGACGGGCACCGGCAGCGTGAGCCCGAACACCTCCTCGATGACGCTGCGCAGCGTCTCGGGCGTTTCGATGATCTGTTCGCTCCTCACCTCGCCATCGCGCGCTTCGATGACCAGGCGGCGATTGACCAGCTTGTAGCGCGCCTCACGCGTCAACCGCTCCAGGATCAGCATCGAGGTGAACGGCGTCAACGGGCTGGTCGAGGTGAACCAGTTGCCGAGCACATAGTCGGCATGAATCTGCGGCACCAGATCAAACACATACATCGTGCGCCAGCCGGCCGGCTGCTTCGCCGCGAGCCAATACAGCCCATCAGACAGCGTCAGACGGAACGTACCCATCGCGGTCGGCTGCTCGATGTCGGCAACCATCTGCAGCGGCGTATCGAGCAGGCAGGAGCCGAAACCGACATCGGCGAGATGAGGCCCCTCCGGCAGGTCCACCTTCAGCATCATGTGCGTGCGCGGCGTCAGCGGCGCATCGGCATCGAGCCGCCAGCGCACCCGCGCCGAGAGCGGCGTCACCGCAAAGCCGATCACCTGCAGCGCCGCTTTCAAGAGCGCATTCTGCTCGAAGCAATAGCCGCCGCGGCGGCCGTCGACGATCTTGGCCTGGACCGAGGCGAGATCGATGTTCACGGGCCGGCCGAGCAGCGGATCGATGCCTTCGAAGGCGATCGCATCGACATGGGCGGCCTGCAATCCGGCCAGCGTCTCGAGCGTCGGCGCCAGCGGCCCGCGATAGCCGATGCGCACGAGATATTTATCCAGATCGAATGCGCCCAGCATCGGCTCTGCTCCCTGTCTCGGACGAGCCCATAGCACGACGCCGCCGTGCCCGGCCAGAACGGGACCGCGCACGTGCCCAAGCTCGGCTCATCCCGTCTGCCGGCTCCAGCGCTCGGCAAAGCGATGCAGCGGCAGGAAGGTCTCCAACAGCTCGCGCCCCAATGGCGTCAGCTCGTAGCCGCTGTCGCCCAGCACGATGAAGCCCGCCTCGCGCAGCTCGTCCAGCCGCGCCTGCAACACGGTCGGCGAGGCCTCGTCGCAGGCCGCGCGCAGCGCCCGGGAGGTCAAGGCGTCGTCGCGCAGCTCCCAGACGATGCGCAGGCACCAGCGCCGGCCCAACAGATCGAGCAGCGCCATGACCGGCCGGCCCGAGCGCGAGCCGCGCACCCGGCGCGGTTGAACGTCTTTCGGCACGAAAACTCTCCAACAGCTTGCCAAGCGCTACGGAAAGCGTAGCATACTGCTACAGTAAATGTAGCACCGCACAGGAGGAACCGCCATGCCCCGGATCGCCCCGCAGCAGCCGCCCTACCCGGCCGACATCCAGGCGCAATTCGACCAGATCATGCGCGGGGCGCCGCCCTTGATGCTGTTCCGGGTGATGGCCGGCCATGCGCGCGCCTGGACCAAATTTCGCGGCGGCAGCCTGCTCGACCGCGGCCCGCTGTCCCTGCGTCAGCGCGAGATCGTCATCGATCGGACCTGCGCGCTGAATGCGTGCGAGTACGAATGGGGCGTGCACGTCCGCATCTTTGGCTCAGACGCCGGCCTGACGGCGCAACAGATCGACGCCACCGTGAATGCACCGGCCGACGCGGCGTGCTGGTCGGCCCCCGAACAGGCCCTGATCGCTGCGGTCGATGCCTTGCACCAACGGTCGACCTTGAGCGACGACGAATTCGCCCGCCTCCGCCTGCATCATGATGAGGATCAGGTGCTGGAAATCATCCTGCTGTGCGGCTTCTATCGCACCGTGTCGTATGTCGCGAACGCACTGCAGCTGCCGCTGGAGGCCGATGCGGCACGATTCAACGCAGGCTGACCGGTTTTCCCAAGTGCGCGGCAGCCGGGCGCCCGCAAACGACGCTTCGAGCTAGGCCACCCCGGCCCGCAACAGATCGTGCATGTGCAGGATGCCGACTGGCTTCAAGCCATCCGTCACGATGAGCGTCGTGATCTTGGCGGAGTTCAGGATCTCCAGCGCCTCGGAGGCCAGCGCCTCGCGGCGCACGGTGCGCGGGTTCGCGGTCATGATCTCGTCGACCGAGGCGGACAAGAGATCGGCGCGCATCTTCCGGCGGAGGTCGCCGTCGGTGATGATGCCGGCGACGTGACCACGAGCATCGACGATGACCACGCAGCCGAGCCCCTTGGCCGACATCTCGGCCAGCGCATCCGGCATGCCGGTGCCGAGCGGCTTCAGCGGCACCGCGTCGCCCGAGCGCATCAGGTCCGAGATGTGCTTGAGCATGGCGCCGAGCTTGCCGCCCGGATGGAAATTGGCGAACTCCAGCGCGGTGAAGCCGCGGCCTTCGAGCAGCGCGATCGCGAGCGCATCGCCGATCGCGGCCTGCATCAGGGTCGAGGTGGTCGGCGCCAGATTGTGCGGGCAGGCCTCGCGCGCCTTCGGCAGCTCCAGCACGATGCGCGCCGCCTGCCCCAGCGACGATTGCGCATTCGAGGTGACCGCGATCAGCGGGATGGCGAAGCGCTTGGTATAGTTGACCAGCGTCTTCATCTCCGGCTGCTCGCCGGACCACGACAGCGCGATGACGACGTCGTCGGAGGTGATCATGCCGAGATCGCCATGGCCAGCCTCGGCGGAATGCACGAAGAACGCGGGCGTTCCGGTCGAGGCGAGCGTGGCGGCCATCTTGCGGGCGACGTGGCCGGACTTGCCGAGACCGGTGAGGATCGCCCGGCCCTTCGCCTGGCGGATCAGTTCGACGGCGGCGGCGAAGGCCGCTCCCAGAGGTCCCGACAGCGCCGCGGAGATCGCGGCAATGCCGTTGCTGCCGGCATCGAGCGTGCGCAGTGCCGACTGGATATCTGCGTTGGCGGGAGCGGTGTCGGGCAACGGCTTCGATCTCGGCATGCGGACTTCCAAGGCTGAACAGTCAGGCGCCGCTCTTTAGCATGGGTAAGGCAGCAAGGCGCCATCAACAGCCCATTAACCATATTTGTTTTTACTCCCTTAACGACGCGGTTTGCCGGGCGGTGCGGGTGTCCCGACGACGCAATTGATTTTGTTGGAGTATTTTCATCGTGGGGTGGAGGCCTGACAGCGGCCGCGCGAGGCGCGCGCGAAGGCGCGCGGTGTGGCGCGGCGCCTCCGCCGCATGCCTGCTGCTCGGCGCGCTCGGCCCCGATGCGGCCCACTCCCAGACCATCGACGTGTTCCGGCCGGTGCGCGACGGCTTCCTGGCTCCGCAGGACTCCCCGTTGCGGCGGACCGTGGTCAGCGGCCTGACCGATGCCGTCCCGACGCCAGGGCTGCCCGCGACGCCTGCGCCGACCAGCTCGGCCGCACGACGAAATCTGGTCCCCCTGCCCGGTGTACCCGCGGCCAGCGGCGCATCCGATGTCGGCTATGATTCGCTGAATCGCACGCGCAAGAAGCCGAGATACTATCCCGCCCAGGCGCGGCCCAAGCCGGCGCCGGGCCCCGGCACGCGGCCGTCCGGCGAGCTCACCGGCCAGTTGCGCCCGACCCTGCCGCCCTCGGCCTCCGCCAACCGGCAGCCGCTCCCGCCTGCCATGGCCGGCACCGTGCCCGGCCAGCCGCCGCGCAAGCGCCTCAGAATCGACGACGACCCGTTCGGCGCGGTCGGCGACTACGCCGGGCCGTTCCTGATCAAGGGCGCGGTGGAGCTCTCGGCCGGCTATGACAGCAACCCGGCCCGCCTCGCCAAGCCGCGCGGCATGCCGGCCTGGGTGATCGCGCCGGAATTCCTGGCGGTGTCGAACTGGGAGCGTCACGCCCTCGTCGCCGACCTGCGGGGCTCCTTCACCGGCTATGGCAGCACCCTGCCGGCTATCATGGATGGCGGCATCAATTCGGCGCCGACCACGCTCGACCGCCCCGACTTCACCGGCCATGTCGACGGCCGCCTCGACGTCAGCCGCGACACCTCGGTCGGCGCCCAGCTCCGGCTGCGTGCCGCGACCGACAATCCCGGCAGTCCCAGCGTGCAAGCTGGATTGGCGCGCTATCCGGTCTACACCACGCTCGGCACCACCGTCGGCATCGACCAGCGCTTCAACCGGCTGCAGATTTCGGCGGGCGCCACCGCCGATCGCACCAGCTATCAGCAGAGCAAGCTGACCGACGGCACGATGACGTCGAACGACGACCGCAACTACAACCAGTTCGGCGGCATCGGCCGGGTGTCCTACGAGGTCATGCCCGGCCTGAAGCCGTTCGCCGAGATCCAGGGCGACAGCCGCGTGCACGACCAGCGGGTCGATCGCTCGGGCTATCAGCGCGACTCCTCGGGCGGCTATGCCAAGGCCGGCACCTCGTTCGAGTTCACCCGGCTCCTGACCGGCGAGGTCTCGATGGGCTATGCCACGCGCAGCTATGTCGACCCGCGGCTCAACCGGCTGCAGGGCTTCCTCACCACGGCCTCGCTGGTGTGGTCGGCGACGCCGCTGACCACCGCGCGGTTTCTCTCCGACACGCAGCTCGCAGAAACGACGGTGGCCGGCGCCTCCGGCGTGCTGGTGCGCACCTACACGGTGCAGGTCGACCACGATTTCCGCCGCTGGCTGACCGGCATCGGCAAGTTCAGCTTCGGCACGCTCGACTATCAGGGCTACGGCCGCAGCGACCGCACCTATTCGGCCGAAGGCAACCTCGTCTACAAGATGTCGCGGAACGTCTGGGTCAAGGGCACGCTGCGCTACGACAAGCTGGATTCGAACATCACCGGCGCCGGCTCATCGGGCACGGTGGTGATGCTGGGTGTGCGACTGCAGAATTAAGTCCCGCTCTTTCCCGGTCATTGCGAGCAGCGCAGCGACGAAGCAATCCAGGGCGCCGCGCGCGACTCTGGATTGCTTCGCTGCTGTTCAGCCCGGAGACATAGCTTACACCTGTTCGGGGACATAGTTGACAGTTTTGGGGTCGCGCAGATCAATCGCTGCGATCTGATGTGCGGCAAAGAAAATTCCGAACTTTCCGTCGGCACTGAGTGGCCGGATAGCCAGCCGCTCACCTCGGAAGGCTTGCGGGACTTTCCAGAGCCGCCCCTCGAAACTGACGTAGGCCTTCGTGCTCGACACGGAACGGATGCTCTCACCCTCGTCGTATTCGACGATCGGAAGCCGGTCTGGCATCGCACGTTGGCTCGGTTGATAGCGGCTTGCCGGCACGTCGAAGTTCAAGGCCTCGTGCGGCCGGTCGAGATTGTAGACGGAGCGCCATCCGTCGAGTGCCCGCTGGACATCGGGAAGATCACGGTAGCGCCTGAAGGCAAACACCTCGGCCTTCAGACTACGGTGGAAGCGTTCGTTCTTGCCGCGGCTCTGAGGATGGTAGGGCCGGCTGTGGATCGTTCGAACGCCGAGCTTCAGAAGCCAGACCGTCAACGCGGTCCAGGGGTCTTCGAGGGTAAATCCCCAGGGGCCACCATTGTCGACGAACATCGCATCCGGCAGTCCATAACGGCGGAACGTCGTCTCCAAATGTCCTTTGACCGTAGAGCCGCGCTCGTTGTCACAAGCCGCCAGGCACAACGAGAAGCGGGAGTGATCGTCCAACGCTGTCAGCGGATGACAGGACACACCATTCTCCAGCGCACTGTGCCCCTTGAAGTCCATCTGCCACAGCTGATTGGGCGCATCCTTCTCGAACCGCGTGTAGGGCTGTCCGGGCGTGCCTGCAGGCTCGACCACTCGATCGTAGCGGCGCAGGATGGTGTGCACGGTAGATATCGCCGGGACAGCTTGACCATCACGCTCAAGACACCGTGCAAGCTTGCGCGCGCCCCAGGCCGGGTGAGCATCGCGCAATGCGACAATCTGCTGCTCGGTCGCAGCCGCGGTGCGCTCCGGACTTCGATGAGGCCGCCGCGACCGATCCGCCAGCGCCGTGTCCCCAGCGTCGTGCCGCTGGATCCATTTGTAGCCCGTCTGAGGGCTGATGCCGAACCGCCGACACAGCTCCCGCCGGTTCGCCCCTTCCTGCTTGGCAAGCATCACAAACTCTCGTCGCTGGTCCATGACAGACACCTCTCGCCACGGCATCGCTCGCCCCTCTGCTTGACGAATCGAGCCGATTTTGAAGTGTCAACCATCTCCCCGAACACCCGTCAGCTATGTCCCCGGGCTGAACACTTCGCTCGCAATGACGCGGTGAGGCCGTCGGATCATACTAAGGGCATCACCCGCAGCACTACGCCACGGCTACAGTGAGCTGCGCGCCGTCCGCCTGCACGATACGGACGCGGCTGCCGGCCGGCGTGTCCGGGCCCGCCACGCGCCACACCGTGTCGTCGATACGCACGGTGCCGTTGCCACCGACGATCGGCTTCTCCAGGGTGAACTCGCGACCGACCAGGGCCGCCGAGCGGCGGTTGAGGAATGGATTGTCCTGCGACGGCGCCGCGCTCGCCCGCGCGAGGCGCCGCCACAGCGGCACGGCGGCGAGCGCGAACAGCGCGAACAGCAGGATCTGCAGTTGCCATCCCGGCGCAAACGCAAACGACAGCAGCCCGACCAGCAGCGCCGCGAGTCCCAGCCAGAACAGGAAGATGCCCGGCGCGAGCAGCTCCAGCGCCATCAGGATGATGCCGAAGATCAGCCAGTTCCAGGTGCCGAGCGTCACGAACATGTCGCTCATCAGTGTCCTCCCCTGCGTCAAGCCTGCGGCGGCGTCGGCGGTTTCGGCGCCGTCCCCGCTGACGGCACCGAGCCGCCGCGGCGCGCGGCTGCCACGGCCGAAGCCGCGCTCTCGCCGAACGTCGCCTTGGCGATCTCGCCGATGCCGGCGAGCGAGGCCAGCATGCCCGTTGCCTCCAGCGGCAGCATGATCACCTTCTGGTTCGGCGAGTCGGCGAGCTGGCCGAACGCCTTGATGTACTTGTCGGCGATGAAGTAGTTGAGCGCGGCGACGTCGCCCTTGGAGATCGCGTCCGACACCATCTGCGTCGCCTTGGCCTCGGCCTCCGCGGCGCGCTCGCGCGCCTGGGCATCGAGAAAGGCCGATTCGCGGCGGCCCTCGGCCTGCAGGATCTGGCTCTGCTTGGCGCCTTCCGCGCGCAGGATCTCCGACTGCCGCTGGCCCTCGGCCTGCAGGATGTCGGCGCGCTTGACGCGCTCGGCCTTCATCTGCCGGCCCATCGCCTCGACCAGATCGGCTGGCGGCACGATGTCCTTGATCTCGATGCGGTTGACCTTGAGGCCCCATGGCGACACCGCGGCGTCGACGACGCGCAGCAGCCGCTCGTTGATCTCGTCGCGATGCGACAGCACCTGGTCGAGATCCATCGCGCCCATCACCGAGCGGATGTTGGTCATGGTCAGCGTGACGATCGCCTGGTTGAGGTTCGACACCTCGTAGCTCGCCTTGGCGGCGTCGAACACCTGGTAGAAGGCGACGCCGTCGACCGTCACGGTGGCGTTGTCCTTGGTGATGACCTCCTGCTCGGGGATGTCGATCACCTGCTCCATCATGTTGATCTTGCGCCCGATGCGATCGAAGAAGGGCACGATGATGTTGAGGCCCGGCGACAAGGTGCGGGTGTATTTGCCGAACCGTTCGACGGTCCAGTCGAACCCCTGTGGCACGGTCTTCACGCCGGAATACAGCGTGAAGATGACCAGCAGCACCAGCGCTATGGCGAAAATGTCGAAACCGCTCATGGATCCTCCAAGGGAGGAGACGATCGTCCCCTCACCAGCCTCTGCGGCCATCACAATCTAGGGATTACTGCATGATTTGGTCGGGGGTCCGCTAGGCGCGGTTCAGGAAAGTATTTTCGACGGGCGGCCGGCCGTCCGCCTTGCGCCGGCGGGCGGCTCACCTAGCGGGCCGGCAATACCGCCGACGGCTCAGAGCCAGCCTTTTACAACCAGCCCTGCAGCTCGCGCAGCACGAGCTGCCGCAGCACCTCCATGCCGGGCGCGCTGTCGTTCAGGCACGGCACGGCGGAGAACTCCTCGCCGCCATTGTGCTTGAAGATCTCGCAGTTCTCGCCGGAGATCTCCTCCAGCGTCTCCAGGCAGTCGGCGGCAAAGCCGGGCATCACCACGGCGATGCGCTTGACGCCGTCCTTGGCGAGCTTCTCGATGGTCTTGTCGGTATAGGGCTGCAGCCACTCCGAGAAGCCGAAGCGCGACTGGAAGGTCAGCAGCAGCTTGGTGTCGTCCATGCCGAGCCGCTTGCGCAGCAGCTCGGTGGTGGCGACGCACTGCTCGCGATAGGGATCGCCCTTGTCGACATATTCCTTGGGCATGCCGTGGAACGAGGCCACGATCAGCTCGGGCTTGTACGCCAGCGTCTTCAGATGATCCTCGATCGAGACGGCCAGCGCCTCGATGTAGAAGTCGTCGTTGTAATAAGGCGGCGTCACTCGCAGCGTCGGCTGCGCGCGCAGCTCGGTCAGCACACGGAACGCCTCGTCGCACACGGTCGCCGAGGTCGCGGCTGAATATTGCGGATAGAGCGGCACCACCAGGATGCGGTCGCAGCCCTGGGCCATGAGACCATCGACGCCAGCCTTGATCGACGGATTGCCGTAGCGCATCGCCCAGCCGACGATGACGAGGCTGCGGTCGGTCAGGCTCGCGGCCAGCTTCTCGCTCTGCGCGCGGGTGATCGTCTTCAGCGGCGATTCGTTCTTCTCGGTGTTCCAGATCGACTGGTAGTCTTTCGCCTTCTTGCGCGGCCGGACATTGAGGATGATCCCGTTGAGGATGATCTTCCACAACAGGCCCTGGTCCTCGATGACGCGGCGGTCGGACAGGAACTCCTTCAGATACACCCGCACGCCGGCGGCGTCGGCCGTATCCGGCGTCCCGAGATTGACCAGCAGCACGCCGACGCGGGACGTGCTCGCGGACGGCAACGGCCTGACGTCGACAGGCCTGGCATTGTCCAGAGAGATGGCGGCGGTCATGATGCCCGTGACTGCTGAAGGGCGTGGCTTGGCGGCTTGTTTCGACATTGTCAAGATAAGGGCCATTTCACTGTTGTCATCGGGCTGGAGGAGCCATGACGATTGCCGAATTGTGCATTTTCGCCAGCGTAATGCTCTATCTCTTAACGATCGTGCCGGCGAAATGGATCAGCGTCGACGGTGGCGGGCGCTATGACAACGCCCGGCCGCGAGATCCCGCCTTCTACGCCGGCGGCATCCGCGAGCGGGCGCTGGGCGCCCATCAGAACGGCATCGAGGCGTTCCCGTTCTTTGCCGCGGCGGTGCTGCTGGCCGAGTTCCGCGGCGCGCCGCAGAACCTGATCAACGAGCTGTCGGTGCTGTTCGTGATCGTGCGCACCGCCTATGTGCTGACCTACGTCGGCAACCGGCCGTCGCTGCGCTCGATCCTGTGGGCGATCGGGTTTCTGATCACCGTCGCGATCTTCTTCCTGCCCCTGCTGCGCCAATACCTGCCGGTTTGAGCGGGCCCAGTTTCCGGGCGTGAGAAGCGTCACATCTCCATGCCCATCCGGATGCTAACCAAAACGGCCATGCGGCGTCCGTCTGTACGCTTTTTGTTTCTCCTTTGATCCGGTCTGCTGCGGCCAGTTGATTGGATTTGACGGCGAAATTCCCTATAGGCGGAGTGAATTGGACTGCCGCAGCGGCACTGTGAGGCCGCCAGAGGGATCGTGATGACTTTGACCAGCTCGGCCCCCGCGCGCGCGCCGCGCGACCCGGGAAATTACCAGACCGCCCTGCAATCGACGGTGCGGGCGGCCGCGGACTGGCTGATCGCCAACCAGAAGCCCGACGGTCATTGGGTCGGCCGCGCCGAATCCAACGCCTGCATGGAGGCGCAATGGTGCCTGGCGCTGTGGTTCATGGGGCTCGAGGAGCATCCGCTGCGCAAGCGCCTGGGCCAGTCGCTGCTCGACAGCCAGCGCCCGGACGGCGCCTGGCAGGTCTATTTCGGCGCCCCCAATGGCGACATCAACGCGACCGTCGAGGCCTATGCCGCGCTGCGCTCGCTCGGCTTCCGCGACGACGAGCCGCCGGTGCGCCGCGCCCGCGAATGGATCGAAGCCAAGGGGGGCCTGCGCAACATTCGCGTATTCACGCGCTATTGGCTGGCGCTGATCGGCGAATGGCCGTGGGAGAAGACCCCCAACATCCCGCCCGAGGTGATCTGGTTTCCGCTCTGGTTTCCGTTCTCGATCTATAATTTTGCGCAATGGGCACGCGCAACCCTGATGCCGATCGCGGTGCTGTCGGCGCGGCGGCCGAGCCGGCCGCTGCCGCCCGAGAACCGGCTGGACGCGCTGTTTCCACATGGGCGCAACGCGTTCGATTATGACCTGCCGGTCAAGGCCAATGCCGGCGGCTGGGACAGGTTCTTCCGCGGCGCCGACAAGGTGCTGCATGCCCTGCAGAACCTCGGCAACAAGCTCAATCTCGGCCTGTTCCGCCCGGCGGCGACCAGCCGCGTGCTGGAATGGATGATCCGCCACCAGGATTTCGACGGCGCCTGGGGCGGCATCCAGCCGCCCTGGATCTACGGCCTGATGGCGCTCTACGCCGAGGGCTATCCGCTCAATCATCCCGTTCTCGCCAAGGGCCTCGATGCCCTGAACGATCCCGGCTGGCGAGTCGATGTCGGCGACGCCACCTACATCCAGGCGACCAACAGTCCAGTGTGGGACACGATCCTGACGCTGCTCGCCTTCGACGATGCCGGCGTGCTCGGCGATTACCCCGAGGCCGTCGACAAGGCGGTCGACTGGGTGCTCGACCGCCAGGTCCGCGTGCCCGGCGACTGGTCGATGAAGCTACCGCACGTCAAGCCGGGCGGCTGGGCGTTCGAATACGCCAACAACTATTATCCCGACACGGACGACACCGCCGTGGCGTTGATCGCGCTGGCGCCGCTGCGGCATGATCCGAAGTGGCAAGCCAAGGGCATCGACGAGGCGATTCAGCTTGGCGTCGACTGGCTGATCGGCATGCAGAGCCAGGGCGGCGGCTGGGGCGCGTTCGACAAGGACAACAACCAGCAGATCCTGACCAAGATTCCGTTCTGCGACTACGGCGAGGCGCTCGATCCGCCGTCGGTCGACGTCACCGCCCACATCGTCGAGGCGTTCGGCAAGCTCGGCATCTCGCGCAATCATCCGGCCATGGTGCGCGCGCTCGACTACATCCGACGGGAGCAGGAGCCGAGCGGCCCGTGGTTCGGCCGCTGGGGTGTCAACTACGTCTACGGCACCGGCGCGGTGCTGCCGGCGCTGGCCGCGATCGGCGAGGACATGACGCAACCCTATATCGGCCGCGCCTGCGACTGGCTCGTCGCGCATCAGCAGCCGGACGGCGGCTGGGGCGAGAGCTGCGCCTCCTACATGGATGTCAGCGCGGTCGGCCGCGGCACCACCACGGCGTCACAGACGGCGTGGGCGCTGATGGCCCTGCTCGCCGCCAACCGTCCTGATGACAAGGAGGCGATCGAGCGCGGCTGCATGTGGCTGGTCGAGCGCCAGTCGGCCGGCACCTGGGACGAGCCGGAATTCACCGGCACCGGCTTCCCCGGCTACGGCGTCGGCCAGACCATCAAGCTGACCGATCCCTCTTTGCAGGAGCGGCTGATGCAGGGCCCGGAGCTGTCCCGCGCCTTCATGCTCCGCTACGGCATGTACCGCCACTACTTCCCGCTGATGGCCTTGGGCCGCGCGCTGCGGCCACAGGGGCACTAACAACTCATCGCCTCCGCGCGTGCCCGTGAATGCGCCCTCCCCCCTTGTGGGAGAGGGCATGTAGGACAGCGCGCTGCAGGGACTGGCCGCGGCATCGGGGTAAACATAGGGGACGGAAGCGAACAGCTCAGCCGCGCCCGCTCAGAAGCAGGTCGTGCGTTCCGCCGCGATGTAGCCCAGCAACAAGCCCGCGCCGAACAGCAGCACCAGACCGGCGGCGCCGAATTCCAGGCCGCGCATGATCAGGGCGCCGCCGCCCTCGCGGCCGGCGCTGAGCCGGCGCGCGACGTCCTTGGCGGCGACGGCGAGCACCGCGATGGTCGCGACGGTCACCGCCGTGCCCATGCCCATCACGAAGGTCGCGGCGACGCCGGCCCAGAACATGCCCTGGGCCAAGGCGAACACCAGCACGAGGATCGCGCCCGAGCACGGGCGGATGCCGGCGGCGAAGATCGCCTGAAAGCCGCGCTGCCAGCCGCCGGGACCGGCGAGTTCGCTCGGCGCGGGCCCGTGGGAATGGCCGCAACCGCAATCATCGCCGTGAACGTGATCGTGGTGGACGTGATCGTGAGCGGCGGAACCATGCGCCGCCGCAGCATGGGCGTGCGCATGATCGTGGTGATGATGATCGTGGCCGTGGTGGTCGTGACCATGATGGTCATGACCGTGATGATCATGATGAGGCGCGCGATGCTGGTGATCATGCGCATGGCTATGATCATGGGTCGACGGCGCAACCGCGGCCGCGGGTGCACTGGCGAGCGCCAATGCCGGCGCCGCCGGCTGCCAGGTGCGCAGGAACGCCGCGCCCTTGACCCAGACCAGGCGCGCGCCGAGCAGCGCGATCAGCCCGTAGCTCGCGATCTCCACCACCTTCTCGGCGCTGCACATCGTGGCCGCGGTGGCATTGAGCACCACGGCGCCGATGCCGACGATGACGACCGCGACCAGCGCCTGCATCAGGCCCGAGGCGAACGACAGCACGATGCCGCGCTTCGCCGTCTCCTGGTTGGCGACGAGATAGGACGCGATCACCGCCTTGCCGTGGCCGGGGCCCGCAGCATGAAAGATGCCGTAGGCGAACGAGATCGCCAGCAGCCACCACACCGCCGAGCCATCTTGCTTGGCCGAGCGGATCGCTCCCGACATCTGCCGGTAGAACTCCGACTGCTTGGCGAGCAGCCAGCCGACGATGCCGCCGACCTGCGGCTCGGCCGGCGCGCCGAACGGCGATTTGGCGAGCAGCACATGCGAGGCGGCGTCGGCGGCCAAGAGCGCGGAAACGAGCGCGGCGACGATCGCGGCGCAGGTGAGGAGCGGTCGGGCAGAGCTGGGGCGAGGCGTCATGGACATTCCACTGAGATCTTGTTGGCGAAATTCATTCCGAAATTGGCGTTCGCCCCGCCGCTCAGGAATGTCTGTTCGTTCATGGTCTGCGCGACGGAGCCGCCGTCGCTCGGTCTCACCAGGCCGAACTTGCAGCCCGAGGGAGCGCTGACCAGCGTGACGGGATCCTTCTCCGCCATCTGGAAATCGATGAAATAGCTGGGATCGTAGACCTCGACTTGGAGCTGCTTCGTCTTCACCGGCGCCTTCAGCGGCAGGGTGAAGTGCAGGGTCAGCTTGGTGTCCTTGTATTCGAGGTAATAGTCGACCGGGTCCTCGAGCTTCTGCTTGCGCCCGTCGGCCTTGAGGAAGGTGAAGTAGGCATATTCCTTCAGCGACTCGGCGTTGGTCTGCGCCAACGGCGCCAGCTCCTCGCGGGTGTAGACGCCCTTCTGCTTGGTCTCGAGGCCCTGCAGCGCATAGGTCGCGAACATGTCGTCGAAGGTCCAGGCGTGCCGCACGCCGGTCACCGAGCCATCGGCCGCATAGAGCAGCTGGCTGGTCGCGGTGACCCAGACATGCGGATGGGCGTGGGCCGCGCTCGCGCCAAGCACGAGCGCCAGCGCGGCGAAAAGAGTGCGCAGCATCGTCATCACCTCAGGCCCGTCTCAAGCCGCCTTGGCAACGTCGAGCAGGCCGCGCCGGCGCAGCAGCGCGTCGGGCTCGGGCTCGCGGCCGCGGAAGGCGATGTAGGCCGCTTCCGGATCGAGCGAGCCGCCGGAGGCGTAGACATTGTCGTGGAGCCGCTTGGCGACCGCCGGATCGAAGATGTTGCCGGCTTCCTCGAAGGCACCGAAGGCATCCGCATCCATCACCTCCGACCACATGTAGCTGTAATAGCCCGCCGCATAATGGTCTCCCGAGAAGATGTGGCCGAATTGGGTCGGCCGGTGGCGCAGCGCGATCTCCCGGGGCATGCCGATCTTGTCCAGCTCGGCCTTTTCGAACGCGCGGACATCCTGCGAAGCCGCCGCCGGCTGGGTGTGGAACTCGAGATCGATCAGCGCCGAGGAGACAAACTCCACGGTGGCAAAGCCCTGGTTGAAGCGACGTGCCGCCAGGAAGCGCTCGAGCAAATCCTGCGGCAGCGCCTCGCCGGTCTGGTAGTGGCGCGCGAAGGTCTGCAGCACCTCGGGTCGCTCCTGCCAGTGCTCGTAGAGCTGCGACGGCAGCTCGACGAAATCGGTGAACACCGAGGTGCCCGACAGCGACGGATAGGTCACGTTGGACAGGATGCCGTGCAGGCCGTGGCCGAACTCGTGGAACAGCGTGCGCGCATCATCCGGCGACAGCAGCGACGGCTGGCCGTCGGCGCCCTTGGCGAAATTGCAGACGTTGATGATCAAGGGCGCGGTGTCGCCGTCGAGCTTCTGCTGGTCGCGCAGCGAGGTCATCCAGGCGCCGGAGCGCTTCGACGAGCGGGCAAAGTAGTCGCCATAGAACAGCGCCTTGTGGCGGCCTCCCGCGTCCTTGATCTCCCAGACCCGGACGTCCGGATGCCAGACCGGGATGTCCTTGCGCTCGGCGAAGGTGATGCCGAACAGCCGGGTGGCGCAATCGAAGGCGGCCGCGATCATGTTGTCGAGCGAGAGATACGGCTTGATCGCGGCGTCGTCGAAGTTGGCCTTCGCCTGGCGCAGCTTCTCGGCGTAATAGCGCCAGTCCCAGGCCTCGAGCTTGAAGTTGCCGCCCTCCGCCGTGATCATCTCCTGCAGCTGGTCGCGATCGGCCAGCGCCTTGGCGCGCGCCGGCTTCCAGACGCGCTCCAGCAGCCCGCGCACGGCCTCCGGCGTCTTCGCCATGGAATCCTCGAGGCGATAGGCGGCGAAGTTGGGAAAGCCCATGATCCTGGCGGCCTGCTCGCGCAAGGACAGGATCTCGCCGATGACGGCGTTGTTGTCGTTGGAATTGCCATTGTCGCCCCGCGCGGTGAAGGCCTTGAACACCTTCTCGCGCAGGTCGCGCCTGCCTGAGCTCTGCAGGAACGGCTCGACCGACGAGCGCGACAGGGTCACGATCGCCTTGCCGGGCATGCCGCGCTCATCCGCCGCAGCCTTGGCGGCAGCCACGAAGCTCTCGGACAGGCCGGCGCGGTCGTCCTCGCCGAGCTCGAGGTACCAGTCCTGCTCGTCGCCGAGCACATGGTGGCTGAAGGTGGTGCCGAGCTGGGCGAGCTTCTCGTTGATCTCGGCCATCCGCACCTTGTCGTCGTCCGAGAGGCCGGCGCCGGCACGGCGGAAGCGGGTATAGGTGCGCTCCAGCAGCCGCTGCTCCTCGCCGGTGAGCTTGAGGTCCTTGCGGTTGTCGTAGAGCAGCGCGATGCGGCCAAACAGCACGGCATTCATCATGATCGGGTTCCAGTGCCGCGCCATCCGCAGCGACACGTCCTTGTCGATCTCCAGAATCGCCGGGTTCGAATGCGCCGACACCAGATCGTAGAAGACAGCCGCGACCTTCGACAGCAGCTTGCCCGAGCGCTCCAGCGCCGTGATGGTGTTGGCGAAGTCCGGCTCGGCCGGATCATGGGTAATCGCGGTGATTTCGGCGGCGTGGTCGGCGAAGGCGCGCTCGAAGGCCGGCAGGAAGTGCTCGGGTTTGATCGCGTCGAAGGGCGGTGTCTGGTGCGGGGTCTCCCAGGCCACGAGCAGCGGATTGGTCTGGGCGTCGATCACAGCGGTGGTGTCTGACATCGGCTGGGGTCCGTCCTCTCCCGGAAGTTCGATGCGCCCCTCATATCATGGAGCTGGCTCTTTTTGGGTCATTTCCCCTTGAAGGGCCGGGCCTTTTCGGAGAGATTGCGGCCCGCAACAGGACCCTGGACCATGAACGCAGAGACCACCTCCAAAGCCGGCCGCCAGATCGCCTGGCCGACCGTGATCACCGTCATCTCGGCGGCGATCCTGATCGGTGCCGAAGTGTTCGGTGCGGCCTTCGCCGGCGGCTGGGCGCTCGCGATTCTGTTCGGGCTCGGCGACGGCGGCGCGCACATCGTTCAGGCCGTGCTGTTCGCGATCGGCGTGTTCGTGATGATCGGCTTCATCCGCGGCGCGCAGCGCATCGAGCCGTTCACCAGGCGCGCGTAAACAGCGTAAAAACACTGTCCTGCAAGCGTGAGCGCGTTACGAAAGTTTAAGCTCGCTTAACGTTCGTTCAGAGATCAGCGCAGCATGTGTGTCGCGTAAGCACAGATTAGGGAAATCTTTCCCGGCGCCCAAAAATTCCTTGCGAACGAAATTCAAAACGCTTATTTCCGCTTCTGCCCAATTTCGCACGTGCCTGTGGTCGTGTGTCAGTCGGTAGGTATCCGGACAAGAGGCCGGACAGCCGCCAAGGGATGAGGAACCGAGGGGCCCTCGGATCGTTGCGATCAAGATCACCATGATCGAGATCGTCATGCTCCAGAGCCCAGCATCTCTCTCAAGAGATGCCGCTGAAGGTCACCTCGTCTTTTGCAACCGTGACTGGCAGCCGGAGGCGAACCGGCGCACCCCGCTCTCAACGGGGGACGCGACTTAAAGCAACGACGGATCGGGCTTTTTTGGTCTCTACCGGCAGTCCAAAGCCGGCGCGGGCTACTGAAAAGGCTTGTCCTTCATTGCCAGGTGTGCGGGCGGGAAATTCCCAACCAATCCACGGCAGCACAATTCGGCTACGGGTTCGAGGTTTTGTCGCCTTTCCATCGGGCGGCAACGCCAAGGCACCCGTGTCGGGATCATTTTGAACGGGTCTCCGTCGCTGGGGCCGTTTGGAGGGTGCTATGACCGAACGTATCCGGGAATTCCTGCGCAACCGCCGCGAGGAAGGTCTGGACCACGAGCCCTGTCTCGTCGTCGACCTCGAGATCGTGCGCGACAACTACATGAGCTTCGCTCGCGCGCTGCCGGACAGCCGCGTGTTCTATGCGGTCAAGGCCAACCCGGCGCCGGAAGTGCTGTCGCTGCTCGCCTCGCTCGGCTCGTCCTTCGACACGGCGACGGTCGCCGAGATCGAGATGGCGCTCGCCGCCGGCGCGACGCCTGACCGCATCTCCTATGGCAACACCATTAAGAAGGAGCGGGACATCGCGCGCGCCTATGCGCTCGGCATCCGCCTGTTCGCGGTCGACTGCGCCGCCGAGGTCGAGAAGATCGCGCGCGCAGCGCCCGGCGCCAAGGTGTTCTGCCGCATCCTGTACGATTGCGCCGGCGCCGAATGGCCGCTGTCGCGCAAGTTCGGCTGCGATCCGGAGATGGCGGTCGAGGTGCTGGACCTGGCCAAGCGGCTGGGCCTGGAGCCGTGCGGCATCTCGTTCCATGTCGGCTCGCAGCAGCGCAAGGTGAAGGCGTGGGACCGCGCGCTGGCGATGGCCTCGACGGTGTTCCGCGACTGCGCCGAGCGCGGCATCAACCTGACCATGGTCAACATGGGCGGGGGCTTCCCGACCAAGTACCTGAAGGACGTGCCGCCGGTCGTGCAGTACGGCCGCTCGATCTTCCGCGCGCTGCGCAAGCATTTCGGCAACCAGATCCCGGAGACGATCATCGAGCCGGGCCGTGGCATGGTCGGCAACGCGGGGATCATCGAGTCGGAAGTGGTGCTGATCTCGAAGAAGAGCGACGAGGACGAGCTGCGCTGGGTCTATCTCGACATCGGCAAGTTCGGCGGCCTCGCCGAGACGATGGACGAGTCGATCCGCTACGCGATCCGCACCCCGCATGAGGGCGCGGAGATGACCCCGTGCGTGCTCGCCGGCCCGACCTGCGATTCGGCCGACGTGATGTACGAGAAGCTGCCGTATCCGCTGCCGGTGACGCTTTCGATCGGCGACAAGGTGCTGATCGAGGGGACCGGGGCCTATACGTCGACCTATGCGTCGGTGGCCTTCAACGGCATCCCCCCGCTGAAGACCTATCACATCTGACCTGGCTGCCCTCGCCACCCGAGCGCGGGTGAGACCGGCAAGAGCCTCGGGTGGGGCTTTCCCCACCCCGACCCTCCCCCGCAAGCGGGGGAGGGAGCGATAGACCGTCACCTTCAACCTGACATCACGTGTTTGCGCGCGGGCGAAGGCTTGCCGCGCAGGCCGAGGACTGACGTGCCATGACCGCTTTTCGCATCCCTTCGACTGCGCCCTCTCGGACTGCCGCTCCGTTCGTGATCCGCAGCGAACGTGCCTCCGACGTCGCGGCGCGCGAGACGCTGCTCGACCTGTGCTTTGGCGACAACCGCCATGAGCGCACCTGCCAGCGCCTGCGCGACGGACGCGTGCCCGCCGCGGGCCTCGCTTTGTCGGCGGTGCGCGGCGGCGCGCTGGTGGGAACGCTGCGGTTGTGGCACGTCAGCGCCGGCGGACGCGACGCGCTGATGCTGGGGCCGCTGGCGGTCGCGGCCGAGGCGCGCAGCCTCGGCGTTGGCGCTGCGCTGATGAATGCCGCGCTGATGATCGCGGCGTCGCGCGGCCATGGCGCCGTGATCCTGCTCGGCGATGCGCCCTATTACGCCCGCTTCGGCTTCTCGGTCGCGCAGACCGCCGCGCTGGAGCTGCCCGGCTCGTTCGCGCGCGAGCGCCTGCTCGGGCTCGAACTGGTCGAAGGCGCGCTGGACGGCGCGTCGGGCATGATCGTCGCGACCGGCGCTGCCGAACGCAAGGCCCGCCGCTCGCGTCGCGAGCGGCCGATGCGATGCGCAGCGTGAAGGCCAGGGCGGCGACAGCGCCGCAGCGGCGGACACTGCTACCGTCGCTCCTGCTGATCCTGCTCGGGATCATGATCGTCCGCGACATCGTGGTCAGGCGCTGGTCCAGCACGCCGCCCGCCGGACCTGACGTCACCCGCCCGCGTTAGGCATGCCGGCAGGCCGCGTCCTGCCCGCCCCGCCAGGGGTTGCGCAGGTGCAGCAAAAGCTCTTTAACCCCCGAAAATCCCCCCACGAGGTCCGCCATGTCCCGCCGCCTGATCTCTACCGGATCACCGTTCGAGAAGACCGCCGGCTACAGCCGCGCCGTCATCGATGGCGACTTCGCCTTCGTCGCCGGCACCACCGGCTATGACTACACCACCATGACGATGCCGGCCGATGTCACGAGCCAGTCACGCAACTGCTTCAAGACCATCGCCGCTGCCCTGCAGGAGGGCGGCTTCGAGATGGCCGATATCGTCCGCGCGACCTACTACCTCACCGACGTCAACGACGCCGATGCCCATTTTGCGGTCTGCGGCGAAGTCCTCGGCGACATCCGCCCCGCCGCAACGCTGCTGGTCGTCGCGGCGCTGCTCAAGCCGGAGATGAAGGTGGAAATCGAAGTCACCGCCAAGCGCCGCAGCCGCTAACGCGGCGCGGCATCCGAGGGCGGCGCGCCGCCTGAATCCATCCATCCCACGCACCTTTCGCGGAGAACCATTCATGAGCTCGCAGATCCACGCGAAGATCACCGGCCCCATCGTGATGATCGGCTTCGGCTCGATCGGCAAGGGCACCCTGCCCCTGATCGAACGCCATTTCGACTACGACAAGAGCCGCTTCGTCATCATCGATCCGCATGACGACGGCGCGCTGGCGAAGAAGCACGGCGTCCGCTTCATCCAGCAGGGCGTGACCCGCGACAATTACCGCGAGCTGCTGGTGCCGTTGCTGACCGCGGGCGGCGGCCAGGGCTTCTGCGTGAACCTGTCGGTCGACACCTCCTCGGTCGACCTCATGACCATGTGCCGCGAGATCGGCGCGCTCTACATCGACACCGTCGTCGAGCCGTGGGCCGGCTTCTATTTCGACAAGCAGATGGGCGTCGAGCAGCGCTCCAACTACGCGCTGCGCGAGACGCTGCTCGCCGCCCGCCGCAAGAGCCCCGGCGGCACCACCGCCGTCTCGACCTGCGGCGCCAATCCCGGCATGGTGTCCTGGTTCGTCAAGCAGGCGCTGCTCGACATCGCCAAGGACACCAAGACCGAGATCGTCGAGCCGAAGAGCCGCGAGGGCTGGGCGCAGCTGATGCAGAAACTCGGCGTCAAGGGCGTCCACATCGCGGAGCGTGACACGCAGCGCTCCAGGAATCCGAAGCCGATGGACGTGTTCGTCAACACCTGGTCGGTCGAGGGCTTCGTCTCGGAGGGCATGCAGCCGGCCGAGCTCGGCTGGGGCACGCACGAGACATGGATGCCGGAGAACGGCCGCCGCCACAGCGAAGGCTGCGGTGCCGCGATCTATCTGCTGCAGCCGGGCGCCAATACCCGCGTGCGCTCGTGGTGTCCAACGCCGGGCGCGCAATACGGCTTCCTGGTGACCCACAACGAGTCGATCTCGATCGCCGACTACTACACCGTGCGCGACGGCGACAAGGTGGTGTACCGCCCGACCTGCCACTACGCCTATCACCCGGCCAATGACGCGGTGCTGTCGCTACACGAGATCTTCGGCGCCACCGGCAAGATGCAGGGGAAGTGGCACATCCTCGACGAGAACGAGATCGTCGACGGCATCGACGAACTCGGCGTGCTGCTCTACGGCCACGGCAAGAACGCCTATTGGTACGGCTCGCAGCTCTCGATCGAGGAGACCCGCCGCATCGCGCCGTACCAGAACGCGACCGGCATGCAGGTGTCATCCGCCGTGCTCGCCGGCATGGTGTGGGCGCTGGAAAACCCGACCGCCGGCATCGTCGAGGCCGACGAGATGGACTTCCGCCGCTGCCTCGAGATCCAGTCGCCCTATCTCGGCCCGGTGAAGGGCTACTACACGGATTGGACCCCGCTGAACGACCGCCCGGGGCTTTTCCCGGAGGATATCGACACGTCCGATCCGTGGCAGTTCCGCAACATCCTGGTGCGGTGACTGGCTGGGCCGCACTCTCTCCTCCGTCATGGCCGGGCTTGACCTGGCCATCCACGAAGCCGCGCAGTTGAACGACGTGGATGCCCGGGGCAAGCCCGGGCATGACGACGTGGAAGCAGCACGCGAACTCTCTCGCGCTCTGCCGTTGCTACAGCGAGCTACTTCCGCTCCATCGTCGGCGCGATCTTCTCGGCCGGGGCCGGCGGCAGCGCCGGCTTGGCGCCTTCCTTTTGAGCTTCCACGTCAGGGCGCGCGGGCTCTGGCGCCGGCGTCGTCGGGCGCGTGCCGCCGGGCTTGGACTCGGCCGGGGTCGCTGACGGTTCAGGCGAGGCCGAGGGCGTCGCCTGCGCAACCTGGTCGAGGTGATTGGCCTTGATCTCGGTCAGCGAGACCACGGCCACGAGCACGCCGAGGACGAACAGGCCCGCCGCCAGCAGCATGTCCCGGCGCAACGTCTGTTTGCTGTTGATCGAGGCCATGGCTTGTCATCCGCATCCTATGTGTGCGGAACAACGGTCACGCGCCTGCGAGGTTCCATCGGGGTCTGCGCCCCAGTGCCTCATCAGAGCCGCAGCAGCCCGGCCTCGCCGCTTTCATCGGAGAAAGCGAGCCACGTTCCCGCGGCATTCCAGCCCAGCGCCACGATCGGCGGCGTCTCGTTCCGCCGCACCAGGATCTCGGCGCCGTCCTGCATCCGCACCATCAGCACGGTGCCGTCCTCGTAGCCGCAGGCCAGGATGTCCTGCTTGGGATGGCAGGCGACCGCGGTGACCTTGGCCTTCATCGGCGCCAGCATCGCCGGCTCCTTGCCCATCGGGCCGTCCTTGCCGACGAACGGCCAGAGGATGACCATGTCGGCACCCGAGGTCGCCAGGAAACGGCCGCCGCTGCCCCAGGACATCGACTTCACCCGCGAGGGGTAGCCGGTCATCCGCATGTGCCTGCTATCAGCGAGCCGCCAGCCATGCAGCGCCGGCTCGTGCATCGCGGTGACCAGGAACTTGTTGTCCGGGCTGAAGGTGACGGCGTGATGCGAGCCGGCCCAGCCTAAAAATTCCGGCTCGCCCGCCATGTTGGGAAACCACAAGGTGGCGCCGTTGTAGTGCGCGATCGCGAGCCGCAGGCCCTTCGGCGCGAACGCAAGTCCGCCCGCGGTCGACGGCACCTCGAGCGACTTCTCCTCGCCCTTGGGCTGACGCACGAACGCGGTCTTGCCGACCGACCAGGCGATCGCACCGTCCGGATGAAGGGCGACGTTGTCGATCCAGCGCCGCTTCGGATCGGTCACGAGCACGCTGACGCTGCCCGCCTTGTCGAGCGACGAGACCTTGCCGTCATCGCCGCCGATCAGGATGCGCGATCCGTCCGACACCGCCGACAGGATGCCGCCGCCGGTGACATCCACCTTGCTGATCTCGCCGTCGCCGTCGACGACAGCGACACTCTCCTCGGTGCCGACGAAGGCGGCGCGATCGCCGAGATAGTGCACGGCCGTGACGGCCATGCCGAGCGAGACCGGCTTCACCTTGTCGGCGACGGAGACGATCGATGCGGCCTCGCCGCCCTGGTCGAACGACGTCATCAGGTCACGATGCAGCGTTCGAAGCCTTCGCGGATGGCGTCTTCCGGCAGCTCGCGGCCGATGAAGACGACGCGGCTCTGGCGCGCCTCGTCGGGCTTCCACTTCCGCTGATGATCGCCTTCGAGCATCATGTGCACGCCCTGGAAGACGTAGCGGTCGTCATCGTCCTGGAACGACAGGATGCCCTTGGAGCGCAGGATCTTGCCGCCCTCGGTCTGCACCAGGTTCTGCAGCCAGGGCATGAATTTCGACGGATCGAGCGGCTTGTCGGAGCGCAGCGACAGCGACTGCATCTCCTCGTCGTGATAGTGCTTCAGGCCGTGATCGTGATGATGATGGTGATCATGGCCGTGGTCGTGATCATGGTGGTGATGATCGTGATCGTCGCCCGCTTCGAGGAATTGCGGCTCGATCTCGAGAATGCGGTCGAGATCGAACGCGCCGCGCTCCAGCACATCCGCGATCGCGATCTGGCAGCGCTCGGTGCGATGCAGCTTTGCGTAGGGGTTGATGGCGCGGATGCGCGCCTCGACCTCGGCGAGCTCCGGCTTGGTGACGAGGTCTGTCTTGTTGAGCACGATGACGTCGGCAAACGCGATCTGGTTCTTCGCCTCCGGCGCATCCTTGAGCCGGTCCGAGAGCCACTTCGCGTCGGCCACCGTCACGACCGCGTCGAGCCGCGCGTTCTTCTGCACGTCCTCGTCGACGAAGAAGGTCTGCGCCACCGGCGCCGGATCGGCGAGCCCCGTGGTCTCGACGATGATCGCGTCGAACTTGCCCTTGCGGCGCATCAGGCCGGAGATGATGCGCACGAGATCGCCGCGCACGGTGCAGCAGATGCAGCCATTGTTCATCTCGAACACTTCCTCATCGGCGCCGACGATGAGGTCGTTGTCGATGCCGATCTCGCCGAATTCGTTGACGATGACGGCGTACTTCTTGCCGTGGTCTTCCGAGAGGATGCGGTTCAGAAGCGTGGTCTTGCCGGCCCCGAGATAGCCGGTCAGGACCGTCACTGGTGTCTTGCTCGCGTCGGACATGCTCACTCCGAAAACCTCAGATCGCGTCGAAAATGGCTCAAAAGCGCACTACCGCGAGGGCTCGAGAACCCTAATGGACCAGCGCGCTCGTCAGGGCCCTTATATTGTGCCTGACCATGGCAATGTAAGTGGGAACGGGGCCCTTTTCCTCGCTCAGGGCATCGGAATACAGCGTGCCGCCGATCTTCGCGCCGGTCTCGGCGGCGATCCGGCCGACCAGCCGGTCGTCGTTGAAATTCTCCAGGAAGACGGCCGGAATCCCCGCTTTTTTCACTTGGCGGATGATCTCGGCGACGTCGCGGGCCGACGGCTCGGTCTCGGTGGAGACGCCGAGCGGGGCGATGAACTGGACGCCATAGGCATCGGCGAAATAACCGAAGGCGTCATGGGTCGAGATCACCTTGCGCCGCTCGGCCGGGATCTTGTCGATCTCGGCGCGGACCTCGCGGTCGAGTGCATCGAGCTCGCCGAGATAGCGTTCCGCATTGGCCTTGAAGACCTCCGCGTCTGCGGGGGCGGCCGCGACCAGCGCATCGCGGATGTTCTTGACATAGACCTTGGCATTGCCGACCGACTGCCAGGCATGCGGATCGGCATCCGAGCCGCGCTTGCGTGGGGTGATGCCCTGAGTGGCGACGACGATCGGCGCCTTGCTGCCGGAGGCCTGCTGCAGCCGCGGCAGCCAGCCCTCCAGCCCGAGGCCGTTGACGATCAGGAGCTGCGCGGCGCCGACATCCTTCGCATCATGCGGCGTCGGCGTGTAGACGTGCACGTCGCTGTCCGGCCCGACCAGCGAGGCGACATTGACCTTGTCGCCGCCGACCTGGCGGACGAAGTCGGCGAGGATCGAGAAGCTGGTGACGACGTTCAGCCGGGTCTCGGCCGATGCGGGGACGATCAGAACAAGGCCAAACAGCAGGCTCAGCGCGGACAACAGGCGTTTCATGGGCATCGACTTCAGGCTTCGAGGTGGCGTCCCGGAAACAGTTGCGGAAGCACGCCGCCCACGCGTCCGAACAGCACCGAGGCGAGATAGAGCAAGGACGCGACCAGGATGATCGCAGGCCCCGAGGGAATGCGGGTCTGGAACGACAGCACCAGCCCGACATAGCCGGAGACGATCGCAGAGGCGACCGCGATGCAGATCATCGGCGTGACGTCGCGCGACCAGAACCGGGCGATCCCCGCCGGCAGGATCATCAGGCCGACCGCAAGCAAGGTGCCGAGCGCCTGGAAGCCGTTGACGAGGTTGACGACGATCAGGGCGAGGAAGATCAGATGCGCCGGCGCACCGGCGCGGCTCACGGTGCGCAGGAACAAGGGATCGACGCTCTCGACGACCAGCGGGCGGTAGATCACGGCGAGCACGACGAGCGTGATGGTGGCGTTGGTCGCGACCATCAGCAAGGTCGGGTCGTCCATCGCCAGGATGTTGCCGAACAGCACGTGCAAGAGATCGACGTTGGTGCCCTTGACCGAGACGATGGTGACGCCGATCGCCAGTGACGCCAGATAGAAGGTCGCGAGCGACGCGTCCTCCTTCAGCCCGGTCGAGCGCGAGACGAGGCCCGACAGCAGCGCCACGGCAAAGCCGGCGATCAGGCCGCCGGTCGTCATCGCAAACAAATTAAGACCCGACAGCAGGAAACCGATCGCCGCGCCGGGAAGAATCGCATGTGCCATGGCGTCGCCGACCAGGCTCATGCGCCTGAGCATCAGGAAGACGCCGATCGGTCCGGAGCCGAGCGACAGTGCGATGACCGCGGCGAGCGCGCGGCGCATGAACTCGAAATCCGAGAACGGAGCGAACAGCACCTCGCGCAGCATCATGCCGCCTTGGAGGCTTGCGCGGGCACGCAGGGCGCGGCGGCATCGTCGAACGCCTCGCACATCCGACGCGCCTGCGACAGGTTATCGGCGGTCAGCACGTCCGCCGTCGGTCCCCAGGCCACGGCCTCGCGCGCCAGCAGCAGGGTCTGCGGGAAATGCGCGCGCACCATGTCCATGTCGTGCAGCGCCGCGAGCACGGTGCGCCGCTCGCCATGCCAGTGCTCGATCAGTTGCAGAAGGTCGGCCGAGGTCTTCGTGTCCATCGCATTGAACGGCTCGTCGAGCACGATCACGCGGGCATCCTGCAGCAGCACGCGCGCGAACAGCATGCGCTGCATCTGGCCGCCCGAGAGCGTGCCGATGCCGCGACCCTCGAAGCCGGTGAGGCCAACGGCCGCGATCGCCTGCGCGATCCTCTCGCGCGCGGCCGCGCCGATGCCGCCGAACATGCCGGTGCTGCGCCACAGTCCGGTGCTGACGAAATCGAACACCGAGATCGGGAAGGAGCGGTCGATATCGGCGATCTGCGGCAGATAGGCGATTTCGCGCGGCTTCAGGCCGGCCGCGGCGATGGTGCCGGCGAGCGGCTTCAACAGGCCGACGATGCCGCGAAACAGCGTCGACTTGCCGGCGCCGTTGGGGCCGACCACGGCAAGCAGCGCCCCCGTCGCGACCTCACCGGTAAGGTGATGCACGGCGGGGTGGCGGTCGTAGCCCAGAGTCACGTCGCGGAATTGCAGCTGGACCATGACCGTCATCACCGCATCGCCAGCCAGACGATCAGCCAGAGCACCGCGCTCGCCGCCAGCGCCGCGCCGAGCCGCGTCGTTACCGGCATGCGCAGGATCGACCACGGCGCCGGCTGCGCCGGATGCGGCGCCGCGGGACCGTGGCTGTGGGCATGACCGTGACCATGGCTGTGCCCGTGCGCATGCGAATGGCCGTGGCTATCGAGGGCAGACTGCGTCATTTCGTCATGATGTTACATTATAACATCACCGCTGTCCACCGCAGGCGGGGCGTTTGTGGCATCGGAGGTCGTGGTTCTCACCCCGTCATTGCGAGCGCAGCGAAGCAATCCAGGCTGCCCAAGCGGAGGGATTCTGGATTGCTTCGCTGCGCTCGCAATGACGGCGGAGAGAGACCGCCTCCCGTCAACCAGCGCGTCAGCTGAAATACCGCACCAGGGCCAGGCCGGCGAACAGGCCGGCGATGGAGATCCCCACTGAGCCCAGCACATAGACCGCGGCCAGTCCCAACGCGCCCCGCTCATACAGCAGCGCGGTGTCGAGCGAGAACGCCGAGAACGTGGTGTAGCCGCCAAGAATGCCGGTCATCAGGAACAGCCGCCAATGCTGGGTCGCGCCGCCCTTGAAGGCGAGATACCCGGCGATCAGACCCATCACGGTCGAGCCGGTGATGTTGATGATGAAGGTGCCGTACGGGAAGTCCGTCCCGAATGCCTTGGCGCTGACCATGTTGATCGCGTGCCGTAGCGAGGCGCCGCAGCCGCCGCCGAAGAAGACGAGAAAGAATCCGACCAGTTGATTCACGGGACCTTACCTGCAGACCGCATCGAGAGACGGAATGCCCTGCCCTCGTCGCGAATGGAGCAAAACTCTTGCCGCAAGGGCGCCGCTCTTGCAAGGATCGCCCTCGTCAAAAGCCTTGCCATGAAAAAGGGCGGCGAGCCGAAGCCGCCGCCCTGGTCACTTGCTTGCGTCAGCGATCAGATCGCCTTGCCGTAGAGCTCGTCGACGTAATCCCAGTTGATCAGGTTCTCGACGAACGCCTTCAGATAGTCGGGACGGCGGTTGCGATAGTCGATGTAGTAGGAGTGCTCCCAGACGTCGCAGCCGAGGATCGGGGTCGCGCCGTGCACCAGCGGGTTCTCGCCGTTCGGGGTCTTGGAGATTTCGAGCTTGCCGTTCTTGACCGAGAGCCAGCACCAGCCCGAGCCGAACTGGCCGACGCCGGCGGCCGCGAAGTCGGCCTTGAACTTCTCGAAGCCGCCGAGATCCTCGTCGATCTTCTTCTCGAGCCGGCCGGGCAGCTTGGAGCCGCCGCCGTTCGGCTTCATCCAGGACCAGAAATGGATGTGGTTGAAATGCTGGCCGGCATTGTTGAACACGGCGGGGTTCTTGCCGAACGAGCCCTTGACGATCTCCTCGAGGGACTTGCCTTCGAATTCGGTCCCCTTGATCGCATTGTTGCCGTTGGTCACATAGGCCTGGTGATGCTTGTCGTGGTGGTACTCGAGCGTCTCCTTGGACATGTAGGGGCCGAGGGCTTCGTAGGCGTAGGGCAGAGGGGGGAGCGTAAAGGTCATGGGGTCGGTTCCGCAACTTGTGAGAAGACGGGATTTAACGGGACCTCCTTATAGAAGGTTCCGACGCCGTAAAACACCGTGATTCTGGAAAAAGCGAGCCGATTTGATGAGCATCGAGATCGAGGTCCTGAATGGAGACACGTCCTGGCCGCTGGCGAAGCCGCTGTATGACGCGATCTGGCCGCCCGAGGTGGTCGCGAGCCTACCCTGGGCAGGTATCACTTTTGCGCATGCCGATCTGCGCGTGCTGGTGCAAGACGAGAGCGGCGACCTGCTCTGCCACGTCGGCATCTATCGCCGCCTGGTGAAATGGAACGGGCAGAACGTCAACATCGGCGGCATCGGCGGCGTTTTGACGCGCGCGGACGTGCGCAATCGTGGCCTGGCCACCGTGGGACTCAACGCCGCGATCCAGACCCTGCGGCACGAAGACTCGATCAACTACGCCGTGCTGTTCTGCGCGCCGGATCGCATCGCCTTCTACGGCGCAAGGGGCTTCATCCCGTTCGACGGCGACGTCTACGCCGAGCAGCCCGACCAGGGCCGCATCCGCTTCGACACGCTGTCTGCGCTCGTGCACGACGTCAAGCGCACTGCGCCGACCCGCGGCACCATCGACCTCTGCGGATTGCCGTGGTGAGGCCGCTCTCCCCTGTCGTCCCGGACAAGCGCGCGGTACGCGCGCGCAGATCCGGGACGACCTACCCCCAGGCAGACGTTTGAGGCACGCTGGTCATGGCACTTTGCCCATGATGTCCGCTGCGGAGGATGGGTCCCCGCTCGAGGCCGGGACGACAGCGGATCACATGGCCCGTATTCCGAAAAAAATAATTCTCTTGCGTTTTTCAAGAAATCATGCTTGTATCCCGGCATCCCGCCTCACCGCAGAGGGGCGTAGCGCGCGATCGTCACGACACGCGAGGTGGGGATGCGATGGCCGCGTTGCTGCCGCAGCATGCTTATCGGCGTGCGGACGAACGGTAGCACGCGGACGTGAAGTCGCAGCGTCCTGACACCCCGAAGCTGGTGTCAACCTGGCGCAATGCTCACGCATGGCGCTGGGGATGGTGGCCAACAAGCCCGGCGCACCAGGGAGACTGCGTATAAGCGTGAAGACCGTCGCGCAGGGAATGCCGGTTGAATCGGCTTTGCCTGTGGTACCTGCCGCCTGCATTCTTTTCGCAGGCGGGCCATGGGTGAGGCCTTCACCCGGCATTCCCTGCGCCCTCTGCATTTCGAGAGGGACGAACTGATCGCAGACCTCGGGCGCGATGCGCCGCGAGACTGCAAAGCCATGTCCATCGCTGTTTGAACCGTGAAACCGCCTCACCCGCCGTCGTCGTCCCGGACAAGCCGTGACGCGCGCCAGCGCGGCATGGCGCCGATCCAGGACCCATACGCGGCGGCGACGCGAGATGCGAAAAGCCAATCGCCGGCGCGTTTCGAACCGCTCCCTGGGGGTATGGATCCCGGTTCAAGGGCCGGGACGACAGCCGAGTTTGTTGCCGCAATCAAAACCATTTCCCGGCACATGCATGAGACAACCGAACAAGGAATTGAGACGGCTCGGCAGCCATGCACCTGATCGTGATGATCCCGCTTTGGACAACCGCTCCTCTGCGATTGCAACTGCGCCGTTTGCTGTTATGGAAACGCGGCTTCAACGGGGGGGTAAGATGATTTGGAAATTGCGTTTGGCTGGTCTTGCGCTGGCGACCGTCGTGATGGCGCAGCCCGCTTTGGCCGCCGATGATCCGACCGGCACCTGGCTGACCCAGGCGGGCGACGCCAGGATCAAGGTCGCCAAATGCGGCGCCAATCTCTGCGGCACCGTCGTGTGGCTGAAGGAGCCGATGGACACCGACACCGGCAAGCCGGCCGTCGACAACAAGAATCCCAATCGCGCGCTGGCCAACCGCCCGATCATCGGCCTGCAATTGTTCGAAGGCGTTCACTCGGAGGGGCCGAACAAATGGTCCGGCAAGATCTACAACGCCGATGACGGCCAGAGCTACACCAGCCACATCTCCGTCTCCGGCCCGGATACGCTGAAGGTGGAAGGCTGCGTCGGATCGCTGTGCGGCGGCGAGACCTGGACCCGCGCGCGCTGATCACTCTCAGGCGACCGCGGCCTTCAACGCGGTCGCAGCCGATGCATAGCCGCCTCGCGCGCCGTCGATGAAGTGGACGTGATCCGGCCGGATCGCGGACGGCGTGAAGCAGGTCATCATCGCGGCATCTTGCCGATGCAGCCCGTAGCGGACGATGGCACGCGAAGCCGCCGCGCCGAGCCGGCGCTCCAGCTCCTGCGCGAGCTCGTCGGTGCAGTCGAGGATCATGCGCAACGCATCGTCATATTTGCGGAAGTCGGAATTCTCGACCACCTGCTGCTTGTAGAGATCCGGCACGAAGCCGCCGATGCTGATGTTGAACCGCATCACGGCATAGACGAACAGCGTACGTCCGAGCACGCGGGCCCAGCGCGACAACAGCGGTCCGCGCGCGGCGCGGACCTCGTAGCCAAATCCCTGCGGCGGCCATCGCAACGCCGGCGCGCCGGCCGGCACCGGCCGCCCGGCATCGGGGCTGCGCTCGGTGAGGGTGATGATCTCCTCGATCACCTTGCGATAGGCCTGCGCATCCGCGCCGGGAGCCGGCAGCACCAGCACCGACAGGATGACCCCGCGCGCCGCCGGAATCTCCTCGAAGCGGCACGAGAGTCCGGACAGATCGGGCTGCGCACCGGACGGCGCCGGGGGAATCGCGAACTCGCCCCGCTTCATCGCGGCCTCGGCCCAGCCCACTCCGCCGCCCGCGAACATCGCATAGGACAGATTGGCCGACGGACCGTAGCGCGCCACGCGGACATCGAGCCCCTGCGCGCGGATCGCCGTCACGGGCACCAGCGCGACGCGCATCGCGAGAGCGAGATCCTCCCTGACCCAGGTCGCGGTGGCGGCAAGGGCTTCGCGCGCGGCCGCTTCGTCATCCGGGCTGACGGCGAAGCTGGCGCCGTCACCGCCGAACACGAACGGGAATTCGCGCCCCTCCAAGGCATTGGTGACCGCGGCGATGACCGCCGCCCCGGCCATGTTGACCGCCTTGTAGCGCCTGTCGGCGATCGCCTTGGTCGACTCGACGATGTCGGCCGTGCCGATCAGCCAGTCGTCCGGCACCGGCTGGTAGAGCTGCGGCTCCATCAGGCGCGCGAAGCCGCGAAACACCGGGATCGAGGCATAGTAGTCCGCAGCACTGGTCTTCGACATCGAGAGGCATCCATCCGGGGTGCGCGTCCAATGAGGAGCTACGTTCCTTCCTGTCAAGCGGGTTCAGGCAGCGATATTCGGCAACGGACGTGTCGCCAGGCTTGCGCCGCGTTATCGTTCTGTCGGGCTCGACGTGCTAGCCTTTCACCATCATGGCCGACTCCTCCCCCGTTCCACAACTCGCCGCCCGCGCGCTCCAGATCGCGGACCGCATCAATACCGCCGGCTTCGAAGGCCAGGTGCTGTCGGCGACGCCGCTCGCGGTCCGCATCGGCGAGACGGGAGTCGCCGTGGTCTTCCGCTACGGCGTCGTCGTCTTCATCGGCCTGTCGGTGGCCGAGGAGATCAACTTCCTCGACCGGCTGAGCGCGCGGCTGTTCGGCCCGATCGCCCCCCACGAGGAAGAGACGGCCAAGGTCCAGGTCGCGCGCGAATCCGACGAGCCGATCCCGGTCGGCGGCCCGGTCCTGGTCAAGGAATTGTCGCTGGAGCGGCTGCTCATCGTCGCCGATGCGCTGGCGAAGAGCGTCGTGCTCGGCCGCAGCGAGCGCGAGATCGCCAACGTGTTCGACACCATCGAGCCGTTCGCGCGCGAGCTGGCGATGCTGGGACGAACATCGAAGAGCCGGGTGGCGATGCTCAAGCTGCTCGGCGAGGCGCTGCTGGTGCAGCACCGCGTCTCCGGCCGCGTGGCCGTCGGCGAAAAGCCGGACGTGTTGTGGGACCGGCCAGATCTGGAGCGGCTCTATGCGCGGCTCGAGGACGAGTATGAGCTGAAAGAGCGCGAGGACACCCTCAACCGCAAGCTCGCGGTGATCGCCGAGACGGCGACCACGCTCGCCGACATCATCGACACCAAGCGCTCGCTGCGGCTCGAGGTCATCGTCGTCATCCTGATCGCCTGCGAGATCGTGCTCGGCTTCTACGAGATCTTCGCCCGCGGCGGGCACTGACGATGGAGCTGCCGCACGCCTGACGACTGACGGCGCTGCATTCAGCGATGGTTCAGGCGCGACATGGAACTTTCGCATGGGCGCGATGAGCGATGCAGGGGATATCGAACCATGACGTGGGTGGGGAGCTTGCCACGGCCGCCGGCGGCCGGCAGCCACGAGGTGTGGCGAGCGCCCCGCCGCCGGTGCGGCGATGCTGGTCCGGCAATGCCGTCACACCAGCGCCCTGACGTTCCAGGTCGCATGACGGACCCCGGCGAGCTTCGCCAGCTCGGACACGACGCGGTCGAGATCGACCGTATCGACCGCGAGCGGCACCAGCGTCGCGACGATCTCGACGATGTCCTCGGAGCGATAGACGACCTCGGTCTCCCGCACCGGGTATTTGGCCGCCTCCAGCCGCTCGTCGAGCGCCTCGCGCAGCTCGGCGGCGCGCAGCCCGTCGGTGGTCAGGACGATCTCGTAGTGCGCCTCCGACGTCTGCGCATTGAGCGGGATGCGATCGATCGCGTTGACCAGCGGCCGCAGCAGCGTGTTGCCGGCCAGCACGAACACGGTCAGCGCCACCGATTGCGCGATCAGGTCGGCGCCGGCGCAGGCGCCGACCGCGGCGGACGCCCACAGCGTCGCCGCGGTGTTGAGCCCGCGGACGTTCATGCCCTCCTTCATGATCGTGCCGGCGCCGAGGAAGCCGATGCCCGACACCACATAGGCGATGATCCGCACCGCGCCGTCGGCGCCGGTCAGGCGGTTGCCGAGATCGACGAAGGCGGCCGCGCCGACGGCGACCAGCACGTTGGTGCGCAGGCCGGCGCTGCGCTGCCGGTATTGCCGCTCGGCGCCGATCAGCGTGGCCAGCACGAAAGCTGCGAACAGGCTGACGAGCGTATCGAGGAAATCATAGACTTGGAAAGTGTGGAGGAATCGCATGGGCTTGCTGACTGTCTGCAGTATTAAGCTCCGTGGCCTGCCTGGCAGCAGCGACACGCGTGGCATCCGGCGGCGGAACCGCCGCGAGAGGCCGCTTTCTTAGGACGTCCTTGATCGAAATCAAATCCCAGTCCCTCCCGCATACTTTAGGCTGATATGATCAACAGGCAGATGACGTCCGGCAAACACATGACGCCATTCTCCGACGTCCGCAGGGATCACAGCCCGGCCGTCCGGCTGGGACATGATGCGGTGAGTGCGGTGAAGCTGTCCCAGGAGCTCACCGCCGAGATCGACGCCTGGGCGGAGGCTCACCAGATGACACGCTCCGACGCCATCGGCCAGTTGCTCACGATCGGCCTGCATGCATCGCGGCCGGCAGCAGCCGGGCAGCCCACGTCGCGGGATCCCGTCGCCATCGAGCAGAATGCGATCCGGCTGATCGATCGGATGCTCGATCCGAGTCTGTCGGCCGAGGAGCGCCAGCGGCGGATCCGCCGCCTGATCGAAGGTCCTGCGGAATTCGCCAACGAACGGATCGACCTGCCGCGGCATCCGGGCTGACGCGAACGGTTCAGGCGGCCGAGCGCGCCACCACGGCCTCATAGATGTCGTCCTCCTGCGCCGTGTGCATGCGCACCAGCGTCTCGATCGCCTCGATCACCCGTTGCGCATCGCGGATCAGATAGCGGTCCACATGCTCGGACGGCAGATCCTCGACCAGCCGGCCGAGCAGGCGCGCCAGATGCAGGATCTCGCGATGCGCCCGGCTCATCGCCGACAGGCCATGGCTCTCCTGCAGGAGCCGCGCGAGCTTCGGATAGACCGATCCT
The DNA here is from genome assembly GCF_032485115.1 of Bradyrhizobium sp. SZCCHNRI2009. Classification (NCBI taxonomy): domain Bacteria; kingdom Pseudomonadati; phylum Pseudomonadota; class Alphaproteobacteria; order Hyphomicrobiales; family Nitrobacteraceae; genus Bradyrhizobium; species Bradyrhizobium sp. SZCCHNRI2009. The sequence goes on from NZ_JAUEUH010000013.1 coordinate 99,836, forward strand.
TCGTCGTCGCGCTCATGCGCCACGACCTTGTCCTGCACCAAGCCGTTTGCCTCCATGATCAGCGCCACGGCGCCGTCCGGCGAGGCTTCGTCGAGCGCATCGACGATCGAGCGCAGGCGGTCGAGGCCGCGCAGCAGCGCCTGGTGATCATGCCTGAGCCCTCGGCCGTCTTCGGCCGTGATCCGGCCGGCCTTGCTGCGTCCAGCCGGGAACAGAGCGCGGAGCGCGTTCAGGATGACGGCGACGTCGATGGCCTCCTGGACCAGGGCCGCAGGTACCGGCTGCAGCAGCCCGAAGGCGGCGGCCCCCATCGCGACGAACGACAGGCCCATGCCGGCGAAGATGCTCTCCAGGGCGACGCGTCGGGCGCGCTGCGCGATCACGATCGCCTCGCCGACCCGATCGAGCCGATCGGCCAGAATGACCACGTCGGCGGCTTCCGACGAGGCGCTGGCGCCGCGGGCGCCGAGCGCGATGCCGACATCGGCGCAGGCCAGCGCCGGGGCGTCGTTGATGCCGTCGCCGACCATGATCGTGGGATGCAGCCGCTGCTCGGTCCTGACCGCCTCCACCTTGTCGGAGGGAACACGGTCCGCCAGCACGGCGTCGAGGTCGAGCGCCGCGCCGATCGCCTGTGCGGCCGCGGCGCGGTCCCCGGTCACCATGACCATGCGCGCGATGCCGGCCTCGCGCAGCCAGCGGATCGCCCGCGGCGTGTCCGCGCGCAGCTCGTCCGCCAGCAGCAGCGCCCCGATCGGGCGCCCCTCGATCGCAACGAAAACGATCAGGGCCGAACGCCATGACGCCCGGCGGATCGCGCGCGCCGCCCAAGCCGGCGGCGTGTGGCTGCCGAGCACGAGGTCGCGCGAGCCGGCCATCACAGGGCGGCCATCGATGAGACCTTCGAGGCCCGAGCCCATGGTCTCCCTGACGTGTTCGGGCACCTTCAGCTTCAGCCCGCGGGCCTGGCCGGCCTGAACGATCGCGTGCGCCACCACGTGGTGCGAGGCCTGCTCGAGCGATGCGCAGAGCAGCAGCACCGCATCGGCGTCCTCGCCCGGTGCCGCGTCGACCGAGAGCAGCCGCGCGCCGCCGACGGTCAGCGTGCCCGTCTTGTCGAACAGCACGGTATGGGCACGCGCGAGCGCCTCGAGCTTGCCGCCGCCTTTGACCAGAATGCCGCTTCGGGCCGCCTGCGCCACGCCCGCAATGAAAGCGACGGGTGCGGCGAGAATCAGCGGGCACGGCGTTGCCGCCACCAGCACGGCAAGACTCCGGATCAGATCGCCCGAGGCCAAATAGGCGGCCCCCGCAATAGCGAGGCTTACGGGCAGGAAGATCAGCGCGTAGCGGTCGGCAAGCCGCACGAACGGCGCTTTCGCGGTCTGGGCCGTCGTCACCAGCTTGACGATGCCGGCATAGGTGCTTTCGCCCGCGGTCGCCGTGACGGCCATTTCGAACGTGTCGCCGGCGTTCACCGATCCCGACAGGATCGCCATCCCGCGCGTCTTCATCACCGGGATGGGCTCGCCCGTGAGCGCCGACTCGTCGACGACGGCGATGGTTGTTTCGACCATGCCGTCGACCGGGACGATCTCGCCGGCGCGGACCATCAGGCGATCACCGACCGCGACGCTGGCGATCGGAACGTTGTCGATCTCGTCGCCACGACGGCGATGCGCCTCGCGCGGCGCGCGATCGACCAACGCGCGCAGATCGTGCTCGGCGCGGGCGACAGCAATGTCCTCCAGCACGTTGCCGCCGGAATACATGAGCGCCACGACAGCGCCGGCCAGCGGCTCGCCGAGGATGATCGCCGCGCTCATCGACACCAGCGCGATCGCGTCGACGCCGATGCGGCCGGCCAGAAAATCGCGGACGATCGAGACGATCAGCCCCAGGATGACAGGAACGGTCGAGGCCGTGAACGCGATCCCGGCAAGATCGGGGCGACCGAGCACATGCGCGAGGCCGCCCGCGGCGAGGCCCGCGATTGCGATCACGACGAGGGTCCACCGCAGAATGCGCTCGAACATGGATACCGGTTCCGGATTGCGCCGGCACTATCGCTGCTGCCGCCCGTCGGACGCTTGAGCGAAATCAACGGCGAGAGCGACCGATCGCCGCAAATGGCCTCAGGCGGTATTGCCTGCGTCGACCGTCAGCACGGTGCCGGTAACATTGCGCCCGCCGTCGCCGAGCAGGAATTCAACCATCGCGGCCACGTCATGCGTCTCCGGCAGCCGCCGCAACGCGCTGCGGCCGGCGATGCGCCGCTGCTGCTCCTCGTCCATGCTCTGCGTCAGCTCGGTGGCGATGAAGCCCGGCGCGATCGCGTTCACGGTGATGCCGACCTTGCCGACCTCGCGCGCCAGCGAGCGCGTGAAGCCGTTGGCGGCCGCCTTGGTCGCGCCATAGACGGACAGGCCGTTATAGCCGGTAGAGGCGATGATCGAGGAGATGTTGATCACCCGGCCCTCGCCCGCGGCCATCATGTGACGAACGACGTATTTCGTCAGGATCATCGGCGCCAGCACGTTGAGCCGCACCAGTGCCTCGATCTCCGAATTGTGCATGGTCGCGAGCAGGCCCTCGGTGCCGAGACCGGCATTGTTGACGAGACCATAGAGCGGACCGAACTCGTCGCGCACCGACTTCACGAAGGCCGGTAGTTCATCAACGACGCTGAGGTCGCAGGCGCGGAAATGAATGCCGGCGCTGCTGGCGCTGAACTCGGCCATCGCGGCGCGCAGTTCGTCGCTCTCCCGGCGGGCCACCGCGATGACGTCATAGCCCGCTCCCGCGAGCCTGCGCGCGATGGCGAGCCCGATGCCACGGCTGCCGCCGGTGACGAGAACATTATGCATCGGCGCGCGCCAGCTTGCCGGCCGGAGTGACGTCGAGCGCTGGCACGACGCGGATCATCGCCGGCACCTTGTGGGCCGCGAGACGCGCGCGACACGCGGCGAGGATCTCATTGCGGACCGTCTCACTCCGTACCGGATCGGCATCCGCCGTCAGCACGACCTCGGCGACGACGATGCCGCCGGTGATCGGGCTGCGCCGCGACTTGGCGCGCGACATCCGCACCTCGGGATGGCCATTGATCACGGCTTCGATCTCTTCGGGATGGACCTTGAGCCCGCCGACATTGATGATGCCGTTGCGGCGTCCGACGAAGTAGTAGCGATCGCCGCGCAGCTCGACCATGTCGCCGGTGTCGACATAACCATCCGTGTCGGTCAGGGCGGCGGCAGAGCGTCCGACATAGGCGTGCGCCGCGCGCCTGGAGCGGATGCGCAGCGAGCCGTCGACGACCTTCATGTCGACGGCCCCGCGGCCCTCGCCGAGCAGCGTCGCAGGAAAACCCTCCAGCCCATCATTGACCGCGAAGCCGACGCCGGCCTCCGTCGAGGCGTAGGCATGACCGATCGAAGCGCCGGGAAATGCCAGCTTCAATCCGTCGAGCACAGCCTGGTCGGCGATCTCGCCGGAGAGACGTACATAGCGCGGCGTAAAGCCTTCGACCGATCCGCTCATCAGCAGCTTGCGCCAATGCGACGGCGTTCCGGACATGTGAGTGACGCCGCGCGCGTTGAGACGCGCGATGTGGTCCGCGAGCCCCTCGCCCGGATCCGACAGCACCATCGAGCCGCCGCCGACGATGGCACGCAGGAAGATCTGCAGGCCGCCATAGCGGCGAATGTCGTAGAAGGTCGCCCACACCGGCATCGCTTCGCCAGGTACGGGGCGGTCGCCGATGATGGCGCCGCACAGGCCCTCGAGCGTATGCCCGACAATCTTCGGCACGCCCGACGTGCCTGATGTCAGCATCAGCCATTCGGTGGCACGCGCCGTCTGCACCACCTCGGCAGAAGGCTGCGGCAAGGCGACCTCGATCACGAGATCCGCGCCGCAGGCGTCGAAACGCTGGACCTCATCGGTCACGATGACGTCGATGTCAGCATCGGCGATGATGCTGGCGAGATGCTCGCCCTTGAGATCCGGCGGAGACAACAACAGGCGCCGTGCGACGCCGTCGATCTCGATCAGCGCCAAGCCGGCGAGCAACTGACCGGACGTCGCCAGCAGCACCGAACGTCCGTTGAGCTCTGCGCTGCGGCCGCCGAGGCAGCTTCCACGCGACAGCTCGGCGAGCGATAGGAGGTGACGCGGATCGGAGATCGTCCGCTCGGTCAGCGCCGCCCCGAGATGGTCGCGAAGGGCGAAGATCTCACGCGGGGACATTCTCATAGGCCCCGATGAAGTCGCCTATCGTGTTGGGGAACGTCACATCCTCGGACAGGGTGAACGGATCGACGCCGAGATCGTCCTCGAGACGGGCGACCAGGATGGCGAAAGCGAGCGAGTCGAAGCCGGTCTCGTGCAACGTCAGCTCGTCGGTCAGCGGCGGCAGCTTGACCTTCTGCTCGTCCGCAATCTGCTTGATCGCTGCAATAATTCTTAACCGTACCGACATGGGCCAATCCGCTCACTGTTCAAACGATGAAACCGACCATAGGACGAGAAGGTGAAGGAAGCCGGACTTGCCAGCCATCTTTCGGGACCGTTGGTAAATACCCATCATGGCCTATGATTAAAATCATCTACAAACGAACCTCGCCGGCGAGGATCCGCGCATGGAGATCCCGATCGAGCAGGCAATAGGCACCCGTCCCGGCGTCGCGCACGTAGAGCGGCTCATGCACGATCGACGGATCGAAGCCGTCGCGCATCAGCGCCTGCTTCTTCTGCTTGAATGTTTCGGTCGACTGCAGCGACGACGTGATGCGGAGCGCCACCGGCCGCGCATAGGGCGGCAATCGGCGGGCAAGTTCTAGAGAGAGGCGACCGAGATCGAAGCTGTCGCCGACGACGAGCGCAGCCATGCCGGCGCGTCCGTCCCTGCCGGGCACGACGACACCATAGGTCGATGCTTCCAACACGCCGGGACATTGCAGGATCGCCTCGTTCACCTCGCTGGTCGCGACGTTCTCGCCCTTCCAGCGGAAGGTGTCGCCGAGACGATCGACGAAATAGAAGAAGCCCTGGTCGTCCTGGCGCATCAGGTCACCGGTGCGGAACCAGGCATCGCCCTTGGCGAAGACGTCGCGCAGGATCTTCTTCTCGGTCTCGCCCGTATCGGTATAGCCTTCGAAGCGGCCGCCTCCCTGGTCCGCCGTACCGATGCGGCCAATGGCCTCGCCGATCTCGCCGCGCGCGCAGACCAGGCACCGCCCGTCGGGTCCGCGCAAGGGTGCGCGCTGGTCGGCATCCAGCTTGATGATTTCGGCGGGAAAGCGATGCGCAAGCAGCGACGGCACGCGCCCGATCGATCCCACCCTGCCCTCGACATTGTAGAGTGAGAAGTTGCCTTCGGTCGCGGCATAGAATTCCAGCACCTGGGGGATGGCGAAGCGCGCCTGGAACGCCTCCCAGACGTCGCCGCGCATTCCGTTGCCGCAGGCGAGCCGCAGCCGATGGGCGCGGTCGAAATCGCATGGCGCGGCGGCCAGCAGATAGCGGCAGAGCTCGCCGATATATTGCACCAGCGTGCAATCGTGACGGACGATGTCGCGCCAGAAATTGCTCGCCGAGAATTTCTCCGCGAGCACCGCCGCACCGCCGGCGCGCAGCATGCTACAGGGCGCGACGATGCCGCCGACGGAATGATAGACCGGCAGACAGTCATAGAGGCGATCGTCGGGACCTGCGCCGGTGAGGCCGGCAAACCAGCCGCCCCAGTTCATGATGCGGCGATGGCTGATACTGGCGGCCTTGGGCAGGCCCGTCGTGCCGGAGGTGTAGATCAGCAGCGCGCGGTCGTTGATCGTCACGGCGCGGCGCTCGGTTGCGTCGAGCGCCTGCGTATCCATCGCGGCGATCGCGACGTCGAGATCGCCGCCGTCGGCAACCCAGACACGCGGCCCGCCCGCGATCAACGGCGCAACCTCCGTATAGGCTTCATGGAAGTCCTTGGAGACGATCACATGGACTGGCCGAGCCACATTGATGCAATGCGCAAGCGACGGTCCGATGAGATTGGCATTGATGAGCGCAACCACACCGCCGACGCGACTGATCCCAAGCCAGGCGGCCAGGTAGTCGGGCCGGCTCGGCATCATCAAAGCGATCGTGTGGCCAGGCCCGATGCCGTTGGCCAGCGCCCAGCGGGCGTATCGGTTGATGCGCCCGGACAGGGCGGAATAGCTCAGCGTCTCGCGATCGGAGACCAGCGCCGGCCGTTCGGGCTGCTTCGCGGCCCAGTCGTCCACCACGTCGGCGAACAGCCGCGCCGGCTCTGCCTCGATGCGCGAGGTCAGCTCGATCGCCTTCAGCCAGATCTTCGCCGCCGACGGCTTCCGAGGGGCCGTGCTGAGTTCCACAGATCGATCCGACTGCCCGGAGTTCATGAACGCCCTCACCCCAATTCGGCGTGCTTATAGGCCGGGTGGCCTGACCGGCCGTTAAGCGGGAGGGTTAACCGGCCGAGAGTGCGTCGCTGTTGATGCGAATGCGATCCTTTACGAAGTTCTCGGAAATGCCGGTTATCCTACCGCTCCCAGAACATGCCAACGCGAAGGCCGGCATGCCCAAGGACACGATGACACGACGCGCATTGCTGCGCTGCGCCGCCTGGAGCAGCGTTGCAGCCATGACTTCGACCACGGCGTTCGCCGGAGTTGATGCGCCCTATCCGGCTCAGCCCGTCACCTGGGTCATTCCGTTTGCCCCGGGCGGAGCCACCGGCCGGCTGTCGCTCCTGATCTGCGACCGGCTGACCCGCCGACTGGGCCAGCCCTTCGTGCTCGATCACCGGCCGGGTGCGGGCGGCGCGACCGCCACCAAGAGCGTCGCGAGCGCCGCGCCGGACGGCTACACGATCCTTGCGACCTCGACCGCCAACGTCATTACGGCCTCGACCGACGGCTCGCCCGGCGCCGAGGGCGATCTCATCCCCGTCGCCGGCATGGCGCGCATGCCGCTGCTGCTGCTGGTCAGCCGGCAGCTGCCGGTCGAGACGCTGCCCGAATTCCTGGCCTATGCCAAGGCCAACCCGGGCAAGCTCAGCGTCGGCTCCGCCGGTCCTGGCACCGTCCAGCTGCTGTCGGCCGAGCTGTTCCGGACGCTCGGCGGCATCACCTGGTCCGTCGTGCATTATCGTGGCTCGGGGCCGGCCCTGACCGACCTCGCCTCCGGCCATATCCACGCGATGTTCGACAACGCCGCTTCCGCCGCCGACCTCCTGCGCAGCGGCAAGGTCCGGGCGCTGGCCGTCACGACGCGCGAGCATACCGCCGCCTTCCCCGATCTGCCGCCGGTCGCCGACGTGCTGCCGGCGTTCGAAACCTCCGGCTTCTATGGCGTCGCGGTGCCGCACGGCACGCCGAAAGCCATCGTCGAGCTGCTCAACCGCGAGATCAACGCCGCGCTGGCCGATCCCGACATCAACAGGCAGTTCGCGGAGGTCGGCGCCACGCCGCTCACCGGCGACGTCGGCGTCTATGCCGCGACCTACCGCGCCGAGATCATGCACTGGCGCAAGCTGGTCCCGCAGGTGAGCGCGAAGAACTGACCTCCGCGCCCGGCGACCCGCCTGCCTCAGGCCCCCGCGACGCCCTGCAGCACCAGCCGGTTGAGACGGGCCGCGAAGGCGGCCGGATCCTCCGGCAGTTCGCCGTCGAGGATCTGCGCCTGCTCGAGCAGCAGGAACGACAGATCGTCGACCTTGGCCTTGTCGGCGGCGGCCTTGGCGACGGCGACGACCAGCGGATGGCGCAGATTGATCTCGAGGATCGGCTTGGTGCGCGCCCCGCGCGCCTGCTGCGACAGGATGCGCTCCAACTCGCGATCCGGACCATGGCTGCCGGCCACCAGGCACGACGCGCTGGTGGTAAGCCGGGTCGAGACCTTCACGTCGGTGACGTGGTCGCCGAGACTTGCCTTGATCAGCGCGATCGTATTGGCCTCGTCGGCCGCCGGCTGTGCCTCGTCCTCGGGCTTCGGCTCGGTCACCGGGATCGGATCGAAGTTGATGTCGCCCTGGCTCAGCGACTTCAGCGGCTTGCCGTCGAACTCCAGCCGTGCCGAGGTCCAAAACGCATCGACCGGATCGGTGAGCAGCAGCACCTCGACGCCGCGCGCCTTGGCGGCTTCGAGCCGCGGATTGGACTTCAGCCGCTCGATGCTGTCACCAACCAGGAAATAGATCTCGGTCTGGTTCTCCTTGAGACCTTCGACATATTGCTTCAGCGAGCGCCGCTCGCCCGATGTCGTGGTGAAGCGCGACAGCGCCAGCAGCTTGTCGCGGCGCTCGAAATCCTCGTACAGGCCTTCCTTGATCACGGCGCCGAACGAATCCCAGATCTTGTCGAAGTTTTCGGCATCCTTGTCGGCGAGCTGCTCCAGCTCGCCGATCACGCGCGTGGTCACGGCCTTGCGGATCTGCGCCAGCTGCGGATTGTTCTGCAGCATCTCGCGCGACAAATTGAGCGGCAGGTCCTCGCTGTCGATCACGCCGCGGATGAAGCGCAGATAGGCCGGCATCAGGTCGGCGTCATCGGTGATGAAGACGCGGCGGACATAGAGCTTGACCTTGCCCTTGCGCGCCGGCTCGAACAGGTCGAACGGCTTGGTCGACGGCGCGAACAGCAGCACCGCGTAGGAATAGCGGCCCTCGGCCCGGTAGTGCAGCGTCATCGCCGGCTCGTCGAACGCGTGCGCAATCGACTTGTAGGCCTTGCTGTAGTCGTCGGACGTCAGCTCGGACTTCGAGCGCTGCCACAGCGCGCTGGCGGAGTTGATCTGGCGCGGCTCGCCCTCCTCCGGCACCAGCATGATCGGAAACTGGATGTTGTCGGAATAGGCGGTGACAATGCGCTCGATCTCATAGGTTTCGAGATATTTCTTGGCGTCGTCCTTGAGGTGCAGCACGATCTCGGTGCCGCGCGTCACCCGCTTGGCATCCTCCTCGGACGCGGGCGCCACCTCGAAGCCCGCGCCGCCCGACGAGGTCCAGGTCCAGACCTCGCTGCCGCCGGCGCGCCGGCTGATCACGACGATGCGGTCGGCGACCATGAAGGCCGAGTAGAAGCCGACGCCGAACTGGCCGATCAGGCCGGTGCCGTCCTTGGCCTCGGCCAGCTTCTGCACGAACGCCTTGGTGCCGGAGCGGGCGATGGTGCCGAGATGGTCGATCAGTTCCTGGCGCTCCATGCCGATGCCGCTGTCGGCGATGGTCAGCGTATCAGCGGCCTTGTTCGGGATGATGCGGATCTGCGGCGCCTCGCCGTCGCCGATCAGATCGGGTCTGGCGATCGCCTCGTAACGCAGCTTGTCACAGGCGTCCGAGGCGTTCGAAATCAGCTCGCGCAGGAAAATGTCGGTCTCGGAGTAGACCGAATGCACCATCAGATGGAGCAGCTCGGAGACTTCGGCCTGGAAGGAATGGCTAACGGTGGCGGTGTCGGTCATCGTCGTACGTTGGCCCATGCTATCAGGGGTGGAGAGAGACCGTCGATATAGCGCGGCGGCGGCACCGATCAAGCCTTTCGGCCGGGAGGATCATCGAGCGATCGTTCGGCGGCCGCGAGCAGTTTGTCGATGACCGTGTCGAGGGTCGCGATCTCGGCGGCCGAAAGCACGCTCAGCAGCTCGGCCTCGCGCGCCAGCGCATGGGGCACGATCCTGCGGTACAGCGCCCGCCCGGCGGCCGTCAGCGCCACGATCCGCTCGCGGCCGTCCTCGGGATCGCGGCTGCGGCTGACGATCCCGCGTGCCTCCAGGCTCTGCATGGCGCGGCTGACGTTCATCTTGTCGAGCGTCGTCAGCCGGCCGATCTCCTTGGTCGGCAGCCGCGGCTGCTCGCCGAGCGCCGCGAGGATCCGCCATTCCTGGCGCGACAGCGCGAAGCGGTCGGCATAGACCTCCGCCACCGCCAGCGACACCTGTTCGGCGAGCCGGGCCAGCCGGTAGGGAAAATAGCGCTGCAATCGGAGCTCGCGCTCCGTGGCCGCCTCGCCCTGCTTGCGGTCGCGCATGTCGGTGGCCGGCTTCGTCATTGCGTCTCGGTCCTCGTCCTTCCAGCCCCTGGCGACCTCGATCCGATCCCGGTCGGGTTGATCTGGATCAATGCCGCACAATCGTATCATTCGTTACTATCCTGGCAACAACGGGAGGACAATCATGCAGATCGAGAAGATCCATCACGTCGCCTATCGCTGCGTCGACGCCAAGGCCACGGTCGAGTTCTACAAGAAGGTCCTCAACATGGACCTGCTCGGCGCCATCGCCGAGGACAAGGTGCCCTCGACCAAGGCGCCCGATCCGTACATGCACATCTTCCTGGATGCGGGAAACGGCAACATCCTCGCCTTCTTCGAGCTGCCGAACTCGCCGCCGATGGGGCGCGATCCGAACACCCCGGAATGGACCCAGCACATCGCCTTCCAGGTCAAGGACATGGAGGAGCTGGAAGAAGCCAAGGCGCGCGCCGAGGCCGCCGGCCTCGACGTCGTCGGGATCACCGACCACACCATCTTCAAGTCGATCTATTTCCATGATCCGAGCGGCCATCGGCTGGAGATCGCGGCCTGGACTGCAACGCCCGAGCAGATCGCGCGGATGAAGTCGGTCGCCCACGCCATGGTCGACGAATGGGCGACCACCAAGAAGCCGCCGCGGCACACCGCCTGGATGCACGAGAAGGAATTCGCAGGCAGCGACTGAGCGATTGCTCGTCCCGACAGTCCCGACCGCAACGCGCCAGGCGAGGCAGCCATGAGCAACTATGTCTATCCGCGATTTCCCTATGTCTGCTCGGCGGAGCAGCGCAGCGGCGAGACCCGCCGCCATCCGATCGTCGTGATCGGCGCCGGGCCGATCGGCCTGACAGCGGCGCTCGATCTCGCCGCCCGCGGCCAGCCCGTGGTCGTGCTCGACGACAACGATACCGTCAGCATCGGCTCCCGCGCCGTGTGCTACGCCAAGCGCCCGCTCGAGATCTGGGATCGGCTCGGCTGCGCCGCGCCGATGGTGGAAAAGGGCGTGAGCTGGAACATCGGCAAGGTGTTCTTCCGCGACCAGCTCTCTTATCAATTCGATTTGCTGCCCGAGCCCGACCATCGCTGGCCGGCAATGATCAACCTGCAACAATACTATCTCGAGGAGATTCTGGTCGATGCCTGCAACAGGACTCCGCTGATCGATCTGCGCTGGAAGCATCGGCTCGTCAGCCTCAAGCAGACCGACGACTTCGCGCAGCTCGCGGTGGAGACGCCGGACGGCATCTTCACCATGGAGGCGCAGTGGGTGATCGCCTGCGACGGCGCCAATTCCGATACGCGGCGCATGGTCGGCGCCGAGTTCACGGGTCAGTTCTTTCAGGACCGCTTCCTGATCGCCGACGTCAGGATGAAGGCGGAGTATCCGACCGAGCGCTGGTTCTGGTTCGATCCGCCGTTTCATCCGGGACAGTCGGTGCTGCTGCATCGCCAGTCCGACAACATCTGGCGCATCGACTTCCAGCTCGGCTGGGACGCCAATCCGGACGAGGAGAAGAAGCCCGAGCGCGTGATCCCACGCATCCGGGCCATGCTCGGCGAGAGCACCGAATTTGAGCTCGAATGGGTGTCGATCTATCAGTTCGCCTGCCGCCGGATCGACAATTTCCGTCACGGCCGCGTCCTCTTCGCGGGCGACGCGGCGCACCAGGTGTCGCCGTTCGGCGCCCGCGGCGCCAACACCGGCGTGCAGGACATCGACAACCTCGCCTGGAAGCTGGCAATGGTGCTGCGCGGCGAGGCGCCGGAGAGCCTGATCGACAGCTATCACGAGGAGCGCGCCTTTGCCGCCGACGACAACATCCTGAACTCGACGCGCGCGACCGACTTCATCACGCCGAAGACGCAGGCCAGTCGCCTTTACCGCGACGCCGTGCTCGACCTCGCACAGAACCACAGCTTTGCGCGGCCGCTGGTCAACAGCGGCCGGCTGTCGACGCCGACGCCCTATGTCGCGTCGTCGTTGAATACGCCTGACGGCGGCAACGTCCCCGGCGCGATGACGCCTGGCACCAATGCCGCCGATGCACCGGTGACGATCGCGGGCGAGCCCGGCTGGTTGCTGAACTGTCTCGGCTCCAGCTTCACCGTGGTCACGTTCGACCCCGCCGTGACGGCCGAGCAGCTCACCATCGACGGCATCACGGCGCGGGTGATCGTCGTCGGTCGCGACATCGCCGATGCCACGGGCCTGCTCGCGGCACGATACGGCGCCTCGCCCGGCACGACCTATCTGTTCCGTCCCGATCAATATGTCACCGCCCGCTGGCCGCAGTTCGACGGGGACGCGATCACGGACGCGGTCCGGCGCGCCTGCGGCAGGCGCGGCGCGGTCCAGCAGGAGCTTGCGGCATGAGCCTGACCCTCACCCCGAACATCAGCGATCCCGACGACTTCTATGCCGAGCTGATCGGCGGCCAGCGCGACCTCAGCGAGGACGAGGCGCTGCGCATGAACGCCAGGCTGGTGCTGCTGCTCGCCAACCATATCGGTGACCGGGCGATCCTGAGCGAGGCGATCCGGCTGGCAAGGTCGCCCGCCGGCTGACGCAGGCCGCAACACGTCACATCGGCAGCCGGCTTTGATCCGGATCAAAGCCGTTTCTCCGCATTTTGCGGCAGACAGAGAGACCAGCCGGCGAGTCGTGCGCCGGCGCAGAGTCCGCTCGCTTGCGCACATTGCGGCTCCCGATCCGATCCCGGTCGGTTTCATTGTGACAACATCATAATGTCACGCCACCTTCACCGAGGCCCTCTACGTCTTCGCCTCGTTCCACAACGGCACGGGGATTCGCATGTCGCGCTACTACAAGACGCTGCAGACGCAGCGCTTCGACGACTATCGCTACTATCATCAGAGCCGGATCAATCAGACGCTGCACCTGGTCAGCGCCGTGATCTTCCTCCTGTGCTATGCGCTGCTGTTCAAGGATCCGGCGATGGCCGGCCTGGTCGGCTGGCTCGCGATGCTGACGCGGCAGACCGGGCACTTCTTCTTCGAACCGAACGGCTATGACCACGTCAACGGCGTCAGCAACGACTACAAGGAGGCGGTCAAGGTCGGCTACAATCAGACCCGCAAGATCGTGCTGCTGACGGTGTGGGGCCTGGTGCCGGTGGCGCTGTTCGCGTTTCCGACGCTGTTCGGCCTGTTCGCCGAGCCGACCGGCCGGATGGACTTCGTCCGCAACGTCGGCCTGCTCTGGCTCGCGGTCGGCATCGGCGGCGGCCTGTTTCGCGTCATCCAGCTGTTTGCAATGCAGGATGTCTCGACGGGCCTGATCTGGGCCTTCAAGGTGCTGACCGACCCGTTCCACAACATCGCGCTGTATTGGAAGTCGCCGCTGGCGCTGCTGCGCGGCGAGCTGATCGATCCGACCATCAAGGACGCCTCGCATTGGGGCGCCGCCGAGGACGAGGCCGAAGAAGCTGCGCATCTCACCTGATCGCGAGTTCCCGCCGCCGGCCGGTCCCGCGGCGGGAGTCCTCGAACAGACGGGCTGCAACAACATGGAACAACTCTCCTGCTACGCCGTTGCGGCCTCAGTGCTGGCGGCCTTCAGGAGCTCCCCATGTGTGACTACAGCCTCCATACTGTTGCTTCCCGCGATGCCAAAACTGCCGACGTGCTGGTCTCCTGTCGATTTCCCGGCACGGAGACCCGCGGCTTCTGCACCAAGGACGACCCGTTGACCGCCGTCTGCCTGCGGCCGGGCACGGAGCTCGCCTTCGAAGACGATGTCCGCATCAAGGGCTTCTTCTTCCGGCGCAAGGTCGGCGCCCATCTCGCCCGCTTCCGCCAAGTCGACACCAACAAGCCGACCGAACATCACGATGCGCTCGAATTCTCCAATGGCCGAATCGTCAAGGTCACCGACCTCGCCACCGGCCAGCGCGCCCGCGTGCTGCAGATGCCGGCCGATCCGGCCGCCAAGCGCACGACCGTACCGCTCACGATCGAGCTGCGGGCGACGCAGCTCTGAAAACGTCGACATGGCCGGCGTCAGCGCCGCGGCGGCGCTGGCGTCGGGCATGGCCAGCTGAAGACAATGCGCGTCGTCGGAGGCTGCGGGCCCGCCCCCTGATGCCATCCTGAACATGTGATCTTGCATGCGTGTTCGCGATCCCGCGGCACGATCGGTGCCCGAGTGATGCGGCAGTCGTCCCTCTCGACAACGAGAGGGCGCGGGGAAGGCCGGGTGCTGACCGCGGCCCATGGCCCGCCTGCAACAAGAAAGCAGGCGGCAGTCACCACAGGTCGGGCCTGACAACCGGCCTCCCCCGCGCGATCGGTTTTAACGGTGTCCTTCGTGCTCTCCCTGGGGATCGGCGTTCTTGCCCCCATCGCCCGCCCCGAGCCGTCACAGCATCGAAAGCGAACTTGACCTCAGCGTCGAGAGGCCAGGACCACACGACTTCGCCGTCCGCGCCGGACTGCGCTCGTCTGGCGCAGCCGTCACGTCCATCGCAGCCCACCTCCACGTTCGTGACGACGCGTACGTCCCTCTGCACGAGGCGGGATGGGGAGAGAAAAACATGATTTCGGAAAAATAGCAAGAGCAATTTCGCAAAATCCGCAGATCACGGGGCGGCGGCGGTGCGCTCCCCTCCCCCTTGCGGGGAGGGGAAAGGAGAGAGCGGTGGTGTCGATGGAAAATGCTGACACGCTTCAATGCAGAACGCCGATGAATGCCTGCTTCAATCAATCAGGCAGGTTGGTAAACCTCGGCCGCCAGACGCCGAGGATGACGTTGACGGTGGCGACGCCGAGCATGACCCAGATGGCGCCCTGCTCGGTGCCGAAGTTGGGCGCAAGCGTCGCCGGATCGATCTGGCCGGCGACGGCGCGCGCGGCCTCCTCGGCGGCCTCCTGCATCGGTCCCTGCACGGCGGCAAAGCCCCATTCGAAGACGAGGATGCCGGAAGCGAGCTTGGCGAGCGCCCAGCCGGCACTGTGCAGTGCGCGGTTGACGGCGATGGCAAGCAGGCCGGCGACCAGGGTCAGGCCGAGCGAGGGGAAGAACACGTAGCGCACGATGGCGCCCATCGCCGCGCGCATCTCGGCATAGTGCGCCAGCGACACCGACGGCTGCGGGATGAGGCCGAGCAGCACGACGAGGCAGGCCATCGCGCCCATCATGCCGATCGCGCCCATCGTGTGCAGGAACTTCATCAACCGTCGCATGGCATTCCCCCCGGCGTCGTGAAGATGAGATCTGATGCGGCGGGGATTGCGGCCCCAGCCAAGTCAGGCCGCGCTGCATGCGCAGGCTGCCGTCACCATTCATCCATACGATCAGGATCGGCGACCGGATCATGCATCCGGACGGATGCCTGTCTACCAGTGCCGCGTACCCGGCCCGCCCTTGAACGGTCCGACGACACGAGAGGTGATCCAGCCGCCGTAGAAATCGCCCTGTTGCGCGGCAACGCGCTCGTCGCCGACGAAGCAGGCCTCGACCCGCGAGGCATAGAACGCCAGATGGCCCGCGATCGGCGCGAATGGCGCCGTCGGCTGCTCGTAGCTCCAGGCGGCCTGCTCGGAGACGCGGCCGCCGACCTCCAGCGTCCAGTAGCCGGCGACGCCCTTGAACTCGCAGAACGACCGGCCGGGCGCGCGCCGCAGCCACTGCATCGCGACATGCTGCGGCGGGATGTAGTAGACCGGAGGATGGCTGGTCTCGAGCACGCGATGGCCATCCTGCGTGTCGGCGATGGTGACGCCGGCAAATGCGACGCGCAGCCGCGCCATGCAGCGCTCCAGCCGCGGCGGCCGCGGATAGTCCCACACCGATTCCTGGCCCGGCCCCGGCACGATGCGTTGCATGTCGCTTCTCCGTTGTGGCGCCACCGACCGCGCCTAGCGACCGGCCAGCGCAAGGCAACGGCCGAACGGAGAGAAGGGATCACCGGAGACGGATGGGGAGCGGCGGCCGTCGTTCCGGCTTCACGAAGGTGAGGCCGCCGGCGGAGCGGGCTGAGGCTCCTGCACAGCGGTGGTGCCGGTGCCCTGCCCGATGCGGAACAGTTGGATGTAGCTGCCGAGATAGAGCGGCGTGAGTCCGGCGACCGGCTGCTCAGGGACTGGCGGGTCGAGCAACAGGACAGCATCGAAATTCGACCGCCAGCCGGCCAGATAGCGCGCGAGCGGCAACACGTCGGCGGGCGGCGTGTCAGGTTGCAGCCAGCGCCACGCGGCGGGCTCGGCCAGCGGCTGCGCAAGACGAGCGAAAGAGGGACGGACCGTGATGGGCTGCTGGTTCGGATGGGCGAACATCAGCGGCCAGAACGCCCGCCGCTCGATCACGAGCAGCGCCGCCATGTGGGAATCGACGTAGCGGAATCCGGGCAGGATCCGCTCGCGCCGGCTGGAGACGGGCTGCTCGTGGCCATGCGCGGCGATGACGCGCGCGCCAGGCTGCACATGCGCGATCGCCGCGCGCAGTTCGGCGAGGTCGACCCTGTGATCGATCCATGCCGATGCGATATCCGCGGTCCGAATCAACATCAGCCCCGAGAGGACGATGCCGACGAGCACCGCCTTCCTGCCGGACACGACCGGCTGCAAGCCGGCGAACAGCAGCAGGCCGCACATCGCGGCAAAGCGCATGTCGATCAACGTTCCTCCCAGCGCCGTCCACGGCGCGGCGACGAAGGCAGCGAACAGCGCCGCCAGCGCCAGCGGAACGCCCGGCGCGACGACGAGCTGGCGCCGGACGAGGACCAACACAGACATCACCACGACGGTCGTGATGATCGTCAGCTCGGCGCTGGTGGTCAGAAACGGCGTCATGATGCGCCACAGCTTCGGCGGTCCGTCCCAGTCGCCGAGTTGCAATCCACCCTCGCCCAGCGGACAGAGCCCATAGAGCAGCACGGCCGGGCTGAGCGTGACTCCGAGCGCACAGGCAGCGACAGCGAACTCCCGCGCCAGGACCGGCGACCGGCGCAGCCGCCACAGCCGATCGGCCTCTCCGGCGCCGATCAGGACCGCGAAGAACAGCAGGCCGAAGATGTGGCAGAGGAAGGCGGCCGCCGCGGCGATGGCGCCCCAGGCGATCGCGGGCAGCCAGCCGCCCCGACGGCGCAGCGCCACCCAGCCCGCGGCGCCGCCGAGGGCCAGGCCGAGCGAGAGCTGGAAATTCATGAAGCCGAGCAGGAAGACGCCGTCATAGGCGACGATGCCGGCCGCCAGCGGCCACAACGACAGCCGGCCGAACACGGCGCGGTGATAGGTGATGACGCCGACGAGCGGCGCGAACAGGCTGAGCGCGAGCAGGATGCGGCCGCCGACATGAACGTCGGTGACGCGCAGCAGCGCGACGCCGATCACGTCCATGCCGAGATTGGGCAGGATGCGCCAGTTCGGCGCGTATATCTGCGACAGCACGGGATCGTCGGGATGCGCCAGGACGAACAGCCGCGCGAGGTGGTTGGGATAGTCGAGCACCGGCGGGACATCGACCAGCAGGAACGGCACCGCGAGCACGATGGCGAGCACCAGCGCCAACAGAATCCAGCACCAGGACAGGTCGCCGGCGCTGGAGGCGGACACCGGATGATGGGGAGCTGATCGAACGTCTGAATGCACGAGGAGCCCGGCCGGCACGATGGCGCCAGTCGCCGACGAGCACGATGGCAAATGCATTGAGGTACCCCATTCCGCCCGGGATACTTCGATACCATCCGACCAAAGACTGCAAGATGTCGTGAAACAACCTTCTGGTTGTGCCTAATGCCCCGTTACTTTACGGGGATTCCGCAAAGCCGGCGGCTCAAGCGATCGCCTGAAGATAACGCTGCACCGAGCGATCGAACGCCGCCTTCGCATCGTCGGCGATGTTCTTCTGCCACCAGGCGCCGTAGATGCGATCGAAGGCGAGCGGCGCGACCGCATCGGCGATGCGGCGCACGGCGGCCGCGCCGAGCGGGATGTAGTTTGGATAGGAATACATGAAGCTGACGTGGCGGCGATCCATCGCCACCATCGCGATGTCGCCGGTCAACAGCGCGCCCTTGCCACCGGCACCTTTGCGCCAATGCAGGATGGTGGCGCCGGCAAAATGCCCGCCGGTCCGCAGCAGCACGACGTCATCCGAGATGGCGAGGCGATCGCCCGTCCATGGCACGATCGCCGGATGCGGCCGGGTGACGAAGGCGCGGTCGTCGCCATGGAGATAGACCGGCGCGTTGCCGAACGCGGCGCTCCAATCGGCGACCGCGCCATAGTAGTGCGGATGCGACACCGCGATGGCCTTCAGGCCGCCCAATGAGCGGACGCGGGAGATGGCCGCATCGGTCGCCAAGGGAATGCAGTCCCACATCACGCAGCCGTCCGGCTCGGGAACGAGCAGCGCGCGCTGGCCGATCGCAAAGCTCGGGTCCAGAGCGAGGCCGGTCAGGCCGTCATCCTCGCGCCAGATGACCTGATGCCGGCCAGCAAGGTCGTCGCGGCTGAGGAAGCTCTGTCCCTTCCAATTCACATATTGCCGCTCGTCCTCGCAGACGACGCAATGGCCGGGCGGCGCCTTCGTATCGGGAAACTGCGCGCCGCATTGAAAGCAGGTCCAGAGAGGCATGGATCACCGGTCGTCGAGATGGGATTGCGGAGGATAGCACGCGGACCATCCCGGAACACCGTCGCGCGCGGCTTCGTGATTGCCTAGTGTCGCCGGACGCCCGACAGGAGTTCTCGACATGCCGACCACGCTGCGCCGCGCCTACGTTCACCGCCTGCCGATGCGGAGCCCGGACGATGTCGGCGCGCTCGAGACCGGAATCGCGCAAGGCGCGATCGATCCCGCCGGCATCGTCGCCATTCTCGGCAAGACCGAGGGCAATGGCTGCGTCAACGACTTCACCCGCGCCTTCGCCGTGCGCTCGCTGGAGACGCTGCTCGGCCGCTATCTCGCAGCCGACGCCGTGCGGCAGATCGCGATGGTGATGTCGGGCGGCACCGAGGGCGCGCTGTCGCCGCACATGATCGTGTTCGAGGCACGCGACGGGGATGACGCCGCGGCGCCGCGCGCTTTCCCGGCATCGCTGGCGCTGGGGCGCGCGCGCACGCCGGCGCTGCCGGGCGAGCATCTCGGCCGCATGCCGCAGGTCGAGCTCGTGGCCGCCGGCGTGCGCGCGGCAATGACCGACGCCGGCATCAGCGATCCTTCCGACGTCCATTATGTGCAGGTGAAATGTCCGCTGCTGACGATGGAGCGCATCGAGGCGGTCGAGGCCCGGGGACAGCGCACCGCCGTGCGCGATACGCTGAAATCGATGGGCTTCTCGCGCGGCGCCTCGGCGCTGGGTGTCGCGATCGCGCTCGGCGAGCTCGCCGCCGCCGATGTCTCCGACGCGACGATCTGCGCCGACGTCTCGCGCTACAGCGGGCGCGCGGCCACCTCGGGCGGCGTCGAGCTGCTCGACCACGAGATCATGGTGGCCGGCATGTCGGCCACGTGGAGCGGGCCGCTCGCGATCGATCATGCCGTCATGGGCGATGCCATCGACATCGAGCCGGCCCGGCAGGCGCTCGCCCGGCTCGGCCTGAACGTGCCGGGCCAGGTGGCGGCGGCCGATCGCAGCCGCATCGCCGCGGTGCTCGCGAAGGCGGAGGCGGCGCAGAGCGGCCGGCTGCGCGGCCAGCGGCATACCATGCTGGATGACAGCGACGTCTCCTCCACCCGCCATGCCCGCGCCTTCGTCGGCGGCGCGCTGGCCGGGCTGTTCGGCTTCACCGACCTGTTCGTCTCAGGCGGCGCCGAGCATCAGGGTCCCGACGGCGGCGGGCCGGTCGCGATCATCGCCGAGCGCCGCTGATCTCACGGTCGAGACCGCTGCTTGCAGATGCCGGCCCCCGGCATGAAGGTCTACGCTCGGAACCTCACCAACCGCTCCATTCCGACACCTGCCACCGCGGCAACGTCCCGTTCACCCAGGTCGCTCCGGGCGCCGCGTTCTACCTGATCACCACGGCGAAGTTCCGAGCCGCACACGCGCCCCGATCAGGCAACGGATTCGCCAGATTCCCGCCGCATCTCGCGACGCGGCGGGGAGCAGCTCGAACCGAAGATCGACCGAAGTGATCGTCAAGCGAACGATCCACCTCGCGAGACGACGTGAAGGACCACCAATTCTCTCATCAGCAATTGAATGACGGAGATCGGTTCAACCAGGAGATTTCAACTGTTGCTACGGGGCGACAGTCTGCAAACAACTCTCATTCTCAGAAATGGATGGAAACTTTTCGCATTCCGGCCACCGGCGGAACCAGCTTTGGGCCGCTTTCCCCCGCTTCTTGACTTGCATTCGCAACAAGCGCGCGCCGGTTGCGGGCGTTCAAGCGAACCCAAGTCAAAGTTTTGCGTAACGAATGGGGTGGTCGAGTATGGGTAAGGCAGTCTTTCCAAGGAGCTTGCGAGGGGCAAGCGGACACGAGTGGGATCCATCTCCCGAGATTTCCGGTGTGAAAGTCTCGGCAGTCGCGAGCCTGATCGCGGTTGCCTCGTTCTCCGGTGCCGAAGCCCAACAGGCGCCGCTGCCGTCCGTCACCGTCGAAGCCCCGGTGGCGCGCCCCAAGCCGGCCGCCTCGCGCCCGACCGCGGACCAGGTCCGCGCCCGCGACGCGATGCGCCGCGCCGCCCGCCAGCAACAACAGCAACAGGCCGCGGCGCCGAAGAGCAATCTGCCGCCCGACCGCAACCCCTATTCCAGCCCCGCCTCCGACTACAAGGGCGAGCGGCTGCAGGCCTCCGGCAAGTTTCCGGAGAAGCTGCTCAACACGCCGAAGACCGTCACCGTCCTGAGCAAGGAGATCCTGGCGGACAAGAACTCCACCAGCCTCAAATCCGCGGTGCTTTCCACCGCCGGCGTGACGCTCGGCACCGGCGAAGGCGGCAACGCGTTCGGCGACCGCTTCTTCATCCGCGGCTTCGACGCCCGCAACGACGTCTTCATCGACGGCGTGCGTGACGCCGGCGTCTCCGTGCGCGAGAACTTCTTCACCGAGCAGGTCGAGATCCTGCGCGGCCCGGCGTCGTCCTTCGCCGGCCGCGGCACCACCGGCGGCGCGATCAACATCGTGACCAAGCAGGCCACGACCGAGAACAGCTTCTACAACATGGACACCACGCTCGGCACCGACAGGACCAAGCGCGTGGTGATCGACGTCAACCAGAAGATCACGCCGACCTTCGCTGCCCGCGTCGGCGGCCTGTTCCAGGATGCCGGCGTGGCCGGCCGCGACTACGTCACCGACAACCGCAACGGCGGCTTCATCGCCACCAAGTGGACGCCGCTGGACACCGTGACCCTGTCCGCCAACTACATCCACAACGAGGTGACCGGCCGTCCGGACTTCGGCGTTCCCTACTATCGGCCGAGCACGCTCACCGCCGGCGCGCCATTCCCCGAGGTCGGCTCGCCGCGCAACGCCTGGTATGGCTTCGTCAACCGCGACTTCTCGCGTGTCGGACAGGACATCGGTACGTTCAATGCCGAGGTGAAGGTCACTCCAGACCTGACTATCTCCGACAAGATCCGGGTGTCGCGCTCGACCCTGAACTACATCGGCACGCTGCCGGAAGGCCCGACGCTCACCAACCCGCTGTCGAATTCGACGATCCGGGCCAATCCGCAGAGCCGCTTCCAGCAGACCGACGTGCTCGCCAACCAGCTCGAGGCGACCTACAAGTTCGATACCGGCAACTTCAGGCACACCGTGCTCGCGGGGCTCGAAGTCTCGCAGGAAAAGGCGCGCATCAACAGCTACACCGGGTTGACATCCGAGCAGCAGGGCCTGGCGTTCGCGGGCAGCGGCTCGCTCTCGGGCGTGAGCGTGTTCAACCCGCAGTTCACCAACCTACCGTTCGGCATTCCGTCGCTGGGACAATTCCCGACGAACGTGAAGATCGACTCGGCGAGCGTCTACGCGCTCGACAGCGTCAACTACCGCGATCTCGTCATCCTCAACGGCGGCGTGCGCTACGACAAATACGACGTCCGGGTCGACGGCTTCGGCACCGTCAACGGCGTCGCCAACACGCCGGGTTCGACGGCGGCCTCCAGCGGCATGCCGAACTTCAACGTCGGCATGACCTTGAAGCCGGTGCCCTACGCCAGCTTCTATGCGGCCTACGCCACCTCGTCGAATCCGGTCGGCGCGGAGTTCGACGGCCTCAGCCCGCAATATGGCGGCCTGTCGGCGGTCACCAATGGCGGCGCCAACCAGATCTTCGGGCCCGAGAAGAACACCTCGATCGAGATCGGCACCAAGTGGGAGCTGCTCGACGGTCGCCTGCTGGTCACCGGAGCGCTGTTCCAGACCGAGAAGGAGAACGCCCGCGAGTCACGCAACATCACCAGCGCCGCGCAGGCCACCGCGGACTGCCCGTATCCGGCAGGCACCATCGGCTCCGTGCCGTGTCTCTCGGCCGGTGCCGCCTACCGCATCCGCGGCATCGACCTGCAGGCGGGCGGCAAGCTGACCGACAAATGGAGCATCTTCGGCGGCATCGTGCTGATGCAGTCGGAGGTGACGAAGTCGAACATCCCGCCAGCCAACACCGCGCTGTTCACCAGCAATGTCGGCCTGCAACTCGCCAACACCGCACACCAGTCGTTCAGCCTGCTGACGAAGTACCAGATCAACGACACCTGGGAGATCGGCGGCCAGGCGGTGTACCGCTCGAAGATCTTCGGCGGCACCTGGCTGGCGGCCAACCAGGGCACGGAGCTGCCGAGCTACTGGCGCTTCGATGCGTTCGCGGAAGCCAAGCTCGACAAGAACTGGACGGCGAAGCTGTTTGTTGCCAACATCTTCGACAAGCTCTACTACGACGCTCTCTATCAGAGTGCCACCCCGTTCGTGCTCGTCGGTCCGGGACGAAGCGCGTCGATCGTCCTGTCCGGGCGGTTCTGATCGCACACCCAAACCTGGGCATACATCAAGTGATGAGTTCATGCTGATCTGTGTCCCCGGAGTTTTGAGCAAAGACGATGTGGCGGACTTCCGCCACATCATGGACGACAGCGACTGGGAGGACGGTCGCTCGACGGCCGGCGCCCAGTCGGCCATGGTCAAGCGCAACGAGCAGTTGCCGCCCGACAGCGAGGTGGCGCGCAAGCTCGGCCACCGCATCATTTCGGCGATGACCGCCAATCCGCGCTTTCTCGCCGCAGCCATCCCGCAGCAGATCTTCCCGCCGCTGTTCAACCGCTACAGCGCGGAGTCGGGCCACCATTTCGGCATCCACGTCGACAACGCGGTCCGCGGCGACAAGCTCACCGGCCTGCGCATTCGCACCGACCTTTCGGTCACGCTGTTTCTGTCCGAGCCGGAGGATTACGACGGCGGCGAGCTGGTGATCGAGGATCTGTACGGCTCGCACGAGGTCAAGCTGCCGGCCGGCGACCTCGTGCTGTATCCCGCCTCGAGCCTGCACATGGTCACCCCGGTGACGCGCGGCGTCCGCGTCGCCTCGTTCTTCTGGCTGCAGAGCATGATCCGCGATCCCCTCGCGCGCAGCATGATCTTCGATCTCGACACGACGATCCAGGGATTGTCGCAGCGGATGGGACGCGACGATCCGGAGATGGTGCGGCTGACCGGCCTCTATCACAACCTGATCCGCTACTGGGCCGAGAACTAGACGACCGTTTTCAACGTTCCAGCCCTATTGATGCAGATATGTAGACCCTCACTGTCATCGTCCGCGAACGCGGACGATCTGGTACGCCGTGACATCTCGGTTCATCATCTTCGCGGATTGCTGGATGCACTGCCTTCGCGGAGTATGACAGCGGTCGAGATGGCAAGCGATAGACCCGGCATCGACCGCTGTTTCCAAGGAAACGCGCGTCTCAATATCCGCCTTCGGTCGCCATGCTCACGTTGAGTTCGATCGTCTACGAGCCGGGTTGCACACATGCAGCCCGGCTCATTCGTTCGGACGATGACCGCATCGCTGCGGAGCCGTTCTCAGCCTTCGCGATGGACCACCGTCCAATCTCACAAGCGGCCGCCTGTCTCTTCCTTGAGCTGTCACACGTCCTTGACTGCCGGCAGACCGCCGCTTGCGAGCAGCACGATCTTTCTACGCCGGCAAGCGTGTGCGATTCGCGAACTTCAGCCACCGCTCGCGGCTTGAGCAGATCGCGCGGGGCCCGTTTTTTCAAACAAACCTGATTCCACCGCACCCTGATTCGGATCTCGACGCTTTCGAGCCCTTTCCGGCGGCATCACGTCTCGAAGAACGCGCGTGATGCCCTCGCGCCCACCGAACGGGACCATCACGCCGGCGCCCACTAATTAGAATTGATGGAAGACCGAACGGCGGCATTTGCGTGACAGGCAGCCGCGTTGGCGGAACCGTGCACGGCTCGTCGCGCCCCAGGTCAGGACTTTCAGGGAGTTATGACGCGATGGGCAGCATCGCGAGCTCTTACGCAGATCACACGATTCGATTTTTCATCTGGCATCGCACTCACCGGAGTGACTGCCGACATTGATGTTCCCGCTTTGAGTCAACGCGCCGTCTCAAAACAGCCGGGTTACGACTAGAAGCATTACAGAGAAGATAACTACCAAGGGGTACGCAGCAACATGTTCAGGATCGTTCTTCATGTAGGAGCGGTGATCGCAGCCGTTTCGGCCGGCGCCATGGCGCATGCCGAGCAGCCGGCCACGTCGCCGAGACCTGGCCAGGCTGCCACCGCCCCGCAGACCACAGCACCGAGTCCCACGACTCCGACCGGCGCGAAATCCGTTCAGGCTCCGACGACGGCGGCCGCCACGCAGGCGCCTGCAGCTGCGCTCGCCAACGCCGCCAGTGCGCCGGCTCCCGTCGCGCACGCAGCTCAAGCTCAGGGCGGGGCTCCGAAGCCGATGACCGTCGGACAGGCGCAGACAGCCCCCGCCGTTGCCCAGCCCGCGCCCACGGCGCAGGCGGCCGCGCCTTCGCCGGCTCCGGGCGCGACCACGCCGCAAGCTGGTGCAACGAACCAGGCACCGGCCGCCACAACGAACGACACCCAGCCGTCGAGCGCGACCGAAGCCGTCACGGACACGGCAGCGGGCGACAAGGCGAAGGACCAGGCAGAGAAGCCGGCCCAGGGCGCGGCACAAGGCGGTGCGCAAGCGGCATCACACGTGCCGCATGATCTGTCGCCATGGTCGATGTTCCTGGCCGCCGACATTCTCGTGAAGTCGGTCATGATGGGGCTCGCGCTCGCCTCGCTTGCGACCTGGACCGTCTTCATCGCCAAGACCATCGAGTTCTCCATCCTGCGCCGGAAGCTGAGCGGCGCGCTGCGCAAGGTCGACGACGTACGCTGGCTGTCGGAAGCCAAGCTCGCGCTGGGATCACGCCAGAACGTGCTGACGGCTCTGATCGACGCCGCCATGCACGAGATCAGAATGTCGTCCGAACTGCCGTCTCACGGCGTCAACGAGCGCGCCGCGTCGAGCTTCTCCGAGATCGTACGTGCCGAGGGCCGGCGTTGCCGGACCGGCATGGGCCTGCTCGCCACGATCGGCTCGATCTCGCCCTTCGTCGGCCTGTTCGGCACGGTCTGGGGCATCATGAACAGCTTCATCGGCATCTCGAAGTCGCAGACCACGAACCTCGCGGTCGTCGCGCCCGGCATCGCCGAAGCGCTTCTCGCAACCGCCATCGGCCTCGTCGCTGCGATCCCGGCCGTGATCATCTACAATCACTTCACACGGGTGACGAAGGGCTACATGGAGCTCGTGAACCGGTCCTCCGGCGCCACCGCCCGGATGCTGTCGCGCGATCTGGATCGCGGCCAGAGCCACCACAGCAGCCATCACGGCGAGCACTTCGAGCCCATCCACGTCCACTCTGCGCCTCCGATGGCGCTGGCGGCGGAGTAGCTCCATGGCCGTCTCTCTCTCGGAAGGCGATGGCGACGATGATCTCGGCGAGACGAGCGACATCAACGTCACGCCCTTCATCGACGTGATCCTGGTGCTGCTGATCATCTTCATGGTCGCGGCGCCGCTGTCGACGGTCGACGTGCCGGTCGATCTCCCGACATCGACGGCCACGCCGCAGAAGAAGCCGGACAAGCCGATCTATGTCAGCATCAAGCCGGATCTGACACTGTTCGTCGGCGAGGAGCCGGTGAAACGGGCGAGCCTGGTGAGCACGCTCGAGCACATCCCCGAGGCGGCGAAGGACAAGTTCATCTTCCTGCGCGCCGACCGGGGCGTGGCGTATGGAGAGCTGATGGACGTGATGGAGCTGCTACGGACCGGCGGCTATCCGAAGATCAAGCTCGTGACTGTCGAAGGCGTCTCACAGGCCGCCGCCCAGACTGCACATTGAAACCAGTGAAACGACGGAACTGAAGAATGGTCGAACACAAGTATCAGGGAGCGTCGCGCCGCTTGTGGATCTCAGCCGCGATCGGCGCCCTCATGCTGCACGGTGGCGGCGCCGCGCTCGCGGTCGTCCATCTCAGCGGCAATGACGCGGACGGCGGTCTCGGCGCGGCCGGCGCCGAATTCGCGCTCGAGATCGCCTCGCCCCAGGTCGAGGACAACGATCTTCCGCCGGGTCCCGACAGCGACGCGGCCGAGGCTGCGCCGGAGCAGATGCAGCAGACCGCCGAAGTCAAGGAGTCCGACGCCGTCAAGGACAAGCCGACCGAGACAGAGGAGGAGGCCGATCGGGTCGTCACGCAGAACGATCCCAAGAAGCCGGAGAAGGAGGAACAGCAGCAGGCAACCCAGCAGGCCGAGGCGTCGGTCGCATCTGCTGCGCAGGAAGAATCGGCCCGCAAGGCGCTGGACGAGGCCGCGCCGCCGGCCGAGACGGCCAAGGCCCCCAATCCGGGAATGGGCAAGGACAAGCAGAAGCTGACCAACGATTGGGGCCGAAAGATCAGCGCCTATTTCGAGCTGCACAAGCGCTATCCGGAAGGCAAGAAGCACAATGGCACGGTCAAGGTGGCGCTGGTGCTGAGCCGGGCCGGCAAGGTGGTGTCTGCGTCCGTCATGCAGTCGTCCGGCGACTCGATGTTCGACGATGCCGCGCTGGCGATGATCCGCCGCTCCGACCCTGTGCCTGCGCCGCCGTCCGGACTGACGGACGATCAGTTCAGCTTCAGCCTCGACGTGAACTTCAACCAGAAGAAGTAGACCGTGCGTCGTTCGACGCGTGTATCTTGAAGACTTGGCAGCGTTCGCAATGGCGCGAGCGCTGCTTTTTGCGTCTGCTGGGCCGAGGTCGCGCGGACGAAGGAACGCGAGACCTTTCCGTATCCGGCCGGAATTCCCGCGAGACGACCTTTTCCAAAGTCTCCTCTCATATTCGGAGATGGGTATCCTCGCTGTCATCGTCCGAGGCGGACGATCCAGTACGCCGTGACGTTTCGGTTCGGCATCTGCCGCTACGGAAGTACTGGATGCCCCGCTTTCGCGAGGCACGACAGCGTTGGAGACTGCGGGGGGCTCAGCCCACCACGCGTGCCGATTGGATGGAAACGTTCGTCTAGTACTGTACCCGCGCGCCGACCTGCACCACGGTCGCCGACAGATTGTTTTCGCGGAAGTTGGAGCGCGTCTCCTCGCGCCGGACGCTGGCCCTGAGCTGCAGCAGGCGTGAGAACTTGTAGAGCATGCCGAGCTCGACCAGATAGCGGTTGTCGACCCGCGTCGTACCGGTGAACGCGTCCTCGCCATAGCCGGCGAGGAACGTGCCGACGAGCCAGGGCTCGAACTGATGCTCGATGCCGACGGTGACGTCGCGCTTGAGCACGCCGGAAATGCCGGGCTCGGTGATCTCCACCACCTGCGACTTGGCCCCCAGCGCGATCGCTGTCTCCTTGGCGAACTGCCATGTCAGATTGGCGTCGGCAATGAAGCCGTTGACCGGCTTGAGCATCGGATCCTGATAGCGGCGCGTCAGATAGCCGACGGCGACGTCGCCTGTCAGCTTGTCGGCGTAGTTGAAGGTCACGCCGGCCTCGACCGCCGTCCCGGTGGAGTCGCGGCGGAAGCCTTCGGCATCGACCGCGATGTCGTGAACGCGGCGATCGACGGCGACGTCGACGAAGGGACGGATCTCCGGCGTCAGATTGTAGGTGATGCGGCTCTGCGAGCCGTATTGGACGAAGTTGCGATCGGCATTGCTGACGATCTGGCCGTCGACGAGCGGCGCGTTCTGGAACGCGACGCGGTCGATGGCGGCCTTGGTCGAGACCTCGACCTCCTCGAACCGCTTGGTGACGCCCGCCGAGCCGCCGACGGTGGAGGCGAGCGGAATCCTGGCGAACCGGCCGGCGAAGCGCGGCGTGCCGGGATCATCGGCATCGACGGCAACGTGGCCCTCGCCGTTGAGCGCAAACGTATCGGTGATGTCGTAGCGCCCATTCACCTTGGCGTCGACGGTAGGCCTGCTGAGCTGCCGGAGCTTCGCATAGTCGATGTAGCCGACGCGCACATCGGCGTTGAGCAGATGCCGCTCGAACTGAGAGCGCACGAGCAGGACCGGCGCAACGCTGACGAAGGCCGAGCCCTTGCCTTGCGGCACACGGCCGGGATTGCTGTCGAAGCCTGAGGACATTTCGAACGCAGGCTTCAGGATGAAGTTTCCCACCGTGATGCCCTTGGGCTCATAGGGGTCTTCCGCCATCATCGGCGGCTGCGGCTGCTCCTGCGGCTTCTGCCCCTTGTTCACCGGCGGCAGCCGCATCTTGGGCTTGTCCGCCAGAACGGGCGGAATCGGCTGCGCATCCTGTCGCGGAATCGGCGGCAGGTTGCGCGGCAGCACGCCACGCGTGGCCGGCGGCGGACTGACGGCGAACGCCAGCGCGTCCAGGCAGCGATTGGGCACGTTCGTGACCGACAGCCGGCCCGGCGTCGACAGGCAGCCGCCGACCAGGAGGCCGGCGGACGGTGCACCGAAAAAGCCGTTTCGAACCGGAGCCAGACGCGGCGCCGGCTCGCGGCGCGCGGCCTGCGGGAGCGCGCCCGCGCCCGCATCGATCGGAGACCGCGGCCGCGGCGGTGGAGCCTCGTCCACCTGCGTGGCCGCCTTCGGCTCCGGCTCGACCCCGCCCGGCGAAACGATCACCTGCGGAATGACCAGCGGTCCATTGCTGTTCGCCGGCCTCACCGGCTGGCGGCGGCGATTGGGTACGACCACCACCGGTCCGGCGTCGGTGGTCCCCGGATCTGCATAGGCCCTGACCTGACTCCCCGGCGTGACGGCCTGACCGTAGGACGGCGCGACTCCGAACAGCGTCACGAGCAGCACGGTGATCGCAACCGTCTCCTCCTGGCACCGTGAGACGTCGCGACCGATGCCACGTCTGGAAGCGACCGTCTCTCGTGCTGCCCGTTCCAAAGAGCCTCGTCTCCGTCGAGTTCGGCAACCCGCGAAGCGCGGCGCCCGCGGCGTGACGCATCCCGGCATCACGGCGTCGAAGGTCGGATCACTCGATGATCAGCGCGCCCTTGTTGCCCTGATGGAAGTCGTCGAAGAATTCGTAGCGTCCCGGCTTCTGCGCCTTGACCTTCACGACGCCTTCCATGTTGGGCTTGATCACCGTCTCGAACTCCAGGGGCTCGCTCTCGAACTCGACCGGCGCGCCATCCAGATTCTTGACCTTGAACACGATCGGCGTGTTGGCCGGCGCCTTCATCTCCGCCGGCTGAAACTTGTTGTCCTTGACCGATATCTCGATGGTCGTCTCAGCCGCACCTGCCGGCAGCGCGAACGCCGCGATCAACAGCACGGCGGCTCCTGCTGCCTGTACCTTCCCAAAGAGATTCATGCTGTATGTCCCTGTCCCGAATTCACCCGAATGTGCCGAACGTCTTCCAGCGCTCGCCTGTTTCGACGAGTCTTCGACACTTCATAGAACGACTATAAAGTCCCGAATGCGGCAATTTGCCGTGTCGAAATTTGACAACATCTGTGTGTGCGACAAAGCGCGCGAATTTATTAGTTGTACGGCGTCAAGTCGCCGCGCAAACGCGCGGGCTCGAGCATCGCCGATGCACAGCGCCGAATGACAACGACGAAAATCAGCGGTCACTGCGGTCGGTAGCAGCACAATCGCCTTAGTTCGCATCTGTGCTGATATGAGACACGACAGGTCATGCAGCGCCGTCGCGCGCCGCGAACCACACGAGACTCACGATCGACCGCCTACGCTGCGCACAGCACATGCATGATCCTCATGCGCCCGCTCATCGAGACGAGTGCGAGCGAGATGCACGAAGGGACACGCTCGTGCTGGTCTCACGCGGCATGGACCGCAATATGCGTGTGCGCCCATCCAGCTCGAGCCGTGCGCGGACAAGCCTTGCGCGCACTAGAAATGAAATCAGGCGCGGGCCTGCACGCACATATCGCCGGCGAGCGCACACGACCGATGCCCGCCGTCTCACCTGCCGACCTCCAGCCGCCTGTCGTGAATGCTGAGGGATCGCGGCATACGCGCAGGCTTCGCGGTGCCGGGGGCCGGATTCACGCGCAGGGGCGGCAGATCGGGTACAACGGATACGTGCTCCTCGTCCGCCATCGGCTCAGGCTCCGGGCTCTGGCGTGCGACGCTGCGCGCCACCGCAGGCGCGGCGCGCATGATGCCAGGCACGCGCTTGCGTCCCGTCACCATCGCGCGCATCAAATTCTCCCGCTGCAGCACGCTCATCCACACCGTGCCGAGCACATGCACGGCGATCAGGGCGATGATGGCATTGGACGACAGCGCATGCGCCTGCTCGATCCAGCCGACGCCGAAGAACCGGATCGAGACCTGCATGACGCCGCTGATGGTCGAGACGATCAGAAGCGCAAGCATCACGACCAGCATCGCGGCCCCTGCCGGGTTCAGGCCCAGATAGCGTCCCGTCTCTCCGCGCAACATGCCCACGATGTACTGAGGCGCCGCCCGCAGCTTGAGGCTGATCCGCGCAAACAGCGAATGACGGCTGCCGATCAGTCCCCAGATCAGCCTGAAGGCGAGAAGACCGATGACGGCATAGCCCGCCAGGCGATGCAGGCGATCGAACGTGTTGGGCGTGACGCAGGCGACGAGCACGAAGGCCGCGAGCGACCAGTGCCAGACGCGCAGCGGAAAATCCCAGACCGCTACGGTCCCCGAACCCGAGTTCGCCGGCGTCTCGGAGAAGACGCTCCGCTGTGCCTGGCCTGCGTCACGCATGACCATCAGATCACTTCGCCTTGGTGTGCTTCAGCGCGAGGTCTTCGGGGCTGTAGAACAGCTCATAGAGCTTACCGCCCTTGACGCCGTAGACCTCGTAGCAGGTGCCCTCGATCTTGGTCTGTCGAACCTCGTAGCCCGCGGCCTTCGCCTTTGCCTCGGCCTCGGCGGTGGTCTTCCACGACGCCTTGTCGAGCTTGGTGCAATCCTTGTAGCCGTCGGCGAGCGCTGCGGAGCCCGACGCCAGACCCGCCGCCAAGACCACACCCATCAGCTTGATGACCTTCATAATCAAATCCCTCCTCGAAGACTGCGCCATCGGCGCCAACAGCGCTCGATGCGCAGGCTACAAAGGGGAGGAGATTTCAACGAAACTTGGACATCATCATCCGCGGCGGATGGCCTCGATCACGCAGGCGCGGCTCGAAACGTTCCGCATCCGGCCGCAATGTCGCTGAGATGCGAACTCACATGCGGTCCCGTCAGGATTGAACCGTGTCGGCAGGCTGCTGATCTTTTCAGGACTCGACAACGCGCGCGGTTCCCCGCGCATTGCAACTGATATTGATTCGCAAGGATGTAGCAGCATCATCGCGAGGCGCATGCGCTTTGCTCCCGCACAAGGCGTGGACGGCGCTGTGTGCGGGACCACACTCCTGCCCGATTGCCGCTGTGACCATGGTGAGGCGAGAAAGGAACCGACAGCTACAAGGCTGCGACCTTAAGCCTCAGAAGTTTTTTTTTGAGCGTCGCCATCGTTCGCACGACCGGATCGAGATCGATGGTGGATGATGACGATGCGGCTGCTTGCGCACGCATCGTCCGGCCGTCAAACGCACATCCGTGCGGACAGCGGCGCAGCCATCCTGATCCTGGGCGCGGGCGATGCCCTTGCCGACACTGACTGCCGACCAGGATGGCGAGTCGTTGCAGGAAAACGACGTGTCGGATGCCTCGGCAACGACGTCCCCGCTTGCGTCGGGATCTGCCATGGACGCGCGCCAGGACGAGCGGCCATTGCCGGGTGAGCTGCGCTTGCGCCGCCCAGTGCGGCGCATGCCTCGCGAGCCCTGGCGCGGATTTCGACATGCATCATTCCATCGCTGCGGCAGGGGCAGGACGATGGTGGATCGTCCTTGCCGCCATCAAGCGACAAGCGCCGCCCTCAGCGATGGATCCGCGAGGAGCGAGCGAGCTTGCGTCCCACGGTCGCGCGCAAGGCGACGCGCATCACGCGCCCGGCCGTCGGGAATGGAAGGCTCGTCACTTCGTTCCGGAGAAGACGCGGCTGATGAAGTCGGAGCTCTCGGGCGACTTCGTCATCTCCGGCGACGGCTCGGGCTGGGCCGGCGGCTCGGTTGGTACGGATCGGATCTGCGGTCGGCTTCGGACGGTGACGCTGCGCGTCGCGCGCGCCTCCTGCTCGCCTCCGTTCGGCTTGCTCACCGTGATCATGATCTTCTCGGAGATCAAGGGCGGATCGAAGTTGAGATGCCTGGTGTCGCCCAGCACGAGCTGCAGCGTGTGCTTGCCGGGCGACAATTCGATCCGCGCCTCCGTCTCCCCCGCTGCGTAATGAACGTGTTTCTTGTCGCGCGGAATCTCCTCGCCGGCCTGCATCGTCTCGTCGACGTCGACCAGAAGATGATGATGGCCACTGCCGGCGAAATCGTCGCCCGCATGGGTAACGCCCATGTTGCGCAGTCCGAAGCGAGCGATGAAGGGCCCGGTCACCGTCTCCCCGTCCGCAGGAGAGATGAAATAGACGCGGGCATCCTTCGCAGCCTTCGTTCCCTTGGCCGGCGCCAATGACGGCGCGAGCACGAGCGATGCGGTCAGGATGAGGCAGAGTCGCGCAGACCTCGGCAGCATGCAAATCCCCTATGGTGAGAGCGCGATGCGGAAACCCAGGGTCGGATGCCGGATGCGGCCGTCATAGCGGTCGCGGCTGCCGGCCCGCGCATCGGCGGCGCCGTTCTTCCACGATCCCGAGCGGATGACACGGGCATAGCTGCCTTCCTCGAGCCAGGCCGATCCATCCGCCGGCGCGCCCTTGTAGTTCTTGTGCCAGCTGTCGGCGACCCACTGGCCGACGCCGCCGCCCATGTCGAACAGGCCGTAAGGATTGGCCTGGACGCTGCCGATCTTCGGCGGCTGGTCGGTCTCGGCGTCGCCCGTGCCGTTGCAGCCCTTGCAACTGGCCATGCCGGGGCGCATGCGATCGCCCCACCAATAGCGGGTGCGCTGGCCGCCGCGCGCGGCATATTCCCACTCGGCCTCGGTCGGCAACCGGAACGACTTGCCGGTCGCCTTCGACAGCCAGGCGAGATAGGCCTGCGTGTCGTCGTAGCTCAGGTTGGTGACCGGACGATCATCCGCACCGGCCGCGATGTCGGCGCAGCTTGCCGCGGCGACACACTGCTTCCACTCGCCGATCGTCACGGGATGCTTGCCGAGCGAGAACGGTCGCACGCTGACCTGATGCGCCGGCTGCTCGGACTCGTCGTCGCCGCCCATCGCAAAACTGCCACCGGCGATCGCAACCAGCTCAGGCAAGCGTAGCTTCGGCCCGGCTTCCGGCGCCGGCGCGGGCCGCGGAATGGCTGCCGTGTCGGATGATCGCGCCAGCGTCGCCTCGAGTGCCGGAGCATCCTGGCGCGGCGCGATGAAGGCGCTG
Source organism: Bradyrhizobium sp. SZCCHNRI2009 (assembly GCF_032485115.1). Taxonomy (NCBI): domain Bacteria; kingdom Pseudomonadati; phylum Pseudomonadota; class Alphaproteobacteria; order Hyphomicrobiales; family Nitrobacteraceae; genus Bradyrhizobium; species Bradyrhizobium sp. SZCCHNRI2009. Next base: position 133,765 of record NZ_JAUEUH010000013.1, read on the forward strand.
GACGGCGATCGCGCGGCGTCCTGGCGCGCGCCGGCGGCTTCCAGCAGGATCCGGCGCGGCGGAGGCAGCGGCGCGGCGGACTGCGCCTCCTGCTGCGAGCTCGACGATCCGGCCGACCCAGGCGGCGCCTGAATCAGCAGCCTGATCTCGCGTAACGGCAACAGCACGCCGCCGAGGAAGACGATGCCGAGGACCACGACGCCGAGCGCTCCGCGGATCAGCTTCTTGCGCGCACCTGCCGCCGGTGCGAACACGGCCTTCAGCCGGCCGCCCTCACCCGCCTCCTCCTGATCACCGTCGCTGCCGTCGTCCCATCTGTCTGGAAGGGACGCCGCCGGCGCGGGTGACGGGCGCACCGGAGAGACTGGTGGAGGTTCTCGTCGAGCCGCACTCTCCGGCTCTGCGATCTCCCATTCGGCATCGAGCGACTGCTCGAGCGCGCCGCACATCATCAGCAACAGCCCGCCTTCGCTCTTGCCGGTCCAGCGCTCCTGCACCTCGGGACACTCGACCTGATCCTCGACGCGCAGGAAGCTTGGCGGACGCATCGGGCTGAGCGAGACCTGCACCGTGCGGCCGCAGCGCCGGCAGGCCACCGCGCGGGAATCCTCCGGCAGCGCATCCTCGGCGAGCTTGGGAGCCCGCAGCCATTGCAACGCTGAACTCTCGCTCATGCTGTCCTCGCTCGTGATGCCCGCCAACCCCGTCACTGACCCCAGCTGGCGAACACGTCCTTGAACACGCGGTCGCCGTCGGATCCCTTCTCGATCGACAGCAGCGCCCGGTTGCCGCCCTCGTAGACGATCGGAATGTCGAACCACTGCTTGCCCTTGAGAAGCATCAGGTTGCGCTTGGTATCGACCTCGTTGGCCGACAGCGCGACCATGAAGTATTTCGGTGTCACCCGGGCGGTCTGGGTCACCAGCGCCGTCCCGCGCTCGGCCTCCTCGCCCTTCAGGCCGATGCCCCTCAGGCTGGTCAGGCCGCTGACCGACTGATCCGGCCAGTCGAACTTGAGCTCCATGATGTGACTCGCCGGCATCTCCATGTCGGCGTTCCGCCGCAGCGAGATCGTGGCCTTGGTGCCGTTCTCGATCTCGATCTCACCCTTGATCGCCGGCGCCGTATCGAGTCGCGGCCCCTTGGTCTGCTCGATCGACCAGGTGACCTTGCCAGGATAACGCTTGCCCTTCGGATCCTGCGGATCCTCATGATAGAGGAACGCCTGCGCCGGCGTGCTGACCGGCACGCTCATGCCGACCGTGGCATGCTCCTCTGCCGCGGCGACAACCACCGGCTTGGACTCAACCACCGGCTTGGACTCCGGCGTGATCCGCTCTGCACTGACCTTATGGGCGCCCGGTTCGCTCGGCAAAGCCGACGCTGCCGTCGCACCGCTCAGGGACAGCTGGATCCATTCCGACGCGCGCTCCCAGGACACCGCCGCACCGACGACTGCCAGCAATCCGGCCGCGGCAAACGCCATCACCCGCCGGCTCGGCCGACGGCGGCGTGGTGCCGCGGCGTTCTCCGTCGCCTTGAACGCCATCGCGACGAGGGAGGGATGAATCTTGATCTCGGTCGCCGGCGCTGCAGAAGTCGCAGCAGAGGCTGTAGCCGCAGCAGCGGCGGCGGGCTCAGTGGTGGCAGAAGCCGCTGCCGCAGCGGGTGTCGCAACGACGGCAGGCTTCACGGGCTCTGCCGGCGCGGCGCCCGTGGACTCCGCCTCGATCTCCGCCGTGACCACCTTTTTTTCGGCAGGGCGCTGCGGCACCGCAGCTCGATCGGCGACGATGACCGGCGCTTCAGCGACGGCGGCCGCGCTCGGCTGGGTCGGCTCGACCGTGGCTGGCTGCGCGACGGTCGGCAGCGCAGGCGGAGCCGGAGTCACAACCGGCGTCACGATGTCCGCGGCCGGATCGCGCGGCGGACGCCGGCGCAGCACGCGAATCTCCGGCGAGGGCTTGGGCGCAGCCGCGCGGCTCTCGGCACGCTGCGCTATAGCGGGCGCGCCCGGCTTGCCGGCGGCAGCCGTGACGATGTCCGTCCCCGAGCGGCGAGCCATCGAGAGATATTTCGCGACGGTGGCGATCTCCTCTTCGAGCGAGTGCGTCGTGAAGACCTGCCGTGGCTGCGGCCGCTGCTTCGGCGCGGGCGCTGCCGCGCGGGCCGGCCGCGGCAGCTCGGCGGCTGGTGCATCGGCCGGTCTGGAGGTATCGGCGGGCAGCAGCGCAGCTGTGACCGAGGCTGCCTCGACGCCGGCAGGGCGCGCGCGCAGCTCGATCATGCGATCGGGAAACAGGATCGCGGCGAGATCGCGCAGCGAGGCACCCGGCATCAGCAGCCGCCGCAGAGCTGGTGGAACGCGGCGCAGCGTGTTCGTCTCGGTGCGTTTGACAACAGGATCGTTGCGGCCGGCTTCGACCAAGGCTCCGTCGTCGTGACGCTCGTCGCTGATCAGAACCTTGCGGGCCCGCAGCATCGCCGTCAGTTCGCGCAGATCGGAGCGCGAGGCGTGGTCGACGACCAGAAGATCGAAGGTGCCGATCCGGGCCGGCAGCAACTCGGCGACACGCCAGGCCGGCATCACGTGACAGGGAATCTCCTCGAGCCAGCCGTCGAGAGACCTGCGCGCAGCAAGCCGAAGTCGGCGTGCGGTCGGACCGGAGCAGGCCGACGCCATCTTCTGCATCGAGTCCCTGAACCGCCTCACCGCTTGCCTGACGGCGACGCCCGCATTCTGCGCGATGCCCAGCGACATGCGGGCGCCGATCACCGCTTCGAACAAGGCCAGCGACCGCGTCTCCAGCCGCGCGCGCTGAGCCGCGAGGTCATGCAGCAGCTGCCGCTCCTCCGGACTTTCGATCCGCATCAGCACGGCCCAATTCCAGGCCGCCACCCATTCCGCGAGCGTCGCCGCATCCTTCGCCTCGCCCGCGCCCGGCGCGGACCGCAGCCGCTGCGCCAGACTCGGCGCGCCCGCTGCAGTCACCATCCGGCAGGCGGTCCTGACGAGTTCGTAGTCCGGGCTGGCCTCGCGAATCTTCTCCATGGTCGCGAGAATGCCTGTCCACCGCGTTTCGAGCTCCTGCGGCTCCGTCTCGGCGTCACCGACCCGCGACAGCACGTCATCCTGAACGGAGACGGCGAGTTCTCCCGCCCGGGCGAACAATTCGCCGAGGCGAGCGAGTTCGATCAGCGGTCCCGATACGCGCGTCATGACGGTCCGAATCGCCGCGCCGAACGCGGCCAGCCGCTGTGCATCGGCCAGCATCGCCCTGACGTCGCCGTCCGGCATCGACAGCTTGGAGCAGGCATCGGCCACGTTGCGGACGGCGAGCGCGGCCGTCACAATGGCGGCCTCGACGCTCTTGACGATGTGCTCGAGGTCATCAAACGCCCGCGCCGATTCCAATTGAAGCGCGGGTGCACCGATCTGCGTTGCGATCGACGTCCAGCGCGCGCGCAATGCATGCAGGTCGTGACGCCACAGCAGGAAGCGCCCGACATATTGCCAATCCGCCGGCTTCGACGGCTCGGCCCCGTCCACCGTGATGGCCTCGACGGCGGCCTTCAGCGCGCGGCGCGAAGGCGAGAACCGCGCGAACGGCTTCTCGCCGGCCGCCAGCCGCTCGACCACGCGGATTGCATCCCTCCTGGTGAACGCCTCGACCGGCGCCTGCACCTGGCGCCTCGTGAATTCGGCGCTTCGGGACAGCTGGAACGACGCATCACGCGCCCACCCCACGACCTTGTCGAGACCCGCGGGAGCGTCGGCCTTGGCGGCGCCGAGCGGCGACAGCCGTGCAAGCCAGGTCTCCTCGGCGATGGCGCGATGGCCAGCCACCAGCGCATCGAGATCGGCCGCCAGACGGTTGGTTGCGTCGAGCCCGAAGGTCGCGATGGCGTCGAGCGCGAGATCCTCGTCGCGGCCAGCGTCCGACGTCAGCCCTGCCTGGTGCTGCAGCTCCGCGTGCAGACGCAGGATAGCGGCGGTGTCGGGAAGCGCCGCGAGCTCCGGCAACTCGACATCGATGTGCTTGAGATCAGCGGCAAGCCGCAGCCGCGCCTCGCGTGCCTTGTCGATCGCCGTCACGAGCGAGTCGGAGGCTGCGAGCAGGTGCTTCGGCCGGTCGGTGAACCAGGCATGCGCGTCCTGCTCGCCGATCAGCGCCTTGAACAGATCGAACGGCAGCTCCGGCAAGCCGCCGGCGAGCCGCAGATTGCGCCGGACGATCTCGGCGATCTCGTCGTCGAGCGATGCGATCTGCGTGCGCTTCGAGATGATGTCGCGTTCGAGCCGGCCGATCTGACCGACCTGATCGCGCAGATTTGGCGTATCCAGGATCGATTGCAGCCGGCCCGCCAGGGCTTCGGCCTTCCTGAGCACGTCCTTGTCGGAGCCGGTCGAGCTGACGGTCAGCTCGCGAATGGCCGGCGGCAGCTTCTGATGCAGCAGCGAAAGTGCAGCCTCGTCCCTGGACACGACGAGGACGCGCGAGCCGAGCGCGAGGTGATGGCAGACGACGTTGACGAGCGCCGTGATCCGATCGTCGCGTTCGACAGACTGGACCATCAGGCCATCCGACCGCGACAGTTCGCGTACGACCTCGACATCCTCCGCGACAGCCGGCAGCGGGAAGAACAGATCGCCCTGCTCGACCGCAGCAGGCTTGGGCGCCGGCGCAAGGTCGATCGGGCCGCCGACGATGCTGGAAAGGTGCCGGCGCGCATTGGCGTGGCCGCGTCCATCCGGCTGCGAGAGCAGCGCGCTCACGGCTCCCGACAGGCAGCACTCACTCTGCGGCGCATGCTCGATCGCGTTCTTGAGACGGTCGATGTCGCGCAGGGCGAGGCTCTCCGGCCGCCGCCGCGCGGATATGACCCAGCGTCCCGACGTGAGCGCGGCCTCCGAGGCCTCCATGGCCGGCGCATCGTCCGAAGATGCGAGACTGCGCGACGTCTTGTAACCGGATTGCGCGCCTGCGGCGCTCAGGATCTGATCGATGCCGATCGGCGTGAACGGCGACAGCTCTGCGCGCTGCTCGAGCGCCTCGACCAGGCGATCCGGCTTGTCGCGCACAGCAAGCGCCACGTCCGGCGCCACGGCATCGAGCGCCCTCAAATTGACGGTTGCGCCGACGAAGCGCGGCCGGACCCTGACCTCGGCATCCGGACGCGCAATGATCTCGATCTCGACCGCGCGCTCGAACAGCGGCAACTCGAATTCGCGCCCGCCCTGCCGCCACGATGACAGCGCGATGCCCCACATGACCTCGATCGCCTGATCGTCGCGGGCCGTGGCCGCCATGTCGCGCAGCCGCTGATGGATCGCCATGGTCCGGCGGCGCATGCGCTCGGTGTCGGCCCAGGCGGTCCATGGCCCGCTGATATAGCGCTCGATCCGCTGCACGAGGTCAGGACGCTGCTCCAGACGCAGCCGTCCGGTCCAGGCGCCCAGCGCCGGGGCGGGCGAAAAATCCTCGGGCCGTGCGTGGCGGGCGAAGGTGAGGCGGTTCTTCTCGATCTCATCGACCGTGACGACGATGCTCTCGTGCGGCGATGGACGACGGTCGGGCTCGGACGACGGCTCGACCCAGATCTTGAGATCGTAGTCGATGGCGGGAGGCTGCGTCGCAGCAAGCGCCTCGACGGCGAGCCACACCGGGCCGTCAACATCGAAGGTATTGAGCACCACGCCCGGCAGACCCGCCAGCTCCTCCTGGTCGAGCGCGAAGCCATGATCGTCGGCGAATGGATGATCCGGCTGCCGCTCCGCCGGGGAGCGCTCGGCCCGAATGATCTCGGTCAGACTGCCGAGCACGTCCTGCAACGGCTCGACCACCGATCCCGTGCCGAGCGCTTCGCTCGTCGAGAACGCCCAGGCGTCGGTCGGCGACTGCGGCTCCAGGGCCGCCGCGCCGATAGCACCAAGCAGCCGCATGCCGTGATCGGCTGCACTGCTCTGCGCCTTGCGATCGCCCGCGCCGGCCTCGTTGGGCCGCACATTCACCAGCTGGCTCATCGCACAGATCCTTCTCTGAAGTCGGCCGCGACGTCGGCGGGAGCTCGGCGAGAGGCTGACCGACAAGGATGGCCCTGCGCGTGATCGCGGTGCGCCGGGCGATCGAAGGGTGGGTTCAGAGTGGACAAGCTTGCCTCGCTGCAACGTCGACGGAACTCCCGACTCGTTGCGGAGGGGTATGGCGAAGTGAGGTCACATCAATGACCCGACAGGTAGATGAATGTGACGATTCTCGCCCCTGTCGGGGAATCGGGAAAAAATCCCGGTTCATTCGATGAGGAAAATCGTGCCTAACAAGTTTGTTAGTCTGGGCTTTTTGTGTAGCGCGGCGCGCGTGGCCGGTAACAAGCTTGGGTTGCGGACGAATACGCTGGAATGTGTCTAAGAATACTTCTAACGCTCAAGAAGAAATATCCCGACGCATGCCGAACGCCCGATCTCCACGCCGCAGCGCGGCTGCGGTCCATGTTCGGCCACGAACCCGCCGCGGATGCGGCTCGCTTGCAAGGCAGGCGCCACAAGCATTGGCGCCTGCGTGCATCGCGCTGCGCGCTCCCCTCCGCAAGTACCGTGATCGCATCCGACGGAAGCCGCGTGGGCAGGACGTCCGCGATGGCCCCGCAGCCGGTGCTGCTTGAAACACCCTCGAAGCTGAAGTAGCTGTTGTTGCAGCGACATCAACGTCATCCAGACGTTTCCCCGATCGATGGGGCCGGGACTGCATGGTGAGGCAACGGACGAGAGCTGCGGCCGCATGCGGTGCCGTGCTGTTCACGGTGGTTTCCCTGTCGTCGTGCGCGCAGGCGCAGTCTGACGGCGCGGCAGGCCGGGAGCCGGCGACGGTCAAGCTTTCCGCAACGCAACAGAAGCAGATCGGACTCCAGACCGCCGTCCTGGCGGCGGAATCCCATCCCGAACAGTTTCGCGCCTACGGCACGGTGCTGGACGTCGCCAGGCTGACCGACCTGACCAACAACTACGCCAATGCCCAGGCGCAGCTGCAGACGGCACAAGCGAAACTCGACGTCGCAAGACTCGCATTCGAGCGCGCCCGCGACCTCGTGCAGTCGGCGGCGATGCCGCGGAAGGACGCAGAAGCGGCGGAGGGCACGTTCCGGACTGATCAAGCCTCCCTGGCCGCGGCGGAATCGCAAGTGAAGACCTTGATGGCGACGGCGCGGCAGGAATGGGGTGCCGTCATCGGCAAGGGCATCATCGAGCGCTCGCCGCAGGTCGTGCAACTGATCGAACGCGAGCAGTTGCTGGTGCAGGTCACGCTGCCGCCCGGCGTGACTCTGGCCGCGCCGCCGCGCGCCGCGCTGGCGCAGGCGCCGACCCGCAGCGTCAACATCGATCTGCGCTATCTGTCGGCTGCGCCGCGAACGGATCCGCGCATCCAGGGCGTGAGCTACTACTTCGTCGCCGCCGGCGACAGCGGGCTGCTGCCGGGGATGAACACCACCGCCTACGTGCCCTCGGGCAAGTCGTTCGACGGCGTCTTCATCGAGGACACCGCGATCGTGCAATGGCAGGGCCGCTCGTGGGTCTATTTGCGCGCCGGTCCCGAGATCTTCAAGCGCCACCCGATCCGCACCGACCAGCCAGTGTCCGACGACGACTATGTCGTGCAGGACATTCCGTCGGGCTCCGAGATCGTTCTGCGCGGCGCGCAGGTGCTGTTGTCGGAGGAGGCCAAGAGCGAGTTGCGCGGCGGCGGCGACGATGATTGACGGCGTTCGCGGCGCCGCGACCGGCCCCCAGGCGGCGCTGATCTCGTTTGCCATCCGCTTCCGCGGCATCGTGCTGGGGGTGGCCTGCACCATTCTCGGCTACGGCATCTTCTCGCTAGGCAGCGCCAATTACGCGGTGTTTCCCGAATTCGCGCCACCGCAGGTCTCGATCCAGACCGAGGCCCCCGGGCTCAGTCCGGAACAGGTCGAGGTGCTGGTCACGCAGCCGATCGAAACCGCGATCAACGGTCTCGCCGGCGTCGAGAGCATGAGGTCGTCGTCGATCCAGGGCCTGTCCGTCATCTCGGTCATTTTCCAGCCCGGCACCGAGGTCTTCCGGGCGCGGCAATTGGTGACCGAGCGACTCGCGGTCGTCGCCGGCAGCCTGCCACAGGGCGTGCGGGCGCCATCGATGACGCCGCTGGTCCCGGCGGCCGGCACCGTGCTGGCGATCGGGTTGACCTCCGAGCAGCGCTCGCTGATGGATCTGCGCACGATCGCCGATTGGACCGTGAGCCGACGGCTGCTGGCCGTCGCGGGCGTGGCGCAGGTCACGACCTATGGCCGGGACATCCGATCGCTGCAGGTGCAGGTGCGGTCCGACGACCTTGTCCGCTTCGGCGTCGGCATGAACGACGTCGTCGCCGCCGCGCGCAAGGCCACCGGCGTGCGCGGTGCCGGCTTCGTCGACACCGCCAATCAACGGGTCATCCTGCAGACACAGGGCCAGTCGCTCACACCCGAGCAGCTGGCGCGCACGGTCCTGCTGCACCAGGGCGGCGCCAGCGTGGTGCTCGGCGATGTCGCGACGGTCGTGAACGCGCCGGAGCCGCCGATCGGGGGCGCGCTGATCAACGGCCGCCCCGGCATCATGATGATGATCAGCCAGCAGTTCGGCGCCAACACACGCACTGTCGCGGCGCGCGTCGAGGCCGCGCTGCGGGAGCTGCGCCCGGCGCTCGACAGCGAGAAGGTCAGGCTGCACGCCGATCTGTTCCGTCCGGCGACCTTCATCGATGCGGCAACCGAGAACGTGCTGTTCGCCCTGCTGATCGGCGGCGCCCTGGTCATCATCGTGCTGTTCCTGTTCCTCTATGACTGGCGCACCTCCGTCATCAGTTGCACCGCGATCCCGCTGTCGCTGTTATCGGCCGTGCTGGCCCTGCAATGGATGGGACAGAGCCTGGACACGATGACCCTTGGCGGTCTCGCCATCGCGATCGGCGAGGTCGTCGACGATGCCGTGATCGGCGTCGAGAACGTGGTGCGCCGGCTGCGTGAGAACCGATGCCTGCCGTCGCCGCGCAGCGAAGCGCGCGTCATCTACGATGCCATGCTCGAGGTGCGCGGCGCGGTCGCCTATGCGACCTTCGCCGTGCTCCTGGTGTTCGTGCCGATCCTTGCGCTGCCGGGCCTCGCTGGCCGGCTGTTCGGTCCGCTCGGCATCGCCTACATCCTCGCCGTGGTGGCCTCGCTCGTCGTCGCGCTGACGGTCACACCGTCGCTGTCGATGCTGCTGCTGGCCGGCCGGAAGCCGCGCGAGGAACGCGAGCCGCCACTGGTGCGCTGGTCGCGCGGCTCCTACGAGACGCTGTTGCGGCGGCTCGGCCGGTTTCCCAAGTCGGTCATGCTGACGGCCGTGCTGGTGACTGCCGGCGGCGCAAGCCTGGTTCCGTTCTTCGGCGGCACCTTCCTGCCCGACCTGAAGGAAGGGCACCTGATCCTCCACGTCTCGACGCTGCCGGGCACCTCGCTCGACGAATCGCTGCGGCTGGGCACACTGATCGCCGGGGCCCTGCAGGGCGTGCCGGAGGTCCGCAGCGTGGCGCAGCATGCCGGCCGCGCCGAAGCCGGCGTCGATACCGCGGGCACGCATTCGAGCGAGATCGAGGTCGACCTGAAGCCGGGGCTATCAGGCGAACAGCAGGAGCTGGCGCAACAGCGCATCCGCGCCGCGCTCGCCAACTTCGCCGGCATCAACCTGTCGATCAAGACCTACCTGACCGAGCGCATCGAGGAGACCCTGTCCGGCTTCAACGCCGCCGTGGTCATCAACGTGTTCGGCCCCGATCTCGACGATCTCGAGCGTGCGGCGCGCGACATCGCGCGCGAACTCGGCGAGGTCTGGGGCGCGATCGACATCCAGCAGCAGTCGCCGCCGGGCATGCCGCAGGTCAACGTGACCCTGCGCCCGACCGATCTGCAATCCTGGGGCCTGGACGCGGTCGAGGTGCTGGAATTGATCCGCACCGCCTATCAGGGCGACGTGGTCGGCCAGGCCTATGAAGGCAACGTGGTCTTCAACGTCATCGTCAAGCTCGACCCCGATGCGAGCGCCCGCCCGACCGAGATCGGCAACATGCCGATCCGGACGCCGAGCGGCGCCTACATCCTCCTGAAGCAGGTCGCGGACATCTACGGCACCGCGGGGCGCTACGTCGTGCTTCATCGCAATGGGCAGCGCGTGCAGACCGTGACCGCCAACGTGGCCGAGCGCGACCTCGAATCCTTCGTGGCGGCGGCCAAACGGAAGATCGCCAAGGAGGTCAAGCTGCCGCCGGGCGCCCATGTCGAGTTCACCGGCGCGGCCGAGGCGCAGGCCAAGTCGCGGCGCGACCTGCTCGTGAACTCGCTGCTGGCGACGATCGGCATCGTGCTGCTGCTGTCCTTCGTCACCGGGCACTGGCGCAACCTGGTGCTGGTGCTGATCAACCTGCCGTTCGCCTTCGTCGGCGGCGTCATCGCCGTCGCGTTGACCGGCGGCGTGCTGTCGCTGGGCTCGATGGTGGGCTTCGTGACGCTGTTCGGGATCGCGCTGCGCAACTCGATCCTGATGATCTCGCATTACGAGCATCTGGTCGTCGTCGAAGGCCGCGCCTGGACTCTGGAGACCGCGATCGCCGGGGCCGCCGACCGCCTGGTGCCGATCCTGATGACCTCGCTGGTGACCGGCCTCGGCCTGCTGCCGCTCGCGCTCGGCGCCGGCGAACCGGGCCGCGAGATCGAGGGACCGATGGCCGTGGTCATCCTGGGCGGACTCCTGACCTCGATGGCGCTCAACCTGCTGGTGCTGCCGACGCTGGCGCTGCGCTTCGGCCGGTTCGCGCGCGGCGTGCACGCCCGCGCAGATGTCGCGGCGAGCTGATCTTGGGCGTGAGACGTCCGCGACTTTTGCAGCACGTGGCTGCTCGACGCTTCACCGTGCGGGCCGGATGAAGGAGATGAACTTCCGACCCGTGTTGACGAGCTTGCCACTGGTCAACTGCAGACCTTCGCGACCGAATGACCGGCGTTCGCATTCAGCCCGTTACGGACATCCCAGGCGTAGACCGGAAGGTCGGAGATGGCCAACAACGGACTCGTGCATCGCACAAAGTTCCGAAGACTCAACGGCGGACGCCGGGGAGGTCAAAGCGTCCGGACCAGACGCTCATCGGCAGGATCGAACGCATCGATCGCTGCCTCTACGCGGCCAAGCACGCCGGCCGCAACAGCGTGCTCTCCGAGAGCGAGTCTGAAGGACGAGACGATCGTCGCGGCTTAGGCCGCCCGCGTCTCCACGCCGAGCGAGCGCAGCGCATCCCAATAGCCGGGATAGGTCTTGCCCACGCACTCGGGGTCGAGGATGACGATCCCGCCGATCCTGAGCGCCGCGAGCGCAAAGCTCATCGCGATGCGGTGGTCTTCGTAGGTCTCGATGCGCGTCGGCAGCGTCTGGTCGGCGAGCTTGGGATCGGAGGCGACGATCAGGTCGTCGCCCTCTTCGCGGCCGAGGCCGGGGCGGATGCGCGATAGCTCGGTCGCGAGCGCGCTGATGCGGTCGCACTCCTTTACTCGCAGATTGGCGATACCGGTGAAGCGCACCGGCCTGTGGTTGAAGGCGGCCAGTACTGCGAGCGTTGGAACGGCGTCCTGCATCTGCGAGCCGTCGATCACGCCGGGAAGACGCGGGAACATCCTGATGAATTTCGCTGCCTGCGCATCGGGTTGCGTGAAGGCCTCCATCGGCACGCCGAGGTCGATGCGGCCATCGGTCAGCGCCTCCGCGGCCCAGAGATAGGTCGAGGCGGAGGCATCGGGCTCGATGACGAAGTCGGTAGCGGTGTAGCCGGTGGGCTCGATGCGCCATGTGGTGCGATCGACCGGCGCGACCTTCGCCCCAAACGCCGACATCGCGGCGACCGTGAGGTCGACATAGCCGCGCGCATCGAGGTCCTTGCCGGTAAGGGCGACATCGATCGGACCTTCGCCATACGGCGAGGCCATCAACAGCGCCGAGACGTATTGGCTCGACAGCGATCCGTCGATCTCGACGCGGCCCGAGCCGAAATGCCCGCGCCCTTCGACCATCACCGGCGGACAGCCGGTGGGAGCGCTGGCGGCGATACCGAGAGAATGCATCGCCGTCACCAGCGGCCGGATCGGGCGCTTGCGCATCGCCTCGTCGCTGTCGATCGTCACTATCCCGTTGCAGAGCGCCACCGCCGCCGTGAGAAAGCGCGTGGCGGTTCCGGCGTTGCCCAGGAACAGCGGCTCGTCCGGCGCCCTCAGGCACCCCGCGCTGGTGACGACGAAACTGGTTTCGTCCGGCTCGTCGACCAACACCCCCATCTGCCGGAGCGCCGCCGCCATCAGGGTCGTGTCCCTGGACTTGAGCGCGCCGGTGAGCCGGCTTCTGCCGCGGGCGAGGGCCGCCAGCAGCAATGCCCGATTCGTGATCGACTTGCTGCCGGGCGGCGTGACTCGCCCAATGAGCGGGTGCGTAGGCGGAGTGATGGCGAGCGGGGGCGAAGACATGGTGACGCCAGTGGCATACGCTTGTCGCCAGCGCAAGCAGTCGTCTCCTCATCCTTGTGGGGAGGGATCAAGGAAGGGGCACCGGAGACTTCAACGCCGACGGCTACAGCGGCATCGTTTGACGCAACGTCGGCGGCACGACGGTCGCCTGGGAGATGAACGGCGGCACCAAGCTCGCCGACGTCAAACTCAATTCCATCCCGGCGGACTGAACACTGCAGTTTCATCACGCCAACATCGTGTAATTTTGGGAGCACGAGGCGCCGTCGAGGCTTATTAGCAGCGGGATGACTGCTCCGGGTCAATTCGCGACTTGATCGGACGCCTCATCGTGTCCGGAATTCGCCCTGAACGGACGCCACCGAGGCAGGCAGATCACGTACGCTGTCAGCCCATTACGGACGTGGAGGGCTGCTGGTATTCACGATCGAACCGGGCTGGATCACTATGTCCGGGTTACCTCTGGTCGCGACCGTCAGCGCGGACATCGAAGGTCGGCAGCCATGGGCCAACAAGAGACGTCGCTATGAGGATGGTTGGCGGGTATCCAAAGAAAACACTTCAACAGGCGTTCTGCTTAATTCTGTTAATGATTAGTGTTTAGCAATCTGGTCAAGCTCGCAACGGGTGGGATCATCCTATGCATATTCGCCAGATTGTTTTCGCCGTCGTGCTGCTCGGCGCTTTGGTTCGGTTCGAGCATGCCCAAGCTGAAGATGGCTTCCCAGCAGCGGAGTGGGAGCGCGTCACGCCTGCAGAATTGGGTTGGTCAGAAACCGGATTGGCCCAAGCGCGATCCTTTTCGGATCAGATTCATTCGAGCGCAGTTGTGATCGTTCAGCACGGCAAGGTCGTGGCCGAGTGGGGCAGTACGACGAAGCCGATGGAAGTCGCTTCAATCCGCAAGAGCATGCTCAGCGCCCTGATCGGCATCGCAGTGTCGGATCACCAGATCAACCTTGACAGCACGCTTGGCGAACTTGGCATCGACGATAACCCGCCTGGCTTGACCGGGGTCGAGAAGGGCGCGACGGTGCGCGAACTCCTCGAAGCGCGTTCCGGGGTCTACCACGCGGCGCTCTATGAGACGCCGGACAATGCCAAGATGAGACCGCCGCGCGGCAGTCACCCGCCCGGCACCTTCTGGTATTACAACAATTGGGACTTCAACGCGCTTGGCACGATCTACGAGCACGCAACTGGCACCGGCCTCTTCGAGGCGCTCGACCAAAAGATCGCAAAGCCAATCGGCATGCAGGACTACCGGCCACAGGATGGCAGCTACGTCCGCGGCGAAGCGTCTATCCACCCCGCCTATGAGATCCGCATGAGCGCACGGGACTTGGCGCGTTTTGCACTTCTCTATCTTCACAAAGGCAATTGGGCCGGACACCAGATCGTGCCGCGGGAGTGGGTGGAAGAGAGCACGCGCAGCTATTCGAAAGCAGCGTTCGGGATGGGCTATGGCTATCTCTGGTGGATCGGTTTTCTGGGCGGTGACGTTGCGCCTACGGTGACTTTGCCCGAGGGCAGCTTTATGGCCCAAGGTGCCGGCGGCCAATACGCCTTAGTCGTACCCGCACTCGACCTTGTCGTGGTGCATCGTGTCGACCGCGATGCGCCGTACGTCGAACCTTCATTTCGCAACATGGCCAGGCTCTTCTGGCTCATCCTGAAGGCCGATGGCTATGATCCGGGGCCCGATGCCTCGCTCACCGCAGCAACCGGCGAAAGACCGACAGGTGAGACCCTGGCCGCAAAATTCAAGGGCAAGACGATCAGCTTCGGTCCGAAGCTCAAGAATGGTCCGTTATCCATGCGATTCGAGCCCGACGGCCGGATGACTTATCCGCACTGGGACGAGTCCTTTGGGCCTGCAACGGGGACATGGGCGGTCGCGGAGGATAAGCTCTGTATCTTGATCTCGGCTGCTAGACGTCGTTGCTACATTCCAGTGCTGAACGGTGAGCAGATTGAGTTGTTCGACCAGCTTGGCGTCATGCAAATCGCCGGGGTGGCGCTGCCTCAGTGATCTGCATGCAGCAATCGGCTCGCGACGTCCCGTTCAGGGTCAAAGACTGAAATTCTCATGCCGAGCAAATCTCTTCTGCACAACCTCGAATAACCGACACGGCATGGCCTTGACGGCCTTTCTCTGCCGGGCCATGGGCTGTCCTCCGAAATGGAGTGGCGCTATGGCCGGTGTACCCCAGATAACAGGCGACTTGCCGCAGCGCCGCAAGTCGGCAGCCATGGGCCAAAGGCAGACCAACCAAGCGCGACGTAGAGAGACTTACCCGGTTTGTAGGTCGGATCGAAAGAACCGAACCACTCGATCTATCGCGTCGGTTGTCGCGGGATCGTTATCCGAAAAGTCGAAGCCATGATCTTTCCCTGGATAAACGACCTGTTCGGCTTGTGCTCCCACCGATTTTGCGAGTTTGACCAACGCCTCGCCTTGCGCAAGAGGAACGTTGTGATCAGCGTCGCCGTGAAGTTCGAGCAGAGGCGGCAGACGCTTCACGCGAGATACCATTTTGTTTGGCATCCCGCCGTAGAGCACGGCCAAAGCTGAGACTCTGTCGTCTCGCGCCGCAGCTGCCGCAGCCACGTAACCGCCGAGTGAAAACCCAAGCAGGCCGACCCGTCCAGAGCTATCAGGCCTTTCTAGGATGCCAGTCAGAGCGGAAGATACGCGGTCGGCCCATATATCGAACCGGTCCGTTCGATATGCTTCTCGCTCCTCCTGTGTGCTTAGCTTGTCCAGCACTTGTTCGTCTGCGTGGCTGTAGTAGCGGATCAGGTAGGCATCAATGCCTGCCGCAGTCAAAGCATTAGCATAGCGCTCATAAGCACGCGGCTTAAGTTCAATGCCCCTCGCGCCATGCAGGACTACGACTCCTGGCCGCTTTCCGGTTGACTCTGGACTGTAGCGTTTCAAGGCGATGGAGCCCTCCACACTCATCGCTGTAAGCTCCTCAGGAGGTGCTGCGAACAGAGGGTGCGAGGTCGCCACGAGCGTTAGCCCGCCCACGAAGTGTCTTCGGTTGATCACTGCGTAACCCCCGGCTTGAAAATGGCCCTTGACCAGCATCGGGATACCATATTGCCATGTCGTGGCAATGGTCCGCTTCGGGTCTTGGTCGTGTAAAAACGGCCTTGCGGACGTCCGTCCTGACCACGAGGACGCGGGCGTTTCTCAGGCTGTGATTGCCGCGATCAACGGCTTGACCCCGACGATGTTCATGACCCGTGTGAGGTTGTAGGCCAGAACCGATAGGGCCATCTCGGCGGCTACTTTTGGGAGCGATTTAGTGAGGAAGTGCCTCGCTCCCATACGGGCCTTCATCGTGCCGAACGGATGTTCGACCGTCTCGCGCCGCTGGCGCATCGCTTCCGGGTTTGCGTCAAGGCGCTGCTGCACTGCCTCAAGCCGATGCTCGTGCTCCCACCGTGTAATCCGCCGCTCCGGCCCCGGCGTGCACTGGGATTTGAGCGAACAGGTTTGACAGGCTGTGGTCCAGTAGCGCCGCAACACCTTGCCGTCTTCTTCGTTTGTATAGCGATACGGTAATCGCTCTCCAGCTGGGCAGCGATAGGCATCCTGTTCTGGCAAATAGACAAAGTCCTGCTTACCGAAGCGTCCCTCCGACTTAGCATTTGACGTCTGCGGCTTGGGCAGCGTCACCGTGATTCCGGCCTCGTGGCACGCGAGGATCTCTGGGCTATTGAAGTAGCCGCGATCGGCTACAGCGTCGAGCGTCTCGCTCTTGAGAACGGCCTTTGCCTGTTTGGCCATGTTAGCAAGTTGGGCGCGATCTGAACCGCTGTTCGTGACCTCGTGCGTCACAATCAGATGGTGCTCGGTGTCCACGGCGACCTGTACATTGTAGCCGACAACGCCGGAGCCGCGGCCGCTCGTTGCCATCGAGCGGCTGTCGGGATCGGTCAGAGAGATTTGCTGATCGGACGACGCAAGCATCTGCTTCTCATACGCGGCAAGCTTGCCCATTTCCTCCTTCAGCTTCGTGAGCTTCTCGGCAAGTCTCGTCACCTTCGCAGCCAGCGCCTCTGTCGGCTCCTGGCGGTCGGCCGTGTCAAGTTGGCTCAGATAACGCGCGACGCTCTCCTCCAGCTGAGCACGCCGCCGTTGGACCTTTGCCCGTGTGAAGTTCTTGTCTCGGTTGTTCACGGCTTTGAACTTGCTGCCATCGATGGCGACGCTCGCCGTCGCCAGAAGGCCCATCCCACGGCAGAGTTCGACAAAGCGCGCACAGACCATGCGAAGCGCCAGGCCGTTGTCTTTACGGAAGTCGGCGATGGTCTTGTGATCAGGCGCGAGCCGACCCAGCAGCCACATCACCTCTAGATTGCGGCCGGCCTCCCGTTCGAGCCGCCGGCTCGACTGCACCCGGTTCAGATAGCCGTAGATGTAAAGCTTCAGGAGAACCGAGGGGTGGTACGACGGCCGACCGGTGGCTGCCGGCTCCACCCCTTCAAAACCCATCTCAGACAAATCGAGCGCTTCGACAAATGCGTCGATCACGCGAACGGGGTTGCTCTCGTCAATGAAATCATCGAGGCATTCAGGCAACAGCGTCCATTGCCCACGATCCGCCTCTTCAACGAAGCCGCCTCATCGATTCCCCCAAAAGAATCACTGGAGAATCATAACAGCCGCGCAGCGTTTTCACACAGCCAGGGTCACGAGCTGCCTTCCAGAACGAGCTAGCGTCACGGCTATCGCCAGCTGACAGGCCCGGCTCCAGCCGGCGAACGCGGTGGGCCGCCAGCTACACCACGCTTGGGGACACGATCCTTCCCGCCGCCGCCAAAGACGTCGGCCTGCTGGGCTTGAGCGGATATGCTTCTCGAGACTCGTGCGGGCCCGGAGCCAGGCGCGCACGACCGACAAGTAGACCTCTGATGCGATGCGCCCAAAATCTGATTTTACTCACCGCCTCAAGCACATCACCCTTGTCCAGTCCTCCCACGGAAAATATTCTACTTTCGTTTTTCAGAAAAACATGATTGACTATGCGCATCCCGTCCCGCCATGAGGGGCGCTTCGCGATCGTCACGAGACGTGGGTGCGGGATGCGGTGGGTGCATTGGATCGCAGCGCGAGCAATCGTGCGGACGAACGAGCCCGATGCGCCGGCGAAATCGTAGGGTCCTGGCCTCCCGGTGCTGAGGCCAAGCGGACGGTGACGATGATCCGTTCGTGACGGGGGCAAGACAGCCGGTCCCCGGGGAGAGGACGTATAAGCCGCCCAACCATCGCGCGGGGAATGCCGGGAGGCGGGCTCAAGCGGTGGTCGCAACACCAAGTGTTTTCATTCGTGACAGCAGCTCGTCAAGCGCTTCTGCTGGAGTTTTCCATCCTAGC
>NZ_JAUEUH010000014.1:0-127444 GCF_032485115.1 Bradyrhizobium sp. SZCCHNRI2009
CGTGATCAGAGGCGCAAAACTCTAGTTCTGGGTGGTCCAAAGTTCGGCCTCACTGCAAACCCAACAGGACTCTAAATCCTACCGGATGAAACTTCGGTGGCAGGTCAGTTGCAGAACAGGGCGGGCCTGCGATGCTCGCCGGTATCGGCATCATGCGAGCGCTAGCTAAGTCCGGCTCGAACGCGTGTGCAACCTTGAGATGGTCGCACGAGTCCCTAAAGAGGATTAATGTTTCACAGATTTTTATCAACGAGATCAGTTTCGCAGATCTTCAAGAAGATCAAAGGTCAGTTGTGGGGGGCGATCCAACTGCCTAGTTCAGGCATCGACGATGTCCGATCCACGATCACTATCGCCGGAGATAAATTTCCGCCGAGGCATTAGCTATGCCGGCGGTCTGGTCGCAATTGGACTGATCTATTTCGCCCTGGCAAAAGGTGGCCTTGCTCTCGCCTCTATTCATCCCAGTGCAACGCCAATTTGGCCACCGACAGGTGTCGCGCTGGCGGCGGTGCTGTTGTGGGGATATCGGACTTGGCCCGCAATTTTCACGGCGGCGGTGATCGCCAATGCGACGACCGCCGGCTCGGTTGCCACCGCGATTGCGATTGCGACCGGTAACTCTCTTGAAGCGGTTGTTGGCGCTTACCTAATCAATCGATGGTCGAGCGGATGTAATACGTTTTCGACGCCATATTCTGTCGCGAAGTTTACCTTGATTTGCCTCGTGATCGCGACACCGATCAGCGCCAGCATTGGACTGTCCAGCCTGGCAACCGCCGGGTACATCGAACGGACGAATTTCGCAAACGCCTGGGTCACATGGTGGCTGGGAGATGTGACCGGCGCGCTGGTCATTGCCCCCGTTATCGTGCTTTGGGCATCAAGCCCCTACCATGCTTTCAACCGCAAGGAATTCTTGGAGACGGTCGGCGTCCTCGCAACAGCAGCGGCTGTTGGACTCATTGCTTTCAGCCCCCTGATCGAGCAAACGCCGAGCCGAAATCCACTGGGTTTTCTCGCGATCCTGCCAATGTTGTGGGCGGCGCTGCGCTGCGGTCCACGTGACACCGCAACGGTTGCGCTGGTGCTTGCGGGGATCACGATTTGGGGGACGCTCACGGGCGGCGGCCCCTTCACGACCGTGGATCTCAACGTTTCATTCCTGCTGGTATTGATGTTTTTGATCAGTATTGCCGTTCCAAGCTTGCTACTGAGCGCCGACGTCGAGGTGCGCAAGAAAGCGGAGGAAAGTCTGCGCCACGCGCAGATGGAACTCGAACGGAAGGTCGCTGAGCGTACGCAAGAGCTGGAGCTCGCCAATGCAGCAAAATCGCGCTTTCTTGCCATGGCAAGCCATGATTTGCGGCAGCCATTACATGCACTAGGCCTGTTCGTTGCACAGCTGCGCACGCCGCTCAAATCGGGGGAAAGGACAAAGACGATCGAGCGGATCGATGCAACGCGCAAAGAAATGGATGAAATGTTCAACTCGCTCCTGGATATTTCCAGGCTCGATGCTGGAATCCTTACACCCAAAATTACCGAATTCCCGATCGCGCGCCTGTTGCAAACAATTGAGACTACGTTTGATCAGGCAACGCGAGAAAAAGGCTTGCGTCTACGCGTTCGGCGAAGTGACGCCTGGGTGCGGAGCGACGCCATGCTGCTCGAACGCATACTGCTCAATCTGGTATCCAATGCTGTGCGCTATACGTCACGGGGCGGGATCATCGTCGGATGTCGTCGGCGCGGTGAAATGTTGCGTATCGAAGTATGGGATAGCGGTCCCGGCATTCCTGAGGATCAGAAGCAGAATATCTTTGGCGAGTTTTTTCAACTACCCGGCCCAGAACGGAACCGGTACGGCGGCCTGGGGCTCGGCCTGGCTATTGTCGACAGGCTTCGCGTACTTCTCAACCATCAAGTCGACTTAGCTTCGACTGTGGGCCGAGGTTCGCGATTCTCAATCCTGATTCCGATGGCCGATAAATGCGTCAGGTCCACTGAGCCCGTCGACTCACCTCGCCCCGCAGCGGTCGAAGGTAAGGTAATTCTTGTTATTGCCGATGCTCCAATTGTGCGAGAGGAGACGGGCGGATTGCTTGGCAAATGGGGATACTCCGTCCTTACCGCCGGATCCGACGAAGCTGCGCTCATCCGACTGGCTGAGCGCCAACAACGCCTCGATCTTATAATCTCGGACTATCATCTTGCCAGCGGAAAGACCGGTATCCGAGCAATTGAACAAATTAGTGCGGCGTTTGGCTCGTCAATTCCAGCTATCCTCACCAGCGGCGATACGGCACCCGAACCATTACGTGACGCTAAGGACAGAGGGTACATTTTGCTGCACAAACCTGTCGACCCAATGCGGCTCCGCGCTGTCATGCACGAGTTCTTGAGGGATCAAGGCGATCGGAGAGACACCGGGGCGGCGTTATGAATCAGATTTCGGCGACAAGTCCCAGCCCATTTTTCCTACTTCTATTACTGCCTCGGTGCGACTCGTTACATTGAGTGCCTTGAGAACGACCGTGATGTGGTTCTTCACGGTCGGCACGGCCATATCGAGGGTCTTGGCAATGATCTTGTTGCTTTTTCCCTTCATCAGGAGCGCAAGCACTTCAATCTGCCGATCGGTCAACCCGAGACCCTTGGGAGAGTCCCGCGTCGCTAGCTTATTTGCAGGCCGCGGAGACGTTGGTTCCTCAAGTATCTCCGAGGGAATGTAAATGCCGCCAGAGAACACTAACTTGATGGCGTTGAGCATGACCTCACGTTCGGTAGTTTTCGGGATGAAACCCAGAGCGCCAAGTTTGAAGGCACGCTTGACTGTATCTTGATCATCCGAGGACGAGAGAATGACGATAGCAATGGTCGCATAGCGGTCACGCAGTTCGCGGAGGACAGAGAAGCCATCTCGATCAGGCAAATTGATATCAAGCAAAATGAGGCTGATGTCAGGATGTTCCTCGACTATGTGCACTGCCTCACGGCCGTTCGAAGCTTCAAAAATGACGGAGTCTCGCTTCAGTTGTTTCACGACAGCGTGCAACGCCTCGCGGATTAATGCATGGTCGTCGACAATAAGAACTTTCATAAAAGCTCTCCGTCATCCCATTGCACGGAGATCCAACTCAAAAAACATACACCCACCTTCGGGTCTTTGGCGAGGAAGAAGCTGGCGGAAGACTGGCTCTCGATACCGTCTATCCACCATCATCCTTGGCCCAACCAGCGGTTCGCCGCCGGGCACTCAAGGTAGGAGCCGAATGCCGTTGTGTGGTGTAATTGTAGTCACCGCACGGTAGGAGCGCGAGTACGGACCCCGAAAGTCGTGGGACTCAGAGTCTCCTTCGCCTGTAGGCAAAGGTGATTGATGCCGAGATCTGTACGGTACCTTGATCATAGGACCTAGGAACCTCTCTCTGTGGACCTCCGGCTGATTTACGCGCTCTGCCGTTTGAACGATGATCGTCAAACGGACAGCCTCACGCGCCAGCAGGTTCTACCAAGCGCCGCCAGCCGCCATATGATCGTTATCGTAATAGCTTTGGTGGCCGGGGTCGGCGTGAAGCAAATCTAGATTGCGGCGTTGTCACGATCCGGCAGCGCGGCGGTGACTTTCTGTCAAATTCGGTCCCTCTTGAAGCGTGCTCGTACGCCGGACGGGGCAATCAGATGCATGATCGAACTGCCGACCTGAAGCCATCGGTAGGCGCGTTGCCGGAGCTGAAAGGCTACGGCCGCGATTTGCGCATTGATGCCTGCCGCGGCATCGCGCTCTGGTGCATCTTTCTTGATCATGTCCCCAACAACATCGGGAGCTGGCTGACACTGCGGAACTACGGCTTCAGCGATGCCGCGGAAGTGTTCATGTTCGTGTCGGGCGTAACCTGCGCGTTGGCCTACGGCAAGGCATGGCGCTGCGGGGGCTGGACCGGCGTGATCGGCCGGACGCTGTGGCGAAGCTGGGATATTTATGTCGCATTTCTGCTGCTCACGCTCGCCTGCGCCATCATGGTTCACCTCGCAGGCGGCGGCCATCTTGCCGACGAGAGCAATACGCGCATTCTGTTGGAACAGCCGGGCGTGACGCTCGCGCACGCGGCGATCCTGCAATACTGCCCCGTCAACACCGACGTCTTGCCGCTCTTCGTGCTTTATCACCTTTTGTTCGCGCCGCTGCTGTGGCTGCTGCTGCGAGCGCCGAACGCAACGCTCGGCGCGTCGCTGTTGCTTTACGCACTGGTGCACGTCTTCGGATGGACCATCCCGGCATGGCCGAACGGCCACTGGGCCTTCAATCCGCTGGCTTGGCAGCTGCTGGTCGTGCTTGGCGTGTGGTGGATGATCGAAGACAAGAGAGCCCGGCCATGGGTGACCTCACGCACCGCGCTTGTGGCTGCCGCTCTCTATCTGGTGTTCAGCCTCATCATCGCATTGAGCTGGAGCATCAAACCGCTGGAAGCGCTGGTCCCGCAGGCGCTGCTGACGCTGCTTTACCCGATGGACAAATCTAATCTCGATCCGTTGCGACTGCTGCATTTCTTGGCCCTTGCGGTTTTGGTGGTATGGTTAGTGCCTCGCAATTGGCGAGGGCTGACGACGCCGGTGATGCGCGGCGCCATTCTCTGTGGCCAGAATTCGCTGCCAATCTACTGCCTCGGCGTTCTGCTGACGTTCGCCAGCCGCCTGGCGCTGCTCGGCATCTCGGAGGGGCTGACGATGCAGATCGCGCTCAGTGTTGGTGGCGTCCTGGTGATGATCGTGGCGGCGACGCTGCTGAACTTGATCAAGATCAAGCCGAGGCAGCAGCCGGACGCGAAGCCCGTCGAGCAGACAACCAGGTTTGAGCTGGTCGTCAATCTCAAGACAGCCAAGGCGCTCGGCGTTGACATTCCGTCCACGCCGCCCGCCTCGGGCCGACGAGGTGGCCGAACAAAGATTCTGTTTGCTCCGGCGCGCGAGTCCGGCTGCGGCGCTGATCCAGCGCCAGCAATCGCGCACGCCTTCGGGCCACCAGCGAAAACTGTGGGTCAGGTCGTGAATTAGTTCACAAGGACTGTGGAGCCTGCCCTTTATTCTTCCGGCCATCGTACAGGAGCCAAGGCCATGATTTCCCACAAGGGAGCGGTGCTGATCGCGGCGTGCGTGATGTTTGCCAGCGTAGCGGCATTATTGTCGGTCAACGTGACGTCACCCACTAGCGCCGCGCTCGGCGCTGACTGGCAGTGCAGCCGGCTTGCGCTCGTTATCACGATCTGCACCCATGTGCGTGCACACGAGACCGTTTCAACTGGCGTGCGTAAGCGGACCTGGTACCCGGAATCATAGCTCGGTGATACGGCGGTCTTTGAAGCGGCGTTGCCGGGCCTTTTTCTTGGTCCAGACGAAGGGCTCAGATCTGACGTTATATACTTTGTTGTAGTGACCTGCCCCTAGGAGTTTGCGGCCTATGCGGCCAATCTCACCGCAACGGGCGATCGGATGCGCAACCCCCACCAGCTCCGCCAATCGCCCGTTGCTGCACCCACGCCACTCGGCGTAAAACCCAACAGGACTCTAAATGCTACTGGATGAAACTTCGGTGGCAGGTCACTCGCAATGACGCCCGTGACGCAGGCAACATCGTTCTATGAAGCCGCGCGTTGCGCCTCGCCGTAGACGCGGGCCAGCAAGGTGCGCGCGGTGTCGCCCGGCTGCAGCGCGGCGACGGTGACCGAAGGCTCTGTGCGCGTGTCGCGTTTGCCGTGCGAGGTGTGGCGCATCACGCTGGAGAGGCGGCGGGCGATGGCGTGGGCCGAGCGCAGATCCGTCTCGGCAAACACGACGACGACGGAGCCGTTGTCCTCGTGGGTGCCGAAATCCATCCGCCGCATCAGGCGGCTGATGATGCGGGCGCCGTCATACTGGGCGCGCGGATTGACCGGATCGAAGGCGAAGCGGGCCACCGCCAGGCTGCCGCCGCTCTTCTGGGTCTGGCTGACGGCGGTGGCAAAGTCGCGCGCAAAGGCGTTCCGGGTGAGCAGGCCGGTCTGCGGGTCGAGCATGCCGCCGGCTTCGATGGCGCGCAGCGTGCGGTTGAGGCGGGCTTCGAAGGCGTGCTGGCGGATCAAGGGCAGCGCGCTGGCCGCGATGTGCGCGGGAGCGCCGGCGATGATCTCGAGATTGGCGAGTTCCTGCAGCGGCGCCGGCTGGTTGGCAGTGACGACGACGGCAAGGTTGCGGAAGCGGGTGTCCTCGGCGAGCACCGCGAGGAACGCATCGACCACGCGCGGCGAAAACCCTTCGCCGAGCACGATGCCGTCGATGTCGCGGCTCGACAGATGTTTGGCGGCGGCTTCGATGCTCAGCGCGCCGACGACCGCCATGCGTTCGCCGAGCGCGACCGACAGGCCGGGCAGGGAGCTGCCGCGGCCGAGCAGCAGCACGGTCGCGTCATCGAGCGGATCTGTTTCCGGCAATGTGGCGTCGGGTGCTTTCTTCTCATCGAGACGGCGTAGCACGGTGGTGTGCAGCGTGCGGACGCGCAACGCCGCGCGCAGCCGCGCCAGCAGCCGCTCGTGATTGTCGCTGCCATGCAAGGGAATGGCGTGGTCGGGCAGGACAGCGCCACCGGGTGCGATGGCGATCAGCGGCACGTACGGCTTGCGCGCGCCGACATGACGCGAGAACGCCGCAAGCTCGGTTGCATCAGCATCCTCGACGACGGCAACGACCGCCGCCGGCTGAACCTTGGACATCATGCTGATCGCATCAGCCCAGCGCGTCTCGACGGAGGGGAGAATTTGCGCCACCGCGAGGGCCGCACTCAGCGAAGGCCGCGTGGACGAGGAGACGATGAGAAGCGGGCCTTGTGGGGACATCCAGGGAACTCAGGATACGCTGACGTTACATCGCGATCCTAGGTCCCTCCCGTTAACGCAGCGTCAACACTGTTCCAAACATGACGGTTCCGTAGCTGTCCGGACGGCAGGATCAGCCGCCCGAGCCGGCGCGGTCGCGGAAGGCCTCGACCATCAGCGGATTGAGTCCCAGCTCGGCGAGCGCTTCCCGCGCGCGCGCATTGTCCATCGCGCGGCCCGCGAGGCGGTGACCGCTGAGACGGTCGGGCAGAGCGGTGAGCAGCGCGCCCTGGCCCAGCCGCCTCGACCATTCGTGCAGATCCTGGGCGAGGAAGCGGTAGCCGCCAACGGCCATCACGCCGGCCGGCGGCGCCGTGATCGAGATCGTGTCCTGGGCGCGGTCGAGGCGCACGGCGTATTCGGTGTCGACGTAGTCGCGCGGCGCTGCCGGCATCAGCGAGTCGCTCGGCGGTTGCGGCGGCGCGTAGGCGGCCAACACGACCATGGGCCCACGCAGTCCGAGCGTGCCCTTCGGCGTCACCAGGATCTCGCCGGCGATCGACGAGCCCGGCTGTTCGCGCGGCGCGCCCTGGCGGCCCGGCTTGACCGGCCCGGGACTGCCATCGGCCGCGGTGCGGCGCACGGCGAACAGTCCGGCTTCACCGAACAGATAGACGTCGGTCATCTCGATGTCGCGCGTTCTCCACGATGCGCTCGACGCCACCTGCTCGGGCGCGCGCCACAGGCCGAGCACATAGCGCAGGTTCGGCAGCCGCGCGGCCAGATTGCCCTCGTCGAGACGCAAGGCGAGTTGAGCCGGGGCGACCAGCGTATCGCAGGCCAGCTCCGCGAGCTGCTGTTCCAGCGCGTCGGCGTCGAACGGGTGGTGCAGCGCAAGGGTGCCGCCGGACAACAGCCAGGTCACGACCGAGGCGGCGAGGCCGGCGAATGACGACGGCAGGAAGGCCGACATCATGTTCACGCCCTGCGGCAGATCGCTCTCGAGCGAGACGGCGAGCCCACCGGCGATCAGGCTCAAATGGGTGCGCGGCACGGCGCGGAAGCCGTCGGCGGTCACGTCGAAGGAGACGATCGCGGCCTTGCGGCCGTCCGGCATGAGCCCGCGCGTCGAGCGCGAGGGTTTTGCGATCGACTGGTCCAGCGAATACATCCCCTCGGGCAGATCGGAGCCGAAGCCGCAGACGTGGCGGATCGAGAACGCCTCCGCCGCCGCATTCATCGCGAGATCGGAGTGAATCACGCCGTCGATCTTCGACATCGTGACGATGGCGCGCGCGCTGGTGCGGTTCAGCGCCGCCACGAGCTCCGACTGACGCCACAGCAGCGGGAATACGGCGACCACGAGGCCGGCGCGATGCGCGGCCAGCACCGTCAGCACGAACTCGATCGTGTTGGGCAGTTGGACCGCGATCACCGAATGAGCCGGCAGGCCGGCGTCGACGAAGTGCGCGGCCAGCGCCGAGATCACGCGATCGGCTTCGGCATAGGTCAGGCGCATCGGCGGTCGCCCGGTGACGCGCTGCTTGTTGATCGGATCGACCAGCGCAACCGCATCCGGCTTGCGCGCCAGGATGCGTTGAAACAACGCGTCGAGCGTCGGCGACGTATTGGCCTGATTCACCTGTTGCCCCGTACTTTCACGGACCCGGCCACGACCAATTGCCCCGATTGGTCACTTCCGTGCCGGCTCCGGCCGCTGCCACCAGCTCTCCGGGAGCGCTCCCGTCAAAGCTGTCCTCTCTGGCCGTTCTATACGATTCCACCGCGCGATCCATTCCTCGGCGGCATTGAGCACTGGAATAGCGTAGAACCCCGCCATCAGGGTACGGTCCAATGCGCGAACCGTCGAGATAAATTCCGGCCTGTCGCGGGCGCGCAACAGCGCCGCGATCATGGCGTCGATCGCCGGGTCCTTGGCGCCCATGTAGTTGCGGGTTCCGGTGCGGTCGGCGGCCTCGCTGCCCCAATAGAACGCCTGCTCGTTGCCGGGAGACAGCGACTGGTCCCAGCGGTTCTGGATCATGTCGAACTCGAAGCTCAGGCGGCGCTGGTCGAACTGCACGGGATCGACGACCCTGACGGACGCATTGATGCCGGCCCGCTTGAGACTGCCGGCGTAAGCCAGCGCAATACGCTCCTGGTCGCGCGTCGTGACCAGGATCTCGAAGGCGAGGGGGGCCCGCGTCGTCCGATACCGCAAGACCGTCCCGTCGAAGCCATAGCCGGCCTCGCCAAGCAGATCGAGCGCCGCCTTCAGCGTTGCGCGGTCGCGGCCGGACCCGTCGGTGATCGGCAGGCGGTAGCTGCCGTCCATGATATCGGGGGGGATCTGCGCGGCGTACGGCTTCAACAGATCGAGCTCGGCCGCATCGGCTGGACGTCCATAGGCCGAAAGCTCGGATCCGGCGAAATAGCCACCGCTGCGGCGGTACAGCCCGAAGAAGTAGTTGCGGTTGATCCATTCGAAA
Organism: Bradyrhizobium sp. SZCCHNRI2009; assembly: GCF_032485115.1. Lineage (NCBI taxonomy): Bacteria > Pseudomonadati > Pseudomonadota > Alphaproteobacteria > Hyphomicrobiales > Nitrobacteraceae > Bradyrhizobium > Bradyrhizobium sp. SZCCHNRI2009. The sequence goes on from NZ_JAUEUH010000014.1 coordinate 9,341, forward strand.
TCGAACAGCAGCGTCAGCGCACGGCGCACCTTCACGTCGGCGAACACCGGCCGCCGCGTGTTGAACACCAGGAACTGCGAGGGCTGCGGCATCCCCGAGGTGAAGCTGTCGCGGATGACCTCGCCATTGCGCGCGGCCGGGAAGTCGTAGCCGTCGTGCCAGCGCAGCGGTTCGGTCTCGACGCGGAAGTCGTACAGCCCGCGCTTGAAGGCTTCGAACTGTCCATTGGACTCGCGGTAGTAATCGAGCCGGACCTCGTCGAAGTTCCACAATCCGCGGTTGACCGGCAGGTCGCGTCCCCAATAGTCCGGATTGCGGGTGAGGGTGACACTGGATCCCGGCTGCACCGCGGTGACACGATACGGGCCCGACCCGAGCGGCGCGGTCATCGTCGTGTCCTCGAAGCTCGCCAGGTCGGTCGCGTGCTTCGCCAGAATCGGCATCAGGCCGAGGATCAGCGGCAACTCGCGGTCTTCGGCGCCGCCGAAATCGAACCGGATGGTCAGCGGATCAAGCACGTCGACCCTGGCGACCTTGCCGTAGTATTGCCGGTGGTTGGGGCGGCCGTGATCACGCAGCAGCGCAAAGGAGAACGCCACGTCCTCGGCGCGCACCCGGCTGCCGTCGGCGAAGCGGGCGCGCGGGTCGAGCCGGAAGGTGACATAGGTCCTGTTCTCGTCGGTCTCGACGGTTTTCGCCAGCAGGCCATACAGCGTGAACGGCTCGTCATTGCCGCGGGTGAGCAGGCTCTCGACCACATAGCTGCGGATTTGCTGCACTGCGATACCGCGGACGATGAACGGGTTCAGGCTATCGAAGGTGCCGAGCAGTCCCCAGACCAGACGACCGCCCTTGGGCGCGTCGGGATTCGCGTACGCCATGTGGTCGAAGTCGGCGGGCAAGGCCGGGTGACCATGCATGGCGATCGCCGCAGTTTCTGCCGCTTTCGCCATGGGAGTGTAGACCTCGGGCAACAATGCCAGGGTGACGGCGACACATCGCACGGCCGCGCTGAACATGCGCTGCAGCATCAGGATCGGGGCGCAAGCATTTGATTCGGAACAGGTCACAAGGGGCTTTTACCACACGCTCGCCAGCGCTAGACCGCGGCTTCGACATGGTCTCGCGGCATTGATTCTTCCGCGCACCGCGTTAAGAAGGCGGGCGATTGAGTTACGGCGGTAACGCCTGTCACTCAACCGCCTCATTTCCTGAGGAGACAGCCGCTTCAACGGCTTGGTGTGGCGCCTATGGCGGTCTCGGGCGCTGCCGTTCAGAAAGGGTTTTCCGCAATGAATTTCCGTGACTTGGCCTCGTCGGTTGGGCCGCGTGGGCGGCTTGTCGCGCTGCTCGCGGTCACCGCGCTGGCCGTTTCCTTCGCTCCTTCGGTTGCGCAGGCTCAAGCGCCGAAGGCGAAGGCTCCGGCTGCCGCTCCCAAGGCTCCCGCTCCGGCCGCCCAGGCCCCTGCCACTCCTCCCGCCGGCGGCCAGCCTCAGGCCCAGGCTCAGCAGGAGATGCCGCAGCTGATCTATGCGCCGTGGACCAAGTTCTGCCTGAAGGGGCAGGATGCCAACGCCAAGCAGGTCTGCTTCATCGGCAAGGACGGCCGCATCGAATCCGGTCAGCCTGTGGTTGCAGCGGTCATCATCGAGCCCGAAGGCGAGCCGAAGAAGATCCTGCGTGTGACCCTGCCGCTCGGCATGCAGTTGCAGCCCGGCACCCGCATCGTCATCGACAACAACCAGTTCATGGAAGGCAAATACGTCATCTGCTTCCAGAACGGCTGCATGTCGGACTACGAAGCAACGCCCGAATTCGTGAACAGCCTCAAGAAGGGCCAGACCCTCTACGTCCAGGCGATCAACTCGAACGGCACCGCGCTGACGCTGCCGCTGCCGCTGCAGGAAGGCAACAGCAGCTTCGCCAAGGCCTATGATGGTCCGCCGACCGACCCGAAGCAGTTCGAAGAAACCCAGAAGAAGCTGCAGGAAGAGCTGCAGAAGCGCGCCGAGGAGCAGCGCAAGAAGCTCGAGCAGACCCAGCCGGGCCAGCCGCAGGCGAAGCAGTAACGCCGGTCGGGTCCATTCCGCAAAATCAAGGGCGCTCCATTCGGAGCGCCTTTTTCGTTCTGCGGACGGATGTGAGGGGAACTTGCGCGCCGGGACCAAAGATCAAGCCTGCGCCGGCGGCGCTGGGTTGAAACCCTCCGGTCGACAGGTCAGTTCATCAGCGGATTGCGCGGACGATAGCCGCCCGACTTGTCCTTGATGAAGATCTCCGCAACCTGGGAATGGCGGATCGGCTCGCCGGACTCGTCGGGAACCAGGTTCTGCTCGGAGACATAGGCGACGTATTCGGATTCCGCGTTCTCGGCCAGCAGGTGATAGAATGGCTGGTCCTTGTGCGGACGGACCTCCTCGGGAATCGACAACCACCATTCCTCGGTGTTGTTGAACTCCGGATCGATGTCGAAAATCACGCCCCGGAACGAGAACACCCGATGCCGGACGATCTGGCCGATCTGAAACTTGGCAGTTCGCGCTTTGATCATCCCAGTCGAATAGACCAGGATGGGGAGCGATGCTAGTGCCCCGCGGGCGGATTTGATCTAGACCGATCCGATTCGCGTCAAGCCGCGACGCCCCCGCATTCCAGGCCCTTCCCAGGCCCCCTCAGGGGGTCATCTTCCGAGCCCATGTTCGACATTCTCAATCTGGCCCTGCCTTATTTCGGCGTCGTTTTCATAGGCTTCGCCTGCGGTAAGTGGAGGAGGCTGCCCGAAGCCGGGCTCGCCTGGATGAACTTCTTCCTGCTCTACGTCTCGCTGCCCGCTTTGATGTTCAACCTCATCGCGCGCACGCCGTTCACGGAGCTGAGCAACCCTCCCTTCCTGGTTGCAACGACGCTCGCTACCATGCTCACCTTCGCCCTGGCGCTCGTGCTCGGCAAGGCCATCGGGCGGCTGTCGCTACGCGAGGCGACCATGGCCGGGCTCGCGGGCGGCTACGGCAACATCGGCTATATGGGGCCTGGGCTGGCGCTGGCCGTGCTCGGGACCAAGGCGGCGGCGCCGACCGCGCTGATCTTCTGCTGCGACAGCATCTTCCTGTTCTCGATCGTGCCGCTGCTCGTCGAGCTGACCGAGCGCGACCACGCCTCGGTGGTGCATGCGCTGCGCACGGTGCTGCGCCAGATCCTGCAGAACCCGCTGATCATGGCGACGGCAGCCGGCATCCTGGCGGCGGCGTTTCAGCTGCATCCGCCGACCGTGCTCGACCGCACCCTGCAGTTCCTGCAGAACGCCGCCGCGCCGACGGCGCTGTTCGCGCTCGGCGTGACCGTGGCGCTGCGCCCGTTCGAGCGGCTGCCCTGGGAGGTGCCGGTCCTGACCGTGGTGAAGCTCGTCGTCCATCCGCTGCTGTCGTTCGGGCTGATGCTGCTGTTCGGGCCGTTCGCGCAGCCTTGGGCGGCGACCGCGGTGCTGATGGCGGCGCTGCCGCCGGCGCTCAATGTGTTCGTGATCGCGCGCCAGAATGACAGCTGGATCGAGCCGGCCTCATCGGCGGTGCTGATCGGCACCTTCGCCTCGGTGATCACCCTGACCAGCGTGATGTGGCTGATCCAGACTGGCCGGCTGGTGTTTCCCTGACGGTGCTCAACCGGCCCTGCGCGAGGCTCTCCATGACGGCGCCAGGCCCTCGCGCATCGCGAGCCGCCGCAGCGGACCGATGCCGCTCATCAGGTGCATGCCGACGGCGCGCAGCGACTGCATCGGCAGGAGATCGCTGAGCAGCGAGCGGTTGGCGACATCGATGGCGAAGGTGCGGCTCAGGATGTCGGCGCGGCGCGCGGCACCGTAGCGCGCGAGCACCTGCGGGGCACCGATATCCTCGCCGGCCGCATTGGCCTTGCGCACGACATCGGCGATGTCGATGCCGTCGCGCAGGCCGAGGTTCAGTCCCTGCGCACCGATCGGCGGCACCACATGCGCGGCCTCGCCGACCAGGGCGATGCGGTTTTGCGCGTAGCGCAGGGGCCGCTCGATCGCGAGCGGAAACACATGGCGGCCCGGCTCGACGCGAACGCGTCCGAAGATCGAATGCGACTGCCGCTCGGCGGCGTCGGACAGGGCGTCGTCGTCGAGCGCGAACAGCCGGTCGGCCTCCTTCGGGGCTGCGACCCAGACGACGCTGGAGCGGTCGCCCGGCAGCGGCACGAACACGCAGGGTCCCTGCGGCGTGTGGAATTCCGTCGACACGTTGTGATGCGGCCGCGCATGGGTGATGTTGAAGGTCAGCGCAGACTGCTGCAGCGTGCGCCGGCTCACGCCGATGCCGGCGGCCTCGCGGCACAGCGAATGCCGGCCATCGGCGCCGACCACGAGCCGCGCCGTCAGCACGCGGCCCGATGCGCTGGTGACGGTCGCCGCATCGGCATCGCTGCGCACGCTTTCCGCATCCTCGGCGATCCGCACCAGGCCGTCGATTTCGCTGGCGCGTTGTTCCAGCGCCTCGACCAGGATGGCATTGGCGATGTTGTAGCCGAACACGTCGAGACCGATCTCGTCGGCGACGAAGCGCACCTCCGGGGCTCGGAACAGCCGGCCGGTATCGTCGACCAGCCGCATCGCCTTCAGGCCGGCGGCGCGGTCACGACACGATGACCAGACGCCGATCTCGTCGAGGAAATCGACCGAGCCGCCGAGCAGGGCGGTGGTGCGGTTGTCGGCATATGGAGCCTTGCGGGCCACGAGCGCCGTCCGCGCCCCGGTCTGCGACAATGCAATCGCGGCGGCGAGCCCGGCGGGTCCGCCGCCGACGACGATGACATCAAAGCTGGCGTCTGTGTTGCTCATCCGGGAACATTTGACGTTCCTGCAGGGCTTTTTCAAGGGTATTGCGTGAGCCTGCGCGGCGCATGGCCGCAACGGCGGATATGCAATTGGCTCCGATTCCTGATAGCACTGGCGCCGCATGGATCAGTTGAGACCAGAGAGCAGGGTGGCCGCAACGCCCGCGCATCGTGCCGCGGCGTTCTCGGTGCACGTCTTCACCGCGCTCGGTGCGGGCGTCGCGCTGCTCGCGATGCTCGAGGCCGTGCGCGAGCATTGGACTGCGATGTTCTGGTGGCTCGGCGTCGCGCTCATCATCGACGGCGTCGACGGGCCGCTGGCGCGCCGGCTCGACGTCGTCCATGTGCAGCCGGACTGGTCGGGCGACGTGCTCGATCTCGTGGTGGATTTCACGACCTATGTGTTCGTGCCGGCCTACGCCATCACCGCCAGCGGGATGCTGCTGCCGCTCGCGGCGCCGGTCATCGGCGTCGGCATCGCCGTCACCGGCGCACTGTATTTCGCCGATCGCCGCATGAAGAGCGACGACAATCATTTTCGCGGGTTTCCGGGACTCTGGAACATCGCGGCATTCTACCTGTTCCTGCTGCATCCCTCGCCATCGTTGGCGACCTTGGGTCTCGCGGTCCTGATCGCGCTGACCTTCGTCCCGTTCCATGTCATCCACCCGGTGCGCGTCGAGCGGCTGCGCTGGCTGACGCTGCCGCTGGTCGCGCTCTGGGGCGTCCTGGTCATCGACGTGCTGGGAAACAACTTCGCCGTGGGCCCGATCGTAACGACGCTGTTGTGCGCGATCGCCCTCTACATCGTCGCGAGCGACTCCGCGATCCGCCTGTTGAGATCCTTGAAAGCATGATCGACCTTCTGACCAGTCCCGAAGCGTGGGCCGCGCTGCTCACCCTGACCGCACTCGAGATCGTTCTCGGCATCGACAACGTCATCTTCCTGTCGGTGATCACCTCGCGCATCCCGCAGCCGCAGGCGACACGCGCCCGCCAGATCGGGCTGGCGTTGGCCTTGATCTTCCGCATCCTGCTGCTCAGCGTGCTGGTCTGGCTGATCGGGCTGACGCAGCCGGTGTTCACGATCGGTGGCCTCGGCTTCTCCTGGCGCGACATCATCCTGATCGCCGGCGGCCTGTTCCTGATCGCCAAGGCCACGCACGAGATCCATGCCGAGGTCGAGGCGCGTGAGGGGGAGGAGGGGGCGCAGGGCGGCGGCGCCAACAAGTTCTTCTGGGTGATCCTGCAGATCATCGTCATCGATCTCGTGTTCTCGCTGGACTCGATCATCACCGCGATCGGCATGGCCCAGGATCTCGAGATCATGATCGCCGCCGTCATCATCGCTGTCGTCATCATGTACGTGTCCTCGGGACCCGTAGCGCGTTTCGTGGCGAACCATCCGACCACCAAGATGCTGGCGCTCGCCTTCCTGGTGCTGATCGGCGTCGCGCTGGTCGCCGACGGCTTCGAGTTCCACATCCCGCGCGGCTACATCTACTTCGCGATCGTCTTTGCGCTGGCAGTCGAAGCCTTCAACGTGATGGCCTCGCGCAACCGCAGGAAGCGCAACGCCTGACAGGCGCCGAGTTGACAAGGCCGTCGTGATCGCCTTCGCTTTTGCCGCCGGCAGCGCCCGATGCGCGGCCGGAGGTCGGCTCCTTCAACGGAGCCGGATGTCCGATGAGAATCAGGTAAGTGTCGAAGGTTCTTTCGCCGGCTTCCCGGACGCGGCGATGGAGAGTCCGAAGGGGAGATGGCGGGATGGTCAAGGCGGTGCGCGTGCACAAGGTGGGAGGCCCCGAAGCGCTCGTCTATGAGCCGGTTGATCTCGTCGCGCCCGGCCCCGGCGAGGTCCGCATCCGCCAGCACGCGATCGGCCTCAACTTCATCGACGTGTACTATCGCACCGGACTGTACAAGGCGCCCGGCCTGCCGTTCATCGCCGGCAACGAGGCGGCAGGCGAGGTGATCGCCGTGGGGCCGGGCGTCACGCATTTCCATCCCGGCGACCGCGTCGCGTATTATGAGAACCTCGGCGGCTATGCCACCGAGCGCAACATCGGCTGGCAGCGGCTGGTCAAGCTGCCCGACCACATCACCTATGAGCAGGGCGCGGTGCTGATGCTCAAGGGGCTGACGGTCTGGTACCTGCTGCACAAGACCTTCAAGGTCGAGCCGCACCATCGCGTCCTGATCCACGCCGCCGCGGGCGGCATCGGCCTGCTGGCCTGCCAGTGGGCGCGCGCGCTCGGCGCGCACGTCATCGGCACCGTCGGCTCCACAGCGAAGGCGGATCTGGCGCTGGCCAATGGCTGCGACCACGTCATCCTCTACAACGAGGAGGACTTCGTCGCGCGGGTCAAGCAGATCAGCCGCGGCGAATTGTGCGACGTGGTCTATGACGGCGTCGGCAAGTCGACCTTCCCCGGCTCCTTGTCCTGCCTGAAGCCGCGCGGTTTGTTCGTTAGCTTCGGCAATGCCTCGGGTCCGGTGCCGCCATTCTCGATCGCCGAGCTCAACAGTCACGGCTCTCTATTCGCGACCCGGCCGAAGCTCAACGACTACATCGGCAAACGGTCCGAGCTGCTGGAGGGCGCCGACACGCTGTTCTCGGCGGTGATCAGCGGCAAGCTGCACGTGCAGATCAATCACGCCTATGCGCTGAAGGATGCGGGCCGGGCGCACGCCGATCTCGAAAGCCGCGTCACGACCGGGGCCTCGATCCTCAAGCCATAGGAGATTGGCGACCTGGCTCTGCCTCTGGAACCTCGTCCCGGATCGAAGCGTCACCCGCCGCCGAGCTCCAGAGCACCGCGTCCGTCTGCGCTGCCGTCGTCGACGCCTCGATCCGCGCCGGCGCGAGGCTGTCCTGTCCGTCGCGCCAGGCGCGCTCGCGCTCGGGGGCGTCGAGCGCCAGAACGAGACCCTGGTTGAGCTCATAGAGGCCAGAGGCGAGCCCCGCAGCACCGAGCGCGTCCCTGAGCGAATCCTGCACCAGGGCGCGCAGCGCGACGTGTGGCGCCGAGACCGGCACGTCCACCTCGCGGCCGGCCATGGCCTGCGCGCAGGCGCGCCGGTCGAACGAGGCATGGCCGCGGCAGGCGAGCGGACGCGCGGGATGGATGATGCAGCCGCCGCGCACGACGAATGGGCAAGGCTGGCGCAGCTTCATTCGCTCGGTCTCGCTCAGGCCACGCGTCGCGCGGTTGGCGAGCTTGATCCGGCGTGACAGCGAGCCGAGCGCGGTTGCCGGCATGCGCTGATCGATCTGCCGGGCGTAGCGCGCGAGCAGGAAGATCTCCGGTGCCGTCGCGGTCACGCGCAGCGCGCAACAGGAGGGGCAGCCCTTGGCGCAGGCGAGGGTGGGCAGATGCGCCGTCTGGGCATCGATGTTGGCTTCGAACAGATCGAAGGCGCGGTCGGCGAGCATGTCTGCCAGGTTCTGCGAGGCCAACCCGGACGCCAGCAGCGCGTTGAAGACCCGTCGCAGTTCGTTGAAAGCCGCTTCGCTCAATGTTGTCCTCCGACGCGCGCACGGACCAAAACGCCAGCGACCGCGGCGCACCCGGCGCACCGCGGTCGACAGGGATGAGGCAGAGAGGACGCTCGCGGCCTCATCCGGAGAGAGAGCCGACGTCAGGCAGCAACGCCCTTCAGGATCGCCTCGAAACAGGGGCGGGGGATGCGGAAGAAGCCGCGGCCGCCGGCGAAGGTCTGATAATGCGGACGCGCCATGTCGAGCAGGCGCTCATACCATTCATTGGCGGTCAGGCTGGCGGGCTTCTCGCCGATCGAGTTGATGTCCGAGTTCGGGAAGAAGCGAACGTGGATCAGCACCTCTTCGGTCGCGGCCAGGGCGATTTGGCTGCCGCTGTCTTCGACCGGCAACGCCCGAGCCAGATTGTCTCTCGCCATTCTTGCATCTCCTCTATCGTGCCGACCTCGTTGTCGGCGGATGATCATCAGCTTGGTCCCGGCAAGCCTCTTTCCTCCGAGCTGATCACATCCCGTACAACGCTATATCAGTAGAGATATAACGTAAGTCATCGGATCGCAGGTGTTTGGCGCGATCAGGATCGTTGTTCAGAGGGACGGCTGTCCTTGATCCAGGTCAAATGGCGGCGAGCCCGACCTCGATGTTTGTGCCTCATCTGTAGGCAGCGGGACGCAGGCTTCGCGTATGGCACGGAGCCTGCGTCCCGAACGGCATTCGATCAGGCGACGCAGCGCGCGGCGCCGACCTTGGTCAGGATTCCGTCCAGCGTGTCGATCATCGCCGCGATGTCATCGCGCGTCACATTGAGGGCCGGCATGAAGCGCAGCGCATCCGGACGCGGCGCGTTCAGCAGCAGGCCGAGCTCGAAGGCATGCGCGACGATCGCCGGCGCGATCGGCCTGATCACGTCGAGCGCAAGCAACAGACCACGGCCGCGCACTTCGCCCAGGCCGTGCCTTGCCGAGATGCGCTGCAACTCGCTCTCCAGATAGATCCCGTTGTCCGTGACAGCCTTCAGAAACTCCGGCTTCTCGATGACGTCGAGCACGGCGAGTCCCGCCGCACACATCAGCGGATTGCCGTTGAAGGTACCGCCCTGATCGCCATGCTCGAAGCAAGACGCCGCTTCGGTCGCCAGCAGGGCGGCGAGCGGAACGCCGCCGCCGATGCCCTTGCCCAAGGTCATGATGTCCGGGAGGACGTCGGCGTGCTCATAGCCGAACAGCTTTCCGGTGCGGCCCATGCCGGTCTGGATCTCGTCGACGATCAGCAGCAGCCCGTGCCTGGTGGTCAGCGCCCGCAACTGCTGCAGGAGACTGTCCGTCGCGGGCCACACGCCGGCCTCGCCCTGGATCGGCTCGAGCATGATCGCCACCGTCTTGTCGGAGATCAGGGCCTCGACCGAGGCGATGTCGTTCAGGCGTGCCTTTGGAAAGCCCGGGACCTTGGGCTCGAACAGCGGCTCGAACGCCTTCTTGCCAGAAGCCGACATCGTCGCCAGCGTGCGGCCGTGGAAGCCGCCCTCGAAGGTGATGATCTCATACGCGCCGTTCTTGCGCAGAGCGCCGTATTTGCGCGCGAGCTTGATGGCGCCTTCATTGGCTTCGGCGCCCGAATTGGTGAAGAACACCTGGTCGAAGCACGAGCGGTCGACGAGTGCCTTGGCGAACTGCAGGCTGGTGTCGTTGAAATACGCTGGGCTCGGCGTGATCAGGCGCGCCGCCTGGCTGGCGAGCGCGCTGGCCAGCTCCGGCGGCGCATGGCCGAGCGAGTTCACGGCCCAGCCCTGGATGAAGTCCAGATAGCGCTTGCCGTCGTCGTCCCATAGCCAGGAGCCCTTGCCCTGAACGAAGACGGTGCGCGGACGCGCCGTGATCTCCATCAGAGCGTCGTAGGGATGGGAGGCGGTCAGCATGTGCAATCTCCTGTGCTCAGGGGGGAAACGGTGGGCCAAAAAGCGAGAAGGCCGCTCCTTTGCGGGAGCGGCCTTCTCGAAAACCTGGAGCTGATGAGCTAGCTGATCAGCAACGTCTTCGGACATGGCGCGCCCCGGCATCGTCACGGCGGTGACGACGGCAAACGGCGGCGCGGCGGTTGGTCCGGTTGAAGATCATGCGGCGGCCATACAGGCAAATCGCAACCGGTGTCAAGATGCCGGCCTGCAGGGTGCAATACGGGCCGCCGCTCCGGGAAGCGGCGAGGGAAGCGCCGGCCGGCGCGAAGGCCGCACGATCCAATCTCGGGTCTCGCGCTTTAGTGACAACTTTACCAAACATTTAGCGGCTGCGTTTACTTTGCCGGCCAGCTTGAAAATGCAAGCTGCTCAGGATGAGCGATGTCGAACCCCCATCTCACGATCGCCGAAGAAGTGCAGGCGGCCATAGCCACCGGCTCAGCCGATCGCTGCTCCGGCGTGGCCGAGCGAGTCGCCTCCCTGTTCGTCGCCTCCGCCGGCAGCCTGGATATCGAGCAGCACGCGCTGTTTGCCGACGTCTTCGAGCGTCTCGTCAACACCATCGAGCTGCGCGCGCTGGCCGACGTCGGTGCCCGGATCGCACTCGCCGAACTCAGCGCCCAGCTTGCCCCGATCCCGCAGGCGCCGGCTGGCGTGATCCGGCGGCTGGCTCATCATGACGACATCGCCGTCGCGGGGCCGGTGCTTTCGGAATCGCCGCGGCTGAGCAGCGAGGATCTGATCGAGATCGCGCAGACGCGCAGCGAGAAGCACCTGGTGGCGATCGCCGGGCGCTGGTGGCTGCAGGAGATCGTCACCGATGCGCTGCTCGCGCGACGCTATCCGAGCGTGAGCCGGCAACTGATGAAGAATCCCGGTGCGCGGGTGTCTCCCGCCGGATTTGCCGCCATCGTGGCGCAAGCGGCTGGAGATGCGGAGCTCACGGTTGCGGCCGGCATCCGCGCCGATCTGCCGGCAGCCTTGCGCAGGACCCTGTTGCAGCGCGCGACGGAGGCGGTGAGGGTGCGCCTGCTCGCCTCGGCGCCGCCGCATCTCTACGAGGAAATCCGCAGCGCCATTTCAGCGGCCACGCTCGACGCCGAGCGCGATATGTCACGAAACCGCGTCGGCGGCAGCGCCAAGGCGGCGATCGGCCAACTCAAACAGGGCGGAAAGCTCACCGAGGCCGAGTTGCTCGAATTTGCCCGCCAGCGGCGCTACGGCGAGACGATCGCGGCCATCGCGGAGCTCGCGAAATGCAGTATCGAGCTGGTACGGCCGCTGATGCAGAGCCTGCGCAGCGACGGCATTCTCGTGCCGTGCAAGGCCGCTGGACTGAGCTGGGTCACGGTTGCCGCGATCCTCGATAGCCGGTTCGTTTCAGGTGCAACGCCTCCCGACGAGCTGACCAAGCTCAAGAACAAATATCTCGAACTGAAGCAGGACGAGGCGCTTCGCCTGCTGAATCTCTGGTCGGTTCGCACCACGGGCTCCTCGCACTGAGGGGCGGTCCGCAGGTCCAGGACTCATCTACACGCCCGTCTGCGATTCCCCCGAGTTCCCGGCGGGTGGCCCGAGACGCGACAGAGCCGCGCTAGAACCCAGCGACCGTGCCGTGCAGGTCGTATTCGTCGGCACGCTCGATCTTGACCGTGACGATCTCGCCGACACGCAACGGCCGCCGGCTGGACAGATAAACGGCGCCATCGATGTCGGGGGCATCAGCCTTGGTGCGGCCCTTGGCGACGCTTGGCCCGACCTCGTCGATGATCACCTGCTGACGCGTTCCAACCTTGCGCTTGAGCCGGCGTGCCGAGATCTTCTGCTGGCGAGCCATCAGGGCGTCCCAGCGCTCCTGCTTGACCGCGTCCGGGACCTGGTCGGGCAGGGCGTTGGAGGTCGCGCCGGCCACAGGCTCGTATTTGAAGCATCCGAGCCGATCGATCTCGGCCTCATCCAGCCAGTCCAGCAGATAGGCGAAATCGGCGTCCGTCTCTCCGGGGAAGCCGACGATGAAGGTCGAGCGCAGCGCGAGGTCAGGGCAGGTGGTCCGCCACGCCTTGATCCGGTCCAGCGTCTTGTCCTGCGCCGCCGGGCGGCGCATCGCCTTCAGGACGTTCGGGCTGGCATGCTGGAACGGGATGTCGAGATAAGGCAATATTTTACCGTTAGCCATGAGGCCGATCACCTCGTCGACATGCGGGTAGGGGTAGACGTAATGCAGCCGGACCCAGGCGCCGAGCTCGCCGAGCTCGCGCGCCAGATCGAGGAAGCGAGCCCGGACGCTGCGGTCCTTCCAGGCGCTTTCGGCATATTTCAGGTCCAGCCCATAGGCCGAGGTGTCCTGCGAAATGACCAGGAGCTCCTTGACCCCGGCTGCGACCAGCCGCTCGGCCTCGCGCAGCACGTCGGCTGCGGGGCGCGACACCAGATCGCCACGCAGCTTCGGGATGATGCAGAAGGTGCAGCGGTTGTTGCAACCTTCGGAGATCTTCAGATAGGCGTAGTGCCGGGGCGTGAGCTTGATGCCCTGCGGAGGAACCAGGTCGAGGTGAGGGTTGTGCGCAGGCGGCGATGCGCGGTGGACGGCGTCCAGCACACTCTCGTACTGCTGCGGGCCGGTGATCGACAGCACGCCGGGATAGGCCTGCTCGATCTGCTCCGGCTCGGCGCCCATGCAGCCGGTCACGATGACCTTGCCGTTCTCGGCCATGGCCGAGCCGATCGCCGACAGGGATTCCTGCTTGGCGCTGTCCAGGAACCCGCAGGTGTTGACGATGACGACGTCGGCGCCGTCATGCTTCCGGGCAAGCTCGTAGCCCTCGGCGCGAAGGCGCGTGATGATGCGCTCGGAATCGACCAAAGCCTTGGGACATCCGAGCGAAACAAAGCTGATCTTGGGCGCCGAACCCTGCTGCATCTTGGAACTGCCTGATGAGATAGGCGTCAGCTAGTCCGAATTGCCCAGAAAGACAAGGCTTTGACGCGGCCACGTCCATGCTATGGGTGAGGGCCCGGACAACCTGGTGATCGATGAGCGCCGAGCAATCGCCTAAAATCGTGATCGTCGACGAAAGCCCGATCCGCGCGGCCATCCTCGAGGAAGGCTTGCGGGAAGCGGGCTTTACCGGCGTCGTGCATGTCAGCGAGATGCAAGGTCTCCTGGCGCGCATCTATGCCCTGGATCCGGACGTCATCGTCATCGACCTGGAGAACCCGAGCCGCGACGTGCTGGAGCAGATGTTCCAGGTCAGTCGCGCCGTCCGCCGGCCGATCGCGATGTTCGTGGACCAGAGCGACGCGGCTTCGATCCAGGCCTCGGTGGAGGCGGGCGTCTCCGCCTACATCGTCGACGGCCTGAAGAAGGAGCGGATCAAGCCGATCCTCGATCTCTGCATCTCCCGCTTCAATGCGTTCTCCAAGCTTCAGGACGAGCTCGAGCGCACCAAGTCCGCGCTCGAAGACCGCAAGGTGATCGACCGCGCCAAGGGCATTCTGATGAAGATGAAGGGCTTCACCGAAGAGGAAGCCTATGTGCTGTTGCGCTCCACGGCGATGCGCGAAAAGAAGAAGATCGGCGAGATCGCGCAATCGATCCTGACCGCCTCGGAGATGTTGAAATGACCGGCCCGCTTCGCATTGGCTTCATCCCGCTGGTCGATGCCGCCGCGCTGATCGTCGCCGTCGACAACGGATTCACCGCGGCTGAAGGTCTCGATGTCACGCTGGTCCGCGAAGTGTCATGGTCGAACGTGCGCGACAAGCTCAACATCGGCCTGTTCCACGCGGCGCATCTGCTGGCTCCCGTCGCCATTGCGTCGAGCCTGGGCATCGGCCATGTCAAGGTGCCGATCGTGGCTCCCTTCAATCTCGGAGTGAATGGCAACGCGATCACCGTGACGCCAGCGCTGCATGCGGCGATCATGGCCCACCTCGAGGGGGATCGTTTCGACCCGATGGCGACGGCGCTGGCGCTGGCGCGCGTCGTCGCTGAACGGCGCAAGGCCGGCGCCGAGCCGCTGACGTTCGGCATGACGTTTCCGTTCTCGACCCACAACTATCAGTTGCGGTTCTGGATGGCCGCAGGCGGTGTCGACCCCGATGAGGACGTCCGTCTCGTGGTGCTGCCGCCGCCCTACATGGTGGAGAGCATCGCCAACGGTCACGTCGACGCGTTCTGCGTCGGAGCACCGTGGAACTCGATCGCGGTCGATCTCGGCATCGGCCATATTCTCCACTTCGTGTCTGACGTGCTGGTGCGCGCGGCCGAAAAGGTGCTGGCGGTCAGGCAGAGCTGGGCTGACAAGAATCCCGACGCCCTCGCCGGCCTGGTCCGCGCCTGCGCCAAGGCCGCCGAATTCATCGAGCAGAACCACGCAGAAGCCGCGCGTATCCTAGCCCAGCCGGAGCGGATCGGCGTCGATGCGGAGGTGCTCCAGCGCACGCTGGACGGCCGCCTCAAAATCTCGCCGGACGGCACCTTCCGCGAAAGCTCGCGCTATCTGCTGGTGGGCCGGGAAGAGGCGGGACGGCCCGAGAAGATCCAGGCGGCCTGGCTCTATGCCCAGATGGTGCGGTGGGGCCAGACTCCCCTCAGCACTGAAGCCCTGGGCACCGCCATGGGCGTGTTCCGGCCGGACATCTACGACGCGGCGATGGGCACGGCCGCGGTCGGCACGGATGGCGCCATCGGCGCCTTCGCCGGTCCGCCTTTCGCGGCGGACGACGTGATCGGCCACCTCAAGGCCTTCAAGATCGGCCGCTGGACGGCCTGAGGTCTTCCACTCAGTACTCAATTTGGGCAACTCGCTCCGCCGATCAAATTTTGGGCGAAGTGCCCGCGTTTGAGGGCTTGAGCCTTGCCAGCGCGGGTTCGCCGATTCGAGCAGCCCTCTGAATTCTCTTACATTTCCTGCTTGTCCCGGCTGGCACGCAATTTGAATATTGCAGTGCAGTCAGCCGCCACAGATGCCGCTGACTGCAGTCCATTACCGGATTTCCGCAGCAACGAAGCTGGTCGGATCGCTCATTTGAACCGCCCCCCCATCGGCCGTTCGACGACGCGATCCTCGTCCCATCCGCAAACGCCATTCGTCCTGGCCGCTGGAGCTTCGTCCGCCATCATGAAAATCGAACCCTTGTCAGTCGACTTCAACGACGAGCAGAAGCGCTACCTTGAGGGGTTGGCCGCCGGCCTCAAGGTCACGCTGGCCGGCCGCGGGCAGGCTGCTGCCGCGACGACGATTGCCGAGCCGACCGGGCCCGACGCCATTCACATCAAGGCGCAGGACAAGGTCATCGCATCCGGGCGCAAGCTCGCCGACCAGGAGAAGGTCAAGCGCGAGCTGCACCCGTTCGATGCCTATGAGCGGCTGAAGGAGCAGGCCCGCAGCAATGCTGCGCCGTCCGCGGCGGACAATTTCCGCTGGCGCTATTACGGCCTGTTTCATGTCGCGCCGGCGCAGGACTCCTACATGTGCCGCCTGCGCATTCCCAACGGCGTGATGAAGCATTGGCAGCTCGCGGGGCTTGCCGACCTCGCCGACCGGCTCTGCGGTCCCTATAGCCACGTCACGACGCGCGCCAATCTGCAGCTACGCGAGATCCCGCCCAAGCATGCCGTGATGCTGCTGGAAGGTCTGTCGGATCTCGGCCTGACGGCGAGCGGCTCCGGCGCCGACAACATCCGCAACGTGACGGGAACGCCGACCGCCGGCATCGATCCGCAGGAGCTGCTGGACACGCGTCCTTTCGCGCGCGAATGGCACTTCCACATCCTCAACGACCGCTCGCTCTACGGCCTGCCGCGCAAGTTCAATGTCGCCTTCGACGGCGCCGGTCGGATCGCGGCGTTGGAGGACACCAACGACATCGCGTTCTCGGCGGTCGAGGTGAAGGACGGATTCGGCGTTGCGCCGGGCGTGTGGTTCAAGCTCGGCCTCGGCGGCATCACCGGACACAAGGATTTCGCCAAGCCGACAGGAATCATCGTCGAGCCGGAGCGGGCGACCGAGGTGGCCGACGCCATCGTGCGGCTGTTCATCGAGACCGGCGACCGCACCAATCGCCTCAAGGCGCGGCTCAAATACGTGCTCGACAGCATGGGCCACGACAAATTCATGGAAGCCGTTGAAACAAGGCTCGGCCGCAAGCTGGCGCGCGTCCCCGACGAGGCGCTCGAGCCGCGTCCCGATTCGGACCGGATGGCCCATATCGGCGTGCACCAGCAGAAGCAGCAGGGGCTGAACTGGATCGGCGTCGTGCTGCCGCTGGGCAAGCTGACCACGGATCAGATGCGCGCTCTCGCCAAGATCGGTGCGGATCTCGGCGACGGCGAGATCCGGCTCACGGTGTGGCAGAACCTGCTGTTATCGGGCGTCCGCGACGACAAGGTCGCGCTGGCCTGCGCCGCGGTCGAGCAGATCGGACTGTCGGTCAAGGCCTCGCACATCCGCGCCGGACTGATCGCCTGCACCGGCAACGCCGGCTGCAAGTTCGCAGCATCCAACACCAAGAAACATGCGGCCGAGATCGGCGACTGGTGCGAGACGAGGGTGGATGTCGACACGCCTCTCAACATCCATCTGACCGGCTGTCATCACTCCTGCGCCCAGCACTACATCAGCGACATCGGCATGATCGGCGCGAAGGTGCCGGTCGGCGATGGCGACGACACCGTCGAGGGCTATCATTTGTTCGCCGGCGGCGGCTTCGGCCCGCAGGCCGATATCGGCCGCGAGGTCTATCGCGATCTCAAGGCCGAGGATGCGCCCCGCACCGTCGAGAAGCTGCTCAAGGCCTATCTCGCGCACCGCACCTCACCCGACGAGACCTTCCTGTCGTTCGCACGTCGTCACGACGGCGAAACGCTGCGCAATCTCGCCGAAGCCCAGATTTCGTCGTAGGTCTCAGCATGAACCAGATCACGCCCATGTCCAAGATCGAGATCATTCCTCCGACGGCGCCATTTTCCGAGGCGCAGCGCTCGTGGCTCAACGGCTTCCTGGCCGGAGCGCTCGGTCTCGACGGCGCGACGGCATTGTCGCCGGCGCAGAACGGCGCCGTGCTCGCGCCCGCGGGCGACGGTGATGACGGCGAGGCGCCATGGCACGATCAGACCATGCCGATCGGCGAGCGCATGAAGCTCGCCGAGGGCCGTCCGCTGCGCCGGCGCATGATGGCGGCCATGGCACAGCAGGACTGCGGCCAATGCGGCTACAATTGCAGCGACTATTCGGATGCGATTGCCGATCGCAGCGAGGCGCGGCTCAACCTGTGCGTCCCCGGCGGCAAGGAAACCGCGCGGATGCTCAAGGCGCTCTACGAGGAGATCGACAAGGCTCCGGCCGCGGCCAAGCCCGCTGCGGCTGCGCCGGCCACCGTCTCCGTCGTCGTCAGCGAGCCCGGTCGCTCGCGCGACAATCCGGTCGAGGCGACGTTCCTGTCGCGGCGTCTGCTCAACAAGCCGGGCTCGGAGAAGGAGACCTGGCACATCGAGTTCGATCTCGGAGAGAGCGGGCTCGACTACGTCGTCGGCGATTCCTTCGGCATCTTCGCCAAGAATGATCTCGGCCTGGTCGATCAGATCATCGCGCTGCTCGGCGCCTCGCACATGACCGAGGTGAACGGCAAGCCGCTGCGGCAGTGCCTGCTCGAGGACGTCTCGCTGGCGCCGGCGCCGGATTCGCTGTTCGAGCTGATCTCCTTCATCACCGGCGGCGCGACCCGCGAGAAGGCGCGGCAGCTGGCGCAGGGCGAGGATCCCGATGGCGACGCGGCGACGCTCGATGTGATGGCGGTGCTGCAGAAGTTCTCCGGCGTCCGGCCGCATCCCGAGGCCTTCGTCGAGGCGCTGGAGCCGCTGCAGCCGCGGCTCTACTCGATCTCGTCGTCGCACAATGCCACGCCCGGCAAGCTGTCGCTGACGGTCGACTGCGTCCGCTACGTCGTTGGCAAGCGCAAGCGGCTGGGACTTGCCTCGACCTTCCTGGCCGAGCGGATCAATCCCGGCGACAAGCTGCGC
The DNA here is from genome assembly GCF_032485115.1 of Bradyrhizobium sp. SZCCHNRI2009. Classification (NCBI taxonomy): domain Bacteria; kingdom Pseudomonadati; phylum Pseudomonadota; class Alphaproteobacteria; order Hyphomicrobiales; family Nitrobacteraceae; genus Bradyrhizobium; species Bradyrhizobium sp. SZCCHNRI2009. The sequence continues at coordinate 27,671 of NZ_JAUEUH010000014.1, forward strand.
GTCTATGTGCAGAAGGCGCATGGCTTCGCGTTGCCGGCCGATCCGAAGACGCCGATCATCATGGTCGGCCCCGGCACCGGCGTTGCGCCGTTCCGCGCCTTCCTGCACGACCGCAGGGCGACCGGCGCGCCGGGCAAGAACTGGCTGTTCTTCGGCCATCAGCGCAGCGACTGCGACTTCTTCTACGCCGACGAGCTCAACGCCATGAAGACCGCCGGCCTCTTGACGCGGCTGTCGCTGGCGTGGTCGCGCGACGGCGACAAGAAATTCTACGTCCAGGACCGCATGCGCGAGGTCGGCCGCGAGGTGTGGACCTGGCTCGCCGACGGCGCCCATCTCTACATCTGCGGCGACGCCAAGCGCATGGCCAAGGACGTCGAGCGCGCCCTGGTCGACATCGTCGCCCAGTTCGGCGCGCGTTCGACGGACGAGGCGGTGAGTTTCGTCGCGGACCTCAAGAAGAAGGGCCGGTTCCAGCTCGACGTCTACTGAGCTGGAACCCGGCGGAGAATATTCTCAGTCGCAACATCGGCCGAGAATTTTTTGGTTCCAAGCGGACCCGAAACAGGGGGCTTGTCGTTATTTCGCCGGTTGCCTTGCACCCGGCCGCGGGAACGCTTTTCTCATGGCCGGAACTTCAGGAGACCGGCCATGCGCACGATATCCAGGCCCCTGCGACAGATGCCCCAGGCCCGCGCCATTCGCGAACGCGGCGCAACCGTCGCGCTGGTTGCCTTCTACAGCGCGATGGCGCTGATTGCCGCGATCACCCTGGGCACGTCTTTCACGCATCCGTTCTGATTCTCATCACCTCTTGAACGGCGCGACCGTGATGGCGGCCGCGTCGAGCGCCTTGCGGACCTCCCGCGCAATCTCGACCGCGCCGGCGGTGTCGCCATGGATGCAGACGGTGTCGGTCCGCATCTTCATCACCTTGCCAGTCACCGAAATCACCGCGCCGTCCTGAACCATGCGCACCACACGATCGGCGATGACCTTGGGATCGTGCAGCACGGCGCCGGGCTTGCTGCGCGACACCAGGAGTCCATCGTCGCCATAGGCGCGATCGGCAAACACCTCGTGAGCCATCCTCAGATTGGCCTTCTCGCCAGCGGTCACCAGCTTGGAGTTGGCGAGCACGACGAAGATCAGGCTCGGATCGACGGCCTTGATCGCCTTGGCGATGGCGTTCGCCGTCATGTCGTCCTCGCAGGCGACATTGGACAGCGCGCCGTGTGCCTTCACATGCGTGACCTTGTGACCGGCCGCGGTGGCGATCGCCTGCAGGGCGCCGATCTGATAGGCGACGAGGTTCTCGATCTCCGATGATTTCAGCCCCGGCATCGGACGCCGACCGAAACCATGCAGATCGCGATAGCCGGGATGCGCGCCGACGCTGACGCCTTTGGCCTTCGCCATCTCGACCGTCCGCCGCATGATGTCAGCGTCACCGGCATGAAAGCCGCAGGCGACGTTGACCGACGTCGCCAGCTCGATCATGGCGGCGTCATTGCCCATTTCCCACGGGCCAAAACTCTCTCCGAGGTCGCAGTTCAGATCGACGGTGCTGGTCATGTCAGGGTCCGCTCGTTGATGGGTCCGAAGCAACGTGAGATGTGATCAAACTAATCGGGAGTGACTCCGGGCCAGGTGGTGGCGTCGGTTGCGCTGACGGCATGACCGGCCACATTGGCCGTGAACAGCGCATCGACGTTGAAGTCGCTGCTCGCAAGCTCGGTGACGCGGCCGGGCAAGCTGCGCAGCAGATCCTTGTAACGACGCAGTTCGGCCTGCGCCTCGGCCATGCTCACGGCCTTGAAGCGGAATGGCGTGCCGGCCGGCGTCTGCGCCAGGCGGCCGAAATCGGCCGTGATGACGGTCGCGATCTTCGGATAGCCGCCGCTGGTGCCGCGGTCCGACATCAGCACGATCGGCGAACCGTTGCCGGGCACCTGGATGCTGCCGTCCACGGTGCCGTCCGAGACGATGTTGTGACCGTGCAGGTGGCGCATCTGCGGCCCCTCGAGGCGATAGCCCATGCGGTCGCTGGTCGCCGAGACCATCCAGTCGCTGCCGAGGAATAGCGCTTTCATCTCGTCGCTGAACTCGTCGTCCTGCGGTCCCATGACGACGCGAATCGCGCCGCCGGCTTTCGGCAGATCGATCCGCAGTTCCGGCGCATCGCCGGCGGGCGCGACTTCGAACACGTCGCCGGCCTGAAGCGGGCGGGGGTAGGGGCTGCCGAGCCCGGCGCGCGCATTCACCGAGAGACTGTTGAACATCGGTTCGCCGGCGATGCCACCGGCGATGGCGAGATAGGTGAACGAGCCGCCGCGCGCAAAGCCGAGCGTGAGCTGCTCTCCGTCGTTCAGCGTCACCGACGTGTTGATCTCGACCTGCCGCTTGGCGACATCCGCCAGCCGTTGCGCGCCGGCGAGCGCCACGCGCACCGCGCCGCCCTTCGCCGCGAACGTCGCGCCGAATGGGCCGATCTCGATCGCAGCCGCCATCAGCTCATTGCCGACGAGGCTGTTGGCTGCCGCCAGCGCCAGCTTGTCCATCGCGCCGGACGGCGTCAGCCCGTAGCGCTGCGCGCCGAAACGCCCGCCATCCTGGACCGAGCTTGCCGGGCCGATCTGTGAGACGACGAGCGTGCTCATGCGGCGATCCGCTCGGCGATGAGCTCGCCGCCCTCGGCGGCGCGCTCCTGCTCCGCGAAGGTCTTGACGTCAACGGCATAGAAGCTGACCTCGTCGCCGGGCTCGAGCAGAAAGGTCGGCTCGCGATGCAGTTGAAACGTCCGCATCGCGGTGCGGCCAAGCAGGTGCCAGCCGCACGGGCCGGCAAGGCATTGGATGCCGGTCTGGATGCCGCCGATGGCGATGATGCCGGCAGGCGTCCAGAGCCGCGGATTCTGGCGGCGCGACATCTGCAGCGTGGGATCGAGACCGGACAAATAGGACCAGCCCGGCGTGAAGCCGATCATTGCGACGCGATAAGTGCTGGCGATATGGCGTGCGACGACTTCGTCCGGCGTGAGGCTCAACGCCTTGGCGACATCCTCGAGGTCGATGCCATTCTCTCCGCCATAGCAGACTGGAACCCGCCAGCGCCTGACCTCACTTTCCGGCGCGAGCGACCCGGCCGACAGCGCCAACAGCTTTGCTCCAAGGGTGTCGTGGTCGATCACACCTGCATCATAGTGCACGAGCAGCGAGCGATAGGTCGGCACCGTCTCCGTGATGCCCTCGATCCCGGCCGCTGCCACCGCATGGTCGAGCGCCAGGACGCGGCGGTTGGCGGTCTCGTCGATCGTCCGGCTGAACTCGACGGTGACGGCGCTGTCGCCGCTGGGCAGCAGGCGAGGAGGTGGAAAAGGATCGGCCATGAGTCCGAAGTGATCCGCGTTGGTGTTCCTCATCTAGCTGTTTTCATGCGCCAGTGGAATTGGGTCCAAGGCAAAAAGTCTCGAAAATTCAATAAATTAATCGGATGTCTTGCGATAAGGAGGCCTTATCGGGTGCACGCAAGCCCCGCATGCGCCGGACGCACCGCGCATGCCCTTGACGCCGCCTTCGTCGCTCGCAAGATGCGCCTGCTTTTTCAGCCAGCCCGTTTGGAGCGCCAGTCTCAAGATGTCCCTAACTCCCGAAGCCATCGCCACCCTGTCTCAAGTCACCACCGCGACCATCACCACGGTCCTGCTGAAGAAGGGGTTGCGCAATGTCTGGCTGCGCGGCGCCAAGCCGCTGCGCCCGGGACAGAAGCGGCTGGTCGGTCCCGCCTTCACGCTGCGCTTCGTGCCGGCGCGCGAGGATCTGGCGACCCCGGAATCCTGGTCGTCGCCGATCTCGACCCGCACCGCGATCGAGGCCATGCCCGAAGGCTGCATCGCCGTGGTCGATGCGATGGGCGTCAAGGACGCCGGCATCTTCGGCGACATTCTGTGCGCCCGCATGGTCAAGCGCGGCGTCACCGCGCTGATCACCGATGGAGTCGTGCGCGACCTCGAAGGCGTGCTCGGCACCGGCCTTCCCGTGTGGTGCGATGGGTACGCCGCGCCGCCGTCGGTCGCAGGGCTCACCTTCGTCGGCTGGGGCGAGGCGATCGGCTGCGGCGGTGTTGCCGTGTTTCCGAACGACGTCATCGTCGCCGACCAGGATGGCGCCGTGCTGATCCCGCAGGCGATGCTCGATCACGTGCTCGCGGAAGGTCCCGAGCAGGAGCGCATGGAAGCCTGGATCGTCGATGAGGTGAACAAGGGCGCGGTGCTGCCGGGTCTCTATCCGATGAACGCCGAGACCAAGGCGCGCTACGCCGCGTCGAAGAAGTAGTTCACGGCGCCGATTGATCAACGACACAGCTTCAGGAAAGGCAGAACAATGGTCGATGTTTATCTCGCGGGCTCGCGCCCCACGCGCCGCGCAGCCGCGGAAAGCTTTACGGGCACGGTCTGGCAGGACCCGATCATCACGCCGCAGGCTCCAGCCCGCGTCGCCTCGGCGCGCGTCGCGTTCGAGCCGGGCGCGCGCACGGCCTGGCACACCCATCCGCTCGGTCAGACGCTCTATGTCATCCAGGGCGTCGGCCGGGTGCAGGCCAAGGGCGGGCCGGTGCGCGAAATCAAGGCCGGCGACGTCGTCTGGATCCCGCCGGGCGAGAAGCATTGGCATGGCGCCGCGCCGACCACCGGCATGGTCCACGTCGCGATGCATGAATCGCTCAATGGCGAGCACGTGACCTGGATGGAGCACGTCACCGACGAGGAATACGCAATCCCGGTCGGCTGATACATCACTGAGAACGGTGCGAGCGCGCGGTCGCAGGGCCGCGCGCTTTGCGTTTGGAGGCGCGTCGCGCGCCGGGCTCAGTTCACCCGCGTCCAGGTCTGGCCGCCGCAGAACATGCCGCCGAAGGCGCAGCCCTGCACGCGCAGACTGTCCGCCCCCTTCAGTGCGATGGTCGAATCGTAGGTGCTGCCGCTGTTCGGATCGAAGATGCGGCCGGTCCACTTCTTCTCCTGGGCCTTGTCGCTCGGCCGCATGTTGATCAGGATCTGCTCGCCGTTCTGCTTGGTCTTCGCATCCACGGTGTAGCCGCAGAGATTGGTGCCGCAGGGCTCGATGCGAATCTGGCCCTCCTTCTCCTCGGTCAACCAGATGCCGACCGGCGAGCTGGGATCGCGACCGGCGGTCTGCGCCGCGGCGGGCGGCGCGGCTGCCGTGGTCACGGCAGGCGTCTGGGCTGGCCGCGGTGGCGGCGGCGCGGCGGCGGGAGCCGGCGCGGCAGCAGGAGCCGCAGCGGCCGTTGCAGCGGCTGGCGGCGCAACCGGTGCCGTGGCGTTGGCGGCTGGGGCCGCCGGAGGTGGCGGCAGCGGCGCCGGTGGCGCGGCCGCCTGGACGGGAGGAGGCGCCGCCGGCGGGCTCGCTGGTGCGGCTGCCGTCGGAGCGGGCGCCGCAGGGACGGGAGCAGGGGGCGCGGTCGTAGCCGGAGCCTGCGCGGGCGGGGCCGGCGTGACCGCCGCCTCGGTGGGCGCCGGAGGCGGCTTGGCCGTATTGTCCTGGTCGCGCTTGGTGCGCTTGGTCTTCTTCTGCTCGGTATTGTCGTAGACGCCGGGGATCTGCACGGTGCCGCGGTCGGGATCGATGCGGATCGTCTTGCCGCCATACTCGATGACGTATTGCGCCTCGGCGGCACTGCTGGCCAGAACCAAAGCCGCGACGGCCAACAGCCTTTTCATCCGTGTCTCCGCGATGTCGGTTGCTGATGTGAGCGAGCTCACGCGCTGGTAAGTCGCCGATGCGGCGCCACCGGTTCAATGCCCGGCCTGCTCAGAAATCGAGCGGCGCATTGTCGACCACCTCCTTCATCACAAAGAACGTGCGCGTCTGCCGCACGCCCGGCAGCGAGATCAGCTGGTCGCCATGCATCCGGTTGAAGTCGTGCATGTCGCGAACGCGGATCTTCAGGAAGAAGTCGAAATCGCCGGCGACGAGATGGCAATCGAGCACGAATTTCAGTTTGCGGATCGCCGCCTCGAAGGTGCGAAAGCTCTCCGGCGTCGAGCGATCGAGCACGACGCCGACCAGCACCAGCGCGCTGCGCTCGACCTTCTCCGGCGCGATCTGGGCGCGCACGCCCTTGATGTAGCCCTCCTCGAACAGGCGCTGGGTGCGGCGATGGCAGGTGGCCGGACTGACATGAACGGTGGCGGCAAGCTCGGCATTGCTCATCCGGCCGTCCTTCTGCAGCAGTTGCAGGATGCGCCGATCGACCCGGTCGAGATCAATAGTGGAAGATCCTCTCATTTTTTCCGTCATATGCGGACATATCTCTTGCCGGTGTCAATTCTTGCGGACGTAAGCACGAAAACGCAGGCCAATAAAGAGAGCACCTTTCTCCGCCTTTTTCGTATGTTTCGGCCGGCCCTTTCATCCACCCACGGAGAGACCCGTGCTTCGGCTCGACAAGTTCAAGAAGTATCCGCTCACCTTCGGTGCCACCCCGATCGAGCATCTGCCGCGGCTGACCGCGGCGCTCGGCGGCAAGGTGCAGATCTATGCCAAGCGCGACGACTGCAATTCCGGTCTCGCGATGGGCGGCAACAAGCTGCGCAAGCTCGAATACATCGTGCCCGATGCGATCGAATCGAATGCCGACACCCTGGTCTCGATCGGCGGCGTGCAGTCGAACCATACCCGCATGGTGGCGGCGACCGCGGCCAAGATCGGCATGAAGTGCGTCGTCGTGCAGGAGAGCTGGGTGCCGCACGAGGACGCCGTCTATGACCGGGTCGGCAACATCCTGATGACGCGCCTGATGGGCGCCGACAGCCGCATCGTCGAGGACGGTTTCGACATCGGCATCCGCAAGAGCTGGGAAGATGCGATCCAGTCGGTCAAGGATGCCGGCGGCAAGCCCTACGGCATTCCGGCCGGCGCCTCCGTGCACAAGTTCGGCGGTCTCGGCTATGTCGGCTTCGCCGAGGAGGTGAGGGCGCAGGAAGCCGAGATGGGCGTCAAGTTCGATTACATCATCGTCTGCGTCGTCACCGGCTCGACCCAGGCCGGCATGATCGTCGGCTTCGCTGCCGACGGCCGCGCCGACCGCGTCATCGGCATCGACGCCTCCGGCACGCCGCAGCAGACCCGCAGCCAGGTGCGGCAGATCGTCGACAACACCGCTGAGCTCGTCGAGCTCGGCCGCAAGGTCCGCGACGACGAGATCGTGATCCTCAACGACTACGCCTATCCGGCCTATGGCGTGCCGAGCGCCGAGACCAACGAGGCCATTCGCCTGGCCGCCCGCACCGAGGCGATGATCACCGACCCGGTCTATGAGGGCAAGTCGATGCAGGGCATGATCGACCTGGTCAAGAAGGGCTACTTCCCGGAAGGGTCGAAGGTGCTCTATGCGCATCTCGGCGGCGCCCCGGCGATCAACGGCTACAGCTACACGTATCGCAACGGGTGAGGGCGGCTTCATCGTCCCTCGCAGCGTCGCGGTGAGCCGGGCTCCCACGCCACACTCCGCTGTCGTCCCGGCCTCCGAGCCGGGACTCATAAGCACCGGCCGTGGTGTCGTCGCGAGCCATCCACACATGACGCCGTCATTCCGGGGCGCGCGCAGCGCGAGCCCGGAATGACAGCGAGTGTGCTGACAGACTTTCGCTTGCATGACATCGCTACACATGAGCTGGCGTTCTCGCGACGCATGGCGTCCGAGTGATCCATCAGTCGAACCCTCTCAATCAGAAGAGGGCGCAGGGAATGCCGGGTGAGGGCCTCACCCATGGCCCGCCTGCGAAAAAAAATGCAGGCGGCAGGTACCACAGGTGCTGCCGATCAACCGGCATTCCCTGCGCGACGGTCTTAACGCTTATACGCAGTCTCCCTGGTGCGCCGGGCTTGTTGGCCACCATGGTCCGCGCGGCGCGTTAGCGCCGCCGCGAACGTGACACCAGCGTCGGGGTGTCAGGACCCTGCGACTTCACGTCCGCAAGCTGCCGTTCGTCCGCGTGCAAGCACGCTTTCGGCATCTCGCGGCCATCGCCTCCCCACCTCGCGTGTCGTGACGATTGCGCGCGACGCCCCTCTTCGATGAGGCGGGATGGCGGCAGTGAACCATATTTTTCTGAAAAACGAAAGTCGAATATTTTTCGCCCGGGGACTGGACAGGGTCTTCCTACTGAAATTGCGAAAGAACATTTTGTTTCGGCGCAGCTCTTCCTTGCGGGTTCTCCTCAGGTGCCGGCAGACGGCAGCGACTTCCAGGGACTATGCACTCGGCAAATCGAGGCCGTCAGGCAGCCTGATCCACAGGACGGTTTGCGCGTCCACGGAGTGACGCGACAGATGACCCTTTCCGTGCGTGTCCTCCACCAGCACAAACTCGCCTGCGGAGACGCGCCGCACCTCGCCGTCGCTCGTCTCGTATTCGACCGCCCCGCTCAGTCTGACGGTCAACACCCGCCCCGGAACGGTGTGCCAGTCAACCTGGCGCATACCGGCGGGGATCTGCGTAAACTCGACGCTCGAGGCGATATAGCGCTTGGAAACTTGAAACGGCTTGGCGCCGGGGGCGACGGTCACAGCCGCCGCCGTCGGGATATCCACTTCACCGAAGCGGGACTCGCCGTCGGGCGTTGCGTAGATCCGAAGACACTTCATCGCATGTCGTCCTTTGCTGGCGGGCCAGAAGATCATCCGGTCATCATTGCCCGACGGAAGACCGCGGACATGTTACTCGAACCAATTCTTGTAGATCGCCTGGTAGCTGCCGTTCTCGGTCGAGATATGCAGCCACTGGTCCACGAACGCCTTGAGCGCCACGTCGCGCTGCAGCCAGTAGGCTTTCTCGGAGAAATCGAACGGCTTCTCCGGGTGCACGGCGCAGAGCACGCCGGGATGCAGCTTCTGCTGATAGCGCGTCTCGGAGGCGTCGGTCATCATCAGGTCGGCGTCGCCCTTGGCGATCTCGTCGAAGATGGTGACGTTGTCGGGGTGGACGCGGATGTCGGCTGACTTGATGTTGGCGCGGGCGAAGCGCTCGTTGGTGCCGCCCGGATTGACCACGACCCGGGTGCCGGGCTTGTCGATGTCGGACAGCGTCTGGTACTTCGAGGTGTCGGTGCAGCGCGCGATCGGGGTCTTGCCCTCGCGCATGATCGGCGTCGAGAACAAGCCCTTCTTCTGGCGGTCGAGCGTGATCGATACGCCGCCCATCGCGACATCGAACTTGTCGGCCTCGAAATCCTTCATGAGCTGCGGCCAGCTCGTCGGCACGAACTCGACCTTGACGCCGAGCGCCTTGCCGAGCGACTCGGCCATGTCGACGTCGAAGCCGGAGAATTTTCCGGTCGCCTTGTCGAGATAGGTGAAGGGCTTGTAGTCGCCGGTCATTCCGACCCGTAAGCTGCCGCGCTGCACGATCTCGTCGAGGCGCGAGGGCTGGTCGGCGAGTGCGGCAGTGGCGAGACCGCAGGCCAGCACGGCTGCGGTCACGGCGGCGACGGTCCGGTTGAAAAATCCCATATTGAATCACCTCGCATGATGTGGCCGCGCTATTCATAGCGGAGGTCGCCACGCGCGACGAGGGGCAAGCAGGAAGGTTGGTTGATGAGCATTTCCTTGGTGCAGGCGTCGGTCGAGGTGTTCGTTCCTTATCTTCACAACCTCTCGGGGGTGCTCGACAAGGCCGCTGCCTTTGCCGAGGCGCGCCGCATCGATCCCGCCGACCTGCTGCAGGCCCGGCTGGCGCCCGACATGTACAACCTGATCCGGCAGGTCTGCGAAGCCAACCGCCACGCCACCATTGCTTGCGCGCTGCTCGCCGGCCGCGCGCAGCCGACCGTTGCCGACAGCGACACGGATATGGCCGGGTTGAAGGCGCGGATTGCAACCGCGATCGACGATGTGCGCAGCGTGCCACCTGCGGCGATCGAGGAGGGCGCGAAGCGGGAGGTCAGCTTCACCTTCCGCAACGGTGCGACGCGCAGCTTCGACGATGGCCGCTCATTGCTGCTCACGTTCAGCCTGCCGCAGTTCTTCTTTCACGTCACCACGGCCTACGACATCCTGCGTCACGCCGGCGTGCCGCTGGCGAAGCCGGACTATCTGGGCGCGCGGAGGTAGGCCCTTCCGGAGCGGGACGGCAGGCGGCCTCAAGGTCCACAAAATACGAATGGCCAGGATGGAACCCGGCCATGGGATTTGGAGACATCGCAACGAAGACGGAGTGGTCCGGGCGGCCGGAGCGCTACCTCTCGCTGGGCGCAACCGGGCCCTTGCCGGTCATCTCGTTCTTCAGCGCCTCGAAGCGCTCGATCGCCTCTCGCGCGCGGGTGTCGACCGTCTTGACGGCAGCTTCGGCGGTCATCGGTCCGCTGCTCACGGCGATCGAGGTCGGCCCGACGGTCTCGTCGACATAGTAGCCGTCCTCGCCCCGCCGTGCCGTCCAGCGGAAGCGGATCGCGGAAATCGGCCCAGGTCCGAGCTTGGTGTAGCCGTCGGCCTGATCGAGAGAGACGACAGTCGCGGCAGCCTTCTTCGACGACGGCGCCGCCTTGTCTGCCGACCTCGTCGCTTCGGGCTGATCGAGAATGCTCGCTATCGTTGCGAGCGCGTGCTCGGTCGCAACACTCATGGCCGCCTCTGTTCCTACCGGCGCGCGCAAAATCCGGTGCCGATAGTCACAGTTGTAGCTGGATTTGGCCAAGTTGCAAGAATGCGTTGAAAGTTGGGCGCCAAAGCGGTGGAGAAAGGTCCTGACATCCGCGTGATGAGAGCGGGTCCTGCCTCGTCGCCGACGGGACAGGACCATTGCATCGGCCGGACGACTACAAGACGTCCTGATTGATCACGTTCTGCCGAATCGGATCGCCATCGAGCACGCTGAGAATGTTGCGCGCCGTCTGCTCGCTCATGCGGTCGACGGCCTCGCGCGTGACGCCGGCGACGTGCGGGGCCATGATCACGTTGGGCAGCGCATGCAGTGCGTGGCCGACCGGCGGCGGCTCCTGCTCGAACACGTCGAGGCCAGCGCCGGCGAGCCGGCCCGAGGACAGCGCGTCATAGAGCGCCGCCTCGTCGATCAGGCCGCCGCGCGCGGTGTTGATCAGATACGCCGTCGGCTTCATCAGCCTGAGACGCCCGGCGTTGAACAGGCCGATGGTCTCCGGGGTCTTCGGGCAGTGGATGCTGACGAAGTCGGCGCGCTGGAGCGCAGTGTCGAGATCGGCAACGGGCTCGCAGCCCGCGGCGGTGATGTCGGCTGCGGGCTTGTAGGGATCGTAGACCAGGACCTGCATCTCCATCGCGAGGCAGCGCTTGGCGGTGCGGGTGCCGATGCGGCCGAAGCCGATGATCAGCACGGTCTTGCCGTAGAGATCGAACGGCAGCACGCCGAGGCGCGCGCCCCAGGTGCCGTCCTTGACCATCGCATGCATCTCGTTGGCGCGCTTGGCCAGCGTCAGCATCATGAACAGCGCCTGCTCGGCAACCGAGGGCGAGTTCGCCGTGCCCGCGACCATCAGCGGCACCTTGTGCCTGGAGAGCGCGGGCACATCGACCGCGTCGAAGCCGACGCCGATTCGGGTGACGACTTTCATGTCGCCGGCCGCGATCAACTCCGGCTCTCCGAAGCGCGTGGCGCCGAGCGCGACGCCGTGCACCGGCGCGTGGGACTTCAGCAGGTCGGAAAAATCCACCGCCGAGATCATGTTGGGGAACTCGATCATCTCGACATCATCGCGCGCTGCCAGCAGCGCGCGGCCCTTGGCCGAGAAGGATTCCGTGACGAGGATCTTGTTCTTGTTGGTTGCCGTCCTGGTGGTCATGTCCTGCCCTTGAAGCTTCTTATGCTCGTCAGATGACGAGGCCTGAAGCCTCATTTAGCAGGTGCATGTTGTTGAGGTCCATTGCCATGCGCAGAGGGCTGCCATCCCGCGCGCCGGCATTGGGGTTGACCCGCCCGCAGACCGGCGTCTCGTTGAGGGTGAAGTAGACAAGCGTCTCCATGCCCATCGGCTCGGTGACGTCGAGCAGCGCCTCGAACGGCTCAATCCCAGGCTCCGCATGCGGCTTGGTCTCGGCGATGTGCTCGGGCCGGATGCCGAGCAGCAGCGGCTCGTTCCGTGACACGGATTGATAGCGCGCGGCGCGCGCCGGCGGCAGCGGAAAGGCGATCCGGTCGGTGAGGCGGATGTGGAGCCGGCCATTGGCCTCCTCGAGCCGGCACGGCACGAAGTTCATTGCGGGCGAGCCGATGAAGCCGGCGACGAAGCGTGTCGCCGGATTGTGGTACAGCTCGTTCGGCGTGCCGATCTGCTCGATGCGGCCCTTGTTCATGACCACGACACGATCGGCCAGGGTCATCGCCTCGACCTGGTCGTGGGTGACGTAGACCGTCGTGGTGCGGACCTTCTGGTGCACCTTCTTGATCTCGATGCGCATCTGCACGCGCAGCTTGGCGTCGAGGTTGGACAGCGGCTCGTCGAACAGGAACACCTTGGGATTGCGCACGATCGCACGGCCCATCGCGACGCGCTGGCGCTGGCCGCCGGAAAGCTGCTTGGGCTTGCGGTCGACGAGGTCGGCGATGTCCAGCATGCGCGCGGCCTCCGCCACGCGGCTCTTGATCTCGGCCTTCGGGTAGTGCTTCAGCCGCAGCCCGAACGACATGTTCTCGGCCACCGTCATGTGCGGGTAGAGGGCGTAGTTCTGGAACACCATGGCGATGTCGCGATCCTTCGGCGGCACGTCGTTGACGACATCGCCGCCGATCGTGATGTCGCCGTCGGAGATGTCCTCGAGCCCTGCGATCATCCGCAGTGTCGTCGACTTGCCGCAGCCGGACGGGCCGACCAGCACGACGAACTCGTGGTCGGCGATATCGAGATCGATGCCCCTGACCGCCTCGACGTCGTCATAACGCTTCACGACCTTGCGCAAGCTCACTTCAGCCATGTGTGATCAACCCCCGTCATCAGCCTTTGGTCGCGCCGGCGGTGAGCCCGGCAATGTAATAGTCCATCAGGAACGCGTAGATGATCAGCGGCGGCGCCGCGCCCAGCAGCGCGCCGGTCATGATCTGTCCCCAGTTGAAGACGTCGCCCTTGATCAGGCTCGTGACGATGCCGACCGGCAGCACCAGTTGGTCGGTCGAGGTCGTGAACACCAGCGGATACAGGAACTGCGCCCAGGAGACGGTGAAGGCGAAGATCGTCGCGGCGATCAGACCGGGCAGGGCGACGGGAATGAAGATCCGCGTCAGCGTCTGCAGCCAGGAGGCGCCGTCGATGATCGCGGCCTCGTCGAGCTCCTTCGGGATCGAGGCGAAATAGCCGATCATGATCCAGGTGCAGAACGGCACCGTCAGGGTTGGATAGATGAACAGCAGCACGTACCAGCGATTGATCAACTGGATGCCGGTGACGTCGCCGATCAGCGCGAACATCTTGAACAGCGGAATGAACAGCAGGCTGTCCGGGATCAGATAGGTCAGGAATACGCCGGTCGCCAGCGTCGCCGAGCCCCAGAACTTCATCCGCGACAGCGCGAATGCGGCGGGGATGCTGATCAGCATGGTGATGATCACCACGACGATCGAGACCATGGCCGAGTTGAAGAAGAAGCGCTGAAACTGGTTCGAGGTGAGCAGCTCGACATAGTTCTCCAGCGTCGGATGGAATACCCACCACGGATTGGTCGCCGCGGAGATCTCCGCGCTGCCCTTCAGCGAGGTGATCAGCATGTAGAGCGGCGGTACCAGCGAGAAGATCGCGAACAGCGTCAGGAAGAAATACGACCAGCGCAGCGCCCAGGCGCGGTCGCGGCTCATCGAGCCATATTTGACGGTACGGGTCGGGCCGGCCTTGTCGATCGTGACGGTGCTCATCAGGACTCGTTCCCCCGCTTGTTGACGTCGCGCAGGATGAAGATGGCGGCGACCGCCAGGATCGGCACCATGAACAGCGAGACGCTGGCGCCGAGCGGAATGTCGCTGCCCTCGATGCCGACGCGGAACGCCCAGGTCGCGAAGATGTGCGTCTTGTCCAGCGGGCCGCCGGCGGTGAGGATGCGGACGATGTCGAAATTGGCGAACGTCACGATCAGAGAGAACAGCGTCGTGATCGCGATGATGTTGCGCATCATCGGCAGGGTCACGTACCAGATCCGCTGCCACCAATTGGCGCCGTCGATCGCCGCGGCCTCATAGAGCTGGTCCGGGACAGATTTCAGCGAGGCCAGGTACATGATCATGAAGAACGGCGCGCCGTACCAGATGTTGACCAGGATCACCGAGAACCGCGCCCAGGCGGCTTCCCCGGTCCACGGGATCGGGCCGATGCCGAAGAAGGCGAGCGTGTAGTTGAAGGCGCTGTAGGACGGGTCGAACAGCCACAGCCAGGCCAGCGTGCTCATCGCCGGCGGGATCACCCAGGGTACCAGCAGCATGCCGCGCCATTTGCGCTGCCCCTTGGCGGGGATGTTGTGGACGAAATGAGCGACGATGAAGCCGATCAGCGCCTTGAACACGACGGCCGTGATCGCGAAGATGCAGGATTGCTTGACGACCAGCCAGAACGTGTCGCGCTTGAACAGGAACTCGAAATTGCCGAAGCCGACGAAGCGTTGCATCGACTTGTTCAGGGTCGCCAGATGCACCGAATACAGGGCGGGATAGACGACCAGGAGCACGATCAGCAGGATCAGCGGCAGCGTCATCAGGAAAGCGGCGGTCGATTTCCGCTTCAACGCCCTGTGCAGACCATTGCGGCGGGCCGCGCGAGGGCGGGCGACGGCGTTCTCACCGATGGCGGCATCAACCATGAGAAAAGGCTCCTCGTGATGTCCCCTGCGACAGCGGGGTCCTCACTGGATGGGAAACACTGACAAGGTGAAAGGGGGCGGCCCGCCTGCTGAAGCGGACCGCCGGCGTTGCTTCGAGCATGCCTCAGCTGCGCATGAAGCCCTCGCACTCGCCTTCGGCCCAGGCGAGGGTCGATTCCATCTTCTCGCCCTGAGCGTAGCGCAGGCACATCTTGGTCATCGTCGCCTGCGCATAGATCTGCTGCGCGATCTTGGGCGGAGCAGGGGAGGCTGCGATCGACAGCGTTTGGTGATTATAGGGGTTGGGATAGTGATAGAGGGTCCCCTTCGGCGGTCCCTCCTCCTGCCATACCTTGAGCGTCGTCAGCTTCTGATAGGCCGGCAGATCGTAGCCGCCGCTCGCCACCACCATCTTCTCGATCGATGACGGCTTCGACAGGTGCACGATCAGGCTCTTGGCCGCCTCCTTGTTCTTGGAGAACGACCAGATGCTCCAGAAGTAGGGCAGGAACGGCGCGAAGCGGCCCTTGGGGCCGGCCGGGAAGCCGTGGGTCCAGCACTGCTCGGCGATCTGCGGCGCGTCGCGCTTGGCCACCGCCCAGGCGCTCGGCGGATTCATGATCATCGCGCCCCTGCCCGAGACCAGCCATTTGTTGTTCGATGCGTCGTCCCACGAGGCGACATCCGGCGGCAGCGCCGCGATCAGCCGCTTGTAGAACTCGAGCGCCTGGCGCACGGCATCCGTCTTCACCGTGACATCGCCCTTGGCGTTGACGAGATCCGCGCCGAACGCCTGGAAGAACGCGCCGGCGGAGTCCACGCTGTCGGTGGTTTCGCCAAGCCCGATGCCGAACGGCACGCCAGCCTTATGGCAGGCCTCCGCCGCTTTCAGGAAGGTCTCCGTGGTCCAATTGTCGGCCTTCGGTGGAGATCCGGCCGGATACATCTCCTGCACGTCGATGCCCGCATGCTTCTTCATCAGATCGATGCGGGAGCAGGGACCCTTGATCTGACTGCCGACGCAGGCCGGCACGGCGAGCCATTTGCCGCCGGACTGTCCGAGATATTTGACGGTGCCGTTGACCTCGCCGTTCTCCTGGATGATCGGCCCCATGATGTCGTTGACCGGCTCCAGCAGTTCCGCATGCGCATGCGGCCACCAGGTCGGCATCGCGATCAGATCGTGGCCGGACTTCGCGGCGCCCTCGGCGGCGATCGTCAGCTCGATCTTCTTGCCCTGGCTGGTGATGTAGTCGATCTGGACCTCGACCTTCTCCTTGGCGGCCCACTCGTTGACGAGATCGGTCGAGGCCTGGTTGGCGCCCGGAACCCAATGGTCCCAGAAGCCGATCGAGAGCTTGCCGGCGGCGTAGGCGCCGCGCACATAGGGCGCGGCAATCATGACCGCCGAGGTGGCAGCGGTCGCAGCAACGAATTGTCGGCGGTTCAGCTTCCTCCGTGACATGGCGTTCCCTCCCTGGTGAGCCAAGCATTCTGTCGATGCGAATCCGATTTGTTAGTTGTTGCGTCGCGTCATGCGCGCATGGATTTCGCTTGGATGCAATCAGAGCAGAATTGCGAGCGGCTGTCGAGAAAGCCGGTGAGGCGAATCCTAGAACTAATGGCGTGCACAATTCGTCGCAGGTTCCGCAACTGATTGCATCGCAGTGCTGAGCGCTGCAGTGCAAAGCGCGTCTCGGCCGAGCAGGAAGCCGAGAGGAACCAGTGTAGCTGGGCGCGTCCGATGCATCGCACTGCATGCGGTAGATGGACTTGCGCGTTGCGGCAACGGTAGAATTCGTTGGAATCATGGTCGTCACGACCAGCGACTGCGCACGGAGCCTGAACTGATGATGATGAGCCCCGGCATCTGGCGCCGGTCTTTCCGGTGCATCGCAATAGGAGCGTCAATAGGTCTCATCAGCCTTGTGGGCCTGCCGCGTCAGCCTGCCGCGCAGGGCCTGTTCAAGGGCGTCGAGCAGGGCGCGCGCGAAGGCAACAGGGCGGCGGGCCCGGTCGGCGGTGTGCTCGGCGGCGCGATCGGCGGTGTCGTCGGCGTGGTCACCGGCGTGACCGGGGCGTTCACCGGCAACAGCGGCCAGCAGAGTGCGCAGCCCGAGACACCGCCGGCCGAGGGCAGGAAGGCGAAGCCTTCCAAGGCGACGAAGACGAGCAAGGTCGCCAAGGCGACGCCGATGCTGACGCAGCCGGGCGCCCCGCAACTCACGGCCGAACAGATCGTCGCCAACAGCGATAGCAATATCGAGCGCCTGAAGACCGGGCTGAACCTGACGGAAGAGCAGGCGAAGAACTGGGGTCCGTTCGCCAACGCGATGCACGCGCTCGGCCGCAACGGCGCGGATCGACTCGAGCTGCGCATCGCGCGGTCGAAGCGCGATCCGCCGGACGACATCGTCGAGCAGATGCGCAACGAGGCTCAGTTCCTGGTCGATCGTGCCGCCGACCAGCGCGCGGTGGCCGACACATCGGAACCGCTGTTCACCAGCCTCGACGACAAGCAGAAGCAGATCTTCATCGACGAGATGGTGCGCCTGAGTCGCGAGCGCGGACTGGACTAGCTCAACGGAGTTGGCGTCGTCGCGGCCGTGCCCGTTGGCAGCAGCGGCGCCGGCGGCGTGCCGTGACGCATGACCACCGCACTCGCGCCGCATCGCGGTGTATTAATACCCTCAAATGGCCATTAGTCGCGCGGCATGCACATTTTTCGGGCACGAGCGGGGCGCGGCTCGCGCAACGTGCCGGCCGCCATCGCTGCCTCTGCAACCGAATTGCGATGCAGTTTGATGTACATTGCAATTGTATTACATGGAGAGCCGGAGCCGGCAGGGCGGTCTTCGCAGGCGTGCTGAATCGCAGCAGCGATCGGGCGGCAGACGATCAGCAGGCCGTTCGGCTCGATTTCTTGGAGGATTATTGTTGTCGAGAGTACGACTGCGCCGGTGGATCCAGAACCGGCTGGGGATTGACACCGCCAGCACCGAAAGCCGCCTCGATGCGGATGTGAAACGCTTCGTCGATGCGCTGCAAGCGGAGTTGATCGCCGCGAAGGACGAGTCCGAGCGGTACAGGCGCATCACGGAAGAAAGGGGCGTGATCATGGGCCGCCTGCGCGACGAGCGCGACGGCTATAGGCTGGAGTGGGAGGCGGCGTCCGCGGAGCTTCGCCGGCTGGCGCGTAAGCGCCTGGCCGTGGTCTCGGACAATGGAGCGACGCGCCCCTCCGGCAATGGCCGCGACGCGGCCCTGAGGAATTCTCCGCCTTCCACGCTGCGGGTGCTGTGCGTCGGCACCGGCCGGGACGGCACGACGTCGCTGACGCGGATGATGCAGGAGGTGTTCGACAACCAGGGCAACGGCGACAGGGCCGTGCACGAATGGGCGTCGAGCGAGCTCAATGAGCTGTTCTGCCAGCTCAAGGAAACCAACGATCCCGGCTTCACGGATCAGATTCGTCAGACGATCCTCGATTGCCCCCATGCGTGCGTCGTCGGCAATGGTTACGCGGCCGTGCTGCCGATCATCGCCGAGCTCCTCGGCGATCAGGTCACGCTGGTGCATCTGCGCCGGCGTGACCGCGCGGCATGCATCGCAAGCCTGGTGGAGAATGCCGAGCTGTCGCCGCAGAACCACCTCTACTACGCCGACTCGCCGGCCGCGCAGCGCAAGCGTCCGACCGCTTTCCACTTCGGAGAGATGTCGAAGCAGCAATGGATGGATCTGTCGCTGGCCGAGAAGTTCGGCTGGTACTACGACAAGACCCACGCCTTGATCGAACGCTACAAGAGCCTGTTCCCGAACACGCTCTCCGTCGATACCGAGGACCTCAACGCGGACAGCGTGCGCCTCGCGCTGGCCCAAGCGGCCGGCAGTGCCGAGGCGCCGCGCGCCTTCCACGTCAACCGGTTCGTCGATCTGCGCCATGTGCCGCCCGATCGGCGCAGCTTCGTGCAGCGGCTGCTCGGCCAGCTCGACGTCCAGAAGCTCGCCCATGACGACCTGTACGGGCTGCGGCAGGTGCTCAACGAGATGATCTATCATCTCTCGCATTTTCCCGACGCGGCGCCGGGCGCGGTGGATGAGCTGCGCTGGACGCTGACTGAGATGCACGGCCTTCTCGACAGCCGCATCCGCGACGTTCGCGAACTGATGGAGCGGGTCGGCGTGCCGCCCGAGACCGCCGGCGCTGTGAACGGCCACCGCGCGCCGCAGGCAAGCCCTGGAGCGCACCCTGGTCGTTGGCCAGGCGCCCGGCTCTGAGCACGGGGAGGCGGCGGGCGCCTCGCCAGCGTTGCGCAGCCAGCCGGTCCATCGCACGCACTGCGATCAGCAACAAGTTCGGGGACGTGGAAGAGGACGAGATCGTCGCAAAGCTGATCTGAGAACGACCCGCCGGCTCCGCACCGGCGGGTTTAGTGTTTGGCCCGGACTACGCCCTAGTCGAACGCCTCTGGTTTGGTTTTTCCAGTCCCTTCGCACTTTGGACACTCACGATAGGGCTCGTTTTTCTTGCCCCATCGAACCGGCCGCATTTCCACGTGATAGCCTTTGCCCGCGCAAGCTTCGCATTGTGTCATGCCAACTCACCTCCTCTCGAAGCCCATGGTTGGGCCGCGGGGGCGAGTGCATCCCCTTATGCAATCGGCAACAACGCACCCGGTCAAAGCATCGCGCTTGGCATCCGGACAGCTTCAAGGAATGGCCGAGCGCGAGCCTTTGCCCTCGACAGGACCGCCAAGCACAAGGACAGCCAGAGCAGGGCAGTCAGCAGGACAAGGCCGAAAGCAATCCTGAGCGCATTGTGCCTTGGATTGCGCGCTGGAAGCCTAAGCGCTCTGCAAATTATTGATTTTATTGATGTCTTGGCGGAAGGGGTGGGATTCGAACCCACGGTACCCTTGCGGGCACGCCGGTTTTCAAGACCGGTGCCTTAAACCACTCGGCCACCCTTCCATCCGGCGTCGTGTCCGGGACGTCGGCGACGTCCACGCCACGGCGGCGCGGTATCGACGCGATCCTTGTTTAGGGTGCGGGCTTGCGGCTCGTCAACGGCGCATTCACGCCTGCCCGGACGGCCTCAGCTCAAAGCCCGCGCTCACCTGAGCGCAAAAGCCATCAGGCCGGAGCACAAGATTGCCGTGCTCAGCGCTGCCAGGGCGAGAAAGCTCCCCGAGAGCAGGTCTTGGTGTCGCAACGCTTGATGTCGTAAATCTTGGTGTCGCATGGGCCACCTGCTGCGGCTGCGCTACCGGTCCGATCTCGCACCGGCCGGAGAAAACCGAGGGCCGGGCGATGAGCGGTCTGGATGATCTGCTGGTCGAAACTGCCAGCTTCAGGGATGCTCCTGAAGTGTCGTTATTGAAGCGGACGCAAACATCGACGCGGACGAGAGCCGACCATGGCGTCGGCTGTCCGATCTGTCCGGACTCAGGCCCGCGAGCGGACGCCTTCAAACGCATGAGCAAGGAAGATCCCGGCGCCAACCAAGCCCATCACTGCCGTCATTGCTTCGATCATAGCGAACACACCCTGTTGCGCCCCACGTGAAGCAAACGACGTGCAGCCCTGCACAGTCAAAATGATTCAGGTCCCGGGAAATGAGAACACTCGTAGGTGAGGATTTCACGCAACATATGTGTCCAAAAAGGTGCACTCGCAACACGGAGGCACAGCGGAGTGCACGCCTGGGCGGCCACCGTCCACGTCACAACCGCAGGAAAGCTCCGGTTAACCACGGCGGGGCCACCCCATTTCCGCCGTCTTCGGGTTGCGTTATCCTTGTGCATTGAGTTGCGGGGATGCGACTCGGGGACAAGCCGGGACGCGCGGGCCTGACGGGATGGCTCGGCTGCGACCGGCACATTGGTAATTGGGGTCGATGGGGATTGGTCAAACAGATCCGGTCGAGAGAGCGGTGCGCAGTGCCGTCGCCGTCCTCGCCTGCCTGATGGTCGCGAACTGCGCCTCTTCCAACAAGTTCGCCAGCAAGGTCGATCCGAAATACGGCGTGTCGTCGAGCCCGCGCGTCGTCGGATTCGGCGAGCCGGTGCCGAAGGGCGGTGGCGTCTACCGCATCGGCAAGCCCTATACCGTCGCCGGCAAGACCTATGTTCCCGAGGAGGACACCAACTATCGCGCCGAGGGCATGGCCTCTTGGTATGGCGATGATTTTCACGGCCGGCTGACCGCCAATGGCGAGGTCTTCGACATGACGTCGCTGACGGCCGCCCATCCGACCCTGCCGCTGCCGAGCTACGCCCGCGTCACCAATCTCGCCAACGGCAAATCGCTCATCGTCCGCATCAATGATCGCGGCCCGTACCACGGCAACCGGCTGATCGACGTCTCCAACAAGGCGGCCGATCTGCTCGAGTTCAAGGGCAACGGCGTCGCCCGCGTCCGCGTCGAATATGTCGGCCGCGCCCCTCTCGAAGGGTCCGACGATACCCAACTGATGGCAACCCTGCGCACCGGCATCCCGGCGCCGGCGCCTTCTCTCGTCCGCGTCGCCTCCGCCCAGCCGTTCGTTCCCGAGATCGGCGCAGGCCGCCCGATTCGCGGCGAGGTCCCGCTGCCCGAGGGGCGTCCCTACACGCTCGGCAACACCTCCGCCGACCTGGCATCGGTTGCCGCGACGTCGGAGATGTCGGCCTCCAGCCGGACCCGCGGACGGAGCCTCGATAACCCGCGCGCGGTGTCCTACGATCAGGGCGGCCGATACGTGCCGTCATCGAGCGGCGCGGCGGACGGCGCTGACGAGGCCCGCGAGATCCTTGGCGGCCGCGGACTGTACTGATCTTCCATACGATCTCGCACGTCGAACCAGCCGCCCCAGCCGGGGCGGTTTCGATTCGAGTGCGCCGCCAACGGCTATTGGGAATGCCTATTGGGCGCTGAACGGCACCCGCGCCTTGGCCGAAAACGTCCAGACGCGGGTGTTGCTGCCGATGCCGCCGAGCTCGGCACCGAGGCCGACACCGATGCCGCCGCCTGTCTGGATGCCGAGACCGCCGGTGGCGCGGGCCGACCAGCCTTGCAGCAGCGGCGTCGAGGCCAGCGCGCCGGCGGCGAGCGTGTTGGCATCCTCCCTGGTGAAGTAGTAGTCGCCGTACAGGCCGACGAACGGCGTCAGAAGAAGCCCGCTATCGAGCCAGGCGACAGGGTAGGCGGCGCGCAGGCCCCCCGACGCGCGGCCGCTGGCGAAATCATTGGTGCCCTGCCGCGTGCCCAGCGAGTCCGTATATGCGTTCTGGTGTTCCCACAATGCATAGACCTTGGTGGACGGCTCCAGCACCAGGCCGGCCCATTTATACGTGCCGGTCAGACCGGTGGAAACCATCCAGCGCTGGCCGCTGAAATTGCCCTGGGCGGTTCCGGCACTGCCGTCATAGCCGATGCCGGAATAGGCCACGGCTGCATCGAAGCGCAGCGTGGGAATGATCTTCCAGCCGAGATAGGCGCCGGTGGTCCAGCCGTCGCCCTTCAGCTTCCCGTTGATGTCCTGCTGGGTGTAGCTGAAGGTCTCGTAGCCGCCGAGCACGCCGACGAGGAAGTTCGGCGCGGCGCGGTAGGTCAATCCCATCGTGGCGTTGAGCTGCTGGCCATAGATCGAGGCTTGGCTGGCCTGGGTGACGCCGCCGATGCTGGTGCTGCCCCAGCGGTCGACGCCAGAACCGCGCACATCGGCCCACAGCAGCCACTCCTTCTGCTCGTGCCATTTCGGCGCGGCCTGCTTCCTGTCGCCACGATCGATTGCCGCGAACGCATCGTCGATCCGGCCGCGACCACGTCCACGTGGCTGGGACGCGCCCGGCAGCAGCGAGGAATAGGCGTTGCTGTCGCCGCTGCCAGCGCGGTCGCCGGCCGGGGACCACTCGTCCTGATCGCGCGGATCGGCCGAGAAGTTGAAGCGCATGCGGGCATTGGCGGGCGTCAGGAACGAACCGCCATCGTTGAAGCCGTCGGCGATGGCGTCATCGATCGCGCCGGAGATCGCCTGCCCGGAGTTCTGCGCGACCAGCTTGCTCACGGTCTGCTGCAGCGAGCGCAGCCGAACGCTGTCGACCGGCACGTTGACGGTCTGGGCAAGGCCGGGCGAGGTGCTCGCCGTGAACAGCGTGGTGCCGGCATAGCTCGCCGTGATCGTATGGCTGCCGACCGCGAGCGTCGAGGTGGCGAACGTCGCAACGCCGCCCGCCAGCGTCGCCGTGCCGATCGGCGTGCCATTGTCGTTGAAGGTGACCGTCCCGGTCGGGGTGCCGCCCGACGCTGACACCGTGGCCGTGAAGGTCACGGGCTGCCCGAACTGGCTCGGGTTCTGCGACGAGGTCAGCGCGACCGTCGTGACCAATTGGCCCACCGACAGATTGAAGGTGGCATTGGCCGAGGCACTGTTGGTGTCGGTCACGGTCACCGTATACGTGGTCATTGCCGCCGGAACCGTCGGCGTGCCGGTGATCTGGCCATTGCTCGTGTTGAAGCTCAAGCCGGCCGGCAGAGCCGGTGAAACGGCAAACACCAGCGTGCCGGTACCGCCCGAGCCCGTGACCGGCGTGAATGGCGTCACCGCTTGGTTGATCGGCAGCGAGCTGGACGGCACGGCCGTCGTGGCCGTCACCGCACCATTGATGGTCAGGCTGAATGTGTTGCTCGCGGTCGCGTTGGCGGCGTCGGTCACGGTCACGGTGAATGTCGTCGCCGCGCTGGTCACCGTGGGCGTTCCGGAGATGCTGCCGTTGGCCGCATTGAGGGACAGTCCCGCGGGGAGCGTCGGCGAGACGGAATAGGTGAGCGGCGCGGTGCCGCCGCCGCCCGTGACCGGCGTGAACGGCGTCACGGCGTGGTTCGCAGTGAGGGTGGTCGACGCGATCGCCTGGGTCGCGCTGACCGCGCCGTTCACCGCCAGGCTGAACGTATTGGTCGCCGTTGCAGTGTTGGCGTCGGTCACCGTGACCGTATAGGTCGTGGCGCCGCTGGTGGCCGTCGGCGTGCCCGTGATCGCACCCGAGGTCGTATTGAAGGCGAGCCCTGCGGGCAGCGCCGGCGCGATGCCGTAGCTCAGCGGCGAGGTGCCGCCGGCG
The DNA here is from genome assembly GCF_032485115.1 of Bradyrhizobium sp. SZCCHNRI2009. Lineage (NCBI taxonomy): Bacteria > Pseudomonadati > Pseudomonadota > Alphaproteobacteria > Hyphomicrobiales > Nitrobacteraceae > Bradyrhizobium > Bradyrhizobium sp. SZCCHNRI2009. The sequence continues at coordinate 51,600 of NZ_JAUEUH010000014.1, forward strand.
CCGGTGATCGGTGTAAAGGAGGTCACCGCCGTGTTGACGGTCAATCCTTTGGACGCGATCGCCTGGGTCGCCGTCACGGCACCGTTGACGGCCAGGCTGAACGTGTTGCTGGCGCTGGCACTGTTGGCGTCGCTCACGGTGACCGTATAGGTCGCGGCCGTGCTGATCGCGGTTGGCGTGCCCGTGATGGCACCCGTCGAGGTGTTGAAGCTGAGCCCGGCGGGCAGTGTCGGTGCGATGCCATAGGTGAGCGGCGACGTGCCGCCGCCCCCGGTCACCGGGGTGAAGGATGTCGCGGCGACATTGACGGTCAGGGACTTGGCCGGGATCGACTGGGTGGCGCTGACAGCGCCGTTGACTGTCAGGCTGAAGGTGTTCGTGGCGGTCCCGTTGTTGGTGTCGGTGACGGTCACGGTGTACGTCGCGGTCGCCGCGCTCGTCGAAGGCGTGCCGGAGATCGCGCCCGTGGAGGCGCTGATGCTGAGGCCGGCCGGAAGGGACGGAGAGATCGAATATGTCAGTGTCCCCGTGCCGCCGCCACCGGTGACCGGGGTGAAGGCGGTGATGGCCTGGTTGGCGGTGAAGGTCCGCGAGGCGATCGCCTGCGTCGCGGTGACCGCGCTGTTCACCGTCAGGCTGAACGTATTGCTGGCCGTGGCAGTGTTGGCGTCGGTGACCGTGACCGTGTAGGTCGTCGCGCCGCTGGTCACGGTCGGTGTGCCGGTGATCGCGCCGGTCGAGGTGTTGAGCGTCAGGCCCGTCGGCAGCGCGGGGGCAACGCCGTAGGAGAGCGGCGGCGTGCCGCCCGATCCGGTCACCGGCGTGAACGACGTCGCTGCGGCATTCTGCGTCAGCGTCTTCGAGGCGATCGCCTGCGTCGCGCTCACTGGCCCATTGACGGTGAGCTGGAAGGTGTTGCTGGCGGTGCCGCCGTTGGAATCCGTCACCGTCACCGTGTAGGTGGTCGTGCTGCTGGTCACCGTCGGCGTGCCGCTGACCTGGCCGGTGCTGGTGTTGAAGCTGAGTCCGGTCGGCAAGGTCGGCGCGATGACATAGGACCGCGGCGTTGTGCCGCCACCGCCGGTGACAGGGGTGAACGTCGTGATGGCCGTGTTCACGGTGACGGTGGCCGAGCTCACCGACTGCGTCGCGGTGACGGCGGTGTTCACCGTCAGGCTGAACGTATTGCTGGCTGTGGCACTGTTGGAATCGGTGACGGTCACCGTGTAGGTGGTCGCGCCGCTGCTTGCGGTCGGCGTGCCCGTGATCGCGCCGCTGGAGGTGTTGAGCGAGAGGCCGGCGGGCAGCGCGGGCGCGATGCTGTAACTGAGCGACGGGGTGCCGCCGCCGCCGGTGACCGGCGTGAACGATGTCGCGGCCACATTCTGCGTCAGCGTCTTCGAAGCGACCGATTGGGTCGCGGTCACGGCCGAGTTGACTGTCAGACTGAACGTGTTCGAGGCGGTCGCGCTGTTCGCGTCGGTCACGGTCACGGTGTAGGTCGTGGCGCCGCTCGCGGCCGTCGGCGTGCCGGTGATCGCGCCGGTCGATGTGTTGAGCGTGAGACCGGTGGGCAGGGACGGTGACACGCTGTAGGTGTAGGCCGGGGTGCCGCCGCCGCCGGTGACCGGCGTGAAGTTGGTCGATGGTTGATTCTGCGTCAGCGTCTTGGAGGCAACGGACTGCGTGGCCGTCACCGCGCCGTTGACCGTGAGGCTGAAGGTATTGCTGGCGGTCGCGGAGTTGGCATCGGTGATCGTGACCGTGTAGGTGGTCGCGGTGCTGGTGACCGTGGGCGTACCGGTGATGGCGCCCGTGGACGTGTTGAAGGACAGACCGGTCGGCAGCGTCGGGGCGATGCCATAGCTGAGCGGTGCGGTGCCGCCGGAGCCGGTGACCGGCGTGAAGGATGTCGCGGCGGTATTGACGGTCAGCGACTTCGACGCGATGGCCTGCGTCGCGGTCGGGCCGGGCAACGTGACGGTGATCGTGAACGAGGTGTTGGTGGTGCCGGCGCCGCTACAATTGCCGGCGGTGTGCGAGCAGTCGCTCGCATAAAAGAGCGTGATGTTCTCGGTTCCCGATCCGGACAGCGAATCGATCCGGATGGTGTATTCCGGCACCTGCGTGAAGTCGCCGCCGATCGGCACGGGAATCAGGGTGTAGGTCGCCTTGGCGCCGGTGTAGCTGAGATTGGTGTAGCTCAGGCCGCCCGCCGTCATCGGGAGATTGTTGAACGCATCAATCGGCGGGCTGTTGGTGCCATTCGAGTGTCCGTAGAGACCCCAGAGCACCACGTCGTTGGTGACGCACAGACCGACGGCATTGCCGGCGCCCGTTCCGTTGATGGTGATGCTGGTGCTGGTGGTCGAGCCGGTCGTGAAGTTACAGGCCGCCTGCGCGCCCACCATCGAGGCGAGCATCAAGGCAAGAACCACCGAAACAAAACCCAGCGCACGCCGCAGAGGCGTGCATGCCGCATGAAAATTCCGGCGCCAAGTCCCGGTTGACAATTTGGTCGTGCCCCTTACGGCCCCTCATTGGCTGAGAGTGCCGCTGAAAAAAATTGGTTCGAAGAAATTTTGGTAACGCAATCGTAACCTTGGAGAAGCAGCGACTTCCGGGCAAGTCGATTCAACCAGACCGGGCACGACTTCTGCTTGGCGTTGCATAGCGGCAACAGCGCAATCTGCGGAACTTTATTGTCTTGACGGATCCGAGCGACGCAACCTAGACTTCTCCTACAGGTTGTTTCTCACGCTCTCAAAAATTTCAATGCGGAGGCTGTTTGATCAAGCCGCCGCCATTCGTTTCAAAATGACATTGGGGAGAGACGCGCATGCCGTTGACGCCTGTGTTGGGGCAGATCATGCCTTTTGCGGGATCTCAGCCGCCGAGAGGGTGGGCGTTCTGCAACGGCGCGCTACTCGCCATCCAGACCAACCAGGCGCTGTTCTCACTGCTCGGCACCTATTACGGCGGCAACGGCGTGACGACATTCGCGCTGCCGGATCTGCGTGGCCGGGCCATCCTCGGATCGACGGGCAGCTCCGGTCAGTTTCCCGCAGGGATGGTCAGCGGCGAAACGACCGTGACGCTGACCCTCGCTCAGATGCCGGCTCACAATCACCTGGTGCAGGCCTCGACGACCAACGGCGCGGGCCGGAGCGCGGGTCCCACGAACAATCTGTTCGGGACCAATACGCTGCCGGCGGACGATCCCAAGAAGATCTTCGCGGCCGCAGGATCGGGCGAGGTCCCGCTGGCCGCGGGCACGAACATTCCCGAGATCGGCGGCGGGCAGGCGCATAACAACATGCAGCCCTATCTCGTGATCAACTACCTGATCGCGATGCAGGGCGTCTTCCCCTCGCGCAACTGAGCGTCTTCGGATCGATCGAATCCCCCAGTTCCGCGCAGCGCCTGCTCTCGCGGTGCCCACGGCTCAATGAAAGGATGTCGGGATGTCAGACCCGTTTCTCGGTGAGATCAGGCTGTTCGCCTTTCCGCGCATACCGGACGGCTGGCTGGCCTGCGACGGCAGCTCGCTGTCCATTTCAAACTACGATGCGCTCTATACGATCCTCGGAACGACCTATGGCGGCGACGGCATCCAGACCTTCAACCTGCCCGATCTGCGCGGCCGCGTGCCGCTCGGGCAGGGCACGCCGCCCGGTGGCGCGACGTATGTGCTTGGCGAGGTCGCGGGCGAGGACGAGCACCTGCTGATCACGACCGAGTTGCCCGCGCACAGCCATGCCCTGTTGTCGTCGACGGTCACGGCCGACACGGCGACCCCCGGACCCATGGTCCATCTGGCGACCGCATCCACCGGGAATCTCGATGCCCCCATCGCCGATGCCGGCACCTACTCGGTCATGGCGCCCTGCGTGGCCGCCGCGGGACAGAGCGTCCCGCACAACAACATCATGCCGACCGTCGTGGGCAACTACTGCATCTGCATCAACGGCGTCTATCCCTCGCCAGGCTGAGGCGTCGCGGTTCGACCGGCTTCATCGCACATTCTCGAGGAGAGACGACGTGTCTGATCCCTTTGTTGGCGAAATCCAGGCCTTTCCCTTCACTTTTGCAACCGGCGGCTTCAATAGTGCGTGGTTGCCGTGCTTCGGCCAGCTGCTTCCAATTCAGCAATACACGCCGTTGTTCGCCTTGATCGGCACCTATTTCGGCGGCAACGGCACGACCAACTTCCAGCTCCCCAATCTGAGCGGCGCGATCACCAACGGCCAAGGCGACGGACCCGGCCTGCAGCCCCGCGTGATCGGCGAGATGATGGGCAGCAGCACTGTCGGGCTGGTTTCGGCCGAAATGCCCGCGCACACGCATAACCTGCAGCTCGGCAGCAGGTCCGCGCCGAACGCGGCCCCTGGGCCGGGGACGCCCGGGACGATGGTGGCGATCGATCCCTCGTTCAACGGCTTCGTGGCGCCGCCGGCGAATGTCAACCTCGCTCCCAACGCGGTCACGACGTCCGGGCAGAGCATCCCGCACGACAACATGCAGCCGACCCAGGCACTGATCTGGTGCATCTGCTATGCGGGTATCTTCCCGTCGTTCAACAACTCCTGAGCCGAGCAGGCTCGGAGTGACGACCGGGAGCGAGCTCGTCTCGCGGGATGTTCGCTTGCGGCTGCGGCCCGCCGAGACCGCCGACGAGCCGTTCCTGCGCGACCTATTTGGCTCCGTCAGAGGTGCGCAGCTCGCCGCGGCCGGTCTGCCGCCGGCGATGCTCGATCTCGTGCTGGCGCAGCAATATCGCGCCCAGGTCGCGGGCCACGCGGCGCAATGTCCGGCAGCGCAGTCGCTGATCATTCTCCGCGATGCCGCGCCGGTCGGGCGGCTGCTGCTCGACCGCGCGGCGTCGCGATGGCACGTGGTCGATCTCGCGCTGCTGCCGGGCGCGCGCAACGCCGGTGTCGGACGCGAGATCATGCAGGCGGTCGCAACGGCGGCACGGGAGCAGGGCGCCGACGTGCTCTCGCTCGCGGTCGCGACGACGAATGAGGACGCGATCCGGTTCTACGTGCGGCTGGGGTTCCGCGATGTGGCGGACGAGGCGATGGCGTCGCATCGCATGATGGAGCTGCCGCTCGCGCGCTAGCGAGCAGGAGCCACCTCGCGCAGGAACGCGATCAGCGCCGCATTCACCTCGGCAGAGCGTTCCTGCTGGATCCAGTGCCCGGCCCCCTCGATGATCAGCTTGCGCCGCAGATCCGGCAGAACTCGCGCCATGTCCTGGACGCGCTTGGCGCCGATCAGCCCGGTGACGACGGCGTCCGCGCTGCCGGCGATGAACAGCGACGGCTGGCGGATCTGCGCGTCCTGCCACGGCGCGGTGAGCTCCCAGTTGCGATCGATGTTGCGGTACCAGTTCAGGCCACCGCGGAAGCCGGAGGCGCCGTAAGCCGCGACGAACTCGGCGAGATCGTCCTCGCTCAGCCACGCAGGCAAAGGCAGATCGGGGGCGACGTCGCCGAGAAAGCCTTTGTCCGGTGCGACGAACAGCGACTGCGGATCGGAGAAGCCGCGCGCCAGCATCGTGCGCATCGTCAGCGCCACGTCACGCTCGAGCTCGGCCTCCGCCACGCCGGGCGTTTGAAAATACTGCCAGTAGAAGTTCTCGATGCCGCCGGCACTGAGCGTGTCGAGCGGCCGGGCGCGACCGCGAAACGGGGAAGGGACGCTCAAGCCCGCGACGGCCGTGAACACGTCCGGCCGGAACAGCGCCGCATGCCAGGCCACCGGCGCGCCCCAGTCGTGGCCGATGATGACGGCCTGACGCTCGCCGAGCGCCCCGACCAGTCCGACCATGTCGCCGACCGTGTCGAAGATGGTATAGGCGCCGATATCCTCAGGCGCCTGCGAGCGGCCGAACCCGCGCATGTCGGGCGCCACGACGCGATAGCCGGCGGCGGCGAGGGCCGGGATCTGGTGCCGCCACGAATAAGACAGTTCGGGCCAGCCGTGGCACAGCACCACGAGGGGGCCTTCGCCCTGTTCGCGCACGAACAGCTCGATTCCGTTGGCCTTGATGATCCGCGTCGATGACACTGTTTCCACCCTCGATCGCTCGATTTTCGAGTTGGCCGTGTTGATTGCCGGCGCTCGACCTATCGCACCGCGCGACGGGCCGTGCAAATCCACGGGACAGCGGACGCATCCGCGGGATTGCCGAGTTGTTTGCGTCCCCCGCAACTGCTAGAATCCCAGTGCGCTCCAGAGCTTAGCCGATGAATTTCATGACCTTACCGCTGCGCCGCTCCGGTTTCACGTCCGGACGGGCGACGCGTGCGCTCATCGCCTTGACGGTGGCGGTTGCCGTCGGCTGGAGCGGCGCGCTGTACGCCGCCAACCAGAGCGTCCAGGGCGCGCGCAAGGAGGATGGCGGCTTCGACGGCGATGCGCCGACCGCGATCCTGATCGAGGCCAACAGCGGCAGCGTGCTGTTCGAGAAGAACGCGGACGAGCTGCGAGCGCCCTCCAGCATGATGAAGCTGATGACCGCCGAGGTGGTGTTCAACGCCGTCAAGGAGGGCACGATCAAGCTCAACGACGAATACCGCATCAGCGAGAATGCCTGGCGCCGGGGCGGGGCGCCCTCCGGCACCTCGACGATGTTCGCCGCGCTCAACAGCAAGGTGTCGGTGAGCGACCTCCTGCATGGCGCGATCATCCAGAGCGGCAACGACGCCTGCATCGCGCTTGCCGAGGGCATGGCCGGCAACGAGAAGATCTTCGCCGCCGACTACATGACCAAGCGGGCGCGCGAGCTCGGCCTCACCAAATCGACCTTCGCCAATTCCAACGGGCTGCCCGATCCCGGCAACAAGATGACGGTGCGCGAGCTCGCCATGCTCGCCCGGCACATCATCCTGGATTTCCCGGAGTTCTATAAGATCTTCGGCGATAAGGAGTTCACCTGGAACAAGATCCGCCAGCAGAACCGCAACCCGCTCTTGAACGCGATGGAAGGCGCCGACGGCCTCAAGACGGGTTTCACCAAGGAAGGCGGCTACGGCATGGTCGGCTCGGCCGTGCAGAACGGCACGCGGCTGATCGTGGTCGTCAATGGCCTGGAGGATTCCGAGGACCGCGCCACCGAGGCCAAGAAGATGCTGGAATGGGGCTTCCGCAATTTCGAGACCCGCACCCTGTTCGCCGCGGAGCAGCCGATCGGCTATGCCAAGGTGTTCGGCGGCGAGAGCCGCTCGGTCAAGCTGTCGAGCCCGGTGCCGGTCAAGGTCATGGTTCAGAAGAACGGCGGCGACAAGCTGATCGCCCGCATCGTCTACAGCGGCCCGGTCAGGGCTCCCATCGAGCCCGGGCAGAAGGTCGGGGTTGTCAGGGTCTGGCGCGGCCCCAATATCGCCATGGAGGCCCCTGTCTATGCTGCGGAGGCGGTGAGCAGGGGATCCACGATGCGGCGTGCGATCGATGGGGTCAGCGAGCTCGTGATCGGGATGTTCCGCGCCGGGGCCGAGAAGCTCTAGAGACATGGCGGAAGCAGCTTTGAAACGTGGTCCTGGCCGCGGCCGATTCGTCACCTTCGAGGGTGGCGAGGGCGCCGGAAAATCGACGCAGATCAAGATGCTGGCGGACCATCTGCAGAAAGAGGGTGTGCGCCTGGTGCTGACCCGCGAGCCCGGGGGATCGCCGGGCGCGGAGATCATGCGCCACCTCGTGCTGTCGGGCATGGGCAAGCTGCTGGGCCCGGAGGCCGAGACGCTGCTGTTCGCGGCCGCGCGGGACGACCATGTCCGCAACGTGATTCTGCCGGCGCTGAACCAGGGCAGCTGGGTGCTGTGCGATCGCTTCTTCGATTCGACCCGGGCCTACCAGGGCAGCCAGGGGAAGGTCGCGCCGGACGTGCTCAATGCGATGCAGCGGGTCACGATCGGCGACCTCAAGCCGGATCTCACCCTCATCCTCGATGTTCCCGTCGAGATCGGTCTGCAGCGTGCCGGGGCGCGGCGCGGCGCCGGAACCCCGGACCGGTTCGAAGGCGAAGACATCAAGTTCCACAAGGGGCTGCGCGACGCCTTTCACAAGATCGCGGCCGAGGATCCCCGGCGCTGCGTGCTGATCGACGCGACGGCGAGCGCGGAAACGGTCTCGCAGCTCGTTTGGGACGCCGTGCGCGAGCGCCTGTTCACGGAAGTGGCGGCGGCGTCATGAGCGCACGCAAGGTCGAGCCGGAGATCGCGGTCCGCCATCCACGCGAAACCACCGCCTTGTTCGGGCATCGCGACGCCGAGGCGGCGCTGCTGTCCGCCTACCGCAGCGGACGGATGGCGCATGCCTGGCTGATCGGCGGCCCACAAGGCATCGGCAAGGCCACCTTGGCCTACCGCATGGCGCGCTTCGTGCTGGCCCACCGCGATCCCACCACCGCCGAGATGCGCGCTGCCGATTCGTTGTACGTCGACGCGGAGGACCACGTCGCGCGCCTGATCGCCTCCGAGGCTCATGGCGGGCTGCTCACCTTGGAGCGCTCGGCCAACGACAAGGGCGTGCTGCGCACCGTCATCACCGTGGACGAGACCCGTGAGACGATCTCGTTCTTCGGCTCGACGGCGGCGGTCGAGGGTTGGCGGGTGTGCATCGTCGACACCGTCGACGAGCTCAATCCGAACGCCGCCAACGCGCTGCTCAAGATCCTCGAGGAGCCGCCGCAGCAGTCGCTGTTCCTGCTGGTCAGCAACGCCCCGGCGCGGGTGCTCGCCACCATCAAGTCGCGCTGCCGCCGGCTGGCGCTGCGGGCGTTGTCCACCGACGACGTCGTCAGCGCCGCGGCCGAGGCCACCGGAATGGACGGAGCCGATCCGGCGCTGCGCGAGGCCGCCAGGGCCTCCGAGGGCAGCGTCGCCCGGACCCTCATGCTGTTGGGCGGCGACGGGCTGCAGCTGCAGACCCGGACCGCCGCGCTGCTCGCGAGCCTGCCTCGGATCGACCCGGGCGAGCTGCATGCCCTGGGCGATGCGCTCGGCACCAGCGACCGCGTCGCGCTGGCGAGCTTCCTCGACAGCATCGAGCGCTGGGTGGCGGAGCGGCTGCGCGCCGCAGATCCCAACGCGGAACTGCCGCGCCTTGCACGGCTGGCGGAGGTATGGGAAAAGATCGTCCGCGCCGCGCGCGACACCGAATCCTATAATCTGGAGCGAAAACCGCTGGTTTTCTCGGTGTTCGGGATGCTCGCCGAAGCCACGCGGTAACCGCGCCGACCATCATCCCGGGATCATCAGGATCAATCCGTCGACCGACGTCGTCAAAGAGGAATCTGCCGTGGCCAAGGCCAGCAAGACAACCGTGAAGAAGGGCAAGCCCGCGAGCAAGAGCGGCGCGAAGAAGGCTGCCGCCAAGGCGCCCGCGAAGGGCAAGGCCAGCGCGGCCAAGGCGAAGGCGGCGAAGGACAAGGACGCCAAGAAAAAGACCGCCAAATCCAAGACGGCGCCCGCGAAAGCCAAGGGCAAAGCCCCGGCGGCGAGCGCGGCCAAGAAAGCGTCGAAGAGCGCCGCCAAGAAAGCGGTCAAGAAAGCTGTGAAGGCTCCGGCCAAGAAGGCCGTGGCAAAGCCCGCCACAGCGCCGGTCAAGAAGACGGCCGCCAAGCCCGCGGCAGCAACGAACAAGCCTTCGGCCGCGAGAAAGCCCGCCGCTCCGAAACAGCCGGCTGCACCGAAGAAGGTCGCGCCGGCCATCGTTGAAGCGCCGAAGCCGCCACGCGCCGCGAAGCCGAAGGCACCCCGCAAGCCGAAGGTCGAGGCCGTGGTCGTCGAGATCGACGAGATCGTAGCGCAGGTCGCGGTAGCTCCCGTCGACAAGAACACCTTCTACGTCACGACAGCGATCGCCTATCCCAACGGCAACCCGCATATCGGCCACGCCTATGAGGCGATCGCGACCGACGCCATCGCGCGCTTTGCGCGGCTCGACGGCAAGGACGTGTACTTCCTGACCGGCACCGACGAGCACGGTCTGAAGATGGTGCAGACCGCGCAGAACGAGGGCATGACGCCGTCCGAACTCGCGACCCGCAATGCCGGCCGGTTCCGCGAGATGGACGAGCGGCTGAACGTCTCGTTCGACCGCTTCATCCGCACCACCGAGCCCGCGCATCATCGCTCCGTCCAGGCGATCTGGAACCGCATGCGCGAGAATGGCGACATCTATGCCGACAGCTATGCGGGCTGGTACTCGGTACGCGACGAGGCCTATTACGCCGAGGATGAGACCGTCGTCGGCGAGGACAACGTCCGCCGCGGACCGCAGGGCACGCCGGTGGAGTGGGTCGAGGAGAAGAGCTATTTCTTCCGCCTGTCGGCCTATCAGGAGAAGCTGCTCGCGCTCTATGAGAGCCAGCCCGATTTCATTGGGCCGGATGCGCGCCGCAACGAGATCATCAGCTTCGTCAGGGGCGGGTTGAAGGACCTGTCGATCTCGCGCACCACCTTCGACTGGGGCGTCCGTGTGCCTCACGACGAGGAGCACGTGATGTATGTCTGGGTCGACGCGCTGACCAACTACATCACCGGCGTCGGCTTTCCCGACGAGAGCGATGCAAACTGGAAATACTGGCCTGCCGACGTGCACGTCATCGGCAAGGACATCATCCGCTTCCATGCGGTGTACTGGCCGGCGTTCCTGATGTCGGCCGGCGTGCCCGTGCCGAAGCGGGTCTATGCCCACGGCTTCCTGTTCAACAGGGGCGAGAAGATGTCGAAATCGGTCGGCAACGTCGTCGATCCATTCAATCTTGCCGACCAGTATGGCGTCGACCAGCTGCGCTATTTTTTCCTGCGCGAAGTGCCGTTCGGCCAGGACGGCAACTACAATCACGAGGCGATCGTCGCGCGCATCAACGCCGATCTCGCCAACGACCTCGGCAACCTCGCACAGCGCTCGCTGTCGATGATCGCAAAGCAGCTCGGCGGCGTGCTGCCGGAGCCCGGCGAGTTCTCGGCCAATGACAAGGCGATCCTGGCGGAGGCCGATGCGATGATCGGCGCGGCGCGCAAGGCCATGGCGACGCAGCAGATCCACCAATGGCTCAATGCGGTCTGGTCGGTCGTGGCCGAGGCCAACCGCTATTTCGCGGGCGAGGCGCCGTGGGCGCTGGCGAAGACCGATCCGCAGCGCCAGCATACGGTGCTCTATGTCACCGCCGAGGTGATCCGTCAGGTCGCGATCCTGACCCAGCCGGTGATGCCGGCCGCGTCGGCAAAGCTGCTCGACAGCCTCGGCATTCCCGAGGACGAACGGAATTTTGCGCGACTCGGCGGCGACGTCCGGATTGCGGCTGGCACGCAGCTGCCGGCACCGCAGGCGGTGTTCCCGCGCTACATCGAGCCGACGGCGGCGTGATGCTGGTCGACAGCCATTGCCATCTGGATTTTCCGGATTTCGCCGAGGATCTGGATGGCATCGTCACGCGTGCCGCCGCCGCCGGCGTCGGCCGCATGGTAACGATCTCGACGCGGGTGCGGCGCTTGCCCGAGCTGCTCGCCATCGCCGAGCGGTTCGAGAACGTGTTCTGCTCGGTCGGCACCCATCCGCACAATGCGGACGAGGAGGACGGCATTCCGGCCGAGGAGCTGATCGCGCTGACCGATCACCCCAAGGTGGTTGCGCTCGGCGAGGCCGGACTCGACAACTTCTATGATCACGGCTCGAAGGACGCCCAGGAGCGCGGGTTCCGCGCGCATATCGCAGCCGCCCGCGAAACCGGCCTGCCGCTGGTGATCCACACCCGCGAAGCGGACGAGCAGTGCAGCCGCATCCTCGAGGAGGAGATGGCGCGCGGACCTTTCCAGGCCGTGCTGCATTGCTACACCGGCGGGCGTGAGCTGGCGATGAAGGCGATCGACCTCGGACTGCACATCTCGTTCACGGGCATCGTGACGTTCAAGAAGTCGGACGCACTTCGCGCGCTGGCCGCCGAGGTGCCGGCCGACCGCATCATGGTCGAGACCGACGCGCCGTATCTCGCGCCCGGCAAGTTCCGCGGCAAGCGCAACGAGCCGGCCTACGTCGTCGAGACCGCGAAGGTGCTGGCGGAGACCCGCGGCGTCTCGTTCGAGGAATTCTCGCGCCAGACCACCGAGACCTTCTTCAAGCTGTTCTCCAAGGTGCCGCGGCCAAAGGAGGCTGCATGACGACGACGCTCACCATCCTCGGCTGCGGCTCATCGGCCGGCGTGCCGCGCCCGGCGCTGGGGTGGGGCGCCTGCGATCCCAGCAACCCGAAGAACCGCCGCAGGCGCTGCTCGCTTCTGGCTGAGCGCCGCGGAGCCCATGGCGTCACGCGGGTCGTGATCGACACGTCGCCGGATCTGCGCGAGCAGTTGATCGACACCAACGTCGATCACATCGACGCGGTGTTTCTCACGCACGAGCACGCCGACCAGACCCATGGTATCGACGATCTGCGCTCGGTGGTGATGCATCAGCGGCGGCGCATTCCGGTCTACCTGAACCAGTCGACCGCGAAAGACATCATGCACCGGTTCTCCTATTGCTTCATCTCGCCACCGGGAAGCGACTATCCGCCGATCCTGACCCAGCACGCGATCGAGGCGGGCGAGACCCAGGCGGTGGAAGGCAAGGGCGGCGAGCTGAAGCTGACGGCGTTCCTGGTCCAGCACGGCAACATCCCCGCGCTCGGCTATCGCATCGGCGATGCCGCCTACACGCCGGACCTCAACGACATCCCCGAGGAGAGCTGGGGCGCGCTGGAGGATCTCGACCTCTGGATCGTCGACGGCCTGCGCCCTGCCTCGCATCCGAGCCATTTCTCGGTCAACGACGCTCTGGCCTGGATCGAGCGCTTCAAGCCGAAGCGCGCCGTCATCACCAACATGACCGCCGATCTCGACTACGAGGTGCTGCGCCAGAGCCTGCCGGCGGGCGTGGTGCCGGCCTATGACGGGATGCGGCTGGAGGTCGGGTAGGGCGATCGTCCGTCGGCCAAGGCCGTCATTGAGAAAAGCCGAAGGCGACGAAGCAATCCAGAGTCGTCGGAATGCTTCTGGATTGCCTCGCTTCGCTCGCAATGACCTTCATGCGCGGCCGGCTGCGATGGCCACCGCGTTTGAAGTTCAGCCGACGTCCAAAAACACGGAGACGCTGCCATGCTGTCGCTGTTCTTCGAGGTTGAGGTCAAGCCGGGCCGCCTCGACCAGTATCTGCAACTCGCCGCGGCGCTGCGGCCCGAGCTCGATGCGCTCGGCGGCTGCCTGTTCCTCGACCGCTTCCGGAGCCTGTCGCGCGACAATCTGATCCTGTCCTACCAGATCTGGCAGGACGAGGGCGCCATGACCGCCTGGCGCGTCCATGCCCATCATCACGACATCCAGACCCTCGGCCGCGACAAGGTGTTCTCCGACTACCGCCTGCGCGTCGCGGAGTTGGTCCACGAGGTGAGGCCGGGGCAGGCGGCGTGGCAGCCGGAGCGGCGTGGCACCTACAACGATCCGAAGCGGCGTGCGCCGACCTATGTGCTGGCCGTCGAGACGGCGGCCCCGCAATTGAGCGGCGTGAAGGACCTGCCGGTCGCGAGCTTCTCCAGCGTCTACCGGGAAGGACGCTTCGCGCATCTCGTCGAATTGCCGAACGAGCCGACCGGCGTCGCACTGAGCACGCAGCTGCTCGCCGAACCCGGCGCCGACAACATCCGCGTCGTCGAAGTCACCCGCGACTACGGCATGTACGACCGCCGCGAGGCGCCGCAATACTATCCGGAGAAGAGCAGGGGGGCTGAGCGACGATGACAACCCGCCTCAGAGAACTAGTTCTGGATACACCTCGCGGCGAGGTAAGGGTGTTGGACGAGCCGACCTACTCGTTTAAATCAGCCGACAATCTGCGGCGATACGAAAGTGAGGTCCGGATGGATGACTCCACCCCCTACTCCATTCACGGGGTGAGCATTGACGGACAATGGTCGGTAATTTTCGGTGCGGGAGGAGGGCCAACGAGCGTACATCGACATTCCGCCGTTGAAGTGGATGGACGTTTGGTTCTAGCAGTCGGCAACCAAGTTGTGTGCCTTAGCCTGCAGACGGGGCAGATGGAATGGTCACTGGAGGTCGACTGGGCGTCGTGTTTCGGAGTGTATTGGGACCAGCGGCATCAAGCACTGATTTCCCACGGCGAAATTCAGGTCTCGCGGTTGTCGCTCCAGGGCGAAAAGATATGGGCCACAGAAGGCCGCGATATCTTTACCGAGGGTTTTCGTTGCCTGCCAGATGCAATCGAAGTGATCGACTTCGAGCATGACGTCTATCTGTTAGACTACCTGACGGGCAGCATACTGAGCCGCCCATAGGCAACGCGGGCCTTCGGTTGCGACACATTCCGTCATTGCGTGTGCGGCGAAGAAGCGTTCCAGGACCGAGCAAGAACTCTGGATTGCTTCGCTGCGCTCGCAATGACGGCTTGTTGATGTCATGCCTCTTACCTACGCCGAGATCGCCTTCGCCGAGTTCACCTCGTTGCGCAGCAGGAATTTCTGGATCTTGCCCGTCGACGTCTTCGGGATCGGGCCGAACACGACCACCTTCGGCGTCTTGAATCCGGACATGTGGCTGCGGCAATAGGCGATGATCTCCGCTTCCGTCGCCTGCGCGCCGTCCTTCAGCTCGATGAAGGCGCAGGGCACCTCGCCCCATTTCGGATCGGGCTTGGCGACGACGGCGGCGAACAGCACGGCAGGGTGCTTGTAGAGGATGTCCTCGACCTCGACCGAGGAGATGTTCTCGCCGCCGGAGATGATGATGTCCTTGGAGCGGTCCTTGATGATGACGTAGCCGTGCTCGTCGAGCACGCCGAGGTCGCCGGTGTGGAACCAACCACCGGCAAAGGCTTCCTGCGTCGCCTTCTCGTTCTTGAGATAGCCCTTCATGACGATGTTGCCGCGGAACATCACCTCGCCGATGGTCTCGCCGTCGCGCGGCACCTCCTGCATCGTCTCCGGATTGAGCACGGTGACGGCTTCCTGCAGCGGATAGGGCACGCCCTGGCGCCGCTTCAGCCGCGCGCGCTCAGGCGCCGGCAGGTCGTCCCAGCCGGGCTGCTCGGCGCAGACCGAGGCGGGGCCGTAGACCTCGGTCAGGCCGTAGACATGGGTCAGCTTGATGCCGATGCTCTCGGCACCTTCGAGCACGGCGACCGGCGGCGCGGCGCCCGCGATCAGCCCCACCACCGGCTTGTCGCGCTTGCCCTTGGGCGCGTCGGGCGCGTTGATCAGGACGTTGTAGACGATCGGCGCGCCGCACATATGCGTCACGCCGTGGGTCTTGATCAGCTCGAAGATCCTGGCCGGCTCGACCTTGCGCAGGCAGACATTGACGCCGGCCGCAGCGGCCATGGTCCAGGGGAAGCACCAGCCGTTGCAGTGGAACATCGGCAGGGTCCAGAGATAGACCGGATGCTGGCCGAGCCCGCCGGCGAGGATGTTGCTGACGGCGTTGAGGTACGCGCCGCGGTGATGGGTGACGACGCCCTTGGGATTGCCCGTCGTGCCAGACGTATAGCTCATCGCGATCGCGTCCCATTCGTCGGTGGGACGGCGCGGCTCGAAGCTGGGATCGCCCGAGGCGACGGCTGCTTCGTACTCGATCTCGCCGATGCGGCCACCGCCGGCATAGGAGGCGTCGTCGACGTCGATCACGAACGGCTTTGCGCCGCTCATCAGCTTGAGCGCCTCGCTGATCACGCCGGAGAATTCCGGATCGACCAGGATGATCTTGGCCTGGCCGTGGTCGAGCTGAAACGCGATCGAGGACGCATCGAGCCGGATGTTGAGCGTGTTGAGCACGGCGCCGGCCATCGGCACGGCAAAATGCGCCTCATTCATCGCGGGGATGTTCGGCAGCATCGCCGCCACGGTGTCGCCGACCCCGATGCCGCGGCCCGCGAGGTACGACGCGAAGCGCCGGCAGCGGTCATAGGTCTGGCGCCAGGTGAAGCTGCGGCCTTCATAGACCGTGCTGACGTGGTCGGGATAGACGGCCGCGCTGCGCGCCAGGAAGCTGAGCGGGGTCAGCGGCACGTAGTTGGCCGGCGTCTTGTCCAGACCGAGCTGATACTGGTTCGTGCTCATCACCACCCTCCCTCGTCATCTGAAGAGTCTACAGGAACCCGATCGAAATCCACGGAAAAATCGCAACGATGACGAGGCCGATGAGAAGCGCCAGCAGGTAGCCCCAGATCGGGCGGATGCCCTCCGCGGGATCGACCCGGCCGATCGCGCAGGCGGCGTAATATCCGACCCCGAACGGCGGTGCGAACAGACCAATTCCCATCGCCAGGATGATCACCATGGCATAATGCACCTCGTGCACGCCGACGGCACGCGCGATCGGAAACAGCAGCGGGCCGAACAGCACGATCGCCGGAATGCCCTCGAGCACGCTGCCCAGGATCGTGAAGGCGACGATCGAGACCGCGATGAACGTCGCCGGGCCGCCCGGCAGCCCGGTCATGGCCGCCGCCAGCGCCCGCGAGAAGCCGGACTGCGTCAGGCCCCAGGCCATGCCGGTCGCCGTCCCGATGATCAGCAGGATGGCGCCGGACAGCGCCGCCGTTTCGATCAGCATCGGCATCAGCCGGCGCCAGTCGAAGCGGCGATAGACCAGCAGGCCCGCCAGCACGCCATAGACGATGCCGATGGTCGAGACCTCCGTCGCCGTCGCGACGCCCTCGACGACGGCAGCGCGGATCACGAACGGCAGGGCCAGGGCAGGGAGCGAGACGATGAAGGCCTTGCCGATCTCGGCTCCGGTCGCGCGGCGGACACCGCTCATGTCCTCGTTGCGGTAACGCCACCACACCAGCGCGCACAGCGTGATCGCCAGCACCACGCCCGGCAGCAGGCCGCCGGTGAACAGCGCCGCGATCGACACGCCGGTGACGGAGCCGATCGTGATCAGAACCAAGCTCGGCGGAATGGTCTCGGTCTGTGCGCCGGTGGCGGCGAGCAGGGCGACGAGATCGCCGGGCTTGGCGCCGCGCGCCTTCATCTCCGGAAACAGCACCGGCGCGACCGCCGCCATGTCGGCCGCCTTGGCACCGGAAATGCCCGAGACGAGATACATCGCGCCGACCAGCACGTAATGCAGCCCGCCGCGGACGTGACCCAAGAGGCTCGCCAGGAACGCGACCATGGCGCGGGCCATGCCGGTCATTTCGATCAGCAATCCGAGAAAGACGAACAGCGGCACCGACAGCAGGATGAGATGGCTCATGCCCTCGTCCATGCGCCCGACCAGCACCATCAGCGGCGTACGCGTCGTCAACGCCAGATAGCCGAATATCGCGAGCCCGAAGGCGAACGCGATCGGCACGCCGGCGAAGACGCACAAGCCGACCACGCCGACGAAGAAGATCACGAGGTTGATGTTGCCGAGCGGCTTCAGCAGCGGCTGCGCCACCCAGAACAGCGCGATGATGGCTGCGACGGAGACGACGGCCAGCAGCATCGTCCTGACGCTGGCCGTGCGGGCGAGACGGATGAGAGCGAACAGCGCCATCAGTCCGATGCCGACCGGCAGCGCGGCGGCGCGCCAGATGTTTTCGATCTGCAGCGCCGGCGTCGTGATGAAGCTTTCCTCGTAGGCGTACTCCCAGGACGGCCAGGCGATCATGACAAGGAACGCCAGCGCCGCGCTCGTCGCGACCAGATCGAGATAGGCGCGCAAGCCGGGGCTGGCGCGCGCCACCATTGCCGTCATCCGCATGTGCTCGCCGCGGCGGAACGCAACCGCAGCGCCGAGCATAGCGAGCCACAGGAACAGGATCGAGGCCAGCTCGTCCGACCAGATCAGCGGCCGGTGCAGGACGTAGCGCGCCACGACGCCCGCGAACAGGATGACGATCTCGGCCACGACCAGCAGCGCGGCTGGGATCTCGACCAGGAGACCCAGCAAGGCATCCAAGCCATCGAGCCAGGACCGGCGGCGAGGGATCTCGATGACCACCTCGCTGATCGCAATTTCCGTGAACTCGGCATGCGCCATGACGTCACCCGAACGCGTCTACGTCATTCTTGTTTTGAGCATGATCGTTTCGGAAAGCCGGTCCCACTTTTCCGGATCACGCTCTAGGTTACGACAGCTTGCCGACGGCCTTTTCCAGCAGCGCCCAGGCCTCGTCGCCATATTTGCCCTTCCACTCGGCATAGAAGCCGGCGGTACGCAGCTTGTCGCGGAACGGCGCGACGTTGGGCTGATTGAAGGTCAGGCCCTTCGACGCGAGCTCTGCTTGCAGGCCGGCATTGAGCTTGGCGACGTCCTCACGCTCCTTCACGGCGGCCGCGTTGATGTGCTTGGCGACGATCGCGCGCATGTCGGCCGGCACGGCCTCCCAGGCGCGGCGGTTCGCCAGGAACCAGAAGCCGTCCCACATGTGGTTGGTCAGCGAGCAGTATTTCTGTACCTCGTAGAGCTTGGCGGTCGAGATGATCGCCAGCGGGTTTTCCTGGCCCTCGACCACCTTGGTCTGCAGCGCCGAATAGACCTCGCTGAAATTGATCGAGGCGGGCGCGGCCTCGAACGCCTTGAACATCGAGGTCCACAGCGGCGACACCGGCACGCGGATCTTGAAGCCCTTGAGGTCGTCGGGCCCATTGATCGGCTTGGTCGACGACGTCGTCTGACGGAAGCCGTTGTCCCAGATCTTGTCCATGACCACGAGGCCCGCCTTGTTGATCTGGCCGCGCACGTAGGCGCCGAGATCGCCGTCCATGGCCTTCCAGACCGTGTCGTAGTCCGGGAACGCGAAGCCGATGCCGTTGATCGACGCGGCCGGCACCAGGGTCGCCAGGATCAGGCCGGACAGCGTGAAGAACTCGACGCCGCCGGAGCGGATCTGGCTCAGCATGTCCGTGTCGGAACCGAGCTGGTTGTTCGGGAAGATCTGCAGGTCGAACTTGCCGGCGGTCTCGGCCTTGATCGCCGCCGCCATCTCCTTGGCGCGGACGTTGAGCGGATGGGAGTCGGGCAGGTTGTTGGCGTATTTGTAGGTGAACTCGGCGCTCTGCGCGCGCGCCACATGCGGCGCTGCGACGGTGCCAATTCCACCCAGTACGGCTGTCGCCGCGGAGGCCTTCAACAGCGCGCGTCGTGACAGGCTCATGCTCGTTTCTCCCTGGAGAAGCTTCTTCTTGTTGCATCGCGCCGCCGCAAGCATCGCCGGACGAATCCAGCGACATCAGCGACGTCGTCTGCGCTTATTGCAGCGATGGGCCGCAGCAGCAATATCGGCGTTCGCAGCAGGTCATGCGCAGCGCGAGTCTCGGCCATGGCGAACGGCCCGTCAGCTCGGGCTGGACGGGGGTTCTGAAGGGCCCGCGGCTGCCGCAAATTCGAGGATTTGGCGCCAAGTCATTGAACTCTCTACGCATATAAATATTCCATAATATACCTTATGCGAATTGGCCATGGACGGTGGAAGCCGCACATCGGCCCGCCCAGCGCACGTCGGCGCCTGTGCGAAATCGCCCCCGCCTCGTCACCCCGCAGTCTTCGTTTGGTCAAAGCCCAGAGGTCAAAACCGCATCCTTCAGGATTGGGCACGGGCGTATCGTGAATGGGATCCGAAGACATGCCAGTTCAGTCGACGTCGAAGGAAGTTGATCCGGGTGATGTCGCGCTGCCGCCTGACGACGCTGTCTGCGAGGAGATCTATCAGCGGGTGCTGGCCGAGGTGCGCGCACGTATCGATCAGCGGATCGCCGACATCGAGGCCCAGGCCGCTGCTGATGCGGTCGAGGCTGTCGAACCCGCTGCAGGCAGCGAGCACGTGGAAACGCCTCCTCCGGCCCGGCGCCGGCCCGTATTGCGGGCCATGATCACGCTGATGGCCTCGGCCGGGCTCATCGGCGCTGCCATCACCCTGGCGCGGGACCATACCGAGACCATCACCTCCGTCACCGACCGGATCGAAGCGGCGGTTCAATCCATCCGGCGTGAGAACGCTCAGGCGGCGAATCCGCCGGTGGCACTGGAGACGGCGGCGAACGGATCGAGTGCGGCCGAGACGGCCCCTGCCTCACCATCACCAGCCGTTTCACCAACACCGGAGACGTCATCATCGACTTCAACGCGCGCCAGCGATCCATCCTCCGCAATGGCGGAGGCTACGCCGGAGCATGACGTGCCGTCTGCTCCCGACCGGGACGTCGCGCCGCTGATCGACAAGATCGCGCATGACTTGGCCGAACTGCAGAGCGGGTTTCAGGAGTTCAAGTCCGGCCAGGAACAGGCCAACCGCGATCACGCCAGGGCGATCGAACAGCTGCAGGCCAGCCAGGACCAGCTCGCTCGCGCGTTCCGCGCAGCGAAGACCGAGCCGACGACCGTCGGCGCCGCGGCGCGCCTAGCGCCCCGGCCGCCACAGGCGCGCCCGCCTCGTTTCCCGTAGCTCCGAACTCATGAGAGATCCGGGCAGGGAGCAGGGATGCCCCTGCTCCCTGCCCCTCACAGATAGTTCGCCGCGGCTTCGGCCTCGAACCGATCCGGCGGGCCTTCCCAGACGATCTTGGCATGATCCAGCACGTAGACGCGGTCGGCGTGCGGGAGCGCGAAGGTGACGTTCTGTTCGCCGAGCAGCACCGTGATCTTGGTGGTCTCGCGCAGTCGATCGAGCGCCTTCGACAAGGTCTCCAGGATCACCGGTGCAAGTCCGAGCGTCGGCTCGTCGAGGATCAGGAGCTTCGGCTTCATCATCAGTGCGCGCGCGATCGCCAGCATCTGCTGCTCGCCGCCGGACAGCGTGCGCGCCAGCTGCGGCTGCCGCGACTTGAGGATCGGAAACAGCCCGAACAGCCATTCGAGCCGCTCGGCACGCTCGGCGTCGGACAGCGCATTGCCGCCGAGCTCGAGATTTTCGCGCACGCTCATGTCGCCGAACAATTCGCGCGTTTCCGGACACTGCACGATGCCTGAGCGGGCGATCTGCGCCGCCGTGCCGCCGGCAAGGCTGCGCCCTGCCCACTTCACGTCGCCCGAATACGGCACTAGGCCCGAGATCGCGTTGAACAGCGTCGTCTTGCCGGCGCCGTTGAGGCCGACGACCGAGACGAACTCGCCCTCATGGACGTGCAGCGAAACGTCCTGCAGCGCCTGCGCCTTGCCGTAGAGCACGCCGACCTTGTCGACCTGCAGCGCCGGCGTGACGTCCTTGAAGCTCGCCTCCGGCCGCGCGGTCGAGACCAGCGCGCCGCCGAGATAGACCCGGCGGACGGTCTCGTCCTGCATCACCTCGGTCGCCCTGCCCTCGGCGATCTTCTCGCCGAGATACATCGCCAGCACGCGGTCGACCAGCGCCGACACGCTCTTGACGTTGTGGTCGACCAGCAGCACCGCGTGGCCGTCGTCGCGGAATTCGCGGATGAGCTCGGAGAAGTCGGCGACCTCGGACGCCGTGAGGCCGGCGAAAGGCTCGTCGACCAGCACCAGCTTCGGGCTGCGCGCGACAGCCTTGGCGAGCTCGAGCCGGCGCAGGTCGGCAAATGCCAGCGTCGGCGGCCGCCGGTCGATGACGCTGCCGAGGCCGACGCGCTCGGCGATCGCGCGTGCGCGCGCATCGACGTCCTTGTCGGCGAACAGCCGCGTCAGCTTGTCCGGCAGCAGCGCGACCTTGATGTTCTCCAGCACGGTCTGGCGCGCCAGCGGCCGCGAATGCTGGAACACCAGCCCCACGCCCATGCGCGCGATGCGGTGCGACGGCAGGCCGGCGAGCTCGATGCCGTCGAGCCTGACCGAGCCCGCGGTCGGCCGCTCGACGCCCATGACGCTCTTCATTGCGGTCGACTTCCCCGAGCCGTTCGGCCCAATCAGGCCGAGGATCTCGCCGGGATGGATCGAGAAGCTGAGATTCTTGACGGCGACGAGGCCGCCGAAGCGCTTGGTGAGGCCGCTGACTTCCAGCATCGGAGCGCTGCTCATGCCTTGCGTCATGCCTTGGCCCCTCCCCTGATCATGCCGAGGAAGCCGTCGGGGAAGAACAGGATGACCACGAGCGCGATCACCGAGACGATCAGGGTTGCGAGCTCGCCGAGCGGCCGCAGCAGCTCGCCCATGCCGATCAGGAAGATCGCGCCGATCGCGGCGCCGATGACGGTGCGGCGGCCGCCGAGCACCGCGGCGATGATGATCTGCACGCCGACGCCGACATCGACAAAGGTCGAGACCGAGGCGGTGCCCATGTAGAACACCATCAGTGCGCCGGCGAGCCCGGAGAAGAACGCGCTGACGACGAAGGCGGCGAGCTTGTGCTTGGTGACATTGAAGCCGAGCGCGCCGGCCTGGATCTTGTCCTGCCCGCTCGCCTGCAGGATCAGCCCGATGGCGCTGCGCGACAAGCCGAACAGGATCGCACCGCTCACCAGCATGAAGCCGAGCGCGATCCAGTAGTTGGTCTTGGCATCGATCGAGATCACGTCCGGCACGGCGAGGCCGATCTCGCCGCCGGTCAGCCCCGCGGCGACGACGATGAAGTTCTGCAGCATCAGCACGGCGACCAGCGTCGTCAGGCCGAAATACGGCCCGCTGACGCGCAGCGCCGGCAGCGCCAGCACGACGCCGCCGACGACCGCCGCCAGGGCGCCGGCGGCGATGCACAGCCAGATCGACAGGCCCGGCGAGAAGTGCGCATCGAGAATGCCGGCCGTATAGGCACCGACGCCGATCAGGAAGGTCGGTCCGAAATTGACCTCGCCGGCGAAGCCGAACAGCAGGTCCCAGGACATCGCGAACACGGCCGTGTAGTACGCGACCGTCAGCAGCCCGAGGACGTAGCCTGAGACGTAGGTCGGCAGGACCAGAGCCACGATCACGGTCAGGAGCGCGATCCAGAACAGCCGCGACGTACCGAATGCAGGCATGCTCACCTCCGTCCGAACAGCCCTTGCGGGCGCAGATACATGACGACGACGAGCAGCAGCAGCGCCGGAATCGTCCGGTAGGCCGGCGAGATCAGATAGGCCGTTCCGGTCTCGAGATAGCCGACCACATAGGCCGCGATCAGCGAGCCCGACACGCTGCCGAGGCCGCCGAGCACGACGATCGAGAACGCGCTCGCCGTCAGCGGCCCGACGCTGTAGGAGCTGACCCCCAAGAACATGCCGAGCAGGATGCCGGCCACCCCCGCCAGCAGGCCGTAGATGGCCCAGACGGTGAGGTAGATCGACGATAGTTCGATGCCCAGCAAGGTGACGCCGCGCGGATTCATCGACGCCGCCATGACAGCCTTGCCGCGCCTGGTGCGGTTGACCAGGAACCACAACAGCCCGATGGCGACCCAGCAGATCACGGCGGTGAAGTATTCGTTGCGTGGCGTGCGCACGCCGAACACCGTAGTGACGCCCTCGACGATCGGCAGCACGGTCTTGGCATTGTTGGTGAAGAAATATGCGATCGCCTCCTGGATGATGATGCCCCACAGCAGCGTCGCGGTCAGGATGAAGATCTCCTTCTCCGATTCAGCAATCACCTTGGAGCGCTGGATCGGCCTGACGGCGATGAAGTAGGTGGCGAAGGCCAAAATGAAGCCGGCGAGGATTCCGATCAGCGCGCCGGTGTAGGGCCCGACACCGAATTCGCTGGCGGCAGCCCAGGCTGCAACCGCGGCGCCGACCATGATGGCGCCGTGGGAAAGGTTGAGCACGCCCGAGACACCGAAGATCAGTGTGAAGCCGGTCGCGCCGAGGGCATACAGCGCGCTGATGGCAAAGCCATCGATCAAGATCTGCCAGAAAAGCATCGAAAATCGACCTGCAACGTCAGACTGAGGCACCAAGAAAATGGGCCGCTCCTTGAAGGAGCGGCCCGCGATGCGTCAGTTGCTGGCCGCCTTGAGCTTGATGAAGGACGGCCAGGTGGCGGTGCCGGCGGCGAGCTCCTTGGGCCAGACGTTGACCTGCTTGCCGTTCTGCCATTGCAGCATCAGCCCGGTGATGTAGCCTTTCCCGGTCCGCAGCGCGTGCGGGTTCGGGTCGCCCTTCGGCTTGAAGGCGATGCGGCCGATCGTCCCGACATAGTCGGTCGCTTCCATCGCCTCGACCATCTTGTCGGGATCGGTGCCGCCGGCCCGATGGATCGCATCCGCGATCATGTAGACGTCGTCATAGGAGGTGTAGCCGGCATAGGACGGGAAGTTTCCGAACTTCTTCTGATAGGCCTCCACGAACGGCAGCGTCTTTGGCGTCACCGCGACGCCCGGTCCCGACACGGCATTGTACATGACGCCCTCGACGGCGCCGTTGGTGTCTTTCCAGAAGGTCGAGTTGGTCGCCTGCGAAGAAATGCCGAACATCGGGATCGGCACCTGCTGGCTCTTCCACTGCACGGTCGGCTGGGTGCCGACATGCGAGATGCCGGTGATCATGACGTCCGGCTTCAGGCCCTCGATCTTGTTGAAGATCGGCGTGAAGTCGGTGGTGTCAGGCGACATGCGGATGTGGTCGACGACCTTGAGCCCGATCTCCGGCAGGCATTTCTCGTAGCCGGCGTCGAGCGGCGTCGTCCACGCCGCGTCCTCGCTCATGATCACCGCGGTCTTCATCTTGTAGGGCTCGACCAGCAGGTCCTTGGCCGCGTCGCAGACGAGGCCGGCCAACGAGGTCGAGGTCAGATAGCCGTGGAAGGTGTATTTGAGCTGGTCGTAGTTCTTGGCGATGTTCTGGGTGATGACGTCGGACGCGGCACCGGGCGTGATCATCAGCGTCTTGAGGCGCCCTGCCCACGGCTCCAGCGCCAGCACGACCTCGGAGATGTAGCTCGCGATGACCGCGTTGACCTTGTCCTCGCTGACGGCGCGCTGGAAGGCCCGCACCGATTCCGCCGAGGAGGAGTGATTGTCGTAGACGACGATCTCGATCTTGCGCCCGTCGATGCCGCCCTTGGCGTTGATCTCCTCGGCGGCCAATTGCGCTGCGGGTGCGATCGACGAGCCGGCGACGGCCTGTGCCTCGGAGATGACACCGATCCTGATCGGGTCTGCGGCCCAGGCGGCCGAGGAGACGAGCGCAGTTGCGCAGCTCGCAAGCAAGATGGACTTGAGCGAAATCATGAAACCTCCCGAATCCTTATGCCTCTGACGGGCAGGCTCGACTTTGGTCTCCCACATGCCAGTGAGCAAGGGAACATCCCGAGACGTGCTCTGCGCTCAGCGCATTGTGATAGCGCGCCGCGCTCATGGCTCACGGAATGTCTTACAGGACTGCATGGTTCCTGCGCGCCGCCCAAATATATCCGCTGCATTGCAGCAGCGGATATTCCGAGTTGAAGAGGGCCACGTCCTTACGACGAGGCGATCCCTTACGACGAGGCGGTGCCCTTTGACCTACATGAAGCTTCTCGACTGAAGCGGCAACCTCAACTCAGCCAAACTGACGCACGTGCCCAAGCATCTCGTGCACGTCGTAGGTCATGACGGCGAGAAGCGCCGCGAGCGCGAGATAAGTCCCGGCATATTCGAGCTTCGTCTGCAGCGTCGTGCCATAATAGGCGACGTTCTCGGGCGCGCCGGGATCGTAGCGCCAGGCCTTCATCAGTTGCGGGGCTGCGAGGATGGCGATGATGATCAGCATCGGGCTCGGCCGATAGAGCATCAAGGCCAGCAGCATGGGAACGCCAAGCAGCCAGATGCGCGGACTCAGCACGCTGGTGACGCGGCCGCCGTCCAGCGGCGAGATCGGCAGCAGGTTGAACAGGTTGAGGAACAGGCCGGAATAGGCGATCGCAAGCAGCAGATTGCTGTCGTCCGATCGCGCCCACAGATAGACCGCAAGCGCGGCCGCGGTCCCGACTAGCGGACCGGCGAGTGCCACATAGGCCTCCGTCTCGACGTCGACCGGCTGCTCCTTGAGCGCGATCCAGGCGCCGACGAACGGGATGAAGGCGGGAGCGCCGACGTCGAGGCCGCGCTGACGTGCGGCGACGTAGTGTCCCATCTCATGGGCAAACAGGAGCGCAATGAAGCCGGCCGCATAGCGCCAGCCCCAGATGCCGGCATAGACGACCAGCGACAGCAGCATCGTGCCGCCGCTCATGGCGAGCTTCCCCCATTTCAGGCCGGAGAACAGGATCAGCAGGAGAGCCTTCACGTCGGCCCGCCCGCGTTGTCGCCGCGCGGCTTGCGGCGCAGGAAGTTCATGACAGCGGCCCCGGCGCCGACGACGGCGAAGATGATGATCTTGGCGAACTTCAGGACGAACGCACCGGCCAGCGCCAGCAGCCCGAGCTTCTTCGCGGCAACGCCGCCGACCAGCGCCAGCAATCCATATTCGGCGATCCGATCCGTGCTGGCGCTGAAATCCTCATAACGCTTGCCGGCATTGTAGGAGAGATCGGACAGCAGCTCGTGCGCCACCGCCTTGTCGCCCGCGATCCGCTCCGAGCCGGACAGGAGGTTCAGGCTGAAATAGCCGTCACGCCCGAGTGCGTAGGTGTTGTAGTTGACGTTCTTCGGCGCATCGTCGGGCTGGCCCTTCTCCTTGGCGAGCAGCGACCAGACGAGACGATGCGTCGTGGCGTCGTAGGCCGGCGGCTCGACCCAGCCGACCACGGCCATTTCCGGAAATCCGCGCGCCGCACGGTCCTTGTTCGCCTCGTCGGCGCCGGCGCGGAGGTTGCTCAGCAGATCGTCCGCGTTCCAGCTCTTGGCGTCGTCGTCTTTGATGTAGCCTTCCTTGATGTGCTTGATCACCACCATCCAGTCGTCGTTCTGGCGTCTGCCGACGACCAGCCCGACGAAGGTCGCGTCGTTGACGACGTTGCCGAGCGCGCGAAGGACCCGCAGGCCTTCGTTCTTCGGGACGTAGAAGTAGTCGGCCGGCAGCTTCAGCGTGCCCTGGTCGATCAGCACGATGTCGCTTGGTCCGTCGGTGCCCGCTTGGCTCGCCGCCTGCCAGGCCGCCATCAGTTCAGCCTTGCGCGTGGCCTCATCCAGAGGCACGGCCTGCGCGTGAGCGGACAGGACGACGAACGCTGCGCACAACATTGCGCGCGCAATGACAATCAAGCTTTGCACCGGCCCCACCCCCCCCCCAAGAACATCGGTCGGATAGTACCTCGGAGGCTCGGCAGCGCGCAACAAGAGGGCGATTCAGGCCTCTCGAAGCGATCGACTGGCGCTGCAGCGAGGGAGAGATGGTCCGAAAAGGCCCCCTCCTCGTCACGACGCTGTCTTGCTTTCGGCCAAAGCGGCGGGTCGAGTCACGTTTGAAAATTCAAAGAGAACATCGGCGTCGGCGGCGGGCCAAGGGTTTGGGGATCAGCAATGCAGTCCACACAGAACGTGCAACAGATTGATCAGAGCGAGATCGGCCTCGCCCCTGGGAAGCCCGAGAAGACAAGCTATGATCAACTGTACCGGCGGGTCCTGCGTGAGGTGCTGACCCGGATCGATACGCGGCTCGCGGCGATCGAGAGGCCCGGCGTGGCGGCGGATGCCGCGGCGGCAGCGAGCACGAGCGGGGCGGCAGACGCCGGGGCCAGCCGCTGGGCGCGGATGAAGGCACCGCTCGGCAGGCTGCGCGGGCGCAACGCCGTGGGTCTCGCTCTGCTGGTCGTGCTGGTCGGTGGCTCGGTCGCCTGGTCGCAGCGCGACGCCGGCACCTCGCTGATGGACCGTTGGATGCCGGGCGCCAGCGAAGCTCCGCAGGACGAGGCGTCAGCCCAGCAGGGTAGCGAGGATGCCATGATGTCGAATGCCTCGCTGAGGGGAGCGGAAGACACCACCGGCCCCCGCGAGCCCGCGACGTTGATGCAGAGGATGGCGCGTGACATCGCCGATCTGCAGCAGGGCATCGAACAGATCAAGTCGACGCAGGATCAGGCCAGCCGCGATCACACCCGCGCCATCGAGCAGCTACAAGCCGGCCAGGATCAGCTGATGCGTCTGGTGTCACGAATGTCCAACCAGTCGGTGCAGGCACGCGGCACGGTCCCCCCAGGCCCGCCCCAGCAGATCATCGTGACGCCGCAGCAGCGGACCACCACGGGAATGGCCCGGCCGCAGCCGGCGCAGCCGCAGGGCTCGACGTTCGGGACACTCTTTACCCGCAACACCTCGGGCATTCAGCCGCCGATGCCGCGTTGATGGTGTGATCGGCCGTGCTCACCGGTGGCGGTCTTGGCCGCCGCCGATCCGCGCGCTTGCCGATCGGCCCCTTATCGGTCCGTTACGAGCAGGTGTGAACGCGCCCGTCGTAGCCGCGGTAGATGCCCTTCTCCGCGTCATAGGTGCGGAAGCTCTTGCAGTTCACACCCCGCCTCTTCGCCTCCCGCTTCATTTCGCTCTTCTGTTCGCTCTTGGGCTTGCGGACGCGTTGCTCGCGCTTGGCGGGCTTGGCGTCGTCCTCGGCATGTTGGGCATGCGCGTGGCCGTGCCGTCCGGGCTTGGCCGACGGGGACGCGGTGTCCTGCTTCGCAGCCGCCTTCCCCGGCGTGGCCGCGGAAGAAGCTGCGGCCGGCGGCGCGGATGTCTTGGGCTCGGCCGGCGCAACCGCGGGCTTCACCTCGGCGGCGGCAGCCGGCTTTTCGGCGGGCGCAGCGGCTGCGGGCTTGCTCTCCGCAGCCTTCTCTTCGGCTTTCTCCGGCGCGGGCGCGTCCTTGGCGACGGCGGCGGGCTGAACGGCCGGAGCGGGCTCTGCCGGTTTCGACTCGGTCACGGCCGGCTTCTGGCCGACGTCGGCGCCGGAGTTCGGTTCGACCTTGGTCTCGGATTTGGCCTCGGCTGGCTTGCTCTCGGCCGCAGCATCCGTCGCGGCTTTTTCGGTTGATACTTTGTCCACCCGCTGCTGGCTCGCGCTGTCTGTGGCCTGAACGGGCTTGGTGTCCGCAGCGGCTGGCTCGCCGGGCTTCTCGGCCGTCTTCTCGGGCTCGGCCGCAGGCTTGCCGGCGGCATCCGAGGGCTGCTCGGCGGGCCTGGTTTCAGCAACCGCGGGTTTCGGCTCGGACTCTGCGGGCTTTTCGGCCGTCGGCGCGGCAGACTGCTCCGTGGCGGGCTTGGCCGCATCGTTCGCGGCTCCCTGGGCCCAGGCGCTGGAGCCAGCGATCACTCCGAGGACGCAGAACAGAACGCCCGCGCGGACGGCTGGCGGACAAACAACGGAAACTTGCATGCTGGAAAACTCGCTTGAGGGGC
Organism: Bradyrhizobium sp. SZCCHNRI2009; assembly: GCF_032485115.1. Classification (NCBI taxonomy): domain Bacteria; kingdom Pseudomonadati; phylum Pseudomonadota; class Alphaproteobacteria; order Hyphomicrobiales; family Nitrobacteraceae; genus Bradyrhizobium; species Bradyrhizobium sp. SZCCHNRI2009. Next base: position 80,765 of record NZ_JAUEUH010000014.1, read on the forward strand.
CGGCAGATTGCCGGTTTACGTCATCTGCAGCCAGCTTTCGCCACGAAAACGGCATGCGCGCAAAAAGAGTCGCACGAGGTGTGCTTTCCGCATCATGGATTTGCAATCGCGACGTGAAGGCCGGCGCGCCGACACTCAATGCGTCGGATGCCGACGGCACATCGGCCGCCTGAATGGCGCGGACCGCGCCCGGCGGGACCCCGGGTGGCGTCGCGGCGCTTCACGCGCTCACGGCGTTGCGGCTGATCACGTGATGGTAGTACGACGCGCTGAGCTTGGGCGTGCGCACCTGGGTGTCGAAGTCGACGTGATAGATGCCGAAGCGCTGCTTGTAGCCGAACACCCACTCGAAATTGTCCAGCAGGCTCCACAGGAAGTAGCCCTTCACGGGCACGCCCTCGGACGTTGCGCGCTGCAGCTGGGCGAGATAGTTGCGCAGATACATCACGCGGTCGAGGTCGTGGACCTTGCCATCGGCGGTCAGCTTGTCGTCCGAGGAGGTGCCGTTCTCGGTGATGTAGATGGTCTGGAGATTCCAGATCTTGGCGGCGAGCTTCGGCACCCAATAGGCCGTCTCCGGACCGACCAGCAGCCAGGGTGAGCTCATGTGCGGGAACGAGGACGGCATCGGCAGCACGTCGAATCCGGCCGCGCGGTCCGACGCGACGACATAGGCTTGCGGCGCGTAGATGTTGAGGCCGACGAAATCGACCGGCGCCGAAATGATCTTCAGTTCGTCGGCGGTGAATTTCGGCGCATCCTTGCCGGACCACGCCAGGAAACCCTCCGTGTAGCGCCCCTCGAGGATGACGTTGAGGAAGCCGGCATTCAATTCGCGCGTCGCGATCTCGGCGGCGCGGATGTTCTCCGGCGTGTCGATCGCCGGCAGGCAGGCCGTGATGTTCTCGGCCATGCCGACGCGCATGCCGGCGCGTCCGCCGGAGCGGATGGCCTGGACGGCGAGACCGTGCGCCAGCGCCACGTGATGGCGCGCCTGGTTGACCTGCTGCTGCGGCAGCTTCAGCCCGGGCGCGTCGACGCCGAGGCCATAGCCGAACGGAACGAAGCGGCCGCATTCGTTGATGGTGAAGATGGTCTTCACACGGTCGCCGAGATGCTCGGCGACGTAGCCCGCATAGTGCGCAAAGGCCCTGGCCGTGTCGACCGAGAGCCAGCCGCCGACCCGGTCCTGCAGCGCCTGCGGCAGATCCCAATGATACAGCGTTGCGTACGGCGTGATGCCGTTGGCCAGGAGCTCGTCGACGAGGCGGTTGTAGAAGTCGAGGCCCTTCGGATTGGGAGTCAGCCCCCCGTCGGGAAACAGCCGGGGCCAGGCGATCGAGAACCGATAGGCCCGGCAGCCGAGCTCCTTGATCAGCCGCACGTCGTCCTTGTAGCGGTTGTAGTGATCGCAGGCGACGTCGCCGGTGCTGCCGTCCTCGATGTTGCCCTGCAAATGCGTGAACACGTCCCAGATCGACGGCCCACGGCCATCGGCCGTGGCCCCGCCCTCGATCTGGTACGACGACGTCGCCGTCCCCCACACGAAATCGGCGGGAAACCGCCGCCCGGCATCCTCCTTCACCGCGCCCTCCTCCGCTTGCGCCGGGCCATTGGCCGCCCCGAGGGCGGCCAGCCCGGCCAGCTTTGCAAGATCACGGCGGGAGACGTCGTTCGGCATTGATGAACCTCAAACCTCTGTTGCTATCGTGCCCGATCGGGACGGCGAAAGCATTACGAACCATATCTGCGCTCCGATTTGAACAGCCCGAGGTGGCGGCAAGGGAGCGGCCTCGATCACATCTGCGTCCGGAATCGGCGCGTCAATGACCGACGGCGCCGCGCTCGGCATTGTGACCGCCGCACGGCTGCGGCGGCGTTGAAACGCGACTGCTCGCACCGTCGGTTTGTAACGTCCTCGGCTCGACAGCGGTGCCGGATTACGCCTATGGTTGTGCCATGACGGATCACGACCACCATCACGACCACCATCACGACCATCCGCACGATCACTCGGACCTGTCCGAGACCGATCTGCGGGTCCGCGCGCTCGAAAGCATCCTGACCGAGAAGGGATATATCGATCCCGCTGCGCTCGACGTGCTCATCGAGACCTATGAGAGCAAGGTCGGTCCCCGCAACGGCGCCCAGGTCGTGGCGCGGGCCTGGACCGATCCGGCTTATCGGGCACGCCTTCTTGCCGACGCCACGCCGGCGATCGGCGAGCTCGGCTATGCCGGCCGCCAGGGCGAGCACATCGTGGCGGTCAAGAACACGCCGGATCTGCACAACATGGTCGTGTGCACGCTGTGCTCCTGCTATCCGTGGCCCGTGCTCGGCCTGCCGCCGGTCTGGTACAAGTCGGCGCCCTATCGCGCCAAGGCGGTGAAGGATCCGCGCGGCGTCTTGAAGGATTTCGGCTTCGACTTGCCGCCGACAACGAAGATCCGGGTGTGGGATTCGACGGCCGAGGTCCGCTATTTCGTGCTGCCGATGCGTCCCGCGGGGACCGACGGCTGGAGCGCGGAGCGGCTCGCCGAGCTCGTCACGCGCGACAGCATGATCGGCACCGGCCTGCCGAAGCAACCGCACGAGGTCGGCCGCTGATGGATGGTGCGCATGACATGGGCGGCGTCGCCGGCTTCGGTCCGGTCCGCCCCGAGCCGAACGAGCCGGTGTTTCACGCCGAATGGGAGCGCCGTGCGTTCGCCATGACGCTGGCGATGGCGACCCCCGGCGGCTGGAACATCGACATGTCGCGGTTCGCGCGCGAGAACCGTCCGCCGGACGACTACCTCGGCATGAGCTACTACCAGATCTGGCTCGCGGGCCTGGAACGGCTGATGCAGGAGCGGCATCTGGTCGACGCCGATGAGATCGCCGCCGGCAAGGTGCTGCATCCGGCCAAGCCCGTCGCCAAGATCCTCACTGCAGATGCCGTCGCGCTGACACTGCGTCGCGGTGGCCCGACCGCACGCGTGGCGACGCAGCCGGCGCTGTTCGCCGTCGGCGACAGTGTACGGGCCAAGGACATCCATCCGTCGACGCACACGCGGCTGCCGCGCTACGTGCGGGGCCATCTCGGCCGCGTCGCGGCGGTCAGAGGCATGCACGTGTTTCCGGACAGCAACGCCCATGGCGGCGGCGAAGATCCGCAATGGCTCTACACGGTGGCGTTCAGCGGTGCCGAGCTGTGGGCCGATGCGCCCGATCCGCTGCTGGAGGTTACGGTCGACGCTTTCGAGCCCTATCTGGAGCCAGCCCGATGAAACCGGACCGTGAGGCGGCGGTCGCGGCGACGCGCGCCCTGCCCGGCATTCCCGTCGATGACAGCGGGCCCGTGTTTCGCGAGCCGTGGGAAGCGCACGCCTTCGCGATGGCCGTCACGCTGCACGCCCACGGGCTGTTCACCTGGCCCGAATGGGCCGCCGCGCTCGCCCAGGAGATTTCACGCGCGCAAGCGGCCGGCGACGCCGATTGCGGCGATACGTATTATCGACACTGGCTGGCGACGCTCGAACGTCTGGTCGCCGAGAAGGGCGTCACCTCCGCCGATGCGCTCGCGCGCTACCGCGACGCCTGGGATCACGCGGCCGATCGCACCCCACATGGCAAGCCCATCGAGCTCCGGCCCGAGGATTTTGCCGGCTGAGCGTTTCGCAGGCTTCCCGAGGATGCTTAATGCCCGGTGAGCGGGCGATCCTGCTTTTGATGGTGCGGTCTTAACGGCCGGCTATTCATGCCGCGAACAGCCGTATTCGTTCGAAATTGAACATTCATCAGTGCGTCCGTAGCGTCCCGCATCTTCTTTGCCGAAGTTGAGGGGACGTTGCAAATGCCCGCGCCAGAGTTCGCCACCATCGTCGACACGCTCGCCGGCGTGCGTCAGGACTATCACGAGAAGCTCAAATCGATTCCGCAATACGAGGCCTTCCTGCTGATCGAGAGCTCGACCGAGAAGGCCGCCGGAGCCCTGCACGGCACCGAAGCGTCGGGCTCCTCCATCGCCACCGACGTGATCGACTCGCTGCAATATGCGCGCAACCGGTTCGAGCAGCACATGGCCTCGATCCCGGAATATCGCGTGCTGGTGGCGATCGACCGCGTGATCAAGGAGATCTCGCAGCATCTCGGCCTCGCGCCGCATGATGATGCGGCGGCCACGGAGAGCCTTGCCGCGGCCGCCGAACAGCCTGCCGAAGCCGCCGAGGCGGTGGCCAGCGCTGCGAGCGCCGACACGGATGCTCCCGCCGAAGAGGCCGTCGACCCGGCGCCGGAGCAGGCAGAAATGGCCGAGGACGAACCGGCCGCAGCGGAGCCGGTCGAAGCCGAGGCCCCGACCCTGCGTATCGTCGACAAGCCGGTGAAGTCGCCGTCGATCGTGCCCGCCGATCACGACGGTGCCGCCCACGACGACGACATCGTGGTGCTGAACGCGCCTGCCTGGGAGAAGAGCGGCAAGGACGCCAATCACGACATCACCGCGCGCCTCGTCGCGCAGGCGGCCTCCGCCGCAGCCAGTGAGGCCGATGACGGCCACGACCTCGCCGATGCGGATCTCGTCATCGTCAGCCAGCGTGAGCCGTCGGACAACGAAGCCGCCTGAGCGCTCGCCTGTCGCGCAACTCTCCGCGGGGCCCGAAGGCCCCGCTTCCGATTCAGGATGGCCCGCCCGCCGCGATGTATTCGCGCCATCCTTTGGCGCGCAGCTCGCAGGCGGGACACTGTCCGCAGCCATGCCCCCAATCGTGCCGTGCGCCGCGCTCGCCGAGATAACAGGTGTGCGACCGGTCGCGGATCAGGTCCACGAGCCCGGTGCCGCCGAGATCATGCGCCAACTGCCAGGTCGCGGCCTTCGACAGCCACATCAGCGGCGTGTGCAGCTCGAACGCGCGCGCCATGCCCAGGCTCAGCGCGCTCTGCAGCGCCTTGATGGTTTCGTCGCGGCAGTCAGGATAGCCCGAATAGTCCGTCTCGCACATGCCGCCGACGATGTGGCGGATGCCGCGGCGATAGGCGAGCGCCGCCGCAAAGGTCAGGAACACCAGATTGCGGCCCGGCACGAAGGTGTTGGGCAGGCCGTCAGCGCCCATCTCGATCGCGACGTCGCGCGTCAGCGCCGTCTCGGAGATCGCAGCCAGCGTTGGAATGTCCAGCGTGTGGCTGTCACCGAGCTTGGCCGCCCAGTCGGGACGCAGGCGCGCGATGCCCTCGACCAGCCGGTCGCGGCAGGCGAGCTCGATCGCATGGCGCTGGCCGTAGGCGAATCCGATCGTCTCGACGCGCGCGAAGCGGTCGAGCGCCCAGGCCAGGCACGTCGTGGAATCCTGCCCGCCCGAGAACAGCACCAGGGCTGTCGTGTCCTGCTCACTCATGGCCCCCCGCTTAGCATCATCGACGGGTCGGGCCAACCCGCGGAGCGATCCCGCGTAATCGACCTTTTTGCTGGGAGCCGCGCGCGGCTTGGGGCATACAGGACACGATCGAACGATGCTGTCAGGACCTGCCCATGATCCCCTCCCGCGACATCTCACGCCTGATCGAGATCATGGCGGCGCTGCGCACGCCGGTCACCGGCTGCCCGTGGGATATCGAGCAGACGTTCCGGACCATCGCGCCCTACACCATCGAGGAAGCCTATGAGGTGGCCGACGCGATTACGCGCGACGATCTCGACGATCTGCGCGAGGAGCTCGGCGATCTCCTGCTGCAGGTGGTCTATCACGCCCGCATCGCCGAAGAACAAGGCGCATTTGCATTCGGCGACGTCGTCGAGAGCATCACGACGAAGATGATCCGCCGCCATCCGCATGTGTTCCCGGACAAGGACGGCAACGTCACCCAGCCGACCAAAGGCACATGGGACCGCATCAAGGCCGAGGAGAAGGCCGAGCGCGCCGCGCGGCGGCCGCCCGAGGCGCAGACGGGCAAGTCCTCGCTGCTGTCGGGCGTCAAGGCCGGACAGCCTGCCCTGGTCCGCGCGATGGAGCTGCAGCGCAAGGCCGCGACCGTCGGCTTCGACTGGAACGATCCGCGCGCGGTGTTGCAGAAGATCCGCGAGGAAGCCGACGAGATCGAGGCCGCGCTCGACAACAAGGATGCGACCGAGCTGACCGAGGAGACCGGCGACCTCCTGTTCGCGCTGGTCAATCTTGCCCGCCATGCCGAGGTGGATCCGGAGACCGCATTGCGCGGCACCAACGCCAAGTTCGAGCGCCGTTTCGCGCACATCGAACAGGCGCTGACGGCCAAGGGCCGCACGCTCGAACAAGCGTCGCTCGACGAGATGGACGAATTGTGGAACGAGGCGAAGCGACTGGAGAAGTAGCGTCCCCGTCTCCGAAGCCGTGATCAGCCGCCCTTGCGCGACAGCACGGCCTTTGCGATCTCGACGAAGCGCTGCGCGGCCGGCGACAATCCAAAGTCGGCGCGGCTCAGCAGCGAGACATGCCGATGGATCGTCGGCTGCGACAGCGGGATCGCGGCAAGCGTCGGAAATTGTGCCTTCGGCAGCATGTGCGCGGGCAGGATGCTGATGCCGGCGCCCTCCGCCGTGAGCGCCAGCGCGGTCGTGATCAGCGACACCTCCCACGCCGGCTTCAGCGCCCGCCCCGTCTGCGCCAGCGCTTCGTCGATCTGACGGCGGATGCGCGTGCCGTGACGCATCGTGATCAGATCGGAGCCCATGATGCCGTCCCAGGTCAGACGGCGGTGCTTCTCGAACCGACCGTCCTTGATGCCGATGGCCGAGAGCGGACTTTGCATCAGTGTATCGATCCTGACCTCCGGCACGCCGTCGTCCTCGACGCTGCCGAGGCCGAACTCCGCATGCCCGGCCATCACGATCGCGAGGAGTTCGTCGGGCGCGACATCGCGCAGATCGATCCTCACCTCGGGATGGCGCGATCGAAACGTCGCAAACACGCGTGGAAGCAGCGCCGACGCGACGCCCGCTGAGACCGCGATGGAAATTCGGCCGGCCTTGATCTCGGCAAGGTCGCGCATCCGCTGCGACAGCCCCTGCGTCCCCGCCAGGATGCGTTCCGCGGCGGTGATCGCCTCACGGCAGGCCGCCGTCGGGTGCAGCGCCCGCGTCGTGCGATCGAACAGCTTGAGCTGAAAGTTCTCCTCGATCTGCCGGATCAGCAGGCTGATCGCCGACTGCGTGACGCGCAGCTCGGCGGCCGCCCTGGTGATGCTGCCGAGCCGATACACCAGGACCAGGGCCTCCAATTGCCGCAAGGTCGGGGGCATTAGCTTTCCTCATGAATGAATGAGAATTTTGTGGCTAATCGAAAGAGTTTGATCATGCAACATATTTGCAAACAGCCGGCGGCTGCTGCGAAGCGCGCCAGGCAACAACAAGCACATGGGGAGGGACATTTGACGCAAGCGATCAATCTCACGCGCTACGTCGACGATCGGCCGCTGTCGGGCTTCCAGATCAGGGTGATCTGCCTGTGCGCGCTGGTCGTCGGGCTCGACGGCTTCGATGCCCAGGCGCTCGGCTTCGTCGCCCCTGCCCTCAGCAAGGACCTGCATCTGGCGCCGGGCGCGTTGGGGCCCGTGTTCGGTGCGTCCCTGTTCGGCGTGATGATCGGCTCGCTGGTGTTCGGCGCGCTGGCCGACTATCTCGGGCGCAAATGGCTCGTCGTCGCCGGGGTTCTCGTGTTCGCGCTTGGATCGCTGGCGACCACCCAGGCCACCAGCGTATCCGACCTCGTCATCATTCGGTTCCTCACCGGCCTCGGGCTCGGCGGCGTCCTGCCCAACACGATCGCTCTGACCGGCGAATATTCGCCGCAGCGTCGCAGGACCCTGTTGATCATGCTGATGTTCATGACGGTGTCGCTCGGATCGGCGATCGGCGGAGCGGTCGCGGCGAAGCTCATCACCGCCTATGGCTGGCAGATCATCTTTCTCATCGGCGGCATTCTGCCGCTCATCCTCTGTCCGGTTCTCATTATCTGGCTGCCGGAATCGCTCTCGCTGCTGGCTCTCGACCACAACAAGAATGTTCGCGTGCGCGCGCTGCTGAGCCGGATCGATCCGTCGGACCGCCTCCCCGCCGACGCGCGCTTTACGATCATCGAGGAGAGCGGCAAGGGCTTCCTGCTGCCGCAGTTGTTCACCAAGCGGCGCCTGCTCCCGACCCTGCTGCTGTGGGTGATGTTCTTCATGAACATGATGGACATCTATTTCCTCAACAGCTGGCTGCCGACGCTCACACATGGTGTCGGGCTTGACGTCCAGGCGGCGATCGCCGTCGGCATCGCCTTCCAGCTCGGCGGCATGCTTGGCACCGTCGGGCTCGGCCTGCTGATCGAAAAGTTCGGCTTCGATCGCGTCCTGTTCGCGACCTACGTTGCCGGCTTCCTCTCGATCATCACCATCGGTATCGCGGGAGCCTCGTTGCCGATTCTCGTGCCGGCCGTCTTCATTGCCGGCGTCGCGGTGATCGGCGGACAGATCGGCTGCAACGCCTACGCGGCGCGCATCTATCCGACCTACATCCGCGGCACCGGCATCGGCTGGGCACTGGGCATCGGCCGCTTCGGCTCGATCCTCGGCGTCACGATCGGCGGGTTGATGCTCGCAGCGAAATGGGACGTGTCCTCGCTGTTTCAGGCCAGCGCGGTGCCGCAACTGTTCTCGGCACTGGTGATCCTTGGCCTTGCCGTCCTCGGCATGCGCGGCAGTCTTCCGACCGCCGACGGCACGCAGCGGGATGCGCTTTCGACAGCCGAGCGTGCCTAGGTTCAGAGCAGAAGAGAACTGACATGAAGACGATTCAAACCCAGGTGCTCATCGTGGGCGCCGGTCCGGTCGGACTGACCGCCGCCATGGATCTCGCCTCGCGCGGCATCGAGGTCGTGGTCGCGGAGATCAGGCGCGCCGGAGAGCCGCCCAACGTAAAATGCAACCACGTCTCCGCGCGCTCGATGGAGGTGTTCCGCCGCCTTGGCATCGTCCGACAAGTGCGCGAAGGCGGCCTGCCGGCCGACTTTTCCAACGACTGCGCCTATCGCACCACGGTCGTCGGCCGCGAGCTGACGCGCATCCCGATTCCGTCCCGCAAGGACCGCTATACGGCGACCGGTGGACCCGACACCGATTGGCCGACGCCCGAGCCGCCCCATCGCATCAACCAGATCTATCTCGAGCCCATCCTGTTCGCTTGCGCCGAGGCGCAACGCGGCATCACGATCCTGAACCGCGTCGAGGTCGATCGGTTCGACCAGGATGAAAACGGCGTGATCGCGCGGGCACGCGATCTCGACGCCGGCCGAGACATCACCATTTCGGCCGATTATCTGATTGGCTGCGACGGTGGCCGCTCCGCGGTGCGCAAGCTGATCGGCGCGCGGCTCAGCGGCACCGATGTCGTGCAGCGGGTGCAGTCGACCTACATCCATGCCCCCGCGCTGAAGGACCTGATCACCCAGAAGCCGGCCTGGATGACGATGTCGCTCAACCCGCGGCGCTGCGGCACCACCGTCTCCATCGACGGCCGCGACAACTGGCTGATCCACAACCACCTCGCGGCCGAGGAAGTCGAATTCGACAGTGTCGATCGCGATTGGGCGTTGCGCACCATTCTCGGTGTCGACGACCGCTTCGAGTACGAGGTCATCAGCAAGGAGGACTGGATCGGACGCCGCCTGGTGGCGGATCGCTTTCGCGATCGCCGTGCCTTCATCTGTGGCGATGCGGCGCATCTGTGGATTCCCTATGCGGGCTACGGCATGAATGCCGGGATCGCCGATGCGGTCGACCTGTGCTGGATGCTCGCCGGCGTGCTGCACGGCTGGGCTGCCCCTGCCCTGCTGGACGCCTATGAGGCGGAGCGGCAGCCGATCACCGAGCAGGTGTCGCACTTCGCGATGAACCATGCGCTCGCCGTGATGAGCCAGCGACGCAGCGTGCCTGCCGAAGTCGAAATGGACGGCCCCGTGGGCGATGAGGCGCGCCGCAAGGTGGGACAGGCCGCCTACGACCTCAACGTGCAGCAATATTGCTGCTCCGGCCTGAACTTCGGCTACTACTACGACCGGTCACCGGCCATTTCGTACGATGGCGAGACGCCGCCGCCCTACGGCATGGGCCATTTCACCGCGTCGACCGTGCCGGGCGCACGCGCCCCGCATGTGTGGCTCGCCGATGGCCGCTCGCTGCTCGACGCGCTCGGCCCGGCCTATACGCTGGTCCGGTTCGATTCAACCATCAATGCCGAGGCGCTGGTCGAGGCCGCAGCCCGCCAGGGCGTTCCCTTGACGCTCGTCGACGTCGACCGGGCCAAGGGCGGCTACGACTTCGCTGACAGCCTGCTCGTGGTGCGACCGGATTCGCACATCGCCTGGCGCGGCGCGGCCGCACCTCAGGAGCCCGACGACCTGTTGGACCGCCTGCGCGGCCTCACAACCCAGGCTGAGGCCGTGCGCCGTGACAATGCCGTCGTCGCCTGATCCTCGCCACCGCGCCATGACACGCCACACCACCGCGCACTACTTCCTCGAGGCGCTCGTCGAGAGCGGCATCGACTACATCTTTGCCAATCTCGGCACCGATCATGTCTCGCTGATCGAGGAACTTGCACGCTGGGACAGCGAAGGTCGACGACACCCCGAGGTGATCCTGTGCCCCCACGAGGTGGTCGCGGTGCACATGGCGATGGGCTATGCGAGCGCGACCGGCCGCGGCCAGGCCGTGTTCGTCCACGTCGATGCCGGCACGGCGAACGCGTGCATGGCCATTCAGAACGCCTTTCGCTACCGGCTGCCGGTGCTGCTGTTCGCTGGGCGGGCTCCGTTCGCGCTGCATGGCGAGCTGCCGGGAGGACGTGACACCTACGTCCACTTCGTGCAGGAGAGCTTCGATCAGGGCAGCGTCGTGCGGCCCTATGTCAAATGGGAATACACCCTGCCGTCGGGCGTCGTCGTCAAGGAGGCGGTGGCCCGCGCTGCCGCGTTCATGCACAGCGATCCGCCCGGCCCGGTCTACATGATGCTGCCGCGAGAAACCCTTGCCGAGACCTGGGACGAACAGGCGATGCCGGCCTACCCGGCCGCGCGCTATGGCAGCGTCAAAGCGGGAGGCATCGAGCCGGAACGCGCGCAGGCGATCGCGGACGCGCTGATGAAGGCGGACAATCCGATCGCAGTGACCGCATACCTCGGACGCAGCGCCGAGGCCGTCTCTGTGCTGGAGCGACTGGCGCTGTTCTGCGGAATCCGGGTCGCCGAGTTCAATCCCACCACGATGAACATCTGCCAGGACTCCCCTTGCTTTGCGGGCGCCGACCCCGCCGCGCTTATTGCTGGCGCCGATCTCGGACTGCTCATCGACATCGACGTCCCCTTCATTCCGCAGATGCTGAAGGCGGCCGATCGGCTGCGCTGGATCCAGATCGACATCGACGCCCTGAAGGCGGACATCCCGATGTGGGGATTTGCCACCGACCTCCGCATTCAGGGCGATTCGGCCGTCATTCTTCGGCAGGTCCTCGAGCTCGTCGTCGCCCGTGCCGACGATGCGTATCTGAGGAGAGTGCGCGACCGGATCGCGAGCTGGCAGCCCGCCCGGGAGGCGGCACAGGCGAAACGCACGTCTGCGGCGGCCCAGAAGGGCCGGATCGGCGCGATCAACCCTTCCTATCTGTTCGCGCGGCTGCAGGCGCAACTGGCGGAGGACGACATCGTCGTCAACGAGGCGGTCCGCAACGCGCCGGTCCTGCAACAGCAGCTTCGTCGCACCAGGCCGATGACCTATGTGGGCCTGGCCGGCGGCGGCCTCGGCTTCAGCGGCGGCATGGCGCTCGGACTCAAGCTCGCCAATCCCTCAGCGCGCGTGGTGCAGATCGTCGGCGACGGCGCCTATCATTTCGCCGCGCCGGATTCCGTCTACGCCGTAGCGCAGCAATATCAGCTTCCGATCCTGACCGTGATCCTCGACAACAACGGCTGGCAGGCGGTGAAGGCATCGGTTCAGCGCGTCTATCCGGACGGCGCGGCACAGCAGACCGACTCATTTCTTTCCCGGCTCTGCACCGGCCGTCAGGATGAGCAGCGTCGTCTCGCCGACATCGCCTGCGCATTCGGCGCCCATGGCGAGCGGGTCGACGATCCCGAGGCGCTCGATGCAGCCATCGAACGCTGCGTCGCAGCCGTCGATGGCGGTCGCGCCGCAGTGCTGCACGTCGACATCACGCCCCTTTAGTTCGATCGAGCGCGCCAAATGGCGGTCTGATCCGGCGCGACGGTCAGTTGTGCAGAGATGTAGACGACCAGTGCGGCCTACCCACGGCAGCAAACAACGATTCACTCCACCACGATATCACATTTGACGCTATCAGCGCGTACCGCTCATACTGCGCGGTACCTGTGAAGATTGGCGAGAAGCCCAACGAGATCGAGACCACGCTTCGTGACAGTCGAGCGGTGCCAACGACGATCTACAACACCTCCATGCCTACATCGAACTCGCCCCTGCAAACGGGGGCACTCTAGACGTGGTCTTGCCTGAAGGCGTCGACAGCTGTGGACCGACACGGAGAAAGCAACTTGGACACGAGGTATAAAACGCATCATGCGGAGCTTCGAGACAGACCAGGTGAATCTTCCAATCTGGCTAGGGACGCTTCTAGATCAGCGATTGCGCTCCCATATCGCGCGCTTGCCACGCTCCGGGCTCTAAGCAGGTGCGCACGTGCTTCCTCCAGACGCTTCACATGCAAGCAGGCCCGCACACGTGCAGCATGTATCGGAAACCTATGCCCTCCATAGCGACTGGCGCGTTCGAAAAACCGCATTGCGAGATCCAGATCAGATCTACAACGAGCAGTTAAGGTGCCTAGCATCGTCCAGAACTCTGCTTCATCGACACCGAAGAGCACGTCGTGGCCGAATGCGTCTTGTCCAAAAAAGCGCCGCCGCGCATCCGTCAAGATGTTCGCGAGTTGGTTCGGAGCTTCGAGATCCGTCTCAAACTTGGATAACAGATTAATATCGAACCACTTTTCATCCACAATGGACCTGCAAGCAATCCAAGCCTTGAAATTGTGGGCATGATCGAAGCCCTGACGCAATGCCTCCGAAAGAAACGAGAGTGCATCATTCACAATGGTCAATCCTCTGCTTCGATCTTGCGAATATGCAGCAGTCGAAGCCTCGCCTATGACGTGTGCCACACGGCTCAACGCAGGACGAAATCCGAAATCGATGCCCGTCCAAAATGCGTCTATCGACTTGGTATATTGAAATGTTTGTCGATAGAAGATTGGACGATATTTCGCAGCCGCGCCGTACTCTAAAAGCTCGGGGCTCTCTAAGGTTTGGCCTATAGCGGCTATTCGTTCATCGTACTCCGCGACCGACCTCAGGGGGAGCAATCTTGCTTTCGAGTATTCCACGAGCAAAGACTGCAGCAACGCCGACGAGGATCTAACGAGAGAAAGGCTGCGTTTCGCGCAGCGTTCAGCTTCGCTGAACGAGCGTTCTTGGTGTGATTGAAGTCGCTGCAAGCGACCTCGCCACCTGACCACGGATGACTTTACAATTAAACTATAAGCCAACGCGTCACGATCGTCAGCTGAACTACTGACGGAATCGAGCTTGTCGTTCAGCGACTTCGCCAGCGTTAGCTTTTTCTGTGCATCGAATACACCGTATTCATCCCTTAAGAAAAGCAGCATAAGCGAAACCGCGACGGGCACTTTTCGCGGGTCCACTATCGTTTTCAGTATAGCGATGCTCGCCTGCAGCCCCTTCTCCCATCGAGACGAGGAATAGTCGTTCTCCAACGACGTAGTTTTGAGCTCAAGTCGCGCCAGCTCCACCCATTGCACGGCAGTTTCAACCAAGGGATTGAGCGCAATGTCGCCAAGGACACGCTCTGCCTGCCGGAGAAGACTGCCCCCCTCTTTTGGTCCACTCAGGATCGCCTCATTCATCAGGTCATATATTCGACCGACCCTGACATCTTGCGCCAACTCGTGGTGGTCGAACCTAAATGGACTACTCTGAAACAAGTCGTCCACGAATCTGGCGACGTGACGAGCCTTGTTAACGACCATCTGGAAAAGAATCGCGGGCGGGTATTCGCTCGGCTTCTCTTGATCGATCAGGTGATGGTGCTTTCGGCAAAGCAGCATCAAGTTGTTCTCAGAATCGAGATCGACGTGCGGAAACGACGCCTTGAATTCGGATCGACTACCCTCATTCACCGGCAGGATGTGACAGAGCTCGCCGATCATCTCGATGTGCCCATTGGACCATCTTGCTGCGATTTCCCCACAAGCCCCGTACTCACAGCGGCCAATCGATCTCATAAAGATCGAGGTTCGGACACTCTGTCGGATTTTTTCTCTTGAGGCCATACGCGCAACCCGCATGTCGCTCGACAAATAATCTGATTTAGACGAAAGGCGCTTCTGAACGGCGTGGCTGTTGGTAGCTCTTGATACAAGGCAATATTGAGAATTAACACGTTTTAGTTGTAAGTTTTCTATGTGTAAAGTCATCTGCGTCTATGAGCGGAGATGGCTGTGAGAGCTGTTCAATCGGCTGCATCCGTTTGATTCTGCTGCGCGATGATGCTGATGTGGCTTACTAGGCGACCGCCGGAGACGCTCAAAGAATATAGAGAATAAGCGCTCAAATCAGCTGATTTGGATGATTGCCGCTCGACCGCGGGGCAATCGATAGTGGTCGGGTACCTTTACTGTTTCACGCCACCCGCGGCACGCCGTGATAGCGCTCGACCACGATGTCGCGCTTGGTGGCGTCGACGCGCACGGTCATGTCGTAGCGGCCTTCGTTCAGCTCCTTGGCCAGCACCTCGGCGTTGCGATGCAGCCAGGAGATGCCGGCGCCGTCGGCAGCGTCGATGGTGAGATCGAGCGTGGTCCGCGCCGCCGCGAGACGGTCCTCGATCGTCTGCAGGAGCGCGTCGACGCCGTCCCCGGTCTGGGCCGAGACCAGCAGGCATGGCCGCTCCGGCGGCCGACGCCCGGCGATGTTGGCGAGGTTCTCGCGCGCTGCCTGGTCGAGACGGTCGATCTTGTTCCAGACCTCGATGATGGTGTCGGTGGCCTCGGGATCGATGCCGAGCTGGCTGAGCACCAGCTCGACATCGTGCTGCTGCGCCTCGGCATCCTCGTGCGACATGTCGCGGACGTGCAGGATCACGTCGGCCTCCAGCACCTCCTCGAGCGTGGCGCGGAAGGCGGCGACGAGCTGCGTCGGCAGGTTGGAGATGAAGCCCACGGTGTCCGACAGCATCGCCTTGCCGCCATGCGGCAGCGTGATCGCGCGCAAGGTCGGATCAAGCGTCGCGAACAGCATATCGGCGGCCTGGACGTCGGCGCGCGTCAGGCGATTGAACAGCGTCGACTTGCCGGCATTGGTGTAGCCGACCAGCGCCACGACGCGATACGGCACGCGCTGGCGTCCGGCGCGATGCAGCCGCCGCGTCGCCTGGACCTTCTTCAACTCGTTCTCGAGCCGCGTGATGCGGTCGCCGATCAGGCGGCGGTCGGCCTCGATCTGGGTCTCGCCGGGACCGCCCATGAAGCCGAAGCCGCCGCGCTGGCGTTCGAGATGGGTCCAGGACCGCACCAGACGGCTGCGCTGATAGTTGAGATGCGCGAGCTCGACCTGCAGCGCGCCCTCCTTCGTCTTGGCGCGGCGGCCGAAGATCTCCAGGATCAAGCCGGTGCGGTCGAGCACCTTGGTGTTCCAGGCCTTCTCGAGGTTTCGCTGCTGGATCGGCGAGAGCGCGCAATCCATCACCACCAGCTCGACGCCATGGCCGGCGATCACGCCGGCAATCTCTTCGACCTTGCCCTTGCCGAGATAGGTCGCAGGGCGGATTTGCCCGATCGGCGCGAGAATGGCCTCGGCCACCGTCAGGTCGATGGCCCGCGCGAGGCCCGCCGCCTCGTCGATCCGTGCCTCGAAATCACGCATGTCGGATTGGCCTGCTTGCGCGCCATCGTCGCCGCGGCGCGCTCGCAAGTAGGGGCCGACCACGATGACGAGCCCGGTCCCCTTGTTGTCATCCGGCCTCGACAGGCCGATGGTCCCTTCGCGATCGCGGGGTTCCAATCAGGTCACTCTCACGTCAGGTCACACTCACGCAGACGCGTCCTCGCCGCCCTCGAACAACTGGATCGGCGCGCCCGGCATGATGGTGGAGATCGCATGCTTGTAGACGAGCTGCGAGTGACCGTCGCGCCGGAGCAGCAGGCAGAAATTGTCGAACCATGTGACAATCCCCTGCAGTTTCACGCCATTGACCAGGAAGATCGTGAGCGGCGTCTTGGTCTTGCGGACATGGTTGAGAAAGGTGTCTTGTAGGTTTTGTGCGCGGTCGGCCGCCATTGTTGTTATCTCGCAGTCTTGTGCTTTTTCTTATTGAACCTTCGATGACCCGATCGCAGGCCCCGGATTCATCGAGGTGGCCCATGGTCCATTGAGATCCCCCTCGAGGGACCACGGGATGCCGGATTAGAAGACAGGCGAGCATATTAGGCAAGCCGCTTGCAAGGAGGCCGGTTCCAAAAGAACCGGATTCATCCGTAAAATTCCGGAAATGGACGAATTTTCCAATGTAAATTCGTCCAGTCGGCAAGTTTGGCCGAGCTGGAGCCTCAGCCGACGCCGAGCGCCTTCAGCTTGCGATGCAGGGCGGACCGCTCCATGCCCACGAACTCGGCCGTGCGCGAGATGTTGCCGGAGAAGCGGCTGATCTGGGCGATGAGATAGTCGCGCTCGAACACCTCGCGTGCCTCGCGCAACGGCAGTCCCATGATGTGCTCGCCATTGTTGCTGGTCGGCATCGCCGGCACCATCGATCCCACATCCGGCGGCAGCATGTCGGCGGTGATGATCACCTCCGGTCCGCCGGCGGCCAGAATCATGACGCGCTCGACGTTGTTGCGAAGCTGACGGACGTTGCCGGGCCACACATGCGACTGCAGCACGGCCATGGCGTCCTGGCCGATCTGCCGCTTCGGCAGGCCGGTCGTGGCCGAAATCTGCTCCATGAAATAGTCGATCAGCTCCGGAATGTCCTCGCGGCGCTCCGACAGCGGCGGAACCCGGATCGGAACCACCGACAGACGGTGATAGAGGTCCTCGCGGAAACGCCCGGCGGCAATCTCCTCCTCGAGATTCCGTGCGGTCGAGGAGATGATGCGCACGTCGACGTGCACCTTGGTGGTGCCGCCGGCGCGCTGGAACGTCTGGTCGACCAGCACGCGCAGGATCTTGTTCTGCGTCTCGCGCGGCATGTCGGCGATCTCGTCGACGAACAGCGTGCCGCCGTGGGCCTCTTCGAGCGCGCCGGTCTTGCGCGCCTGCTCGCCATTGGACTGCTCGATGCCGAACAGCTCCTCCTCCATCCGCTCCGGCGTGATCGCGGCGGCGTTGATGACGACGAACGGGCCCTCGGAGCGCGGCGACTGAGCGTGCAGCGAACGCGCGGCGAGCTCCTTGCCCGAGCCGGGAGGGCCGACGATCAGGATGCGGCTGTTGGCCTTGGCGGCGCGCTCGATGGTCTGGCGCAACTGGTTCATCGATGGCGAGCGGCCGGTCATGCTGCTCGCGGTCGGCGCCAGCTGCTTGAGCTCGCGCACCTCGCGCTTGAGCCGGGAATTCTCCAGCGCACGCGTCGCGACCAGAATCAGCCGGTCGGACTTGAACGGCTTCTCGATGAAGTCATAGGCGCCGCGCTTGATCGCGGCGACCGCCGTTTCGATGTTGCCGTGGCCGGAGATCATCACGACCGGAAGGTCGGGATGGTCCTTCTTGATCTGCTCGAGGAGCTGCAGACCGTCGAGCTTGGAGCCCTGCAGCCAGATGTCCAGGAACACCAGGTTGGGACGGCGGCTCGTGATCTCCGCGAGCGCCGAATCGCTGTCGCGCGCGGTTCGCGTCGTGAAGCCTTCGTCATCCAGGATGCCGGCGACCAGCTCCCGGATATCGGCTTCATCGTCGACAATCAGAATATCACTCGCCATGGGTCACGCCTGTCTCGTCAGCTGCCGGTTGCGGCTTGGATTTTTGGTTCATCATTGGTCGTTTGAACCGTGTCAGCGGTTTCGCCGCCAACCTCGGTCTTCTGCGCATTGTCAGACGCCGCCGCCTGCTCCTTCGCGCCCGTCTTCGCGGCCTGGCCGGAGACGGCAAAGCGCAGCCGCATCCAGGCGCCGCGCTGGCCGGGACGGAAATCGGACGCGTCCTTCAGCTCGAGCTTGCCGCCATGGTCTTCCAGCACGCGGCCGACGATCGCGAGCCCGAGGCCGGTGCCCTTGGCGCGGGTCGTGACATAGGGCTCGAGCAGCCGCTGCCGCGCCACCTTCGGCAGGCCGATGCCATTGTCGATGACGTCGATCAGCACGTCCTCGCCCTCGCGCGAGGCGACCACGTCGATACGGCCCTTGCCGAGCTCCGCCTCTGGCACCACCTCGATCGCCTCGGTGGCGTTCTTGATGATGTTGGTCAGCGCCTGCGAGATCAGGCGGCGATCGAACTGCGCGCGCAAGGGGTCCTGCTTGATCTCGGTCTCGATGTCGATCTCGGGATGCGCGACCTTCATCAGGAACACGGCCTGCCGCACGGTGTCGGCGACGTCCTCGCCTTCCATCACCGGCTTCGGCATCCGCGCGAACCGCGAGAACTCGTCGACCATTCGCCTGATGTCGTCGACCTGCCGCACGATCGTCTCGGTACATTGCTCAAATATCGCCTTGTCCTCGGTGATGACCTTGCCGAATTTGCGGCGAATTCGCTCTGCGGACAGTTGAATTGGCGTCAGCGGATTCTTGATCTCATGCGCGATGCGCCGCGCAACGTCGCCCCAGGCCGAGGTGCGCTGCGCCGACACCAGCTCGGTGATGTCGTCGAGCGTGATGATGTAGCTGTCGCGCGCCTGGTTGGTCTGCTCGGCGGTGACGCGCACCGACAGATTGCGCTCGTGGCCGTCGCGCTGGATCGTGATCTGGCCCTGCACCAGCCGCTGCTTGCCCTCGCGCGCCGTCTTCATCATGTCGTCGAGCTCGGGCAGCACGTCGGAGAGCGGATGATCGAGCACCTCCTGCTCGGCATGTCCGATCAGCTTCTCGGCCGAGCGGTTGAGGATGCCGACGCTGCCAGAGGCATCGACGCCGATGATGCCGGCGGAGGCCGACGACAGCACCGCCTCGATGAAGCGGCGCCGGCTGTCGATCAATTCGCTGGCGCTGACCAGCTCGTCGCGCTGGGTGCGCAGCTCCTGCGTCATCTTGTTGAAGGTCTGGCCGAGCTGGGCGAGATCGCCCTCCGAGCGATGCACCGGGACCTGGACGTTGAGATCGCCGGTCGACACGGTGTTGGCGGCATT
Source organism: Bradyrhizobium sp. SZCCHNRI2009 (assembly GCF_032485115.1). Classification (NCBI taxonomy): domain Bacteria; kingdom Pseudomonadati; phylum Pseudomonadota; class Alphaproteobacteria; order Hyphomicrobiales; family Nitrobacteraceae; genus Bradyrhizobium; species Bradyrhizobium sp. SZCCHNRI2009. The sequence continues at coordinate 100,145 of NZ_JAUEUH010000014.1, forward strand.
CATCAATTGCCGGATCGGCGCCACCAGCCAGTTGGCGAAGTTCAGCCCGATCAGCACCGAGGCCATCAGGATGGTCAGCGCGATCACCGCGAACATCAGCGCGAAGGCGATCTGGATGCCGAAGCGGCGCGCCTCGACCTGGGCGTATTCGGCGACCGACAGCTCGGTCTGCTTGAGCTGCTCGACGACCTGCGGATCGAGCGGACGCGCGACGTAGAGGAAGGTGTCGTTGAATGCGCGCAGCCGGATCACCGCGGCGACGTAGTTCGACTCCGGCAGGACCGCGATCTCGGGCTCCTCCTCCCGGACATTGTTGAGGAACTCGGGCGCCGGCGGCGAATAGGCCAGTTGCACCCCGCCGGTCTCGGCCCAGACGATCGGGTTGGTGTTCTTGTCGATGATCATCGCGCCCGGCAGGTTGCGCGACGCGGCGCTGGTGGTGAGCAGCTCGCGGAAGCTGGCGCGGTCCTGGTCGAACAGCGGCCTGGCGCGTGCGATGTCGGTGGCCATGCCGATGATGTCGCCGCGGATGAACTGCGCGTGCTCCTGCATGTAGGCGCGCGCGATGGTCAGCGAGTTCTGGATCGCGACTTTCGCTGGTCCGGAGAACAGCCGGTCGAGGCCGCGATCGATGGTGACGTTGGCCGCCACGGCGACCAGCACCGCCGGCAGGACCGCGATCACCGAGAACAGGCTGACGATCTGGACGTGCAGCCGTGCCGCCGCCCGGCCGCGCCGGCGGGCCTGCACCACCTGCCAGACCTCGCGGATGATGATCCCGACCAGGACCAGGATCGTTCCGGCGTCGATCAGGTAGAAGGTCTTGACCACGTCGGTCGTGGGCTCGACCGGGGTCAGCCCGACCAGCACGATGAAGGTGAGGAAGGCCGACAGCAGCGCGAGCGCCACCGCCACCGGCGCCAGCCAGGTGCGCCAAGTCCAGCGCCGGCCCTCGGTGGACGACGAATCGAAGGGGGTGGCCGATGTCTCTGCGCTGGTCATTCCGGCAAGGTGGGTGATGCTGAACGCGGCACGTCCGGGAATCGGACTGATGCATTCCTACCACGCTGTTGCCAAATTGCGACAAATCCGCGGCGCCGGAGCGCGTCGCGGATTTGTCTACATTAATTCTCACCTGAGGCGGGTCCGAGCCCGCCGTAGAGGTATCAAATAACCGTCAAGCGCCGCTGCGGTACACTTGAATGTCGAGGTCGCGGATCTTCTTGCGCAGCGTGTTGCGATTGAGGCCGAGCAGATCGGCGGCGCGGATCTGGTTGCCGCGCGTCGCCGCCAGCGCTGCCGTCAGCAGCGGAATCTCGATCTCCTTGAGGATGCGGTGGTACAGCCCCGGCGGCGGCACGCCGTTGGGAAATCCCTGGAAGTGCGAGGACAGATAGGCCTCCACGGCTCCGCCCAGATTGTCGATCGAGGTCGGCGTGTTCGAGCCGGTGGTCACCGCCGGCGGCGCCAGCTCGCCATCGATGACCGACGCCGTGATGACGTCCTGCGGATACAGCGCGGCCAAACGCCGGGCGAGATTCTCCAGCTCGCGGACATTGCCCGGCCAGCGGTGCTGCTTGAGCCGCTCCAGCGCCGCGGCATCGAGCTTCTTCGGCGGCAGCCCGTCCTTCTCGGCCAGCGCGAAGAAGTGGCGGACGAGATCCGGCAGGTCCTCGATGCGCTCGCGCAGCGGCGGCAGCCGCAGGGGCACGACGTTGAGGCGGAAGAACAGATCTTCGCGGAAAAGCCCCTGCTGGATCAGGATGCGCAGGTCCTTGTTGGAGGCGGCGACGATGCGCACGTCGGTCTTGATCGGGGTGCGGCCGCCGACGGTGGTGTACTCGCCCTGCTGCAGCACGCGCAAAAGCCGCGTCTGCGCCTCCATCGGCATGTCGCCGATCTCGTCCAGGAACAAGGTGCCGCCCTCGGCCTGCTCGAAGCGGCCGGAGGCGCGGGTGTTGGCACCGGTGAAGGCGCCGCGCTCGTGCCCGAACAGTTCCGACTCGATCAGGTCGCGCGGGATCGCCGCCATGTTGACCGCAACGAACGGGCCGTTGCGGCGCTTGCCGTAATCGTGCAGCGCGCGCGCCACCAGCTCCTTGCCGGTGCCGCTCTCGCCCGAGATCATCACCGTGAGATCGGTCTGCATCAGCCGCGCCAGCACGCGGTAGATGTCCTGCATCGCCGGCGAGCGGCCGACCAGCGGGATCGATTCGAACTCGCCGTCGTCGGGCTGGCTCGCCGCACGCTCCTTCGGCTCGGCCAAGGCACGGCCGACGATCGCGATCAGCTCCTTCAGGTCGAACGGCTTCGGCAGATACTCATAGGCGCCGCGCTCCGACGCCTTGATGGCGGTCATGAAGGTGTTCTGCGCGCTCATGACGATGACCGGCAGGTTCGGCCGCATCTTCTTGATCCGCGGCAGCAGGTCGAACGCGTTCTCGTCCGGCATCACCACGTCGGTGATGACGAGATCGCCCTCGCCCTGGCTCACCCAGCGCCACAGCGTCGCGGCATTGCCGGTCAGCCGCACCTCATAGCCGGCGCGTGACAGCGCCTGGTTCAGGACCGTGCGGATGGCCGTATCGTCGTCGGCAACGAGAATGCTACCTGCAGGCATAGGTGGTCCTCAATTTGATCCCTGTGAGGCATGCAACGGCGTCCCCGAAACGTCATCGCCATGGCTGTGATTTGGGCTTTGGTCCGGTTGTTTGGTTGCGCTGTACATCGGCATCAGCACCCGGAAGGTCGTCTTGCGCGGCTGCGACTCGCACTCGATGATCCCGCCATGGTCGCCGACGATCTTCGCGACCAATGCAAGTCCGAGGCCGCTTCCGGTCGGCTTGGTGGTCACGAACGGATCGAACAGATTGGGCATCAGGTCTTCCGGCACGCCGGGGCCGTTGTCCCTGACGCAGAACTCCAGCGGCAGCGACACCCGCGACTTCTTGCCGGGCACCGACAGCCGCACGCCCGGGCGGAACGCCGTGGTGAGCTGGATCTCCGCATCCGAGCCGAGATCGACGACCGCTTCCGCGGCATTCTTGACCAGGTTCAAGAACACCTGGATCAGTTGATCCTGGTTGGCGAGCACCGGCGGCAGCGACGGATCGTAGTCCTCGACGAAGCGGATGTTGCGGGCAAAGCCGGACTGCGCCAGCCGCTTCACGTGATCGAGCACGGAATGGATGTTCACGGGCCCGCGCGCCACCGGGCGGTCGTCGCCGAACACCTCCATGCGGTCGACCAAAGTGACGATGCGGTCGGCCTCGTCGCAGATCAGCCGGGTCAGCATGCGGTCCTCGGAGGAGGCCTGCTGCTCCAGGAGCTGCGCGGCGCCGCGGATGCCCGACAGCGGGTTCTTGATCTCGTGCGCGAGCATCGCGGCCAGTGCGATCACCGAGCGCGCGGCGCTGCGATGGGTGAGCTGGCGGTCCATCTTGTCGGCGATGGTGCGCTCCTGCAGCATCACCACGATATGGCCGGGCCGCTCCGGCAGCGGTGCGACGTGCAGGTCGACGAGCCGATCGGCGCCGGTGCGCGGCGTGCCCAGATCGACCTTGTACTCGTTGACCGGCGCGCTGGTGGTGCGGACCTGATCGATCAGCGCCAGCAGCGGAGAGCCGAACGGCACCAGCTTCTTCAGCGACTGCCGCTGCAGAAACTGGGTGGAGGAATCGAAGAACGATTCCGCCGCCATGTTGGCGTCCATGATCATGCCGTCCGGGCCGATGACGAGGACCGGATTCGGCAGGGCGTTGAGGATGGCGTCGCCATCCGAGGGAAGTCGCTTGCGCTGTTCTGCGGCTGAGCTCATGCGGCTGCACTCCAGGCAAAATCGTCGAAGGCCTCACGCAGCGCCCGATGCACCAAGGACGGCTGCTCGGACGTCAGGATACGGTCGCGCCAGGCCTTCAGTTTTTCGGCCGGCGCTTGCGCGTGCTGGGCGGCGACGTCGAGCCCCCAACTGAGATGCTTGCGGGCGTGGCGCAGGCCGACACGCGCGCCATAGTGACGGCAGATCTCGTCATAGAGCGCGGTGAGAAGACCGAGCTGCTGCGCCAGCTCCGGCGCGCCCTCCTCCGCACCGCCCTCGAGTCGGCGGCCGATCTGGCCGGGCAGCCAGGGCTGGCCTTGCGCGCCGCGCCCGATCATCACGGCATCGGCGCCGGAGGCGTCGAGCGCCTCGCGCGCGTCCTCATAGCTGGTGATGTCGCCGTTGACGACGACCGGCAGATCGACGGCGTCCTTCACGGCGCGCACCGCGCTCCAGTCGGCTTCGCCCTTGTAGAACTGCTGCCGCGTACGGCCGTGCACGGTGATCAACTGCACGCCCGCGGCCTGCGCGCGGCGCGCCAGCTCCGGCGCATTCAGGCTGCGCTCGTCCCAGCCGAGCCGCATCTTCAGGGTCACGGGCACATCGACGGCCTCGACCGTCGCCTCAATCAAGGTCAGCGCATGATCGAGATCGCGCATCAGGGCCGAGCCGGACTGGCCGCCGGTCACGTGCCGCGCCGGGCAACCCATGTTGATGTCGATGATCTCGGCGCCGCCATCCTCGGCGACCTTCGCGCCCTCGGCCATCCAATGCGCCTCGCAGCCGGCGAGCTGCACCACATGCGGCCCCACGCCGCTCGCCTCGCAGCGCAACCGGGATATCCACCGCCCGCGCACGAGATCGTCGCTCGCAGTCATCTCGGACACCACCAGCCCGGCGCCGAGCTCGGCCGCGAGTCGGCGGAACGGCGCGTCGGTAATCCCCGACATCGGCGCGAGAATGGCCCGGTTGGCGAGCGAAACGTCGCCTATCTTCAAGGCTTTGGCTTGTGTATTGGCCGGACCGGTCACGAACGACTCTTAAAGCTCTTTGGACGCATCATCGCGTCTGCGCTGCACTCTCAAGCGCAAATCTTGTGCAGTCAAGCGTCATGCCTACACTTTAGCCAAGACGATCGGCATTTCAAGTGCAGTGCAGCAAAATATGCTTGTTCGGCAGTCATGGTAAACCCGCGAGCCGCCGGATTTTTGCATGGCTCAGCAAGGTGCTCGCAGGCGGCAGGGCGATCGCCCCCCCTCAACGCGACAGCGAATCCCGGCGCTTGTGTCGCGATCGCAGGTGCCGCTCATGCGACGTGTGATCCTGCTCGCTTAACATCTTCTGCAGATGTAAGAAGCCGCGAACCCCATCATCCTCATCAGCATCGATACCCTGTTCCCATGACGACTTCTCAGCGGACTGCAGCCATTCTCGTCGCGGCCGGACGTGGCCTGCGCGCCGGCGCCGGCGGTCCGAAGCAATATCGCATGATCGGCGGCCGCACGGTCATCCATCGCGCGCTCGCCGCCTTCGCCGATCACCCCGAGGTGGCGGTGGTCCAGCCGGTGGTGAACCCCGACGACATCGACATCTTCAACGCAGCCGTCTTCGGCCTGCGCCACGAGGCCCCAGCGCATGGCGGTGCGACGCGCCAGGCCTCGGTGCTCGCGGGCCTGGAAGCGCTGGCGCCGCACAAGCCCGACATCGTGCTGATCCACGATGCCGCGCGTCCGTTCGTCACGCCCGCCGTGATCTCGCGCGCGATTCGAGCGGCCGGCAAGACCGGTGCGGCGATTCCCGTGGTGCCGGTCACCGACACCATCAAGGAAGTCGGCACGGGCGGCGACATCACCGCGACACCGGAGCGCGCGAAGCTGCGCATCGCCCAGACGCCGCAGACCTTCAAGTTCGAGACGATCCTGGAGGCACACCGCCGCGCCGCGCGCGACGGCCTCACCGAGTTCACAGATGATGCGGCGATCGCCGAATGGGCGGGATTGACCGTCGCGACCTTTGAGGGCGATGTTGCCAACATGAAGCTCACCACACCGGAAGATTTCGTGCGCGAGGAAGCGCGCCTTGCCGCGCAGCTGGGCGACATCCGGACCGGCACCGGCTACGACGTCCACGCCTTCGGCGAAGGCGACCATGTCTGGCTGTGCGGCCTGCGTGTGCCGCATAGCAAGGGGTTCCTTGCCCACTCCGACGGCGACGTCGGTCTGCACGCTCTGGTTGATGCAATTTTGGGCGCCCTGGCCGATGGCGACATCGGCTCGCACTTCCCGCCCTCCGACATGAAGTGGAAAGGCGCCGCATCCGACCAGTTCTTGAAATACGCCATCGAGCGCGTGACCGCGCGCGGCGGCCGCGTCGCCAATCTCGAGGTCACGATGATCTGCGAGCGCCCGAAGATCGGCCCGCTGCGCGACCAGATGCGCGCCCGCATCGCCGAGATCACCGGCGTCGACATCTCGCGCATCGCGGTCAAGGCCACCACCAGCGAGCGGCTCGGCTTCACCGGCCGCGAGGAAGGCATCGCAGCCACGGCGAGCGCGACGGTCCGTCTGCCGTGGAGCGCCTAGAGGCGCACCCACCGTGTCACCGCTCATGGAGCTTTCGATCTGACGGTCGGATGAGGACAACGCAGCCATGGCCAGCGAACGTCAAATCGGCTCTACCAGCGCGCTGGCCCGCTCGCTGCTCGACCTCTGCCGGTCGCGCAAGCTGATGATCGCGACCGCCGAGTCCTGCACCGGCGGCCTGGTCGCAGCGGCGCTGACCGACATTCCCGGCTCCTCTGATGTCATCGACCGCGGCTTCGTCACCTATTCCAACGAGGCCAAGCGCGCCATGCTCGGCGTCGAGGCTTCGACGCTGCAGACCTTCGGCGCCGTCTCCAAGGAGACCGCGATCCAGATGGCGGTCGGCGCCCTGGAGCGCGCCGACGTCGACCTCGCCGTCGCCATCACCGGCATCGCCGGCCCCGGCGGCGCCACCCCCGGCAAGCCGGTCGGTCTGGTCCATTTCGCCGTCGCCGCCCGCGACGGCCGCATCACCCACCGCGAACACCGCTTCGGCGCCATCGGCCGCAGCACCGTGCGCACGCGCTCGGTGCTGGAAGCCCTGCGCCTGCTGATGGAGCTGGCGCGGCCACAGGTCGCTGCCAAGCCGAAACGCGCGGCGGCGACGCGACTACGTCCGCGTGTGGCCCGCACGCCGCGGCTGCATCCGGTCAAGCGGCCGAGGCGGCCCCGGACGTAGTTGGAAGTGACGCGCGCGGCTCTCGCCGCATCGTCATCGCGGGCGCAGCGACGCGATCCAGTTCTACCGACCTGCATCGTCGATGCTGGTGCTCCTGACGGATCGATCGCGAACCGAACCGCGGCTGGAATTGCGCTTCATCGGCGCGGTCGAGGTCAGGATCGGACACCTGGACCGCATGGACGGTTCCGTCTGGACGTCAGGGATATCGGTCATTGGCAGCGGGAGGGAATACGCTTCGAGGTGGTCGATGACGAATCGCAGTTGCTGTCTCTGCAATGTGCCGATTTTGAATTCCTCCTGATCGGTTACGCTGAAGGCACGATCAATTGAGCATCGAAAGTGCGCCTCGCAATGATGATAAACGGAGAGTTGCCGCACGATCTCGAAAGCGTGATTTAACAATGTTGTCATGAATCAAGCTTGGGCTGGCGTTGAACCGTCAAGGACATCGCGACGACGGACGCGAAGCGCTCCTGACAGCATGACAAGCTCGCTAGACCATCGCGCATCGCGAACTTGATCGACGCAACCCTCGCGAGAGCGCGCCGAGCTACATGTCAGGAGGAGATCATATTGCTAGACCGCACATTCGCTGCCCTCTCGTTCGTCCTCCTGCTCCTGACCTCCTCCGCCCAAGCCGCTGGCTTGCAGCTCTTGGAGGTCGATCATGGATTTCACGGCATCATCTGGACGCCTTGCGCCGCAGACGCCGGTAGCGTGCCGGTTGGAAGCCTCGCGATCCCAGGGCTGGAGACACTGCCCGGGGTAAAGAATTGTCCAATCAAGGGCACGAAGCTGCCATTGGTCGTCATGTCCCACGGGCGCGGCGGCTGGATCGGTGGAAACCACGATGTTGCGGAAGCGCTGGCGGACGCGGGATTCATCGTCGCGGCGATCAACCATCCCGGCGACAGTGTCGGCGACCTGGCGCAGCGCGACAGCCTGTCGGTCTGGCTCTCACGGCCGCAGGACATCATGCATCTGATCGATTTCATGTTGAACGATTGGACAAGCAGAGCCGCGATTGATCCGGACCGGATCGGCTTCTTCGGCTTTTCGCGCGGTGGCTACACCGGAACCGTTCTCGCCGGCGTCGACCCGGACTTTCAAAGGGCGGCGCACTACTGCACGCAACAGAACCCGTTCTGCGAGCAGGTCCGCAATGGCGAGTTTCCCAGAAGCTGGCCGCACGACGAGAGGATCAAGGCGGCCGTGCTGGCCGACGCCGCCCACACGGTCGGATTCACGCGAGCAAATCTCGCGAGCATCAAGATTCCCCTCCAGGTCTGGCGCTCGGAGCTCGGCGGCAACGGGGTCGATCCGGAAGGGACTGCCCGCGTAACCGCGAGCCTTCCCGGCACGCCCGACGTCCACACCGTGCCCGCCGCGCATTTTGCTTTCCTCGCGCCGTGCTCCGCGGAGCTCGCGGCCGCCGTCCCGCGCATCTGTGCTGATAAGCCTGCGGATTTCGACCGCGCGGCGTTTCACCGAGAGTTTGACGCCCAGGTCGTCAGGTTCTTCTCCGAGAAGCTGGGCAAGTAGGATCCGTGGCAGAACCTGCGTTCCGCCGCGTCGCTCTCAAGCGCGCCAGGGCGGGCGCCGGCACAGCCGCCGCGCCTCGTCGCGTGTCAGGCCGTAGTCCTGCAGCACCTCGTCGGCGATCCGCGGCAACTCCCGGGCGAAGCGGCGGCGCTCGCGCCAGCGCTCCCACCAGAGCCGCAACCATGACGCGGGCTTGAGGTCGGCGCAGCTTTGATGGGGAGCCGGTGGCGCCAAGTAGTAGATCTTGGCGCCCGGCCTGGGCGAGATGGGATGGCGCGACAAGGGATCACGACCGAGCGCGCAGAGCCCCGGCGATCGCGAGGCGCCGCGGAGCATACGCTCCTCGATGGCGATGACCCTCGGATCGTCGGTCGTGCTCGGCATGGCGGGCTCCCCTTCAAATGAAGAACCTGCCGGCAACAAAAAAGCCGCCAGGTCCCTGGCGGCTGTTCGGATCAAATGCTGCAAATCGTCAGATTGAGCGCGATCCTCCCGCCGCCAGCGAGCTACGGTGCGTGATGCGACCAAAACGATGGGTGGCGGCGGTGATCATGGCCGGCTCTATAGCCGATCCATCTGAGGTTGTCATCCATCGAATGGATGCGAGGCCGAGCGGCCTCCCCCAAATTTGCTCAGGACGGAAAAGCAGCGACGGTCCGCGCAAGTTGCCGCGCCAACGGTCAAGGCAGAGCCTCATCGAAAATCCGGCTCAGCGTGCGGTAATACCAGATCGTTCCATCCCTTCCACCGGTGAAGCGTTGCCACACGACGTCGCCGACCTCATCAAGGTCGCTCGCGATCGCTTCCGCGTTGTCAACCTTGTCAGCGAGCGAGACCAGCAGCGATGACACCGGCTTGAGCGGCAGCCGGGCGAGATAGGCTTCCTTCCGCGGACGCCATTCGGGCTTCGGATCGACCCAGGAATCCGTGCAGTCCGCGACGATCCCGGCGACGCCATCGCCAAAACGCCGGCGGATCTCATCCAGCGTGGCCTGCCCGCCCTGGTCCTCGGCGGCGTCATGCAACAGTCCCGCGATAGCCTGCACCTCGCTGCCGCCCGCCGACAGCACGCGGCTGGAGACGCTCAGCAGATGCGCGATGTAGGGTACGTTGCTGCCCTTTCTCAATTGGGTCCGGTGCAGCCTTGTCGCATAGACGAGCGCTTCGTCGTAGAGATGAGAGAGTGACATTGCTTGCTTTCTTCTCTGGCTGACGCAGGGTCAGACCGATGGTTCGTCGTTGGTCATTATCGGCATCGTTTCAATCATTGGGCACCACGTCGAGCATCATCCTAGCCGACCCGTCGGGCAAATCAGCCGGCGTGCGCAATAGCGGAGAGCCCGTTTCCGGTGCCTTGCTGCGATCGAAGCGCATCGCGAGGGCGTGGGCCAAGACACTGATTTCCTCAATCCGTTCAATGTCCGACTCACTGTCCAGTCCTAGCGACGAAAATATTGCCGTTTCTATTTTACAGAATTCGTGTTTCCCTCCCCTCATCCCGCCTCGACACGAGGGGCGTATCGCGATCGTCACGACACGCGAGGTGGGAAGGCGATGGCCGCCGAGGGCCGCAGCGCGTCTTGGACGTGCGGACGAACGGCTCTTGGCGGACGTGAAGTCGCAGCGTCCTGACACCCCGAAGCTGGTGTCACGCCGGTGGAGATGATGATCCGCCGGTCACGGGGGCAAGACAGCCGGTCCCCGGGGAGACTGCGTATAAGCGTGAAGACCGTCGCGCGGGGAATGCCGGGATGTCTCGGCTGCACCTGTGGTACCTGCCGCCTGCATTTTTTTTCGCAGGCGGGCCATGGGGGCGGCGAGCTCCCGGCATTCCCTGCGCCCTCGTGATGTCAGAGGGCCGGTCGAGATGCACAGCCCGGGCGTGATGGCGCCGCGGAGGATGCGGCTGCTCGTCCGCTGGATGCCGTCCCTCACCATCCGGATCGCGATCACCGACGATTATCGCTCGCGCCGCCACGGCTAAAGGTTTTGGTTAATTTTGTCCTGCTACGTCTCGCGCATTCTTCTCTGACAGTGGATTCGGGACCCCATGGCTTTCTTCTCCGGCAAGTCGGCTGATCGCACGCATAACCTCCTGATGACGGAGCTGTTCGAACGTCATCGCGACGCCATCCTGGTGATGTCCGACGGCAAGATCATCGCCTGCAACGAGACCGCGGTCCGCTTCGGCGGCTTCCGCAGCAAGCAGGACCTGCTGTCGCGTTCGCCGGCGACCATGGCGCCGGAGTTCCAGCCCGATGGCAAGCGCTCCGCCGACGTGGTGCGCGAGATGGATGCCAAGGCCAGGCGCGAAGGCCACGCGACGTTCGAGTGGACCACCAAGCGCGCCGACGGCAGCCCGGCGCTGGTCCAGATCACGCTGGTGCCGACCCAGGTCGAGGGCCAGACCTACGTCATGAGCTTCCGCCGCGATCTCTCCGACCTTGTCGCCGCACGCGAGGAGAAGAAGCGCGCGCTCGACCGGATCGCCAAGGATTTCGAGACCTCGGTCGGCGCCATCGCCAATGCGATCTCCGGCGCCTCGCGCGAGGTCGAGACCACGGCGGCCTCGCTGACGACGACCGCGGATCAGGCCGCGCAACGCGTGGCGCTGGTGGCGTCGGCGTCGAACTCCGCCTCCTCCAACGTGCAGTCGGTGGCCGGCGCCACCGAGGAGCTGTCGACCTCGGTCAGCGAGATCAACCGCCAGGTCGCGACCTCCTCGACCATCGCCGCCGAGGCGGTCGAGGCGTCCTCGCGCACCAACGACCTCGTCAACAGCCTGGCGGACGCGGCGGCCAAGATCGGCGCGGTCACCGACATGATCAACGCGATCGCGAGCCAGACCAACCTGCTGGCGCTGAACGCGACCATCGAGGCGGCACGCGCCGGCGATGCCGGCCGCGGCTTCGCCGTCGTGGCCTCGGAGGTGAAGAGCCTGTCGAGCCAGACCGCCAAGGCGACCGACGAGATCAGCGCGCACATCAGCGCGATGCAGCGCGCCACCAGCGATACGGTGGCTGCGATCCAGGGCATCGGCGGCACCATCGGCCAGATCAGCGAGATCGCCAAGACCATTGCGACCGCGGTCGATCAGCAGGGCCACGCGACGCAGGAGATCGCCCGCTCGGTCAGCCAGGCCGCCAGCGGCACCCGCGAGGTCGCCACCAACATCGGCTCGGTCAGCCAGACGGTGGAATCGGCCGGCGGCGCCGCCCGGCAAATGCTGGGCGCAGCCGGCCAGCTCGCCAAGCACGCCGACGAGCTGCGCGGCAAGGTGAAGGACTTTTTGACCGCCGTGCAGGCAGCGTAGGTTTCGGTCGCGGCTCGACGTGTCCGCGATTGCACGGCTCCGCGAAGATGTCGCGGAGCAGCTGTTTGAAGACGTGGATAGGATTTTGAAGCCAAGTTGCGCTGGCCACGGCTTCGTGGGTGCAACTTGCTGTGAGTTGGCAGGCCGCCAGCCTCACCCTCCGCTGTCATCCCGGGCAAGCCGCAGCGGCGCAACGCGCCGCGGAGGCGCCGACCCGGGATCCATACGCCGCAGCAGATGTGGTTAGACGAGCTCGGAGTTACCTGCCTGCCGCCACAAGCAGTCCTGTGGTTATGGATCCCCGCTTTCGCGGGGATGACGACTGAGGGTGAGGCGCCCTCTATCGTCTACCACTGGAAGACATGGAGAAAGACTTACGTCGACGACACCGCGGGCTTGCGGCCGTAGATCGCATCGGCGCGCTTTTCGAACGCCGCCGACATGCGCGCGAAGATGGTGTCGAACATCGAGCCCATCAGCATCGCCAGCATGCGGCTCTTGAACTCATAGGCGATGAAGAACGTCACCTCGCAGGCGCCCTGCTCGCGCGGCTCGAAGCTCCAGCGGTTTTCCAGGCTGGAGAACGGCCCGCTGACATACTCGACCAGGATGTTGCGCTTGGCCCGATCCAGCGTCACCCGGCTGGTGAAGGTCTCCTTCACGAGCTTGAACGACACCGTCATGTCGGCGACGACGACCTCGGTGCCGTCAGGCTTCTGGCTGCGCTGGCGCACCACCAGCTTCTCGCACAGCGGCACGAACTCCGGATAGCGCTCGACATCGGCGACGAGGTCGAACATCTGCTCGGCCGTGTGCGGCACGCGCCGCTTGTTGGAAAATCTCGGCATCTCGTCTCGATCAGCGCGCCATGGCTTCGCGCGCGGCCTTCAGCTTGGCGAAATCCTCGCCGGCGTGGTGCGAGGAGCGCGTGAGCGGGCTCGCCGACACCATCAGGAAACCCTTGGTGTAGGCGACGGTCTCATAGCCGGAGAACTCCTCCGGCGTGACGAAGCGCATCACGGCGTGGTGCTTCCTCGTCGGCTGCAGATACTGCCCGACGGTGAGGAAATCGACCTCGGCCGAGCGGAGGTCGTCCATCACCTGCAGCACCTCGTGGCGCTCCTCGCCGAGGCCGACCATGATGCCGGACTTGGTGAAGATGGTGGGATCGATCTCCTTGACCCGCTGCAGCAGCCGGATCGAGTGGAAGTAGCGCGCGCCGGGCCGGACCGAGAGGTAGCGCGATGGCACGGTCTCGAGATTGTGGTTGAAGACGTCGGGCTTGGCGGCGACGACCTGCTCCAGCGCGCCGTCCTTGCGCAGGAAGTCGGGCGTCAGCACCTCGATCGTGGTGGTCGGACATTTCGCGCGGATGGCGCGGATGGTCGCGGCGATATGGCCGGCTCCGCCGTCGGCGAGATCGTCGCGATCGACCGAGGTGACGACGACATGGGCGAGGCCGAGCTTGAAGGTCGCCTCCGCGACGTGCTCCGGCTCGCCGGCGTCGAGCGCCTCGGGCAGGCCGGTCTTGACGTTGCAGAAGGCGCAGGCCCGCGTGCAGGTGTCGCCCATGATCATGAAGGTGGCGTGCTTCTTGTCCCAGCACTCGCCGATATTCGGGCAGCCGGCCTCCTCGCATACGGTGACGAGGCCGTTCTCGCGCACGATGTTGCGGGTGTCGGCGTAGCCGCGGGTGGTCGGCGCCTTGACGCGGATCCAGGCAGGCTTCGCCGGCGAGATCGAGTCCGGCCGGTTCGCCTTCTCGGGGTGGCGGGGGCGCAGCGGCGTGTTCGCGTTGATGTCGACGATGGTGACCATGGGATTCGCACAAACCTCTGTTGCGCCCTAGCTATTCCGTGCCGCGGCGCGCCGCAACCGGCTGGCCGAGGATACCAGGGCATGGCAGATATGGGCAGCGCGGAACAGCGCTCACCACGGCGGATTTCCTTGAGAATGGCGCAAAAACCGGCAAAAGCCCCCGGGGTTTCACGGCTCCGGCGCAATGCTGCGGCCAAGCGGCTGACGCGGGCGTTCTTCGCCCGCGAGGTGCTCGCGGTGGCGCCGGAGCTGATCGGGGCGACCTTTCTGGTCGACGGCGTCGGCGGGACCATCGTCGAGGTCGAGGCCTATCACCACACCGACCCCGCGGCGCATTCGTTCCGGGGCCCGACGCCGCGCAACCAGGTGATGTTCGGCCCGCCCGGTTTCGCCTACGTCTACCGCTCCTACGGCATCCACTGGTGCATGAACTTCGTCTGCGAGGTGGAGGGCTCGGCGAGCGCGGTCCTGATCCGGGCGATCGAGCCGACCTTCGGGATCGACGAGATGCGGCGGCGGCGCGGGCTGGAGGATGTCAAGGCACTGTGCTCGGGGCCGGGCAAGCTGACCGAGGCGATGGGGATCACGATCGCCCATAATGGCCTGGCGCTGGATGCTCTACCGATCGAGCTGTTCGCCCGACCTGAGGATGTAGAGGTCGTCACCGGCGTCCGCATCGGCATCACCAAGGCGGTCGAGCTGCCGTGGCGGTTCGGGCTCAAGAGCTCGCGGTTTTTGAGCAAGCCGTTCGCGCGCTAAGCCCATCGCAGTCGTTCCGGGATGGTCCGAAGGACCAGACCCGGAATCTCGAGATTCCGGCTTCGATGCTTCGCATCGCCCCGGAATGACGAAGGAGAGAGGACGACGTCACGCGCCCTGCAGCCGCGACAACGCCTCCTGGAACTTGGCCTTGCGCGCCAATGCCGCCTCGCGCTTTTCCTTCTCCTCCTCGACCAGTTCCTCAGGCGCGTTGGCGACGAACTTCTCGTTGCCGAGCTTCTTGTCGACGCGCTCGATATCGGCCTCGGCCTTGGCGATTTCCTTTCCAAGGCGGGTGCGCTCGGCGGCGAGATCGACGACGCCCTTGAGCGGCAGCGCGGCGACCTCGCCGCGCACGACGAGCTGGGCGGAGCCTTCGGGCGCCGTATCGGCGAAGGAGATGTCGGAGAGACGCGCAAGGCGCTTGATGACCTCGCTCCAGCGCGGTGCGCGATCCCTCGTCTCGGCGGAGGCACCGACGAGCGCGAGCGGCATCAGAGTCGCCGGCGGGATGTTCATCTCGGCGCGGACCGAGCGGATGGACGTGACGAGATCGACCACCCAGCCGATCTCGGCCTCGGCCGCCTCGTCCTTGAAGCTGGCGGCGTCGAACGAGACCAGCAGCGGCGGCACCAGAGGGTCGCCGAAGCTGGCGGCCGACAGCGCGGCGATCTCGGCGACCGTCGGCCTGTCGGTGCGGTGCGGCCAGGGTGACAGGGTCAGCAGACCGTCGCGCTTGGCGGTCGACTCCCACAGCGCCTCGGTGATGAAAGGCATGAAGGGATGCAGGAGCTTGAGGATCTCGTCGCGCGCCCAGGCCACCATCGCGCGGGTCTCGGCCTTGGCGGGGCCGTCCTCGCCGAGCAGGGTCGGCTTGGAGAGCTCGACATACCAGTCGCAATAGACGTCCCAGACGAAGCGGTAGATCGCATTGGCCGCGTCGTTGAAGCGATACGCCTCCAGCGCCTCGGTGACCTCGCGCGTGGCGGCGGCGGCCTCATGGGCGATCCAGCGGTTCAGCGTCTCCTTGGCGGAGCCCGGATCGAAGCCGTCCGGCACGGCGCAACCGTTCATCTCGGCGAAGCGGCTGGCGTTCCAGAGCTTGTTGGCGAACTTGCGGTAGCCGTCGACGCGCTGGGTCGACAGCTTGATGTCGCGGCCCTGCGCCGCCATCGCGGCCAAGGTGAAGCGCAGCGCGTCGGCGCCGTGCTCGTCGATCAGCGCCAGGGGATCGATGACGTTGCCTTTCGACTTCGACATCTTGGCGCCCTTCTCGTCGCGGACGAGCGCATGGATGTAGACCGTCGAGAACGGCACTTCCTTCATGAAGTGCAGGCCCATCATCATCATGCGGGCGACCCAGAAGAAGATGATGTCGAAGCCGGTGACCAGCACGTTGGTCGGATAGTAGCGCTTCACCTCGGGCGTGGCGTCCGGCCAGCCGAGCGTCGAGAACGGCCACAGCGCCGAGGAGAACCAGGTGTCGAGCACGTCCTCGTCACGCGTGATGAAGCCTTCGCGCTTGTTGCGGTCGAGCGCCATCTCGCGGCCCTGCTCCGCCGTGATGACCTCCTGCTCGACGTAGTAGCCGATCGCGTGACCGACGGCCTCCTCCTCGGTCTCGGCGACGAACACCTTGCCGTCAGGGCCGTACCACGCGGGAATCTGGTGACCCCACCACAGCTGGCGGGAGATGCACCAGGGCTGGATGTTCTCCATCCAGTCGAAATAGGTCTTCTCCCAGTTGCGCGGCACGAACGTCGTCGCGCCCGACCTGACGGCCGCGATCGCCGGCTGCGCCAGGGTCTTGGCGTCGACGTACCACTGGTCCGTGAGATACGGCTCGATGACGACACCGGAGCGGTCGCCATGCGGCACCATGTGCGTGTTCGGCTCAACGCGCTCGAGGAAGCCGAAGGACTCCAGCCGCTCCAGGATCTTCTTGCGCGCAGCAAAGCGCTCGATGCCGTGGAACTCCCTGGCAAACTCCTCGGAGCCCTCGGGAAGGCCGCGCAGATAGTCCTCGTTGTCGACCAGCGCGATGCAGCCCTCGCGGTCGAGAATGCTGATCTGCGGCAGGCCGTGGCGGCGGCCGACCTCGAAGTCGTTGAAGTCGTGCGCCGGCGTGATCTTGACCGCGCCGGTGCCCTTCTCCGGATCGGAATAGGTGTCGGCAACGATCGGGATCTCACGCCCGACCAGCGGCAGGATCACGCGCTTGCCGACGAGGTGCTGATAGCGCTCGTCGTCCGGATGCACCGCGACCGCGCTGTCGCCAAGCATGGTCTCGGGACGCGTGGTCGCGACAACGATGAAACTCGTGGGATCCTCGGGGCTGAACGTCGTCCCTTCGATCGGATAGCGCAGGTACCAGAGATTGCCCTTGACCTCGATCTGCTGGACTTCGAGATCGGAGATCGCGGTCAGCAGCTTCGGGTCCCAGTTGACCAGCCGCTTGTCCTTGTAGATCAGGCCCGCACGGTGCAACTCGACGAACACCTTCACGACGGCCTTGGACAGACCCTCGTCCATGGTGAAGCGCTCGCGGCCCCAGTCGCAGGAGGCGCCGAGGCGCTTAAGCTGGTTGATGATGGTGCCGCCGCTCTCGTCCTTCCACTGCCAGACGCGCGCGAGGAACTTTTCGCGGCCCATCTCGCGGCGGCCGGGTTGCTGGCGCTCCATCAGCTGACGCTCGACCACCATCTGGGTGGCGATCCCCGCGTGGTCGGTGCCCGGCTGCCACAGCACGTCGCGGCCGCGCATACGCTCGAACCGGCACAGGATGTCCTGCAGCGTATTGTTGAGCGCGTGCCCCATGTGCAGCGAGCCGGTCACGTTCGGCGGCGGGATCACGATGGTGAAGGGATCCGCATTGCGCCGATCGGGGCGACCGGCGGAGAACGCGCGGGCATCCTCCCAGACCAGGGACATGCGACCTTCGAGATCGGTGGGCTGATAATTCTTATCGATCATGGCATTTCCAGCGGCGCGGGGCCGGCTGTCCAATTCGGGATGTCGCGGAACTCGTCCGGGCCTTTTGTGACATGACCTGAAAAAGCTCGCGCAAGCTGTTGGTGCTTGGGCTGTTTTCGGACTGATGTCCGACCGCGGACCGCGCTCCCGGAAGAGCCCTCTCGATCCGTCCGGCAGGGATCAGCTTGACAGGGCTAGAAAGCCGCCGCGGCGCGCCAAGTCAACAGCAGCGGCGAACATTGACGGATAGCGTCTACCGCCCGCCGCGGCTCACTCCAGAACGGAACACGAGATCGTGCCGTCCTGGCGTCAGCGGCCGCGCGAGACGCGCTCGATCTCGGCCTTGACGATGCGCTCCACCAGGGCCGGAAGATTGTCATCCAGCCACGATTTCAGCATCGGACGCAGCATCTCCTTGACGAGGTCCTCGAGCGTCCGGGCGTTGTTGCTCAGCACCGTATTGGCCAGCGCGTTGAACGCCGATTCGACGGCGTTCACCGTCGATGGGGCCAGGATCGGCTGCTTCGGTGTGACTTGCTCAAACGCGGACTCGAAGCTGGCAGCCTTCTGATTGAGCCGCCCGGCCTCGATGAACTCGATATCGTCCCGCGGATCCACCTTTCGGAAGGATGCCGCGGCGGGGGCTGGCGCTGGAGCGGGAGTCGGTGGGGCCACTGCCATGTCGTCGGTCAACTCGAGTACTTCAGGTTCGGGCTCGGGTTCTGCCGGCCGAACCTCTGCGACCGGAGTCGTTTCATCCAAACCCGCCAGCAATGCGTCAATGTCATCCTGGTTGTTGCTTGCGGACGCCGCCGGCGGCGCGGGAGGCGGAGGTGCGGGCTTGGCGGGAGCCGCAGCAGCGATCTTCGAAGGTGGGATGTCGTTCATTACCGGCTTCGCAGCCGGGGCCGCCGGCTTCTCGGCCTTGACCGGCTCCGGCGCGGCGGCCTTGTCTGCCGCCGGCGGCTTACCCTCGTCGTCGGCAATGATACGCCGGATCGACGCCAGAATCTCCTCCATGGAGGGTTCTTGGACCTTCGCAGGCTGCGTCATTTCCGACTCCAAATCAGCAACGCTGCCGTACGAACCGGCTCAGCGCAAAAGTCCCGGGCGCCGGCCCCAAGTGGCTTGGACTTCTCAACGGACATGCCAACTTGTCTCCGGACAAGGCCTGATCGATGCAAAACAACAGAACGATACTGCCCATGTCGGAGTCTATTCTTGGAAGAACTTCCGACGCAGTCCGAATCGTTCGGCGGCCATTTTGAGGCTATGTCATGGCAACAAATGAATGCAAGCAACGCCGGCCGCGAACCCGGTGGAGCACGGAGGTCGCCTGTCAAGCGTCGCCCATTCGTCACAACCACAGCATGTGCCACAAAAAAATCCCCCGGCCAAGGACCGAGGGATCAGGGTCGATATTAAGAATGTACTAATGACCATCCGGCGTCCGTACTCCCGCCCAGTTATCCCGGACCTGCTGGTAGTGCACGCTGGGATCGTAGGTGGTGGTCGGCAGGTTCAGCACCTGCGGTGACAGCCGCCCCACGGTCTGAAGCACCGTATAGGATGCCACCACGCGGTCATGCTGGGCGTTCACCAGCGAATTCCGCGCGTTGACCAGCGCCTGCTGAGCGTTGAGGACATCCAGCGTGGTCCGCTGGCCCGCCTTGGCTTCCTCGCGCACGCCGTTCAAGGCGATCTCGGAGGCTGCCACCTGGGCCTGCGCCGACTGCACCTGAGCCTTGCCCGCGAGCAGCTTGCCCCAGGCAGATACCACGTCGGAGCGAGCCTGATCACGCGTCTGCTCCAGGACTAGACGCTGCTGCGCCAGCGACTCCTTGGACTGCCGGATCAGCGCGTATTCCGCCCCTCCATTGTAGATCGGGACGTTCACCGAGGCGACAGCCGACGCGCTGAACCCACGATAGGATTGCAGGCTCGACTCATAGCCCTGCTGCGCCTGAGCCTGGACGTTTACGGTCGGCAGCAGAGCACCCTCGTTGATCCTGACCTGCAGATACTGGACGTCGATGCCGTACATCGCCGAGGTTACGTTCGGGTTTTCCGTCAGAGCCGTTTCGACCGACTGCTGGAGGGTCGCCGGCAAATAACGGTCGACAGGAGAGCCCGGCGCCAAGTTCTGGGGATCGTTGCCGATGATTCGGCGGAAGTTCGAGCGGGTCGCCGTTAGTTGGGCCTCTGCTGTGAGCTGCTGCGTGCGGCCGGCGGCGAGCTGAGCCTCGGATTGCGCGACGTCGGTGCGGGTGACCTCGCCGACGTTGAACCGATCGCGGGTCTGCTTGAGCGTCTGCTCCAGCACCCGCGTGTTGCTGCGCTGGACCTCGACGATCGCCGCATCGCGCAGATAGTCCATATAGATCGTGGCCGCCGCTAGCAGCACCTGCTGCTCAAGAATGCGGAGAGCCTCGCGTTGCGCCGAGACGTTCGCCTCGGCCTTGCGCACGCCGTTTGCCGTCTGCTGACCGTTATACAGATTCTGGTTGACCGTCAGGCCGACGCTTCGCGGCCTCTGCACGCCGTTCACGGCCGGCGTCGCGGGTGCCGCTTGCAAATCCGTATACTGAATGCCCGCCGTCGCATTCAGACTGACCTTCGGCCGATACCCCGAGAGTGCCTGCGGAACGCCTTCGTCGACCGCACGAGCCTGGGCCCGCGACGCGTTCAGTTGCGGGTTGTTCTGATAGGCACGCACCAGCGCAGCCTCGATCGTGTCGGCCAGCGCAGGCGTCGGGCCTGCACAAGCCATCACGAGGACCGCAGCCGCCGCTGCGGTGACGAGCTTCACCCCAAACATCCCTGTTCCATTCATTTGTTACCGGCTCGAACGCCAGAGCCGGGCCGTAACCTGTTGAAGAGACTCCCGCGCACCTCGCACCTTATTCCCCATGCAAGCGCAACGGAACCACCCAAGCCTGGAACCCGTATCGAAAACTGTCAACGTGCAGCATCCAGGCCACACTTCTGATTTAAAACAGAATTTTGCCCGCCCGCGGCCGCGAAGACGACGCACCAAACCGTGCTGCGCGACGGGCGGCCCGGGAGTTCAGGGGAGTCGCTAAGGACCTCGTCGGACGACTTAAAAAACGAACTCGGGGACCCGTTCGAGACCGGAAATGACCGGCGCCGCAGCATCGAACAGAACCCTGCTGCCGATATCACCATGCGATCGCGTAAAGATCATGGCGCGGGCGGGACGCGCGGTGGCGAAGACGCCGACCAGGCGGCCGCCCTCCTTCAATTGACGGCACAGACCGTCCACGGCGACCTCGGTCGCTCCATTGAGGAGAATCACGTCGAAGCGGCCGTCCGCCGGATCCCCCTCCGCGGCCGGCGCGACTCGAATCGTAACCGGGCAGCCATCGACGGCGGCAAGCAGCTGCTTGGCGCGACCTTCGATGGCAGAATCGACTTCGGTCGCCGTCACGCTGCCCGCCAGTCGGGCCGCCAGCGCGGCGAGATAGCCCGTCGCACATCCAACCACCAGCACGCTGTCGGTCGGCTTGATCTCGGCAGCCTGCAGCAGTTTTCCCGTCAGCATCGGCTTGATCAGATACCGCTTGGTCGAAGCGGTTTCGGAGACGTCGAGATCCAAGTCGAGATAGGCCAACGCCTGCCGATCTGCGGGAACGTAGGCTTCCCGCGGCACGGTCAACAACGCATCCAGCACGCGGTGATCGGTGACGTCGTTGGTCCGGACCTGACCATCGACCATTTTCTGGCGCGCCGTCGCGAATGAAGACATGAGCAGACCTGCAAGCAAAGCGGATGGACCGCGGACGATCTGCGCAATCTTTTGGTACAAGGCCCTGGAAAAGGCAACATGCGGGTTTCAACGGAGCCGCTGGGACGCCGCCTGTGAGTGCGCCGACCGCCGGCTACTCGATCACCACGGCCAGTCGCCCGAGCAACTGCACGATCTCGTCAATATGTTCGGAATCACCGCGCGTCATCATGTCGGCCAACCGCGTGAGACATTCGTCATCGCTGAGACGCTCGACCTGGTCGGGAATCAACGAGGGCGCGGAGACTGCTTCAGCGAATGGGACGACGGTGTTTGGCATCTACGACACTCCATGACCGCGGGCACTGGCCGGTTCCAGCAAACTATCGGGGCCGGTTTGCTCCCCTCCAAGTGAATTTCCTGTCATCGAACTGTGGGCGACCGCTGCCCAGCAAGTGTTCAAAATCAATCTAACCATCTGAAATTTCGGTATTTTATTCCTGAGCCCGCAATCGTCGCAAAGATGCGATTTCGTTCTATGCAAGGCGAAACGGCTTTGTTATACGCAGCCGCATTCGCGAACATTGCTTCGCCTGTTCCTCGGTAGCTCAGCGGTAGAGCATTCGACTGTTAATCGAATGGTCGCTGGTTCGAATCCAGCCCGGGGAGCCATTCTGGCCATGCCGAATGGTTCTATATATCCTCCCAATCCCTCTTTCTTGTGACGCGGGACATCCGCCGATTGGCCGCGAACGTGCGCCGATCTTCGCTGTCTTGCCTTGACCGCGCATGGAGCGTCGGGCAAGCGGGGCGCATCTCTTGCAAGTGACGACCAGCGATGCCGATTTCCGATCATCTGAGAGCCGTCCGCAGCAAGATCGGCCATGATCTTTTGGCGACCACAGCGGTTTCCATCTCCGTGTTCGACAACCAGGGCCGCATTCTGCTCGGGCGCGACGCGGAGACGGGCCTCTGGACGTTGCCCGGCGGCGCCATCGATCCGAATGAGCACCCGGCCGACGCGGCCACCCGCGAATGCTTCGAGGAGACCGGGCTCGTGGTCCGGCCGATTCGCCTGCTCGGGGTGTTCGGGGGCCCGGAGTTCCTCATCCGCTATCCCAACGGTGATCTGACCTACTACACGGTGATCGCCTTCGAGGCCGTCATCGAAGGCGGCGCGCTTGCGCCCGATGGCGAGGAGATCGCGAGCCTTCGATTCGTCGATCGTGGGGAATGGGACCAGCTCCCGGTGTCGCCATCGAGCCGGATCATCTCGCGGCAGGCGCTCCAGCACGACCCCACCCCCTACTTCGCTGCCGCGAGCTGGCGGCCCGAAAGCTGAACCGGACTCGAGTCGTTGGATCCTGTCGCCGCAATTCTCATGCTGATGGCCGGTCTGCTTCACGCGAGCTGGCATGCCATCGTCAAGACCGGCAGCGGCCTCTCCCTCCTGGCTGGCATGGGTCTGGTAAGCAGCGCCTTGATCCTGCCCTTCCTGTTTCTCGTTCCCGTTCCGGCACTCGCGACCTGGCCGCTCATCGTGGCCTCGCTGGTCTTGCACGCGGGCTACAAGGCGAGCCTCGCAATGGCCTACCGTTCGGCCGAGCTTGGACGCGCCTACCCGATCGCGCGTGGCATCGTTCCGCTGTTCGCAACGCTATTTGCCTCGCTGGGTCTGCAGCAACTGCCACGGAGCGGGCAGTTGATCGGAATTGCCGTCATCGTCCTCGGCATCACCGGCCTGGCGCGCGACCGAATCCACGGTCCGATCGACCGCCGCGCGTTCTGGGCCGCCGTCTGCGCCGCCGCACTGGTCGCCGGCTATTCGGTCGTCGATGCGGCAGGCACCCGGCAGACCGACGGCTGGGCTTCGTTCACGGTCTGGATGATCGTGCTCGACAGTGTCGTGTTCTTTCTCGTCGCGATGATGCTGCGAGGACCTGCTCTGGTGGTGGAGATCCGAGACGCCTGGCTTCCGGTGCTGATCGCAGGCACCCTGGGGCTGACGTCATTCGTGGTATTTCTTTGGGCCTTGAGCCGCAATCCGATCGCGAATGTGGTCGCGTTTCGCGAATGCAGCGTCCTGTTTGCGACGCTGATCGGCGTGCTGTTCCTGAAGGAGCGTGCAACGCCGCGACGGCTCTGCTGCGCAGCGCTGATCGCAGTGGGGCTGGTCACGGTCGCCCTGCTCAAGCCGGACTGAGATTCTTCAAACAACCGGAGCCATCACCCCCGGAAATCATAGTTCCATCTTCATCGCATGATGCACAACAGAAGGCCGGCCTGCGGCCCGGACAGGGAAGTTCCGTAAAACCGCTGGTTGCAGAATCGCGATAACGAATTCAGTGTTAACTACTTTGCCATTTTCGAGCCTCAGCCTATTGTCCTTGTAGCGTGAGCGTCCTTCAGTCCTGCTGATACTGAGGTGGCCCATGCCTACTGTCCTCATTATTGACGATGATTGTGCCACGCGCGCTGCGCTGGAAACATTATTGAAGAAGAAGCGGTTCTGCGTGTTTCTCGCGCCGGACGGTCCGACCGGCATTCGATTGATCGGCAGCGTGTCCTTCGATGCCGTCGTGATCGACATGTTCATGCCGGGCATGGACGGCATCGCAACCATTCGCGAGCTCATCAAGCTCGATCCCACGGTCCCGTTCATCGCGATCTCCGGTTACGCGTTCACCGACAAGAAACTGGGTGCTCCAGACTTCCTCGGTATGGCAATCAAGCTCGGAGCGACGGCAGCATTGCAGAAGCCGTTCGACATCCTCGATCTGCTCGAAGCGGTCGATCGTGCGATCGAGGTGCGCCAACGACTTCTGAGCGAGGCGCGGCACGTCGCTCCTCATCCACGTCTGTCAGGAAGGGCTCATAATGAACATCCTGGTCGTTGATGACGAAGTCGGCGTTTGCTGTGTCATCCAGCACCTTCTGGTTCGCGAGGGCTACACGGTCACTGCCGTCACCGACGGTCGGCTGGCCATGGATGCCCTGTCCCGCGATGATTTCGCCGCGGCTCTGATCGATCTCAACTTGGCCGACATGGACGGCAACGACGTCATCCGGGCTGCACGGGCGGCCCGGCCCATGATGCCCATCGTGATGATGTCGGGCATGGTGCTGGAATCAGGACGCGGGACGCCTGATTTGCTCGGCCCCTCGCCCAGAGTGGTCGGCCTTCATCGTTTGGCGAAGCCGTTCAAGCCGAAAGACCTGTCGCAGCTGATGCGCGACATTCTGGCGCAGGACACCGAACCTCTCGCCGTCGCGGTTTGACCGCCAGCGATTCTGCCGCTTGCGTCGAGCCGGACGTTTGGAGCGGGTCGTCTCTTCGGCCTTTGCCAGCGAGGCAGCCTGCGACTCGGGGCAGGCGTTGTGGATCTCTTGCTCCCGGTCGGCTACGGGCCGGATCGTGATCGCTGCACGGCATCACCTGCCGCGCGGGCAGACGGGTCACGGACGACGCGAAGCCTTGGGATGTGAGCCCGTTCACATTGGAACAACGCGGACCGCGGTATCTTTTGGAACGAAGGCACCGCTAACCGATTGGGCCGTCGTGCCCGATCGTTAGAATTTGAACGATCCGCTCAATTTGAACAAAGTGGAATTTTGCCATCGTGGCTCGCAGTTTGTGCGAGGGCGAGATGAGCGAAGCCGAATACGAGTTGTTGATGGACGTTGTGAGAACCGCTATTGCGCCCGAGACCGAGACCGATTCCATGGCCCGCTTGTTCTCAATTCTGCATTTCCCCACGGCGGCCAACGACAACCAGGGCGCCTGGCCGCTGATCCCGTTTCCGGACGGCTGGTTCGCGGCCTGCTGACGCGCGATCTTCTGTCGTCATGCAAGCCAAGGGATCGGCACGCCGTTGCCGGAACGCCGCCGCGGTCTTCATTTTCTGCGATGGCGACGGCCGAGGCCGCCGCCCTTCAGATCACCGGCGCTACTTCTTGACTGCGAATACCCAGACGACGCCGCCTTGCGGGACGTTGTCCTCCAGACCGATGTTGCCTTTCGAGAGCGCATCCTGGATGCGCTGCGCATCGACGCCCCAGCCGGACTGCACGGCGATGTACTGCGTGCCATCCACCTCATAGGCGACGGGCATGCCCATGATGCCCGAGTTCGTCTTCTGCTCCCACAGCAGCTCGCCGGTCTTGGCATGGAACGCCCGGAACATCCGGTCGTTGGTGCCGCCGACCAGAACGAGATCGCCCGCCGTCGCGGTCACCGACCCGAACAGCTGGGATTTCGGGAAATTGTGCGACCACACCTTCTTGCCTGTCGCCGGATCCCCCGTCGTCAGCGGACCGAAAGCCGCGACCGGCACCGTCGATTGGCTGTTCGAGACCTACAAGGCGTCGAACGACTGGCGTGAGCGCGTATCCCCGCGCACCGCGCCGGACCATGAGCGCACCATCCATCTGCTGTGCGATATCCGCGGCAGGAGCGGCACCCGCATCGGCGACCGCCTGATCACGACGATCACGCCCGATGGCGCCGACAAGCTCTATGCCCGGATCCGCGACACGCCGGTCCGCGCCGGCAAGGCCGCACGCCCGCGCACGGCCGAGAAGGCGGTCGCGGTCGCGCGCCACGCCTGGAAGGTCGTGCACCGGCTGCACCCCGGCCTATTCCGCGACGGCGTCTGGAATCCCTGGGAAGGCGTCGCGATGACCCGTCGCCGCAAGGCGACGAAGCCGGCCGCGACCCGCGAGGAGGTCTACACCTTCGCCTGGGGTGCGCTGGACGCCGGACATCCCGATGCGGCGGCCGCCGCGGTGATCTGCTTCGAGTGGCTGCAGCGGCCGGAGAACGTTCTGGCGGGCTACGTGACCTGGAACGACTACCGAGGCCCGCGCGCGCCGACGCAGATCCGCATCGAGCACCACAAGACCGGCGAGATGGTCCTGCATCCGCTCGAGGAGACCACGGCCGACGGCCGCACGCTGTTCTACGAGGAGGCCGAGGCAGTGCTCGCAAAGGTGCCGCGCCTCGGCCTCGGCATCGTCATGCGCGACCGCCCGGCGCCGAGCGGCCCGCGCAAATGGGACAACATGAGCATGGCCCGCCTGGTGCGGGCGCTGCGCGAGCGGCTGGGCCTGCCCCGACCTTTACGCTCGATGCCTGCCGGCACGGCGGCATGACCGAGCTCGAGGAGGCCGAGCTCACGGACGGCCAAGGCCGCGCGCTCTCGGCTCACAAGTCGAAGGCGTACGAGGGGTATGCGAAGCGGACAGAAAAGCGCGCGCTGGCGGCGACGCGAAAGCGGCATGCGCACCGCTCTTCGGATAACGCCAGAGCCTGAGGGACAGCTTGGTCTCGAGGAGGATTTCTAGTCAGCTTGCTGAAGAATCAATAGGGGTTGTCGGCAAGAGTAGACTGCCCAACCCCAAGAACTCTCTGCCCTCGGGGCTCACGTTGTCTAGAGCGCCAACTCCAAAAACGTCTTCGTAGATGCCCTCTAAAACTTTCCTGGCAGTGCAGCGAAGCTCGGTGTCAAGAACTGGAAAATCGGCCGTACCACGGTACGCAACTAGATATGATGTGATCCTTTGGGATAGTTCGACCGTTGCTTTTTGAAAATTGACCTTCTTCTTGCGAAGAGCATCGAAATTGAAGTCACTCTCTAATCGTTGCTGCAGCTTTGCGATAACCTTCCGCCCTACCTTCCGTACATAACCGCCATTCGAGCCAGAGTAAGCCAGCTCAAGTCCCAAAAAGTACACAGGCTGTTCAGCAGCGACGATTTGGGTCTTTGAGTTATCGTCGCCTAACTCGGGAATTGTTAGTCCCTGACGACCGAGCTGCGTCCTAACAAATTCGAAACCGGACCGAGCATCCCTTTTCGAATTGAAGAAGACTAACAAATCATCAGCATATCGAACCATCTCGATACGCTCCCTCCGGAATGCCGCATCGAACTCTGAAAGAACTAAGTTCGCAAGGATCGGCGACAGAGGCATGCCCTGACGTAATCCTCGGCCCGATCGTGTCCCCAAGCGTGGTGTAGCTGGCGGCCCACCGCGTTCGCCGGCTGGAGCCGGGCCTGTCAGCTGGCGATA
>NZ_JAUEUH010000015.1:0-118652 GCF_032485115.1 Bradyrhizobium sp. SZCCHNRI2009
AACTCCAGCAGAAGCGCTTGACGAGCTGCTGTCACGAATGAAAACACTTGGTGTTGCGACCACCGCTTGAGCCCGCCGGATGCCTCGGCTGAACCTGTGGTACCTGCCGCCTGCATTTTTTTCGCAGGCGGGCCATGGGTGCGGCCAGCGCCCGGCATTCCCCGCGCCCTCTGCATGCTCGCGAGGGACGAACTGATCGCAGACCTCGGGCATCAGATGCCGCGAGAACGCGCTGACATGTCGTCGCCTGCGGCCGCTGTTTGAACCGTGAATCCGCCTCGCACACCGCCGTCGTCCCGGACAAGCTGCGACGCGCGCCAGCGCGGCGCAGATCCGGCACCCATACGCCGCAGCCGACTTGAGGCGGGAGGTGTCAGCGGCCAGCCTGCCCCAAACTGCTCCCTGGGGTTATGGATCCCGGCGTTCGCCGGGATGACAGTGGAGATTCTGGCGGCGGTCTCGGGCCGCCAACCGCGCCTCGCCATGACGCCCCGCGCACACCTCCCCTAAACCCGCTATGGTGGGCGCGAAAACCTCGATTCCACTGGTGCCCCATGCTGCGGATCTCCCGCGACCTCGCCATCAACGAAGACGACATCGAGATCTCGTTCGTCCGCGCCTCCGGCCCCGGCGGCCAGAACGTCAACAAGCTGTCGACCTCGGCGCAGCTGCGCTTCGACACGACCCGGATCACCCTGCCCGAGGACGCCGCCGCACGGCTGGCGCGGCTCGCTGGACAGCGCATGACCAAGAACGGCGTCATCGTCATCCAGGCCGAACGCTTCCGCACCCAGGAGCGCAACAAGGCCGATGCGATCGAGCGTCTCGTCACGCTGTTGAAGGAGGCGATGATCCGGCCGAAGGTGCGGCGCCCGACCAAGCCGACCTTCGGCTCCAAGCAGCGCCGGCTCGAAGGCAAGAAGATCCGCAGCGATGTCAAGGCGGGACGCGGCGGGCGCCGCTTCGACGATTAGTCCGCAACGCTGACATATCCTGCGACTGGACAAGTCCTGCGCACGCTTTGTTCCGGCCGAAACAGCCCGCTACTACCACGGCGCTCTCGCTGCCACCTAGTCTCATCAAAAATGATGAGAGAGGATCGATGTCGAGACGGCGTACGGCGCAAGAGCTGCTGATTGTTTTTGGACTAGGATGGTGCGGCGCAGTCCTGAGCACCACGATTGCATCGGCGCAGATGGCCTTGCCGTCGCCCAAGCCTGCCGACGGCGCGACCTTGTTCAAGCAGCAATGCGGCGTCTGCCATACGCTGAGCAGCGCCGAGCCGATGCGCCAGGG
This sequence comes from Bradyrhizobium sp. SZCCHNRI2009, assembly GCF_032485115.1. Taxonomy (NCBI): domain Bacteria; kingdom Pseudomonadati; phylum Pseudomonadota; class Alphaproteobacteria; order Hyphomicrobiales; family Nitrobacteraceae; genus Bradyrhizobium; species Bradyrhizobium sp. SZCCHNRI2009. The sequence continues at coordinate 1,297 of NZ_JAUEUH010000015.1, forward strand.
GCCGCCGCTGTCGAAGGTCGTCGGCCGCCGCGCCGGCTCCGTCGAAGGCTTCCGCTATTCGGCCGGCTTCGCGAAAGCTGATTTCACCTGGGACGAGACCAAGCTCGATGCCTGGCTGACCAACCCGCAAGAGCTGATCCCCGGCGCCGTGATGGCGTATCGCCAGGCCAAGCCCGACGTGCGCGCCGCGATCATCAACTACCTGAAGGACAATTGAGATGGCCAAACCCGTTCATTCCATGATCCGCGTGCTCGACGAGGCCAAGGCGCTCGACTTCTACAAGCGCGCCTTCGGCCTGGAGATATCAGACAATCTGCGCTTCGACGGCTTCGCGCTGATCTATCTGCGCCATCCGTCGTCGCCCTTCGAGGTCGAGCTCACCGTCAACTACGACCGCAAGGAGCCGTATACGCTCGGTGACGGCTACGGCCATCTCGCTGTCGTGGTCGACGATCTCGATGCCGAGCATGCCCGTTTCGAGCGCGAGAACCTGGCACCAGGCCCGTTGCGCGATTTCAAGCACAATGGTGCGACACTCGCGCGCTTCTTCTTCGTCACAGATCCCGACGGCTACAAGATCGAGGTCATCCAGCGCGGCGGCCGCTTCGGATGAGCCGCTGACCACGAAAATACACCAAACAAAAAACCAACGGAGGATACCCATGAGAGAAGTCGATCGCCGCAACAAATACGACCGCCGCGTCTTTCTCAAGGGCGCGGCCTCGACCGTGCCGGCCGCAGCCGTGGCTTCCGCGACCGGCCTTGGCATTGCCGATGCCTGGGCGGAGGATGCCAAGGCGCTGACGCCGGCGACGCTGAAGACGCTGGTGAAGGTCGCGCGCGACATCTATCCGCACGACTTCCTCGCCGACCGCTACTACATCACCGCGGTCAAGCCGTGGGACGGTAAGGCCGCGGAGGATGCCGCCGTGAAGGCAATGATCAATGACGGCGTCGCCCGGCTCGACCAGGACGCGCGTGACCGCCACAAGGTGCCTTACGCTCAGGTGCCGTGGGAGGCCGACCGCGTCGCGCTGCTCCAGGGCATCGAGCAGACGACCTTCTTCAAGACGCTCCGCGGCGACCTCGTGGTGTCGCTCTACAATCAGAAGGAGCTCTGGCCGAAGTTCGGCTACGAGGGCTCCTCCGCCGAGCATGGCGGCTACATCAACCGTGGCTTCTCCGACATCGACTGGCTGCCGAAAGCCTGACGCCGGCGAACAACAGAAAACACGGAGGAAACCACCATGGCAAAATTCGACCAGAACGATTCAAGCGTCGTCGTCATCATCGGCTCGGGAGCCGGCGGCGGCACGCTCGGCAACGAGCTCGCGCAGAAGGGCATCAAGGTCGTCATTCTCGAGGCGGGCAATCGCTACGAGATTCCCGACTTCATCAACGACGAATGGGAGAGCTTCACCCAGCTCGCCTGGACCGACATGCGCACGACATCCGGGACCTGGCGCGTGGCGAAGGACTTCGCCAACCTGCCGGCCTGGATCGTCAAGGCGGTCGGCGGCTCGACCGTGCACTGGGCCGGCGCCTCGCTGCGCTTCGATGAGCACGAGTTCAAGGCCCGCACCACCTATGGCGCGCTGCCCGGCGCGAGCCTGTTGGACTGGCCGGTGACGCTCGCCGAAATGGAACCGTGGTACGCCAAGGCCGAGTTCAAGATGGGCGTCACCCGCACCAACGACATTCCGGGCCTACCCGGCAACAACAATTTCAAGGTGCTCGAAGCCGGCGCCCGGAAGATCGGCTACAAGACCGTGCACACCGGCAACATGGCGATCAACTCGCAGCCGCGCGACGGCCGCGGCGCCTGCCAGCAGATCGGCTTCTGCTTCCAGGGCTGCAAGTCCGGTGCGAAATGGTCGACCCTGTACACCGAGATCCCGAAGGGCGAGGCCACCGGCAATCTCGAGGTGCGGCCCAACAGCATGGCGATCAAGATCGAGCATGACGCCTCGGGCAAGGTCACCGGCGTGGTCTATGCCGACGGTCAGGGCAAGATGCAGTTGCAGAAGGCCCGTATCGTCGCCGTCGCCGGCAACTCGATCGAGAGCCCGCGGCTTCTGCTCAACAGCGCCTCGAACATGTTCCCGGATGGACTTGCCAACTCCTCCGGCCAGGTGGGGCGCAACTACATGCGGCACATGACCGGCAGCGTCTATGCGACGTTCGAGAACCCGGTGCACATGTATCGCGGGACCACCATGGCCGGCATCGTCCGCGACGAGGCGGCGTTCAATCCGAAGCGCGGCTTCGTCGGCGGCTACGAGATGGAGACGCTCTCGCTCGGCCTGCCGTTCATGGCCGCGTTCCTCAATCCCGGCGCCTGGGGCCGCAGCTTCACGGCGGCGATGGAGACCTATCCGCGCATGGCCGGCATGTGGCTGGTCGGCGAGGACATGCCGCAGGAGACCAACCGCATCACGCTCGATCCTGTCGCCAAGGACAAGTTCGGCATGCCGGTCGCCTCAGTGCATTTCGACGATCATCCCAACGACGTCGCGATGCGCGCCCACGCCTACAAGCAGGGCTCGGCGATCTACGAGGCGGTCGGCGCCACCGTGACCTACCCGACCACGCCCTACCCCTCGACGCACAATCTCGGCACCAACCGGATGAGCGAGAAGGCCAAGGACGGCGTCGTCAACAAGTTCGGCCAGACCCACGACGTCAAGAACCTGTTCGTCTCCGACGGCAGCCAGTTCACTACGGGAGCGGCATGCAACCCGACGCTCACCATCGTGGCGCTGGCGATCCGCCAGGCGGACTACATTGCTGGCGCGATGCAGAAGAAGGAGATCTGATGGGCAAGTCCTTGCTGTGTTGAGTACACGGCTTGCGACGATGACGGTCAGCGCCTCCCCCGCTCGCGGGGGAGGTCGCATCGCATCGAAGATGCGATGCGGGTGGGGGAACGCTGCGGCGGGACTGCCGCTGTGGCGCCCCCACCCTCGCCCTCCCCCGCAAGCGGGGGAGGGAGACAAGACAGCGGGGCCGTGGCTACTCGGCCGCGTCCATGATCGCCGCCGCGGTAAATTCCGGCAGCGTCGCAGTCGCCTTTGCCCGATAGATCAGACAGGAGCAGCGCAGCAGCGACGCAAAATTCTTCACCTCGCCGTGATGGTCGAGCACCTCGGCGTACAGCGTGGTCACGAACTTGGCGAGGCTCATGCCTTCCTTGGCGGCGATCTCCTCGAGCGTGTCCCAGAACGCCATTTCGAGCCGGATCGACGTGCTATGGCCGCCGATCCGCAACGAGCGGGTCTGCGACTCATAATCGCGCTGAGGCTGGTGTGCGAACAGATGGCACATGGGCTTCCTCCGGCTGATCGTTATTTTTGCGAAACGATATACTGGCCCCGCCCGCCTCACAATCCCGTTGGAGAAGGTTGCTTTTCTCTGCCGCAGCGCATGAAAAAAGCTATTCTCACCCCACATTTGCAACGTGACCGCCGCAGCGCCGCGCGCCTTCAATATCCAAGCCAGCCAGCTTTCAAGTTCGTTCGCACCATGCCCGTCCGCCAGCTTCCCGAACAGATCGTCAACCGCATCGCCGCCGGCGAGGTGGTTGAGCGGCCGGCGAGCGTCGTCAAGGAGCTGGTCGAGAACGCGATCGATGCCGGCGCGAGCCGCATCGACATCTTCACCGACGGTGGCGGCCGGCGAAAGATCGCGATCACCGACGACGGTGGCGGCATGACGGCGGCCGATCTTGCGCTCGCGGTCGAGCGCCACGCGACATCGAAGCTCGACGACGAGGACCTGCTGCAGATCCGCACCCTCGGGTTCCGCGGCGAGGCGCTGCCCTCGATCGGCTCGGTGGCGCGGCTGTCGATCACGACGCGGCACAGGAGCGAGCCGCATGCCTGGGCGCTCGCGGTCGATTGCGGCGACAAGTCGCCGATCGTGCCGGCCGCGCTGAACCAGGGCACCCGCGTCGAGGTCGCCGATCTCTTCCACGCCACGCCGGCCCGGCTGAAGTTCCTCAAGACCGACCGCACCGAGGCCGAGGCGATCCGCGAGGTGGTGCGGCGGCTGGCGATGGCGCGGCCCGACATCGCCTTCACGCTCGCCGGCGAGGAGCGCGCGCCGGTGACCTGGGCCGCCGCGCTGCCCGGCGCGCCGGGCCAGCTGACGCGGCTCGGCGACATCCTCGGCGCCGACTTCCGCAGCCATGCGATCGCCGTGCGCAGCGAGCGCGATCATGTCGTGGTCGAAGGCTTCGCAGCGGCCCCGGCGCTGACGCGCGCCAATGCGCTTGGGCAGTATCTGTTCGTCAACGGCCGCCCGGTGCGCGACAAGCTGATCCTCGGCGCCGTGCGCGCAGCCTACGCCGACTATCTGCCGCGCGACCGCCATCCTGTCGTGGCGCTGTTCGTCACACTCGATCCGCGCGAGGTCGACGCCAACGTGCATCCGGCCAAGACCGAGGTGCGCTTTCGCAATGCCGGCCTGGTGCGCGCGCTGATCATCCACGCGTTGAAGGAAGGTCTCGCCCGCGAAGGCCGCCGCACCGCGGCCAATGACGGCGGCGCGACCATCGCCGCGTTCCGCCCGGCCTTCGCGCCACCGCGGCCCAACGTCGGTCCGATGAATTGGGACTGGCAGCGCTCGCCGTCGGCGCCGGTGATGCCGCATTTCGGCGGCTCCGTCCCTGCGGCGGCGCCCTCACCAGATCTCGGGTCGTTCGGGCTTGCGGAATCCTCTCAAGCGGCCTTCGACGTCGGCACGCCCCGCGCCGATCTTCGTCTGCACGAGCAGCCGGCCGCGCCCGACCTGCTCGACCGTCCGCTCGGCGCTGCGCGCACCCAGATCCACGACACCTACATCGTGGCGCAGACCCGCGACGGCCTCGTCATCGTCGACCAGCACGCCGCCCATGAGCGCATCGTCTATGAGCGGCTCAAGGCCTCGCTCGCGGCGCATGGTGTGCAGCGGCAGATCCTGCTGATCCCGGACATCGTCGAGCTCGATGAAGCCACCGTCGAGACGCTGCTCGCGCGGACTGATGAGCTTGCCTCATTCGGCCTCGCGATCGAATCGTTCGGTCCCGGCGCGGTCGCGGTGCGCGAGACGCCGTCGCTGCTCGGCAAGATCAATGCGGCGGGGCTGCTGCGCGATCTCGCCGAGCACATGGAGGAATGGGGCGAGGCGCTGCCGCTGGAGCGCCGCCTGATGCACGTCGCCGCTACCATGGCCTGCCACGGCTCGGTGCGCGCCGGCCGCCGCCTCAAGCCGGAAGAGATGAATGCGCTGCTCCGCGAGATGGAGGACACGCCCAACTCCGGCCAGTGCAATCACGGCCGCCCGACCTATGTCGAGCTCAAGCTCGCCGATGTCGAGAAGCTGTTCGGGAGGAGATAGCGCCGACGCCCTCCGCAACGAGCCATTCGCAAGGATCAAGCGCCACGCAAGAACACGAACTCGGTGTCGTCATAGGCGCGACGCTCGAGCTCTTCGAACCCCTCGGGCGCCTTGAACGCGGCGGCCTTGGACTCTTCCACCACGAGCAGCGCCGATGGCACCAGCCAGCCGCCGTCGCGCAACGAGGCCAACGCCTTCTCGGCCAGACCCTTGCCATAGGGCGGATCGAGAAACACCAGCGAGAACGGCTCGACCGGGCGCGCCGGACCGAGATTGGTGGCATCGCGGCGGTAGACCTTGGTGACACCGCCGAGGCCGAGCGCCTCGACATTGTTGCGCAGCAGCGCCCTTGCCTCGGCGCCGTTGTCGACGAACAGCGTGAACGCTGCGCCACGCGAGGCCGCCTCGATGCCGAGCGCACCGGTGCCGGCAAACAGGTCGAGGACGCGTGCGCCCTCGATCGGATCCTCGTAGGCGTGCACGAGGATGTTGAACAGCGCCTCGCGCAGCCGGTCCTGCGTCGGCCGTATGTCGCGCGAGGCGGGCGAGGCGATGTTGCGGCCCTTCAGCCGTCCACCGACGACACGCATCGCACCACCCTACTCGTCCTGCGGCGTGATATCGCGCTTGCCGTGATAGCCGCGCTTCGGCCGCCGCGGCGGCCCGGGAAAGCGCGCCTCGGCCTCGTGGCGCTCGCGTGCCTCTTCGCTGCCTGTGCGCTGGACCAGCACGCGCCGGCCCTTGCGGTCGGCGACGACCTCGCGCTTCGGCTTGGGCTTCGGATCCGGCAACGGCTCGCGATTACCCTTGCCGGCCGGACCGAGATCGGCGCCCGACTGCGCGATGACCTTCTCGCCGAGCTGCTCGCGCAGCACCCGCGTCTTAACCTCCTGCACCTCGCCCTCGGGCAGCTCCAGGAGCTGGAACGGACCGTAGGAGACGCGGATCAGGCGGTTCACCTCGAGGCCGAGATGGGCGAGCACGTTGCGCACCTCGCGGTTCTTCCCTTCGCGGATCGCAACGACCAGCCAGACATTGGCGCCCTGGTCGCGCTCCAGCGTCGCTTCGATCGGGCCGTATTTCACGCCGTCGACCTCGACGCCTGCAGCGAGCTGGTCGAGCTGCGCCTGCGTAATCTCGCCATGGGCGCGGACACGATAGCGGCGTGTCCAGCCGGTGTCCGGCAGTTCGAGCACGCGCGCCAGCCCGCCGTCATTGGTGAGCAGCAGCAGCCCCTCGGTATTGAAATCGAGCCGGCCGATCGAGATCAGGCGCGGCAGCCCTTCCGGCAGATTGTCGAACACGGTCGGGCGCCCCTCGGGGTCGCTGTGCGTCGTCATCAGCCCGCGCGGCTTGTGGTACAAAAACAGCCGCGTGCGCTCACGCTCCGGCAACGGCGCGCCGTCGACCTGGATCACGTCGTTCTCGGTGACGTCGAGCGCCGGTGAGTTGATGATGCGGCCGTTCACGGTGACGCGGCCCTGCGTCACCATCTCCTCGGCATCACGGCGCGAGGCGAGGCCGGCACGCGCCAGCACCTTGGCGATGCGCTCGCCAGCCTTGCCGGGCTTCGGCGCCTCGTCGGGCACGACGCGCTTGGTACGCTTGTCGGTCTCAGGCTTGCGCTCGCGGTACGGACCGCGGCCGCCGAACGCCGGACGCTTGGCGAAGACCCGGCTCTCGTCCTCATTGTCGCGGCGCGGCCGGTCGGCGAAATCACCGCCGCGACCCTCGCCGCGCGGATGCTCCTGCCACTCGCTGCGGCCTTCGGGGCGTTGACGCGGGCGATCGGACTTCCGGTCGTCGCCGCGATCGCGCGGCCGGTCGAATTTCGGACGGTCGGATGTGGGCCGGTCGAACTTGGGACGGTCCCCGCGCGGCCGATCGGAGGCGGAACGGTCGAACTTCGGACGGTCGAAGCTGCGCGCACCATCGCGGGGCGGGCGGGCGCTGCGCTCCGGTCGATCGCCGCCCTCACGCTTCTGCCACGGCTTGGACTCGCCGCGGGCCGGACGGTCGCCGAATTCCTTGCGCGGACCGCGCGGGCCGGCACCGAACTTGCGCTGGCCGCGATCGCCGTCAGCTCCGCGGGAAAATGTCTTCTCGCCGCCGAACTTCCGCTCCGGCCGATCGCCACGCGGCGGCCGGTCACCGAAGCTGCGCTCGGTGCGCGGACGGTCGCCGCGATCGCGGGCGCCCCCGCTGCGCGGCGTATAGGGGCGCTTCTCACCGTCGCGCTCGCGTGGCGCGTAGGGCTTGCGTTCGCCGAACTTGCGCTCGGAGGATCGCGTCGCCGGACGGGCCTCGTCGCGATCGGCGCGCGGCGCGTAGGGACGCTTGCTGCCGCCACCCGCGTCACGGTCGAATTTCGGCCGGTCGCCGCGCGGCTTGAAGGCGCGCTTCTCGCCGTTCTCACCCCGCGGCGGACGCGCGGCAAACGGACGGTCGCCGCGCGGACGCTCATCGCGGTTAAAGCGCGGCTTTTCGCCAAAGGATTTGCGCGGCGCATCGCCGTCGTCGCGGCGGCGCGGTGCACGGCCCTCGTCGAACGAGCGCTTGCCCTTGGGCCCCGCCGCCTTGTCGCCGAAGCCGCGTTTGGCGAACTTCTTCTCCGGGCCCCGCGCGGCGCCCGAGCGTCCCTTAGTCCCTTCGGAACGCCCCCGCGGGGCGCCGCCGCGGCGGCCGCGGGAATCGTTGTCTTTGTCGGTGTCGCGGGGCATGAAAGTCTCACTTTGAGGTGCGGGACGTCGCGTGGTACGCGCGCTCTGAGCAGCGCCTGTCACGCGGGAAATCGAGGTCCGGTTTTGCTGAAGGGCGATGCAGTACCAGACTTATCCGGGCATTACGAGCCATGAACGCTCCTTCTTTCATGGATCTGGCGTTGAAAGCGGCCGAATCGGCCGCAATTTCCGGCGAGGTGCCGATCGGCTGCGTCGTGGTGCGGGACAACGTGGTCATCGCCACCGCCGCCAACCGCACTCTGACCGACCGCGACCCCACCGCCCATGCCGAGGTCCTGGCGCTGCGCCAAGCCGCGCAGGCGATCGGCAGCGAACGGCTGGTCGATTGCGACCTCTACGTCACGCTGGAACCGTGCACGATGTGCGCTGGCGCCATCTCCTTCGCCCGCATCCGCCGGCTGTATTATGGGGCCGCCGATCCCAAGGGCGGCGCCGTCGAATCCGGCGTGCGGTTCTTCTGCCAGCCCACCTGCCACCACGCGCCGGAGGTCTACTCGGCCGTCGGCGAGCAGCAGGCGTCGCAGATGCTGAAGGACTTCTTCAAGGCGCGGCGCTGACGAGACCTCGCCCCGGCCGCATCATTCGCGAAAGCGGATGTGGATGGGAAGGCCGCTGACCCCGCTCATGAACGGCGACTCGACCCGGCGCACCCGTCCGGCGAGCGCGATATGCGACGTACGACGGAGCAGCTCCGCGAACATCGCACGCATCTGCATCCGCGCCAGCTGCAGCCCCATGCAGACATGCGGGCCGCGGCCGAAGGCGATATGCGGATTCGGACTGCGATCGATCCGGAACGTGCCGGCCTCGTCGAACATGGCTTCGTCGCGGTTGCCGGAATGGAAGAACAAGGCCAGCGCCTCGCCCTCGCGAATGACCTGGCCGGCGACCTCGGTGTCGCCGACCGCCGTCCGCATGAAATGGCGCACCGGCGTGGTCCAGCGCAGCATCTCCTCGATCGCCGGATCGAGCAGCTCAGGCTCGGCGCGCAACCGCTCGAGCTGGCCCGGGTCCGCGAGCAGCGCCTCGAGCCCGCCGGCCAAAGCGAGCGAGGTGGTGTCGTGGCCGGCCGTCACCAGCAGGATGAAATAGGAGATCAGCTCGTAATGCGGCATTGCGGCGCCATGCGGCGCGCTCTCCGCGATCAGGCTGGCGAGATCGTCGCGCGGGCTGGCGCGGCGGTCGGCGACCACGGCTTCGAAGTAGTCGCGGAGCGCCAGCATGGCCATGCGCATGGTGTCGCCGGGCGCCTCGGCAAAACGCCGCTGCGGATCCTCGGCGGCCACGAACGCCTGGGCGAGCCGGGCAAGCCGTGCGTCATCGGCTTCGGGCGTGCCCAGCATGCGACCGATGACGCGGAAGGTGAAAGGCAGCGCGACGTCGCGTGCGAAATCGCAAGCATCACCGCGCACGGCAACACGGTCGAGGATCTCGGAGGCCCATTGCGTCAGCCAGCTCTCCATCGCGCGCAGAGCCGGCGGCGCGAAGGCGCCCTGGATGACCGCGCGATAGGCGGCGTGATCCGGGGCATCCATCTCGGTGAGGCTGCGGACGGCCTGCGGCTTGCCGGTGACCCGCTGCAGCACGGCCTCCGAGGCTTCGCTGGCAAGATAGGTGCGGGGTCCCGCAGCGAAATCCCTGCTCCGCGTCTCGATCGCAACGATGTCGGCGTAGCGCGTGACGGCCCAGAACGGACGCACGCCCGGGCGCTCGACCCAGTGCAGCGGCGCATGCTGGCGCAACAGTGCGCAGGCCCGTTCAAGCCGCAAGGGGCTGGCGTGACCTTTCGAGGAGATCAGCACATCCACCGCGCGCGCGATCGCGGCAGCGTGTCGACCGGGCTTGGATGAGAGCAACGGAGCTGCGGACATCAGTGCGACGGATCGCCGTCCGAGACGGCCGCCTCGGGTCTGCGGCGCACCAGCAGGGTGAACTCCTTCATGCCGTAACCGCCGATGACCTCGACCGGCGCGGCAAACTCGCGCTCACAATGGGCCGCCCAGATCTCCGGCGTGGTCCGGTACAGCCGCGCCGTCGCGGCATCGGAGGCCTCGTCATCGTCACCGTGGGCCCGCATGAAGTTGACGCCGAAGCCGCGGCGGCTGGTGGCGAACATCTGCCGCAACAGGCCCTTGATGTAACTCTCCCAGGCCTGGCGCGGATAGCCGACATTGACGTTCATGATGCCGGACGCGACCGAGTAGTCGGCGATGCGCGGGCTCTCCGCGGCAACGACGAAACGCCGCTGCGGGCCAGCAAAGCGCCGACGGGCGCGGCTGATCATGGCGCGCGACAGATCGATGCCGAGATAGTCGATCTCGCAGGTCGGATAGCGTGCAGCCAGAAACGGCACCAGCGCGCCATAGCCACAGCCGATGTCGTTGAGGCTGAACGGCGCCGACGCATCGCACAGCTTCATCAGCTGCACGAAGCGCAGGCCCTGCGTCGCCTCGCATGACCAGTCGACGCCCCGCGGCGTCGCGCCATGACGCGCGACGCATGCGGTGTAGTAGGCATCGACGTCGGAGCAAATGGCCTGAATAGAAGGAGCCTTTTGTCCGGCGCCGTCGCCTGCGGTCAGGCTCATTTTTTGCCGCGCTTCTGAACACGCCTGGTGCGAGCAACTTCGGCCAGGTTCTGACGCGCCTCTCGTCCGGGAGTGGTCGGTATCGAAACGATCACATGCGTTTCGAGCGAGAACACGACCGGACGGCCTTGCGTAACCGTCACCCGAGGATCGTCCGCTGCCGAATGGCAGACAATCGAAACAGGAAGCGGCTTCTCGGATTCCAGGTCGTCCTTGAACGCCCGGATGACACGGTCGTGACCATTCACGCCATCAAGATCGGAGGGATAGGTCCTGAGGTGTTCCAAGAAACGGTACCACCGGCGACGCTCAGTCCAATCCTGCGGCACGATCCCCAGCAAAGCGAACGATTGCTGCAAGTCATGCTGCAGTGAAAAAACTCCAAACTCGCGCTGCAGCTCGACCATTTCCGGCAAAGCTTCAGCCTCGAAACGCCTGTTCAACTGCACAAGAATATCGAGCGTAGTACTGTCTTTAATCATCATCCCCATGCGCCCAGCCTCCTAATAATGCTTCATGGAAAGCGGGCATACTGCACGGGTCATCTAGTACCTTCAAGAGAGGATCGGCACGCTATCAACATGGGTTTGTAGACCTCGGCACCCGAGACTTCCAGCAGGCGCTCGGCGTCGAGCAGCGATCCGACAGCTTCTGCGTCGTTCCGAAAATCGGAGTCGGACGAACTGATCAAACATCGCAGCAGCACCGCGTGGAGTTCACCGATCCTATCCGTCCTGCGTCGGGCGATGACGCTGGCTTCCTCAGCAACGTCGCGTGCACCACGGAGGTCTCCTGCGCGATAAAGGACGTCAGCCAGATCGCTCATCATGCGCGCTTCGAACTCGAGACCTGCCCTGGCGCGCCTCGAGTACTCGATCGCTTCCCTGAGATCATACGCGGCGTGAGTGAAATCGCCTGCAGCCGCCCGAGCAAGACCAGCCCCTGCCAACGCCTGCACCCGAATGTACGGCATGCCCGACGCTTCAGCGATCTGAAGCAGCTCGGCCGAGTGCAGAGCTGCGGCCTCAGCACGACCTTGCCATCGAGCAAATTCGACAGCGGCAAAGTGCGGGATAAAACGGACCACCGGAGCCAACTGTTCGGGAGGGGTATTCAACAATTCGAAAAGCTGAATTTCGAGCTCAGCGAAACAGCCGAGCTGGACCAGGATTCGCGTCCTGAGGCACTTGATCCAATATTCAACATCGAATCCCAGGATCTGATTTGGCGTCAGCCCCAGAGTCACACTACTGTCAAAACCACCTTGGTTAGCGATCGTCGCCTGCGCCGTGTTCGCCGCTGCTAGCGCGTCTCGTGCTCTCCCCGACAGCAGAAGCGCCTGCGCCAGCATGGCGTTGACGGTCGCATAGCGGCCGACATCGCCCTCCTCCGAGGTCAGCTTGACCGCATTCTGCACGAGGTTGACGTAGTCGTCGGCTGCGCCGGTCGAGGCGAGGACGCGGCCGTAAGCGCCGAGCAGGATCGGCTCGTGCATCTTGTCCGAGGAGCGCGCATAGCGCAGCGCCTCCTCGGCGAAAGGCCTCACCTCCTCGGCCGAGATGCCCTCCCGCCATCCGCAATTGAGGATCTGGCCGCTGGCAAGCGCCCTGAGGCGATCGACGTGCTCGGATGGCGGCACCGTCTGCAGCATGGAGCGGATCTTTTTCCAAAGCCGCAGTGCCTCGGCCGTATTGGTGCGGCCGATCCAGCGCGCCGCGCGCTGCAGATGCTCGACTGCCTGCATGGTCTGGCCGGCGAATTCGTAGTGCGAGGCGATCAGGGCGGCGAACTCGTCCTGCGTGCCCCAATCCAGCGCCTCGATCGCCTTGGCCACGGCCACGTGTACGCCGCTCAGGCGCGAGCGCAGCTGCATGGCATAGGCCACCTCCTGGATCAGCGGATGGCGGAAGGCGAGCACGCCCATGTCGAACGGCGGCAGATCATAGAGAAGATCGGCATGCCTCAGTTGTGCGAGCGCGTCGAACAGGTCCGCCTCGCTGAGCCCGACGACCGGCTTGAGCACGGCGAGCGCGACCGAGCGGCCGATCACAGCCGCTGTTTCCAGGACGCTCTTGGCGGTCTCGCTCAGACGGTCGATGCGGGCCGCTACCACGGCATGCACCGTCGGCGGCAGCGGAATCGGGCCGATCCCGCCCTTCAGCCGATAGGCGCCGCGCTCACCCTCGAACCCGCCGCTCTCCGAGACCGCGCTCGCCAGCTCCTCGAGGAAGAAGGGATTGCCCTGCGCACGCTCGATGATGTCGCCGACCAGCGTCTCGAGCGATGCGTCGTCGCCGAAGACGCCGCGCAGCAGTTTGCGCGCCTCGGCGGATGCGAGCGGCACGATGTGCAGCTCGTGAAACGGAGCCCGCTGCATGAAGGACGCGGCAAAACCAGGCCTGTAGTTCACGACCAGCAGCGTCTTGGTGCCGATCGAGGCCTCCGCGAGCGCCTCGACGAACTCCTCGCTGGCCTCGTCGAGCCAATGCAGGTCCTCGATCATGATCACCACGGCGCCATCCGCCGGCGCCGAGCGGAACAACGTCTTGAACACGTTGAGGAGACGCGTCTTGAACACGCCCGGATCGAGCCGAAGCGCAGGACGAGACGGATCGGCAAGGCTCATGAAGTCCAGCAGCAGCACCAGCGCCGTATCGGGAATGCCGAGGGCCTCGAGTCTGTCGACCACGCGCTGTCGCGACACCTCGACGGGCTCCTTCGCCCGGATGCCGAAGAAGTCGCGCAACAATTCGAGCACCGGCTGGAACGGGGTGGCGCGGCCATGTGCCAGCACGCGCGCCTCGTAGACGCGAATGCCCTGGCGGCGACAGTGCTCGGCGAACTCGAAGCACAGCCGGCTCTTGCCGATGCCGGCCTCGCCGACGATGCCGACCACAGCGCCACGCGCCGCCAGGACGTCGTCGAGCTCGCGTTCGAGCACCGCAAGCTGAGCGTTGCGCCCGATCAGCGGCAACAGGCGTTGGCCGCTGCGGAAGACGTCGCTCGCCGGCGCGTTCAGGCGGCCGATCAGCTTGTAGATCGACACCGGCGAGGCAATGCCGCGCAGCGTGCGGGTGCCGAGCGGCTCGGCTTCGACGAACTGCCTGGCGCCGGTGTAGGTCTCCTTGCTGATGAGGATGGTCCCTGGCTCGGCCATGTGCTCCAGACGATTGGCCAGATGCACGTTGGCGCCGGCCGCATCGTAGGTCTGGTACATGCTGTTCTCGACGACCTGGACGATCACCTCGCCGGTGTGCAGTCCGACGCGGACCTGCAGATGCGGATCCGCCAGGCGGGCGATCGAGTCCTGCATCGCGAGCGCACCGAGGCAGCCACGCACGGCGTGATCCTCGTGCGGCACCGGCGCGCCGAACAGGGCCATGACGCCGTCGCCCTGTGTCTTGTTGACGACGCCGTCATAGCGGTGGACGGCCTCTTTCATGAGGTTGAGGACCGGATCGAGCCGTTGCATCGCGAGTTCGGGATCGCCGAGACTATCGATGAGCTGGGTCGAGTCGCGAATGTCGGCAAACAGGATGGTGAGTCGCTTGCGCTCACCGCCCTTGCTGCTCAGGGTCCGTAGCACCCGCTGGGCGTTCTGATCCGGCTGAGCCAGCCGGCCCGGCAACGGCGCGCCGCATTGGCCGCAGAAGCGATTCGACGGGCTGTTGGTCTGGTTGCACGCCTCACATCTGAGGCTGAGCGGCTCGCCGCACCGGTCGCACGAGGCTCTCCCGGGCTGATTCTGCCTGCCGCACCGCGCGCATTCCATGGCCCCTCCGTTCCACGGCGGAACTGATTCATCCCATCACGGCATGAGTCTATGGAACTGCCACAATTCTCGCGGGAAAAATAGCCTTGCGGGGCCGACTGCGGCGATCACGATGCTCAGCCCCGACCGCTTTCCTGCGCCACCGCCTGCCAGGCAATGTCGCGCCGGCAGAAGCCGTCAGCCCATTTGATGCGGTCGACGGCCTGATAGGCCCGCGCCTGAGCCTCGGCGACGCTCTTTCCCGACGCGCAGACATTGAGGACGCGCCCACCATTGGCGAGAATGGCGCCGTCCTTCGCCACCGTGCCGGCGTGGAAGATCTCCACGCCCTCGATCCTCGCGGCATCGTCGAGTCCCTCGATGACACCACCCTTCGCGTAGTCGCCGGGATAGCCCTTCGCGGCCATGACCACGGTGACGGCGGCGTCGGGAAACCAGCGCAGGTCGAAATTCTTCAACTGCCCATCGCAGGCGGCCAGCATGGCGGGCACGAGATCCGACATCATCCGCAGCATCAGCACCTGACATTCCGGATCGCCGAAGCGCACGTTGTATTCGAACAGCTTCGGCCCCTGAGCCGTCAGCATCAGGCCGGCATAGAGAATGCCCTTGAAGGGTGTGCCCCGGGCGCTCATCCCGGCAATGGTCGGCTGAATGATCTGATTCATGATCTCGTCATGAATCTCCTGCGTCACGAACGGCGTCGGCGAATACGCTCCCATGCCGCCGGTGTTCGGTCCCTGGTCGTGATCGAACACCCGCTTGTGGTCCTGGGCGGAGGCCAGCGGTATCGCGGTCTCACCGTCGCACAGCGCGAAGAACGACACCTCCCGTCCTTCGAGAAACTCCTCGATGACGACCTCGGCGCCAGCGACGCCAAAGCCGCCCTCGAACATCATCTTGATGGCGTCCTCGGCCTCGGCAACCGTCTTGGCCACGACGACACCCTTGCCGGCCGCGAGTCCGTCTGCCTTGACGACGATCGGAGCGCCGTGCTCGCGGACATAAGCGAGCGCCTCGGGGGCATTGTCGAAGCGGCAGTAGGCGCCGGTCGGGATGTCGTATTCGGCGCAGAGATCCTTGGTGTATCCCTTGGAGCCCTCGAGCTTGGCGGCGAGCCTGGATGGGCCGAACGCCTTGATGCCGGCAGCCTCGAGATCATCGACGATGCCGGCGGCGAGCGGCGTCTCGGGGCCGACCACCACCAGATCCACCTTGTTCGCCCGGCAGAAGGCGATCACCGCCGCATGATCGGCGACGTCGAGCGCGACACATTCGGCCTCCTTGGCGATCCCGGCATTGCCGGGTGCGCACCACAGCTTGGTGAGCAGCGGCGAGCCGGTAATCTTCCAGGCGAGCGCGTGCTCACGGCCGCCGGAACCAAGGAGCAGAATGTTCATCGTCGATGCCGTCGCAGGGGTGGGCCAATTTGGACGCCCCAATTGCCCGGCCCTCGCAACGGAGTCAAATCATGGCTCCGGCGGCTTCGCGGCAGCGCCGGCAATGATGCCCTGCAGGTTCGCGACATAGCGGGCGAAGGCCGCACGGCCGGCCGCGGTCGCCGTGACCGTGGTCTGCGGCTTCTTGCCGACGAAGGCCTTGTCCACGGCGACGTAGCCGGCCCGCGCCAGCGTGTCGATATGCGCGCCGAGATTGCCGTCGGTGGCGCCGGTCAGCTTCTTCAGCCGGACGAATTCCAGCCCGGCCACGGCAGGCAGGGCATTCAGCGCCGCCATGATCTTCAGCCGCAGCGGTTGGTGGATGATCTCGTCAAGCTCCGCCAAACCGTCAGCTCCGCCGCATCCACAAGCCGCCGAGAACCAGGCCACCGCCATTGACGAACGCCATCCACAACGGGAAAGCCTTGCCGATGAAGAGGTAGCCGACCAGGGTCAACGCGGTGACGCAAAGGCCGAACACCGTGAACGCCGCGCCGAACCACAAGCCGGCGAGGCCGTAGAACAGCATGAAATAGATCGGCCAGAATGCGCCCATCTCGCGCGGTCCGAAATGGCCGATCGCTTCGACGAAGAAGCCGAACGCAAAGAACATGACGAAGGCGAGCAGCGCCCGGAGATCGAAGCTGCGTACGCCGGAACGCGCCTTCTCCGTCGCGCCCAACCCCAGCGACCCGGCCAGACCGAGGACATAGACCGATAGCCAGGCCTTGTCGGCGTAGTTGGGCGCGAGATAGGTCACGAGATTGCCGGCGAAGACGAGAACGCCCCAGAGGATCATCAGCAGGCTCGACAGCCGATAGATCTGCGACTGCCGCACGCGCTTCGTCACATCCTCGATGTCGCTGAGCGCCCGCGCGGCTTCCAGGCTGTCAATCATGCGGTTTGGACCTCTAGTGCGTCGCCACGTCCTCGGCGATCGCGCTCACCGCCTGCGGCGCCGACACGATCTCCATGTGATTGACGCCAGCGATCAGCTTCACGTCAACGCCCGGCACGACGGCGTGCACCACATCTGCATATTTGTCGGCGAGCATCAGCTCGTCATCGGCGCCGGCGATGACGGTCACCGGGTGCTTCGCCGCAGTGAAATCGGCCTTGTAGCCACGGGTCGCGAAATTGCGGAACAGCCGGTAGCTGTAGGTCGGCGCCAGGAATTTCTCCGAGTTCGGCCTGACAGCAAAGGCCAGCACAGGCAGTGCCTCGCAACACGGCATGCCGATGCGCCTGAGCACGCCGAGCGCCAGGATGCGCGGAATGTCGGGACCGGCCCAGCCGCCCGAATTCTCCCGGTTGGTCGGCGCGTCGTAACCCAGATAGGGCGCGAGCAGCACGGTGCGCGTGAACAGATCCTGGATCGGGGCACTCACCGCGCGCAGCGCGAAGCCGCCGCCAGCCGAATGGCCGAGCAACACGATCGGCTGGGCCGGAATCGACCTCCTGACCTCGGCGACGAGGTCGGCGAGATCGTCTTCGAGCTGTCCGAGATGGCCGATGTCGCCGCGGGTGCCGGAGCCGCCATGGCCGCGAATGTCGGGCGCGAAGGTATCGATGCCGCGCGCCGCCAACGCATCGGCAAGGGCATGCACGGCGACGCTGGAGCCGGAGGAGCCGTGGACCACGATGGCGACCTTGCCGACAGCCGTTCCGCGCGCCGGGTAGTGGCGATAGGCGAGCTCGGTGCCATCGCGGGCACTGAAGCGCTGCAGGCCGGGCATGGTGCTGCGGTCGACCTGGCCGGCCGTCTCCGAGATCGACTTGAGCTCGGGCGGGCGCACCAGTGGCGTCGCGATCATCGCAGCCAGGGCCAAAGCGAGCATGCCCAAGAGGCAGAGCCCCCATCCTAGGACCCGAAACAGGAACTTCGCGCCGCGTCGCACGCTGTCCTCCAGCTTTCTGCATTTTACAGAGTACTCTGTATTATAGAGTTATCGAAAGGGCAATGGCTTGATTGGCGGCGGACGCGGAAAGCCCCTACCTTGGCTGCTGCTCCCCGAACCGAATCAAACAGCGATGCCGCCTGCGGAAGCCTTGCCCAACGCGCCCGAATTCACCGTCACCGAGCTGTCCTCGGCGCTGAAGCGCACGGTCGAGGACCAGTTCGGCCACGTCCGGGTGCGCGGCGAGATCACCGGCTTTCGCGGGCCGCATTCCTCGGGGCATTGCTATTTCGCGCTCAAGGACGAGAGCGCCAAGATCGAGGCGGTGATCTGGAAGGGCGTGCATGGCCGCATGCGCTTCAAGCCCCAGGAGGGGCTCGAGGTGATCGCCACCGGCAAGCTCACCACCTATCCGAACTCGTCGAAATACCAGATCGTCATCGAGGCGCTGGAGCCGGCCGGGATCGGCGCGCTGATGGCGCTGATGGAGGAGCGCAAGCGGAAGCTCGGGGCCGAAGGACTGTTCGATCCCGCACGCAAGCAACTGCTGCCATGGCTGCCCGAGGTGATCGGCGTCGTCACCTCGCCGACCGGGGCCGTCATTCGTGACATCCTGCACCGGCTCGAGGACCGCTTTCCTCGCCGCGTGCTGGTCTGGCCCGTGAAGGTGCAGGGCGAAGGCTCGGCCGAGCAGGTTGCCGCCGCGATCCGCGGCTTCAACGATTTGCCGCAGGATGGCCCGATCCCGCGGCCCGACGTGCTGATCGTCGCGCGCGGCGGCGGCTCGCTGGAGGACCTGTGGTCGTTCAACGAGGAGATCGTGGTCCGCGCCGCGGCCGAGAGCATGATCCCGCTGATCTCGGCGGTCGGCCACGAGACCGACGTGACCTTGATCGATTTCGCCGCCGACAAACGTGCGCCAACGCCGACCGCAGCCGCGGAAATGGCGGTGCCGGTGCGCAGCGAGCTGATGCAGGAGGTCGCAAGCCTCGCGCGCCGTGTCGGCGTCTGCTGGCAGCGCAGCCAGGAGAGCCGCCGCAACGAGCTGCGCGCCGCCGCGCGCGCCCTGCCCGGCCCTAGCGATCTGCTCGCCATTCCCAGGCAGCGGCTGGATTCGGCGGCCGCCGGCCTGCCACGCGCGCTGAAGACCAACACGCATGTACACTTTCGCCAATTCGCGGCGGCGAGCGCCAAGCTCACTCTGCGCGTGCTGCACGCGCAGATCGCGCAATCACGCCATCGTCTCATCGCGTCGTCCGAGCGGCTGTCGCTGTCGTCGCGCGGCCAGTTGCACCGGCGGCGCGAGCGATTCGAGGCGCTCGACGCCCGCTTCAAGGCCTCGCGCCAAGCCTACGCCCAGGCCAAGCGCCAGGCCATCGGTCGCGAGCGCGACCGAACCGAACGTCTTGCCGAGCGGGCCCGGCGCGCGTTGCTGACCCAGCTTCAGCGCCTGTCGGCCCGCGTCGGCCAGAACGAGAAGCTCCTCACCGCGCTGTCCTATCGCAGCGTGCTGGCCCGTGGATTTGCCCTGGTGCGTGACGAGGCCGGCCACCCGCTGCACCATGCCGCGAGCATCGGTCCGGGCGATGCGCTCTCGATCGAATTTGCGGACGGCAAGGTCGCGGCCACGGCGGGCGCGGACCGCCCACTTCCGCCGGCAGCGCCGTCATCGCCGAAACCTGCGCGCGAGGCCAAGCCTCCGGCACCGAAGCGCACGCCCGATCCCGCCGACCAAGGCAGCCTCTTCTGAGTGGCCTTCAGCGCGCCAGCCAATCGGCCACGAGCTTCTGCGCATCGGCGCGCGCCTCGGGATCCGAGCCGACATGGCCGCGCTCGGGCGCCCCGGCGTCGGATCCCGCGACCTGATGCAGCGGCAGGTTCACACGATCGAAATCGTGATAGGCGCCGGGATAGATGACGATGCGGGTCAGCGCGCTGCGGCCGCGCGCGCCATCGATCATCTGCCGGCACGCGGGCGGCGAATAGACGTCGTCCAGGCCGCCGATCAGCACCAATGTCGGGACGCGCGTGCTCCAGCCGAGGCCGGACGAGGCGCGGCAATCCGGATAGAACGCCACCGCCGAGCGAAAATCCGGCGAGACATGCTCGGGCAATTGCGGGCGCACCGCCCACAACAGCGCGCTCGCGCCGGCCGCCCAGCCGACCAGGCTGACCCGGTCGGGCATCGCCCAGGCTTGCTCGGCCAACCATTTCTGCGCGATCACGATGTCGGCGACACGCTCGCGCCGGCCGCTGATACGACGCTCCTTGACGCGGCATTGCGGGCCCAACCCGCGCGAGCCGTAGCTGTCCGGCAGCAGGACGGCCTTGCCGTCCCTGACGAGTTCCTCGGCCCAGTCGCGATAGCGCGGCAGCACCGGCTCCGAGCGGCCGGAAAGCCCGCCGCAGCCGTGGAGCGCGACGACGACCGGAAATGGGCCGGCCCCCTTCGGCCGGTAGAGCTGGGCGTGCAGCACATAGCTTCCCGAGGGGATCTCGACCGCGACGGGCGCTGGCAACGGCTCTGCCAAGGCTGGAAACGCCGTGGCGCAGAGCAGTGAGACGACGATGGCGACGAGGGAGCGCATCAAACCAGCCGGGCGGGACAAGCGGCGGATATCGCAATCTAGCTAGCACGGAGTTTCGAGCAGAAGCATCACAAATCAGTGGGTTTGCGCGGGGGGACAGCGTCCCCCATCTATGCTAGGAAATCATCGAAATTCGGCCTGTCGTGTGCGCGCGGCGCCCGCGTAGGGGGACTTCACGTCAAGGAATTGGAGATCGCGGACGTGCTCAACAAGTTTGGTCCCTCGGGCCAGGGCGAGGCGCAGGTGCAGTATCTGGATGGCGATTTCCGGGTGATCTCACCGGGAAGCTATGTGCGCTGCGCGGTCACCGATGTGCGGATTCCGCTGGACGAGCTGAAGTATTGGAGTGTCGATCTGCAGGAAGCCTACGCCCTGCCGAGCGCCGTGCTGCAGCGGCATTATCCGGGCGCGTTGAAGGCCAACGGCTGATCTTTGCGCTTCGCTGACAGCCGTTGCACAACCAGCGCGCGCAACGCGGCGAGATCGTCGAACTGCAGTGTGACCGGGAATGCCATGACATCGGGCGCGGCCTCGTGGCCGCGGAACCGCACGAGATCCTTTTCCGTGGTCACCAGGGCAAATCCATCACGCCTGGCTTCGTTGGCGAGGGCCACGACGTCGCCCGCCGTGAACGGGTGGTGATCCGGAAAGGCACGCTCGCGCCTGACGTCGAGACCAGCGCCGCGAAGGGTGCGGAAGAAGCGGGCGGGGTCGCCGATCCCGGCAAACGCCAGCAACGGCCTGCCCCGCAGCGCCGCAACGATCTGCGGATCTGGCTGCAACGCGGCTGAAAACACCGGCTTGCCGGCCGACAACACATGTGAGGCGACCGCCTCGCTGGCTCGGCCGCTGCCGATCACGACCAATGCGTCGGTGCGCGCCAGTTGCGGCGGCAGCGGCGCGCGCAATGGTCCGGCGGGAAACACCTCGGCATTGCCGAGGCCGCGCGCGCCGTCGATCACGATTAGCGCGAGATCCTTCGTGATCGACGGATTCTGGAAGCCATCGTCCATCAGGATGACGGTGGCGCCTTGCGCCTTGACGAGACCGATGCCGTCGGCGCGATTGCGCGCCACGACGACCGGCACCCGCGCGGCCATCATCAGCGGCTCGTCGCCGACATCGGCAGCCTCATGGACCGCAGGATCGACGACGACGGGACCGCCCAGCCGGCCGCCATAGCCACGGCTCAGCACCACCGGCCGCTCGCCGAGGTCACGCAGAATATCCGTCAGCGCCAGCACGGTCGGCGTCTTGCCGGCTCCGCCGACGTGGAAATTACCGACGCAGATCACCGGCAGGCCGGCATCGACGCCGCCTTGCGCCATCCGACGTGCGGCAACGGCGCCGTAGAGTGTCGAGAGCGGAGACAGCAGACGCGATTGCCAGGAGGCCGGCCGATGCCAGAAGGCCGGCTCACGCATCGCCGGCGGCCCCCATCTCGAGCCTGACCTGCAACAGATACGGCTCGAGCGCTGACAGCGTCCGCTCCAGCGCGCCACCGAGCTGATCGACCACCCGCGTTCCTGCCGCAACCAGGCTGTTGCCGGCTGCGGGATCAGCGAGCAGTTGCCGGAGTTGGCGGATCAGCGCCTCCTGATCGTGGGCGAGCCTGGCTCCCCCGGCTTTGTCCAGCGACTCATAGACGTCGGTGAAGTTGAACACGTGCGGCCCGTGCACGATGGCCGCACCCAGCTTGACGGCCTCGATCGGATTCTGGCCGCCATGCTCGACCAGCGAGCCGCCCATGAACACGACCGGCGCCAGCCGGTAGAACAGGCCGAGCTCACCCATCGTGTCGGCGACGTAGATGTCGGTGCCGGCGAGCGGCTGGTCCTCCCGCGACCGCAAGGCGCCCCGCAGGCCGGCACTTGCGACGAGCTCGGCGACCGCCGGGCCACGATGCGGATGGCGCGGCACGATCACGGTGAGCAGCGACGGATAGGACACCGACAAGGCCCTGTGGGCCGCAATCAGGATCTCGTCCTCGCCGGGATGCGTGGAGGCGGCGACGACGACCGGACGGCCGCGCGTCATCGCCGTGAGCCGATCGAGCTTCGCCGGATCGGCGGGCGGCGCCGGCACGTCGAGCTTGAGATTGCCGGTGGTGATGACGTTGCGCGCGCCGAGCGCGGCGAACCGGTCGGCATCCGCCTGCGACTGCGTCAGGAAGAGATCAAAGCGTCCGAGCAAGGCGGAGATGGTGCCGGACATGCGGCGCCAGCGCGGGAACGAGCGCGGCGACATGCGGCCGTTGATCACCACCATCGGCACCCGCCGCGAGGCGCCAGCGAGGATGAGATTCGGCCAGAGGTCCGACTCGATGAACAGCCCGAGCGAGGGACGCCAATGATCGAGAAACCGCTCCACGAAGCGCGGCGTGTCATAGGGCACGTATTGGTGGATCACGTCGGGCGGGAAGCGCTTGGCCACGATGGCGGCCGACGTCACGGTGCCGGACGTGATGAGGATGCGGATGTTGAGCTCACGCAGCCGCTCGATCAGCGCCGCCGCCGCCAGCACCTCGCCGACGCTGGCACCGTGAATCCAGACCAGCGGACCCAGCGGGCGCGTGTCATGGCTCAGGCCGCGCCGCTCGTCGGTCCGCTCGGGATCCTCCTTGCCATGCTTGAGCCGCTGTCTGATCAGTGCCGGCGCAAGCGGCACCGCCGCCGAGGACAACCCGCGGTAGACACGCAGGGCCATCGGCAGGGGGCTAGGCACTCGATGCTCCCGACGCGACCGGCCGAGGACAGGCCTCGGGACGGCCGACGATCTCATAGGCGCGGCGCATGCATTCGTTCAGCGTCGCCTCGAGGTCGAGACGTGCCTCTTCCATCATCGCGGCGTCGGCATCGCGCGGCACGTTGATTTCCTTGATTCCCACCAATGCGCCGCGGCCGAATGGCAAATTGATGGTGGTGCTGTCCCAGTTCTTCAGGCGGATGAAGCGGCTCGTGACCATTGCGAACGGCATGATCGGACGTCCTGATTCGCGCGCGAGCATGATGATGCCGAGACCCGCAATCCGCGCCCGCTTCGGCACATCGGCGGTCGATGCAACATTATAGTTGTCTTCGAGCGCCCGCACCATCTCCTTGAACGCCCCCACCCCGCCTTTCCGGTGGAAGGAGGAGCCATGATCGCCGGAGCCGCGGATGGTTCCGATGCCGAGCCGCTCGGCGGCGATCGCGTTGAACTCGCCGTCGCGATGCCGGGAGATCAGCACCTTGGCGCGATAGCTCGGCTTGTTCTTGATGAAGGGGGTCAGCAGATGCTGGCCGTGCCAGAACGCGAAGATCGCCGGCATCTGCGGCTCGACGATGTCGTAGACCTCCGGCGGCTCATAGGTGAAGCGGTTGGTCAGCCACACCAACCGCAGGTACTCGGCCGCGAGGAACCCGACGGCACGCTGGAACCAGCCGCTACGCAGCGTATTACGGATCAGATGTTTCAAGTCGCGAGCTTTGCGTCTTACTTCGCATCCTGACCGGGATCGAGCAGCCGGTGCAGGTGAACGATGAAATAGCGCATGTGGGCGTTGTCGACCGTCATCTGCGCCTTGGCTCGCCAGGCGGCGTGGGCCGCCGCGTAGTTCGGATAGACGCCGACGATATCGACCTTGTCGAGATCCTTGAATTCGTTCTTGTCGAGATTGATGAGCTCGCCGCCGATCACGAGGTGAAGGAGCTGCTGCGAGGCGCTATCTGTCATCGGTATCGTTTCCTAGTCAACGCCTTGCAGGCGACGTGGAGGGTGCGATCCAGGGCGTTCAGTCCGGCGGTAACCTGCGATACTGCGCGACGATGTCGGCATGTCGGTCGCGGCCCGCTGCCACCAGCACCCCGTGCACCACCTCCGGACGATTATAGAGGATCGCCTCGCCGGACAACGCGGTCATTTTACCCCCCGCTTCCTGCACGATCAAATGAGCCGCCGCAAGATCCCAATCGCGGCTTTGCCCGCCTGCAAAAGCGGCATCGAGCCCGCCATGCGCGACACGGCAAAGGCGCAGCGCCAATGATCCGATTCGCGGATGGAGTTCAATTCGCGCCGAATCCGGAGCCAGCCGCTCAACCAACGGTTTTGGACCGGCCACGCGCGAGAATTCGAGCTCTCGTCCGGGCGCCACCCGAACCGGCTGTTCGTTCAACGTGGTGCCACTACCGCGGGCGGCGAAGAAGAACTCCTCGCTGACCGGGACATGCACGGCGGCGAGTATCGGCGCACCGTGCTCGATCAGCGCAACGCTCACGCACCAGTCGTTGCGGCCGCCGAGATAGGACCGCGTGCCGTCGATCGGATCGACGATCCAGACCCGCGACCGGCCGAGTCTTTCCCGATCATCCGCGCTCTCCTCGGACAGCCAACCGTAATCTGGCGTTGCGGATCGCAGCCTGCGTTCGAGCAGTGCATTGACCGCCATGTCGGCTTCGGAGACGGGCGACGACGCCCCCTTGGTCCATTTGCGCAGCTCCGTTCCGAACATCGAACGTGCGAGCTCGCCGGCTTCGCGGACCGCCTCCTTCAGGAGCCTGGCGTCTGCCGCGAGGCTGGTCTCGTTCGGTTTCTCGATCTCATCGTCCGCCAAGCGTCAATCCTTCGATGCGCACCGTCGGCGCATTGACGCCATAGCGGAATTCCAGATCGCTGGCGGGCGTCATCGACTTGAAGATCTCGAACAGATGCCCGGCGATCGTCACCTCGCTCACGGCATAGCCGATCTCGCCATTCTCGATCCAGAAGCCGGACGCGCCGCGGCTGTAGTCCCCGGTGACGCCGTTGACGCCCGAGCCGATCAGGTCGGTGACGTAGAAGCCCTGCTTGATGTCCGAGATCAGCTCCTTGGCTGTCACGACGCCGGCTTCGAGATGCAGATTGAACGGACCGGGCGAAGGCGACGACGACACGCCGCGATGGGCGTGGCCGGTCGTCACCATGCCGAGCTCGCGCGCGGTGCCCGAGTCCAGCAGCCACGTCGTCAGCACGCCATCGTCAACCAGCGCGGTCTGCTTCACCTTCACGCCCTCGGCGTCGAACGGTTGCGACCGCAGTCCGCGCTTGCGCAGCGGATCATCGATGATGCGGATGCCCTTGGCGAAGAGCTGCGCGCCGAGCTTGTCCTTGAGGAAGCTGGTCTTGCGCGCGATCGAGGCGCCGTTGATGGCGCCGACCAGATGTCCGACCAGCGAGCCGGACACGCGGGGATCGAACACCACCGGCACCTGGCACGTCGCAACCTTGCGCGGATTGGCGCGCGCCACCGCGCGTTCGCCAGCGCTGCGCCCGACGGCCGCGGGCGCCAGCAGGTCGGCGCCGTGCGGAGCCGCCGTGTAGTCGTAGTCGCGCTCCATCCCGGTGCCTTCGCCGGAAATGGCGGTCGTCGAGATGCTCTGGCTCGAGCGCAGATAGGCGCCGTGAAAACCGTCGCTCGTGACCAGCACCATGCCGCCGATGCCGGTCGAGGCCGACGCACCACCGGACTTCGTCACGCCCTTCACGCCGAGCGCGGCGGCCTCCGCCTCCTGGGCACGGCGTTCCAGCTCTGCGGTCGAGGGAATCTGCGGATCGAGCAGGTCGAGCTCGGGAATATCGCGCGCCAGCAGCGCCGGATCGGCGAGGCCGACATATTGGTCGTCAGGCGCCACCCGCGCCATCGCCACGGCCCGCTCGGCCAGCCGCGCCACGCCGTCGCCGCTGACGTCGTTGGTCGACACCACGGCCTGGCGCTTGCCGACGAGAACGCGCAGGCCGACATCGTCGCCTTCCGAGCGCTCGGATTCCTCGACTCGCCCGTCACGGACCTCGACGCCTTGCGAGATACCGCGCACCGCGATGGCATCGGCGGCATCGGCGCCGGCCTTCCTCGCGGCTTCCACCAGCCGCTCGGCGAGCGTTCGCAGGGCGGACTGGTCGAGCAGATCTGATTGGGCTGATGTCGACGATGAGGCTGGGGAAGAGGTCACGAACACGATCCGATCGATGTCAGGTGGGCGGCGAAGACGGCTCAATCCAAACGAAATGTGGCCTGTTCACGCCGACTTCAAGCAGGACGGCAGACGGCACATCGGATTGTCGGCAAATCGGCAAGGTCTCGTCAATCATGCGGGGCAAGCGCTTGTCAATCATGACGGTGAGAGGATCATGCGTGAGATCTGATTAACCAGGCTTGTTAAGCCGATACGGGCGATCCGCGTGGCAAGGTCACACGCATCGACCGGGAGCATAATCCCGGCGGGGAGACCAAGCCGTGAGGCGTCAAACAGCAACAGGCGGAAGCAATTCCGCTGGGTCGGGCCGCGTCCTGCGGCTCGACCCTCTTTCCCTGCCCGTCTCGTACAGCGCGCACGATACCCGTGCCGATGGCGGGATCCGGCAGATCGAATTGCACCGGGAGCGCGTGGTCCTGCGGCGTGCCGTCAGCGGCATGCGCATGGCCCTGAACCTCCGCGTCAGCGACTTCCTCGGCATCGGCGTGCGCGAAATCGACGCCACGCAGGTGATGCTGGTGCTCGTCCACCGCGACCCCTCCCTGACCATCCCGCTCTGCGTCAGCGACGACCAGAACGAGATCGTTGCTGCGTGGGCGATGTGGAGCGAGACGTTCGCGCTGCCGCAGTTGCAGGACGCGCGCCGCGAGGCGACGCCGCGCCGCCGTCGCCGCAACGCGATCCGCTCGCGCCGCCCGCGCTTCCTGATGCGCCGCCGTGTCGGCTACCAGCTCAATCCGGCCTCGGTCCATCGCGGCGAGCGCGAGATCATCGCGCGCAACTGATCAGGTTGCGCGTAGCACGGCATCGACCAGCAGCCCTGCGAACAGCAGCAGCCCAGCATCGCGGTTCGACTTGAACACCCGCAGGCACAGCGCCGGATCGGCGATATCCAGACGCCATATCTGCCAGCCGAGATGCGCGGCAAAACCCGCGAGTCCGAGCCACGCCGCGACATGCACATGGGCAGTCGCGAAGGCGGCCCCTATCAGCATCACGGCCAAACTGTAGAAGACGACCAGCGCCAGATGTGTCCGCTCGGCAAACAGGCGCGCGGTCGACTTGATGCCGATCAGCGCGTCATCCTCAGCGTCCTGATGTGCGTAGATCGTGTCATAGGCGATCACCCACGAGATCGACCCGGCGTAGAGCAGCAGCGCGGTTGCATCGATGCGGCCGAACGCAACCGCAAATCCCATCAGCGCGCCCCACGAGAAGGCGAGACCCAGCACGACCTGCGGCCACCAGGTGACACGCTTCATGAACGGATAGATCGCGACGATCAGCAACGAGGCGATGCCGGTGGCGATTGCGAACCGGTTGAACTGTAGCAGTACCACCAAGCCGATCAGGGCCTGCGCCACCAGGAAGGCGAGCGCCTGCTTCACGCCGACCTGCCCGGCCGGAATCGGTCGCGAACGAGTGCGCTCCACCTTGGCGTCGAGATCGCGGTCGGTGATGTCGTTCCAGGTGCAGCCGGCGCCACGCATGACGAACGCGCCGACGAAATAGAGCCCGATCCACGCCGGCAGCATGGACAGATCCCCGCCGATCCCGGCCGCCAGAGCGGCCGACCACCAGCACGGCATCAGCAGCAGCCAGGATCCGATCGGGCGATCGAAGCGGGCGAGCCGCAGGTAAGGCCGGCTCCACACCGGCGCCAGCGTGTCGACCCAGTTGCCGGTCGCGTCAGCAACGCGGACGGCGGTCGTGCTCATCGGGTGAGAACGTTGCCAGTCATGGTGTCGAAGGCGGAACCGCCCTTCTTCGTCGTGTTGGCCTCAGGCAGCGCAGCCGACGAGCCCAGCACGTCGCTCAGGCTCGGAGCCGCGGGCCTTCCGGCCCCCGACTGCATCTGCGCCGCCACGGCACAGACCTTCTTTTCCAGCGCGTCGGTGTTCTTGTGACCGGCCTTCAGCTGATCGGAGATCTGCTGGGGGATGCCGCAGCTCGCCGCATGCGCCTCGACATATTTGATCATCTTCACTTCGGCCTTGCCGAAATTGGCGATCAGCTTGCAGGCCTCGTCAGGCGAGGCCTTGCGGTCGCTCGCGGCCTTGATCAGCTTGCCGCGACGCTCGGCTTCCTCGCGCAGCGGCATGAACTCCTTCATGCAGCTCTCCGGCGGGCCACCCTGCGGCGCGGCTCCCATCGGGGCCGGCTGGAAGCCGCCACCGCCACCGCCGCCGAACGCCGAGGCGCCTGGACTGGGGAACGGACTTGCCGGGGCTGCGGCCCGGGTCGGCGCCGCACCGTTGATGGGTGGAAACGGCGAATTGCTGGTCTGGGCCTGGCCAGGCATCGGCGCGGGAAACGAGCTCTGCGCGAAGACCTGCCCTGTGGAGAGCACCAGCGCGGCAATGGCGAGCGGCATGAAAGACTGGCGGACGATCAAGGCTGGTTCTCCGGCAAGACCAAGAATCCTCAACACTTCCGGATGAAAGCACGATCCGATCCGGGGCTTTTACGATTCTCGCCCGTCCAGCACAACCGCGGATTTGATCACATCCGCGGCGCAGAGACGCAGCCGGGTTCCAACCGGCGCGGAGGCCCAAAACGAGGCCCTTCCCGAACGTCGGAGCCCAAAAATCCGTTCACTCCGCGCCCTCGCCCACCTGGTCAAGCCGGAGTCGCCAGTTCAGCGGCCGGCGGGACGGTTCACGTCGCCGTGCACACCTTGCGCATCACGGCCAGGGTGTTTTCGTGATTCGCCTTCAGCTGATCGGTGATCTTGGCGGGGATTCCACATAGCGAGGCATGCGCGACGGCGTAGTCGATCATCTTGGTCTGGGCGAGCTCGTAGTCATGCACCAGCTGACAGGCCTCGCCGGGCGCAAAGCGCCGCTCGGTCGCCGCCTTGAGCAGCTTGGCCCGGCGGGCGGTCTCGTCCCGCAGCGGGGTAAACTCCTTCAGGCAGGTCTCGGGCGGGCGGAAGCCAGCCACGCCGGCACCGCCCGGAACCGCGGGGGCCGCCCGTTGCGGCGGCGCGGCGACCGCCTTGTCATCGGCCCGGGACGGCGCGGCGACCATCACCGCGATGATCGCGACCAGCGCCCAGATCGCAAGCGCCGAAGTCGAATGTCTCAAGATCAAGGCCGTTCTCCGCATCGAGGCTTACGGAATCGTCGGATGTCCGTCCCGGGGGACGACCGGCGGGATCGAAACGGTAAAATCTGTCGACAGCACGGCCGAAAGGCGCCATCGCCGATATCCGATACAACACCACGTGACGGCTCTTCCGGCTTTGCGGCTGGCGCGTGGGTCCGGTAAGCAACGTCCATCATCGGCTCCGCTTCGCTCCATGCCCGCATACGACTTCAACGCCCCGCGCCTGTTCGTCGACGCGCCCCTGCAGGAGGGAGGCTCGGTCGCGCTCGACCGCAACCAGGGAAATTATCTCGGCAACGTCCTGCGCCTTGGCGCCGGCGATCACGTGCTGGCCTTCAACGGCCGCGACGGCGAATGGCGGGCCGTGATCGAGGGCCGCAAGCGGCCGGATGGCCTGACGATCCAGCAGCAGAGCCGGCCGCAGGATCAGCTGCCGGACATCGCCTACGTCTTCGCACCGCTCAAGCACGCGCGGCTGGACTACATGGTGCAGAAGGCGGTCGAGATGGGCGCCGCGCGGCTGGAGCCGGTGATCACCCGTCGCACCCAGGTGTCGCGCGTGAATGGCGAGCGCATGCGCGCCAACGTGGTCGAGGCCGCCGAGCAATGCGGCATCCTCAGCCTCGCCGACGTCAAGGACCCGGTGCCGCTGGAGCGCTTCCTCGCGCAGCGGCGACCCGAGCGGCTGCTGGTGTTCTGCGACGAGGCGGCCGAACTGGCCGATCCGCTGCAGGCCTTGCGCGGCGGCCAGAATGCGGCCGGCATCGACCTGCTGATCGGACCGGAGGGCGGTTTCGCCGACGATGAACGGACGCTGCTGCTGCGCCAGCCGCATGTGATCAGGCTGGCCCTGGGCCCGCGCATCCTGCGCGCGGATACGGCCGGCGTCGCCGCCCTCGCCGTGATTCAGGCGACGCTCGGAGACTGGGCCGGAGCCCGCGGTTAAGGCATCCGACCAATTGTGGCGCGCCGCGGCCATTCCCAGTCGAAACCGTCAAACGGCCATGCTAAGGGGCAGCCGCCGCTTCCAGCGGGCGCCCAAGCCATTTTGGAACTCGAATCGACATGACCGGACCCGCTCCGACCGGACCCGCCGCGTGGGCGGACACGCTGCTGCAATCCTTCGCCCAGGCCGGCTATGAGCGGGCCGAGCCGGCGATCCTGCAGCCGGCCGAGCCGTTCCTCGACCTCTCCGGGGAGGACATCCGCAAGAGCCTCTATCTGACCAGCGACGCCGCTGGCGAAGAGCTGTGCCTGCGCCCCGACCTGACCATTCCCGTCGCCCGTGACTACCTCGCCTCGGCCCGCGCCGGGCAGCCGGCCGGCTTCAGCTACCTTGGTCCAGTATTTCGCTACCGCGAGGGCCGCCCGAGCGAGTTCCTGCAGGCCGGGATCGAATCGTTCGGCCGCCAGGACCGGCCCGCCGCCGATGCCGAGATGCTGGCGCTGGCGATCGAGGCGACCGCCGCCGCCGGCCTTGCCGCGGTGGATATCCGCACCGGCGACGTCGCGCTGTTCACGGCCTTGATCGACGCCCTCGATCTCTATCCGGTCTGGCGGCGGCGGCTGATCAAGGACTTCAACCGCAAGCGCACCCTGGCGCTGGACCTCGAGCGGCTGGCGATCGCCTCGGTGGCGCCGCGCAACGAGTATGAGGGCGTGCTCGCCGCTCTGGCCGGCTCCGACCGCAAGGCGGCGCTCGCTTTGGTCACCGACCTGATGTCGATTGCCGGCGCAACCGCCGTCGGCGGCCGCACGGTGGCGGAGATCGCCGACCGCTTCCTCGAGCAGTCCACCCTCAAGAGCGGGGCGCTGCCGCGTGACGCGCTGGACCGCATCAAGCGCTTCCTGGCCATCAGCGGCAGCCCGACCGAAGCCGTCCAGCAGCTTCGCGCCCTCGCCGCCGATGCCAAGCTCGACATCTCGGCCGCGATCGACGCGCTGGAGGCCCGCGCGGGCTTCATGGCCCAGCGCGGCATCGACATCGCCAAGGTGCGCTTCGCCACGTCGTTCGGCCGCGGCCTCGACTACTACACCGGTTTCGAGTTCGAGCTGCATCATCCTGACAATGGCGACGAGCCGCTGGTCGCCGGCGGCCGTTATGACGGCCTGCTGAGCCAGCTCGGCGCCGCCGAGTCGATTCCGGCCGTCGGCTTCTCGATCTGGATCGAGCGCCTGGCCCAGAGCAGCGCCGTGGGCAAGTCCCCGGTCGGGAGAGCATCATGAGCGGCCCCCTCGTCCTCGCCGTTCCCTCCAAGGGACGTCTGCAGGAGAATGCCGAAGCCTTCTTCGGCCGCGCCGGGCTGAACCTGTCCAAGCCCGGCGGCGCGCGCGACTATCGCGGCACCATCGCAGGTCTCGACAATGTCGAGATCGCCTATCTCTCTGCGAGTGAGATCGCCTCGCAACTGGCGCGCGGCAGCGTGCATCTCGGCGTCACCGGCGAGGATCTCGTGCGCGAGAGCATCACCGATGCCGACAAGCGCGTGCTGCTGATCGATACGCTCGGCTTCGGCGGCGCCAACGTCGTCGTCGCGGTGCCGCAGGCCTGGATCGACGTCCGGACCATGGCTGATCTCGATGACGTCACCACCGGTTTTCGTGCCCAGCACAATCGCCGGATGCGCGTCGCCACCAAGTACATCAACCTGACGCGCAGCTTCTTCGCCGCCCACGGCATCGTCGATTACCGCATCGTCGAGAGCGCCGGCGCCACCGAGGGCGCGCCCGCGGTCGGCACGGCCGAGCTGATCGTCGACATCACCAGCACCGGCTCGACGCTCGCCGCCAACGGGCTGAAGGTGCTGGACGACGGCGTGATCCTGCGCAGCCAGGCCAACCTGGTCGCCTCGCGCGACGCCGAGTGGTCGGAGGGTCCGCGCGAGAGCGCCCGGATCATTCTCGACCACATCCATGCCCGCGCCCGCGCCAGCAAATACCGCGAGGTCCGCACCCGCTTCAAAGGGTGCGACGCAGCAATGCTGACCGAGGCGCATAACCGTTTCGGCGTCGTGGCGCCGTTCGGCGGCCCGACCTCGTCCGGCATGCTCACCCTGCACTGCCCGCCAGCGCAGATCTACGCGCTCGGCAGCTTTCTGCGCGCGCATGGTGCCGAGACCGTCTCGGTCGCCTCGCTCGACTACGTGCTCGACCGCGAGAATCCGCTGTTTGCCCGCCTCGAGGCCTTCCTGCGATCATAAATCGCCGTTCATCGTAGCGACAGGTGAGCGCGACTACCATATGTTGGTAGGAGAACGAGGACTCTGAGCGATGCTGGGAACTGACGTGTCCGACCTGACCACGACCGCGGCCGACGCCGCGTCGCAGGGACTGTCGATCGTTATCCCCGTCTATAACGAGGGCGCGGGACTGACGGCGCTGCACGAGCGGCTGAATAATCTCGCACGCACCCTGCGTCAGCGCTTCGGTCTCGCCTGTGAGCTCGTTTATGTCGACGATGGCAGCCGCGACAACACACTCGCGATTGCCCGGACCCTGCAGGCCGATGCGCTCGATGTGCAGGTCGTGTCGCTGTCGCGCAATTTCGGCAAGGAGGCCGCGCTGATGGCCGGCCTCGATCATGCCCGGCGCGGCGCGGTGCTGTTCATGGACGGCGACGGCCAGCATCCGCCGGCCCTGGTCGAGCAACTCGTCACGCACTGGATCAAGGACGGCTACGACGTCGTCTATACCGCCAAGGCGCATCGCGACAACGAGCCGTTCCTGCGCCGGGTCGCCGTTCACGGCTTCTACGCGCTCATCAACTGGGGGGCGCGGCAGAAGATTCCGGAGGATGCCGGCGACTTCCGCCTGCTCTCGCCGCGCGCGGTGGCCGCGCTACGGCAGCTGCCCGAGCGCAACCGCTTCTTCAAGGGCCTGGCGAGCTGGATCGGCTTCCGTCAGATCCGCGTCGACTATGAGCCAGCGGCCCGCGCCCATGGCGTCACAACCTTCAACCTGACCGGCCTGCTAGGCCTGTCGATCGAAGGTCTCACCTCGTTCTCGGTCGCGCCTTTGCGCTTCGCCAGTCTGCTCGGAATCCTGCTGGCCTCGGCCGCGTTCCTGTTCGGCCTCTCGATCCTCTGGGAGACCTTCACAACCGGCAAATCGGTGCCTGGCTATCCCTCGCTGATGGTCGGCCTGATGACGATCGGCGGCGTGCAGCTGATCATGATCGGCATCATGGGCGAGTATATCGGCAAGATCCTGTCCGAGCTGAAAGCGCGTCCGATCTACTTCGTCGCCGAGCACAGCGAGAAGCGTGCAGCGCTCGATGCACGGAGCGACGGCGCCGAGAGGAACGCCGCCGAATGAGCGCCACCCCGCACCGGCGCATCTGGCTGTGCGCCGATGACTATGGCATCAGCCCCGGGGTCAACAGCGCCATCCGCGACCTGATCGCGCGCGGTCGGCTGAACGCTACCTCGGTGATGACTGTGGGCGCCGCGATCGGACGCGACGAGGTGACGGAGCTGACCAAGGTCGCGTCCGACAGCCCGCGCTGCGCCATCGGCCTGCATGTCACGCTGACCGCGCCATTCCGGCCCCTCACCATGCACTTCCGCCCGTCGGAAGGCGGCATGTTCCTGCCCTTTCCCAAGCTGCTGCGCGCCGGAATGTCCCGCCGGCTCGATCCCGAGCTGATCCGCGCCGAGGTGCTGGTCCAGCTTGCGGCGTTCGGCGAGCTGTTCGGCCGCGCCCCGGATTTCGTCGACGGCCATCAGCATGCCCAGCTCTATCCGCAGGTGCGCGAGGGCTTCCTCGCCGCGGTCAAGGAAGCCGCGCCGGCGGCCTGGGTGCGTCAGGGGGGGCGGAACGTGCCGCTGATGCAGCGGCTGACGGCACCGAAGGCGCTGCTGCTGGACGTCCTGAGCGCCCAATTCCGCCGTCATGCCAAGCGGGCCGAGATCGCCTTCAATCCTGCTTTCGCCGGCGCCTACGACTTCAGCAAGACCTCGGATTTCGCCACGTTGATGGACGGCTTCCTGGACGAGCTGCCCGAGGACGGGCTGGTGATGTGCCACCCCGGCTTCGTCGACGACGTCCTGATCGAGCTCGATCCCTTGACCGTCCAGCGCGAGCATGAGCACGCCTATCTCGCCGGCGAGCATTTTCCAGCGCTGCTCGACCGCCGGCGGATGACGCTGGCCTGAACGGATCTTGCGGGTCTGCGACGAACAAAAGGCCGCCCGGCTGCGTTCCTCCTGTAGTGCGGGCAACATCGAGGTCCAAAACGCTGCGCAAGCCCGAGAGACGCTGTGTCGCATACGGAAATTTAATCCGCGCCCCGGCTGGCCGGGCCACAAAGTCCCCCTAAATCTTGGCCGCGCTTGGCCGGAACAAGGCAAGCGGCAGGAGAACGACATGACACCGCAAGAACGCCAACTCATCGACGATCTGTTCGACCGGCTTGCCAAGTTGGAGAGTGCACCGCGTGATCCGGAGGCCGCCGCCGCCATCGCCCAGGCGCTGCAGCGTGCTCCCAATGCCGTCTACGCGCTGGTGCAGACGGTGCTGGTGCAGGACGAAGCCTTGAAGCGCGCCAATGCCCGCATCGAGGAGCTGCAGCACGCCCAGGCCCCGCAGCAGGCGCAGTCCGGCGGCTTCCTCGATTCGATGCGCGACAGCATCTTCGGCTCGGGCAGCCGCGGTTCGGTCCCCAACGTGCCGCCGCCGTCGCAGGGCCGACCGGTCTGGAACAGCGGTCAGGCGATGCCCCCGGGCTATCAGGGCCAGCCCGGCTATCCCGGTCAGCCCGGCCCTTACGATCAGGGCGGCTTCGGCCAGCCGCGTGGCGGCATGTTCGGCGGTGGAGGCGGCTCGTTCCTCGGCACGGCGGCGGCCGCTGCGGCGGGCATGGTCGGCGGCTCGCTGCTGCTCGGCGGCATCCGCTCGATGATGGGCGGCGGGTCGCATCAGGCGTTCGGTGACACCACGATCATCGAGGAGCGCGGCGGTGGTGCCGGCCCGTGGAGCGGCGACCAGTCCAGCGGCTCGCTGGCGCGCGACGCCGGTCTCGACGACATCGGCCGCTCGGGCGGCGACGGCGGCCGTGCCGGCCTGTTCGACCAGGCGAACTATGACGACAGCGGCAATGACAACGACGCGGCCGACTTCGACGCCGATGACGGCTATGGCGACGACGACGGTGGCAGCGACTACGCTTGATGCTCCCGGGTCGCAGCGAACTGAAGAATGCGAAAGGCCGCCCCCACGGGCGGCCTTTTTCAGTTGCGGATGTCGTGCAGCGGCGGTCGTCAGAGCACGATGACCCGAGCACCGACGTTCACGCGGCCATAGAGGTCGATGACATCCTCGTTGCGCATCCGGATACAGCCTGACGAAACGTTGGTGCCGATCGTCCATGGCTCGTTCGAACCGTGGATCCGATACAGCGACGAGCCGAGATACATCGCGCGTGCGCCGAGCGGGTTCTGCGGTCCGCCCTCCATGTGCCGCGGCAGGTCGGGCCGGCGCGCGAGCATTTCCGGCGGCGGCGTCCAGTCCGGCCATTCGCGTTTGGCCGAGATCGTCTTCACGCCCGACCAGGTGAAGCCGGGGCGGCCGACGCCGATGCCGTAGCGGAGCGCCCTGCCCTCGCCCTGAACCAGATAGAGGAACTTGTTCGGCGTATCGATGACGATCGTGCCCGGCCGTTCTTTGCCGTCGTAGTCAACGATCTGTTTCTCGTATTTCGGATCGAGCGGCCGCTGCGTCTGCTCATAGGCCTCCTCATCCGGTACTCCCTGCTGCGGGACCATGCCCGGCGCCAGCCGCTGCGGCTCGTAGTAGGACGGCTGCTGCTGGTACATCGGCTGTCCCGGCGGAGGCGCGCCGCGGCCGCCTTGCGGATCCCCGAACAGGAATTCGATGAAGCCGCCACCCATGCGCGAGCGTTCGACATAGGCGGTGCGCACCGGCGCGGACTGCTGCGGCGGCCCGTTGTAAATCACGGTCGGCTGCTGAAATCCCTGGGCCGCAGCCCGATCCAGACCTGAATGGAATGCGCATGCGCCGGCCAGCAGCGCTGTGGAGAATGATTTGAACATCGACGTACTCTGTACTGTTTCGTCTGGAGACTGTTCGTCGCGCGAGGCGGCAACGCCGCCGCGTATCGTCAATAAAGAGCAAAACCCGATCGCTTTGGTAAACGCGGGAGGCGCCGGGATTCACCATCGCTGCATACGTCGGCGGTTTTGATCGCTAGCGTTTATTTTGCGTGAAGGCCGGCGGAGCATGGTTAATAGTTGACGCACGATGCACGCCAGCGTTGCTCAACGGCGGTTCCTGGCGTGAACGCGATGTTAAATAGCCTCTGCGTAGAACTGATCCGAGCAAAAGGTCAGGGATACTATCATGGCTGTTCGGAAGCGTTTCCGTATCGAAGAAGCAATCGTCGGCCATATGCCGGAGCCTGAATTCGTGGGCGGCGAGATCGGCCCCAACCACAAGGAAATCATGGACGAGCTGCGCGCGATCCGCTCCCAGATGGCCAATGCGATCCGCAGCGGCGGCAGCAACACGGCAAACGCCGCCATCGAAGAGTCCGCCGCACGCGAGGTCGCCGAAGCGCGCGCGCTGCTCGAGACCTATCGCGCCCAGATCGAGCAGTGCGAAAAGCTCAAGGTCGAGCTCGACCTGATCCACGACGCGATCAACCGCACCAAGGGCGAGATCGCGACCCTCCATGCCAAGAGCTTCAACGGCGAGGAGATGGCCAAGGTCAACGGCGAGCTCGGCGCGGTCGTCGGCGGCACCGAGCAGGCGACGCAGCAGATCCTGGAAGCCGCGGAGGCGATCGACCAAGCCGCCAGCGCGCTGTCCAAGGTGGACTCGGCCGACCAGCAGAAGATCCTGAGCGAAGAGATCCAGGAGCGCGTGGTCTCGATCTTCGAGGCCTGCAACTTCCAGGACCTGACCGGCCAGCGCATCAACAAGGTCATGACCACGATGAAGTTCATCGAGCACCACATCGTGGTGATGATGGACATCTGGGGCGGCGTCGACGCCATCAAGGCGCATACGCCGCCGATCGTCGACCACCGCGAGGGCGACGCCCGGCTGCTGAACGGCCCGAAGGCGGAAGGCGACGTCGGCCACGCTTCGCAGGACGACATCGACGCGATGTTCAACTGACCTCGTCGGCCAGTCCCAGCGACCGCTCCAGGCAACGTCACCATACAGGAACGCCGGCGCTATCGCCGGCGTTTTTCGTTCGACTCTCGACCTTTGCGGGATGTTCGCCCGGATCTCAGGCGCGCGGTCCGCAGCGGACGTAGACCATCGTCTGGTAACGGGTCGCCGCATCCTTGTCGACGAAGCGGGTGATCAGCACACGGCCGTCGAAGGAGACGACCTCGCGGTCCTGCTCGCCGCCGGGCGGTCCGGCCGGGCCGATGTAGTTCTTGCCGCTGGCCGACCCTTTCAAGCGCAGTTCCTGGGGAGTCGCCTGGTCGGCCAGGTGCATCACGACACCGCCGGACGTGCCTGCCCCGATGACGTAGGGCTGTTTGCACTGCGCCAAAGCCATCTTTTCGGTGCGCGGGCGGTCATTCGGGTTGTTGTAGGCGGCAAGCCCCCATTTGCCCACGAGATCCTCGGCGCGAATCGTGGCCGGCACCTCGGGCTCGACCGGCGCCTCGGTCTGCTGCATGGGGGTCGACGGCGACAGGCTGAAGCCCGTGCACGCTCCCAGAAGCATCGTGAGCGCCGACGCGATCGCGAGATTGGCAACCGGCCGCGCGCACCGTGAACTCGTCATGGCATCCCCTTAGGAACAAGATCATGGCTGCCCCGTCCGGCAACCAAGCGCAAAACGCTCGTCAGAGCAATGACGTCGGATAACGACGCCGCTCCACTAACATGTCTGGCCCGGGACAACATCCCCTAACAGCCTCAAGAACGGCTTAACGGCTGGCCGTTGCTTGACAGGAACAGCCGCAAGCCATATTTCCCCGAGCGGTCTTTAGCACTCGGAGGGCGGGATTGCTAAGGCTGCGAGCCAGTTGGCGCCAAGTGGGCGTTCAATGTGGCCGCATTCAGATTTCCTCCGACAGCAACACTTATCCAAGCACCCCAAAAGGGATCCGTCATGGCCAAATCGAAGTTTCGTCCCCTGCACGACCGCGTCGTGGTTAAGCGCATCGACGCCGAAGAGAAGACCAAGGGCGGCATCATCATTCCCGACAGCGCCAAGGAAAAGCCCTCGCAGGGCGAAGTCGTCGCCGTCGGCCCGGGCGGCCGCGACGAGAGCGGCAAGCTGATCCCGATCGACGTCAAGGTCGGCGACCGCGTGCTGTTCGGCAAGTGGTCCGGCACCGAGGTCAAGCTGGACGGCGAGGAACTCCTGATCATGAAGGAGTCCGACATCATGGGCGTCGTCGCCTGATCCCGACCTGTCGGGGGCGGCGATCAGCCGCCCCGGGCGAAAATGCTCTGCAACCTCGTTCCGGCGACAGACGGGCGATCACGCCCCTCGCCGTCGAGGTCTACTCCAGGAGAATTTTGAAATGGCAGCCAAGGACGTCAAATTCGCCGGCGACGCACGCGACCGCATGCTGCGCGGCGTCGACATTCTCGCCAACGCCGTCAAGGTGACGCTCGGCCCGAAGGGCCGCAATGTCGTCATCGAGAAGAGCTTCGGCGCTCCGCGCATCACCAAGGACGGCGTCACCGTCGCCAAGGAGATCGAGCTGGAGGACAAGTTCGAGAACATGGGCGCGCAGATGCTGCGCGAGGTCGCCTCCAAGACCAACGACACCGCCGGTGACGGCACCACCACCGCGACCGTGCTGGCCCAGGCCATCGTGCGCGAGGGCGCCAAGGCGGTTGCCGCCGGCATGAACCCGATGGACCTCAAGCGCGGCATCGACATCGCGGTGGCCGCCGTGATCAAGGACATCGAGAAGCGCGCCAAGCCGGTCGCCTCGTCCTCCGAGGTCGCCCAGGTCGGCACCATCTCCGCCAACGGCGACGCCGCGATCGGCAAGATGATCGCCCAGGCGATGCAGAAGGTCGGCAACGAGGGCGTCATCACGGTCGAGGAGAACAAGTCGCTCGATACCGAGGTCGACATCGTCGAAGGCATGAAGTTCGACCGCGGCTATCTCTCGCCCTACTTCGTCACCAATGCCGAGAAGATGACCGCCGAGCTGGACGACGTCTACGTGCTCCTGCACGAGAAGAAGCTGTCGGGCCTGCAGGCCATGCTGCCGGTGCTCGAAGCCGTGGTGCAGTCGGGCCGCCCGCTGCTGATCATCGCCGAGGACGTCGAGGGCGAAGCGCTGGCGACGCTGGTCGTCAACCGCCTGCGCGGCGGCCTCAAGGTCGCCGCCGTCAAGGCGCCGGGCTTCGGTGATCGCCGCAAGGCCATGCTCGAGGACATCGCGATCCTGACCGGTGGTCAGCTGATCTCGGAAGATCTCGGCATGAAGCTCGAGAACGTCACGATCAAGATGCTCGGCCGCGCCAAGAAGGTCGTGATCGACAAGGAGAACACCACGATCGTCAACGGCGCCGGCAAGAAGGCCGACATCGAGTCGCGCGTCGGCCAGATCAAGGCGCAGATCGAGGAGACCACCTCGGACTACGACCGTGAGAAGCTGCAGGAGCGTCTGGCCAAGCTCGCCGGCGGCGTCGCGGTGATCCGCGTCGGCGGCGCGACCGAGATCGAGGTCAAGGAGAAGAAGGACCGCGTCGAGGACGCCCTCAACGCGACCCGCGCTGCGGTGCAGGAAGGCATCGTCCCTGGTGGCGGCGTGGCGCTGCTGCGCGCCAAGAAGGCCGTCGGCCGCATCACCAACGCCAATTCGGACGTTCAGGCCGGCATCAACATCGTGCTGAAGGCGCTCGAGGCTCCGATTCGCCAGATCTCCGAGAACGCCGGCGTCGAAGGTTCGATCGTGGTCGGCAAGATCCTGGACGAGAAGTCCGAGACGTTCGGCTTCGACGCGCAGACCGAGGATTATGTCGATATGGTCGCCAAGGGCATCATCGACCCAGCCAAGGTGGTCCGCACCGCGCTGCAGGACGCCTCGTCGGTCGCAGGCCTCCTGGTCACCACCGAGGCCATGGTCGCCGAGCTGCCGAAGGATGCTGCTCCGGCGATGCCGGCCGGCGGCGGCATGGGTGGCATGGGCGGCATGGGCTTCTGAGCCCTGCTTTCGACATCTCACATTCAGGAAGGCCGCCTCCGGGCGGCCTTCTTTTTGGCCGAGTGTCCGCACCGGGGGTGCAGCGACCGCAAATCGGCGCTACAGCTTAAAGCCGATTCTGCCCCCACAAGGATTTTCAGATGCGCGCGATTTTGCTTGCGCTGGCCGTGATTGCAGCGGCCGCGCCGGAACTCGGTTGGGCCCAGAGCAAGAGCGGGACCAAGGCCCCCGCCAACGAGACTCGGTATTTTACCGCGATCGACGGCCTGATGGACGGCAATGCCGACGTGATCCTGAAGGAGACGCGCCAGGGCAAGACCGTCACCGCCGCCACGCTCGACGTCTGCTATCCCGTCGCAAAGAATTCGGATCGCAAGGACCGCTTCGTGGTCAGCCTCACCGTCAATGGCCAGACCTTGACCGGTGCGACCCAGAGCAACGGCGCCAAGGAGCCGGTCACGGTGAAGCTGAATCGCAAGCCGACCGGCGACACGTTCGAGTTCCGCGGACAGATCGCGATCGGCAAGACCGTCACCGAGGTGGCGTCGACCGACAATTCCGACGTCAGCGAGAAGGAGTTCCAGGAGAGCCAGTCGAGCGACGACGGCATCAGCGCCCAGCCGAAGGACTTCACTGACGTCTCGCCCGAGGCGATCTCGGTCCGGCTCAAGCTAGACGCGGTGACCGACTTCCTCAAGAGCCTGAAGGGCGAGAACGTCGAAGTTTCGCTGTCGAGCCTCATCGTGAGCTGCGACGCACTGCGCGCGGGCGAGCAGACCATCAGCATGACCGTCGACCCCGAACGAGCCGGCGCGCTGATCGCGAAGGCGCGGACCATGAACGGCGTCGTCACTGCCGGCTGGACCGCCGGCACGGTCGAGATGGACCGCACCATCCGCTTTGCGGCGGCCGACTGGCGCGACGGTGACAAGATCAACAAGGACAAGCTGGCGGGCGCCATCTCCGACGTGCTGGCCAAGACCTACAATGCCAAGCCGACGAGTGCGGCGTGGAATCCGGTCAGCGGCAAGCTGAAGCTGACGTTGAAGCGGCCGAGCCAGCTGATGCCGGCGCTCGAGCTGACCGACGTCATCGAGGTCACCGGCCTCGTCTCGGCGGACAAGCCGGGCGGCGCCGACGCGCTGATGCTCTGGATCAGCAGCCCGACGACGACCACCATCGATGAGGCCTCGAGCGCCAAGCTGATCCTGTCGGACGAATCCTCGGGCGACGAGGAAGGCGACACGCGGGATGATGGCGGCGCCATCGACGAGCTGGCGAAGGCCTTCAAGGCCAAGCGCTGGGATGCGGACAACTCGGTCTGGAAGTAAGGCGAGCCATGACGGCATGGCGCCGCGATCTCAGATGCCACCCTCCCCTGGAGGGGGAGGGTCGATCGCGCGCGAAGCGGGCGAGCGGGGTGACGCCGCGGGCACCGGGGCACGTGGAGAGATCACCCCACCCCGCCTCCCATTCGCTGCGCTCATGAGAGGCGACCCTCCCCCTCCAGGGGAGGGTGACCGCGGGGCAGACCTCAAGGGTGCACACTGCGGAAGCGCGAGCGTGCGCAAGGCTGTTTGCTCAAATCATGATGCGGAAAGTGGAACGCATCATGCTCGAGCTTGAGCCCTCGACAGTCCCCACCAGGACTTTGGAAACGGCCGTCTCGGCTCAATTGGTGTTGAGCCGGAAGCGCAGCGTCTTCGGTCCGATGAAGATGATCAGGTCGCCCTGACGCTTCCAGTTCGTCACCGCGCTCAGCGCCGCGATCAGTTCGTCGTCAGCCTGCGCGCGCGCCACCG
The DNA here is from genome assembly GCF_032485115.1 of Bradyrhizobium sp. SZCCHNRI2009. NCBI lineage: Bacteria > Pseudomonadati > Pseudomonadota > Alphaproteobacteria > Hyphomicrobiales > Nitrobacteraceae > Bradyrhizobium > Bradyrhizobium sp. SZCCHNRI2009. The sequence continues at coordinate 43,752 of NZ_JAUEUH010000015.1, forward strand.
GGCAGTTGCGGTCCTCGATCTTGCCGGCGATGAACACGATGGTGTTGCCGGCGACCGAGAACTGCCCCTTGCCGCCCTTGCACCACAGCTCGAGCACAGCATCACCGTTGTCGCCGATGTCGAGATCCGGCACCCGCTTCGAGCCCGGCTGCGGCAGCGCATCCAGCGTCATCTCCATGCCGAAGGGAAATTCCTCCGCCGAGGCGGCGGCAAGGGGCACGGCCGACATCAACAGGGCCGCAGCCAGTTTGGCGCAAGCTCGCTTCACTACTCGCATCGTTCCTCTCGACACATCATCACGTGCAGGGCTCGCCTCTTAAGCGATCGGCCCGGCGACCGCCAGCACGGCTCCCGCACAAATGTGTTCCAAACATAGCAAGCCCCGCGCCGCAGCTACGGCGCGGGGCTTTTGTCGCTGCCGGTGTTGCTACTTCAGCACCATCGCCGTGAACGGATAGACATAGGCCTGCAAGGTGACGAACAGGCCGACCAGACAGGCCAGCACGATCGAATGCAGGAAGACGTAGCGCAGGATCGAGCTCTCGTGGCCGTACCAGTTGGTGGCGGTCGAGGCGACGACGATCGACTGCGCATCGATCATCTTGCCCATGACACCGCCGGAGGAGTTGGCGGCCGCCATCAGGACAGGGGACAGGCCGAGCTGCTCGGAGGTGATCTTCTGCAGGTTTCCGAACAGCACGTTCGAGGCCGTATCCGATCCCGTCAGCGCCACGCCCAACCAGCCGAGCAAGGTGCCGAAGAACGGATAGAGCACGCCTGTCGCAGCGAAGGCCAAGCCGAGCGTGGCATCGACGCCGGACAGCCGGGTCAGCGTGCCGATCGCGAGCATCGCCGAGATCGTGATCAGCGAGATCGCGCAGAGACGGATGGTGCGGCCGTATTCCGCGATCAGCTTGCCCGGTCCGACACCCATCAGGAAGCCGGAGATGATCGCGGCGATCAGCATGCCGGTGCCGGTGAAGGTCAGGTAGGTGAACGAGAACACCGCGCCTTCCGGCGTCGGCTTCGCAGCCACCGGCGGCATCTTGTTGATCAGCTTGTCGAGCTCGGGCACCGGATAGTTCCAGGTGAAGATCGAGTTCGCCCAGGCCTTGAAGGCGCCGTTGCCCCAGATCAGCATGATGACGCAGACGATGATCCAGGGCAGCAGCGCGCCCCAGAGCTCGGCTTGCGTCAGCGGCGTGCGGTCCAGCGGCTTCGCCGCCGTCATCGTGGCGGCCGATTCGTCACGCCCGCGCAACGCCGGCGACAGCCACAGCTGCTTGGGCTGCCAGACCTTCAGGAACAGGATCAGCGCGCCCATCGAGATCAGCGAGGCGCCGATGTCGACGATCCACGGATTGATGTAGTTCGAGATCAGGAATTGCGGCACCGCGAAGGAGACGCCGGTGACCAGGATCGCCGGCCAGATGTCCTTCATGCCCTTCCAGCCCGCGAACGCCCAGATCACCCAGAACGGCACGATCAGCGAGAACACCGGCAGCTGCCGGCCGACCATCGCGCCGAGGATGTAAGGGTCGAGACCGGTGACCGAGGCGAGGCCCTGGATCGGCGTGCCCAGCGCGCCATAGGCGACCGGGGCGGTGTTGGCGATCAGCGACAGGCCGGAGGCCGCGAGCGGCGAGAAGCCGAGACCGATCAGCACGGCACCGGTGATCGCCACCGGGGTGCCGAAGCCGGACGCGCCTTCGAAGAACGCGCCGAAGGAGAAGGCGACCAGCAACAGTTGCAGCCGCCGGTCCTCCGTGACGCCGCCGATGGCGCGCTTCAGAAGCTCGAACCGTCCGGTGGAGACCGTGACCTGGTAGAGGAAGATGACGTTCAGGACGATCCAGCCGATCGGAAAGAACCCGGTGATGACGCCCAGAAACGTCGCGCGCAGCGACATGTTGGCCGGCATCGTAAAGACGAAGATCGTGATCAGGTTGGTCAGGATCACGGCGATGATCGCCGCGATGTGTGCCTTGACCTTGCCGCTGGCGATCAGCACCAGCAGCGTCACCACCGGGACGGCGGCGGCCAGCGTCGACAGCGCCGGGCTCCCCAGCGGGTCGTAGATTTGATTCCACATCGTGACTTCTCCCCCCACGTTCTTGTTGTTGGACCTGAGGCCGGCGGGACGGATCAGGTCTGCTCGCCCAGGCCCCCAAGCCTGGCACAGGTCGGAAAAGCAGATCACAAAACCGGCAACGCCCAACTCTGCTCAAATTCTCGCGAAATCTGGCGGCGGTCGCAGTCCCTCTCCCCTGCCCCATGCTACGGTTTGTCACACGCGACCGACAAGCCGGCGGCCACCCGCCAGATTACGACTTTAGTCTAGGCAGGCGGCGACACCAGCGATTTTCTCGTTTTTCGTCAGCCCGTTAAGACATTTTCTCAGGAGCAGCCCCTCTGTGAACAATCTGCGCTCGACCGTCGCCACCGTCTGGCGGATCGCCATTCCCTACTTCCGCTCCGAGGACAAGGTCGCCGGGCGCGTCCTGCTCGCCGCCGTCATTGCGATCGAACTGTCGCTCGTTGCGATCCAGGTGCTGGTGAACCAGTGGCAGAACAGGTTCTTCAACGCGCTGCAGCAGTATGATTGGAACAGCTTCATCTGGGAAATCGGCGTGTTCGCCGTATTGGCGACCATCTTCATCATCCTGGCCGTGTACCAGCTCTATCTCAATCAATGGCTGCAGATCCGCTGGCGGCGGTGGATGACCGACGTCTACCTGCGCCGCTGGCTGGACAACGCCACGCACTATCGCATGCAGCTCAAGGGCGACATCGCCGACAACCCGGACCAGCGCATTGCCGACGACGTGCAGCTGTTCGTCGACAAGACGCTGAACATCACCATCGGCCTGCTCAGCTCGATCGTCTCGCTCGCATCGTTCATGGTGGTGCTCTGGGGGCTGTCGACCGATGCCCCACTGCAGCTGTTCGGCACCGACATCGCGATCCCCGGCTACCTGGTCTGGATCGCGCTGATCTATGCGATCTTCGGGACCATCCTGACGCATTGGATCGGCTCGCCGCTGGTCAATCTCAACTTCGAGCAGCAGCGCTACGAGGCCGACTTCCGCTTCAACCTGGTGCGGGTGCGCGAAAGCTCCGAGCAGATCGCGCTGCTGCGCGGCGAAGGCGCCGAGCAAGGTCAGCTCGGAACCCGCTTCGGCCGGGTCGTGCAGAACTGGTACCAGATCATGAGCCGGACCAAGCGGCTGACGGCCTTCACGGCGGGCTATTCGCAGGCGGCCGTGATCTTTCCCTATGTGCTCGTTGCGCCTGCCTACTTCGCCAAGTCGATCCAGATGGGCGGCATCATGCAGACGGCGTCCGCGTTCTCGACGGTGCAGGGCGCGCTGTCGTTCTTCGTGACGACTTACCGGACGCTTGCCGACTGGCGCTCGACCGTCGCCCGCCTCGACGGCTTCGACATGTCCATCGAGAGCGCGCACAAGCTCTCGGGCGAGCCGCAGACGATCGATGTCGTCGACCATGCCGGCGACAGCATCGATCTCGCCCAGCTGCTGCTGAAGCTGCCCAATGGCCTGCCGCTGGTCGCGGCCGACGGGTTCAGCATCGGCAACAACGAGCGCACGCTGCTGACCGGGCCCTCCGGCGCCGGCAAGTCGACGCTGTTCCGCGCCATCGCCGGCGTCTGGCCGTTCGGCAGCGGCGCCATCAGCGTGCCCTCGCATGCCAAGCTGATGATGCTGCCGCAGCGGCCCTACTTCCCGATCGGCGCGCTCAAGGCGGCGATCGTCTATCCCGCGGCGGCGGACGCTTTCAGCGTCGAGCAGGTCAGGGAGGCGCTGGTGGCCGTCGGTCTGCCGCAACTGGCGGACCGCCTGGACGAGGACTCGCACTGGAACCGGATGCTGTCGCTCGGCGAGCAGCAGCGGCTCGGAATTGCCCGCGCGCTGCTGCATGCGCCCCAATATCTCTTCCTCGATGAGGCCACGGCCTCGCTCGACGAGCCGAGCGAAGCCAGGCTCTATCGGGTCATCGCCGAACGGCTGCCGCAGACCACCGTCGTCTCGATCGGCCACCGCTCGACCCTGCACGAGTTCCACGATCGAAAGGTCGAGCTGATTCGGGATGGCGACCGGTTCTCGCTGCGGCCGGCCGGACAGGCGGCCGACGCGACCGCGGATGGAGGCAGCTGACGCGAGCGCCGCTGCGCCAGCAAAGCAGAAGGGCGGCAGATTGCTCTGCCGCCCTTCGTGATGAGTTCGATCCGCCTTGCGGTGATTACTTCAGGTTGGTCATCGCCGTCAGGTCGACCGAGAGCTTGGCGATGCCGGTCGCGCCGCACCACTTCGAGCCGACGCCGGTCGGGTTGATCGCGGTCACGTTGGTCGTGCCGCTGCCGGTGAAGTCGCTGGTGAAGGCGTTGCAATCACCCTTGGAGAGGTTGGTGTCGGAGTAGCGCAGGTCCAGCGTGAACACCTTGTAGGTGAAGCCGACACCGATGTTCCAGGTGTTGTAGTCGGCATACTTGATACCATTCGGGAAGGCGGCCGTGCCGTAGAACGAGTCGGAGGTGCCGAACCACTGGCGGCCGAACTCACCCGACACATACATGCCGACGCCGCTGGAGCCGAAGGTGGTGCTGGGCGCGGTCCACTTGCCGGTGACCGATGCGTAGTTGCCCCAGGCGCCGGTGTTCAGGAAGCTCGGCGAGTAGAACTCGGTGATGCCGAACGTCCAGTTATCGTTCACCGTGTAGTTCATCTTGCCGTAGACTTCGAAGAACGAGACGTCCTTCTTCATCACGTTGAGGTTGGTCAGGGTGTTGGCCTGGCACTCGGCGCTCAGGGCGCGGCCGGCGAAGTCCGTCGTGGCGCCACCGCCGTAATAGCAGGTCCCGCCCGGATACAGATAGCCCCAGACGCCGATGTCGAAGGCGAAGGCGCCGAAGGTCGGGCGGACACCGCCGTAGATGTCGATCTCGGCAGCAGCGCGGTTCGGGAAGGAAATGCTCTCGCCGGCGACGCCGACGTAGAACTGCAGGTCCTTGTTGACGTTGTAGCGCGGCTCGAAATAGGCGGCGACCGACGGCTTGTGGTTCGACTGGGTGACGCCGCGGAACACGTAGTCGTTCATGATCGCCGCGCCGAACGCGATGTCCCACGGCTCGAACGCGACCGGAGGCGGAGCCTTGTAGGCCTTGACCGCCATGTCCGCCGCCGAAGCCGATCCCGAAACCATTGCCAGCGCCGTTGCCAGCAAAGCCCACTTCTTCATGACGATCCCCATTACCTATTTCGAAAAGCCTGCCCCACCTTGGCCCCCCAGGGCGCAAACAAGACCGGCTGCGTCATCCAGACACAATTTGTGCCAGGGTCTCGCCGCACGTGAAGCAAAAAAGCGCGGCATCTGCCGCCTTTTTGGGCGTTTTGACAATTCTACGGCAGGTAGTCAGCGCGTGTTGCATTTGAACAACAAATCTCCGTGTCCGAACGCACGCCAGGACGCACATTCGGTTGTGCCGACGCGCTGGAATCGTGGTGTCCCAAGCAAAACGACGCGGCGTAACGAGGTCGGATTCGCCCGGCCGTAGATCTGCGGGGCGACGGCTCCGACGAACAGATCCATCGGCAATTAGGAGCCGACGCAGACGCCAGAAGCCAGACGACAGGCGCCGGCAACAAACGAGAAGGCCGCAGCGTTGCCGCCGCGGCCTCCCGATGTGAATTCGTCTGGTGGTGAGAACGATCCGGACCGGAAAGATCAGTTTCCGGAGGCGGTCCCCTCGCCGTCTTCGTGCTCCTCGGGGGCCGCGCTCGGCATCGCCCAGCTGGTCTCGGCAGCCGATTCGGTCTCGTTCACTGCCGGGGTCTCGACCAGCGGAGCCATCTTGGGAGCCCGCTTCTTGGCGGCCTTCTTCTTCGGCGCGGCGGGAGCCTTTGCGGCCGACGTCTTGGCCTTCTTGGCGGGCGCCTTCTTCGCAGCAGCCTTCTTGGCAGGCGCCTTGGCCGGGCTCTTGGCCGCCTTCTTCGCCGCGGCCTTCACGGTCTTCTTCGCCTTCTTGGCGGGCGCCTTGGCAGCCTTCTTGGCGGCCTTTTTCGCGGACTTCGGTGCAGACTTCTTTGCAGCCTTCTTGGCGGACTTCTTCGTCGCCTTCTTCGCTGACTTGGCCTGCGCCATCAGCTTCTTCTTTTCTTTCTTGTCCTTCTTCGCCTTCTTGTCCTTCGCCATCAGAAACCCTCCAGTTGCCGCCGTTCGATCAGCTCGTCCGGCGGGACGGGCCGGCAGTCAGCACGCGCCCATCCGTCAAATCATTCCTGGCCGCGGACCGCCCGTCGCCCAGTCGAGAAGCTCAACGGTGTGCACGACGGGGACAGAGGTGCCGCTGGCAATCTGCATCATGCAGCCGATATTGCCCGCCGCGATCACATTCGGCTTGACGGTCGCGATGTTGGCGACCTTGCGATCGCGCAGCTTCATCGCGATGTCAGGCTGGAGAATGTTGTAGGTCCCCGCCGAACCGCAACACAAATGACTCTCCGGTATATCTTTCACCACGAATCCGGACTTGGAAAGCAATTCTTTCGGAATGCTCGTGATTTTCTGCCCATGTTGCAGTGAGCAGGCCGAGTGATAGGCCACGACGATGTCGTCGCGCCGAGAGGCGGAGGCCAGTTCGAGACCGGCGAGATACTCGGTGATGTCCTTCGCCATCGCCGACACGGCGGCCGCGGCCGCCGCATATTGCGGGTCTTCGCGCAGCATGTGTCCGTAGTCCTTGATGACGGTGCCGCAGCCCGAGGTCGTCACCAGGATGGCGTCGAGACCGCCGCGTTTCATCTCCGCGGTCCACGCGTCGACATTGGCGCGCGCCCGCGCCAGCGCGTCGGCATCCTGCCCCATGTGGTGGGTCAGCGCACCGCAGCATTGCTCGTCCCTGACCAGCACGACCTCGACGCCGTGCCGTGTCAGGACGCTGATCGCAGCCTGGTTGATGCGTGGCGCGAGCGCCGCTTGCGCGCAGCCCTGCAGCAGCGCCACGCGGCCGCGCCGCGCGCCCTGCGCCGCGAACACGCTGCCGCCCGCCGGCCCCGGCGGCGGCAGCGCCGCGGCAGGCGCCAGGTCGAGCATCGCCCTGACGCGCCGCAGCAGGCCCGGCGCAGGTGTTCGCGACGCGGAGGACGCCGGCAGCAGCGCCTTCAACGGCCGGCCGAGCCGCGCCAGGGTCATCGCCAGCCGAAACTCGCGCGGCCGCGGCAGCACATAGGCGAGCACGGCGCGGAGCCACCGGTCCGTCAGCGGGCGCTGGTAGCGCTGCTCGATTCGCACCCGCGCCTGATCGACCAGATGCATGTAGTGGACGCCCGAGGGGCAGGTCGTCATGCAGGACAGGCAGGACAGGCAGCGGTCGATGTGCTTGACCACGTCTGATGTCGGCGCCTGGTCCTTCTCCAGCATCTGCTTGATCAGGTAGATGCGCCCGCGCGGGCTGTCGAGCTCGTCGCCGAGCAGCACATAGGTCGGACAGGTCGCGGTGCAGAACCCGCAATGCACGCAGGCGCGCAGGATCTTGTCGGCGACCGCGATGTCGGGATCGGCGAGCTGCGCCAAGGTGAATTCGGTCTTCATGACGCAACGCTCCGCCGGATACGGCCGCGGTTGAGAATGGTCTTGGGATCGAAGGAGACGCGAACCCGCTCCTCCAGCGCGGCGACACCCGGCGGCTGCGGGTGGAAGACGTCGACCGCCAGACGCATCTCGTCCCACGCGCGCAGCAGGGTGGCGTGGCCGCCGACGGCCTCCACCTGCTTGCGCACCAGCCCCGCGGACGCATCGGGCTGCGGCGGCAGCGCGGCCCAGATCAGCCCCCCGCCCCAGTCATAGATCACCTCGCCGCCGGTCTGGCGCGTCAACGCCTGCCCGATGGCGCCGCCCGACACCGGCGGGCAGACGATCCGCCACACCGTCCAGGCCCCGAGCGGGCCGTTGGCGGCGAACGGCAGCACGTCGCGCACGGCGCTCCAGACATCGGCGGAGGCGTCGTCCGCGATGATCTCGGCCGCACCGTAGGTCGCGAGCTGCCGGGCAAGCGACGCCGCCCGATGCGCGGCGGAGGCCGTGATGCCCTCCAGCCTGATCACCGTGACCGCCTCGCGCGGCGAGCCGGTCGGGCTTAGGCCTTCGACCTCCGGCCGCAAGGTCGAGGCCGGCAGATGCGCGGCTCCGGATACATCGAACGGCGAACCGAGCGCCGCCGTCATGGCCCGGTTGGCCTTGAGGTCATCGAGCCCGCGCAGCACCAGGCTGCGCTCCGACTCCGGCCGCGGCATCACCTTCAGGGTCGCCTCGGTCATGACCGCCAGCGTGCCCCAGGAGCCCGCCAGCAGCTTGCAGAGATCGTAGCCGGTGACGTTCTTGACGACCTTGCCGCCGGTCTTGAAGCTCTCGCCGAAGCCGGAGACGGCATGCGCCCCGAGCAGATGGTCGCGCACCCCGCCGGCGCGGATGCGCCGCGGACCAGCCAGCCCCGCCGCAATCATCCCGCCCAGCGTGCCGCGGCCGGCCGTGCCGAGCAGCGGTCCCGTGTCCATCGGCTCGAACGCGAATTGCTGGCTCTTCGAATCGATCAGCGACAGCAGATCGGCGAGCGGCGCCCCGGCCTGCGCCGTGATGATCAGCTCGTTCGGCTCGTAGGAGACGACCGCGCTCAGCGCCGACAGGTCGAGCACGGCATTGGTCGAGGTGACCTGCCCGATTCCGCGCTTCGAGCCATGGCCGATGACGTCGAGCGGCTGCTCGCTGGCGATCGCCGACCGGACCACCTCCTCCACGTCGGCTGCGTTGCGTACCTTGAGAGCGTCCACCGCTGCTCGCCTCGCTCGTTGATGATGGCGATGGTCGAGCGCAACGCGCGGCCACCCGTGTTGGGGCCTTTCTAAAGCGTTGCGAGCCGGACACAAGGGCGGGCCGGACGGAACGTTCACACGCGATCTGCATGGCCCCGCCGTCGTGCTCTGCGGCATCGAGGCCTCGCTGCCTGCGGGACTATCGCATATAACGCCGTCAGAGTCCGGCCGAGCTGTTTCAACGTCGTCATGGCCGGGCTTGTCCCGGCCTGCGCGGCCGAAGCCGCTTCGGCGCGGCGAAGGCCCGGCCATCCACGTCGTCGAACCCGGAGAAGGAAAGACGTCGATGCCGGGCCTTCGCCCCGCGAGGCGCCGGGCCGCGCAGGCGGAACAAGCCCCGGCATCGCGTGCTCCCCAGCCCGTAGGGCGGGTGAGCGAAGCGTAACCCGCCGACCTTCCGAGACACATGGCGGATGACGCCTTCGGCCAATCCGCCCTACGCCCTCATGTGCACATCCATCCTTCGTCCGCCATCGAAGGATCGGTCACGCGAGCCGAGGTATCAATGCCCTTGCAGCACTTCAACGAAAGGACCGATCACGATGACCGGATATGCAGTCGAGACGAAAACCGTGAACGAGGCCGTCAGCGGCGGCGGCCTGCTGGTGGTGGCGCAATGGGAGGCGAGGGACGGCGAGGCCGACCGCGTCGCCGAGATCCTGTCGCGCTTCCTGCCCGAGGCGCAGCGCGAGCCCGGCGCAAAACTGTTCCTGATCTCCCGCGCCAAGGACAACCCGGCGCAGTTCCTGTTCTACGAGCTGTTCCGCGACGAAGCCGCGTTCAAGGCCCACCAGGAGAGCGAGCATTTCAAGACGTATATCGCCGGCCAGGCCCTGCCGCTGCTGGCACGGCGCGAGCGGATGCAGTATGGGCTGATCTAGACGAGCATTTACCTGAATCGCGCTCTTGGATGGGTCGAACTCTCGCCCCCCGATGCTGTCATGCTCCGCGCCGGCGGAGCATCCTGTACTCCGCGGCGGAAGCGATCGAGCAGAGACGCCGCGGGGCGCTGGAGGTCGCAATGCCTCCATTTTGTGAGAGAAGATCGCTTACCAAAGGCATTCCTTTACGGCTTCCAGCCACGCTCCCCGATCTCCTATTTTCTCGTCGTGCGACATCGCCCTACTTGTGCTAGTGTTTCGTCATGGCCCCAAAGAAACCCTCTTCGAAGAAGACCAAAGCCGGTGGCTTCGTGATCGGCAGCGCCCGGTTTCGCAAGATCAGCGCCGTCGAGGGAATCCAGTACTCTCCCAAGATGAAGGGAGCCTCGTCTTCGACGGGTAAGGCCCTTTCCCCAGAGGAACGCCGGAAGTCGATCATCGAAGCCTATCGTAAACCCTAGGCCGCCATGTACGACGCGGTCGCCGACGAGTACTGCTATCCCGGCACGACCGTCCTGAAGAACAAGCTCGACATCCGGGCCTCCGAGGAACTCGCGGCTTTCGAGGCCGAGGTCAGTGACGCAAGGGCCGACGAGGAACTCCCGGCCGGCGATCTTGATTTCGAGCATTTCAAGGCCGTCCACCGCCATCTCTTTCAAGACGTCTACGACTGGGCGGGAGAGCCGCGCACCGTCCGCATTTCAAAAGGCGAGAGCACGTTCTGCTTCCCCGAGAATATCGAGAGAGAGGCGAAGCGGCTTTTCACGAAACTCGCGAACGACAACTTCCTGCAGGACCTTTCGCCGACGGAGTTTGCCAGGAAATCGGCAGAGTTTCTCGCAACCCTCAACGTGATCCATGCCTTCAGGGAAGGCAACGGCCGCACGCAGCTCTCGTTCTTTCTTCTGCTGGCAGATCAGGCCGGGCACACCATCGACCTCGATGCCCTCGATCCGGATGCCTTTCTGCATGCGATGATTGCGAGCTTCGACGGCGATGAGGCGCCTCTCGCCGCCGCCATTCAAGGGCTCATTGAAGATGAGGATCCGAGAGAGTTGTCGTAACCGGCAAGCCTTCCGTCCGGTGAAAGCGTCGCAATTTAGTGTAGACCAGCAGAGTCACCGTAATCCCCGTGGACGACGATAAGAGCAAGGCGGGCCGTGCGCGATCTGCGTCGAGCGTTTGCACCGCAATGCCATACCTCATGGCGGGATCACCGCCCCCGTTCCTAAGGACCGGCGAAAAGGAGACAGTCAGCGCAGAACAAAGCTGTCTTAGTAGGGCTTTCGTTTTGGTAGCGGCTCTGAAATAGTGCACGCTTTGGTACGTCGCTCGGGCGTCCTGTTATTGGGGGCACTATGCTGCTCGATTATCGAATTTGGCTCAGGATCGCACTACGATGTGTAATCGAGTTTGGACCTCCCGCGGCGATAGCAACCTATTCAACTTGGCCTAACGTAACCTCGTCGTGGGTCAGCTTTTCGGCTGCCTTTGTCGGTGTCGGACTATTCTGGTGGAATTTTTTACGCATCCAGTACCAACAAACGAACCGATTCGCTCAGGACAAGGCATCCGATCAGATCGAGCAAGTACACGGCAATCTTGAGGATGTTAAAGGTATGCTTGCCGCCATTATTCCTCTAGTTGATCGCGGCAATCTTTCACCCGAGCAGACAATCGAGGTTTCCAAAGTCGTCCATCAGGCCAACACCGCCATCGAGACAGCGAACAACGCCCTCGAAACATTTCACAGAAAGTCCTTCAACTTTAGTTTTGGCCCCCTCTCTTACACGAGTGAAACTCGCACGAGGCCATCGAAGAAAAAGGCCCTTTAGTTCACCGGAATCCGCCCTATAGAAACTGCTCCGGAATGGGCTTTCCCCGGATTTTCCCCGGCCTACTTGTCTTCCCGCGGGGTCATCTGAGGCCCGAACATATCCGGCGCGTGCTCCTGCAGCTTCTTTCGCACCAAATCGAGGTCGTAATCTCGTTCATACCTAGTGCCGTTATAAACAATCACCGCGCGGAACTTGCCCCACTCGTTCATGAAAGCTTTGATGGGGATGGGAGGATTCCAAACGGCGTCAAGATGGACGGGTGCACCAGGCGGGATATCAACCTTATCAACGGGAAAGTAACCCTTGTTCGCGACGTTAGCCTGAAGCTGCAGCTTGTGCCCTGTCAGCCCTGAGGTGACATATGCCTCTGTGATCGAAACTGACTCGGTGCTGGTCCCCCAAAAAAGCGCGCCATTCACGACGAATCCGTCCGCGGCCCAACTTACTACAAAGAGCTGCTGCGCCTCCGGCGAGTTCCATCTTATTGGCCCTCCGCTCGGAGGAGTCGCCGAAGCAGACTTGGAGAGAGCTTCATCTCTTTCTTGATTTGCCTTCGCAAGATCGCGACTCATCTGGCGCACTTGGGTCGAGAGAGCATCAATCGTGCGTTGCGTATCCTTATCTTCGGCGACTTGGCTGATTGGCTTCGATTCGTTTTGAAGAACCGGCGGCGAGGACAGCCGAAATATGCCAAGTCCCAGAAGCACCGCTCCTGCAATGATGCATGCCCAAGTCAGCAATTGTGATCGCCTCTTATGGCTCGATGCAAGCTCTTCTACAATGTGCAACTTTACGGCAAGTATGAGGGCAACAATCCAGGCCGCGCCCAAAATAGCTGCCTGATTATAGTGCCCTTCAGTCACTCTCTCGAAGGTTACTAGAGGTAAGATCCAAAGCGTATTTCCAAGGGCGTTACGGCCCGCACTTGACCATGATGATGGTATTTCAGCGTCTGCCATAGGGGATCGATCTATCAGCTGGCCTTAAGGCGGCGACGGCTGACCTTCCTGGCACCGGCAAAGATCTGTCCGCCGCGCCTCCGCCCGCCATCATGTGTCTATAGCGATCCGCCGAGTCGGTCCTCTTATAAAGAGTTTTGCGGCGACAGGACTATTCCCCTGATAATCCACCGGCAACAAACGTGTCCGCGGCGCCTCTTCGCCGGTGGGGATGAACAATATTGCATGCCCTCTTCAAGACTTCGGCACGAATCGACAAGCGAACGGCAGACGGCCGCTTCATTCACCGTGAATACGCCGTGCACGATGGGCGCCCCCACTACATAACCAATTGATTTGTAGCGCAAATAACTATTGACCCGTTCCCTTCACACGGGAGATGTCCAAGGCCGATCCCTTGAGCGCTCATTATTTCGAACCAGAAAGATGTAGGCTTTTCGGATCGTCGGGCAAATCAGCTTTGCGATTTTCGCGCGATCTCACTGCCCAAGGAACGGCCGGCCGCGGCAAAATCGCTCCCGCGCAAGAGCTAATTTCGCGAGCTATTTCAATGCGGAGTAGCAGCCCCCTCCGAACGGTGAAATTTCCTCTTTCGTTTTCCCAGAAATTGTGTAATCCTCCGCCCATCCCGCCTCACCGAGAGGGGCGTACGCGCGGTCGTCACGATATGCGAGGCGGGGATGCGGTGGCCGTGTCGGGTCGCAGCGTGGCTTCGGTCATGCCGACGAACGACTGCGATGCGGACGTGAAATCGTGTGGTCCTGGCCTCCCGGTGCTGAGGCCAAGCGGGTGATGCCCTTTACGGGGCACGCAGGCGACGGGGGCAAGAACGCCGGTCCCCGAGGAGATCACGTATAAGCGTTAAGACCGCCGCGCAGGGAATGCCGGATGTTCGGCTGAACCTGTGGTACCTGCCGCCTGCATTTTTTTCGCAGGCGGGCCATGGGTGAGGCCTTCACCCGGCATTCCCTGCGCCCTCTCGATGGTTTTGGAGGGCGGGTCGATCGCACGATCCGGGCGTCATGCGCCGCGGCGATGCGGACGTGTGTCTGCGGGGTGCAATGTGGCTGGTATGGACAATGCTCTCCGCGTCATTGCGAGCGAAGCGAAGCAATCCAGGGTTCCGCCCACGACTCTGGATTGCTTCGCTTCGCTCGCAATGACGTGGAGAGGCCGGTGGCTTTCAGAACCTCGGCAGATCCGGAAACGCCAGCTTGCCGCCATGCACGTGCATGCGCCCAAGCTCGGCGCAGCGGTGCAAGGTCGGAAACACCTTGCCGGGGTTGAGCAGGCCCTGGCTGTCGAAGGCACACTTCACCCGCTGCTGCTGGTTGAGGTCGATCTCGGTGAACATCTCCGGCATCAGGTCGCGCTTCTCGATGCCGACGCCGTGCTCGCCGGTCAGGACGCCGCCGAGCTCGACGCAGCAGCGCAGGATGTCGGCGCCGAACGCCTCCGCCCGCTCCATCTCGCCCGGCTTGTTGGCGTCGTAGAGGATCAGCGGATGCAGATTGCCGTCGCCGGCATGGAACACGTTGGCGCAGCCGAGCTGGTACTTCTCGGACAGCTCGCGGATGCGCGCCAGGGCCTTGGGCAGCGCGCCGCGCGGGATGGTGCCGTCCATGCAAAGATAGTCCGGCGAGATCCGCCCCACCGCGGGGAACGCCGCCTTGCGGCCGGCCCAGAACAGGTTGCGTTCGGCCTCGGAGGTCGAGATCCGGCAGGTGGTCGAGCCGCAGGCGTTTGCAATCGTTTCGACGCGGCCGATCAGTTCGTCGACCTCGACGCCGGGCCCGTCGAGCTCGATGATCAGCAGCGCCTCGACGTCGAGCGGATAGCCGGCATGGACGAAGGCCTCGGCGGCGTGGATGGCAGGCTTGTCCATCATCTCCATGCCGCCGGGGATGATGCCGGCGCCGATGATGCGGGCGACGCATTCGCCGGCCGCTTCCACCTCGGCGAACCCGACCATCAGCGCACGCGCCGTCTCGGGCTTCTGCAGGATGCGCACCGTGACCTCGGTGACGACGCCGAGCAGCCCTTCCGAGCCGGTGATCAGCCCCATCAGGTCATAGCCGGCGTTCTCGGCGCACTTGCCGCCGATGCGCAGCACCTCGCCGGTCATCAGCACGATCTCGCAGCCGAGCACGTTGTTGGTGGTCATGCCGTATTTCAGGCAGTGCACGCCGCCGGAATTCTCCGCGACGTTGCCGCCGATCGAGCAGGCGATCTGCGACGACGGGTCCGGCGCATAGTAGAAGCCGGCATGCGCCACCGCCTGGCTGATGGCGAGATTGGTGACCCCTGGCTCGGTGACGACGACGCGGTTGTCGAAGTCGATGTCGCGGATGCGCTTGAACTTGCCGAGCCCGAGCAGCACCCCGTCGGCCAGCGGCAGCGCGCCACCGGACAGCGAGGTGCCCGAGCCGCGGGGAACCACCTTGATGCCCTGCCCGTGGCAATATTTCAGGACCTGCGAGACCTGCGCGGTGGTCTCCGGCAGCACCACAACCATCGGCGGCTGGCGGTAGGCCATCAACCCATCGGACTCGTAAGGCAGCATCTCGGCGGCGCTGTCGATGACGCCTTCGCCCGGCACGATCGCACGCAGTGCAGCAACGATCTCATCGCGGCGCGCCAGCACCGCCCGATCAGCTTCCGGCATCATGATCGCCATCGCGTTCCTCCGGCCCTCGATTTGTGCTGGCATATCAATCACAACGGAAACGGTTTGGATAGGCAGCGGATCCGCATCGAAGTTTGCGGCAGAGCAACAAGCTCCGCCATTATGCTGATTTGCCTCAGTGCTTCCCCGCTTGTGCGTCGCCTGAGGCCATGCCACAACCTGCGCGCAAACTCGTCTCGTAACCCACAGAGCCTGATCCATGAAGAAAATGACTTTGAGCGCGCTCGTCGTCCTCGCCTCGTCGTCGCTGGCATCTGCCGCGCTGGCGCAGGATGCCGCCGCCGGCAAGACGTCCTTCAACAAGTGCCTGCCCTGCCACGCGATCGGCGAGGGCGCGAAGAACAAGGTCGGCCCGGAACTCAACGGCCTCGACGGCCGCAAGTCGGGCAGCGCGCCGGACTACAACTATTCGGAAGCCAACAAGAACTCGGGCATCACCTGGAACGAGGCGGTTTTCAAGGAATACATCAAGGACCCGAAGGCCAAGATCCCCGGCACCAAGATGACCTTCGCCGGCATCAAGAACGAGACCGAGATCAACAACCTCTGGGCCTATGTCTCGTCGTTCGACAAGGACGGCAAGCAGAAGCAGTAAGCGGCCGCCGGCCGACACGTCGCCTCGACTGCAAAGCCCCGGCGGACCGCCGGGGCTTTTTCACATCACGGCGCCAGGGCGTCGGCCGGGGTCACCGCGGCGACGATCCGGTCGACCTCGCCGGCCACCAGCTCCGGCACCGCGTTCTGGACCATGTGCCCGAGGTCGGGCAGCACGATCAGGCGGCTCTGTGGCACGACCCGCGCGAGCGGGCGGGAATGGATGTCGGTATAGACCGTCCGGTCGGCCCCGCCCGCCACGATCGTGACCGGGACCTTGATCTCGCCATAGCGCGGCGCCTGCTCGATCACGGCCTGCTTCAGGGTGACGAGATCGCGGGCATTGGCCATGAACTCGCGCGGGCGCAGCAGCAGCGGCGTCGCGGTCCGGTCGACGAAATCGTCCGGCATCGCCTGCGGCGCGAACACGCCGCGGGCGCCGGGCGCCATCAGCGCCAGGCCGAGCGGCAGCGTGATCGTGTGCGCCAGCAACGGCCCGACCACCGGCGTCGTGACGGCCTCGTTGTAGCGCCCGACCCCGCCCCGCCAGGGATAGGCGACCGGCGCCAGCATCACGAGGCCCGCAACCCGGTCGGGGAAGTCGAGCGCCATGCGCAGGCCGAGCGCGCCGCTCCAGGAATGCACCACCAGGACGACCTGGCCGACGCCGAGCCGCGCCAGCACCTCGTCCAGCATCCGGGCCTGAGCCGCGGGCGTGGAATCCTCAGGCCGCGCGCGCGGGCTCCAGCCGTGGCCGGGACGGTCAACCAGGAGCACCCGGTGGCGCTGCGCCAGGAGATCACCCAGCGGACGGCGCATGGCTTCGAGGTTCGAGCTCGCCCCATGGAGCAGCAAGAGCGGCGGTCCAGACGCGTTGCGCGGCCCGATATCCACAAGATTGATGGTCGCACCGGCGACCGGGATCGCCTGCCCCTGCTGCGGATAGCGCTTTTCGACGATGGCAATACCGGCCCGCGTGGCCAGCGCGAGCCCACCGAGGACCACCGCAATAGTGATTGAAATCATTGATATTTTTCTACGTGTCACGCTGACAGATACGGAGCAGAACGAAGGCGGTTGCGCGGGAAAGCGCGCAATTCCACGTCCCGTCAAGCCAATCCTGTCATCATGGCGTCGTCGGCCATTTTATAACCATGGTCGGGACATTTCCTCGCAATCGGCTGATGGCCGTGAATTACTTGCGGTCAGATCATTGCGTCGTTTGAACACGATGACCGGCCCTGCGTTTTGTTTGGTGTTTTGGGAGGGGGTTACCGATGAGTTTTCGTTCGAGCGAGGCTGCGATCGACGAGATCGTCGCAAGTTGCAATGGCGATCTCCGCGGCGCGCTGAAGGCCCTGCTGCTGGTCAACGAGCATCTCGAGGCCGAGATCGCGCAGCTGTATGCCGCAGCCGCGCAGTACGGCATGCCGGACCGCCGCAGCACCGCATTTCACTGAGTCGGCTGACCGGGCCGGATTGCGCCGATCAGTCCTCGGACGTGATGTCCTTGTTCGGGCACGCGTTGATCGTCGATCGCGCCAGCTTGGCGTCGTCTTTCGACTTGAACGGCCCGGACGCGAACCAGATGTCGCCCATGGTGGGGGTGACGATCGGATTGCTGGTCACGATCTCGCAGCGATTGGTGGCGCGGTTGCCGACCACCCAGAACAGATCCGGATCCTCGGCCCAGGCGGCCGTCGCCGTCATTCCGATGAGCGTTGCCGTCAGCACTGCACGCCTCATTGCGCCACCTCCTCGCCGGATGTCCTCCGATCAACGGCAGGTGGGATGGCGCAGATCGGCCGGCAAGGACGGCCGTCCTGACATGGTTAATCGATCGCCAAGGCTAGATGTCGCGGCCTTCGACCTTTTCGGTCAGCGTCTTGACCAGCTCCGGCACCTTGTCCAGGTGCGGATTGACCTCGAGCGCCTTGCGGAACGCGTCCAGGGCCCGCTTCTCCTCGCCGAGATCCTGCATGATCATGCCGAGACCCGCGAGCGCGCCGAAGTGCCGCGGCTCACGCAGCAGGACCTGCTGGATGTCGGCAAGCGAGCGACCGTAATCGTTCTGGAGGTAATAGATCGTCGCGCGACGGTTCCAGGCCTCGACGTAGTCGGGCCGGAGCTTGATGACCGAATCGAGCAGCTTGAGCGCAACCTCGTTCTGCTTCGCGTCCATCGCTGCCTTGGACCGCGCCATCAGCAGGGCGACGGTGTCACTGGGGGTCTGCAGCCAGATCGCCCAGATCCGCGCCTCGACATGCTTGGCGCTGATCTCGTCCGGCGCCGCCTTCAGGGCGCCGAACAGGAAATCGAGGCCCTTGGTCTTGTCGGCTCCGACCTTGGGCAGCTTGGCGGGCGCCTCGGGCGGCTTCGGCTTGGGCGTCGCGCGCGGCTCGCCCTGCGCTTGCGCAAGGTGCGGTATGGAAATGACGACAACGGCGAGAAGAATCGCCCGCAAGGATCGCTTGGCCATGCCCCAAGTCTAAACGCAGTCGGCGCGTCCTGCAAAGCAGCACGCGCCTCAAAGACCTGTGAGAAGGCCCCTCTTCTCGAGGGGAGATCTACGGGATCAGCCCTGGCGCGCCTTGAAGCGGCGCTGGACCTTGTTGATCACGTAGACGCGGCCCTTGCGGCGGACCAGACGGTTGGCGCGATGGCGGCCACGCAGCGACTTCAGCGAGTTACGGACCTTCATGGGACATCCTGATACGTTGAAAGGCCGTGTTGGACAGGCCGGAAGTGGCAAATACAAAGGGAGTTCCGCAAGCGACCAAGTCGCCCGGATTGGCCGGTTTCTAACCACCAGCCCGCCGGATGTCAATCATGGCGGGCCCCGGCTTCAACAGAACCGGCCGGCGACGGGCCCCTCGATCCAACTTGGCGATTGCCAAATTTGTTATATCCTATAATCAATTTTCCAAAGCCAAGAACCAACCGCCGGGAACGCCCATGCCCAAGCTCGCTCTGCCCAAGATCGACGATGTCGTCGCCATCGACATCCACACCCATGCCGAGGAGCCCTGCGGCATGCATGCGGATGACGGCTACGACGATTTCCAGGCCCAGATGGCCGACTACTTCAAGTCGCCGCACAAGCACCCGCCGACGGTGCCGGAGACGGCGGCCTATTACCGCTCAAAGAACATCGCCGCCGTGATCTTCCCGGTCGACGCCGAGCGCGAGACCGGCTTCCGCCGCTACAACAATTACGAGATGCTCGAGGTCGCCTCCGACCATCTCGATGTGCTGATCCCCTTCGTCAGCATCGATCCGCACAAGGGCAAGCTCGGCGTCCGCGAGGCGCGCAAGCTGATCGAGGAGTATGGCGTCCGCGGCTTCAAGTTCCACCCGACGATGCAGGGCTTCTACGCCAACGACCGGCTGGCCTATCCGCTGTATGAGGCGATCAACGACGGCGGCGCCATCGCGCTGTTCCACACCGGCCAGACCGGCGTCGGCTCGGGCATGCCGGGCGGCATGGGGATGCGGCTGAAGTACTCGAACCCGATGTACATGGACGACGTCGCGGCCGACTTCCCCGACCTCAAGATCATTCTCGCCCACCCCTCCTTCCCCTGGCAGGAGGAGGCGCTGTCGGTCGCGACCCACAAGCCGAACGTGTACATCGACCTCTCCGGCTGGTCGCCAAAGTACTTCCCGCCGATCCTGGTGCGCTACATCAACTCGATCCTGCAGGACAAGATGCTGTTCGGCTCCGACTGGCCGGTGATCACGCCCGACCGCTGGCTCGCCGATTTCGCCAAGCTCGACATCCGCGAGGAGATCCGGCCGAAAGTGTTGAAGGCCAACGCGCGCAGGCTGCTCGGGATCTGAGCCGTCCGACGGCTCGTATCGTCGAGGATCGTGCTATCATCCGCGGGCGCGGTGGCCATCGGCCATCGCGCCTGCCTCTCTCGATGAGGTGAGCGCCGTGCCCTTCAAAGCCTTGGTCTTCGATGCCTATGGCACGCTGTACGACATCCAGTCGGTAGCGGCGGTCACCGAGCAGGCCTTTCCCGGCCACGGCGACATCATCACCCAGATCTGGCGCATCAAGCAGCTCGAATACACCTGGCTGCGCTCGCTGATGCAGCGCTACGAGGATTTTTCGGTCGTTACCCGCGAGTCGCTGCTCTATACGCTGCGCGTTCTCGGCCTGCAGGCGGATGCGATCACACGCGATCGCATCATCGCCAAATATCTCGATCTCGATCCCTACCCTGATGCACGTGCCGCGCTCGCCGCGATGAAGGACCGCCGGCTCGCGATCCTCTCCAACGGCAGCCCAGCGATGCTCGACGGCCTTGTGAAAGCCAGCGCCTTCGACACGCTGCTCGATGCCGTCATCAGCGTCGATGCCCGCAAGATCTTCAAGCCGAGCTCGCAAGCCTATGCGCTGATCGAGGAGACACTCGGGCTTGCGCCCGACGAGGTGCTGTTCGTGTCCTCCAATCCCTGGGACGTCTGCGGCGCCAAGGCCTTCGGTCTCAACGTTGCCTGGATCGAGCGCGTCACTCCCGAAGCCATGGCGGCCGCCTGCATCGAGACCGATCTCGTGTCCCCGCTCACGATGTTCAAGGCGCTGCGGACCCAGATGGACGAGTTGGGTTTTGCGCCCGATCATCGTATTGCTGCGCTTTCCGAATTGCCTGAGATCGTCAACACGCATGAGCCTTGAATCCGTCCGCGCCTTCTTCGCCGAAAAAGCCCCCGACATCGACGTTCTCGTCTCCAGCCAGAGCTCCGCAACCGTGGCGCTCGCGGCGGAAGCCTATGGCGTGGAGCCGGCCCGCATCGCCAAGACGCTGTCGTTGCGCGTCGGCGAGCGCGTCATCCTGATCGTCGCCGCAGGCCACGCGCGCATGGACAACAAGAAGGTGAAGGCGCTGTTCGGCGGCAAGCCGAAGATGCTCGGCCTCGACGAGGTCGCCGACATCACCGGACATGAGGTCGGCGGCGTCTGCCCGTTCGGCTTGAAGTCGCCGCTACCGGTGTATTGCGACGTCTCGCTGAAGGCCTTCGACATCGTGGTGCCCGCCGCGGGCTCGACCCACAGCGCGGTGAAGATCACGCCGGATCGCTTGGCCGAGCTGACGGGAGCCGCATGGGTTGATGTGTGCGAGGTGCAGTCCTGATCGGCTGGGATCGGCGGCCGCGATCATCGCTTCTTCCCCTTCGCGAGTTCCTTCACCAGAAACTCCGTCAGCACCTCGACCCGCGCGGGGCGCGGGCCGCCGGGCGGCATCACCAGATGCATTGCGCCTTCGGGCTGGCTCCAGCCCTTCAGCACCACCTCGACCTCGCCAGACGCGATCGCGTCGCCAACGATGAAATCCGGCAGGTCCGCGATGCCGAGCCCGGCGAGCACCGCCGGCAACAGCGCTTCGCCATTGTTGACGCGCAGCTGTCCCGCCGGCCGTACGCTGGCCTGCTCGCCGGCCGCATTGGTGTAGTGCCAGACGCCGGCGGTGGAGAGATAGGCGTAGCCGAAGCATTTGTGCTCGGCGAGATGCATCGGATGCGTCGGCCGTCCGTGGCGCTTCAGATAGGACGGCGCCGCCACCGTGTAGCGCGGCATGGGGCAAAGGCGGCGCGCGACCAGCGACGAGTCCGGAAGCCGCGCGATCCGCAGCGCGAGGTCGAACCCTTCGCCGATCAGATCGACGGTGGCGTCGCTCATGTGGAGGTCGATCGAGACCTCCGGATATTGCTCTAGGAACGCCGGCAGCAGCGGCGCGATCTTCTTGACGCCGAACGTCATCGGCACCGCGAAGCGCACCAGGCCGCGCGGCGTCAGCGACTGCGCGAGCGCCTCGGTCTCGGCAGCCTCGCCATCGGCGAGCAGCTGCGCGGCACGCTCGGACAGGCGCTGGCCGGCGTCTGTCAGCGCCAAGCGCCGCGAGGTGCGGTTGAACAGCCGCGTACCCAGACGCTCCTCCAGCCGGCTCACCGCCTTGGAGACGGAGGCCTTGGAGAGGCCCAGCTCCTGCGCGGCGCCGGCGAAGGAGCGCAGCTCGACGACCTTCGCGAAGATCGCCATCGCCTCGAAATCCGGAAGTCGCGCCATCGCCTTAAATCTCGTTTTTAGAAACAATAGGTTTCAATAGTTTCTATTTCTATACCCCGGCCGCTCCCTTATTCCAATGCCCAACAGCACGGCGGCCCCGGCCGGCCGTTTCAACCACAGGAGCAGACCCATGATCGAATTGAAGCCCTTTGCGGCGCTGGGCGGCGCCGACCACGGCTGGCTGAAGGCTAAGCACCATTTCTCGTTCGCGAGCTACTACGACCCCAGCAACATGGGCCACGGCGCCCTGCGCGTCTGGAACGACGACGAGATCGCGCCGAACACCGGCTTCCCGGCGCATCCGCACCGGAACATGGAGATCATCACCTATGTCCGCGAGGGTGCGATCACCCATCAGGACAGCCTCGGCAACAAGGGCCGCACCGAGGCCGGCGACGTCCAGGTGATGAGTGCGGGCAGCGGCATCCGCCACTCCGAATACAATCTGGAGCCGACCACGACGCGGATCTTCCAGATCTGGATCGAGCCGACCACCGATGGCGGACAACCGACCTGGGGCGCCAAGCCGTTCCCGAAGTCCGACCGCTCCGGCAAGCTGGTCACGCTGGCGAGCGGCTTCGCAGATGACGGCGACGCGTTGCCGATCCGTGCCAAGGCGCGCGTAGTCGGCACCACGCTGAAGGCCGGCGAGACCGCCGAGTACAGCGCCGACAAGGCCCGCCACATCTATCTGGTGCCCGCAGCCGGCAGCGTCGAAGTGAACGGCGTCCGAGTCAACGCCCGTGACGGCGCCGCCATCCGCGACGAGGCCACACTCAAGATCACCGCGCTCGAAGATTCCGAGCTGGTGCTCGTCGACGCCGCCTGACCTCTCACGCGATCCCGGCCGGGCATCCGGCCGGGACGCTCTCCCCGATCATCCTCGTCCCCACGGAGACTGCCATGACCAAGGTTCTCGTTCTCTACTACTCCGCATACGGCCACATCGAAGCGATGGCCAACGCGGTGGCCGAAGGCGCCCGCGAGACCGGCGCCACCGTCGACGTCAAGCGCGTGCCCGAACTGGTGCCGGCCGACGTCGCCAAGGCCTCCCACTACAAGCTCGACCAGGCCGCTCCGATAGCAAAGGTCGAGGAGCTCGCCGACTACGACGCGATCATCGTCGGTACCGGCACCCGCTTCGGCCGCATGGCCTCGCAGATGGCCAACTTCCTCGATCAGGCCGGCGGCCTGTGGGCCAAGGGCGCGCTCCACGGCAAGGTCGGCGGCGCCTTCACCTCGACCGCGACCCAGCACGGCGGCCAGGAGGTCACGCTGTTCTCGATCATCACCAACCTCTTGCATTTCGGCATGACCATCGTCGGCCTCAACTACGGCTTCGCCGGCCAGATGAAGCTCGACGAGGTCACCGGCGGCTCGCCCTATGGCGCCACCACCATCACCGGCGGTGACGGCAGCCGGCAGCCGAGCGCGAACGAGCTGGCGGGGGCGCGCTATCAGGGCCGCGTCATCGCCGAGACCGCAAAGAAGCTGCATGGCTGATGCGACTGCGGCGGCACTTCCGCAAACGAAGTGCCGCCCCATCTCGCAAAAGTCGGAAGGATGTCAAGGAGGCTGCAATGCCCGCCATGCTCGAACTGGTGACGCTGGCCCGGTTGGCCCGCCATCCCCTGCAGATGATGGCGCGCCGCTGGTACTGCAAGAGCCTGTACCGCGCGAGCCGCGGCCAGCGCCGCTGCCCGGAATGCACGGCCGCTACAGCGGCTTGATCTGCACCTTCCTGAACTTCACGACGCCCGAGCCGTATTGCAGGGCGATCGGTCCCGCCGCGTGCTTGCTGTCGTCGACATCGGCGGTTTTCTCGCCGTTGAGGATCACGGTCAGCCGCGTGCCCTTGGCGGTGATCTCATAGGTATTCCACTTGCCGCCGGCCTTCGGCATCGGATCGACCTTGGACACGTCGACGATCGCGCCGGTGCCGTATTTCGGATCGGGCCGCTTGTCGAAGATGTTGACCTCGTAGCAGATGTTGGAGTCGATCTTCGCCGACTGGTCGCAGCGGATGAAGATGCCGCTGTTGGCGGCGTCATCGACCCAGAACTCGGCCTTGATCTGGAAGTCCTTGTAGCTCTCCTTGGTCACCAGATACGATGGATCCTTGCCATCGAGCTTGTCGGCCGACAGCGCGCCGTCCTTCATCTCCCAATTGGCCTTGCCGACCTCGGTGAAGTCGGCCTTGGTCGTGGAGTCGACCAGGGTCACCCAGCCGTCATCGGCCAATGCCGCTCCCGTCATGCCTGCGCCCGCAATCAATAGTCCGGCCGCGAGCCCTCTCAAGCGATACCGCATCGAAACTCCTCCCTGATTTCTGTTTCGTTCGTCGCCACGATAGCAAAGCGCCGGACAATGCAAACGGGTTTCGATGCTGCACCTGCTCTATCGTCTCCTCCAACTACACCGCCGTGGCGCGCGCAAAATCGACATAGATCTCGCGCAGCCGCGCCGCCACCGGTCCCGGCTTGCCGTCGCCGACGGGCTTGCCGTCGATCGTGACCACCGGCTGCACGAACGAGCTCGCGCTGGTGATGAAGGCTTCCTTCGCCGCGAGCGCCTCCTCCACCGTGAACAGCCGCTCCTCGACCTTGAGCTGGCGCTCCTCGGCGAGCTTCACCACGGCCTTGCGGGTGCAGCCCGGCAGGATCGCGTTCGAGTTCGGCCGCGTCACGATGACGTCGTCCTTGGTCAGGATGAAGGCCGAGGACGAGCCGCCCTCGGTGACATGACCGTCCTCGACCATCCACGCCTCGCCGGCCCCGGCCGCGGCGGCCGCCTGCTTCGCGAGCACCTGCGCCAGCAGCGCCACGCTCTTGATGTCGCGGCGCGCCCAGCGGATGTCGGGCACGGTGATGACGCCAATTCCCGTCTTCGCCGAGGGCGCATTGATGATGTCCTTGGCGGTGACGAACATCACCAAGGTCGGCTTGACGTCGCCCTTGGGAAACGGGAAGTCGCGGCCCTTGTCGGCACCGCGCGTCACCTGCAGATAGACCATGCCCTGGTCGAGCCGGTTGCGTGCGACCAGCTCCTTCTGCAGCTCCTCGATCCGCGCCACGCTCTCCGGCAGCGCCAGCCCGATCTCGCCGACCGAGCGCTCCAGGCGGGCAAGATGCGGGGCACTGTCGACCAGCTTGCCATCGAGCACCGCCGCCACTTCGTAGATGCCGTCGGCAAACAGGAAGCCGCGATCGAGGACCGAGACCTTGGCCTCGGACAGGGGCACGAAGGCGCCGTTGACGTAAGCGATCGGGTCCAAGGACGTGTCTCCATTCTCATCTGCGCACGCAAAGCCATCTGCGTACACCAATTGTTACTCTCGCCGTCATTCGGGGGCGATGCGCAGCATCGAACCCGGAATCTCGAGATTCCGGGTTCGCCCTGCGGGCGCCCCGGAATGACTCACCGGACTAATGCGACAGGATCTTCGACAGGAACTGCTGCGCGCGCTCGCTGCGCGGCTGGCCGAAGAACTCCTCCTTCTTGGCGTCCTCGACGATCTCGCCGCGGTCCATGAAGATGACGCGGTGGGCGACCTTCCTGGCGAAGCCCATCTCGTGGGTCACGACCATCATGGTCATGCCCTCGCGGGCGAGATCAACCATGACATCGAGCACCTCGCTGATCATCTCCGGATCGAGCGCCGAAGTCGGCTCGTCGAACAGCATCGCGATCGGATCCATGGCGAGCGCACGTGCGATCGCCACGCGCTGCTGCTGGCCGCCGGAGAGCTGCGCCGGAAACTTCTGCGCCTGCTCCTTGAGACCGACGCGATCCAGGAGCTTCATGCCCTTCGCGGTCGCTTCCTCATGGCCACGACCCAGCACCTTCTGCTGGGCGAGGCAGAGGTTGTCGATGATCTTGAGATGCGGAAACAGCTCGAAGTGCTGGAACACCATGCCGACCCGCGAGCGCAGCTTCGGCAGGTTGGTCTTGGAATCATTGACCTTGAGGCCGTCGATCGTGATCACGCCGTCCTGGAACGGCTCCAGCGCGTTGACGCATTTGATCAGGGTCGACTTGCCGGAGCCGGAGGGGCCGCAGACCACCACCACCTCGCCCTTGGCGACCGAGGTCGTGCAGTCCTTCAGCACCTGGAAGCTCGGGCTGTACCATTTGTTGACGTGGCTGATTTCGATCATGGGAGCCGACTATCTGATGATGGAGATGCGCGACTGCAGGCGGCGGACGCCGTAGGACGCGACACAGGAGATGGTGAAGTAGACCAGGGCCGCGAACAGGTACATCTCGACCAGGCGGCCGTCGCGCTGGGCGACTTTCGAAGCAGCGCCGAGGAAGTCCGGAATCGAGAGCACGTAGACCAGCGACGTGTCCTGGAACAGCACGATGGTCTGGGTCAGCAGCACCGGCAGCATGTTGCGGAACGCCTGCGGCAACACGACGTAGCGCATGGTCTGCGCATAGGTCAGGCCGAGCGCCGAGGCCGCGGCCGGCTGGCCGCGCGAGATCGACTGGATGCCGGCGCGCATGATCTCGGAGAAATAGGCCGCCTCGAACAGGATGAAGGTGATCAGGGAGGACGCGAACGCGCCGACCTTGATCGGCCGCGACGAGCCGGTGATCCACTGCCCGATATAGGGCACCAAGAAGTAGAACCAGAAGATCACCAGAACCAGCGGCAGCGAGCGCATGAAGTCGACATAGAGCCCGGCGATAAAGCCCATCACCCGATAGCCGGACAGCCGCATCAGCGCGATCAGGGTGCCGAACACAAGACCGCCCGTCGCCGACAGCGCCGTCAAGGTCAGCGTGAAGGTCATGCCGTCGATGAAAAGATAGCTCAGCGAGCGGCGGATGACGTCGAAATCGAAATTGGCCAGCATCTCATTTGCCCGTGATGTAGCCAGGGACCGCCACCGCGCGCTCCAGGAGCCGCATGCCGATCACGACGATGACGTTGATGACGAGATACATCAAGGTGGCGGCGCTGAAGGCCTCGAACACCTGGAACGAGAATTCCTGCATGGCGCGCGCAGCGCCCGTCAGTTCGATCAGACCGATCGTGATTGCGACGGCGCTGTTCTTGACCGTGTTGAGAAATTCGGACGTCAGCGGCGGCAGGATGATGCGGAAAGCCATCGGCAGCAGCACGTAGCGGTAGGCCTGCAAGGTGGTGAGGCCGAGCGCGGTCGCCGCCAGCTTCTGGCCGCGCGGCAGCGAGCCGATGCCGGCCGCCAATTGCACGGCGACACGCGCCGACATGAACAGGCCGATGCCGACGGCCGCCGTATAGAATGGCGCATTGGGCATCTGCTTCAGCCACAGGCCGATCGTGGGCGGCAACAGCTCCGGCAGCACGAAGAACCACAGGAACAGCTGCACCAAAAGCGGCATGTTGCGGAAGAACTCGACATAGGCGAAGGCGATCCAGGTCGCCAGCTTGGACGGCAAGCTGCGCAGGATGCCGACGATCGTGCCGCAGATCAGCGCGATCACCCAGGCCGACAGCGAGGTCACGATGGTGACCTTCAGCCCCGCCAGCAGCATGTCGAAATAGGTGCCGGCCCCGGTCGGGTTCGGCTCCAGGAAGATGTGCCAGTTCCAGGTGTAGTTCACGGGGACATCCTGAGAGGGAATTAGCTCGCAAGTCGCATTACACAGTCTTTGCCAAAAACTCGCTGCGCTCCCTCCCCCCTTGCGGGGGAGGGTCGGGGTCGGGGGTCCACACGGGCAGTCTTTCCTGAGACCCCCACCCCTGCCCCCTCCCCGCAAGGGGGAGGGGGGCACATCGAATTCGGCGCGAGAGCTGCGGCCTCACGTTACGGCTTGTACGAATCCGGATCCGGCGAGTCCGACGGCTTGGCGAACTCGGCCTTCAGTTCGGCCGACAGCGGGGTGTTGAGGTTCAGGCCCTTCGGCGGGATCTTCTGCATGAACCATTTGTCATACAGCTTGGCGCCCTCGCCGCTGGTGTAGATCTTGGCGGTCGCCGCATCGACCACCTTCTTGAACTGCGGATCGTCCTTGCGCAGCATGATGCCGTAGGGCTCGGGCTTCGAGAACGCGTCCTTGGAGACGACATAGGCGGCCGGATCCTTGGAGCCGGCGACGAGGCTCGCCAGAAGAATGTCGTCCATCACGAAGGCGACGGCGCGATCGGTCTCCACCATCAGGAAGGCCTCGGCATGATCCTTGGCCGGGATGATGTTGATGCCGAGGTTGCGCGCGGCATTGGCCTCGGTCAACTGCTTGATGTTGGTGGTGCCGGCGGTCGACACGACCGATTTCCCCTTCAGATCGTCGATCGAGTTGATCTTGCTCGCCTTCTTCGAGACGTAGCGGCTCGCCGTCAGGAAGTGGGTGTTGGTGAAGGAGATCTGCTTCTGGCGCTCGGCATTGTTGGTGGTCGAGCCGCATTCCAGATCGATGGTGCCGTTGGCGAGCAGCGGGATGCGGGTCGACGACGTCACCGGGTTGAGCTTCACATCGAGCTTGTCGAGCTTGAGCTCCTTCTTCACGGCATCGACGATGCCCATGCAGATGTCGATGGCAAAGCCGATCGGCTTCTGATTGTCGTCGAGATAGGAGAACGGGATCGAGGAGTCGCGGACGCCGAGCGTAATGGTGCCGGTCTCCTTGATGTTCTTCAGGGTCCCCGTCAGGTCCTCGGCCTGCACCTGGCCGGCGCAGAGCGCGGCGGCGACGGCAAGACCGAATAGGCGAAGCTGCTTCATAACTGATCTCCTCAATCCGGCTGATCGCCGGATGCTTGCATAAACCACAGCGAACTCAAAATGGCCCCCGCCCCCGGACGATCTCCGGCCGGACGAGCGCGGGCACCATAGACCGCCCCGCGGCGGGACGTCCTCGGACGATTGCGACAAATTGCCTGTCCCGCGTCCCCTTCGACAAGACGTCCGGGCTGAAACGGCAGCGCCGAACGTCGGGATGGTAAACTACGAGGGGCTCGCAGGCCCCGCGACCAGACGAAAGTTGCAGGCGGGTTCCCGCACGCGGCAATGCAACCGCACGGCACACGGACCTCATGGTTCGAGACGCGCCGCGCCCACCTTCCGTCTTCCTGGCCGGCGCGCGCTCCTCACCAGACGCCAGGCGATGTGTGCTCATGCCTCCTTCTCGGCTCACAACGGCTTCCGCAATTCACCAAGATCCCAGAACAGCCCGGCCATCAGGCCGAGCGCCTCGTCCGTGACATCCAGCAGGATGTGCTCATCCGGCGCGTGCTGCGAGCAGCCCGGGTAGGAATGCGGCACCCACATGGTCGGCATCTTCAACACGTCGGCAAACACGTCATTGGGCAGCGAGCCGCCGAAGTTCGGCAGCACCGCGGGCGCCTTGCCGGTGCTCATCTTGATGGACTCCGCGGCCCATTTGATCCAGGGGCTGTCGATGTCGGCGCGCGAGGCCGCGAAGCCTTGCGTCATGCTGACCTCGACCATCGGGAAGCCGTGCGCGACGAGATGGCTCCTCACGTCCTCCACGATGCTGTCGACCTTGGTGCCGACCACGAAGCGCAGCTGCAGCACGGCGCGGGCGCGGCCGGGGATCGCATTCGCCGGCTTGTCGATATTGCCGGAGGAGATCGCGAGCACCTCGAGCGTATTCCAGGCATAGAGCCGCTCCGCCGGCGTCAGCCCCTCCTCGCCCCAATGGTCCGACAGCGCCGGCTCGTCGGCGGTCGGCTCCACCTTCACGTCGGCGAGGATGGCGCGGATGGCATTGGTGAGGCGCGGCGGCTTCAAGGTATCGAGCTTGATACGGCCATGGCCGTCGACCAGCGTGGAAATGGCATTGGCAAGGATGGTCGCGGGATTGGCGAGCACGCCGCCCCAATTGCCGGAATGGTTGCCGCCCTCGCGCAGGTTGACGTCGAGATGCAACCGGATGCCGCCGCGGCAGCCGAGAAAGATGGTGGGGCGCGCCGTCGACAGCCGCGGGCCGTCCGAGCCGATGAAAACGTCGGCCTTCAAGGCGTCGCGATGCAGATCGGCCACCCTGGCGAGATCGGGCGAGCCGATCTCCTCGCCCATCTCCATGATGAACTTGGCATTGAAGCCGAGCTTGCCGCCGCGGGCCTCGCGCACCGCGCGCAGCGCCGCCATGTTGATGCTGTGCTGGCCCTTGTTGTCGGCGGTGCCGCGGCCATAGAGACGATTGCCCGCTGGCGTCACCGCCCAGGGATCGCGGCCGTCGCGCCATTCGCCGGCCATGCCGTCGACGGTGTCGCCGTGGCCATAGCTGAGCATCGTCGGGGCGCTGTCGCTCTCGTGGTAGGTCGCGATCAGGAACGGCGACTTGCCGCTCGGCGAGGGCACGATCTCGGAGGAAAAGCCGAGCGCTGCAAAGGACGGCGTCAGCTCGTTGGTCAGATACGCCGCGAGGTCGTCCTTGCGCTCGGGATTGAGGCTCTCGGTGCGATAGGCGACCCGGCGGCCGAGCTCGGCCAAGAAGTCACCGCTCGTCAGGCTCTGACGGGCACGGGCGATTGCATCAATCCTGGTCATGGCGCTTTTCCAGTCACAACGAAGGCGGCGTCATATCGGGATCGCGCGACGAGCGGAAGGGGCTGGGTTTGAATTCAATGCTGACATCAAGCAAGTCTCGGATTTCGGAACTTGTCGCAGAGATCGATGATGGGCGTGTGTCGGGATGCGCGCTTCCGTTCTCGCGGCGCCAGGAGCGTCCGAGGTTTGCCGGTGCGGTGCCTTCGCAAGGCGGAGGGCGCGGGGATGCCCGGCGAAGGCCTCACCCATGGCTCGCCTGCAGAAGAAAAGCAGGCGGCAGTCACCAAAGGTTCGGCCGGACGTCCGGCATTCCCCGCGCGACGGGAGTAACGCTCAGTTCACCGCGTTGCTGACCATCACCTCGATCAGCTTGGCGCCGGGGCGGCGGAACGCCGCCGAGAGCGTCGGCTGCAATTCACGGGGATCGCTGATGCGCATTGCCTCGCAGCCGAGCGAGCGGGCGAGCCCGGCAAAATCCACCTGCGGATCGACAAAATCCATGCCGATATAGTTGTCGTCACCGTGGAACGACAGCAGCCGCTGCTTGATGATGCGGTAGCCGCCATTGTTGACGATGACCACCGACAGCGGCAGCTTGTGATGCGCTGCGGTCCACAGCGCCTGGATCGAATACATCGCGCTGCCGTCGCCGGAGTAGCAGACCACGGGGCGATCGGGATTGGCGAGGCTGACGCCGACCGAGGCCGGCAGGCCCCAGCCGATGCCCCCCGAGGCGAGCGCGTGATAGTTGTAGCGGTCGCGGTACGGCCACAGCGCCGTCATGTAGCGCGCCGAGGTCAGGCCCTCGTCGACCATGATGCCGTGCTCCGGCATCGCCTCGGCGACCTGCAGCGCCAGGTAGTCCGGATCGATCGGCGTCCGCTCGCGCGCCGCTTCGATCTGCGCGGCCAGCTTGCGGCGCCGCGCGCTCCAGTTCTTCGAGGACAATTCGGCCAGGCGTTCCTGCGCACGCGCCTGCAGGGCCGCGCCGCCGAGCTCGCGCAAGAGCGGCGTGAGCTGAAGCAGCGTCTCGCGAACGTCGGCCTTCAGCGCGATCTCGGCACCGAAATTCTTTCCCAGCTCCCAATCGACGAGGCCGATCTGCACGATCGGCAAGCCCTCGGGCAGCGGCTCGATCTCGCTGTGCACGGACATCCGCAAGGGATCGGCGCCGAGCACGATGAGAAGATCGTGTGGCGCGAGCAGGTCGCGGACCTGCTGCTGCGCGCGCGACAATGAGCCGATGTAGCAGGGATGCTCGGACAGGAAATGCGCGCCATAGGGCGCGGACTGCTGATGCACGGGAGCGCCGATCGCCGACGCGAACTCGGCCGCCTCCCGCAGCGCATCGCTCTTGACGACCTCGTCGCCGGTGATGACCACCGGCCGCTGCGCCTTGAGAATGCGCTGCGCCAGCCCCTGCAAAGCGTCCGCGGCCGGCAACACGCGCGCATCGACCCGGGTGGAACGGCCGAGCTCGATGCCGGCTTCGGCATTGAGGATATCGCCGGGCAGCGAGATGAAGACGGGACCGGTCGGCGGCGTGGTCGCCACCTTGGCGGCGCGCCTGATGATGCGCGGCAGGTCCTCCAGCCTCGTCACCTCGACCGCCCATTTCACCAGCGGCTCGGCCATCCGCACCAGCGGGCCGTAGAGCAATGGCTCCATCAGGCCGTGGCCCTGCTCCTGCTGGCCGGCGGTGAGGATCATCGGCGTCCCGGTGAACTGCGCATTGTAGAGCGCGCCCATGGCGTTGCCGAGACCCGGCGCGACGTGGACGTTGCAGGCGACGAGGCGTCCCGAGGCGCGACTGAAGCCGTCGGCGATCGCCACCACCAGGCTCTCCTGCATCGCCATGACGTAGGTGAGATCGGGATGATCCTTCAGGGCATGCATGATCGGCAATTCGGTGGTGCCGGGATTGCCGAACAGATGCGTGATGCCCTCATCCTTGAGCAGCGCGAGGAAGGCCGAACGTCCGGTCGTGCGGTTCTTCATGGGGCAAATCCTCTGGGCAACGCGATGTTGTTTTGTATTGCGACCTCTCACCCCGTCATGGCCGGGCTCGTCCCGGCCATCCACGTCGTCCGGCATTCTCCGAAGGACGTGGATGCCCGGGACAAGCCCGGGCATGACGATGTGGAGACAGGCGAGCGAAAAGCTCGGATCGATATATGCGACGCGCCTCGCGATGACGACGGAGTGAGCGGGTTATGCCGTCACCGTCTCCTGATACACCGGATAGTCCGTGTAGCCCTTCTCCTCGCCGCCGTAGAAGGTCGGGCGGTGATAGGGCGTCAGCGGCCAGCCGTGCTGCAGCCGGGCGGGCAGGTCCGGGTTGGAGATGAAGGTGCGGCCGAAGGCGATGGCGTCGGCGAGGCCGGCCCGGAGCGCGGCGTCGGCCGGCTCGCCCGTGAAGCCGCCGGCGCCGATCAGGACGCCCCTCCACACCGGCCGGAACAGAGCGATGGCCGACGGCACGTTCTGCCAGTTGACGTCGGCGCGGCCGGCGCCGGAGGAGCGCGGCTCGATCAGGTGCAGATAGGCGATGCCAAGCTTGTCGAGCGCCTCGATCGCATGGGTATAGAGCGGCATCGGGTCGGCTTCGCCGGAGCCGTTGGCGATGCCATAGGGCGACAGCCGCACGCCGACCTTGTCGGCGCCGCAGGCATCGATCACCGCCTGCGTGACCTCAAGCAGGAAGCGGCAGCGGTTCGCGATTGCGCCGCCGTAGCGGTCGGTGCGCTGGTTGCTGCGGGTCTGCAGGAACTGCTCGATCAGATAGCCGTTCGCGCCATGCACCTCGACGCCGTCGAAGCCGGCGGCCATCGCATTGCGCGCGGCTTGGCCGTAGGCGGCGACAAGCGCGGGGATCTCGTCGGTGTCGAGCGCACGCGGCGTCTCGTAAGCTGCGCCTTTGCCGTCCGCCGTCATCGCCTTGAGATCGTCGCCGATCGCGATCGCCGACGGCGCCACCGGCAGCGCGCCGCCCGGCTGGAACGAGGAATGCGAGACGCGGCCGACGTGCCAGAGCTGCAGGAAGATGAATCCGCCCTTGGCATGCACCGCATCGACGACCTGCTTCCAGCCGGCGATCTGCGCCGCGCTGTAGATGCCCGGCACGTTCGGGCTGCCGGTGCCGGTCGGCAGCACCGGCGAGGCCTCGGCGATGATCAGCCCGCCCGGCGTCGCGCGCTGCGCATAATACTCGACGTTGAGCGGCCGCGGCGCGAGCGTCTCCCTTGCGGCGCGCATGCGGGTCAACGGCGCCATCACGACGCGGTGCTTGAGGCGATAAGGACCGATCGTGAGCGGTGAAAACAGCGCAGGCAGCATTTCGTCCCCAGATGTCGTTGCGATTGTCGATTGGGATCATCTTGTTCGCAAAACATGATGGTGGCAATGTCCGCCCCACGTCAGTACGAGCAGACCCTCCATGCCGAAAGCGAACGCCCTGCCCTCGCTCAGCCTGCGCATCGATCTCGATGACGGCGGCCGGATCGGACCGGGCAAGATCGCGCTTCTGGAGAACATCGCGCGGCACGGCTCGATCTCTGCGGCCGGGCGCGCGATGGACATGTCCTACAAGCGGGCCTGGGACCTCGTCGACGAGATCAACCGGGTATGCCGGCAGCCCGCGGTCGCGCGGCAGACCGGCGGCCGCAATGGCGGTGGCGCGGCGCTGACGACGTTCGGCACGCAGTTGGTCGAACGTTACCGGCGCATCGAGCGTGACGCAGCTGACGCCGTGAAGAAGGATCTCGCCGCGCTGCGCAGCGACATCGAGAAGCCAAGGAAGACCCGCGGGGCCAGGGCCGCGTCGTAAGCCGGTTCCAGCCGACGCGATGCATCCGCGACCGGACTGATGCGCCTCGCGTTGCAGCCGCAAAAAACCGTCTTGCCGTCAGCCGGATGATCTTGCGGCCGCGCCAAGACGTCATACACCAGCATCTCGTCGTCATGCCGGAGAACCTGCCGTGTCTCACCCTGCCTTGTCCGCCGACCACACCGCCGTCGTCACCGGAGGCGCCTCCGGCATCGGGCTCGCCGCCGCCACGCGCTTCGCAGAGCGCGGCATGAACGTCTGCATCGCCGATGTCGACGAGGCCCGGCTGCGCGACGCCGCCGCCAGGCTCGCGGCTGCGGCCAAGCGTGGCGAGGCTGCGGTCATGACCGCCACGGTCGATGTGAGCAGCCGGGACAGCGTGGTCGCGCTCGAAACGGCGGTGCGGCAGCGCTTCGGCGCGATCGACGTGCTGATGAACAATGCCGGCATCCAGCCGGGCAGCAAGATGCTCACTGAGGCCAATTGGCAGCGCATCCTCGGCGTCAATCTGTGGGGCATCATCCATGGCGCGCAGGTGTTCGCCCCCGGCATGATCGCGCAAGGCAGGCCGGCGCTGATCATCAACACCGGCTCCAAGCAGGGCATCACCACGCCGCCCGGCGATCCCGCCTACAACGTTTCCAAGGCCGGCGTGAAGGCGTTCACCGAGGCGCTGCAGCACGAGCTGCGCAACACGCCCGGCTGCCAGGTGACGGCGCATCTGTTCATTCCGGGCTTCGTGTTCACGCCGCTGACGGCGAATGGCCGCGTCGAGAAGCCGGCCGCCGCCTGGACGCCGGAGCAGACGGTCGACTTCATGCTGGAGCGCGTCGCGGCCGGCGACTTCTACGTGCTGTGCCCAGACAACGACGTGCCGCGCGCGCTGGACGAGCGGCGCATCCTGTGGGCGGCCGGCGACATCGTCGAGAACCGGCCGCCACTGTCGCGCTGGCATGCCGACTACGCCGACGCATTCGCCGCGTTCGTAAAGAAATCGCCATGATCCGGCCACATCGGAGCGGCGGCGCGTAGCTGCTCCCGGTCTCATCACAAGTTCCCGGACGCGTCGGATCGTCGCAAGGCGGTCCGCGTGCGCTCGGAACGTCTACCATCGACCGAATCGCTACGGTCGAACGCTCTTGCAACTCACTGATTTGCCGCGGGCGCGACATCGTCGCTGAGAGCCGGCTCCCGAAGCGCGCCTCGACCGTCAAGCGGTGAGATGTCGCAGCTCTGCGGGAGCGCCACCCGTACGCCGCACGACAATCTGACGCAGACGCATTCCACAATCCCTGCGCGAAGCAGCCACGAAGCAGGCAGCAGATGGCCCTCATCATCCGCACCCGCGTCAGCCGCGCCGCATTGCTTCGGCTCATCCGCAGTGGTGCGCAGCTTTGGGGAGTACGTCGGACATGTCGCGCCATCACCGTCACCATCACGACAGTCACCACGGTCACCATCATCACAGCGACCACCACCACCACCATCATCATCACGATCATCACTGCCAGCCGGCTCCTGCGCCGATGCCTCCAATGCCTCCGACGCCGCCCACACCCACGCCGCCGACGCCCGCGCTCGGCTTTGCCGATCTCGGCGTCGTCTTCAACGACGCGACGCGCTTTCTCGAAGGCGGGCTGTGGCGCAACGTGGTCGAGGAAGGCGGCCAGGGGCTTGGCAGCGTCTACAACTACACCGGCGATCTCACCGTGATTCAGGATGGTCTGAAGGCGATGGTTGCCGCCGGCCAGTTCACCGGGCAGACGCTCACCAACATCAACAAGATCCTCGCCGACATCACGGTCGCGCAGGATGCCGCGATGGCTTCGGTGACCGGCGGCGGCGCATTCGGCAGCGTCGCCGCCGCGGAGACCGCGCTGCGCAACGCGCACCTCGACATCCTCAACGTCGTCAACAACGATCCGAACCTTGCGGGCAATGCGACCAACGCCGACGGCGTCACCGGCTTCCTGCAGGCGCCGGCGCTGCTGCCCGAAGGCGTGACGGCCGCAACCGCCGCCAAGGGCACACTGGCCGAGCTCGGCCTGATCTTCAACGATGCCGCCAACCGGCTGATCGGCGGCGTGAACGAAAGCAACGTCGACGTCATCCAGGACGATGTCGACGCGCTGATCGCCGGCCTCAATGCGCTGGTCGCCGCCAATCCGCTGCAGTTCGGAGGCCTGACCGGCGTGCACGCGCTCGCCATCATCGACCAGCTCGCGCTCGTCAACACCCACATCAACGGCGCGGCCGGCAATGTCGACATCGGCCGCGCGCTGAACGACGACTTCCTCGACATCATCGACATCGTCGCCGGCGACACCAATCTCGCCAACATGGCGCAGCAGAACGGCCTGAACGGCTGGAGCGGCTTCGGCGGCTTCCTCAACCCGACGCCGGCCTATCAGGACAACCAGGCACAGACCGATTTCTGGGCCATGTTCATCGCCCAGTCGAACGCGCTCGGCAAGGCTGCGATCGCGGCCGTCAATTCCGGCGACGCCGCCGCGATGGCGCAGGTCACCGCCGACCTGATGACCTTCAAGAAGGACGTCACCGATTTCGACGCGGCGCAGGGCGGCATCTTCCAGGCCCGCTTCGACAACGAGCTGCTCGGCGACCAGAGCACGCTCGGCGCCGAGATCGCCAAGATCCTGGAGGGTTTCCAGGCCGGCAACAAGGCGCTGGTCGCCGCGGCCGCCGACCAGATGCACCAGAACGCAGCCGATGTCGGCGGCAACAACATCCCGGTCAATGGCGGCGCCTACAATGTCGACGGCACCACGATCGGCCAGGTGCTGGCGACCACCGGCGGCGGCAACAGTGCCGACGCCGCCGCGCTGCTGGCCGCGGTCACCAGCGCGCCCGCCTCGAACGTGATCATGCTTCCCAGCGCCGCGCCGGCAGCACAGGCCAGCGCCGCTCCGCCAACCCTGGTCATGGACGGTCCGATGATGGAGGGGCCGATGATGGAGATGTCACAGCATCAGCATCATCACATGTGGGCGTGATCACCTGTCGCTCGGGCGCCTGCACCAGCAGGCGCCTGACGAGCGCGAGCGCGGTTTCCGTGGCCGGATCGGCCGAGATCACGGAGACCGCGAGCACGATGAGGTCGACCGGCTGGTGCGACAGCACGATCACATGCGTCGCATGCCGCGCATCCATCAGCGCCACCATGCGCTCGACGGCGGGGTCGGTGGCCGCCCGCCGCCACGGCGCATCGGCCCGGCGCAGCACGCGGCTTGACGCGAGAAAGTCGCGCAGCAGCGGCGGATCATAGGCGGTCAGCTCAACCTCGCGACAGCGGCGTGCGCTTTCGAAGACCGGCTGGCGCGTGAGCTCGGCGATCAGTTCGTCGCGCGTCGCCGCGATCGACGCCCCGATCGAGTCGAGCACGCCCGGCTCGCGGGCTTGCAGCATCGCGCGCAAGGCATCGCCGATCAGCCCGATCGTGAGCACGCCGGCCACCGCGACCGCGCAGAAACGCATCAGTTGCGCCGCATCGACGTCCGGCGACAGCGCGGCCGCGGCAGCGCCGAGCAGGGCGGCGCCGAGGATCCGCAACAATGTCAGCAGCCCGCCCTGACGCTGCGTCTCCGCGCTGGCGCCGGCGATCAGGATCGCGGTCACCGCCAGCAGCGCGCCCAATGCACCGAGCCGCACCGGCATGCTCGGCGCCAGCACGCGGAAATCGGTGATGATGAAGGGGATGACCATGATGGCGCCGGAGGCGACGCGATCGATGGCGCGGTTCTCCCAGGCCAGCAGGCTCGCGCGGTCGCGGCGAAGCAGCAGCCAGGCGCAGGTCGCAAAGCCTGCGAGCTGAAAGGCTGACAGCACGACCGTGTGGTGGCTTTCGAACTCGACCGGACCGAGCGCGCCGGCGAGCGCGAGCACCACGCCGCCGGCCAGCGCGATCGCCTTGAGCGCGCGATGCGCGTGTCGGCGCAGCAGACCTTCCGTCACCACCAGCGCGCCGAGCGGGATCAGCGCCGCCGGAATCAGCGAGATGCGGTCGAGAAAAGCACTGTCCATCCACCATGCGATGCCGCGCAACAGGAACAGCGAGGCGACCAGCGCGAGCAGAGCGACGAGCCGCGCCGTCAGCGGTCCATGGGAATCGCGCCGGTGCAGCATCGCCGCGGCAACCGCGAGACCGATCGCGCCGCAGAGATTGACGACGGAGTCGGCAACGATGCCGGCCGTCATGGCGTGGGCTCGCCGGTCGGCAGGCGCGGACGCAGCGTGCCGAACGTCCTGGTGTCGTCGAGCCAATGCGCCAGCGGCAGGATCATCCGCTGCAGCGCCAGCACGGCCGAGGTCGCCAGCAGCGCCGGCAGCGAGCCGGAGGGGATCTCGCGCAGCAGATAGCGCCGGGCGGCAGCGAGATCGATGCGCCCGAGCTGCAGCAGGTCGTCGCCCCTGGTGTAGTCCAGCTCGCGCGCGCAGAAGCCGTTGTAGACGGCGTCGCGATGTTTCGGCGCATCGTCATACGTCTTCTTCAGCGCATCCGAGCCGCCGGTATAGGCGTTGGTGATGACGAAGCGCTGTTCGTCGAACCCGGCTTCGCCGCCGACGCCGAACACCGCGCGATGCGCCCGCATGATGCCGCGCGCGAGTTGAAGATGCGCAAAGCTCTGTCGGGCCTGCGGCAGCGGCGACGGATAGACGTCGGAAAAGGTCTCGCAGACCATGCCGGCCACCGCCGGCACCTGCGTGACGTTGGAGATCCATTTCGGCCGCAGCCCGTCGCGGACGAACAGCAGCAGCGTCGTGAGGCCGTAGAGCACGCCGGACAGGCCTTTGCCACGCGCTTCCGGATCGACCATGACCAATCCGAGATGGATCACCTGCTGGCTGTCGCCATCGCGCTCGACCTGCATCACCGCGAGCGCATTGAAGGCGATCGGCCGGCCGCCCGCCTCCTCCGACACCACGGTGATGATGGCGCGCGCGAGCGGCTCGCGCGCTCCGGAGAAGATGCCGTAGGTGAGCTCGCCGGCGGGCAGCGTCTTGCCGGCAATGGTGCGGAGATCGGCCACGAGCGCCGCCAGCGCCGCATCGTCCAGGGTCGTGCCCGGGCTCTCGACGATGCGCGTGCGCAACTCCGCATGGGTGCGTAGCGACAGGTCCATCGCCTCCTGGCCGAGCGCGGTCAGCCAGAAGCCGATGCTGCGTCGGATACGCCCCACTGCTGCGACGATGTTCATGCCTCAACCTAGCACGGCGTGATCAGAAGCGGCGCAGCCGGGATCGCGGCCGCCCTCGCCGCCTTATGCCCTGGTGCTGTTAATTCACGATAACGACGCGGGACGGAGCGTGAGCGAGGGTAAATGCAGGTTGAACGACGTGAGCGGCGGACGCCTTCGCGCCCACCGCCTGCCGGCGCTGTCTCGCCGAAGTCGGAGCTTGCCCCGCAAACTTCCCCTCGCCCGGATTGCATCTTCGATGCAATCCGGCCTCTCCCCGCATCCGCCTTCGCTCGTCGAGCTACGGTGGACAAGAGCGGGGAGAGGCCAAGAGAGCGAGACGACTGCGGCCGCCCTAAGCTGCCTTCGACACCTCCATCAGCAGGCGCTCGGCGCGAGCGTCTTCGATGCGATTGACGAGCTTGCCGCTCTCGTGGCGGTCGCGCAGCGTCTTGGTCAGGGTGACGCAGGTCTGCACCAGCATGACAATGCCCATCGTCAGATAGCCCTTCATCCAGAGATCGATCGGCATGAAGAAGACGCCGAGAGCGACGAGGAAGGCGGAGGCGGCGAACGAGGCGTAGGAGAAGGTGATGAAGGCGCTGCTGTGCGGCTGGGTGTTCTGGTTCATGGTCGGCTCCTATGATGACGTGGTTGTTGATGCGTTCGATCGGTCGTGACGAAAATCAGTTGGCCGGTGCGGCGCGGCCGGCCTTCAGCCGCGCCAGCACGTCGTCGGCAGTGGTCTTGATGCGTGGGCCAAAGCCCTGCTCGGCGAGCTTCTCGGCCGTGGTGATCGGCCCCGTCGCGGCATCGAGCTCCATGAGCGCCTCGTCGGCGGCCTGCGCCTCGATCTGCCGCTCCCGCAGCCGTTTCAGCGTCGCTTCGGCCTCGGGCAGCGTGCACTCGTAAGGACGCGCCGCCTCGATGCCGCCGCGGCGCAGATTGCGCACGGCCTCGGAGGCGCGCGCAATCCGCCGGCCGCGATCGAGCTCGGCAATGCGCGCCTCGGCGTTGGCGACATGTTTCTTCAGCCTGGTGATCTCGGTCGCGAACAGCGCCCGCGCCGTCCGCGCCGCGTCACACTCGGCCTCGAGGCCGGCGATCGCCTGCGCCGCCTCGCGGGCCAGATCCTCGCGGCCGCCGTCGAGCGCTGCGGTGGCGCGCACCTCGAGATCGGTGATCCGCGCCAAGGTCGCCTCGAGCCGCTTGCCCTCCTGCTGGTCCTGCGCAATGGCCAGCGCCAGCGCGCGCTTGCTGCGATCGACGGCGGCGGCGGCGTCACGCAGCTGCTGATCCAGGATCACCAGCGCTGTCCGGTCCTGCAGCTCCTCCTCCGCGACGGCCACGGTGCCCCGAAACAGCGTGAGAACGGTCTTGAACATTGTGAACTCCCTGTTATGAGCATCGCTCATGACGTTTCTTCTAGCGCAATCATGAGCGACGCTCAAGAACTATTTTGAGCATCGCTCAATATTTTGGTTAACAATGTCCAAGACACTGGAAAGACGTGCGAAACAGCGCGAAGCCCTGATCGAGGCCGCCGAGCGGATGATCCGGACGCGGGGTCTCGCGGGTCTGAAGACGCGCGATCTCGCCCAGGAGATCGGCGTCGCCAATGGCGCGGTCTACAATCTCGTCGCCGACGTCGACGAACTGGTGCTGATGGTCGGATCACGCACCTTGGCGCGGCTCGACGCCGACCTGTCCGCAGCCGAGAGCGCGGGCCCTCCCGGCCCCGAGGCTGCGCTGGTGCGCATCGCGATCGCCTATTGCGACTTCGCCGCCCACAATCTCGAGCTCTGGCGCGCGCTGTTCGAGCACCGCATGCCGCCCGAGAAGCCGCTGCCCGACTGGGCGATCGCCGACCAGATGCACCTGTTCCGTCACATCCACCAGCCACTGGCGGCGTTGTTTCCACGGCGCTCTTTCGACGACATCAGCGTCACCGCGCGCAGCCTGTTCTCGGCCGTCCACGGCATGGTCGCGCTCGGCTTGGAGCAGAAGCTGATCGCTGTGCCGCTCGCGGCCTTGCGCGCGCAGATCGCGACCATGGTGAAGGCGATGGTGACGGGACTGGTGGCGGAGGAGACGACCGGCCGGTGACGCGGAGCTCGGCGTCGGGGGCGCAGCGTCATCGGATGCTGATGCCAACAACAAGTCCGACTGCTTCACGGCACTTCTCTCCTGCTTGCTGTCAGAGCCAATTTGCTGCCATGGCGGCGCGGCTCCCTCCTTGTTCAGCTGGAATTGACGGCGAGAACAAACAACCGCCCCATTGCTTCGCAGTATCATGCCGACGTTCGGACTTGTTCCAGACAACATGTCTGGAACTGCCGTTCCACCGACGCTCGACGACGAGTGTTAGTTCGTGTGACATGTGCAGATCTCGGCGCATGGCCACGCTCATCCGGCCGGCAGAACCTGCAGCGTATGCCGCGCGATCCAGAAAAAACTCCAACGAGTCCATGACGCGCGAGCCAAGGGGAAAATCGTGAGACATCTGCGTGCGCCCAATGACGACCGCGATCCGCCATTCCCGTCCGGCTACGACGACGGCCGGCGTCCGCTGTATGAACAACCGTGGCGCGACGAGCACGATCGGCCTACCCCTGCTGAATTCGCGTCCCGTTACGGCGTGCAGGAGGTTCCTCCGCCGCCACGGGAACGGCGTCTCCTCGGCGCGTTGAGCGTGATGGGGCTCGTGGCTGTTGCCGCGGGCGTGGCCGGCTTTGCAGCGACGAGACTTCCGACGCGGTGGACCGCTGCGCTCTCCGCCAAGAGCAGCGCGGCGGCGACAACGACGGCAACAGTCCCATCGCCGCCGGTCCAAGCCGCGCAGACCGTTGCGCCAGTCCAGGATACTCTCCGGACCGGAGCGCTCGCGAGCGCCGCTCCGGCGGTCGCGCCGGACCAGAACGTGCCGCTGAGGGAGGACGACCGTGTGCCGAAGTTCGACACGCGAGTGGCCAATGCCGCGTCGGCGCAGCCGACCAGCACGCGCGCCCCGGTCCAGGGCGTGACCGATACCGAAATCAGCTTCGGAATGGCGGCGCCGTTTTCAGGGCCGGCCAGGGAGATGGGCCGTCAACTCAAGCTCGGCATCGACCTCGCATTCGCTCAGGTCAACGAGGAAGGCGGTGTGCATGGCCGGCAGCTCAAGCTCTACACGGCCGACGATGCCTATGAGCCGACGCGGACGCTGAACGCGATGAAGGAGCTTTACGAGCAGCACAAGGTGTTCGGATTCGTCGAGAACTACGGCAGTCCGACGGCCCTGATCTCGGTGCCGTACGCGCTCGAGCATCATGCGCTGTACTTCGGCGCCTTCACCGGGGCTCCTTCGCTTCGCCGCGATCCGCCGGACCGCTACGTCTTCAACTACCGCGCCGGCTACGCCGAGGAAGCCCATGCGCTCGTGAACTATCTCGTCAAGATCCGCAAGC
The DNA here is from genome assembly GCF_032485115.1 of Bradyrhizobium sp. SZCCHNRI2009. Lineage (NCBI taxonomy): Bacteria > Pseudomonadati > Pseudomonadota > Alphaproteobacteria > Hyphomicrobiales > Nitrobacteraceae > Bradyrhizobium > Bradyrhizobium sp. SZCCHNRI2009. The sequence goes on from NZ_JAUEUH010000015.1 coordinate 86,636, forward strand.
TGCGTCCGCAGGAGATCGGAGTTCTCACCCAGCAGGATGCCTATGGCGACGCGGGGTGGGAGGGCGTCAGCAGGGCGATGCACGGGCTGCGCGGCGGCGCGGGCGACGCCTTCCGCATGAGCTACAGCCGCAACACCGTCAATGTCGACGAGGCCATCGCGCAACTGCGGCGGCAGAAGCATGCGATCAAGGCGGTGGTGCTGGTCGCCACCTTTCGCGCCGCGGCCAAGTTCATCGAGAAGACCCGCGATCTCTATCCGGACATGACCTACGCGACGATCTCCGGCGTCGGCAGCACCGGCCTCGCCAGTGAGCTGATGGTGCTCGGCCCGCGCTATGCGGACGGCGTCATCTGCACCCAGGTCACGCCCGCGGTCGACGGCTACGCGTCCGTCACCCTGAACTACAAGAAGGCGCTCGACAGATATTTTCCGGGAGAGCCGGCGGATTACTCGTCCCTGGAAGCCTATCTCACGGCCAACATCCTGATCGAAGGGCTGCGCCGCGCCGGTCCCGCGGTGGACACGGAAACGCTGGTCGATGTCCTCGAATCGATGCAGAATTACGAGCTGGGCGTCGGATCGAAGGTGAGCTTCGGCCCCTCCGACCACCAGGCGCTGCACAAGGTCTGGGGCACGCAGCTCGACAAGACCGGCCAGTATCATGCGATTGATCTCGAATAGGCGGAATGGCTGAACTGGCCTGAGGCCGCGCTCTGCGCAGCGTGCCTGAGCGGGTTGCATTCATCGGCGGTTTCGGCCATATCGGTCGCATGATCAAGACTGAGACCTTGCACGCGAACACGTGGTGGCGCTCCATCTAGGAGCGGCACGGCCTCGTCATTCATTCGCCCGTCGCCGCCGTTCATCGGCCTGCGACGCGGTTCTTGTCATCAACAGCATCGAAGAGTTCGATCGAGCGGCGGTTCTCACTCCTGGAGAACCACGATGCCACTCTCAATGCCAGAACGTCCCGTCATCCTGACCGGCGACAGAACCACCGGCCCGCTGCACCTCGGCCACTATGTCGGCTCGCTGCAAACCCGCGTCGCGCTGCAATCGACGCATCGGCAATTCCTGCTGCTGGCCGATGCCCAGGCGCTCACGGACCACGCCCACGATCCGGCCAAGGTGAGCCGGAACGTCCTGGAGATCGCGACCGACTATCTCGCCGTCGGCATCGATCCGGAGATGACGACCATCTGCCTGCAATCGCACCTGCCGGCGCTGGCCGATCTCACGCTGCTCTACATGAACTTCGTCACGGTGGCGCGGCTCGAGCGCAACCCGACCATCAAGGACGAGATCCAGGCGCGCGGCTTCGGCCGCGATATTCCGGCCGGCTTCCTGTGCTATCCCGTTGCGCAGGCCGCCGACATCACCGCCTTCAAGGCGACCATCGTGCCGGTCGGAGACGACCAGGCGCCGCTGATCGAGCAGACCAACGAGATCGTCCGCCGCATCAACCGCCAGGCGGGCACGGAAGTGCTCCCCGAGGCACGCGCACTGATCCCGAGCGTCGGACGCCTGCCTGGCGTGGACGGCAAGGCCAAGATGAGCAAATCACAGGGCAACACGATTCCGCTCTCCGCCACCGCGGACCAGATTCGCGATGCCGTCCGCCGCATGTTCACCGATCCCGGCCACGTCAGGGCCGCCGATCCGGGCCGCGTCGAGGGCAATGTCGTCTTCACCTATCTCGACGCGTTCGACGACGATCCTGCGGCGGTTGCGGACCTGAAGGCGCGCTACGTCCGCGGTGGCCTCGGCGACAGCGTCGTGAAGCAGCGACTTGATGACGTGCTGCAGGCCGTGGTCGCGCCGATCCGCGACCGGCGGGCGGCGTTTGCACGTGATCCCGGCCACGTTCTCGAGATCGTCAGGCGCGGCACCCGACTGGCGCGCACCGTTACCGATGCGACCTTGCGTGACGTCCGCGAGGCACTGGGCCTGTTCGCGCTGCATGAGCGACGCGGTGCCAATGCTTGATAACATGAATTAACTAATTCTCGCTCCGCTGCGTCACTGGAACACGAAGCGACTGTGCGTGTCCCGTTGAAATAGACGCCGCGCTGTCAAGCGTCCGCGAAAGGCGCTATGCTGTGTTCGCGCCTGCCCAACCGTGATGCCGAGATCCGGCTTCGAAGTATCCAGCACTCGCGTTTCACCCGGGAGAACACATGGCGAAGCGACCCATCGTAAAGCCGCAGACGGCCGCAAAGCCGCCGCCAAGGAAGCAGGCTTTCGATCCGGCGGTGTTCCTCAAGACCGAAGGCCCAGGCCGGACGATCGGGAAATACCGAAAGGACCAGCAGATCTTTTCTCAGGGCGGCCCCGCCGATGTGCTGTTCTATATCATCACCGGCACGGTCAAGATCGTCGTCCATTCCGAGCAGGGCAAGGAGGCGGTCATCGCGCTGCTCGGGCAGGACGACTTTTTCGGCGAAGGCTGCCTGGCCGGCCAGTCTCATCGGCTGTCGGCGGCGTCGGCCATCACGGACAGCGAAATCCTGCGGATCACCAAATCGGCCGCGCTGAGCGCCCTGCGTGAGCAGCCGGCGTTCTCCGAGATCTTCGTTTCGCACATTCTCGCCCGCACGATCCGCGTCGAGGCCGATCTCATCGATCAGCTGTTCAATTCGAGCGAGAAGCGCCTTGCGCGGGCGCTACTGCTGCTGGCCAATTTCGGCAATGACGGCAAGCCGCAGCGGGTCATCGCGAAGGTCAGCCAGGAGATGCTGGCCGACATGATCGGCACCACCCGCTCGCGCGTCCGTCACTTCATGAACAAGTTCCGCAAGCTGGGCTTCATCGACTACAACGGTCACCTCGAGATCAACAGCTCCCTGCTGAACGTCGTCCTGCACGATCAGCCGCATATCGCAGGCGACAAGTCGGTCGGAGGCAAAGGTCCGCTGAAGAGCTTGTGACCGGGCATCGCGAGATCGAGCTGGGGCCGCCCTGCTCGGCTCGATCCACGCCACCATCACATCATTGCCACCATCATATCACTGCAGCTGACTGCGCACCGCCGTCGTAGGCGGCTGGAGAAACGCATCGAACCGCTGCTTGACGATGGCGTAGCATTCGCACGAGGCTTTCTCGAGGCCGGGCCGGTTGAGTACCTGGATGGTGCCGCGACGATAGCTGATCAGGCCGGCCGCCTGCATGGATTGCGCGGCAAGCGTCACCGACTTGCGATTGGCCCCGAGAATCTGCGACAGGAACTCGTGCGTATACGGAAGCACCGCCCCTTCGGCCCGGTCGTGCATCATCAGCAGCCATCGGCAGATGCGCTCTTCCGTCGAATGCATCGCATTGCAGGCCACCGTCTGCTGAACCTGGGACAGCAGCGTCTCCGAGTAGCTGACGAGAAGATTGCGCACATGTTCGCTGGAATCGAACTCGTGCTGCAGCAGCTCGATCGGACACCGGACGGTATGCCCTTCGAGTTGAACGATGCAACGGTTGAAGGAGGCCCGGCTGTACATGGCGGCGAAGAGGCCGAAGGCGCCCTCGCGACCGATATTGGCCGTCTCGATGGCGTCGCCGTTCTCCAGCACGGTCAACAGCGACAACACCGATCCTCTCGGGAAATAGGCATGCCGGAGATGGCCGCCCGCCTCGCAGACCACGGCGCCGAGCTTGAAATCAACGGGCTCGAGGTGCGGCTCGATCCGGCCGCGGCTGTCCGGCGCCAGGGCATCGAGCAGCTGATTGCTCCGCAGATCGCGATCGGTTTGCGCCTTGATCATTCCAAAACTGACAAGCCACGATGAGGGACGGAGGCCACGGCGCAGAGGCGGCTGTCCGCGCCGTCGCCCCCGTTTCTTGGGCGCTCTCGACCGGCAAGTCTGAGCAAAATTGCTCACGAGCTCCCGCACGCAAGGCTCCCCCGCCGCGCCGCAACAACGGCCCTGCTCGCTCATCGCGCATCCGGCGATTTCCTGACTCGGATCGTCCGATTCCGCGCCGGGATTTCCGGCGGCCCGATCGGTCCAGAAGGCGGCCATCCGCAGACAATGCGCCTGCAGGTCCGGATCGACGGCATCGCGCGCAAGTTGCGTGAAATCCGCCGCCAGACGCAGGCATTCACGGATGAAATTGAGGTCGTTGACGGATTCGGACAGGACACACCCCTTCGACGGGATCCATCTGTCACACGCCCCACGGCTCGCTGTCGGTGGGCCACACCACCGAGCGGCCCAAAAGAATGGCCGCCGAATGAGCGGATCTGGCCGGCGCGCCAACCCGGCCTGCCGCCCGGCTCAAGGCTGGCCGATCGCGCATATGGCGGTTTCCGTGAGGATGGTGCCGCCCACCCTCTGACGGGCTGCAAGAGCGCGCGTCGCGCCGCGGCGCCGGTGCCCGCTCTCCGTGGAAGGTCCTCTGGACGAGCGCGCGGGCACGGCAAGCGTCAGGTGCAACTGCCAAGCGCCCCCTCGACGCGAGCCGGGGCGCCTTTCGCCTCGATCCGGCTCGCGACGAATTGCGCTGCGGCAAACTGGACCATGTCCGCTTTTGCTCAGACTCCGGCCGGTGAACGGCAACACAATAGCCCTACAATATCAAATCGTAAGGAAGAGAGCCGCGGGGAATTTGTAGTCGGGGTGCGTTCTGTTTTGGAGAATCCGCGTGTTGGGACATCAGAGCCAAGATACCGCTTTTCCGATCCTTCTCGAGCGCGCGGGCGTCCGGAATGACATGCGCAGCTACAGGCTCATCCAACAATCTGCGCTCGCCGAATTCAGTCGTGCTGCATTGCAGACCCGCGACATCCACGTCGCTCTTCAGCGCGCCGCCGCGCTCGGTGCCAAGGGCCTCAATGCACCGTTCGCGATGGTGATGGAATTCGTGGCGGACGGAAAGAGACAGCTGGTCCGCGCGGGGTACGGATGGCCGAGCTCGGTCGAACAATCATCGTTCGTCGTGGACAGTACCTCGCCTGCCGGGCGCGCCTTCCAGACGGGTCAAGCCATCATCACCGGTCGCGCTCCCCCGGATGGTCGCTTCGAGATACCGGGGCTTCGAGTAGACCGCGGCATCAAGACGTCGATCAGCGTCCGGATCGATCGCGGCGGACGAGGCGGCGGCTATTTCGGCGTGCTCCAGGTCGACAGTCCGCCCCCCCGCCGCTTCGACGAGGCGGACGCTGCCTTCCTCACCGAATTCGCCGACATCGTCGGGATTGCAATCGAGCGCCTGCATGAGGAGACGCGGCTCCGGGACGCCTTGGACCATCAAGCCATGCTGACGCGCGAAATGGGTCACCGCGTCAAGAACAGCCTGTCTTCCGTCGTGGCCATGCTCCGGGTGCAGGCATTCGGGACGGATTCCGTTGAGGCCAAGCTTGCCCTCGGCGAGGCCGGATCGCGCGTAGCAGCCATTGCACAGGTTCATGATCATCTCTCGCGGGCATCACAGATCGGCTTCATCGACGTCGACGTCTTCCTCATAGACTTCTGCAAGAGGCTGCAACGCGTCGCGGGAGCGCGTATCCTGAACTGCGATGCCCATCCGATGCGGCTGTCGGCCGATCACGCCGTGCCTCTCGGTCTCCTGCTCAATGAGTTGGTCAGCAACGCCGTGAAACATGCCTATCCTGGCCAGGACGGACCGATCGACATCTCCGCCCGCGACATCGACGGTTGCCTGCAGCTCAGCGTGTCCGATCAGGGCGTCGGTCTGCCCGATGGTTTCGACATCGATCAACCGCGCACAAGCCTGGGGTTCCGGATGATCAAGGGGATGGTCCAGCAGCTTCGCGGCCGTCTCACCCTGAGCGCCAACCAGCCGACTGGCACGCGTGTCCTGTTCGAACTGCCGATCCTCCCCCGCAATGAAGCGGTTGTCCCGGCAGCCCTCGTCACCACAGAGCGCCCGGTGCTGGAGAAGGCCCGGTGATCCCTTGCGCGATCATCCCAACGGCCACCGCGGCCGATGCGATCCGCTGCTGACAAGGCTGGCCGCTTGCTCGAACGGCGCCTCTTGTCAGAGCACCTCGTCCACGCTTCGCTGATGGCGACCAGCGCGCTACGCGCTCCATGGTGAGACCACCTGCGCAGGCACGGCGGCATTTACCGGGCGGAAACCGTTGCTGTCGTTGAATGCGAGCATGGCACAGTTGCGCATGGAAGTTCGCGATTCGGCCGGCACCATCCTGCCGGGCTATGGCGACGCATTCTTCGACCTCAGGCTCCCCGGCGATCACCGCCGCGTGGCGCAGACCCTGCTCCGGATCATTCGCGGCGACGACTTCCGCTCACCGGTCCACAGTGTCCACTTCTTCCGGGGCGCTTCCGAGATCGGCTGCTGGTCGGTCGACGACGAGCGCGCGGAGATGAGCTTCGTGGACGAGTTCGCCCACACGCCGCCGGCCGCGGCGTAACAGCTTCCCCGACGAGCCCCCGGCACGCGGCATCGGCCTCATGCGATCCGGGGGTGCGCGGTCTGGTGCCAGGTCCAGGCCGAGCGGATGATCGTGCCGAGATCGGACCGATGCGCCGCGAAGCCGAGCTCCTGCTGGGCAAGATGGGGATCTGCGACCAGGACCGGTGGATCGCCGGCGCGGCGCGCGCGCACCACCAGCGGGACCCGCTCGCCGGTCTCCCTGCCGATTGCATCGACGATCTCGCGCACCGAATGGCCGCGGCCGGTCCCGAGATTGTAGGTGCCACCCGAACCGGTCTGCAGCAGACGCTCCATCGCCGCGATGTGGGCTGCCGCGAGATCGTCGACGTGAACGTAATCGCGCACGGCGGTCCCGTCGGGTGTGTCATAGTCGGTGCCGAAGATCGCAAAGTCCGGCACGTGGCCGAGGATCGCCATCAGCGCTCGCGGGATCAGGTGCGTCTCGGGATCGCGCAACTCACCGATCAGGCCTGACGCGTCGGCGCCGCCGGCGTTGAAGTAGCGCAGCACGATGGCCGACAGGCCGTAGGCTGCCTGATAGTCCGCCAGGATCTGCTCGATCATGTATTTCGAGCGGCCGTATGGATTCAGGGCCGATCCCGCGGCGCTCTCGGGAATCGGATCCCGCCCGGCGTCGCCATAGACCGCGCCGGTCGAGGAGAACACCAGCCGCGCGCACCCGGCCTCGCGCATGCCCTGCAGCAGGCCCAAGGTACCGACGACGTTGTTCAGATAATATTTGGACGGATCGGCGACGGATTCGCCGATCGTGCTCGGCCCGGCCAGGTGCATCACCGCGTCGACCGCGTGGGCGCGAATGGTGTCAGCCACTCTGGTGCTGTCGGCAATGTCGCCGACCACCAGCGGTCCCCATCGCACGAAGCGGCGATGGCCGGTGGACAGATTGTCATAGCAGATCGGCACGTAGCCGGCCCCGGCGACAGCCTTGCAGCAATGAGCCCCGATGTAGCCGGCGCCGCCGGCAACCAGGATCGCTCCGTTGTGACCCATGCATGAAAGCCTTCTGATCAGCAAACGGCTGGACCCAAGTCGCGGATGAGAAATGTGACCCAGCGAGGCGACCGCTGCAACCGGGCAGCGCGCGCCGGCCGGCGTCACCGACAACCGCTTGGCGGCAGGCCGCTCCGTGCTCTTAACGCTCTCGCACCCAGCCGGTCGTCCAAATTGCGGTCAAGTGACGCCGAATAGCTGATGTCACGCGATGACGGCACGACATCTAGCCGTGAACAGACCTCGTACCGGGCTGCGCCGCTGATTCGGACGCGGTTCGTTCAAGTCACGTTCTGAACGTTAACGTGAGCGCGCGCGACGTCGCATTCTGGGACATCAGGCGCGGGCTGGTCGCGGCAGCGAATCCGGCGCCGATGTCGTTGGCGCGATCCCGGCGCGGCGATCGCGGGCTGTGCCTGTGCTCAACCTGCTGGCCTGTTAGCTGGTTCATCACGGTCCGATCGCCCGCGGGTTCCGTTCGGCGCGCAGATGTCCATGCCCCGCGACGCATGGCTCACAACCCAGAGTCCAGGTGGCACGCGGCGCAGAATGGGATACGAGTCGTCGGACTGATCAGCGTCGGCCGATGCAGGAGGCGTCCCTTGAGTGAAACACCGAGCAACGTCGACGCGGCGGCGCGCGCTGCATCGACGCCGCCCGCCGCGGCGCCCGGGCTCTGGGCGCGTCTCGGCATTCCACTGCTTGCGGTGATCGCAGCGCTCGCCTTCGTGGCGCTCGCGACCACGCGCTGGAACGCCTGGACCGGCAACGCAACGACCCAATCGACCAACGATGCCTATGTGCGCGCCGACCTGACGCAGCTCTCGAGCCGCGTGGCCGGCGAGGTGACGAAGGTTGCGGTCAGCGATTTCCAGCAGGTCAAGGCCGGCGACCTGCTGGTCCAGATCGATCCGGCCGACTACGAGGCACAGGTGTCGCAGGCCGAGGCCAATGTCGAAGCGGCGCAGGCGGCGCTCGACAACCTCAGCAACCAGGTCGAGCTGCAATACGCGACCATCGCCCAGGCCGAGGCGCAGCAGGTCTCGGCCGGCGCGGCCGAGGTGCAGGCCAGGCAGGAGGAAGAGCGCCAGCAGTCGCTGTCGCAGAGCGAGGCAGGTACCAAGCAGCGGCTGGAACAGGCAACGGCCGCCTATGCCAAGGCACAGGCGGACGTGCGCGCGAGCCGCGCGGTGATCGCCGCGCAGCGTCATCAGCTCGAGGTGCTCACCGGCACCAAGAAGCAGCGCGGCGCCGATCTCGCCGGCGCCAAGGCCGCGCTCGCCGCCGCGCGGCTCAAGCTCGGCTACACCAGGATCACCGCGCCATTCGACGGCGTCGTCGGACAGCGCCAGGTGCAGGTCGGCGACTACGTCAATATCGGCAGCAGCCTGATCGCGGTGGTGCCGCTGCCGCATGTCTTCGTCATCGCCAACTACAAGGAAACGCAGCTCACCCATGTCGCGCCCGGCCAGCCGGTCGAGATCACCGTGGATTCGTTCCCGGGCCAGAGGCTGCATGGCCGCGTCGAGCGGATCGCGCCGGCCTCCGGCTCGCAATTCGCGCTGCTGCCGCCCGACAATGCCACCGGCAACTTCACCAAGGTCGTGCAGCGCATTCCGGTCCGCATCGCCCTCGACGGCGACCAGCCGCTGCTCGCGCGGCTGCTGCCGGGCATGTCGGTCGTGACCCACATCCGCACCAACGGCCAGGCCGATGGCGCCAAGTGAGACCGATCGCGGACCGCTGTCGCGCGGCGGCCAGGCGGCGCATCCGCTGTTTGCCGTCGGCGCCGTCCTGCTCGGCTCGTTCCTGGCGAATTTCGACAGCCGGCTGACCTCGGTCGGCCTGCCCGATCTGCGCGGCGCGTTCTCGCTCGGTTTTGACGAGGGCGCCTGGCTGTCCACCGCGGCGATCGGCTCGCAGATCGTCATCGCGCCGGCCGTGGCGTGGCTCGCGACCGTGTTCGGTCTGCGCCGTGTGCTGGGTATTCCCAGCCTGATCTATGCGGTGCTGTCCCTGATCATTCCGTTCGTGCGCGACTATCCGACCTTGATCGCGCTCGCGATCCTGCACGGCATGCTGCTCGGCACCTTCGTGCCGGCCACGCTCATGATCATCTTCCGCAACCTGCCGATCCGCTGGTGGCTGCCGGCGATCTCGATCTATGCGATCCGGGTCGGCTTCGCGCTGGATACCTCGACCTCGCTGGTCGGCTTCTATGTCGAGCATCTCGGCTGGCAGTGGCTGTACTGGCAGGGCGTCGTGCTGGCGCCGCTGATGGCGCTGATGGTCTATCTCGGCACCCCGGCCGAGCCCGTCAACCGCGCGCTGCTCGAGAACGCCGACTGGGGCGGGATGCTGCTGCTCGGCAGCGCCGTGGCGATGATCTATGCCGGTCTCGACCAGGGCAACCGACTCGACTGGCTGCAATCGGGCACGGTGATGGCGCTGCTGTGCGGCGGCGCCGCGCTGTTCGTCCTGTTCCTCGTCAACGAGGCGCTCGCCCCGCAGCCATGGGCGCATTTCAACGTGCTGTTCTCGCGCAACATCGGGCTGTCGCTGGTCGTGATCCTGCTCTACACGCTGACCAGCCTCTCGAATGCGTCGCTGGTGCCGAACTTCCTCGTCACCATCACGCAGTTGCGACCGGAGCAGAGCGGCTCGCTGCTGTTGTTCTACGGCGCGCTGCCGATGGTCGTGCTGGTGCCGCTGTCGATCGTCCTGCTTCGCCATCTCGATCCCCGCATCGTCGTCGTGCTCGGTCTCAGTGCCTTCGCGGCGGCCAATCTGCTCGGCACCCAGATCACCCATGCCTGGGCGCGCGAGGATTTCATCGTCATCGTCGTGCTGCAGTCGATCGGACAGGCCCTGACCTTGCTTCCGATCATCATCCTCGCGCTGTCGAATTCCGATCCGGCGCGAGCGACGTCCTTTGCGGCCTATATCCAGGTGATGCGGCTCGGCGGCGCCGAAATCGGCGTCGCCCTGATGGGAACGTGGCTGCGGGTGCGTGAGCAGGTGCATTCGGCCTATCTCGGCCTCAACATCCAGAGCGGCGATCTCGACGTCGCGCGCGCGCTGCAACGACTGACCGGCTATTTCGCCGCGCATGGCGGCGGCCAGGCCAAGGCCCGCGCCGTCGGGACCTTGGCCGCACAGGTGCAGCGCGAGGCCAACGTGCTCGCTTATCTCGATGCGTTCTGGCTGTGCTTCTGGCTCGCGATCGCCGCGCTCCTGCTGGTCGCCCTGATCACGCGCGCGCCGCCGGGCCCGTTCTCGCCAGCACCGATCGGTCTGAGGGCGGCGTGGATGCGACGGTTCGGAACGTCGACGACGTGAGCGGGCCCGCCCGCAGCATGCTGGGGCGTCGCCTTCTCTCCAACAACGCCGGCGCGCCTCTGCGCCTTTAACCTTCTGACGAAAGCCGAGCCGCACGATCAGAATCGCCGGCGCTGCATGTTGCGCGCCATCTCCGAGAGCTACGACATCTAGCCGTGAACAGATCTCAAACCGTGATTCGCAAGCGATTCGGACGCGGTTCGTTCCAGCCGCGTTCCGAACGTTAACGGCGGTGCGATGATCGTCGCATTCTGGGACATCATGCTCGCGATGATTGCGGCAACTCATCGAGCGGCCATTTCGAACGCTTGATCTTCTTGTAGGGCAACGTCGTCACGTCGCGCGCGACCACGCCGGGCGCATCGACCATGATGATGTCGGCCGCGATCGGCGCAAATGCCGCGCGGAAATGCTGGGCGGATTTCACCACGACGAGCTTGCGCGTGGCAGGATCGCAGCCGAGCTGCGTGAAGAAGTCGGTGCCGAACGCCTGGCAGCGGAACGTGGTGATCACGACCTCGACGCCATTGCTCCCGATCAACGCGCAATCGCCGAGCTTGGCGGGCGTGCCGGCAAGGCCCGTCATCACCATATTCTCCTTCAGCGCCTTGATCTCCCAGGTCGCATCGACGGGATCACCCGACAGCGGCCCGATCTTGCCGCCGATCCGCAGCGGCAGCTTGGCGCCGACGCCGGCATCGAAGGCGATGCGCACCGCGATCGGATCCCAGAGCGGACCGAGGCAGGCATTGCCGATGTTGCGGTCGAGCAGCCGGCGCAGGATGAACGTGGAATCGCCGGGCGCACCGCCGCCGGGATTGTCGCTGGCATCGCCGAGCACGATGGTGCCGTCCTTCGCCAAGGCCTGGTCGAGCGCAGCATCGACGCCGGGCATGCGTTCGGTCACCGCCTCGCGCATGCCGATCAGCTCGTCCGCGAGCTTGCGCGCCAGCGCCTGCGCCTTGGCGCCATCGGGATCGACGGCGGCATCGCTATAGACCAGCACCTTGGTGCCCATGGACGGCGTGTCGCCCCAGCCGAAGCCGTGAACGATCGAGGCCGAGACGATGCCGTCCTTGCCTTCCAGCGCGGTGACGCGGTCGACGAAGCTGCGCACCGGCTCGCGCGTGGTGTGCAGGGTCACGATCATGTCGGTGTCGACCAGGGCCTTCTGCAGCCTCAGCCGCTTCTCGGCGAGCTCGGTGCAATGTTTCACCAGATCCTGGGCCCGCTCGAGAATGTCGGTGTGCGGATATTCCTTCCAGCAGATCAGAAGATCGGCGCTTCTGACCATCAGCTCGCTCATGTGAACGTGGGGGTCGAGCGTCGCACCGATGACCACATCGGGTCCGACGATGTCGCGGATGCGCGCGAGCAGCTCGCCCTCGCAATCATCATAGCCGTCGGCGATCATCGCGCCGTGCAGGCCGATCAACGCCATGTCGACCGGCAGCGCGGCTTCGAGGTCGGCGAGGATCTGGTCGCGCAGGGTTTCGAACGCGGCGCGGGTGACGAGCCCGTTCGGCACCGCTGCGGCGACCAGCCCCTCGATCAAGGTCCAACCTTTCGATGGCCCGACCTGCCGCGCCGCCCATAGTGGCCCGCCATGCATCTGCATCTTGTCCGGATGCGTTCCGGCCGGGAAGTAGGCGCGCTCGTGGAAGGTCGCGAGCCCCGTCGGCATCGGCGCAAAAGTGTTGGTCTCGGTGGCAAGGGCGGCGGAGAAGACACGCATGGAGGAATTGCTCTTGGTTCGCGCGATGACAATGAGGCGGCCGCAGGGGATCGCATCGCGCCCACGAGCACAAGACTTTGCGACGGCAGAGCACCCGTCGCTCAGCGCATGATGTCGATCAGTTCGCCGCCGCCGGCGCCCTCACCGACTGATCCTCGATCGCCTTGATCGCGACGACGGCGACCTGGGATAATGCCTCGCGGTCGGCGCCTGACGACGCCATCACGCTCATGCCGGTGATCACGGCGGAAACATAGCGCGCGAGCGCAGCGGGGTCGGCGGCTTCAGCCAGATCGCCTTCGCGCTTGGCGCGCTCGAAACGGTGCCGGAGCTGCTCCTCGGTCTGCGCGCGGCGGGCCGCGAGCTCGAACGGCACGTTGGACGAGCCGGAGCCGCAGGCGAGACCGCCCTGCACCAGCAGGCAGCCGGGCGGATTGGAGGGATCGGTCTGTTTCTCGGCGACGCCCATCAGCATCCGCGCGGTGACCTCGCGGGCGGTCGGCGCGCTCAGCACCTCGTCCATCCAGGCCTCCCGTCGCGCCGTGTAGCGGTCGAGCGCGGCCCTGAGCAGGGCCTCCTTGCTGCCGAACGCGGCATAGAGGCTGGGCGGGTTGATGCCCATGGCGTCGGTGAGCTGGGCGATGGTGGCGCCCTCATAGCCATGGCGCCAAAACACCTCCATCGCCTGGTCCAGCGCGGTGTCGCGATCGAAAGTCCGGGGCCGTCCGATGCCCATCTGCAAAACTCCTGTTCCGTCTCCGCCCCGTCTGATTCTTATCTAGTTGTTCTTGAACGTGATTTCTTTGATCTGGCGCAGTCCGCCGAAAGTCGGGCTACTATTTTCGTAGTATCCGTTACATAAGTCTCTTGCGAACGGGTTGCCAGCGCCACATTTGTAGCGAGCACTACAAATCTGGAGCGCGCCAATGCCTTCGTCCGAAATTCGTTCTTCCGGCCGCCTGAAGCGGTGGCTGAGCACCGTCGCCGCCGGCTTGGTGATTGCCGCCGGCTCCTACGCCGGCTCCCAATATTTCCACTTCAGTTCCGCGCCGAATGCGGCCCGCGCTGCGGCCCCCGAACAGGCCGTCCCCGTTACGGTTGCCGTCGTCGAGCCGCGCCAGGCGAGCCTGTGGGACGAGTTCTCCGGCCGGCTTGAAGCCGTCGAGCGGGTCGAGATCCGGCCGCGGGTGGCCGGTGCCATTCTCGGCACCAATTTCACCGAGGGCTCGCTGGTCAAGGCTGGCGACGTCCTGTTCAAGATCGACCCGGCGCCCTACGCCGCCGAGGTCGACCGGGCGCAGGCGCAACTGGAAGCGGCGCGCGCCCGCGCCGCCTTCGCCGCCAACGAACTGGAGCGCGGCGCGCAGCTGGTTGGCAATTCCATCGTGACCAAGCGCGATTACGACCAGCGCGACAACGGCAATCGCGAAGCCATCGCCAACGTCAAGGCCGCCGAAGCGACCTTGCAGACAGCCAAGCTCAATCTCGACTACACGCAGGTGCGCGCGCCGGTCGACGGCCGGGTCGGCCGGATCGAGGTCACGGTCGGCAACCTCGTCGCCGCCGGGTCGGCCTCGCCGGTGCTGACCTCGCTGGTGTCCGTCAACCCGATCTATGCGAGCTTCGACGCCACCGAAGAGCTGGTGTTGCGCGCATTGTCGGCGATTGCCGACGGCTCGGGCAAACGCGGCAATCTCGACCGCATCCCGGTCGAGATGACGACCTCGGGCGGCATCACGGCATCCGGCCATATCCAGTTGATCGACAATCAGGTCAACGGGCAGAGCGGCACGATCCGCGTCCGCGCCGTGTTCAAGAACGAGGACGGCCGGCTGATCCCCGGCCAGTTCGCGCGCGTGCGCATGGGCCAGCCGCAGCAGCAATCGCTGGTGCTGCTCGACGAGCGCGCCATCGGCACCGACCAGGACAAGAAATTCGTGATGGTGGTCGGCGACGACGAGCGCGCTGTCTATCGCCCGGTCAGCCTCGGCGGCAGCGTCGATGGCCTGCGCATCATCTCCGCCGGCCTCAAGCCCGGCGAGCGCGTGGTGGTCAATGGCCTCCAGCGGGTGCGGCCAGGTGCGTTGTTGAAGACGCAGGTGGCCGCGATGGGCGCACGCGATGGGGCGGCCACTGACAACAAGCGACTGGCGCAGCGCTGATCATGATCGACAATGGCGGTCACCACACACGCGATGCCCACCCTCCCCTGGAGGGGGAGGGTCGACGCGCGCACAGCGCGCGGCGGGGTGGGGTGACGGTCTCAGTTGGTGAAAACCTGCTCGCACCTCCTCAGCCATCCGTGCGTCGCGGGTTCGTCTCAGTCGAGCACCGCACGCGCGGAGGGGCCGCCACCCCACCCCGTCTCGCATGTCGCTGCGCTCATGCGAGCCGACCCTCCCCCTCCAGGGGAGGGTGGGCACCGCGCCAGCCCTTAGACCAAGTCAGATAACGACGACCGACCTCTCCCGACCACGGGGCCTCCCATGAACCTCTCCAAATTCTTCATCGATCGGCCGATCTTCGCAGGCGTGCTGTCGACGCTGATCTTCCTCGGCGGCTTGATCGCGCTGTTCTCCATGCCGATCTCCGAATACCCCGACGTCGTGCCGCCCTCCGTGGTGGTGCGTGCGACCTATCCCGGCGCCAATCCGAAGGTGATCGCCGAGACGGTGGCGACGCCGATCGAGGAGCAGATCAACGGCGTCGAGAACATGCTCTATATGAGCAGCCAGGCGACCACCGACGGCGCGATGACGCTCACGGTCACCTTCAAGCTCGGCACCGATCCGGACAAGGCCACGCAGCTGGTGCAGAACCGGGTGCAGCAGGCCGAGCCGCGGCTGCCCGCCGTGGTGCGCCAGCTCGGGGTGATCACCAAGAAGAGCTCGCCCGACCTCACCATGGTCGTGCATCTGATCTCGCCCAACGGCCGCTATGACACCACCTATTTGCGCAACTACGCGGTGCTCAACGTCAAGGACCGGCTGGCGCGCATCGACGGCGTCGGCGACGTCCAGCTGTTCGGCGCCGGCGACTATTCGATGCGGGTCTGGGTCGATCCGCAGAAGGCGGCCGAGCACGGTCTCTCCGCTAGCGACATCGTCAAGGCGATCCAGGCGCAGAACGTCGAGGCCGCTGCCGGCGTGGTCGGCGCCTCGCCGAGCGTGAAGGGGCTGGACCTGCAGCTCTCGGTCAATGCCGAGGGCCGGCTGTCGAACGAGGACCAGTTCGCCGACATCGTGGTGAAGACCGGCGCTCACGGCGAGATCACGCGGCTGCGCGACGTCGCCCGCATCGAGCTCGGCGCCTCCGAATACGGCCTGCGCTCGCTGCTCGACAACAAGCAGGCGGTGGCGATTCCGATCTTCCAGGCGCCGGGCTCCAACGCGCTGCAGATCTCCGACAACGTCCGCGCCACCATGGCGGAGATCGCGAAGACGATGCCGGAGGGCGTCGAGTATCACATCGTCTACGACCCGACCCAGTTCGTGCGCTCCTCGATCGAGGCCGTCGTGCACACGCTGTTCGAGGCGATCGTGCTGGTCGTGATCGTGGTGATCCTGTTCCTGCAGACCTGGCGCGCCTCGATCATCCCGCTGCTGGCGGTGCCCGTCTCCATCGTCGGCACCTTCGCCGTGATGCATCTGTTCGGCTTCTCGATCAACGCGCTCAGCCTGTTCGGCCTGGTGCTCGCGATCGGCATCGTCGTCGACGACGCCATCGTCGTGGTCGAGAATGTCGAGCGCAACATCGAGAGCGGGCTGTCGCCGCGTGACGCCACCTACCAAGCGATGCGCGAGGTGTCGGGGCCGATCATCGCGATCGCGCTGGTGCTGGTCGCCGTGTTCGTGCCGCTCGCCTTCATCTCCGGCCTCACGGGCCAGTTCTACAAGCAGTTCGCGCTGACGATCGCGATCTCCACCGTGATCTCGGCGGTGAACTCGCTGACCTTGTCGCCGGCCCTGTCGGCGCTGCTGCTCAAGGGCCACCACGAGCCGAAGGATCGCCTCACCCGCATCCTCGACCAGAGTCTCGGCTGGTTCTTCCGCGGCTTCAACCGCGCCTTCGTCCGCGCCTCCAACAATTACAGCGGCAGCGTGTCCAAGGTGATCACCGGCAAGGCCGCGGTGATGATCCTCTATGTCCTGCTGGTCGGCGCCACCGCCGTGCTGTTCAAGCAGGTGCCGGGCGGCTTCGTGCCGGGCCAGGACAAGCAGTATCTGGTCGGCTTCGCGCGGCTGCCGGACGGCGCCACGCTCGACCGCTCCGAGGAGGTGATCCGCAAGATGAGCGACATCGCGCTGACGCAGCCCGGGATCGAGAGCTCGGTCGCCTTCCCCGGCCTGTCGATCTCCGGCTTCACCAACTCCTCCAATGCCGGCATCGTGTTCTCGACCTTGAAGCCGTTCGACGAGCGTAAGGATCCATCGCTGTCCGGCGGCGCGCTGGCGATGGAGCTCAACAAGAAATATGCGGGCATCCAGGACGCCTTCATCGCGATGTTCCCGCCGCCACCGGTCAACGGCTTGGGCACCATCGGCGGCTTCAAGCTGCAGATCGAGGACCGCGCCGGCCTCGGCTACGAGGCTCTGAACGACGTCACCAAGGCGTTCATGGCCGGCCTGCAGAAGTCGCCGGAGATCGCCGGCGTGTTCTCGAGCTTCCAGGTCAACGTCCCGCAACTGTTCGCCGACATCGACCGCACCAAGGCGTTGCAGCTCGGCGTCCCCGTGACGGAGGTGTTCAACACCCTGCAGATCTACCTCGGCTCCTACTACGTGAACGACTTCAACAAGTTCGGCCGCACCTATTCGGTGCGCGTGCAGGCCGACGCGCCGTTCCGCGCCCGTGCCGACGATATCCGCCAGCTCAAGGTGCGCTCCGCCTCCGGCGACATGGTGCCGCTGTCGGCGCTGCTCAACGTGCGACAGAGCGCAGGTCCCGAACGCGCCATCCGCTACAACGGCTTCCTGTCGTCGGATATCAACGCGGCAGCGGCGCCCGGCTTCTCCTCCGGCCAGGCGCAGGCGGCCGCCGAGCGGGTCGCGGCCGAGGTGCTGCCGCCCGGCTTCGCCTTCGAATGGACCGACCTGACCTACCAGGAGTTCATCGCCGGCAACTCCGGCCTGTGGGTGTTTCCGCTCGCGATCCTGCTGGTGTTCCTGGTGCTGGCCGCGCTGTATGAGAGCCTGACCCTGCCGCTGGCGATCCTGATGATCGTGCCGATGGCCCTGCTGGCGGCGATGTTCGGTGTCTACCTCTCGAAGGGCGACAACAACATCTTCACCCAGATCGGCCTGATCGTGCTCGTCGGCCTCTCCGCCAAGAACGCGATCCTGATCGTCGAATTCGCGCGCGAGCTCGAATTCGCCGGGCGGACGCCGTTGCGCGCCGCGATCGAGGCCAGCCGCCTGCGGCTGCGGCCGATCCTGATGACGTCGATGGCGTTCATCATGGGCGTGCTGCCGCTGGTGCTCTCGACCGGCGCCGGCTCGGAGATGCGGCGCGCGATGGGCGTCGCGGTGTTCTCCGGCATGATCGGCGTCACCGTGTTCGGCCTGTTCCTGACGCCCGTGTTCTACGTGCTGCTGCGGACGCTGACCGGCATGAAGCCCCTCACCCAGCATGGCGGCCACGGCACGGTGGCGGCTCAACCCGCGGAGTAAACAAGAATGTGAACGCGCGTGATGTCGAGCGCCCGGAAACGCGATCGTCTCTTGATTCGTAGAGACAAATGGCAGCCGGCGTCCCGATCACGCTCCACGGATGATCCGATTCACGATCAATTCTACACGACTGTGAAACGGATCACAGACCAGCGCAGCGAGATGGAGGACGCCAACTCCAGCACGTTGCGCCGACCCGGCGGCCTGTCCCGCACCAGGCCGCCGGGTCATTTGACCACACGGAGTTGCAACATGGATTTTTTGAATCATCTTGTCGCCGCCAGACTGATGAAGACAGCAGAGGGTTTTGAACGCATCGGCGCCCACGGTGCATCGCGGCGGCTGCCGGCTCCGACCCGTGCGCGGGCGACGAGCACACCGGCGCTCGGTCTCGTCGTCGACAATTCGGCGGGGAGCGAACCGGTGCCGGCGCTTGCCTGCCCGGACGATCAAGGTTGCAGCGCCGGATTGTAGGACCGCAACGCTCCAAACACGTCCCCGGGGGCGTGACCCCCGCCGGACCAGACCATGCGCCGGCAGCGGACGATCTCAACACGCCCTGCCGCAACGCGGCCGGCGCGGCGCCTAGCGCCAAAATGGCATCATCTCACGATCAAAACTCGCGCTTGCCACGGCTGGGAACAGCCGATAGCTTTTTTGAACCTTTCAAAGCGCGACGGATCATCGAGCATGTTTTCACGGCGGACCAGCCCCACGGGTGTGAAGGTGTCGAACGGGACGCCACGCGCGGCCCTCCCCGTCTCGAAGACGGTGCTGGTGGCGGCGGCAGCCATGCTGAGCGTCGCCGCGGCGGCGCAGGCGCGCGATCTCACGGTGGTGTCTTGGGGCGGCAACTATCAGGACGCGCAGCGCAAGATCTACTTCCAGCCGTTCGCCGCCAAGCTCGGCGCCACCGTGCTCGACGAGAGCTGGGACGGCGGCTATGGCGTGCTGCAGGCCAAGGTGAAGGCCGGGGTGCCGAACTGGGATGCGGTGCAGGTCGAGGCCGAGGAGCTCGAGCTCGGCTGCAGCGACGGCATCTATGAGAAGATCGACTGGAGCAAGATCGGCGACAAGAAAGGCTTCATCCCGGCCGGCGTGAGCGATTGCGGCGTCGGCGCCATCGTGTGGTCGACGGGCATGTCCTATGACGGCGACAAGATCAAGGATGGGCCGAAGACCTGGGCGGACTTCTGGGACACGGCGAAGTTTCCGGGCAAGCGCGGCCTGCGCAAGGGCGCCAAATACACGCTCGAATTCGCGCTGATGGCCGACGGCGTGCCAGCCAGCGACGTCTACAAGGTGCTGAAGACCAAGGAGGGCGTCGAGCGCGCCTTCAAGAAGCTCGACGCGCTCAAGGCCGACATCGTGTGGTGGGAGGCCGGCGCGCAGCCGCTGCAGCTGTTGTCGTCCGGCCAGGTCGCGATGACCTCGGTCTATAACGGCCGCATCAGCGCCATCAACCGCACGGAGGGCAAGCATTTCGGCTTCGTGTTTCCGGGCAGCATCTACGCGGTCGACAGCTGGGTGGTGCTGAAGGGCTCGCCGAACAAGGATGCCGCGATGAACTTCATCGCGTTTGCGAGCCAGGCCGAGAACCAGGCCAAGCTGCCGGAATACATCGCCTACGGCCTGCCGAACATCGCCGCCGCCAAGCTGGTGCCGGAAAAGTTCGCCGCCGAGCTGCCGACCACGCCGGACAACCTGAAGCAGGCGATCGCGCTCGACGTCGGCTTCTGGACCGACAATTCTGAAGAGCTGTCGAAGCGCTTCAACGCCTGGCTCGCGCGCTGAGGTTCGCCGCTTCAGCAAACCGGGCGCGCGATGATCGTCGTCGCGACGCGCGCCTGCCCTCCTCGTGCATGAGTCCCGGCGAGGTCCGCGCCGAAAGCCTCCGTCATGGATACCCCCTTCATCTCGTTCCGGCAGGTGGTCAAGCGCTTCGCTGCGCTGACCGTGGTCGACGATCTCGATCTCGATATCGCGCGCGGTGAGTTTGTCGCCCTGCTCGGTCCCTCCGGCTCCGGCAAGACCACGCTCCTGATGATGCTCGCCGGCTTCGAGCAGCCGACCAGCGGCACGATCGAGGTCGGCGGCGCCAGGGTCGACGGGCTGCCGCCGCACAAGCGCAACATGGGCGTGGTGTTCCAGAACTACGCGCTGTTCCCGCATATGAGCGTGCGCGACAACATCGCCTTTCCGCTCAAGATGCGCGGCACGCCCAAGCCCGAGATCGCGCAGCGCGTCGCCCGCGTGCTCGACATGGTCAAGCTGTCGGCCATGGCCGAGCGCAAGCCGGCGCAGCTGTCCGGCGGCCAGCAGCAGCGCGTCGCGCTTGCCCGCGCCCTGGTGTTCGAGCCGCAGGTGGTGCTGATGGACGAGCCGCTCGGCGCGCTCGACAAGAAGCTGCGCGAGCAGATGCAGCTCGACATCCGCGACCTGCACCGCCGGCTCGGCCTCACCATCGTGTTCGTCACCCACGATCAGGACGAGGCGCTGACGATGTCGGACCGCATCGCCGTGTTCAACCACGGCAGGATCGAGCAGATCGGCACGCCGCGCGAGATCTACGAGCTGCCGCGCACGCCCTTCGTCGCCGAGTTCATCGGCGAGACCAACCTGCTGGCGTGCAAGGTCGACGAGCACGCGGGCGACGCGGTGCGGCTGACGGCGGACTCGGGCCTCGCGCTGGCGGCGCATGCCGGCGCCGGCCGCATTGATGGCGGCAGGGTGCAGGTCTCGATCCGTCCCGAGGCCATCCGGATCAACGATCATGCAGCGGCGACCGCGAACCGCCTGACCGCGCGCATCCTGGATGCGGTGTATTTCGGCGATCACGTGCGTCTGGTCGCCACGGCCGGCGCGCAGCGGCTGATCATCAAGGGCGATCGTGCCGGTCAGGCTGCGGAGGTCGGCAGCGAGGTCGCGCTGTCGTTCGCGGCGTCGGACGTCTGGGTGGTGGGATCATGCGACCAGTCTTCCGCCAACGGTTGACGGCATTTCTGCTGCTGGCGCCGCTTCTGGCGTTCATGCTGTCGTTCTTCGTCGTGCCGCTGGTGACGATGATGAAGTCGGCTGTATCCGATCCAGTCGCGACCGAGTCCCTGCCCCGCACCCACAAGGCGCTGGCGCGCTGGGACCGCACGAGCGTGCCTCCTGCAACCGCACAGGCCGCGTTCATCGACGACATCCGCAAGCTGACCAATGACGAGCAGTTCGGCGATCTCGTTCGCCGCCTCAACAGCGCGCAGTCCGGATTCCGCAGCCTGCTTGGTAAGACCCGCCGCGCGCTCGACGGCACCGACGCGGTCGACCTCGCCGCGATCGACTCGCGCTGGAGCGAGACCACCTATTGGACGACCATCGCCGAGGCCGTCGCCTCGCCCTGGACCGACAAGAACCTGCTCGCTGCTGTCGACCTCGAGCGCAACGCCGCCGGCAATATCGCTGCGATGCCGGAGGGCGCCTCGGCCAACCGCCTGATCATGATCCGGACCTTCGTGACCTCGGCGCTGGTGACGCTGGCCTGCATCCTCATCGGCCTGCCGTTCGCGATGGTGGCCGCCTCGGTCGACGGCTGGCGACGGCAGATCCTGCTCGGCGCGGTGCTGCTGCCGCTCTGGACCTCGCTGCTGGTACGCACCGCCGCCTGGTATGTCGTGCTGCAGGACAACGGCCTGATCAACGCCACCTTGAAGGGGCTCGGCCTGACGTCGGCGCCGATCCCGCTGATGTTCAACCGGATCGGCGTCGTCATCGCCATGACGCATGTGCTGCTGCCGTTCATGGTGCTGCCGATCTTCAGCGTGCTGATCGCGATCCCGCGCAACCTGATGCCGGCGGCGGCCTCGCTCGGCGCCCATCCGCTGCGCGCCTTCGTCCACGTGCTGCTGCCGCTGTCGATGCGCGGCGTCGTCTCGGGCGCGCTGCTCGTGTTCATGGCCGCGCTGGGCTACTACATCACGCCCGCTTTGATCGGCGGCGCCAACGACCAGATGATCAGCTCGGTGATCGCCTACTACGCCACGGGGGCGGCGAACTGGGGCATGGCCGGTGCGCTCGGTCTCGTCCTGCTGGCGATGACGATCCTGCTCTATGCCGTCTACATCCGGCTGACCTCGGCCGAGGAGCAGCGCGCATGAAATGGCTGCCGCTCGTCAAGCTGCTGTTCGCGATCGCCGTCATCGTGTTCCTGCTCGGGCCGCTGGTCGCGGTGCTGCCGCTATCGCTGACCGACAGCGTGTTCCTGAACTATCCCATTCCCGGCTATTCGACGCGCTGGTTTCGCGAGCTGGTCACCGCCGACTCCTGGCGGCTGTCGATCGTCAACAGCCTGCTGATCGGCGCGGGGACCACAGCCCTTGCAACGTTGCTCGGCACGCTCGCCGCGCTCGGCCTGCGCGGCAAGCCCGCCTCGCTGCTGTTCGCGACGCTTCGCACCGTGTTCCTGCTGCCGATGGTCGTGCCGGCGGTGGTGCTCGGCGTCGGCATGCAGCTGATGTTTTCGCGCTACGGGCTCACCAACACCTATCTCGGCGTCATCATCGCGCACACCGTCGTCGCCGTGCCGTTCGTGCTGGTCAACGTCTCCTCGGCCTTGCAGGGCGTCGATATCCAGCTCGAGCGGGCCGCCGCGAGTCTCGGCGCCTCGCCTGCCGTGGTGCTGCGCTCGGTGACGTTTCCCATCGCGCTGCCCGGCATGATCTCCGGCGCATTGTTCGCTTTCGCGACGTCGCTGGACGAGGTGGTGCTGACGCTCTTCGTCGCCGGCCCCAATCAGCGCACCCTGGCGCGGCAGATGTTCGCCACCATCCGCGAGAACATCAGTCCGGCGATCGTCTCGGCGGCGGCCGTGTTCATCGTCGGGACGATCGTGCTGTCGCTCGCGATGCTCGCGCTCCGGCGGCGGATGACGTGAGGGAAGGCACCGGTCCGTAGGGCGGATGAGCGCAGCGTAATCGGCCGCCCCGTGCGCGAACAGCCGCTATGCGCACAACAGCCGGAATGGCGGATTACGCTGCGCTCATCCGCCCTACGGCTGCCCTACCCCGCCTTCACGTATTTGCGCCAATTGTGCGCTTCCTTGAACCCGAGCACCTCGCGCGTCTTGCGGTTCGACAGCGGCGCCTCGTCGTCACCCATCTCGCGGGTCACCGGCACATTCGGACAATAGCGGCGCAGCAGCTCGCGCGTCGGCATCGTTGCGGTGACGGTGTCGTTGACCGCGTTGAAGACCTGGAAGCCGAGCCCGTCCTTCTCGATCGCCAGATGCACGATCTCGCCGAGGTCGCGGGCGTCGATATAGGACCAGGCGTTGCGCTTGCGCGACGGCGGGTCGGCGAGGAAGCGGGGGAACATGTCGTATTCATGCGGCTCGATGACGTTGCCGATGCGCAAGCAGTAGATGTCGATGCCATAGCGCATCGCAAAGGCGCGCGCGGTCTTTTCGTTCACGACCTTGGACAACCCGTAGGAATCCATCGGGTCGGTGTCGTAGTCCTCCTCGAGCGGAAAGCTCCTGAAGTCCTTGTCGCCCTCCGCGAAGCAGACGCCATAGGTGGTCTCGCTGGAGGCGATGATGATCTTGCGCACGCCGAGCTTCGCAGCGGCCTCGATGACGTTGTAGGTGCTGATCGTGTTCACGCGAAAGGTCTCGTTGTCGGGCTCGATCAGCACCCGCGGGATCGCGGCGAAATGCACCACCGCATCCGGCGCCCGTGGCGGCCGGCCGGCGTTGAAGCCGCCGAAGCCATGATGCGTGGTCAGCGCGTTGAAGGCCTGGCCGCTGTCCGTCAGATCCGCGATCAGGGTATTGATCCCGGGGTGATCGAACGGCTTGAGGTCGACGTTGAGGAGCGCGTAGCCCTTGTTCTGCAGATGCGGCAGCACATGCCTGCCCGCCTTGCCGGTTCCCCCGGTGAACACCACGCGCTTGGCTGTCATTGAGCTCGTCATCCCCTGTGAGTGCGTGATCGCTTCTAGCAGTTTCCAGCGAAGCTGCTCCACAAGGAACTTGCAGCCTGCCGCGCGGAACGCGGCCTGCTTTCAATGCCGCGTGGAAGCCTATTGCCGCACTGCGTTGATAGCTCCGCCTCCCGGCAGGTGACATCAGGCCAACCGCCCCGATCCAGCCTGCGCGCATTTCTGTCGATCCGAAAATCGCCTCCCATCGCGACACGGCAATCTCTGGATGCGTCGCCGGCACATCACCCGATCGCGATGCAAACGACGATCATTCGCAGAATTTTTTCGGCGCTGAGTAGCCAAGTTTCCCATTTTCGAATAGGTAATATAGTGCGGTCACAATGTATTGGGACGGCAGGTTCGTCCCTGAAGGGATATTGTCATGAGATTGTCGTCGAGTGTCGTCGTGTCCTCGGCTGCCGCCGTGCTGGCAACCGTCCTGCTGTGCGGTCCTGCCGCATCGCAAATCACACCAGGCTCCGCCCCCTCGCTTCCGGGCGTAACGGTCGACGCACCGAAGCAGGCGACAAAGCTCCAGAGGTCGAAGACCACGGCCGACACCGGGATCTCGCGCCGCACGCGGTCGACGGCGTCGTCGACGGCGCGCGCGCCGTCAGTTGCGTCGGACTCCGTGGAAGCCAGGATCGCCAAGCTGGAGAGAGCCGCCAGCAGCTGCAACGGCGGCTGCGAGACCAGCTTCAAGTCGGGCAATGCGCCTTGGGTCGGATGCAGCTTGTCCGGTCAGGAATTTTCGCATTTCGATACGACCTGCTCCGACACCCTCAGGTACAAGCACTACGCGGACTGTGCGGAGACCAAGGCGTTCCTGGGCTGGGATCGCAACAAGGTCTGGCTGCATTGCAGCAGCCTGCTGGCCGGCGGCAAGTTTCAGGTCGCCGAGATCAAGCGGTTGAAGCGCGCCCAGTAGTTTGATGGCTTGACCTCTCGGCCTCATCTGAGGTCAGCTCCTGTGAGGTGACGTCTGGCGGCCTGCGATTGCGGCAGGCCGCATTGTTTGCAGGCCGGCTGGCATGTCGGCCTGTGAAGGCCCGTAGGCCGAGGAGTCGAGCACGCGCATGCGGCGAAGCGCCCGCCCAAGGGCGGCGCTTTCACGCGAAGATTTTTTCACGCGAGGACGATGGAAAGCCGGTCCATGAGCCCTGCTGCAACGATCCGGCGCCTGCGGGCCGACGATGCGGCATGCTTCAAGGCCCTTCGTCTGGAGGCGCTGACGATCAGCCCGGAATCGATGGGCAGCACCTTCGAGCTGGAGAACGGGCTTGGCGTCGAATGGTTCGCCAGGCGGCTCGAGGACACCCACACCCTCGGCGCCTTTCGAGACGGCGAGCTTGTCGGCACGCTGGGCTTCGTCGTCCAGCAGGGGCCGAAGCACGCCCATAAGGGCCGGCTGTTCGGCATGTACGTTAAGCCAGCCTTTCGACGGAGCGGGCTCGCGCGCCTGTTGGCGAATGACATCCTG
Source organism: Bradyrhizobium sp. SZCCHNRI2009 (assembly GCF_032485115.1). Taxonomy (NCBI): domain Bacteria; kingdom Pseudomonadati; phylum Pseudomonadota; class Alphaproteobacteria; order Hyphomicrobiales; family Nitrobacteraceae; genus Bradyrhizobium; species Bradyrhizobium sp. SZCCHNRI2009. The sequence continues at coordinate 112,244 of NZ_JAUEUH010000015.1, forward strand.
GATGTCGCGCGCGAGCAGGTCGAGATCGTTCAGCTGATCGTCGTCCAGGACAATGTGCCGGCGCGACGGCTCTACGAAAGCATCGGCTTCGTGGAATTTGGCCTGGAGCTGAAAGCCGCGAAGGACGGCGGCCGATACTACGACGAGGCGCACATGGCGCTCGACTTCAGTCGTGCGGCTGACAGCACCTGACAACCGAGCTGCTGGGATCGATCGGTTCTCCCATTCAAGGCGATGGCGGCATGGGCCGCAGTCACGAGCTGATGAGATGCGCGCAGCACAGGGGAGCCCGACATCACGATCACCTTGGGACGCCACCGGCCGCTGATCCAGACCCCCTGGGACGAAGCGGCCGTTCGGGTCGCGATCGACGACATTGCAGCCGACACGATCGCCCAGTTCGATCCCGACAATTTCTGGCCGGCCCATCCCAGCGACGACGGGACGGCAGACGGTGACCCCAGCTTCTACAAGGGCGCGGCGGGGGTGATCTGGGGGGCTGGACTACTTGCTCCGTATCGGTGCGACAGGCCGTGCGAAGGACTTCCGCCCCGTGCTGTCGAGGCTAATGGAGCGGACGGTCATCGATCACGCAGCCAACTCGCCTGCCGACTACGAGAAACACGGCTCGCTGCTCCGTGGCGAGGTGGGGGCCGCCCTTCTCGCCATGCGGCTCACGCCACTGTCGAGCCTCGCCGACCTCATTCATTGGCACGCCGAGAAGAACGACGAACTGCCGATCCGGGCAGCTGATGATTTCGTTCCTTTGCACTTGCTCGCTTCGAGACGCCTGACGGCGGGGCTGCCGGCAGAGATTGCGACGCGTTTTGATATTGCTTTGGCTCTTGGCAAGGCGCAATCTGATGACACTGGATGGCCGACTTTTCGTTGGCCTCACGATTTCACCAAAACATTCTTTTCTGGCCCCTTCAATCTCATTCGAAAAGGGAGAATTGTCGTGAGACTTGCGATTTTTGTTGTCGTGGCCCTGTTGGGATCTTCGGGCGCGGCTTTCAGTGAGGCGAGCGATTGCAACATCGAAGCTTTCAAGGCGATGCGCATCGAGGATTCTTCCCTTGCAGTCATGCTCGCCCAGCTCAAGTTGATCAATGAGGCGAACTATGAAGAGGCAAAGAAGTCTGCCTCCGCAATCATCCCCGAATATTTCGCTGGAGATTTCAAGAGCTTCGCGGCAAAGCGCGCCAGCATGTACCAAGAGACGCGGTTCAACTATAGCGTTGACGAAGCGAAGCATCTGGTGACGTCTGGCGTCGATGAAAATGGCCTTGCCGCCTACACGGCCTGCCTTCAGTCGAGATCGCCCCTGACCGCTGTGGTGACCAAGAGCCCCAGCCAGCAGATCGTCAGCTTACGAATCCGCTTCGAGCCTAAGAGCGCGATCCCGAACCCCAATCCCCTCATCATTCAGGTCATTGGCGGAGAGTCGTTTGGCGTTGTCGGCGACCAGAAAGACAAGATCGTCGAGGCTAGCGTCGGTCCCGGAGAGCGGATCTACGTCTTCAAGCGAGTACCAAACTCGGAATTTGTCGCCGTCGTACAGATGCCGTCGCTCAGTCTTGCTGCAAATGACGTTTCGTTACCTCCGCCACCGGTCTTGAAGGAGATCGTGCAGACAAAAGGCATATCGGTCAATGGCGGACCTATGCATCTCGATCATCCTACAGGCGCGCCGGTCGGCAAATCAGCAGGCCCGGTGCAAACATGTGCTGCGGCGGACGCAGGTTGGGAGCTGATACCCGATACCGCTGCTCTTTCCTTCTCCGAAACACGTCCGGGGTGCTTTACCGGAAAGAGCGCGGTCGCCGACGAAAGCAAGGTCTGCTTCAACGTGACGCTCAGCATCAACGCGGGTGACTCCTGCGACGTCAATTGGACCGTCTCCACCAAACAGCGTCGCACCGTGAAGGTGTTTCAATAAGCGTGCGGCTCCGGATCTCGCAAGAAGGCGGTTGGGTGGCGATCAAGCACTGAGCGACCGTCCCACCGTCGGCTTGGCGCTTGGCACGGCGTTCATTGCCGCGGCAGGAGCGACCGTCCTGCGCCGCCGCGATGTCCAGCATTTGCCGCCGATCGGCGGTTTCGTCGTCCTGCTCGGGCTTGCCGCCGCCGCGCCTGAGGAGACCGGGCGGCCTTCGTCCAGCCGGGACTTTCGCGTCCAATGCCGGTCAGCATCTGTGCCGAGATGAACCTTCTGCCTGCTGCCTTGACCTACTCAAGGGCGGGAGGAGATCGAGGTCGCAATGACGGCTCTGACCAAGGCATTTCATAAGGCATTTTCCGAAGCATCCGACAGTACGAAACACGAACTGCTCAAACAGTTCCTTCTGCTCTGTGCCGCCATATTGCTGGTGTCGGCGATGGCGCTGACCTACGGGACGGATCTGAGCCACGGCTTTTTCTGATCGGTCTTTTCTTGCTCCGCGTCGGTGAACGGCGGCCGGTGATCGGCATACCCATGTTTGCCGCGGGCATGAGCGGAACGCCCGGCCTATCGCGCCTCGACGAGCGCCGCGAGCTTCGCGAGCGCCATCCGCCAGCCGGCCTCGTTGTCGGCGGGCGATACGCCACGGGGCAGTCCATCATGCGTGGCAAGGAGTTTGGTCCCGCCATCCGCATCGGCGAGCGTGATCGTGATCGTCATCTCGCCGCGTAGCGCAGGATCCGTGGTCTCGAACTCGTCCACTTCGACAACCTGCTCATTCGGGACGAGCTTCACAAAGCGACCGCGATACGTATCCGTGTGCGCCGTCGTCTTGCCGGTCCCGGTCGGCACGTCATAGGTAAGCGAAATCCGCAACGCGCCGCCTTCACGGGCGTCGAACGCATGCACGTCGCAGGTCATCCCGTCCGGCACCTTCCATTTTGCGATCGCGCGCGGATCGAGCAGCGCTCGATAGACCGCCGGCCGAGGCGCGGCGATGTAGCACCGTATCGAAAGGGTCTCGCGCATGTTCATTCCCCGCGGACCTTGGGCATCGTCTCGAGCCATCATCCGATAGGACCGATGGTGTACCGACGGCAGGCTTTTGGATAGGCTGGTTGCCAATCATGCGCCCCGCGGCCTGCCTGCTTGACGCGACCGACGGACAGCACCCGAGAGCCCGACACGATGATCACCCTGGGACGACATCGGCCGCTGGTCCAGACTCCCTGGGACGAAGCGATTGCCCTGGCCGCGATCGAAGACATCGCGGCCGATGCGATCGCCCAATTCGATCCCGATCATTTCTGGCCGGCCCACCCCAGCGACGACGGGACCGCCGACGGCGATCCCAGCTTCTACAAGGGCGCCGCGGGTGTGATCTGGGCCCTCGACTACCTGCATCGTGTCGGCGCAACCCGAGCGACCAAGGATTTCCGCCCCGTGCTGTCCAGGCTGATGGAGCGGACGGTCATCGACCACGCAGCCAATTCGCCTGCCGACTACGAGAAACATGGCTCGCTGCTCCGTGGCGAGATGGGGGCCGCCCTGCTCGCCATGCGGCTCACGCCACTGTCGAGCCTCGCCGACCTCATTCATTGGCACGCCGAGAAGAACAACGAGCTGCCGATCCGGGAGCTGATGTGGGGCCTGCCGGGGTCGATGGTCGCGGCGGTCCACATGGCGGGGATGACCGGGGAAGCGCGGTGGCGCCGCCTGTTCGAGGGGCAGGCGGCCCGGCTGTTGGCCGAGTTGGAGGACACCCCGCAGGGGCCGCTCTGGACCCAGGATCTATATGGCGCCAAGGACCGCTTTCTCGGACCCGTTCATGGCTTCGCCGGCAACGTCATCCCGCTGTTGCTCGGATGGGACTGGCTGACGGCGGCCCAGCAGGCTCATGTGGCCGCCTTCGTCCCGAAGGCGCTCGCGGCCAACGCATGGCGCTATGACATCGGAACCACATGGGGACCGCGAAGCAAGCGTGAGAAGCGGCTGTTCCTCTGTCAGCACTGTCATGGTGCCCCGGGCATGGTGACGACCTTCGCCGACGCGCCGTTCGCGACGCCGGACTTCGACGCGCTGCTGCTGGACGGCGGACGCTTCACTTGGGCCGCTGGACCGCTGACGAAAGGCTCGAACCTCTGCCACGGCACCGGCGGAAACGGCTACGCCTTTCTCAAGCTCTATCGCCGCACCCACGACCCGGTCTGGCTCGACCGCGCGCGCCAGTTCGCGATGACCGCCATCGTGCAGGTTCGCGGCGGCCAGATGGTCGCCGGCCGCGGACGCTATTCGTTATGGACCGGCGACGTCGGCCTCGCCGTCTACCTCTGGGATTGCATCACCGGAGAGCCACGGTTTCCGACGATCGACGTGTTCTGAAGCAAGTTGGGGACTGCTATCAATGTCTGTTTCGAGCAAGGAAGAGACAAGCACGATATCATGATGCAGGTCTTCCTGATGTTCAGCTTTCGTGTGAACGAGACCTTCGCCCTTGAAAGTCGCCGGTTGTTTGTTCTGGCTGGCGAGATGGCAGGTGGGCAGATTTAGGCCGGCATGATCGTCAGCGTGCCGCTAAACTCTTCGCTATCTATCTCTGCCCCCATTCACAGCATCGAATTTGCCCGTAGAACCGGTGGGCGAGACGATGTCTGCCTCTGCATTGCCTATGATGACTCTGATGAACTCGAAATATGGAAGGGACTTGATCTCAAAACGAGATCGTAAAAGGCGTACCCACGGCACACTCCGTCTAACCCTCTTGCTGGAGGTCTCTTGAGTGACAACGGCGACCTTCCAATAGAGCGCGCCAAGTGCTTTCGTCCGGTTCAGATCGGGGAGCCGGTCTTGTCGGCATTGGTGCGCGGTCGTCTCTTTGCCCCTCATCCGCATCCAGATCGCCTACGCCAGAAAAACTCGTTTTGACTGCGGCCTCAAACACATGTCTCTGTCCAGTCTCCCGAGCATGAAGATTCTTGTTTCTTTTTTCCAGAATTTATGCTTCTATCTGCCCGTCCCGTCTCACAAGAGGGGCGCTTCGCGGTCGTCACGAACGTCGAGGCGGGATGCGGTGGGCGTGTCGATGTTGCAGCGTGGCTGAGCCGCGCCGACGAACGACGTCGATGCGCACGGTCAAGTCGCGTGGTCCTGGCATCCCGACGCTGATGTCCAGCGCAAGGTGCGCAAGCGCGTTGTGCGATACGGTGGCCAGAAAGCCCGGCGCACCGGGGAGATCGCGAAGCAGCCGTCAAAACCATCGCGCGGGGAATGCCGGGTGTTCTCGGCTGAACCTGTGGTGACTGCCGCCTGCTTTTTTTCTGCAGGCGGGCCATGGGTGCGGCCAGCGCCCGGCATTCCCCGTGCCCTCTTCGACGAAGAGGGTGGTCGATCAGAACAGCTCGGACGCAAAGCGCGCCGCGAGACAGCGAAGCCATGTCTGAAAATCCAGACCGCAGCATCCACCCGACACACCCGTCCGACGATCAGCAGGCCGCCGATGAAGCGAAAGAGCGGCACCGCGAAGCGCCCGGGCATCCCACTCTTGTCTGGGCAAGCCCCGCGATGTGGATGACCGGGCCTTTGCCGCGCCGAAGCGACCGCGGCCGCGCAAGCGGGACGAGCCCGGCCGGGACGACGCGGCGACAGAAGGACAGACGCATGAATTCACGACTATGGTCGCCCTGCCCTGGGGCTGGCGGACCCGCGACGCGAGCCACGGCTGATCCTTGGCTTTGACGTCAGAGGATCTTCAATGATCGTGAGATCGAACGAGGCTGGGTCACCGGCCTGATCGGCCGATGGTGGGCACGACAGGGGCGAAAACACGGATCAAGATCAATGATTTAGGCACCCGCACCAGCTTTCCAGGGCTGTTGGTTTCATAAAGGATTTTTAGGCGATGCCCGCACCATCCAAGGGTTAGGCTGGAAGCCAGAAATGGCCTGAAAGTTGCCAAGACTTCAGAAAAGTTGATTGCCTGCCCTTTCGGCTCGGCGCCCAAAGGTGAAGTTCGGATCCCTCGTTCGCCCAACCTGTCCTGTGTTTCGATGGTTGCGGGGAGGCGCAAGACTCGCGCACGCGCGAGATCCACCCATGCGTCGTGCCGACACCCCGCTGCCAGCTGGCATTGCAATGCCCCGCGATCGCGTTCTCTTCATATACCCAGGGCCGCTCAAGGTCCTTGGTCCGCGCCCCAGTACCGCGCGCAGGCGCGCGGACCGAAGCTTCATTGTGCGAGTTGGTGCTCAACCTTCCTGAGTCCTCTCGCTTCAAGAGGATACCCAATTGCAGCCGAGTTCGCGCCGATCCGGCCGCGAGATCGAGAGCGCGCACCCGCACGGACCGGGTAGTGGACGCAGTATTGATGGGACGGATCAGGATGCGGGCAGTTGGATCGTGTCCCCAAGCGTGGTGTAGCTGGCGGCCCACCGCGTTCGCCGGCTGGAGCCGGGCCTGTCAGCTGGCGAT
>NZ_JAUEUH010000016.1:0-88595 GCF_032485115.1 Bradyrhizobium sp. SZCCHNRI2009
CCGCTCCTCCCAGCCGAGGGGATTCGGCAAGCGCAAGACTCTAGCCAAAAATGGTCCAGTTTTCCGGCCTCAGATCACGCGTTTGGAAATAGAGATTCTAAGGCTCAGTTGAGAATCGAGCTAAAACGGTTTCGTGCACATTGGCCATATTGGCTTGTCTCCATAGGCCTCACCACCAAAATACATGGCAGAGACTACTTGGATAGGCCGGCTATGCCCTCATCGTAGAATAGAGGGTTACAGCGAACAAATCGGACAACCGCGGTAAGTTATGCTCCAGAACACTATTTTCAAACACATGGCGATGAGGAGAAGCTGAAGTTTCTCGCGATGGATGCCGCGTCGGGCTGAATAATCCAGGTTCCCTTTGCCGAGGAAGCGGCATCGGCTGGCCCAGATGTTGACCGCGGCGCACTGCACGCCGCCTTTCGCCGATCCGCTTTCAATCACCTGATCGCGCGTTATCGTTTACCAAGCTGTTCTACGACGACCCGCGTATTCTTCGCTTTCTCGGCGCGGCGCAGAACGGCACCCAGATCTGTCAGTTTCTTTCGTGCGACCTGCAGCCCGTCATGCGTGCGCTTGTCCACGAAGGTGATGTCGCAATAGGGCGTAAGGCAGGCCAGGTGCGTATCAATCAGATCGCTTCCCTTCCATTCGGCTGAACGAGGCCGGAATTGTCTCAGTGCCCGATCGATGATGCCCGATGGAATCCGACGCTCGCTGACGCCCCGCTTGAGTTCCTGCCAGGGGAGATCCAGCGCGCGGTTTATTTGTTTGAGCTTGGTGCGGAACGCGGCCAAGTCGCTGACCTCGTCAATCGTGGTGTCCGGCGTAATCTCGTCAAGATCGACATCGCTCCAGGTCAGGATCTGTAGCCCGGGATTATCGCTGCCGGCCAAAGCGCGCCCGCGTTCCGCGATATCCGTCATGAAGGCCGCGGAGACGGCACCTCCATCGGGGATCTTCTTATCCCCGTGTCGGAGAATGTCTGCTTTCAGGGCATCGCCAAGCCGCGACAGATTGCGCTGGATATCGAGGGGCGCACGAAGTTTTCCGTTGAGAAATTCGCTTACCTTTCGATGTCCGACTCCGGTAAAGTCCGAGCGCGATATCGCGACGATTTCGCGGCTGCGCGCCGCCATACGGACAAACTCCGGCTGCAGAAGCGGTAGCTCCCGCTGAAACACCCGGACGGCTTCGGCGCCTGACGTCAGCCGGAATATCCCGCTCGCGACCGCATCGCGAACCACCCGCGGTGTTGCGTTTGGGCTACGAAACGCCGCAAGAACCTCTGCCACCTGGAGTTCGAAAATCGATCCGGCGACGCCGTCTCCGCGCTGGTTCGTCACGAGCGCAACGAGCGGCAGCGCTTCCAGAACGCGGATTTGCTCCGCCACCACGCGCGCATTGCCGTGGACTAAGAGCTCCTGAAAATGATGAAAACTGAGGACGAGGATATCGTTTCCCGTGGTGAGCATCTCCATGAGCGCGACGGCGGCGGTGCGCGTTGCAGCATCCGGTGCATAGAGCTCGCGCGCCAGATTGACCAGATGTGAGGAATCGAGCGCGACAAACCGCGTACGCTTCAAAGAACTGGTCATGCCGCCTGGCCTGTCGCGACCACGCGCTGCGTCGCAACATTCATGATCCCGGTGCCATACGGCACTCGGGTCGTGACGCACTCGATGCGGTAGCGCCGGTTTTTCGAGACGAAGCCTGGGATCCAGGCATGCGCGTCACGGTGAAAGACGATGTTCTCGGCGCATTGCACGATGAGGCGATTGAGCGCCGATACATCCGTTCGCGCAAGGCGCAGCCGCCGGTATCGAAAGCCGGAAAAGGTGAGGTCGGGTATGGCCCGCGCGCGGGTGACGTCGGGAAGAATGCGGATGGCAAAGTCCGGCGCGAGCGGCACGATGCGATTCACAATGCCGCCGTTGCCGTAGGCTTCGATCGCGACGGGAAAATCGCTCGTCAGGAAAGGATTGTCTCTGTCCTCGTTATAGAGGATCTCCCAAGCCGAATTGCCGAACACGGACAGTCGATAGAGGATGCCGCTAATCCCAAGCGCTTGCGGGTATTTCCCATCCACATCGAAATGAATGGTTCCGTCGTTCAACAGGTCGGTAATGGTCTTGTTGCCCAACGCCTCCGGTGCAGGGGGAATCAGTCCCTGCCGGTCGAGCATCTCGGCGGTCGCCTGCAATACCGGCTGAAGAGGCGCAGTGCCGATCCGTATGGCCGCGGGCGCGCAAGTGGATACGTAGGCGGCGAAGCCAGCCATGGTGTGAACGGCCGCCGCATCGGGTTCCCCATCCCGCAGCGTGTTAAGGGCGGCGTTGTATCGGGGTTCAACGGAAAGAAGGAAATCCTCGACCACGCGCTCAGGCTGAAGATACGCGTTGGTGCTGCCATCCGCAATCCGGCAAACATCTTCCGACCGCGGCGTGAACGCCTTGAGGTCTGATTTCCGAATGGCATGCATCCGGTTCTGAAGGACCGGCGAGTAGAAATTCCGGAGGTGGACTTGAGAAACGTAATGATCCAATGGCATAGGTGGCGCCGGCGCGAATCGATTCCCGCCATTCTAGCGCGAACGCTGGGCAAACCTTCTCAATCCGGAGCCAACCGCCGAATCTGCTCCAATCGTCTCTTCACGCCAACTCTTGCATCACGGGCGAGGGCGTCCTCATACGCGGCGGCCGCCTTAGGAAGGTCGCCCGCCACATCAAAGCATGTTCCGCGCAGCCGATAGGCTCGGGCCCGGCTCTTCGGATCCTTGTAGCGCTGCGAGCCGAGGGCGCGGTCGATGGCGGGCAGGAGCAAGCCGATGAGATCGCGGGATGGCTTGCCGTCTGCTTCTGACAGGATGCGCTCTATAATCATGAGATCGCCGTTTTGAAGTCCGCTGGCAAGCCACAGGCTGCGGTCAAGAAACGTCCCGTCGCTTCGGTAGGCAAAGCGTCCGCCATCGTGATAGCCGAGCGTGATGATCTGGCCGTCCGCTGAGAACGTGTAGTCCTTGGCCCAGCCGGACTCGGGCTGAAACGCGCCGATCTGGCGGCGCGCTTTGAGGTCGAAGATAAAGAGTCGCCCGCCATCTTCGTGCGGCGCGTTGGCGGTCTGGCATGCTGCCCAACGTCCGTCGTCCGAGAGGCCATTGTTGTAGAGATTGGCCTGAAAGCTGCGCTCGAAAATAACCGCCCCATCCGGCGCGAACGCTGACAGCCTTCCGCTCAGAGCCTCAACTGCTCCCCAGTCGTTCAGGATAAAGGTGCCAATATCCGCGACTTTGCCGTCATTTGGGCGTGGCATTCTTCCTTCAGCGACGATCTTCCCCTGATCGAGCAAGATCCATCCGCCACGCCGGGATTGATCCGGGCCGCCATCCGCCCAGACCAGGATGTAGCGCCCGCTAGGGGATTTGCAGGATGGACCAAAGAAATTTCTGGAGGGGATCCTGATGAACTGGGCACCGAAGCCGACGTCATCATCCGCGATGTCCGATGCTGAGGCGGCGTCCTCCCCCTTAAACAGCTTGCCGAACATTCCCATGCGGTCATCCAAGCGGCGGCGGCAACAATTTCATCAGGCGCGGTCGCGTCAGTCCCATACTGCCGGCGGCGCGCTGAACTTGCTGAATACGTTCGCGATCGTCGCAAAGAAGGCTTCGGTGGGGATCGGCAAAGCATTGCCACCCGCAGCCGCGACTGCAGTTCTGACCGCCTCCGGCGTCTCGGTCACGTATTGGATCTTGTCGGTGATGTAGAGCGCCGACTGCGCCTTGGGCGGATGGCCGCTGACAAGACGAACCGGTCCCCGCGAGACCGTGCCGTTGAACCACACGGGTTTGTCGTTTGGCAGGGTGAGCTGGCCGATATGGGTGTTTTCAGACTTCACGGCAGGAACGACGGCGATTGAATCTTCGGTGACGAACTTCACGTCGGGATGATCGATCCGGCACTTGGCATTGGATTCGGTGGATTCCTCTGGATAGGCATCGCGTATCCGCACAACGGTTGCTGCCGGAATACTGACCGGTGAGCCGTTGGGGGCCGTAAAACTCGGCATAGAGCGCTCCTTGAATGCTTTGCTAAGATAAAATCGAAGACAGAGACGTGCGAAAGGGGCAGTGCAACGCTGGGTAGCTTACAGAGGCACGCCAATTCTGCAACGGCTTGATCGGGCTCCGACCCCATCACAGAAGCTCGGGCAACCGATAAAGCAGGCGCCGCGCCGCCGGCCAGCCCGCGTCCACGAAGATGTCGAGACAGGCGATCAGCTTTTCGCGTCGCTCGGGGCTGGCAAAGATGCCGCGGTGGTCGGCCAGATAGAAACCCACAATCGTCACAAACCGGCTGATGGCGAGTGATTCAAACTGGTAGCCGTTCCGCGCGCCGCCCTTGAGGAGCGCATGCGCGATGAGGTCGAAAACGACTTCCGGATCGGCGGGGCGCAGGAAATTCAGCAAGTCGATAAGGTAGTAGATCGTATGCGGGATACCCACCTCGCCGAGGCGGTAGATGATCGGTGTCGCATCGCGCAAGAATGCCAGCTTGGATTCGATGGCGGCCAAAGGGATGTCCTCGCTGCCCTCCGCAGATGCGCCCGACGAGAAATAGAGCTGATCGCCAACCTTATCGACGAGGCGGGCGCATTCGCGGACGCGCTTGCGCTCCGTTTCACTGAGCTCGGCACCGCCTCTAGCATAAAAATCGTCTAGGCATGCTGCCGCACGTGCTACGACTTCACCGGCCAGCGCCTGGAGCATTTATCTTCCGCGCGCGGCAAAAGTTAACGAAGTTACCCGCAGGCAATAATGGGCAGACGCGATATGCCTCACGGTCAACGAGTGTATTGAGTATTGCTTGCGGCAAGGGCCACCTAGGCGTTCCAGTAACGGGGGCCGCGTTAAGTCTGCCGCACCACCACAGCGAATCCAGTCGAGCATTCCTATCGGGGTTTTAGTCTATCCCGCGCAGGACTGAGTCGCGCCCAGCTTCGCTGGCCGTGCGCCGGAATTGAGCCAGGCCTCATCGACGGGAACTGGGTAATTTCGCTACGAACGTAACCCGCCGGTACGACTTGGCGCCGACTACGCCGTCAATGTGCCCGCAAAGGGATCGACCGTGACCAAACGCTGCGTTGGCACGGCCATGGCGGTGAGCTTTTCATTTGGAAACGGCTGCCAAGCTATTGATATCATTAGAGGCCATTTTGGAGTAGCCCGGCAACGCCGTTGCGGCCAGTTCCGCGATGTTACTCCCAGTCACCGCGCAAACCGTAGCTTCTGACCGTGGGTTCGGAGGATGCATTTCGCGAGGAGAACACCTGGTCGGTAAGCTCAAGTCGCTCGACCTCGAACGCAAAGTCCGGCCAGGCAAATAACCTGATGCCGACGGCTCTACCACGGATTCGGACTTGAACTTCTGACGGCTGTCCGCCCCGATAACGCTGTTCAAAACATGCGCTCGCCAGAGATAGCCAGAGGTGCCGGTCTCCTTCGGCTTGTCGTTCGCTACGGAGCGAGCGGATGTTCATCTGGTTCCAAGGATTTCGTTCGAGAGAAATTATCAACCCGCGACCGCCGATCGCCGTTGCCCGCGATGTGCGCATGGCGAAAACAATTCTCTCGCGTGAAGGCGTTCTAACAGGCCGTCTGATCAACATTCCTCAATGCGACTGCGGCGCGCAGATTTGGCAGGATGGAGGGTCGCTCTCGGCGGCTTTGTAGCTGCCGGGCTTCACGTCGGCTCTTGCCGGCCTTCACGGCAGCATTGACCCTCCGTCGGATGATGGCTGGTTCGGCCCGCCGAGGCCTCAATCTCTTGCGCCGTGCAACCCCGACCAGCTCCGGCAATCGCCCGTTGCTCCACCTGCGCCAATCGGCCTACAAAACTCCGAGATTCTAACTGGCGGCTGGATGAAAATTCGGGGGCAGGTCAGAGAGGCTCAAAAAGCTGCGACGGCACGGGTGCTGGAACTGTCCAAAAATCGCGCAAAATCCAGCCCATGGTGAGCCGGTGAGGAACGGTCTGAGCACTGTCCCAGTTCGGACAAGCCGGAAAAGCTATTGCGGTTCAATTGCGCTTTCAGGTGCCTTTTGTCCGAATGCGCCTAGAACGTATTCAGTCGCCGAAACCCTTCCAAGCTGGCGCTCTCGCGCTGATTTCGTCAATCGGCGATATCACGATGGGCCACATATACGTAGCTATAGTCGCGCGGCTCGAGGATGCTGGAGCAGGTGAGTCAGACCATCGATGGCTCACCGATGTAGGAGCGTCTCGGTCGGCTTTCGAAATGGCGCGCCCGCGCTCGGCTCGCTTTCAACCTGGACAGTATCGGAATATGTCCGTTGATCGGGGCAGACCAGAAGTGGCGGGCCGGCGATCGGCACGACACGAACAGCCCAGAACGGACGTGGGCTACTAGCATCTTGTGCAGCGCGGGGCCAGTTTCGCCGTGATCTGAGAGTCTTCCCAGTTCCAACGCCTTGGCCAACGGCCCATGCTCTTCGGTCCCTCTAACCGCGGAGCGTGACATGCAAGATCAAGAGAACGCTATCCCAACGATCCGTAAGCAAACGCCTTGGAATAAGGGCAAGCTGACCGGGGCGAAGCCTCCACTGCGGCCCAAACATGTCTGGTCAATCCGGACGAAACTCCAAATTGATGGTCGCGCCCGAGACCTCGCGATGTTCAATCTAGCGATCGACAGCAAGCTTCGTGGCTGCGATGTCGTGGCGATCAAAGTCGACGATGTGGCCGCGGGCGGATACACTGCGGATCGCGCAACCGTACGCCAGAAGAAGACCGGTCGACCGGTCCGATTTGAATTTGCCGAACAGACCCGCCAACCGGTCAGTGAATATCTGAAGGCCGGCAACAAGAAGCCCGGCGAGTTCTTTTTCCAAGGCCGTCGCGGTCCCAAAACCGGCATCACAGCCCGTCTATATGCACGCCTTGTATCGGATTGGATCGGCAGCGTCGGACTGGATCCGAGGCTATATGGAACGCATTAACTGCGACGCACCAAAGCGACCCTGATCTATCGGCACCGAAACTCTCAGGGTCGTCCAGGTTCTGCTCGGGAATACGAAGATCGAAAGCACCGTCAGATATCTGGGCATCGAAGTAGATGACGCCCTCGCAATTGCGGAACAAGTTGACGTCTGAATTGCCCGGGCGGAGCAGGCATGCTCCGCCCGACCTCCGACCACCGTTTCGTGCCCAGGAGCGGACATTTGCGAATTCGTATGTCGTCGGACTTCAGACAGTCGGGCCATTCGCAAATGTTGGCGCGCGGAACTCGCTACTTTTGTCAGGATGCGATCCGAAGCTCGGATTGTGATCCTCACGACTGTCTCCCTCCAATGCGGCGCTCCAGCAATACGCTGGGTTGCAGCAATTTGATTCACGCGAACGCCGCTTACGCCAGAAGTGTTTTCAGGGGCCGCGCCGCCAGTCGGCCGCGCCAACGATCCGGGACTGAGCGAACTTGCCTCGAAGCAAGAGTTTCCACATATGCCAATGCCAAAAATGGCTAAATCTACTTTGACGTGAATCAATCGCCATACACTCGCGTCATGCTAGGGGAAAGCACCTTCGATCAAGATGCGAAGGAGCCTACGCGTTCCGCGACGAGCAGCGGCTATGTCGCGAACCCGGCGCGGAGTGATGTGCTGGCGGGATCGTATAGTGGACTGAACAGTGGAGTCCCCGAATGTCCCGGGAAAGTTGCGGGACAAGCAATAGCCGAACGAGGGGGCGATCGCCCTTGAACCGCTTAGCGGGAAGGGACTCATGACCAGTCAAACAACTACCAGATTGCAGACCGACACGCTCTGGTTAGCTATTCGGCGCAGAATTTGGATTACGCATATTACTGATCGCCGCTTTTCGTCGGGTCTGAGGTCATGTCTTCTCGCCGCATTTGCGGTCGTAAGCATGATTATGTTGCCTCATCCTGGCGCCGCTGAATATAGGTTCAGCCGTGGCGGCGTCAGCGGCGTGTGTGAGCCTGCTCCAGGCATGCCGTGCCCCGACAGTCCTGGCCCTGGTCCTGGTCCTGGTCCTGGTCCTGGTCCTGGTCCTGGCCCTGCTCCCGATGGGGCGCCGACCGCCGGCACACTAAATATGCAGGGGCTTGTCTTATTCAAACGCGGCAACTATTCGGGCGCGGCAGCGCAGTTCAGGCTGGCACTGAACCGCTGCCCGTCTTGCAAAGTCATTCGCTCCAACCTGGCCCATGCAGAAGCACGCGCGTCATTCAAACGCGGCAACTATGCGGGCGCCGTAGCGAAGTTAAAGCAAGCAATTGCCGTCAATCCATCCGATAGAGGGCGCGCCAACGTAAGAGCCGAAGCATCCGTCGTATTAAATCTTGAAGGAGTCGCGCTATGGGATCGCGGTGACATAGCGGGCGCCATAGCGAAATTTAAGGAAGCGATTGCTTTCAATCCGTCTAATAACAAAGCTCGGGGGAATCTCGCCCACGCAGAAGGGTACATATTGTTCAAACGCGACGATTATGCGGGCGCCATAGCGAAATGGAAGCAAGCAATTGCTGTCAATCCATCCGATAAGGGTGCCCGGAGTTACTTGGCGACCGCGCAGGAGAACGTGAGAAAACAACGAGAGACGCAAAAACAAGACGAGGCCGATCAGCAAGCTAGAGCCCGTGCTGGCGCCACAGGCGGGACAGGAGGCACCCGATTTTTCGGCACGCAGCCAGCGCCTACGAACCCCGATTTATGGCCTTCTGGTCCGAATAGAACAACTCCAGTTTCTTCGGCGATCGAGCAACTGAGAAGCATGGTTGAGTCAGGGAAAAAGGCGACCGATTCTATGCGTGAGGCAGCAAGGGGTGGAGCCGAATGCGGATTTGGGACCAAACCGTGTGAGCCGCCCGGCCAGGTGCCCGACTTCGGCAGCCCCCAGCCATCACCCGCACTATCACCCGCGGCTAGTGCACTAATAGCTCGTCTTGCAAAGAATAAGCAGGTGATGGAGGATCCGAAAATTAGGACATATTTAAATTGGTACTTGTCGCTGGACCAACAAGGGAAAGATACGCAGGCTCGGCTAGCAGCGATCCAGAAGGAGATTGATAGTGGCAAAGGCGACCGCCCCCGCCAAATTCTGGATGCAATAAAGGGGACTCAGGAGAACAACCTCAAAGATATCGAAGCCAACAAAGCTAAAGCAGAAGCTTGGATGAAGGGCTACGTCCAAAAAGACCTTGGATTGACCTGGCCAGAGGAAGCCTCTCCACCCCCACCGCTGGGTGCAGCCACAAACTCAGATGCGACCGAAGGCTCGGGCGCGACCCGACCGTCCGTTGGGGCGCCGCCCGGACCTGGGGCACAGCAATGACCTTAAAGAAACCTTTGAGTGAGGTGGCGTTCCTCAACCCGCTCCGGTCTTTTCTCTTGGCCCTTGCAGTCACGAGTTTAGGTTCAGTGGTGTCAGCAAGGGCTCAACAAAAGATTCCAGCACTGCTAGAGGTTCCATCGGCCATCGCCACGACCGAACCATCTCTGGTAACGCAGCGTACGGCGTTGGTGCAGGAACGCAATGACCTGCGCGGAAAGTTTGCAAGTCAGAAAGCCCAGTGTTCCGCCGTCGATGAGCGTGACACCGCGAAAGTAGCGTCCTGCACCAAGACTGCACAAAATCTGTCAGATGCGCTGGAACGTCATATCAAAATCAGTGAAGCATTCAATCAAACAGTGTCAAACATCATTGCGCCGTGCAAAGCGCTGGCCGATCAGTTGGCTCTGGACACAATAGCATTTGAAAGACACAGCAAAAACATTGGCAGGGTTCTTCGAGAGCTAGACAAATGGACGGCGGACAATCAGGACGCACAGAAGGATGCCTTGAAGGTAGCAACATCGGCGCTTACTGGAGGTGTTGGAGAAAAATTGATTAGTAAGGCGAATTCGGCGCGCAGTTTCAAGGGCTGGCTTACGCGATACAGAAATCAGTTGGCAAAGAGCAATGTTGCCTTGGAAGCACTACAAGACAAGATCGAGCACTCCGCTCGCGGCTATGTTAACGCTTCTATCCTAGTTATAGGCGGCCAAGCGACCATGGCTGCAAAAACGTTAGAGGATGCTCGAAATCTAATCAAGATGGAGATCGAAGTGGTTGCGTCCGTGGAAGGAGAGTCGGACGCATCAATCCGCGAAATTTTAAATGACGAACGGATAATTTCCTTGCTGGAGTCTGACAATGCTTCCGTAGACTTTAGACTTATGCTGACTGCATCAGCATTCAGCTCCCGCGAAGTAGAAAAGTATATGGGAAAAATAGCAGGCCCCGTGGCCAACCTGGTCGAATTTTTAGCGGACTATGGTTACGACGCGTATAAGTGGAACGAAAGCAGGAAGCTAATTCTTCAACAAAATGAGATATTGGAAAAGGATCTTCAAATAGTCGATGTACTAAAAAAACAGCAAATGTGTACGGTTCAGAAGCTTAACGATTGCAAGGCTGGAAACATAATCCGGGCGTGCTCATCGAAAAATTAGAATCCAACAATTGCTCCGTCATTGATGGCCTGTTGGCGTACGACTTTGCGTGCGAGGAGATAGAAGCAAATGAGCTCCAGATTCTGGGATTTGTTTCACCCAATGCCCCAATGGGTTGCTGGAATTGCATTCGGTCTTGCCATCGTTTCGTATGCTGGGTACGCTTGGGCGCAGCTAGGCGACATGCAGCTAGGCGACATGAAGGTCGCTGCAAAGGAATCATTTGAGAAAGGTTTGTCAGCCGCGCAGCAGCAAGACGGATTGCCCGCCCCGCAACAAGACCGAAAACAGACGCTGATTTATTTTCTCGAGGCACTCAAAGCTGATCCCGACGCCCCGCTGATCTGGTACCAACTCGGCCTTACATTATCGAAGATGCCCGGCTATCAAGCTCCAGCGAGCGTATGGCTGGACGCCTATCTGCTTGCAGTACCGAATGCACCGAACGCCGCCGCAATTCACGAGAAAAGCCGGCAGCTCCGGGCAGCTTCCGAGCCACGGACGGAAGAAAAGCTCCTTGATCAGCTCGACGCGATAGCTCTCGACACTCGTGGGGCACTTCACGCTAAGCAAGGCCAGCGCGAACTGGCGATCGCTGATTTCACTCAGGTGATTAAACTCGATCCAACGCAGGATCGTGCCCGAGAGGCGCTGAAACGACTAAGTGTCGCTCCGAAGTCACCGGAAAAGCCAGGCGCGCCGGCTTCGACTGGCAATCCGAGGCAGAGCACATCTAGGCCTGGCCCAAAGGACACGGGCTGTATGAGAATCGTCGGCATATGGAATTGGGCTTTTGGAGCACGAGCAACTTTCAAGCGTGACGGGACCTTCAGAATGCAAGCGAGGACTGGCGAAAGCATAGGCAAATGGACCTGTAGCGATGGAAGGCGCTATGTATTGCGCCACAAGAATACAACCCGAATGACCATGGGCGAAGACGGGAATACAATGACAGGAGTGAGCAGCGCGACGGGATTTCTTGTACGTTTCACGGTGCATCGGAGAGGCTAATGGCTTTGTGCTAATGGTGGTCCGAATTTCTTGATTTTGCTGACGGAGCGCGGCATTAATGTGGTGCCTTAGCCGGACTCGAACTAGCACGATTTCGTCCATTCGAAACATGAGGCTAGTCTAGCGCGTCGACCACTTCCGTTCCGAGTCATTCACGACTTAAGCGATCTACCTCGTCATGTCCCGGTTTCGCCCTAGACGGACACGCAAGGGCAGTCTTGAGATTTCGGCTGTTGAAGCATCAACGGACGTAGCTGAGATGAAGGCCGGGAAACCTCAAGCCGCAGCACAATCTTCCTTGTCCGCGCCACGCTTCACAATTTTCAGCGTGCCGTCGAGCGTCGGCTGCTGCCGTGCCTTGGCCTCGTCCGGTGCGCGCATCAAAACGTCCCGCTCTTCCTTGGTGCTCAGGATCACCGGCATTGCCGTGAGCTGACTCCGCTCGATGTCACCCAGCATTCCGGGATGATGTCGCCCGAGGTGCCGGGATGCGAGAACTCGCGCGTCGAACGACAAAGCAGGGTCCCGTCAACAGCACGTCAACAGTAAATGGCCCGTTGTTCCAGTCTCGTTCATGCTCCGTTTTGCACTCTATCGGCCCTTTCGCTTTGATTTCACGCGAGAATTTGTGTCCCGGACTACCTTGACATGGTAGGGGCCGATGTTCGTCGCGCGCACCACGGGCCGTCAGGCTCTGGAACGTCTGCCCTCGATCGCCTGCCGAGGCTCGGTCGTCAACAGTGTGTGTTTCAGCTCCGAACATTGACCCCACAGGTGCGAGGTTTATCAAACAGTTTGGACGCCGATCGGCCCCCGGACCCCACGCCGATCTACACTAAATTCGGCAATCCTCGACCGACTACCATATCCTTTTCATTGCGCCGAGATCCGAAGAGTTGACATCGATCAGTGCCTGGAGCGAACGAATGATCACTAGCCGTCGACGCCCGACAGTGGTCGTAGCAAGCCGTCCAGCTCCTATCAATTCGTACAGCTTCGTGCGCCCCAATCCGGTCGCCTCGCATGCCTCGTCGATCGTGCAGGTGAGCCGCTGGGCGAACGGGATTGTTGTCGGCTCCCTGGCTTCCGGAATGGACGGGCCAAACTGTGACTGATCTCTCCCGTTGCTGCCATAGCGGTTGCACCTCATGGGTCTCTCCGGCTCGCGCGAAACTCGATGGGGAGAGACTCGCCGATCGGACAATCAGCGTCAATGCGAGCACCTGAGTGTCGCCGCATAAAGCAGCGCGCGGCAGCGATCGTTCGAGTGTGGCCGGATATAGACGGCGGCAAGAGAATTTTTCTTGGGATGTTCCTAGGCGCCCAATAAGCATAATAAGGGAGCCCGCCTAGATTCCAACCAGGCTCGGAGCGTGACGCGACCTCGCCTGAGCCGCAGTTATCGCTTTCGAGTCCGCCACTCTCGATTGCGTTCGCACTATTTAGCTCACTCGCAATAGCGGAACAATCCTTTCTCCTTCCAAGGTCATCGCTGTGATGCGATCTGCCCACCACTGCATCATTCGTCGACGATCAGGCATCCACTCTGCAGCGTTATAGGCCCGTCGAACCTCGTTCCTCTCGACGTGTGCGAGCTGGCGTTCAATCCAGTCGCGGTTGAAAAGATTACTCTCATTGAGAATGGTAGAGGCCACGGCGCGAAAACCATGTGTCGTGGCGCGGCCGTGATATCCCATCCGGTAAATGGCATAGAGCATGGTGTTGTTGGACATATAGCCGCCCTTGCTCGGCGAAGGAAACATATTGGGGCTATTGCCGGACAGGGTGCGCAATTCGCGCAACACTGCCACAGCTTGCCTCGATAAGGGCACCAGGTGCTCAAGTCGCATTTTCATCCGCTCAGCTGGAATGCGCCAAAGAGCGGAGTTCTCATCAATGTTCTCCAATTCACTCCACTTCCCCGCACGCAGTTCGGTGGTGCGAAGAAATGTTAGCGTGACGAGTTTCAATGCAAGTTTGGTGTGCTGCTCGCCGCTGTAGTCCTCCAACTTCCGCAAGAAGGTTGGTAGCTCTAAGAGCGGCATCGCCCTATGATGCCGCGGTTCACCTGTAGATCGCAAAGCGTCCTTGAGATCAACTGAAGGATCCCGCTTCGCTCGTCCCGTGGCGATGGCGAAGCGGAATATCTGTCCAACAAGTTGCTTTAGCCGCCGGGCAGTTTCGTTCACTCCGCGTTTCTCGACCTTACGTAACATGTCTAGCAACTCAGGCGCTTCGAGCTCAGCAATCGGACGTCGTCCGATTGCTGGGAAGACGTCCGCTTCCAACCGTCGGAGAATCTGCGCAGCATAGTAGGAGCTACGAGCGTCCTTCCAATTCTCGTGCCATTCGCGCGCCAGCGCTTCGAATGTATTGCCCGTTGCAATCTTTGCGGCCCGTTTGCGCTCACGCTTCACAACTGAGGGATCGATGTTGGCAGCTAGGTCGCGCTTGGCATCGTCGCGCGCTGCGCGCGCCTCCATAAGTCCAACAGCTGGATAGACGCCAAGCGCAAGGGTACGTTGCTTTCCTTGCCATCGATAGGCTAGGCGCCAGTATTTCGCTCCGTCGGGATTGACCAGCAGATGCAATCCGCCGCCATCGGAGAGCTTGCGCGGGGTAATTTGCCCCTTTGTATTCCGGCATTTTGTGTCCGTGAGCGGCATGTTGGTATTTCGCGTTTGGCTTGGAAAACATACCAACAAACATACCAACAAAAAGCGCGGTTGTCACCCGCGTCACGCGAACACTGGTGAACTCGACCGTTGCGTGATGCTATTGGCAAACAAGCATTTTTAGCCGCATCGGCGAATGGTGGTGGATGCCTACGAACAACGGAGAAATCTCGATGTGGTGGGCCCGGCAGGACTCGAACCTGCAACCAGACCGTTATGAGCGGCAGGGTATTGATGAGGTTCGTTGGTTCCGCAGAAATTTCATTCGATTTCGAGGAGTTACGCTCTACTTCGTTCACCAGATCGAGCAAGCGAGCGCGGAAATCATCGTCAACAGCCGGGCAACGCACGTCTCGACTCGCTTAGCGAGTTTCAACCAGGGTTTGCGATGAAGTCTGAAGGATCAAATTGAAACTTCGTCAGATCCGCTTAGCGGACGCAAGAAGCCGATGACCAATCAACTACCATTTGAGCGGCAAGCTTCTCTATGCTGCGAGCCGGCGACCGAGCGATCAGCTTCCTTGCTCTTGCTAGCTTTCGTTCAGGTTGATCGTGCTTTTTGCGCCTGGTTCTGGTGCGAAACAGGTTCGCGGACCATGGCGTCTTTCTTAGATAGTTTCTCTCAGTGGAGCAGGCATTTCGCCGCTGGGGTCTCGAGAAAAGAAGCCAGAATACGGCCGGCACCTTACAAGCACCGGCGTCAGAACAGCCTGATTGGGCGGCTCAACGAGGGGCCTGGAGGAATGCTTCGGACTGAGACTTGGCGACCCCGCTGATTTCCGCAGCCAGCTCGACGACCATCGGCGAACGGGATTGCCAGATGGGATGCAGGAAGCCGTATTGGAGCGGAAAGGCCGGACGAAATGGCCTGAGAACCAGATCCGGCACACCGCTGGAGCGGGCGACGAAGGGGTCGGACAGGCAACATCCGAGTCCTCTCCCGGTGAGCTGACAGGCGATCACGCCATTGGTGGCTTCAAATCGCACCTTTAACGGCTTGCGGGCTTCACGGCTCAGGCGTTCGAGATGTTGTCGCAGGATCGAGCGCGGATGCGTGACGATGACGTCCTCGGCGGCGAACTGATCGAAGGTCACGATCTGCTGCGCCGCGAGCGGATGATCCGGGCGCATTGCGACCATGGCTTCGACGCGCAGGAACTCCTCGGTCCCGAAAGCCGCATGCGAGAGCGGCAGGATGGTGACCCCGAGATCGAAGGTTTCCTGGCCGACCCAGGTCTCGATATCCAGGCGCACCCGGGATTCGATCGAAGCCGTGAAGTTCGGAGAGCGCTTGGCCACGGTGGCTACGGCATCGGCAACCATGGCGTGAGCAATGAAGGGAGCAGTGAGGATTCGCAGATGATGGCGCGTTCCGCGGCTCATCTGCACCGCAAAACGTTGCAGTCCATCATGGCCAAGGAGAACGCGCTCCGCATGGGCGTAAAACTCCCGCCCCTCGCGCGTCAGCGTCAAAGGACGGCTGTCGCGTCCGAACAGAGGAAAGCCCACCTCCTTCTCCAGCGCGCTGAGCAGCCGCCCGACCTGGGGCTGCGTGCGCCCCAGCCGCTCGGCCGCCCGCGACACGGACCCTGTTTCCACAAACGCCCGGAGGGCTTCCAGACCACGGTGATTGGGCAAATCCAGCTCCTGAATGCGCATTCCGCATATAATACGACATATTACGCATTTGACGCATGAAATTTGCAATGTTTCTTTGCAGCTCAAGTGGAAGCCCAAATGATGGGCATGTGAGAGCCGCAATGACCGTGTGTGCCGAAACCGATCGCGCCTGGCAGATGGCCCCGGGCGACTATGTTGAGCGTCGACCAGTGACGTCCCGCTTGACGGAGCCTGTCTCGTGCTACGTCACGATGCGCGATGGTTGCCGCATTGCCGTGGACGTCTATTTGCCCGAAGCCATCGACGGCGCGGCACCCGACAAATCGTTCGCAACGATCGCTCTGTTCACCCCGTATTATCGCCGCTTCAAGCTGCGGCCGGGCGGGAGTGGCGAGGTCAATCCCAACACCGGTAAGTTCCGCGATTTCTTCGTGCCACGCGGGTATGCGGTGGTGGTGGTCGATGTCCGTGGCACGGGCGCCAGCTTCGGCACCCGCGACAGCTTCCGCTCCCCCAAGGAGCGCGAGGACAGCCGCGAGATTGCCGATTGGATCGTGGCCCAGCCCTGGTCCAACGGCAGCATCGGCGCCACCGGCGTGTCCTATCTCGGCGCGGCGTCGGACTTCCTGGCCAGCACGGGTCATCCGGCCGTCAAGGCCATCGCGCCGCTGTTTTCGGTGTGGGACACCTACACCGACAACTACTTCCCGGGCGGCCTTCAGGTCACGTCGCTGACGCAGATCTATGATGAGCTGCTCATCGGCCTGGATCATGATCGGCGCGACGTGCTCCAGAAGTTCTCCTACTACAGCAATCCGGATTTCGAAGGCCCGCAGCCGGTCGATGCGGATACCGACGGCGTTCTGGTGCGGGAAGCGGTCCGTGAGCATCTGGCGAACTTCCGCCAGACCGATTTCATGGCGGAGTTCAAATTCCGCGAAGAAGCGCTTGTCTACGATCCCGGCTTCAGCTCTGCCTCGTTCAGTCCCTATGCGTTGTCTGCGGGCGTGCGGCGCGACGTGGCGATCCTGTCGGTCTCCGGCTGGTGCGACGGGGCCGGCTACATGAATGGTGCGATCTCGCGCTTCCTGACCATGAAGGACAATCCGCGCCATCTCCTGCTCGGCCCCTGGGACCATGGCGCCCGGATCGACATCTCGCCCTGGCGGACCTCCGAGGTCGTGGATTTCCCGCTTCTCGGCGAAGTCTTGCGATTCTTCGATACCTATCTTCTCGGGTGGGACACAGGCCTTAAGAACGAGGCCCCGATCCACTATTTTTCCCTCCATGCGCAGGCATGGCGAGCGTCTCGCGCCTGGCCGCCGATTGAAGCGCAGCGGACACTGTTCCTCACGTCCGGCCACGGTCTCGGCGACACCGCCACCCATGGCGGCGCGGAGTCCTACAAGGTCGACTTCACCCTCGGCACGGGGCAGCAGACGCGCTTTGAGCGCATCGCGGGCGTCGATAGCCGGAGCTACTACACCGACTGGCAAGGACGCACCGATCGGATGCTGAGCTACACCTCGGCGCCCCTGGTCGAGGCCATGGAGCTCGCCGGTCATGGCGTTGCGGATATCTGGCTATCCTCCAGCGAGCCCGATGCGGCGCTGTTCGTCTATGTGAGCGAAATCGAAGCGGATGGCACCGAGCGCTACGTGACCGAGGGACTGCTGCGGGCTCTGCACCGCAAGGAAACCCCGGCGCCGGACAGCTATAGCACCACCTGGCCATTCCGGAGCTTCTCGCGGGCCGATGCGGCACCGCTGGTCCCCGGCGCCTGGGAGTGCATCCGCATTCCATTGCTGCCGACCGCCTGGCGTTTCGCAGCCGGCAGCCGCATCCGTCTGTCGATTGCCGGCGCTGACGCCGATCATTTCGCGCAGGTGCCGCACGGCAGGCCTCCGCTCCTCACGGTGGCGTTTGGCGGCGAGCGCCCATCGGCACTGCATCTTCCGCTTGTTGCAAGCCGGGGACCTGGCGCATGAGCACCCGCGACGCGCTTCAGTATAGTAGCTCCATGGCGCCGCTCGCGGCATTGGCGACTGCGCTGGCCGAGCGGGACCAGCCCGGCGCGAGCCTGCGCGTGCTGGACCGCCTGCTCGCCGCGGCCGTCGGCCACAAGCTGTTTACGGCTCTGCTCTACCGGCCGGCGGACGGTGTCGCCGATCGGCTCTATAGCAGCGCGCCGGATCGGTTTCCGGCCCAGGGTTCAAAGGCCTTGGAAGAAGCCCCCACCATGCGCCGCGTGCTCATGTCGGGCGTGCCCTATATTGGTCGAAACGCCAGCGACATTGCACGCGACTTTCCTGATCATGAGAAAATCCTCGCGCTCGGATGCGCAAGCATCCTGAACATGCCCGTGCGCTGGAACAGCGAAGTCATCGGCCAGATCAACCTGCTGCACGAGGCGGGGCATTTTCACGACGGGCATTTGCCCATCGTTGAAATGCTGGCGCAAATGGTCGTCCCGGCATTTCTCCTCGCAGCTCAGCAGGCACGGAGGGGCGGGCCATGACGTCGAGCCGTCTCGCTCATCGCACATTGGTGGCGATCGCCTATGTGCTGATGCTTGCGCCAGTGGTCATGGTGATCATGACCAGCTTCTTCCGCGACGAGATCGTGTCGTTTCCACCGAGCGGCCTGACCTTTCGCTGGTACTTCAATGCCTGGACCCGGCGCGAATTCGCCAATGGCTTTCTGCTCAGCCTGCAAGTGGCGCTGATCGCAACCGCAATTGGCGTCGCGTTCGGCACGGCAGCGGCGCTTGCGCTGTCGCGCAGCACCATCGCGGCGAAGTCGGCCATCAATACGCTTCTGCTCGGTCCGCTGGCGGTGCCCGGCATCGTCGCCGGAACGGCGTTGTATCTGTTCTATCTCAAGCTGGAGAACAGGCTCGACCTCGACATCGTCGGCACCCTGCCGGGCCTGATCGCGGCCCACGTCCTGCTCACCATCCCCTGGACGGTGCGGGTGGTGACCGCCAGCCTGCAGGGCTTGGACACCATCGCCGAAGAAGCGGCCGCCAATCTCGGCGCGCGCCCCTGGACCGTGTTTCGCCGCGTGACTTTGCCGATGCTGCGGCCGGGGATCGTTGCGGCGACCATGTTCTCCTTCATCCAGAGCTTCGAGAGCCTCGAGCTGACCCTGCTCCTGGTGGGCGCTGGCAAGACCACGCTGCCCGTCGCGATGCTCAACTATCTCGAATTCCGCATGGATCCGACCCTTGCCGCGGTCGCGACGGTGCAGATCCTGGTCGTCGCGGCGCTGATGCTCGTCACCGACCGTTTCGTGAAATTGTCCCGGGTCGTCTGACCCTTTGAGGAGGATACACCGTGGGCACGCTCCGTCTCGAGGGACTGCGCAAGGAATACGGACTATCCGTCGCCGTCGAGCGCGCGGACATCGCGATCGCCGAAGGTGAACTGGTTTCGCTGCTCGGCCCCTCCGGCTGCGGCAAGACCACTACGCTGCGGATGGTCGCCGGCTTCATCGAGCCGACCGCCGGCCGCGTCGTCATCGCGGGGCAGGACGTCACGCGCACCGCGCCCTACGCTCGCCAGACCGGCATGGTCTTCCAATCCTACGCGCTTTTTCCGCACATGAGCGTCGCCGACAACGTCGGGTTCGGCCTCGAAATGCGCAAGGTCAATCGCGCCGACCGCGATCGGCGCATCGCCGAGGCGCTGAAGCTGGTTCGGCTCGACCATCTGGCGGATCGCATGCCACGCCAATTGTCGGGCGGCCAGCAACAGCGCGTAGCGCTTGCGCGAGCGCTGGTCATCAATCCCGCCGTCTTTCTACTGGACGAGCCCTTGTCCAATCTCGACGCCAAGCTGCGCGCCGATGTGCGTACTGAGATCCGCGCCCTGCAGCAGCGTCTCGGTCTCACTACCCTGATGGTGACGCACGATCAGGAGGAGGCGCTGACCATGTCCGACCGTCTGGTGGTGATGGAAAGCGGGCGCGTGCGGCAGATCGGGACCGCTGAAGAGCTCTACGAGCAGCCCGCGGATGCCTTCGTCGCGGATTTCGTCGGACGCTGCAACATCATCACCGGCACCATCGAGGGCCAGGCGCTGCGAAGCGCAGGCGGCAGCCTGCTGCCCTGCGATGTCGCGGCGGCTCCCAGCAATGCCAGTGTGCTGGCTCTGCGGCCGGAGCGCGTCGCGGTCCACGCCGCTCCCGACGCTGTCGGACTTCCCGCGCGGATCTCCGGCATCTTCTATCTCGGTGCTCAAACCGAGTACCGGCTCGAACTCGACGGCGTAGCGCTCACCGCCATTCGAGCGACGCCGGCCGCCGGCGATGCCATGCGTCAGCTCAAGACCGGAGACGTGGTTCGCGTGAACTGGGAGCCGGCTGCTGCACGGCTGATCCTCGCCTGAAAATAGAAAATCCAATCCAGAAGGTTACGACAATGACCGCACTCACCCGTCGTGGATTTCTCGGCGCTGCCTCAGCCGCCGCTCTGCTGCCAGGCATGGCATCGGCCCAAAGCCGCCAGGTCACCGTTGGGACCTGGGGCGGAGACTTCGGCGATCTGCTGCGCGAAAGCGTTGACATCGCCATCATGAAGCCGACGGGTATCGACGTTCTTCAGGACGTATCCAGCCCTGTTCCGCGCCGGACCAAGCTGCTCGCCGAGCGTCAGAGCCGGCGCGGGAGCATGGATGTCGCCTGTCTCGCAGATTTCGACATGTTCGCCGCCGCTCAGCGCGACGTGCTCGAAGGCGTCTCGGAGCAGGTCGTGCCGCGGACCGCCAAAGTGCTGCCGTTCCTGCGCAAGCCGAACTCCATTCCTCATATCTATTCGGCCCATACCATCGTCTACAACACGAACCGCGTGCCCACGCCGCCCAGGTCGATCAACGATCTCTGGGATCCGAAATATCGGGGCAGGGTCGGCCTCTCCGATTTCCTCTTCACCACCAATATGGCGTTTGCCGCGATCGCCGGCGGCGGCTCAATGAACGACTTCGAGCCCGCCAAGAAGAAATTGATGGAATGGCGGTCCCTGGATGTGAAGGTATTGGCCTCCACGGAAGCCGTCGCCGCGGCCCTGAAATCCGAGGACATCTGGTTCACCATCATCGCGGCCGCGCGGGGCTTCATGTGGAAACAGGCCGGGATCCCGCTGGGCCATGTGATCGCCGAAGAGGGGGCTTTCCCGACGATCTATGAGGCTGCGGTTCCCAAGAACGCACGCAACAAGGAAGATGCTTTCAAATATCTGAACTCCATGCTCGAGCCCTCGTCGCAAATCGCCTTTGCCACCAAGATGGGATACGTCCCGACCGTCACGGACGCACCGCTGCCGCCCGAGCTCGACAAGCAGATCAACTTCTCCGAGGCCGAGCGGGCGCGCCTCTGGACGCCGAACTTCACCTATCTCGTGGAGCAGCAGGCCGCCTTTCTCGATTTCTGGAACAAAGATTTCAAGGGCTGAGGCGCGATATGGCGATCTTCATCCTGCCTGCCGGTCTTCTCGTCTGTGTGCTCCTTGTCGCGCCGATGGTCATGATGGCCCGCATCTCTCTGAACCATTTTGACGCGGCCTCGCTGATGATCGAGGCCCTGACCGGTGAGAACTATCTGCGCGCGGTGGCCGACCCCTACTATCAGCGCGTCCTGCTGATGACGTTGGGCGTCGCCGTCCTCTGCACCCTGGTCACGGTGATCCTCGCGTTTCCTGCGGCCTACTGGCTGTCGCGGATGGATAGCAAGCTCATGAGCCTCGTGACCATCCTCACGATGTTCCCGCTGCTGGTCGGCAACGTGGTTCGTTCGGCAGGCTGGATTGCCCTGCTGGGAAATGACGGGTTGATCAATGCCACGCTGCAGGGCGCAGGCCTCGGCACGGCTCCCCTGAAACTGCTCTATACCCCCGGTGCCGTGGTCATCGGCATCATCGGCATCGTCCTGCCCTACATGGTTCTGACCCTCTCCGCGGTGATCGAGGGCATTCCGCGCCAGACAGAGGAGGTCGCAGCCAATCTCGGGGCGCGGCCGTTCACCGTGTTTCGGCGCGTGGTCCTGCCGCTGGCGATGCCCGGCGTCATTGCAGGTGGGGTCATGGTGTTCATCCTGAGCATGAACGCCTATGCCACCCCCGTCCTGCTGGGAGGGCCACAGTTCCAGATGATGGCCCCGGCGGTCTACGATCAGTTCAACCGTGTCAGCAACTGGCCTTTCGGCGCCGCTCTCGCCTTCATCCTGCTCGCCGTCACGCTGATGATGACCATCGTCGGAAGCGCTGCGCTCGCCCGCAAGTACAAGGCTGTGTAGCGGCGTCGATCTTCAGGCTGCTTGGCCAGGACGTACGTCTGCTGCGATCGCATCTCGAAGTGCACGCGCGGGAAGCGCGTGCGCTCGACGTCCTATCCGATCGTCATCAGGCTCGCATTGCCGCCGGCCGCGGCCATGTTGATCGACGTCGACACCTCCTCCAGCAGCCATTGGATATTGTAAGCATTCTGATTTCGGGCAATTTCGTTTGCTGAAGCTGCCTGAACCGGCACGAGTGGTCCCGGGATGGCGGCGATCCGCTTGCAGACGGACTGGACGCGCTCGACCCCGCCCTCGACCAGGGCGCCCCCGAAGAGACCGTGAGCGTCCCAGTCGGTCGACCAGGACACGCGGCCGGCCAAGTGTGGCGGTAGCCCCGCCAGCGAGCTCTGCAATCCCGATGCAGCGTCGATTATCGCGTGATTGCCGGTGGCGATGACTGCGCCAAGCTGATGATAGAGGCCGGTCACCGTTTCGGGTGCCAAAAGGATGAGGCCTCTCGGATGCAACGCGTAGACGTTGCGTTCACCGACGGGCCCGGGGAGCTCGACCTCATGCCAGAGCGCGGAGACTTGACCGAAATAACGAGCCGCGTCGGCGGCCGCGTTCGCCCCCTTGTCCTCAAGCCACTTCGCCCAATCGAGAAGCGCCGTGTTGGTGTTGTTGGAGCTGGGCTGCAGCGCGATCGGGGAGGGCGTGACAAGTCGCCCCAGATATTGCGGGCCGCCGGCCTTGGGGCCCGTACCGGACAGTCCGCGGCCGCCAAATGGCTGGACACCGACGACAGCGCCAATCACATTGCGGTTCACGTAGATGTTTCCTGCTTTGACGCGATGTGTGACGTGCGCGATCGTTGCGTCCAGACGTGTATGCAGGCCAAAGGTGAGGCCATAGCCCGTTGCATTGATGTCGTCGATCAGGGCATCGAGATCTTCACGGCGGTATCTCAGAACGTGAAGAACAGGTCCGAAGACTTCCCGTGTCAGATCAGAGAGCCTATCGAGTTCAATAATCGTTGGAGATACGAACGTGCCATTGGTGGTGTCCGCGCTCTGGCCGATCCGTTCGACCGCGCAACCCAAGCCGCGCATCGTCTCAATGTGCTCCTCGATCGTCTTCTTTGCTTCCGACGTGATGACCGGACCGACATCGACCGACAGGCGGTCTGTGCGCCCCATGGTCAGCTCACGCGTTGCGCCTTTCAGCATGTTCAGAATGCGATCCGCAACATCTTCCTGGAGACAAAGGACCCGAAGAGCCGAACAGCGTTGGCCAGCGCTATCGAAGGCCGATGCAATCACGTCACCGACGACCTGTTCTGCAAGCGCCGAAGAGTCGACAATCATCGCATTCTGCCCGCCGGTCTCTGCGATCAATGGGATCGGCCGACCTTCCATCGAAAGTCGGTTTGCAAGCTCCGACTGGATCAGACGCGCGACCTCGGTCGATCCAGTGAACATCACGGCCGAGATCGCCGGCGAGGCGACCAGAAGGGCGCCGACGCGGCCATCACCCGGCACCAGTTGCAGGACGTCGGCCGGAATACCCGCTTCATGCAGGATGCGAACGCCTTGGGCCGCGATCAGCGGGGTTTCTTCGGCAGGTTTTGCCAACACCGGATTGCCGGCGACCAGTGCGGCTGAGATCTGTCCGATGAAAATCGCCAGCGGGAAATTCCACGGGCTGATGCAAACGACCGGACCAAGCGGCTTTTGAGCCGGGCCGAGGGTGCGGCGTGCTTCCGCTGCATAATAGCGCAGGAAATCGATCGCCTCGCGCACCTCGGAGATCGCATTCGGCAACGACTTGCCGGCTTCACGCGAAATCAGGCCGAGAAGGGTGGGCATCCGATCTTGCATGAAATCGGCAGCCCGGGTGAGGCATTCGGCGCGCTCCGGCGGTGGTACGGACGCCCAACTCGCGGCTGCAGCGGAAGCCTGCTCAGTCGCCCGCAGCATATCGTCGTCCGATGCGTCAGTCACCCAGCCGACGATGTCGCGGCGATCTCCGGGATTGCAGATCGGACGTGCTGGAGCGCTCGCCTCGTTGGTCGTGAGTCGAGGTGTCGCCTTCCATTCGATGCCGGTGCTCGCCTTCAACGCGCGTGTGAGCGACGCGAGGATGGCTTCATCGGTCAGATCAAGGGCTGCCGAATTCGTTCGACTGCTTCCAAACAGCTCGGCCGGCAGTTTGATCTTGCTGTGCTGTGCGCCCATCGTCGCCATCGCCTTGACGGCTTCCACGGGATCGCTCACGAGGTCGTCGACCGATATGTTCGGGTCTACGATGCGGTTGACGAAGGAGGAGTTCGCCCCGTTTTCGAGCAGGCGCCGAACGAGGTATGCGAGAAGGGTCTCATGCGTGCCAACCGGTGCGTAGATCCGCACAGGGCGGTTGAGCTTGGCGTCACCGACGACCTCTTCATAGAGCGGTTCGCCCATGCCGTGCAGACACTGGAACTCGTATTGCCGGGGCTGAAAATTCTGACCGGCCATATAGTAGATCGTGGCGAGGGTCTGGGCATTGTGGGTCGCAAACTGGGGGAAGATCGCGTCGGGTGCTGCGAGCAATTTTCTGGCGCAAGCAATGTAGGAGACGTCCGTGTAGACCTTGCGCGTGTAGACGGGAAACCCGTTCAGCCCATCAACCTGGGCGCGCTTGATCTCAGCGTCCCAATAGGCGCCCTTGACGAGGCGGACCATGATGCGGCGGCCGGCGCGGCGCGCAAGATCGACGATGTAGTCGAGTACGAATGGGCAGCGCTTGCCGTAGGCTTGTACGACAAACCCCATTCCATGCCAGCCTGAGAGGTCCGTATCCAGGCAGAGCTGTTCGAGAAGATCGAGCGACAATTCGAGCCGTTCTGCCTCCTCGGCGTCGATATTGAGGCCGATGTCGAATCGCTTGGCCAGGAGTGCCAGCGCCTTCACCCTGGGTAGGAGTTCATCCATGACGCGCGTGGACTGCGCCCGGGAGTAGCGTGGATGCAGTGCGGACAGCTTGATCGAGATGCCCGGGCCCTGATAGACGCCGCGTCCTGCGGACGCTTGTCCGATCGCGAAAATCGCGTGTTCGTAGTCCTTGTAGTAGCGTTCGGCGTCGGCGGCGGTCATTGCCGCTTCGCCGAGCATGTCATACGAGTAGCGAAAGCCTTGTTGCTCTAGAGAGCTCGAATGGCGGAGCGCCTCCTCGATCGTCTGGCCTCGGACGAATTGTTCTCCCATCATGCGCATCGCCATGTCGAGGCCGCGACGTATGACCGGCTCGCCGCAGCGCGCGATCAGGCGAGCCAGTGCGGAAGCCAGACTGCCGTCGCTGACGGTCGAACTCAATTTGCCGGTGACGACGAGTCCCCATGTCGCGGCATTGATGAACAGCGACCGTCCGCCGCCAAGGTGCGACGTCCAGTCACCGGTGGCGATCTTGTCGCGGATCAGTGCATCGCGCGTCGGCGTATCGGGGATGCGAAGCAGCGCCTCGGCAAGGCACATCAGAGCCACACCTTCCTGGCTCGACAACGCGTACTCCTGAACGAGCGCCTCGACTCCGGAACGTGTTTGCTTGGCGCGCAGCTTTTCAATGAGACGTCGTGCGGTCTCCGTCGCCGCCGACTGGAGTCTCGCCGGGAGTGTTGCGGCCGCCACGAGTGGGGGCAGGCACTCCGTTTCCGGACGCCGGTAGGCCGCCGTGATCGCTTGACGCAATGCGCGCTGCGGATGGATCGGCGGAGCGAAGTTGGAGAAGACTGCATGCCGGTCCGCCTCGGAGTCGCTTTGCGGAAGAACAGTCATGGTGGAGTTGGACATCACCTCAGCCTTCATCTGACGCTTGATCGAACCGAGTTAGAAATAGCATTGGCGGCTCCGGCTTTCAGACTTTGTTTCTGCCGAAATATGGTATTATCGACCTTTCATCTGGAGCAAGTCGGTCCAATCGCATGGCGAAAACGCAGGAAAATAGTGAAATAGACCAGTTCGATGGGCGAATTCTGCAGGCCTTGGCCGAAGATGGCCGGATGTCGGTAACCGACCTGGCCAAGCAGGTCGGCCTATCCAAAACGCCGTGTCAGGTGCGATTGAAGCGCCTGATGGACGACGGCTACATCGTTGGTTTCAGGGCCGTGCTGGATCCACGACGGCTCGGACTGGAGCACGTTGCTTTCGCGGAAGTCCGGCTTTCGGACACACGGGAGAAGGCGTTGACCGAGTTCAACTCGGCGGTCATGAAGATCAAGGAGGTGGAAGAGTGCCACATGATCGCAGGTTCATTTGACTACCTGCTGAAGGTTCGAACCGCTGATATCAAAAGGTATCGGCAGGTATTGGGCGAAAAGATTTCGAGCCTTCCGCATGTGTCGAATACGTCGACATTTGTCGTCATGCAGTCTGTGAAAGACAGCGGATTATAGTCGGGCGGCGGAGGACGTCGCATCGTCGTCGGCCGTGACTTTCCGCCACGGACAAGGCCACGCCGCGAAATCTCGGAATCGTTTCATCGAGCGGTCGATCTCCGCGCCGTCCCGTCACCCAACTGCCGATCTGAAACAACGCATAGTCGGCCGCGGGGGGAGATTGTTCTCGATCTTGCCGATCTTGCGGCCAGAATCGCTAGCCCTGATCAGCAATCAGCGAGAACCTGAAACCAGGCCGTTATGAGCGGGCCTGCTTGCTCGAAGGTCTTGAAAAACATTGACGTTTTTCGTGGCGTCGGCTCACGAGCTTCCACGTTCGTTCACGGTG
Organism: Bradyrhizobium sp. SZCCHNRI2009; assembly: GCF_032485115.1. NCBI lineage: Bacteria > Pseudomonadati > Pseudomonadota > Alphaproteobacteria > Hyphomicrobiales > Nitrobacteraceae > Bradyrhizobium > Bradyrhizobium sp. SZCCHNRI2009. The sequence goes on from NZ_JAUEUH010000016.1 coordinate 26,871, forward strand.
TAGCGGTGGTCAATCGGTGGTCGAATACTGAAGGCGGCGCTTAACTTCGGTGGATCTTCGGCCGACGAGCCCAGTAGCATTAAAAAAAGGAGCCCAATGGCCCATCACAAGCGACCGCGCCGCGGCGGTCTTCGGCACGATATCGCCATAGCCAACTGTCGCTATTGTGATGGTGCTGAAATAGAGCGCTGTTCATAGCCCATCCAGGTGCTGTTCAAACGCGCTATGCTGAAGAGCCTCAACGAGGCGATAAGCAATGGCGAAGGCGTAAATCGTCAAGAAATATGAGGTCGCGCCAGCTCCCGCCGCTACGACCGCCCGGATGGGCACATCCAACCGCCCGAACGAACTCAGATCTGGATAAAACTTGGGGGCAAGGTCAGGAGACAGAGGCGAAGGGGTGTCGATTGCTTCATCCAAGCCATTTGGAGAACCGAGGTCGATTCCGTTCGTTCTACGGCTCACCTGCACGATTAACGAAGCATGCGAGATCACTGGCTTGGGACGCACGAAGCTTTACGAGTTGATTGGGACAGGGGATCTCATTACTACAACCGTAGGACGTCGGCGGTTGGAACTCGTGAGCTCGCTCCAAGCACTGCTCGACGTGAACCCGTCGGAGCCTGGAGGTATGAGAAAGATTTGGTAACAGTTCGCGCCTTGTGAGACTTGGCCGCGTTTGTCCGTCTTTTTCCATTCCAATCCACTAAGTGGGTGAGGGTAATTTTGTGGAACCGCTGGTCCGTGAATCTCCCAACCAGTTGAATAAAAGAGATATTTTGCGCCGTCTCGCGGACTCCCTCTCCGCCATTTGCACGACGTCGTGCGCCAAACTACGATTTCCTGCGACACGGTTCGCCTGCTGATCATGCGTTGACTGTCGCGCGGCGGACCAGTTCGTCACGTTCGCAGTTGCTTGCTGCTTCGGACTAGATCCGAATTGACCGACGCTACATATTCTCTGGCGATCTCGTCGATCAATTCCGCCGCTCCCATCACGGAGCGCACGCCGGACACGGAGTGGCCTGCGCTCCAGACCTCGGCCCAACGACGCGGGCCGCCCGACTTGGTCCCAAACACCTCCTTGGCACGCTCTTGCGAAACGGACTCATCCAAATGAGCGGGATCGAGACCGGCGTCGACGATCGAAGGACGCAGCATGCTCGCCTCGAGTCCGGTGAAGGCCTTCGTCAAGATCACGTCATCCATGGTGCTGTCGATGAGCATTTGACGATAGGCGTCACTCGCCATGCTTTTCCCGCGTGGCGATGAAGCGCGTTCCCATATAAGCAAGGTCGCAACCGAGCAGCTGCGCAGCAGCCAACGCGACGCCATCGCCGCCCGCAAGAACGATCGGTCCGTCGAAGATTGCTCGGACGGCTCGGACGAAGGAAAATGGATTTGCCCAGCCGGTCTGGCCGCCCGCCCCGGCACTCAACAGGATCAGCCCATCCGCCCCGGCCTTGATTGCTTTCTCTGCGTGATTCAGAGACGCGATATCGGCGAATACGAGACAGCCTACATCCTGCAGCGGTCCAACGGCCGCTGCAGGAGACCCGACGCTGGTGATGACGATCTCCACCTTGTGGCGGACGAGACAAGCAAGGTCTTCCTGGAAGCGCGGCTGCCGCACGATCAAATTGGGGCAGTGTGGTGCAGCCTGATGACCCAAGTCTGCAACGCCATGCTCGATCGCTCTCAGCCAGTGATCGAGTTCTTCGACCGATCCAGCGTTGGCAGTGGGAAAGGCGCCGATCGCCCCCGACCGGCAAACCGCCGTGACGAGGTTGACGCCCGATACCCGGAGCATCGGAGCGGCCACCAAAGGCAGGCGCAACCGCGATGCGATCTTCGAGGGCAGGCCGGTTCGGTTCGTGAGAGTCATGTCGCCTTAAGTTGCTCTTGGAAGAGCTATCCTGCGCTTGCGCCGAGCTCTGTCATTGGAGTCTAAGCGCCAGCGCTGCACACGACAGGACCCTTGGAGCACCTTGCTCCAAGGGTCATTCGCGAAGGGATGGTGCCGCCATGATAGCGAAGCCCCTTCAGACCCAACATGAAGGTGGTCGTGTCGATGATTTCATCGTGCCCCGCAAGTCAGAAGCCTCGAAGCGTCGCAAATTCCGATAAGTCGGCGCGCTCCGTGCGAAGGCTGTTGATGGGATGCTCAGCATCCGCGTAGCCGAGAGCCATGCCGCAAAAGATCATGAGATGAGGCGGCAAAGCGATGAATTCGGCTATCGTCCTGTGCCAGATTGCCCACGCTTCCTGCGGGCAAGTGGCCAATCCCTTTTCGAAGGCCAGCAACATGACGGATTGCAAGTACATGCCAAGATCAGCCCACTGTCCCGGCTCCATCTCGCGATCGATGGCAAAGAACAAGCCGACCGGAGCGCCGAAAAATCCAAAATTCTTCGCGAGCTGCTTCAGGCGCGCGGCCTTGTCCTCGCGTGGAATTTCAATTGTGCGATAAAGATCTTCGCCGTTCTTGAAGCGTCGGGTCCTGTACGGCTCCTTCAGCTCGGGTGGATAGATGTTGTATTCTGCTTTTTCGCCCATTGGGTTGATCTTCATCCGCTCGGCGACGAGCGACCTGAACCGTTCGAGCTCTTGACCAGCCAGCGCCCAGACATGCCAGGGCTGAAGGTTGCCGCCCGAAGGCGAACGACCGGCCGCCAGCAGGATATCCTTCACGATCTCTCCCTGGACCGGCTTATCCAGAAACGCGCGGACCGACATTCGTGAGTTTAGGGCGTCGGAAACTTTCATAGGTTGTCCTCATGCAAAGCGTCGAAGGCGATCGTCAATCGATCCGAACAACCATCTTTCCCAGTGCGGAACGCGTGGTCATTGCCTTGAAGGCATCGCGGAAATCCCGAAAGGCGAAGATCTTCCCTACGACCGGAAGGAGTGTCTTTTCGCTCAACCAGGCGAATAGCTGGGCAATCAGTTGGTCGCGCACGTCCGGTTCGCGGCGGCCGATCTGAGCGAGGTCGACGCCCAGCAATGCGCCTCCTTTCAGAAGTGGTAAATTGAACGGCAGCGCGGGAATGCTGCCGGCCGCAAACCCGACGACAAGATGACGCCCATTCCAGGCGATCGAACGGAATGCCTGCAGACTCAGGTCACCGCCCACCGGGTCAAAGATCACGTCGACGCCGCGGCCACTGGTGAGAGTCTTTATCTCGTCACGCCAGCCGTCGACGGTGTAGTTCACCACTGCGTCGGCGCCGTACGCCGTCGCAAACTGCCGTTTCGCCTCAGTCGATGCGGCTGCTATGACCGAGGCGCCCAGTAGCTTTGCGACTTGTACCGCGGCGATGCCAACCCCGCCGGCTGCGCCAAGCACCAGCAGCGTTTCGCCCTGACGAAGCGTTCCCCGCACCTTCAGCGAATAGAGCGCTGTAAGATAATTCGCAAAAAACGAAGCGCCAACTTCCGGTGCCACGTCTTCCGGCCTGACGAAAAGCGCTGAAGCTGGGAGGCAAATATACTCAGCAAGCCCACCCGATCTGGCCATACCGATAACCGGCGTCCCTGGTGCAAAGCCTTCCACGTCCGGGGCGACTGCATCGACTGTGCCGGCAAACTCTGTGCCCGGTGTGAAGGGCAGGGGATCCCTGGTCTGATATAGGCCCCGGACCTTCAAGCCGTCCACAAAGCCAACGCTTGCAGCCTGTATCCGGACACGAACCATCCCAGGCGTTATGTCCGGTTGAGCCACATCCTTTAGAGCGACATTGTCGATGGCTTCGTAGTTCTCGACGACGACTGCTTTCATGATAGCCTCTTACGGAATTGGAGTGCGTATAATTGATCGAACGCAAGATTTTCGTTTCTTTTCGGTCGAGGCGCCGCAATGACGGGCCTGCGAATATCATCCGCAAATGTATCGCGGCGGTTCCGACGCCTCCGGCTGGGCGCGGGACGAGCATCTGGTCGCCAGCTTGTAGCTTGCGCCCTCTGTCAGCGCAGAATGGGCCGTGAGATATCTGCGCAAAATGAGGCCCTGCCTCGGCGGAAGTGCCATCCAGCAGGATTAGTGCTGCTTCCGCTGGAACGGCGACGTACTCGGCGAGTGCGCCCGAGCGATAAATTCCCATGACCTGCATGCCCCCGGGGCATACTCGGTCACCCCCTCTCCGACGCTTCATGAGATAGAGGTCCTGCACCTTGAGGCCATCGACGAAACCGATTCCCAGGGCTCGCAGACGCACGCGCGACGATGGCGTGAGCCGAGGCATGGGATCTGCTTCTCGCATTTGCGTTGGGAAAGCACAGGACCGAGCTCACCTCAGTTGGTCCCGGCGCTTCCGACTTCGCCGTCGATCAGCTCTCCGAGAGGCTGCCACCTCTGACCGTCGAAGCGAATGAGTTGCATCTGTTCGACTGGAAAATAATCCTTAGCAGACGTATTGATCTTGATGCCGGGCAAGAGCATCGGAACGTCCAGGTCCCTTAAGTTCGCGGCCTGCCGCATGATGTTGTCGCGCGTGGGGTTGTCGCCGCATCGCTTGAGGACTTCGAGCAGCGTGTGCGCAACGGCGTAGCCATAGACGGTGACGCGGTCTGCCTTGTCCCCATCTGGAAGATACCTGTCCATGAACGCATTCCAACCTCTCGTGGCCGCGTCGTTGCTCCAGGCGGGATCGCTGGGGTCCTTTAAATAGGCATTCGAGATGATCCCCTTGGCGTTCTCCAGACCTGCAGGACGGAGCACACTCGCCACGGAGGTGGAGACGCCTGCGAGGAAGACGACCGGCCTCCACTCGAGTTCTGCAAGCTTGCGGATGGCCTGAGCGCTTGCTTTCGGCGTGGTCCAGGACACGAAGATGTCCGCGCCGGAGTTTCTCAGCCGCGCGATGTGAGCGTCGATCGTCGGTTCCGACAATTCAAATGACGATTCGGCGACGATCATCGAGGCCCTTTCTCCCAGCCCATCGCGCAAACCCTTCGCCTCGTCGCGCCCTCCGTCGTCATTCTGCCAGAGCATGGCAATCTTCGCGTTCGGATAGTTCTGCAGGATGTATTTTGCGTAGGCGCGCCCTTCGCTCTGGAAATTTGGCTGCCAGCCCATGGTCCATGGAAAATGGTCCGGATCGCCCCAGCGGGTGGCATTGCTTGCGACAAAGAGCTGCGGCACCTTCCGGGCATTCAAGAATTTCTGGATCGCCGCGTTCGAGGGCGTTCCAACCGACTGGTAGATCATGAGCACCTCGTCGCTCTCGACCAGCTTTCTCGCCTGCTCCACGGCCTTCGGCGGACTGAACGCGTCATCGTAGCTGACGAAAGTGATCTTCCGCCCGTTGATGCCGCCTTCATCGTTGACCTTGCGGAAAAACGCTGCAGCGACGCGACCGATGATGCCGTAGGCTGATGCGGGCCCGCTATAGGGAGCGAGATTTCCGATTTTGATCTCTTGGTCTGTGGCGCCCGGATCGTACTTCTTTTCGGTTGCATTGGCCGGTAGAGCCGCGAGGCTCGCCGCCAACCCAACGGCGGCGAAATAGGGCAGGTATCTTCGTGGCATGGTTGATCCTCCCATCGACATAACTCAGCTCGGTTACGACCGATTTGGAACAGTGGGCCGGGACTTCGGCCGTCAATCAGCCGACAACGCCAGATACTTTCAGGCGAGCAATGTCCTCGTCGGAATATCCAAGCTCCTCCAGGATTTCCCCACTGTGCTGGCCCAATTCCGGTGCGGGGTTTGGGGGCCTCTTCGTGATACCGCTTATTCGGAACGGGCTGTCCACGATTGCGCCATGCCCCGGCATCCACTCGGCTCTGACAAGCGCACCGGCATGATACATCTGGTCGTCGCCGACCAGATCTCCGGCCTTGGCCACGATCGCCGCGGTCAGGTCAGCCGCCTGAAAGATGCGTTGCCAATCGGACGAGATGCGGCTCGCAAACAGGTCGTCGAGAAGTGCCACAAGCTCGGCCGCATTGGCGCGCCGTGTTGCAAGCGCCGAAAAGCGTGAGTCCTCGATTAAGGCGGAGCGGCCGATTGCGTGGCAGAAGCGCGGCCAATCGCGTTCCTCCTGCACCAGACTGATCATGAACCAGCGGTCGTCAGCGCACCGATAGAAGCACGTCAAAGCGTTCCGGGTGGCCTTTCGGGGGAGGCGGTACTGGATCTCGCCACCGCACAGGACCGCCTGGATCGATGCCGCATTCGACCAGACTCCGTTGGCGAGCAGCGATGACGTGACGCAGCTCCCCCGGCCCGTGCGCTCCCGGTAAAGGAGCGCCGTGACAATCCCGGCGTAGAGGGTGACCGCTGTCGGCTGATCGCCCATCCCCATAGTGGGTGCCGCAGGAGAGCTCTCGGGGTCGGGGCGTACGCTATCGGCCAATCCCGATCGAGCCCAATAGGCATGGGCATCGAAGCCCGGTCTTTCAGCTTCGGGGCCTGTCTCCCCGTAGCCGGTGAGCGCCGCATAGACGAGACGCGGATTGATTTCCGAAAGCTGCTCATAGCTGATCCCGAGCCGAGTGCGTGAAGCCGGAGACTGGTTGGTAACGAAAACATCGGCGGAACGCACGAGCTGCCCCAGGATGGTTCGACCAGTCTCGGTCTTGAGGTCCAACCCCAGCGTACGCTTGTTGCGCGCGGCAACTGTCCACGCGTAGTTATGGTCGGCTTTTGGCAGGTTAGGAAGACGACCGAGGACCCGCTGCGGATCGCCGGCGCCGACCGGCTCGATCTTGACGACGTCCGCACCGAAGTCCGCGAGGATCACGGCCGCCGCCGGGCCGGCGACAAAGGTGGCGCTGTCAATGACTTTCAGACCCTGGAACACGCCAGCCACCAGATCCTCCCTGCCGCCAAGCAGACTTGTTGCCGGCCATCCAGATGACAGCCAGATCTTTTGATTGGCATCTACCTAACACTCTTGACGCAAAGGTTCAACCATTCATAATTGGGACCTGGAGAGCAGAATGCCCTACGGCCCCGTCCATTCGATTTCCGCGATGCACCGGCGCTTCACGTCGCCGGACGAATGGCACTCCGCTATCGAGCCGCACTTCGCGGGAAGCTGCTACACGAGGCGGGCGCATTCGTTCTCTGTGTGGGGACGACTTGAGCGACTGGGCGATGCACTGCTGGTTGACAACTATGTTGCCGCATCTGGACTGGGCCGCGCCAACGACACGTACGGATTTTCGATCGATCCGACCGAGACGGGAAGCTGCTTTATTTTGCTGCAGCGATTCGGAAGCGCATTCGTGAAGCAGTCTGATCGTGCGACGGAACTCCGGGCCGGCGAATGGGCCATCTTTGACGCTTCCGTGCCGACTTCATTTCTGATTCCGGACGGCAGTCGAACGATCGGGGTGACCGTTAGTCATCGATACTGCGAACATTGGCCGCGCTCTCAGCTTGGCGGAACCCGCCTCGCGAGGTCGGCTGAGAGCCGGGTTGCACTCTCAATGATTTCCGAGGCCCTGGGGTCTCCCGAATGGCCGAATTTGCGGGTTCAGGCTTCGATGGAAGTTCTGTTTATGGATGCTGTGGAAGCAAGTCTGCCTGCGAGCGCTGCCAAACGGAGCGCCTTCATCCCGAACGCTGCGAAAATCGACCAAGTGAGACAGGCCATTGAGGTTCAGTTGAGTAATCCCGATCTCAGCCCCGACGGCATCGGCCGATCTGTCGGCCTGTCCCGCCGCTCGCTGTACCGGCTCGTCCGCCGGATCAATCAGACGCCTATGGGGTTGGTCCAAGAGCTACGTCTCGCGCGAGCTGCGCGATTGTTGCGAGATCGCGCGGAGGAACCTCAGAGCATCACCGACGTGTCGTACCTCGTCGGCTTCGTCGACCCCGCGCATTTCAGCCGGGTGTTTCGGGCACGGTACGGTCAATCGCCCAGGCAATGGTCGTCGTCCCGCACCGACGGGCAGGCCGCTGCGAGATAAACTTGGCACCGTGCGTCACGTGCCTGGCGCTGTGAGGCAGGCTTGATTTTCGTGCCGATGTTAGGGTGTCAGAAAATAATCAAACATCTGGAGGAGACCGATGGTCGAACGGATCGATGACCAGGTCGTAGACCCTGTCACATACGGAACGCCCCGCAAGTACGACGAAATCTTCGCCGAACTGCGGCGAAGCGACCCCGTGCGATGGACAGAACCTGCCGGCTATCGGCCATTCTGGACCATCGCGAAGCACAGCGACATCCTCGAAATCGAGCGGCAGAACGACAAATTCATCAACGATCCGCGTAATAGCCTCGTGCCGATCGAGGAGGAAGAAAGACGAGTCCGCGCGGGGAACGCGAAATTAGTCAGGACGCTCATCACCATGGACGAGCCCGACCATCGTGCTTACCGCGGCATCACACAGGCGTGGTTCATGCCGGTGAACCTGCGCAAGATCGAGGGGGAGATCAAGAATCTTGCCGGAGAGTTTGTCGCTTTGATGGACGAGCGCGGTGGCCGGTGCGATTTCGTCAACGACGTCGCGCTTTGGTACCCGCTGCGGATCATCATGACGATCCTCGGCGTTCCGCGCGAAGACGACGCCAAGATGCTCAAGTTCACGCAAGCTCTGCTCGCTTCGTCTGACAAGGATTTGTCGGGAGGAAGCAACAACTTCCAAAGCCGCCAAGTCGCGGCTCAGGAGTTTTTTGCTTACTTCGGCGCTATCGCGGAGGACCGTCGCAGGAACCCGAAGGACGATCTCGCCTCGGTAATCGCCAATGCGTCGGTCGGCGGCAATCCGGCCGGAGTCTTCGAGAGCCTCTCGTACTACCTGGTCATTGCGACCGCGGGCCATGATACGACAAGTTCGGCGATGGCCGGTGGATTGCATGCGTTGATCGAGCATCCGGCGGAGTTCCGTCGGTTGCGCGAGTCGCCGGAGCTGCTGAATTCCGCAGTCGAAGAGATGTTGCGCTGGACCTCGCCGGTGAAGCACTTCTTCCGCACGGCGACTCAGGACTATCAGCTTCGGGGCAAGCAGATCCGTGCCGGCGATTCGCTCATGATGTGCTTTCCATCCGGCAATCGCGACGAGGAGGTTTTCGTCGATCCTTTCGCGTTCCGTGTCGATCGGACGCCCAACCGCCATATCGCTTTCGGGCACGGCGTGCACCAGTGCCTTGGCCTCAACCTTGCGCGGATGGAGATGAAAGCGCTGTTCACGGAAATTGTTGCTCGGGTGGACTCGATCGAACTGGCGGGGGAGCCCGCGTGGATTGAGGCCAATCTGGTCAGTGGCCCGAAGCGGTTGCCGATCACGTACCGTATGAAGAGCTGCCCGGTGCAGTGATCAAGCCATCGCGTGCCGGATGGTCGAGGTGCCGTGCGTTGCCGCGGGGGCGCTCCGACATCATCTTTCAGACCGACTTCAGGAATCAGAAATGAGTGAAGCGATTATCTTCGATGCGATCCGCACGCCGCGAGGCAAGGGAAGGAGGGACGGCGCGCTGTACGAAGTGGGGCCGGTTCAACTCCTGGCCGGGCTGATGCAAGAGCTGGAGCGGCGGACTGAAATCGACACCGCGCTGATCAACGATGTTCTGATCGGCTGCGTGCAGCCGTATGGCGAGCAGGGTGGCGTGATCGCCAAGACCGCCGCGCTCGCCGCTGGATGGTCCTGGACGGGGCCGGGCCTTCAGCTCAACCGTTATTGCGGCTCGGGCCTCGATGCTGTGAATCTGGCAGCGCAGAAGATCCGTTCCGGGTGGGACGACTTGATCGTCGCCGGTGGCGTCGAATCGATGTCGCGCATGGGCATCGGCGCAGCACCGAGTGTGCGTGATCATCAGCCGCGGTTGTCGTTCGAGCTAAAGATGATTCCGCAGGGTGTGAGCGCGGACTTGCTGGCCACGCTCGATGGTCGGACGCGCGAGGATGTCGATGCCTACGCGCTGCGCTCGCAACAACTGGCGGCGCAAGCGCGCGCCGAAGGCCGCTTCGATGGATCTCTTGTGCCGGTGCGCGATATCAATGGCGTCGTCCTGCTTGCGGCGGACGAGGCAATCAGGGCAGATGCGACCGTGGAGGGGCTGGCGAAGCTCATGCCGTCCTTTGCCGAGATGGGCGAGTTCGGCGGTTTCGACGCCATCGCAATGTCGAAATATCCTCAGGTCGAGGAGATCAGGCACGTTCATACGGCCGGGAATTCCTCGGGCATCGTCGACGGCGCTGCGCTCATGCTGATCGGCAGCGCCGAAAAGGGGAGCGAACTCGGCCTGAGGCAACGCGCGCGGATCATCGCGACGGCCGCGCTCGGCGTCGAACCGACGATCATGCTCACTGGGCCTGCACCGGTCGCGGAAGCGGCGCTCCGCAAGGCGGGGTTGAGCTTCGAAGACATTGATCTCTACGAGGTCAACGAGGCGTTTGCGAGCGTAGTGTTGCGCTTCCTGGATGAAACGAAGGTGCCGCTGGCGAAAGTCAACGTCAACGGCGGCGCGATCGCGCTTGGGCATCCGTTGGGCGCAAGCGGATGCGTGCTGGTTGGGACGTTGCTCGACGAGTTGGAGCGGCGCGAGCTGAAGCGGGGCCTTGTCACATTGTGCGCAGCTGACGGCATGGGCGTCGCAACTGTCATTGAACGTGTTTGATTGGGGATTCGGAATGACCGCCATCGATTATGCCAGGGATGATCAGGGCATCGTCACGCTGACCATGGACATGCCAGGTCAGGCCGTGAACACCATGACCCAGGCGTTCCGTGATGCTTACCGCGGGACGGTTGAGCGGATCGAGCAGGAACGCGAGATGATCATCGGGGTCATCCTCACCTCGAACAAGCCGACGTTCTTTGCCGGCGGAGATCTCAAGGGGCTGCTCGCCGCCGATGACGCCGCGGCGCTCTTTGCCCGTGCCGAAGCCACCAAGGCGACGATGCGTCGGCTGGAGAAGCTGGGAAAGCCCGTGGTCGCGGCCATCAATGGTGCTGCGCTCGGCGGCGGTTTCGAGCTCGGCCTCGCCTGTCATGCGCGGTTCGCCATCAACGACGGAGGCCTTCAACTCGGTCTTCCGGAGACCACTCTCGGGCTCATTCCGGGTGCCGGAGGTATCGTGCGCCTGGTCTGCATGCTGGGGCTCGAAGCTGCGATGCCGCTCGTCCTCGACGGCGTAGTCTTCGGTGCGGAACGCGCCCTTGAACTGAAATTGCTGAATGGGCTCGCGCGGGACAAAGACGAGTTGCTCGCGCAGGCGCGCAGTTGGATCTTGGACAATCCCGAGGCGAGCCAGCCGTGGGATAGCAAAGGCTTTCGCATTCCAGGATCGACGCCCAATGCCGCGGCGCCGCTGGCTTGGCTGCGAACCGCGCCCACGCTGCTGATGAAGAAGCACCGCCTGCGTTACCCGGCCCTGGAAGCCGCGATGTCTGCGGCGGTCGAAGGGGCTGCCCTCGATTTTGACACGGCATCTCGGATCGAGAGCCGTTACCTCGCGAACGTCGCGGTTGGTAGCGTTGCCAAGAACATGATCCGGACGTCCTTCTTCCAGATGAACGAAATCAAGGCCAGGAAGAGCCGGCCGGAAGGCATTCCCGACGCCAGTTTCGCGCGAATCGGAGTGTTGGGTGCCGGACTGATGGGCCGTGGCATCGCCCAGGTCGCCGCTCAACGGGACATCTCCGTCGTGTTGAAGGACGTTACCCGGGAGCAGGCGGAAAAGGCAAAATCGCAGATCCAGAGCGGACTTGAGAGACAGGTCGAGAAAGGCCGACTGTCCGCGGATCGCATGAGCGCTGCGCTGGCCTTGATCAAGCCGACCGGGAGCCCGAGCGATCTCGCAGGATCGGAATTGATCATCGAGGCGGTGTTAGAAGATCGTGACCTCAAGCGAAGCGTCACTCAGGAGGCCGAGCCATATTTGGCGCACGGGGGAATTTTTGCGTCCAACACGTCGACGCTTCCGATCACGGGGCTCGCACAAGCCTCGGCTAGACCGGCGAACTACGTCGGATTGCATTTCTTCTCGCCGGTCGATCGGATGCCGCTCGTCGAGATCATCAAGGGAGCAGCGACCTCGGCGGAGACCTTGGCCCGGGCCTACGACTTCGTGCGGCAGATCAACAAGACGCCGATCGTGGTGAATGACAGCCGCGGCTTCTTCACGAGCCGCGTGTTCGGAACCTTCACACGCGAGGCAGGCGCGATGCTGGCCGAGGGCGTGGATCCTGCAGCAATCGAAAACGCGGCGATCTGGGCCGGAATGCCCGTCGGCCCTCTCGCCGTCATGGATGAAACCTCTCTTGCGCTGGCTTGGAGTGTTCGCCTCCAGACCGTCGCTGACCTCCAGGCCGCGGGTAAGTCTGCGCCTGCCCATCCACATTGGGCCGTTGTCGACAGAATGGTCAACGGGTTGAAGCGGCCCGGTCGAGCCGGTGGCGGCGGCTTCTATGAATATCCCGCCGGTGGCAAGAAACGAATCTGGCCCGGCTTGCGTGACCACTTTCCGCCGCGTTCGGCACAAATTCCTCTCGAAGAGTTGTCCGACCGTTTTCTCTTTATCCAAGCCGTCGAAGCCGTGCGCTGCCTCGAGGAAAACGTCATCGAATCTTCCCGGGACGCAAACATCGGTGCGGTGCTAGGCATCGGTTATCCACGGTGGACCGGCGGACCTCTTCAATACATCGACATGATTGGCCCGAAGGCGTTCGCTCTACGTGCCTCCGAACTCGCTACGAAATACGGCGACCGCTTTCTTCCACCGCGCATGCTGGTTCAGATGGCCGACGGTGACCGCCGATTCTGCGCCTGACGAGGGCGGGCCGGGAGCGGAGAACCTTGCGTCGTATCGATTGTGGGTGCGGCCTGCCCAAAGGCCGGGAATAGGCCGATTGCGAGCGAGTCTCTCTTCCCTTCTCGTCCGGCGGAGGCTGGCAAAGGACTCGTTGGACCGAACAGGGCTTGCGGCCATCACAGTCACAATGTATCAATGGTCCAACCAATAAAGGGGAGGGCAGTGGTCATGGCAGGACGAGTTGTCGCCGCGGTACTGGGCTTGTTCCTGTGCAGCGGTTTGGCGGTTGGCGAGCCGCTGAAGATCGGTGTCTTGACTGACATGTCGGGCGTCATCGCCGATACGGTCGGTCGCGGCTCGGTCCTTGCCGCGGAGCTGGCGGTCAGCGACGCCGGCGGCACCGTCCTTGGCCGACCGATCGAGATCGTTTCGGCCGACCACCAATTGAAGCCGGACGTTGGCCTGACCATCGCCCGACGGTGGTTCGACGAGGAGCATGTTGACGCGATTGCCGACGTTCCCGTGTCCACCATCGCTCTCGGAATCCAGAATCTCGCCCATGCGAAGGGAAAGATCGCCCTCATCTCGGGCGCCGGGACAATCGATCTCTATGGCAAATCGTGCTCGCCGACAGGCTTCGTGTGGACATTCGATACCAGCGTTTTGCCGCGCGCCACCGTTCTGAGCGCAGCCGAGTCCGGCGTGAAGAAGTGGTTCGTAGTCGGGCCCGACTATTCCTTCGGACACCAGATGGAGCGGGCGGTTGCCGACGTCGTGAAGGAGACCGGGGGACAACTGGTCGGCACGCGGCGCGCGGCGATAGGTACGTCGGATTATGCCTCGCTCCTCCTGGCGGCGCAGGAAGCGCGACCGGACGCGATTGCCTCGTCCTTTGCCGGCCACGACGGCGTCCTTCTCATCGAGAACGCTGTTGAATTCGGCCTGCTGCAGAAGGGAATGCGCATAGCGAGCCTGATGTTGTTCGACTCCGACGTGCACAGCCTCGGCTTGGACCGCATGAAAGGCATCTATACGACGACAGCATTTTACTGGGATACGGACGACAACACCCGCAGCTTTGCGAAGCGGTTCAGCGAGAAAATGGGACGACCGCCGTCCGCCCTTCAGGCCGGAGTCTATAGCTCGGTCACGCACTACCTGAAGGCCGTCAAGGCTGCGGGCTCGACATCCGGACCGGAGGTCGCAAAGAAGATGCACGAGCTGCCGATCTCGGACCTCACGACCCCTTCGGCCAGGATCCGGGCAGATGGCCGCGTGATGCGCGACATGCTGCTGGTCCAGGTCAAATCGCCGGAGGAATCAAAGGCCCCGTGGGACTATTTCAAGATCGTCCGGCGCATGAAAGCCGAAGAGTTGATGCCGGAGGCGCCCAATCCGGACTGCAAACTGGCAACGCAGTAGCCGATCGGTTTCCAGAACGATCGGGCAGGCGGCCGCGAGAAGTCGAGCGCTTCACCAAACGTGCTCCCACGCCCCGGACAGAACATTGTTAGAGGGATGATGACATCGCCACTGATTTTTCTCGATGGAACGGCTCGCGCGCGCGAAGAGGTGCTGAGCAATGCCGCACGTGCGGCCAGCGGGCTGCATGCTTGCGGAGTCTCCGAGGGCGACACTGTAGCGGTCCTGCTGCGCAACGACTTCGCTTTTGTCGAGGCGACCCACGCCGCTGCGTTGATCGGCGCCTATTGCGTGCCGATCAATTGGCACGGCCGGGCGCAGGAGGTCGGTTATATCCTCAGGGATGCGAAGCCCAAGGTCCTGGTGGCTCATGCCGATCTGCTCGCGGCGGTGCGCAGCGAACTCGGGGAGGCCTTGCGCGGCATTCTGGTGCTGAGCGTACCGACGCCGCCCGAGCTCGTTCGGCAATTCGGCGTTCCACCAGGTGCCGAGGAGCCGGTGGGATCGGACCGCTGCTGGCCGGCTTGGCTGGCGGATTTCCAGCCCTGGAGCGGTGCCCCGCCGCGCAGCCGCGCGACGCTGATCTACACGTCCGGTACGACGGGGAACCCGAAAGGCGTGAAGCGCGAGCCTGCGACGGTTGAGCAGGCCAAGGCGTATGGAGAGCTGATGCGCGCCGTCTACGGCATCGCGCCCGGCGTCCGCGTGTTGATCGGGGGTCCACTCTACCATGCGTCACCGAACGCCTGTTTGCGTCAGGCCATCGCACAGGCCGAGATCATCGCGTTCCAATCCAAATTCGAGCCGGAAGAAACGCTGGCGCTGATCGAGCGGGAAAGGATCACGCATGCGGTGATGGTTCCCACCATGTTCGTCCGCCTGATGCGTCTGCCGGAACAGACCCGCCGCCGATACGATGTGAGCTCTCTGCGATGGGTGATCCACACGGGCGCGCCCTGTGCGCCGGAGATCAAGCAGGCCCTGATGGACTGGTGGGGGCCGGTCATCTGCGAGACCTATGGCGGAACGGAGGTCGGAGCGGTGATGCTGAGCACGCCGGACGATTGGCTGGCTCACCCCGGCAGCGTCGGGCGGCTCACGCCGGGCGCCCGGATTGCGCTGTACGGAGAAAACGGTAAGCCGGTCGCGCCGGGCGAGGTGGGCGAGATCTACGTTCGTCAGGACTCGCTGGCGGATTTCGTCTACCTCAACGACGAGGCCAAGCGAAAATCGGTCGAGCGCGACGGGCTGATCAGTGTCGGCGACGTCGGCTATCTCAAGAACGATCGGCTGTATCTGTGCGATCGGCGGTCGGACATGGTGATTTCGGCGGGCGTCAATATCTATCCGGCGGAGATCGAATCGGCTCTGATTCAATGTCCTGGAGTGCGCGATTGTGCTGTGTTCGGCATTCCCGACGATGAGTTCGGCGAGTCGCTGGCTGCCGCGATCGAGCCTGAACCGGGAAGCGAACTCACGACCGAGCAGGTTCGCGCCTATTTGGCCGAACGTATCGCGAAATACAAGGTGCCGCGCCGGATCGATTTCCATGGAGCGCTTCCGCGCGAGGAAAGCGGGAAGATCTTCAAGCGTCGGCTCAAGGAGCCCTTCTGGAAGGACACGGGCCGGCGCATCTGACCGCTATTTTTCCGTCGCGCGCGGGGGCGCAGCACGCTGCGGCGGCAATCCCTTTCTTGGATATTGACGTTTCGGCCGGATGTGAGCGGACGTCATCGCGCGTCGGCGAGAGCGGGTCAGCCTGACGATCCGAATGCGCCCGCCGTTCTCAGTTCAGCAATGCGTTCGGGCCCATAACCGAGAACGTGCTCCAGCACCTCGGTCGTATGCTGCCCGAGAGTCGGGGCAGCGATCGGGTCGAGAACAGGCGTTTCGCTGAAACGCAATGGGGATCCGATGTTCGGTATGTCGCCTGCTGTCGGATGCGGAATGGACGACGCGAGCGCACGCTCGGCCATTTCGAAAGAGCTGAAAGCGTCTTCGATCGTTCTGACGACGCCGGCCGGCACGCCCGCGGCCTGCATCTTGGCAGCCCACCGTTCGCTGGAGTGGCCGGCAAGAATCCCTTCGATGATGGCGGTCAACTCGTCGCGATGCGCCATCCGGTCGCGGTTGCTTACGAAGCGAGGATCCTCGGCCAGGTCAGGCCGCTCCAGCACGTTCGTGACAAGGCGACGAAAGGTTCGATCATTCGCGCAGGTGACATAGAGCGGGCCGTCTGCCGTCTGGAAGGTGCCCGTCGGCGTGCTATCGGCGCTGCGGTTGCCGGCGCGAGTCGGATTGCGACCCGTCGCAAGATAGTTCATCGCGTGAAAGCCCAGCATCAGCGCAGCGGTATCGAACAACGCTGTCTCGACACGCTGCCCCAGCCCAGTGTTCTGGCGTGCGGTCAAGGCGCCGAGCACGGCAATCGCGGCCGTCATGCCAGTGGAGATGTCCATGATCGCGGGGCCGGTGCGGACACCTGGCTGGTCCGAAAAACCGTTCATCGACATGAAGCCGGTCTCGGCCTGGATCACCGGATCGAAGCCCAGACGATCAGCCATTGCGCCGTCGCGGCCATAGGCCGAGACGCTGCAATAAATCAGGCGAGGGTTGAGCTGATGCATCGCATCGTAGCCGAGGCCGAACCGTTCCATCACCCCGCACGAGAAATTCTCCACCAGGATATCGGCTGATGCGACGAGTTCAATTGCGATTTTTTGCGCAGCTTGGCTCGCAAGATCGAGCGCAATGCCTTTCTTGTTCCGATTGACCCAGAGGAACGGCACGCCTTCACCGCCGAGGTGAGGTTGGAAACGACGAAAATCGTCCCCGTTCGCCGCGTTCTCGATCTTGATCACGTCGGCGCCCATATCCGCTAGAAAGAGCGTGCACATGGGTCCCGCGATGAAGTGCGAGAAGTCGATGACACGCAATCCTTGAAGCGCGGAGGGCGCGCCAGGCGTTCTCGGGCGCGGCGGCGGAAGCTGCGGACGGCCTGTCGTGGTCATGTCACCTCCCGGGGCAAACAGCTATCGCGGCAGTCCCAGCCCGCGTTGGGCGATCAGGCTGCGCTGGATTTCGTTGGTGCCGATGCTGATGACCCACATCAGCGAATGCCGGAGCATCTGTTCAATGCGCCCGCGCAGGACCGCGCCTGGGCTGTGTTCGCTGAGCAGCGCCTCCGGCCCCAGCAGGTCCAGCGCGGTCTCGCCGAAACGCTCCATCAGTTCGCCGGAATAGACCTTGCTAACGGCAGCCTCGTCCGGGGGCGTCTCGCCCTTGTCCACCTGCTCGGCACAATAGACCATCATGCGCCGCCCGGCTTCGATCTCGGCCGCGAGCGCGCCGATCCTGGCGCGCACGAGCGGATCGTGCCGCATCGGGATGCCGTGGCGCTTGGCGGTCCGGAGATGCTCGCACAGCAGTTCGAACATGTGGGCGACCTTCAAGACGATGCCGCCGCCGATGAAGCCGCGTTCGGTCGCCAATGCCCCGGTCAGGACCTTCCATCCTTCCCCCTCGGCACCGATCCGATTTTCGGCAGGTACCCGCACGTCGTCATAGAAGATGTTGGCGAAGGTGCCGCCATACATCGTCTCTGAGGGGCGGATCGCAATCCCGGGCGTCGTCATCGGAACGATGAACATCGTGATGCCCGCATGAGGCGGGGTCGCGTTCGGATCGGTCCGGGTCGCGAGCAGCATATACTCGCCCCAATAGGTCGTGGTCCAGATCTTCTGTCCGTTGATCACATAGTGCTCGCCGTCGCGGACCGCGCGCGTCTTCAGCGACGCGAGATCGGAGCCAGCCTGGGGCTCGCTGTAGCCCATGCCGTAGATGGCCTCCCCGCGCAGGATTTCCGGCAGGTAGCGCTGCTGCTGCTCCGGCGTGCCGTAGACCTGAAGCATGGCCGCCTGCACGGGCGCGCCGGCACGCGGGGCTTCGGCGTGCTCCATCTCCTCCATGAAGGCGATCTGCTCGAAGGCGCCACGCTCCTGTCCGCCGAACCGCTTCGGCCAATTCAGTCCGATCCAGCCGGTCATGCCGAGCGCCCTGGCGAACTCGCGGTCATATTCGCGTTCGCGAAAGGAGAGCTGCTCGTGCCGCGCACGGCGCTCGCCCGACCAATACGCGTCGAGCCAGGCTCGCACCTCACGGCGGAAGGCATTGCCGGCCGGTCCCAGATCGTAGTCCGGAAACCGGATTTTCCCGTCCCCGTCGAGAAAATGGCTCGCGAGTCGTTCGGCCGGCGGGCGTTGGCCGCCATGGCGAAGCATGCTGACATGGACCTGTCGGAAGTGCCGCGGAGCCTCATGCTCCTCGCTATAGCCAATCGCGCCGAAGGCGTGCTGGGTCTCGAGCGACACCTGGCGAAGAGAACCGCTAGCCGTCGCCAGGGCTGCGGCTGCGAACCAGCGCCATTGCGCGGCTTCCAAGTCATATTGAGCTGCGGCATTCGCGATCGTGAGCTGAACCGCGCGCAAGGCGATGTGGCAGTTCGCGAGCTTGTGCTGAATGGCCTGGAAGCGCCCGATGGGTTGCCCGAACTGCCGACGTTCGCCGGCATAGGCAACGGCCTGCTCGAATGCGCGCTGGGCTGCACCGAACGCCCGCGCGGTCTCCGCCACGGCCGCGACTGTGAGCAGGTCTCGGACCTCGGCAGCCGTGGACGGCACCAGGACGACTGGAACCGCATCGATCCGTACCCGCCACCAACCAGCCTTTCCCATCATCGGGCTCGGCTCAGCGGCGACACCTTCGCTGGTGTTGATGATGGCCAGAGCTGGGCCGGGCACGAATATGGCCAGATGCGTAACGATGTCGGCGGATTCGACGAAGCCCAAGTCCGCAATCAGGCGGCCTGCTTCCATTTTCGCCCAACCTGCGGCTCCCTCATGATCGAAGCCTGCGAAAGACACGGCGACTACCGCGTCACCGCTACGGAGGTCATCTACAAGCGAACTGAGAGCGTGGGCATCGCCGCGGGCTCGAAGCTGCATGAGGTTGATCAAGGCTGCATCCGCGAGCGGTGCACGGCAGCTGGCACGGCCGGCCTCTTCCTGGACCAGCACGATCTCGCGCAAGCCGCCTTCGGCGGGAGAGGCCGCAATCTGGGTCAAGCCCTGAGCGGCCAGTTGCTTCCAGAGCCTTGGGGGCACCTGAGCAGCCTTGTCCCACAAGTCCTCGAAGAATCCCCGGACGGCTTCTTGCAGGATCCGGCGATCCTCGTCCGACGGCAACTCCCGCAGCATTCTGGTGGCTACTCCCCGTTTGGTCCTACCATTCTACATTTGTGAGAAGTCTGGGTCAACGCCAACGCGCTATGGCGAGAATCGTCAGCTTCGCCTATATTTCCTTGCAGCTTCGAACCATCGGGTGGATATGAGCGCTTCACAATTGCCGGCCAAATCCAACGCAGAGGCTGCGCCGATTGCGCAGTTCCAACGAATTAAATCGTCCCGCGCGTTCGATGAGATTGCCGCTCAGATCCGAACGGAGCTTTCCTCCGGCAGACTTACGGTCGGCAACCGTCTGCCTTCCGAGCGTGCGCTGTCGGAGCAATTTGGCGTCTCTCGCAATACCCTTCGTGAGGCCTTGCGTTCGCTCGAGCATGCCGGTCTCATCCGCCTGCAGAAGGGCGCCCGCGGGGGCGCATTCATCAGCCAGCACAGCGGCGAAGCCATCGCGACCGGGTTGATGGACATGTACCACGTCGGTACCATCCAGCCCGCACAGTTGACCGAGGCCCGCATCTGGCTCGAATCGGTCGTTGTCCGAGAAGCGTGCCGGCGCGCAACGGCCGCAGACATCGAGATGCTGAACCGTAATATCGATGAAGCGCAGGAAGCGCGCCGCCGGGGCGACTTCGCAGGCCGCGCGGAGAGGCACATCGAATTCCACAGAATGCTAGCGCGTCTCACGGACAATCCGATCATGGTCATCGTCATGAACGGGGTGCTCGATGTGCTCACTCATTTCGTGCAGCGGATCGGCGAGTATGACAACAGCTTCGTGTTGCCGTCGCGGCGCCGCTTCATGGATCATTTTGCTGCAGGCGACGCTGAAGCTGCCGTGGCCGAGATGGAATCCTGCCTGAAGCGGCTGCAGCGAAGCTATATGTCGCGCATTCAGGCCGCGGAAGGTGTGTCAGGTGTGTCGGCTACCAAGGCCGCTCCACGCGCCCGCCGGTCTCCGCCGGCCGCCCAGCGCTAAATCCACTTACTGCGCAACGCGACCCTCGTCTGTCGAGCAGCCGATGCGTCCACTCCGGATGGCATGCGGACACGCGTGGCTGGCCGACCCCCGATCACGTCCGAATTGTCCGGCACGAATCCGCGCGGTCTCGTCGCCGCCGGCCGTGGGTCCGTTGACACGGCATCCGACCCTCGCTAAATTGCCAATGGTTCAACCAATAGGTCGCGGACAAATGGCTGCAAATCCCTCCCTCGGAGAGACGCTGGCGGTGTTGCTGGCGCGCGATATCGCCGATGGCGAGAAGGTCATCATCGGAACCAATTCCGACATTCAGCTTGCCGCCTGCAATCTCGCGCGCCGCCTGCAGGCGCCGCGCTTGTGGTGGATCTCCGGTCCGGGCGGAATGGTCAATCCGACGCGCGATCATCTGCTGTCGACGGCCGACTACGAGAACCTCGAGTCGGCGGAGTCCTGGATGGATCTGCCGGTCATGATCGACTTCATCGACTGGAAGATCCACTTCTTCGATTTCGCCATCCTGTCGGCGCTGCAGGTCGACCGCTTCGGCAACATCAACACGGTGGTGGTCGGTGATCAGCGTAAGCCGCGCGTACGCGGGCCGGGAACCGTCGGCATCAGTGCGCTTTGCGGTCTCGCCAAGCGGTTCTATGTGTGCCTGACGCGTCACGACCGCAGCGCGTTCGTGCCGCGGGTCGATTTCCTGTGCGGAGCCGGTCACATGGAAGGCGGTGATTCCCGCGAGCGCACGGGATTGCCGCCTGGCGGCCCCAGACTGGTGCTGTCCCCGCTTGGAGTTTTCGATTTCGTGCCGGACAGCAAGGCCATGCGCGTGAGGTCGATCAGCCCCGGCGTGACGCTCGAGCAGATCCGCGACTCCACGGCCTTCGACATCGTCGTCGAGGGCATGCCCCCTGTGACGACCATGCCCACCGATCAGGAGCTCGCGCTGCTGCGCGAACATGTCGATCGGCGCGGCGATCTCCGGCGCAAGTTTCCCTGACCGTGCGGCGGATCTCCTTCCATCAGACTGACAGGCAAGCCGAAGTCCCATGACAAAGAGCAAGATCGTTTCCGTCGATGAGGCCGTAGCCGAGATCCCGGACGGAGCCAAAGTTGCCCTTGGCGGTTGGATATTCAATTCGCAGCCGATGGCGCTCGTACGCGCGTTGATCCGCAAAGGAGCTCGCGACCTGCATTTGATCCCTGCGCCCGGCTCGATCGCGCCGGACATGCTGATCGGTGCGGGATGTGTTGCCTCCACCGTCTGCGTCTTCATCAGCTTTGAGCAGTTCGGTCTGGCGCCGCATTTCCGTCGTCAATCGGAGAACGGCACGCTCAAGGTCTACGATCTGGACGGTCCTGCTATTGCGGGCGGATTGCGCGCGGGAATTTGCGATTTGCCCTACATGCCCGTGCCGGACCTCTGCACCGACCTGCCGAAATTTGCGCCGGAGCATTATTGGCCGCTCCCGTCCAAGCCTGGCGAGCGCAGGATGCTCGCCGTCGCGGCCGTCAAGCCGGATGTCTGCCTGCTGCACGCGCAGCAAGCCGACGAGCACGGCAACGTTCAGCACCTTGGGCCGCCGTTCTTCGACGCGATGATCGCCCAGGCGTCCCGGCGGGTCATCGTCTCGGTCGATCGCATCGTGTCGACCGACACGATCAGGCGCAGCAATCATCTGACCAAGCTGCCGAGCGCCATGGTCGACGCGGTCGTCGAGGCGCCATTCGGCGCGCATCCGACCGCTTCACCTTCGCTCTATCGCTCCGATGAAGCGCATCTGAAGGACTATGTGAAGAGCAGCGCCAGTGCCGAGACATTCAGCGCCTATCTCGATCGCTACGTGCGGAGCGCCTCGTCCAGCGTTTATCTCGATACGATCGGTGGCAGCCGGCTGGCGGCGCTTGCCGTATCAGAAACCAATCTGAAATGAGCGTCGATATGGCAATCGGACCGGCCCGGCCAGGAATCCTCGACGGAATCCGCGTCCTCGACTTCACCGCGATGATGTCCGGCCCTTATTGCACGCGGTTGATGGCGGACATGGGCGCAGAAGTAATCAAGGTGGAGCCCCCGGAGGGCGATCACATCCGGTTGCGTCCGCCGCTGCGGGATGGGCGAAGCGCCTATTTCTCCCAGCTCAATGCCGGCAAGAGCAGCATCGCCCTGGATCTCAAGCAGCCCGCGGCCCGCAAGCTGATCTACGATCTGGTGCCCCGGTGCGATGTGCTCGTGGAGAACTACCGCCCCGGCGTCATGCAGCGGCTCGCGCTGGACTACGAAACCCTTGCGAAGATCAATCCCAAGCTCGTGTACTGCTCGATCTCGGGGTTCGGCCAGGAGGGCTCGTGGTCCGGACGGAGCGCGTATGCGCCGGTGCTGCACGCAACCTCGGGCTACGACATGGCGAACCTCGACTATCAGGAGGGGAATGTCGAGCGTCCGCTGAAGAACGGAATCTTCATCGCTGATGTTCTCGGTGGCTCGACGGCATTCGGAGCCATTCAAGCCGCACTGTTTCGGACGCTCAAGACCGGGCAGGGCGACTATATCGACGTATCGCTGCTCGACGCCATGGTCGGCATGCTGGTGTACGAGTGCCAGGAAGCGCAATTCCCGGCCGAGCGCCGCCGGCCGGTCTATCGACCCACGCAGGCGAGCGATGGCTTCCTGCTCGTCGCCCCCGTGAGCCAGAACAACTTCGAGGCTTTGGCGCGCGGCGTCGGTCATCCGGAATGGATCACCGATGCGCGCTTCGCAACCAGCAGCGCCCGCGAGCATCACTGGTCCGAATTGATGAACCTGCTCGACGGCTGGGCGGCATCGCGAGCTTCAGCGGAATGCGAGGCGACCCTAACCGAAGCCGGCGTGCCGTGTTCTCAATACCGGACCATCCGTGAGACGATGGCGCTGCCGCCTATCCAGGAGCGCGGCGTCTTTGAGGAGATCGATGACGGCGCCGGGCCGCTGCTCATTCCAAACCCCGCATTCCGGTTCGCGCAGAGCGCGGCCAATGTCCGGAACAAGGTGCCTGCGCTCGGCGAGGATGGGCCAAGGTTGTTGCAGAGCCTTTTGGGACTGAGCCCGCAGGAGATCGCGGCGCTGCGCGAGGGCAAAGTTCTTCGAGGCGCGGAAGAGAGGATCGTCGCGGCAGCCGAGTAGCCGCGACGGCGCATCAGGAATGTCGAAGTCGTCGATCGCCTGCCGCTGGGCTTCCTTCCTGAACCCGCGAGCACTGCGACATGAAGGAGGGACCGGGGTTGAGCGCTGCGAATTTTCCAATCCCCGACAACATCGTCGCCGTGCTGACGGACCCTTCAGCCTACGGCACTCAACGCATCTTCGATGCCTATCGCTGGCTGCGCGTCAATCAACCGCTCGGGAAGGCCAGTCCGCGCGGGTTCAACCCTTTCTGGGTCGTGACGCGCCACGCGGACATTCAGACCATTAGCCAGCAGAGCCAGCTGTTTCGCAGCAGTGATCGCCCGGTGGCGTTGCTGAGCAGCAAAGCCGAAGCCAAGATCGAGGCGGCGACGGGGGGCAACGGCCTCCTCCGCACCCTGGTGCAGATGGATGCTCCCGATCATCCCAAGTTCCGTGCATTGACGCAGAAATGGTTCACGCCGGGTAATCTGCGTTCGATCGAAGGCAGGATTCGCGACATCGCAAGAAGCTATGCGGACCGCCTCACCGCGTCCGGCCAGCATTGCGACTTCGTGTCCGAAATCGCGCTCGGGTTTCCGCTGCGGGTGGTCATGGCGATTCTGGGCGTCGATCCGGATCATGAGCCCAAGATGTTGCGCTTGACGCAGGAGTTCTTCGGCACCAAGGACCCGGATAACGCGCGCAAGGGTCGAAACGACGGTGCCACGGCTCTATCGGATGTCGTATTGGAGTTCGGCGAGTTCTTCTCGTCTGTGGTTGCGGACCGGCGCGCCAACCCGTCCGATGATCTTGCAAGCGTCATCGCCAACGCGCAGATCGACGGCGAATCGATCTCGGACCTGGATGCGCTCAGCTATTTCGTGACCATCGCGACCGCCGGCCACGACACCACATCGTCCTCGAGTGCAGGCGGGATGTGGGCGCTTTGCGAACATCCGCAGCAGTTCGAAAGGCTGAAAGCCGATCCTGGCCTGATCCCCGGCTTCGTCGACGAGGCGATCCGCTGGACCACGCCGGTCAAGCATTTCATGCGCACGGCCGCCGAGGACACCGAACTGGACGGCCGCTTCATCAGGCGCGGCGATTGGCTCATGCTGTGCTACGCCTCTGCGAATCGCGACGAGGCCGTCTTCCAGGATCCCGACACGTTTCGGATCGATCGCTCGCCGAACCGCCATCTCGCCTTCGGCTACGGAGCCCATCTGTGTCTGGGGCAATATCTTGCCAAGCTCGAGATGCGGATCCTCTTCGAAGAATTGTTGCAGCGGATTTCCTGCGTTGAGCTCGACGGCGAAGGAGCAACGACCGTGTCCTGGTTCGTCAACGGGCCCAAGCGCCTCCCGATCCGCTTCCAACTCCGTTGATCCATCCCCTACATCTCGCTTCCGCATGATTTGACGGCACTGCGCAATCTGTAACGGAGAAGACGAGCATGAAGATCACAGCCGCAGTTGCAGTTGCGCCGGAGCGACCGTTCGAACTGATCAGCTGCGATCTGTCGGATGATCTTGCGCCCGGAGAGCTGCTCGTACGGGTCGAGGCTTGCGGCATCTGCCATACCGATCTCGCGGTGAAACTGCAGCACCTCCCCGTGCCGCTCCCCAAAATTCTCGGTCATGAGGGCGCGGGCGTGATCGAACGCGTCGGTCCGGGCGTGGTCGGGCTGGCCGAGGGCGATCACGTGCTGATGAGCTTTGGCTCGTGCGGCGCATGCGGACAGTGCCAACTCGGCGCGCCCGGCTATTGTGATGAGTTCGGGATGATCAACCTGTTCGGTCAGCGGCGCGGTGGCTCAGGCCTCCGCTACCGCGGCGCTGAGCTTAGCGGCTACTTCTTTGCGCAATCGGCGTTCGCAACCCATGCCATTGCCACGGCCCGAAACGTGGTGAAGGTCGGCAACGATCTGCCGCTCGCGCTGCTCGCGCCGATGGGCTGCGGGATCCAGACCGGCGCGGGTGCGGTAATGAACGTGCTGACCCCTCGGGCTGGTGCGTCGATCGCCGTGTTCGGCGTCGGCGCGGTCGGGATGGCGGCGATCATGGCCGCCAAGCTGGCGGGCTGCGGCACGATCGTTGCCGTCGACATCCGCGATGAACGTCTTGCCCGTGCGCGTGACATCGGAGCAACCCACATCGTGGATGGCCGGACACCCGATCTGGCCAAGGCCGTTGCCGCGCTCGGCCGTGGCCGCGGCGTCGATCACTCGCTCGACACCACGGGCGTGCCCGAGGTGGTCGCCGCTTCGATCGCGTGCCTGCGGCAGCGGGGCTCATCCGCCCAGGTGGCCGCGCCGCCGCGCGGGACGCGGTTTCCCGTGGAGGCAAGCGTTCTGGTCGGCGGAGGTCTGACGGTCCGGGGCGTCGTCGAGGGTGATGCCGTGCCCACGATCTTCCTGCCGAGGCTCGTTGATTTTTTCCGCCAGGGGCGGCTGCCGCTCGACAGGATCGTCAGCTTCTATCCGTTCGAAAAGATAAACCAGGCGGTCGAAGACATGGAAGCCGGCGCAACCGTCAAGCCAGTGCTGCGGATGAACTGAACAAGAAGCGAGGGGAGGACGCGATGCAAGAAACGAGTTTAGACCAAGCGATCGTCGACCACGAAACCTACGGGGCTCTCGACAGGCAGCATGCCCTGTTCTCGACCCTTCGCAAGCAGGATCCCGTACATTGGACTGAACCTCCGGGCTTCCGTCCGTTCTGGACCATCAGCAAGCATCAGGACGTCATCGAGATCGAACGGCAGAACGAGAAGTTCATCAACGCGCCCCGCACCAAGCTGTTGTCCATCGATTTCGAGACAAAGGTCCGGGACGCGATGGCAGGCCGACCAATGCTGGTCCGCGCGATCAATCAGATGGATAATCCGGACCATGCCAAGTACAAGAAGATTACGCATGCCTGGTTTCAGCCGCGTGAAGTGCGCCATCTGGAAGACAGGATCGCCGTGATCGCACGGACCAGTGTCGACCAGATGCTTGGAAAGGGGACCGAGTGCGACTTCTATAAAGATGTCGCAGGGTGGTATCCGCTCAGGGTCATCATGCTGATTCTCGGAATCCCGGATGAGCATGGCCCGCGATTGCTCGATATCACTCGAGCTTATTTCGGCGGTGGCGATGCGGAGGTGCAGCGCGGCAACGACCTGATCGATGCCACCTTCGCCTATGTGAACTTCTTCAAGGAAGTGGCGCGGGAACGACGGCGGAACCCCACCGACGACCTCGCGAGCATCATTGCGACGGCCGAGGTCGACGGCGAGCCGATAGGCGAGTTCGAGACCTCGTCCTATTATGTGGCGCTCGCCAGTGCTGGTCACGACACGATCAGCGCAACTCTCTCCGGCGGTCTGCTCGCCTTGATCGAGAATCCCGGAGAAATGCGAAAGCTGAAGCAAAATCCCGATCTTATTCCTGCCGCTGTCGAGGAAATGGTGCGCTGGGTATCTCCGGTGAAGCATTTCTTCCGGACCGCGACGGAGACCTATACGTTGCGCGGCAGGACCATCAAACAAGGCGATCATCTGCTGCTGGCCTATCCCTCTGCAAATCGGGATGAGGATGCCTTCGAGTCTCCCTTCGCATTCGTCGCCGACCGGACCCCGAACCGCCACGTCGGCTTCGGTTTCGGCATTCACGCCTGCCTCGGACTATATCTCGCCAAGGTCGAAATGATCGCCTTCATGCGCGAACTGCTCTCGCGCGTCGACGGGATCGAACTTGCTGGCGAGCCGGCCTGGACCGAGACATCCTTCGTCGGCGGTTTGAAGCGGCTTCCGATCCGCTTCTCGCGACTTTATTAGGCGATGGTCGATCTGCGCGCCCGGAAACCGAGATTGGCGGGCGACATGAATGGAGCTCAAGGATGGATCTGACGCCGAGCGAAGCGCAGCAGATGCTGCGCCATAGCGCCGAGCGGTTTATCGCTGAACAGTACGACCAGGCGGCACGTCGCTATGCGATGCAGGATCCTATGGGATTCAAGCGCGAGAACTGGCGCAAGTTCGCCGATCTGGGCTGGCTCGGGCTTCCGTTTGCGGAGGAGGTTGGCGGCTTTGGCGCAGGACCCGTCGAGGTCGCGATCCTGATGGAGGAGTTCGGCCGCGGGCTTGCGACCGAGCCTTATCTCTCGACGGTGCTGCTGGCTGGGACCCTGATTGCGGAATGCGGCACGGACGGGCAGCGGACAAGCCTGCTGCCGTCCATCATCAACGGCGAGCGTCTGCTATCGTTCGCTCACTACGAGTCGGATGCAAGGGCAGGCCTTTCCGAGGTCCACACTGTGGCGCAGACCGACAAGCAGGGTTGGATGCTCCACGGCCGCAAGATCGCCGTGCTCGACGCAGCGTCTGCGGACGCCCATATCGTGTCGGCGCGCTTGCCCGATGCGCAGGGGGCTGGAATTGTTCTGTTCCTGGTGCCGAAGGATGCCGCGGGGCTGAGGCTGCGCGATGCACCACGGCTAGGTGGGGGCCGCGTCGCGGAGCTGACATTCGAACAGGCTCGGCTTCCGCCGGATGCGCGGCTTGGAGGGGGCGGGGATGCGCTGCCGGCGATCGAAGGTGTCGTCGATCGGGCGATTGCCGCACTCTGCGCCGAGGCCGTCGGCATGATGCGAAGCATGTTCGACGCCACGCTCGACTACACGAAGGTGCGCAAGCAATTCGGTCGGCCGCTCGGGGCCAACCAGGTGATCCGTCACAGGCTGGCCGACATGTATGTGCAATGCGAGGAAGCCCGAGCGATGGCGTCGCGCGCGGCTCTTTTCGTGGGTGCCGATGCCGGTCCGACGCAGCGATCGCTCGCCGCATCCGGAGCCAAGGCCAAAATCGGCCGCTGCGCACGGAGTGTCGCGGAGCAGGCGGTGCAACTTCACGGTGCGATGGGCGTCACGGACGAGCTCGACCTCGGACTCTATTTCAAACGGCTGTTGGCGTTCGAAGCGCTTTTTGGCAGCGTGGACTACCATCTGCAGCGTCACGCCAAGCTGTTTGGCAACTCCCGATCTGAATGAGATCAGTCATGTCGATATTGCTCAAGCCCGATGAGTTGTGCTTCAGAGATGAGGTGCGGGCATTCATCGCGGCCCGTCTTTCGCCCGAACTGCGGCGGGCCAGTTCTCTCAATGTCTCCTTCTTCTCCGATCCCGACATCGTCGCGCCATGGCAAACGGCTTTGCACGAGCGGGGCTGGGTCGCACCCGGTTGGCCTAAGGAGCATGGCGGCCCCGGCTGGACCGCGAGGCAGCGATGGATCTTCGAATCCGAGTGTGCCGCAGCAGGCGCGCCGCAGCTATCTCCCATGGGCATCAAGATGGTCGGACCCGTCTTGATGCGCTTCGGGACCCCGGAGCAAAAGAAGTTCTACCTGCCCCGCATCCTCAGCGGCGAAGATCGATGGTGCCAGGGCTATTCGGAGCCTGGCTCGGGATCTGACCTTGCCTCGCTGACGACACGCGCCGTTCGCCATGGCGATCATTACATCGTCAACGGCACCAAGATTTGGACAACGCACGCGCACTTCGCAAACCGCATGTTCGCGCTGGTTCGAACCAGCGATGAACCGCGGCAACAGGACGGCATCAGCTTCCTGCTCATCGACATGGCGTCGCCCGGCATCACGATTCGCCCGATCACGATGATCAGCGGCGACCATGACGTCAATCAGGTGTTCTTCGACGGTGTGGAAGTTCCGGTGACCAATCTCGTCGGCGAGGAGGGACGGGGCTGGACGTGCGGCAAGTATCTGCTGGAATTCGAGCGGGGCGGCGGAATCAACTCGCCGAAACTGAGACATGCGCTTGAGAAGGTGCGGGAACTGGCCAACTCCGACCTGTCTTGCAAGGCGATATCGCACCCGGAGATCGCGACCAAACTGTCGGACATCGAACTCGACGTCCAGACATTGGAGTTCCTCGAGCTGCGGGTGTTGTCAGCCTTGCAGAGAGGCGAAAATCCAGGACCGGTGTCGTCGGTCCTCAAGCTGCGTGCGAGCGAGATCCACCAGGCCATCTCGCGCGTGGGAGTTGAAATGATCGGGCAAAATGCACTGGTGGAGGAAAGGCGCCGTCCTCTCCATGCTCTCAATGACGAGCCGATCATCCCAGAAGAATTGCTAAGCGTGGTGGCACGTCATCTCAACGGCCGCGCCAACACGATCTTCGGCGGGAGTTCGGAAATCCAGCGCGACATCATCGCCAAGCAGGTGCTCGGGCTTTGAGGAAATCACCATAAGAGGTGATGCGGCCGCCCGGAGATCGTCCTGCAAGGTACCTCAGACCATGGCGGGGATCTGGCAAGCTTCCGCATATTCCCGCTTCAGCTTCACAATCAGATCCGCGACGGTCGGAATCTCGTCGATCAAATCGATTCCTTGACCTGCGCTCCACAGGTTCTTCCAGGGCTTTGCGCTCTCAGGCAGATGGTCGTGCCGCATGCCCTTGCCCATCGGGTCGGGCAAGGCGTCCGGATCGAGGCCCGCAGCGCGCAACGACGCGGCCAGCCAGTTCGCGGCGACGCCGGCAACCTTCTCCGTATAAATCAGGTCTGCGGACGTCTGCGATACGATCATGCGCTTGTATTCGTCGGGCGCCAGCGACTCCTTCGTAGCGATGAACCTGGTCCCGAGATAAGCTAGGTCGGCACCGAGCACTTCTGCCGCGCGTATGGTGGCGCCGTCGGAAATGGCGCCGGCCATGACGATCGTTCCGTTGAAGATCGAGCGGACCTTGCGGACCAATGCGAGGTGGCTGATCGTGCCGGAGTGGCCACCGCCTCCAGCGCCGATGCAGATCAGGCCATCGACGCCGGCGGCCATGGCGCGCTCGGCGAACGGGATGCTGGTGATGTCGTGGAAGACCTTTATCCCACGATCATGCGCCTGTTGCACGATGATCTTGGGATTGCCGCCGACGGTGATGACGATGTCGACATTTTGTTCGACGCACAGATCGAGGTGACTCCCGATCTGGTCTTCCGGCGTCTTTGCAGACAGGTTCACGGCGAGCGGACCGACCGGTCCCGGCGCCTGCGCGGCGTGTTCGCGCAAATCCGCGGAGATCGTGCGCAGCCACTCAGCGAATTCGTCGAACGAGCGGGCGTTTTGGCGTGGCAGGGCGCCAATCACGCCCGCCTTGCAGGCCTCGCGGACGAGATCAGGGCCGCTGACAAGGAACATCGGTGCGCAAACGGCGGGCAACGAAAGCGTTCGCCGAAGCTTTGGGTCAAGCGCCATGAGGCTGCTCCTGGGCCGTTCGTCAGCCCTGTTCCGGGGCGAACATCGGGATCATCGTCCCGTCCTCCGCGGGCTTGAATACGACGTGGACACGTTGCCCGATGCGCAGCGAATCGAGATTGCAATCGACGATATTGCTCAACATCGTGATGCCCTCGTCGAGCCGCACATAGGCGATCGCGTAGGGTGTGGGGCCGGCACGGCGGGTGACGCTGACGCTATAGATCTCACCCTTGCCGGTGACATCGCTCCATTCGGTGTCTCCGAGACAATAGGGACAAAGCGGCCGCGGATACCAATGCGGCTTGCGGCAGGAAACGCAGACCTTCACGCGGAACGCCCCGACTGCCGTTGCGGCAAAGAATGGCGCGGTTGCGGGGTCGTGCACCGCTAGGCCGAGCGGGCGGTCCTGATACATCGTCGTCATCTCACGCGCGCTCCATGATCAGGGTGGCACTGCCATGGCGCGAGCCGAGCAAGCCGCCTGTGCCTTGGGCGAGGGCAAGGTTGCAATCCGGGACCTGCACTTTGGCGTGGGTTTCGCCGCGCAGTTGGCGGACGGCCTCGATGACCTTGGTGATGCCCCCGCGATTGGCGGGATGGTTGTTGCAAAGTCCGCCGCCGTCGGTGTTGAACGGCAGCTTGCCTACTCCGGAAATCAGATTGCCATCCGCAACGAAAGCTCCGCCCTTGCCTTTCTCACAGAACCCGAGATCTTCGATCTGCATCAGCACGGTGATGGTGAAGCTGTCGTAGATCGAGGCATAGTCGATGTCGGAAGGCTTGACACCGGCTTCCTCGAACGCGCGAGGACCGGACCATGCTGCTCCCGAAAACGTCAAGTCGACCTGCCCGTTCAACTGACCCTTGATCGCTTCGCCAGCGCCGAGAATATTGACGACGGGTCGCTTGAGCGAGCGCGCGATCTCCGGGCGGACGACGACCAGGGCACCACCGCCGTCACTGACGACGCAGCAGTCGAGGCGATGCAAGGGATCGGAAATCATCGGCGAGGCGAGGACATCGTCGACCGAGACCTGATCGCGCAACATCGCATTCGGATTATACTGCGCGTGGGTTGCGGCCGCGACCTTGATCCATGCCAGCTGTTCGCTGGTCGTGCCGTACTCGTACATGTGCCGGGCCGCCGCCAGCGCATACATGTTGACCGTCACGGGAGCATAAGGCGCCTCCCAGGGCACGTCGGGTGTTCCCGCGCCGACGAGTCGTGGCGCTACGCCGCTTGATCCCTCGCTTCGCGGCCGCCCCGCGAGCGTGATCAGAGCCACGTTACACTTGCCCATGGCAATCGCCTGGGCGGCATGCGAGACGTGAATCAAATAGGCGGACCCGCCGGTGTCGGTGCTGTCCACATGGCGGGGCCGCAGTCCCAGATAATCCGCCATGCTGTTCGCGCCGAGTCCTGGCGCGTCGCCTGCGCAGAAATAGCCATCGACATCCTCGAGGCGCAGGCCAGCATCTTCCAGGGCTCCGCGCGCACATTCAGCGTGCAACTGGGCGACCGTCTTATCCGGTGCTTTTCGGGTCGGGTGCTCATAGGCGCCTGCTATGCAGGCCTTTCTTCGAATACTCATCAGGTCTCTCGCGCTCGCGTCAGCCCGTGGCCGCTCATCTGCATAGGGCATCGTTGACCACGACCGGCGGGCTGTATATCATTGGTTCAACCAAAGACCAAGGCTGTATCTGTTTCTTGGCGGGGGACCAGACCCGGGGGAGCGATGGTTGATTATGCAAAGACGCGGGCTTGGCGTTCCAGCGAGGTCCGCCACGTCTACACGGCGAGAGACACCATTCTCTACGCGCTCGGTGTCGGTGCCGCGAGCGGCCCATTGGACGAGCGGCAACTGCGCCTCGTCTACGAGAAGGATCTCGTGCCACTTCCGACCATGGCGACCGTTCTAGCCTCGCCGGGTGCCTGGATGAGGGACAATGCGGAGCTCGGAATCAATTTCGCGAAAATGGTGCATGGCGAGCAATCCGTGCAGATGCATGCTGCGCTTCCTTCGAGCGGAATTCTGGTCGGCAAGAGTCGTGTCGCGCGGCTCGTCGACAAGGGCGAGGGCAAGGGCGCCATCATGTACGTCGAGAAGGAACTGTGGGACGAAACGGACAAACGATTGGTGGCCGTCAGTGAGCAGGTGCTCTTGCTGCGCGGCGATGGCGGCTTCTCACAAGTTTCCGGCGGCGATGAACCCGCCGCCGCTCCGCCGCCCGTCCCGGATCGTACGCCGGACCGCGTCGTCACCTTGCCTACGCGCCCGGACCAGGCGGTACTTTATCGTCTGTCGGGAGACCTCAACCCTCTGCATATAGACCCCGCGGTTGCCAGCAAGGCCGGTTTCCAGAAGCCCATCCTGCACGGGCTTGCGAGCTATGGATTTGCCTGTCGCGGCCTGGTGGAGAGCTTCTGCGACGGAGATCCCGCACGGCTGAAGACGATCCGGGCGCGCATGTCTGCGCCGGTCTTTCCTGGGGACACGATCCGGCTCGAATGCTGGCGCCTCGACGACCGCATCGCATTTCAGGCGCGGGTCGTCGAGCGCGACGCGCTGGTCCTCAGCCATGGCTGGGCCACGACCTGATACGGCCGGACGGCACGTACAAGATGATGGACTTCACCGGAGACTAAGGAACTGCGAATGACGAAGAACATGGTGTCGCTACAAGGCCGGACGATCGTCGTCACCGGCGCCGCGCAGGGGATCGGCAAGGCAACGACAGACTTGGCCATCGAACTTGGGGCAAATGTCGTGGCCGTCGATCTCAACGGCGAGGCGCTAGGGCCGGCTTTGGCGGGCTTTCCTGCGGAGCGGGTGATGAAGGTCGTCGGCAGCGTCACCGACGCTGAGCTGGCGGCAAGCACCGTCGCAGATGCCGTCGACAGGTTCGGTTCGGTGAACGGACTGGTCAACAATGCCGGCATCATTCGCCCCGCGCTGATCGAAAAGATGAGCATGCATCAATGGCAGGAGGTCATCGACGTTCATCTCACCGGCGCGTTCCTCTGGTTGCAGGCGGTGGGACGCCATCTGGTGCAGCGCGCGAAGGACGGCGACGCCTCGGGAGGAGCCATCGTCAACGTCTCGTCTGACGCGGGGCGAAAGGGATCGGTGGGCCAGATCAACTATGCCGCCGCCAAGGCCGGACTGCTCGCCATGACCATGACCGCAGCCCGGGAGTGGGGCAAATACAACATCCGGGCCAATTCGATCTGCTTTGGCGTGGTCGAAACGCCGATGACCGAGGTCGTGCGCGGCGAGAAATTCCGCGATGGTATCTTGGGGCAGATCCCGCTTGCACGCTGGGCAACACCGGACGAAGTGGTGCGGACCGTATGCTTCCTGCTCTCCGATGCGTCCTCGTACACGACAGGCCAGCACATCGGAGTCAACGGCGGCTTCCACATCAGTCTTTGACCTTACGCCTTCGTCGCTCCCTTGGCGTCTCTGCATTCAGGGGGGCCGAAAGACGAAGGCGAAACTTGCGGTGGGGCGCGCACGAGACGCGACCCACCGGCTTTTAATCCGCCGTCATCGGCTCGCCGGACAAGGTCCAACTGGTCCCATCGAAAACGGCGATGCGCAGAGTCCTGAACGGCGTGTAGTCGCCGGGCTTGGTGCCGATGGTGATGCCCGGCAGCATCATCGGCAACCGTTCGCCGTGCAGGGATGTTGCCTGCCTGATCAGATTTTCCCGGGTCAACTGGTCGCCGCATGCCTTCAGGACGGCCTCTAGCGCGTTGACGTTCATGTAGGCGACGAGCACCGAGTAATCGTCGGGATTGACGGACGGCGCATACTTCTTCAGGAAATTCTTATAGGCCTTGACCTCATCGTCGTCTGTCCAAGCCGGATCGCCCGGCTGCTTGAGAAATTGCGTGGTGACCAGACCGCGGGAGGCGTCGAGGCCGGCCGGCTTCAGCACGGTCTCGACTGAGGCTGTCGAGCCACCGATGATGTGCAGCGGATGCCAGTCCAGTTCATGCACCTTGCGGATCGACTGCGCCGCGGCCTTGGCCGACGACTGTTCGATCAGCGTGTCGACGCCGGCGGATTTCAACTGAACGACCTGGGAATCGATGGTTGGGTCGGAAACTTCGTAGGACACCTGGGTAACGATCAGAGACGCCTTTGCGCCGAGTCCCGCGCGCAGACCCTTGAGATAGTCCCTCCCGAAATCGTCGTTCTGGTAGAGAACGCCGATCTTTGCCTCCGGCTTCGCTGTGAGGATGTATTTGGCCATGACGCGGCCTTCGGTCTCGAAGTCTGGATAGAGCGGAACGGTCCAGGGAAATTGATTCGGATCGTTGAAGCGGCGTCCGCCCGCCGTGATGAAGAGTTGCGGCACCTTCTTGGAGTTGAGATATTTCTGGATGGCGACGTTCGGCGCGGTCCCGATCGTACCGACCTCGGCAAGGACGCCGATATCCTCGATCAACTTTCGGGATTGCTCGACGGCTTTCGGCGCACTGTAGGCGTTGTCGAGTTGGGTGAAGCTGATCTTGCGTCCATTGATCCCGCCACGCTCATTGAGCATCTCGAAATAGCCGAGCACCGCCCGTCCAGCCCCTGCGCCAAACGCGGAGGCCGGGCCGCTGAGCGGCGTCGATTGACCGAGCTTGATCTCGGTGTCGCTGGCTCCCGGATCATAAGTCTTCTGGGCATGCGCGGCAGAGAGCGACAGGAGAGTGACTACGATCAGAGAGCACGATGTCAGGACCGATGCGCGGCTCAAGGGTGTTCCTCCAGGTCTGCGTTTCCTAATTTGGCGGCTATCGAAGCAGTTCGCGCGCGATCACGAGGCGCTGGATCTGGTTCGTTCCCTCGAAGATCTGGGTCAGCTTGGCATCACGCATCATCCGTTCGACCGGATAATCCATGGTGTAGCCATAGCCGCCGAAGACCTGCACCGCGTCGGTCGTCACCTTCATCGCCATGTCGCTGCTGAAGCACTTGGCCATGCTCGCGAGCACGTTGAGGCGTTTCCAGTCGCCGGCGTCTCCGGCGCGGGCGCATTCGTAGACCAGCGCACGCGCCGCCTCGATCTGCATGGCCATGTCTGCCAGGATGAACTGGACGCCCTGGAATTCGGAGATGCTCTTCTTGAACTGCTTTCGTTCCTTGGCGTAGGCGAGGCTCGCTTCGAATGCGCCTTGCGCAAGGCCGACGCATTGGGCGCCGATCGTCGGCCGATTGAGGTCGAGCGCGCGCATCGAGGCCTTGAAGCCCTTGCCTTCCTCGCCGACGAGGTTTTCGACGGGTACGCGGACGTTGTCCAGGAAGATCGGCGTATTTGGCGCCCCGCGGAAACCCATCTTGCGTTCATGGCGACCGAAGCTGATGCCCGGCATTTTCTTCGGCTCGAGAATGAATGCGCTGATGCCGTCCGAGCCGGGGCTGTCGCTGGTGCGCGCCATCAGCACGATGTAGTCGGCGGCAACGCCGTAGCTACACCACTGTTTCCTGCCGTTAATGACGTAGCTGTCGCCGTCCTTGCGAGCCCGCGTATTGAGGGCGGAGACGTCCGATCCCGCCTGGGGCTCGGAAATGGCGATGGCCGTGACGACGCCGCCCTCCGCAATGATGGGGAGGAATCGCTTGCGCTGCTCTTCTGAGCCGAAGTGCAGCAACGGCATGATGAACATCGTGTTGAGGCCGGCAATCGACGCGCAGGCCGGCGAGACTTTCGCGATCTCCTCCCGTGCGATGCACATCATGGTGAGATTGCCGTTGGGACCGCCATACTGCTCGGGCACCCAGAGCTGCATCAGCCCCATTTCACCAAAAATCTTGACGATCTCCTCGGGGAAGCGATCGGTCTCGTCGATCTCGGCCGCGATCGGGGCCACATGCCTGGCAACGACTTTCTGCACGCTGTCGCGAAAGGCGACCTGCTCCTCGGTGAAGGTCACGATAGCGGTTCTCCCTCAGGTTAAACTCAATGGTTGGACCAATATATCCACCAGACGTCATTATGACAAGTCGGACCGTGGAGCGGACGCTTGGGGCTCGGCAGGTTGTGCCGTAGCGACGCGTCCCCGCCCGCAAGAAGCTCAGGAGACCCGAGTCACCACAAACGGCGCCAGACCCATGCCGGCGATTGTCGCGGGGGCACGTCAATATCCTAAGCCGAGCGTACACATCAGCGCGGAGAGGCGCAGCCACCGCAATCTGAGCAGCCGGCACGGCAATGGTCGCTCCGAAAGTGATCTGCGGCTCAGCGGCTCAGGGTGGCAACCACTGCTTTGGAGCCCTGTATTGCGGAGCGCCTGTGGTAGAAGTTGAGCGCACGCGCGCCGCCGAGCTCTTCGCCGCCTCCAGCGCGCCCTGGGCCGCCATGCAGGGATTGAGGCATGACGTTTCCGTGGCCTGTGTGAGCCTCGGCGACGTCCGGACTGACGACGTGAACACGGCCGTGGCTGTCTGCGAGCTCGGTCGCAAGACACGACAGTCTGGTCACGTCGGAGCCATACAAAGAAACGACCAGGGAGCCTTGCCCTCTCCGCACGAGGCTCAAGGCGTGAGCCTCGTCTCGGTAAGGTATCAAGGTCGCCACCGGTCCGAACACCTCGAGCTCATGCACGAGATTGGCCGCGTCCGCATCGCCTGAGCCTAGCAAGGTCGGGCCGACGCAGCATGCCACGGCCGGATCGACATCGATCAGCTCGTGAGTCTCCCCGTCGTACAGCACCTTGGCTTCCTGGCGCAAACGATCAAGCCCGTGCCGCACAGCAGCAAGTTGGGTTCGGCTGACAAGCGCGCCCATCCGTACCGAAGCGTTGCGGGGATTGCCAACAGTAATCTTGCTCAATCGTTGCGAAATGGCGTCAGCCGCGGGCTTATATTGCCGCTCTGGCACAAAAATGCGACGAATCGCCGTGCATTTCTGTCCCGACTTCTGGGTCATCTCCCGAACGACCTCCTTGACCAGAAGATCGAATGCGGCATCTCCGCATGCGCCTCCTTCGGCGAGGACGGCGGAATTGACGCTGTCCGCCTCGACGTTGATCCGGACCGACCGCTCTGAGATTGCCGGATGCAAGCGAATGACAGACGCAGTCTCCGCCGATCCCGTGAAAGAGACGATATCGAACGGATCGACTGCGTCCAGGAGCCCTGTAGATCCACCGCAAATGATCGAGAGCGCTCCCGGCGGGAGGATATTGGCTTCAACGACGTCCTTCACCATCACCTGTGCGAGCCATGCCGTCGCGGTGGCCGGCTTCACGACGACGGGGACGCCTGAGAGAAGGGCGGGAGCAGCCTTCTCCCACATACCCCAGGCCGGAAAGTTGAACGCATTGATGAGGAGAGCGAGTCCCCGTGTTGGCACGAGGATGTGACGGCTCTGGAAGGTCGCATCTTTGGCGAGCGAGGCAGCGTCCCCATCAAGCAGAAATCTTTCATCACCGAGGGATGCTGCCAGCTTCGCATAGGTCGAGACCGTGTAGATCGCTCCATCGATGTCAATTGCCGAATCGCTTCTTACCGTGCCGCTGTTGGCTTGTGCGATCTCGTAATATGCGTCTCGATTGCGCTGAAGCGTATTGACGATGCCTTCGAGCAATCCGCCGCGTTCGCGATAGGTGAGGCTGCGCAGTGCGGCGGCACCGGTGTCGCGGGCAAATTGAAAGCCGTCAGCGACGTCAAGTCCAGTATTGCCGACCCGCGCAAGCTCGGTACCCCGGATCGGATCGTACAGTGACGCTCCGCCTTGGCTGCCGCTCCGCCAACGTCCGCCGAGGTAACTCTGGAGATTTTCAGTCATCATTGCTCCTTGCTGCTCGAACAGAGCAGGCCAACTAATAGGTCTCGACGTGATAACGCCCCTCGGTACGCATCGCGTCGCGCAACTCGCGCCAGCGCAGATTGGCGGTGCGGCAGATGTCGTCGAGCGCGGCATCGACGCCCTGTTCCATGCCCTTGAGACCGCAGACATAGATATGGGTCGCGGTTGAGCAGAGCAGGGCTACCAGAGACGCTCCTTCCTGCCGGATGAGATCCTGCACATAGACCTTCTCTTCACTCGGAATGCGCGAATATGCGAAGCGCTTGCCTAGCAGGCTCTCCGGCACGTTCTGCAATGGGCCGAAATACGGCAGGTCCTGCGGCCGCCGCGCTCCGAAGAACAGCAGCATGCGGCCAGGAGCGCTGGGCATGGATCGGCGCCGCCACTCCGTGAAGCCGCGAAACGGGGCCGAGCCGGTGCCGGTGCAGATCATGATGATGTTGGCGGAGGGATCGTTCGGCATGAGGAAGGTTGCGCCGAACGGTCCAGTCACGTTGACCTGATCGCCCTTCTTGAGATCGCTGATGTAATTCGAGCAGAGCCCATTCGGCTCGCGCTTGACGGTCAGCGCGAGATTGTTGGTGTTCGGCCGCTCGCCGTGCCGCGGGCTCGCGATGGAATAGAGCCGCACGCGATGTGGCTTGCCTTCTTCATCCACGCCTGGAGGCACGATACCGATCGATTGACCTTCCAGAACCGGAAACGCCACCTCGCCGAAGTCGAGGATCACGTGATGGACGTCGACATCGGAATCCTGGTGCGTAAGGCGAAAATTGCCCGTGACGGTCGCAACAGCAGCGTGGTTCCTCTGGTAAAGATTGACCGCGGGCTTGGCTGCGCTTGCGGGAGGGACGGACTTGCCGCCAACGCCAGTATGGGCCTGGTCGAGCAGGGCCAACACCTCGGAGTCGATTGCCTCGCCGTCGTCGCCGCCGGTCAGCTCCCCTTGCTTCGGCAGCTCGCCCCATGAATATTGCTCATCGAGCGAGTAGGGCGACCTGACGATGCGCCAATTGTCGATCGAGCCGGTCGGACACGGCTGGATGCAATCCATGCACAAATTGCACTTCGTCGCATCAACCACGTAGTTGTTGTTGTCATGAGTGATCGCGTCTTCCGGACAGGTCTCTTCGCAGGTGTTGCAGCGAATGCAGATTTCCGGATCGATCAAATGCTGTTTGAGCGGCGCATTCATGGTGGCCCGAGCAGGAAATAGGACCGTCCGCATGGCGCGGGACGGCCGGGTTGAACGGATCAAGCGGCGATCTGGACGTATTCGAAGTCGCCCGGCTTGTTGTCGATGCCAACCTTCGGCGGCGCGATCCAGCTTGCGAACTGGCCTGGCTCAAAGGCAGGCTCCATCAGCGACGCGATGAACGCGCCGTCTGAGTCCGAGGGCAGATACTCCTTGTGTGCCTTCGCCCAATCTGCGTCCGACATGATCACCCCTCTGGGCGAGACATGGACGTCGCGGAACTCGCCGATCTTGCGATGGAATGCCACGTGCGGCAGTTCGAGACGGAACTTGATGCCTTCCTTCTCCATGATCTTGTTCCAGCGCCCGACGCCGCCGGCGCAATCCCGGCTGTAGTCGTCACGCAGCCGCATGTTGAGCGCGGTGAGCGCGGCCTCGTCCACGTTGGAGATCCGCCCGTCGACCAGCTTCAGCACCGGGTAGGTTGCGTTCGTGAGCTGGTGATCGTCGTCAATCCTCGTCTCCTGGAAGCGGCCCTTCAGCCCGGCATTGTAGAAATTGGCCGAATTAGTCGATATCTCGGCGCCGAACAGATCCAGCGTAAGCGAGTAGTGCAGGTTGAGCTTCTTCTGGATCGTGGGCAGGTCGATGACGCCGAGCCTCCGAATCTTGGTGATGTCATGGGGATCTTGGATGCCGGCACTCTTCATGGCTTCGCAGGTGCGCTGGATCGTGCGGCCGACACCTGTCTCGCCGACGAACATGTGATGGGCCTCTTCCGTGAG
Organism: Bradyrhizobium sp. SZCCHNRI2009; assembly: GCF_032485115.1. NCBI lineage: Bacteria > Pseudomonadati > Pseudomonadota > Alphaproteobacteria > Hyphomicrobiales > Nitrobacteraceae > Bradyrhizobium > Bradyrhizobium sp. SZCCHNRI2009. Next base: position 67,403 of record NZ_JAUEUH010000016.1, read on the forward strand.
CATGAAGCGGCAGGTGCGGGACAGCGGATCGAAGCCGGATTGCGCGAGGCTTTCGAGCTGCATCTTGCCGTCACGATCAGTGAAGAAGGTGAACATGAAGAACGACAGCCAGTCGGGTGTTGTCTCATTGAATGCACCCAGCATGCGCGGACTGTTGTCGTCGCCGGAGCGGCGGCGCAGCAACTCATCGGCCTCCTCGCGCCCGTCGCGGCCGAAATATTTGTGCAGAAGGTAGACCATCGCCCAGAGGTGTCGGCCCTCTTCGACGTTGACTTGAAACAGATTGCGCATGTCGTAGAGCGAGGGAGCGGTTGCGCCCAGGTGACGCTGCTGCTCGACGGAAGCCGGCTCGGTGTCACCCTGAATCACGATGAGGCGCCGCAGCATCGCTCGGTATTCCCCAGGCACCTCCTGCCAGGCCGATTCCCCCTTATGCTGGCCGAAGTTGACCTGCCGCCCCTCCTCCTTCGGCGCGAGCAGGATGCCCCAACGATATTCCGGCATTTTTACATAGTCGAACTTGGCCCAGCCTTTCGGGTCGACCGAGATCGCGGTCCGGAGATAGACCAGCGACTCCTGGAAGCCGGTCGGACCCATATCTTTCCACCAATCGATATAGCCAGGATGCCAGCCTTCGAGGGCGCGCAGCACAGTCCTGTCCTCGACAAGTCCGACGTTGTTGGGAATACGGGTGGAATAGTCCACGTTGAGGTTTTCGAGCACGAACGTCTCCTTTTTGGTTGATGAAAGCGGGCGGGTCAGACGCGCTGCATGCTGAAGGCCGGCCGGATCCCGGTGCCGTAACGCGCAAGTGCACCGTCTTCGCCGACCGCGTTGGGGCGTTGGAAGATCCAGTTCTGCCAAGCGGTCAGGCGAGCGAAGATCTTCGATTCCATCGTCTCTGGACCGGCAAAGCGCAGGTTCGCTTCCAGCCCGGTGAGCGCGTCCGGCGAAAAGCTCGCGCGTTCTTCCCGGAACACGCGCAGTTCGTCGCTCCAGTCGATGTCGTCGAGCGCAAAGGTTACGAGCCCGAGTGCTTCAGCCTCGTCTGCCTCGATTGGGCAGCCGGACTTCTGCTTGAGTTCGCAGATCTTGCCCGGCTCGGAGAGGAAGCGCGATTGCAGGCGTGTCAGACCGTGCGACATCGGATAGCAGCCGAAATTCGCGGCGGTGAGCTCTACCTTGGCGGACGTCCGGTTGTTGCCTTGAACCCGGCCCGCCAGCATGTATGAGCGATCAGCCGCGAAGACCAGTTCGGCCAGCGTGCCGACGAAGCAGGATCCAGGCTCGATCAGCGTGACCAACGTGCGCGAGGTCAGATCGATCCGCTTGAGCACGCGCTTCCAGTAGTGGCGTATCTCGTGAGCGTACCAATGCTCGTGGTATGCGTTGAGAAGGGCGTCATACGCGCGGACCGCGGCGGGATCACCTTCCGTCTTAAAGATGATCGTGCCGACCTCATAGGCGTTGTTGCGCAAGTGCAGGATCGCATCATCCAGCTCGCGCGCGATCTGCATTGGCCAGAAGCGCGCGCCGAGCTCGACCGTCTCCTCGGCCGCGGACGGCGGCGTCCCGTCGGGCGCGCGGATCGTGATGGTCGCGATTCGCTGGGCAGCGTCGATGTCGAGCTTGATGTGACCGTAGTCGATGCCGTCGGCGCGAAACTTACGCTCCAGCGCGACCAGCTTCACGCCGCCCTGAGTGGGGTTTGGCCGGGGCGATTGCGCGGCGAGCTCCATGGCCGCCGCTTGCACGCGTTCTTCGAGCTTCGACGGCGAGACAAGCTCATCGATGAGTCGCCATTGTACCGCGCGGCGGCCCTTGATGCCTTCTTCGATGGTGCAAAAGACATCTGCGTGGTCGCGGCGAACCATGCGCTTGTCGATGACACGGGTGAGCCCGCCGGTGCCCGGCAATACCGCCAGCAGCGGCACCTCCGGCAGCGACACCGCGGTCGAGCCGTCGTCGACCATAATGATGCGGTCGGTCGCCAGTGCGAGCTCGTAGCCGCCCCCTGCCGCCGTGCCATTGATGACGGTGATGAAGCGCTGGCCCGAGTGCTCGCTCGCATCCTCCATTGCGTTGCGGGTCTCGTTCGTGAACTTGCAGAAATTGACCTTGTGCGCGTGCTCCGAGCCGGCCAGCATCCGGATGTTTGCGCCGGCGCAGAAAACCCGGTCCTTGGCCGAGCGAAGCAGCACGACCCTGACATTGGGATGCTCGAACCGCAGCCGTGTCAGAGCGTCGGCCAACTCGATATCGACCCCGAGATCATAGGAGTTCAGCTTGAGTTGATAGCCCTCGTAGAGGCCCGCATTCTCATCGACATCCATCGCAAGCGTCGCGACTTCGCCGTCCACCGAAAGCTTCCAATGGCGGTACCGGGACGGCTCCGTCTGGAAATCGATGAAATCCTTTCCGTTCGCAAGCTTTCGGGTGATGGCCGCCATAGACGCTCCCTACGCATTGAATCAATGGTTGGACCATAATAGCTGCACAATGATGCATTGTCTAGGAGGAGGTGGGCCGCTGGTTAGGCGCCAAGCTCACATAACGTGCATTATATTGCCAACTTGCAGCCTGCAGACCGGGAGCCAAAGCCGGAACGTCGGCGGCTCTGCGCTCTCCAAAGTTTTCCGAATGCGCACGCATTGCCCGGAAAAGGCTCACCTGCGGTGCTTCTCCTGATCACTCGCAGCGGCACGGCCACCGTTGACACCTGCTGGAGCGCGAGACCATCACACGCGCTGCGGACGACGGGCAGGCCGTACGGCGCGCCCTGTCGAGCGGACGTCCGGCGATGCTCGATGTCGGCCCGGATCCGGCATGCACCCAACCACGCATAAACGTCATGCTCAAAGCCGGAGCAGCGGGTGGTGAGTCATCCTTGTTACGTGAGCAGACCGGTTTGCCGATCATCGCAGGCGGGCCTCCTCGCGAACGCGTCGCTGTAGCCTGACGCACGCGGTGTATGCGTGCAAAACTCAATCATCCGACGTCGACGAACAGGCAGGCGCCTGAACTTTGGCAATGGCCAGCATGCATTTCAGGAAGTGTGCGCGGTCTTTCTTGCTCAGAGGCGCAAGCACGATGTCCTGCAGCTCGGCCGCCGCCGGGACGACCGCAAGCAAAGCTTCCTCACCCTTGGCGGTAATCTGGATCTGAATAGAACGGCGATCTTCCGGATTGGTCTTCTTCGAGACCAGCCGCCGCCCGGCCATGCGCTTGAGCATCTCGCTGAGGGTATTCCGGTCGCAACTGATGCGGTCGGCGAGAACCGACGCCGTCATCGGCCCCTGTTGATAGAGCGCCATGAGCACGCCGAACTGCCGCGGCGTGATGTCGCTCTGCCGGGTCAGGCTCTGATAAAGACCGTCATACCGGGCCTCAAGCAGCCGCAACAGAAAGCCGATGCCGCCTTCCAATTGCCAGGTGCGCGCAAGCTCCCCCGCCGAATCCTTTTCCATGCGTTTGCCTACGCTCATCCGGTTTCGATCTCGCTATGGCACCCGGCCGTGATCCAGCGGTTAACAGCTTGTTCCAATGAGCTCAACCCTGCCGCAATGCAGCGCAGGTTTTGAAATTCACACCATTGCAGAGAGATCGGATATTTAGTACGTATACGTATCAATTGAAAGGCGCGTGGCCGCAAACCAGGGAGGTCACTTTGCATCTGCGCGAATTGCTGGCGATCCCTTATCTCCTCGAAGCGGAAGCCGTGGAGAGGGAGCCCGGACAATGGCTGATCCGCCTCGCTTACCCGGAACTTCCGGGCTGCGCGGCGGAAGGCGCGGTGGTCGAACATGCGCTCCGGGATCTCGAACGGCGACGGATCGAAATCATCGTCAGCCTGGTCGAGCAGGGCCAGCAACCTCCGATACCGCGCCAACCGCTCGCGACATGCGATCCACTCTGGACCGTACACGATCTTGGCCTGTTGGAGCGCGTGACTCCGTTGCTCACCGCGGCAAACCCATAACGGCGACCTGATGCCATCGATTCGAATGGAGAACTGTCATGCTCTCACAAGAAGACAATGAGCGGCTGGTGAGAGTCGGAAAGGGCACGCCGCTTGGCGAACTCTTCCGTCTCTACTGGATTCCGTTTCTGCCTTCGGCCGATCTGACGCAGGACGGCCAGCCGCGGCGGATCCGGTTGCTCGGCGAGGATCTGGTCGCTTTCAGGGATTCCGAGGGGCGCGTGGGCCTTGTCGACCAGGCCTGCCCGCATCGGGGCGCTCCCCTGATCTTCGGCCGCAACGAGGATTGCGGGCTGCGATGCGTCTATCACGGCTGGAAGTTCGACGTGACGGGGGCCGTCACGGACATGCCGGCAGAGCCGGTGCGTAGCCGTCTCAAGGAGCGGGTGCGCATCAAGGCGTACCAATGCCGCGAGCGCAACGGCATGATCTGGACCTATATGGGCCCCGACCAGGCCGATCCGCCGCCGCTTCCGAACGTGGAATGGAACCTCCTGCCGCAGGAGCAGGTGCATGTCAGCCTGCGCGTCCAGGAGTGCAACTGGCTGCAGGCCGTGGAAGGCGAGATCGATTCGGCGCACGCGCCGTTGCTCCATGGCCGCCTGGACGCCCAAGGCACGACGAGTGCGTGGATCCAGAAGCGGGACCTTCGCCCAACCTTCGAATGCATCAAGCAGGATTTCGGGATGAGCATCGCTGCGCGTCGCAACTACGACGCCAACACGCTCTACTGGCGCGTGAACCAGTTCATGCTCCCGTTCTACACGCTTGTCCCGCCGCTGTCTCCGTTCCCGGATCTCAGCGGGCATGCCTGGGTGCCGATCGACGACGAGAACACGCTCTGCATCATGTTCTCATACCATCCTTCCGAGCCGCTCCGCCCCAAGACACGGCAGATCTTCACGGAAGGGCACAATGGCCGCGAAAGCGGACACGCCAGTCGCAACGCGCTCGTTCAGCATCCCGTGACGGTCCCCTATGCCGGATACTGGACCAGGTACAATCCGCAGAACGGCTTCCAATTCGACTACGAGTCCCAGCGCTCGACCTGGTTCTCGGGCTTGCCCGGGCTGTGGGTGCAGGACGGTGCCTGCCAGAGCGGCGTTTCACCGATCTTCGACCGGACAAAAGAAAATCTTTGCTCGAGCGATACCGGCATCGCGATGACGCGCCGCTTCATCCTCGAAGCGTTGGGCGCCTATCGCGATCATGGCACCAAGCCAAAGGGCGTGGCTGACCCCGACGTGTTCATGGTGCGAGCCGTGTCCTTGCGACTTCCTCCGGAGGATTCCTGGGTCGACGTCGGCGCGCCGTTCATGCAGGCCAGGCTCGGCGCCGATTTCGGATACGAGATGTGAGTAGGACGTCCTCTCAACTGGCGGAGGATGACGCCATGACCGAGCGTGTCATCCCGGTTCGCGTCAAGCGGATCACCTACGAGGCCGAACGCATCAATTCCTACGAGCTGGTGCCGCCGGACGGCGGCGAGCTCGATCCGTTCACGGCCGGCAGTCACATCGATCTGCACCTGCCGGACAAGATGATCCGGAGCTATTCGCTGTTGAACGACCAGCGCGAGCGGCATCGTTACGTGATCGCGGTCAACAAGGACGCCGCGAGCAGGGGCGGGTCGAGCTTCCTCCACGATCATGTCAGGGTCGGAGACGTTTTGACGGTTTCGGTTCCCAAGAACAATTTTCCGCTCCACGAAGATGCGGATTCATCGGTCCTGATCGCCGGGGGCATCGGCATCACGCCGTTGCTGTCGATGGTCCGCCGGCTCGAATGTCTGGGACGCCGCTGGGACCTGTTCTATGCCGCGAGGACGCGTGCTGCCGCGGCGTTTCTCGATGAAATCGGCAGCTTGCGGCCCAACGTCCATCTCAATCTGCATGTCGACGTCGACGACGAGCGATCGGGGCGGATGTTCGACCTAGCGTCGATCGTCGAACGAGTCCCCGCGCAAGCTCATCTGTACTGCTGTGGCCCCGCGCCGATGCTGAAGGCGTTCGAGGCCGCCGCTGCCGACCGTCCCCAAAATAGCGTCCACGTCGAGTATTTCCAGGCCAGGGAGACCCCGGTGCTCGAGGGTGGCTTCGAGGTCAGATTGGCCAGAAGCAATCGCACCATCGCAGTGGAAGCGGGTAAAACCATTCTGGATTCGCTCCTCGAAGCCGGCCTTGCACCCAACTACGCCTGCCGCGAGGGTGTCTGTGGCACCTGCGAGACGCGGGTGCTGGAAGGAATACCGGACCATCGCGACCAATATCTGAGCGAGGAAGAGCAGGCCTCCAACAAGGCGATCATGATCTGCTGCTCAGGCTCCAGGACGCGCACGCTCGTTCTGGACCTCTAGCCGCACTCGCAGTTGGAATTCTTCCCGTAAGCTATTGATCTGCAATGGCCGGAAACTGGCGCAGTTGGAAAAAATCTCTTGAGAAATCAATCGCGATAGCGTGTCTCTTAATCAGCGGGTCCTAGGTTCGAGCCCTAGTGCGCCCACCAAGCCTTTCAAGGACTTATGATAGAGTCGGCCAAGTCATTCCGACAAGCGGTCAGCGGCTATTCCGACAAACCGGCTGCTTTTGTTCGCTCCTCCCGGCGCTTTTTTGACCCCGAGATCAACTGTTTGCGGGTCCGCTTCGCATAGGTTGGCAGTTGTCGACTCGACCTGTGTCGGCCTGCGGCACGCAACTCAGCGTCTGTCAGGTCGCTGTCTGCCCCTTCCGTGAAGCCGCCGTGGCGGAATGAAGTGAAGGACAATTCGCTTCGCAGAGACGCGGCTCTGATGATCTTTTTGACCACGGCCCGCAGATACCGCAGATCTCGCCGCTGGGTGATCCAGGGCACGAGCGCGCTCCCTCGGCGACTTTGGTGATCGCGCCGAAACATCAGGCCCGCCGCCATTCTCGATTTGATCTCATCGAGCTCGGCCATCAACTCGGGGAACAGCGTCTCGCCTGCGTCGTCGAACAGAGGCCACCAAGCCTCCTCCCCATTCTTGGGGTGGACGACCTTGACACTGTTCGGACGCTCCTTTGGCCGGTAGTGGGAAATCTCGAACGCGCCGAAGACGTGCTCCTCGCGTTGCAGCCATTCCCAGCTGAGAAGAGCGGCGGTCGCAACCGAACGATAACCCATCTCGTTCGCCTTTCGACGAAAGGCGACGAGTTCTTCCCATGTGGCGGTTGGCGTCTCTCGTGCTGCTTGGTTTGGCGCACGAGCTTTCAGGCCCATGCGAGAGAACGGGTTGATGGCTGGGACGTCCTTCTCCCTGGCGCGGTGGCCAACGAACCAGGCTCGCCGACAAGCGACCATGGCGGCGTTCGCAAAACGCCGACGTTCGCGATGAATGATATTGCCGTCCTTGTCTCTTTCTTCAACAACGAGCAGCTTTGCATAGACAGCGTCCACGAAGCCCTTCGTGAATTGACCGATCTGCTTTGAGCCCGCTCGAGTCCCATCCTTGAGCATATGGTTGGCGAAGAGCGACAAGCCTTGATCATAAAGTCGTTGGGTCTTGTGATCGATCTCTTTCCATTTCTGGTGCGACTTGAAGATGCTCACCAGCCAATCAAACGTCCCTGGGACAAGCGAAGGCGGACCAAGGTCGGTCAGTCCTCGCGAGCGCCAGCTGTCGAATGCTGGAAGCAAGACCGTTTCGGCTCGCTCTACTGCAGCCGTGTAATCCTCGCCTAATGCCTCAGCTTTGATCTCGCAGCCCTGCTTGCGCGACCAGGTCGGTGGCTCGAAAAAGTAAGCCCATCGCCCATTCTTCAACGGCTTGCGCCGGCAATAGCGCGGCAACTTCAACGTGGTGCGAGGTGGTTTCATACAAGGGATGCCAAGTCTTCTCGACTAGGCGAATCGGAATCCGGCTTGATGAAATTGTCAATAGCTGTCTTTGACCAGATTGGCTCGCGAGCTCTTCCAGTGCCGTGGTAGCCCGTCGGACGAGGGGCTTCTCCTCGGAGCACAGCACGTGCGAGCTCTTTCGTGTCACCGTAGTCCAAGTACGCCGCCGTCATGTCCGCTCGCATGATTGCACGTCGAGCAGAACGTCTTCGCGTGGCAGATGATCGGGCAGCGGACGGCGTCGCGGCGAAGAGTTGGCTTCCGGTGTGACCTTCGGTTGCGCTTCTTCGACGCGGCCTCGACGATCCATCCCTGGGCCGACTCGCGGAGATGTAAGCATAGGGCTCGACGTCGTTCAGCTTGCACGTCGTGATCAGCGAGCTGACCACTGCCCATCGTTGGCCGCCACCATCGCTACCGGCGAACAGGTGGTTCTTGCGGCCGAGGGTGACGGGGCGGATGGCGCGCTCGACCGGATTGGTGTCGAGCTCGACGCGGCCATCGTTCAGGAAGCGAGTCAGGCCGTGCCAGCGCGAGAGCGCATAGCGGATCGCTTCAGCGAGCGTGCTGCGGCCGGAGACCAGGCGGAGCTGCGCATCGAGCCAGACGTTCAGCGCGTCGACGATCGGTTTGGAGAAGGTCCTGCGTTCGGCAAGACGGTAGTCAGGCGATTGGCCGCGGATGCGCGCCTCGATCGCATAGAGCTCGCCGATCCGGCGCAGGGCTTCTGTTGCCACGGGAGACGCGGTGGCTTCGGCCACATCGTAGAACTTGCGTCGCGAATGGCTCCAACACGCCGCGAGCGTGATGCCCTCCTTGTCGGCCAATTGCTCGAAGCCGGCATATCCGTCGACATGCAGGATGCCCTTGAAGGCGGCAAGATGTGCGACCGGTCGCTCGGCCTTGCGGTCGGGTGCGAACAGGTAGATGGCCGCCGGAGGTTCGGGTCCGCTCCACGGCCGTTGCTCGCGCGCGTACACCCAGAGCCGTCCCGTCTTGGTTCGCCCACGGCCAGGATCGAGTACCGGGATCGGCGTGTCATCGGCAAAGAGATGGTTGGAGGCGAACACGTTCTTGCACAACCGTTCGTGCAAGGCTTCGAGCCACCAGCATGCGCCGCCAACCCAGCCTGCAAGCGTCGAGCGGCAGAGATCGGCGCCATGACGGTCGAAGATCTGCGACTGCCGATAGAGCGGAAGGTGATCGCAGTACTTGCTAATCAACACCTGCGCGAGCAACGCCGGCGTCGCCAGACCGCCAGCGATCAACCGCTCCGGCGCGCCGGCTTGCACGACCTTGTTGCAGGCTCGGCAGGCGTATTTGGGTCTGGTTGTGCGCACGACGCGAAGCTGCGCCGGTACCCAATCCAGCATCTCGCTGACGCTCTCGCCGATCAGATGGAGAGCTCCACCACAGCAGCCACAAACCCGGTCTTGCACGTCGAGCAGAACGTCCTCGCGTGGCAGATGATCGGGCAGCGGACGGCGTCGCGGCGAAGAGTTGGCTTCCGGTGTGAACTTCGGCTGCGCTGCCTCGACGCGGCCAACGTCGCTGTCGAGATCCTCCAGACCGAGTGCAAGCTGGTCGGGGTCGATGCGCTCGGAGCTGCGGCCGAACTGCATTCGCTGCAGCTGTTTGATGATGGACTTGAGACGATCGATCTCGGTGTCGCGGTGATCGATGGCTGCCGCGATGTCACGCACCAGGCGCTGCAGAAGCTCAGGATCGGATGGGAGATTGGTGAGATCGAGCTGCATGTCCGATGGTACTCGAACATGCTGATTCGTAGAAGAATCGTAGCTCAGTTCATCACCAGTTTTTGTCGATCATCCTGCAATCGCCGGTTTCCAGATGCGCTCTGGCGCGCGCCAGTCGATGCCTTCGATCAGCATCGCGAGCTGCGCCGGCGTGAGCGTGATCGAGCCATCATAACCCGCCATCACCGGCCACACGAAGCCGCCCTGGTCGATGCGTTTGGTGAACAGACAAAGCCCGTTGCCGTCCCAGAACAGGACCTTCAGGATCGATGCCTTTTTGCCGCGGAAGGCAAACAGATGACCGGAGAACGGATCCTTCTTCAGCGTGTCCTGCACCAGCATTGCGAGGCCGTCCATGCCCTTCCGCATGTCGGTGTAGCCGAGGGCCAGGTGCACCTTCACGCCTGCAGGAACGAACATCATGATGCTGTCTCTCCGCTTTCGATCCGCGCCCGCACCGCATCCGGATCGCTGCCGGCGGGAGCGAAGACACGCCGTCCGTCAGCGAGGTCGACGGCCATCATGCCCTCCGGTGGACGCACGAGATCGCGCAGGGCGCGTGCGGCGGGCATGTCGTCGGGCAGCACAACACGGGCGAGCTTGGAGCGCTTCTTTTGCGCGATGCCGAACTGCGCGCGCCAGCGGAACAGCAGCCCGGTGACAATCCCATGCTTGCGAGCGACGGCAGAGACTTTGGCGCCTGGTAGCTCGGTTTCCCTGGCGATCGCGAGCTTCTCTTCGTCGCTGAAGAAGCGGCGGGCCGGCGTTTTGGTCGCGGCCGGATCGCCGATTTCAGCGGCTGTCAAGCGGCGTTCGGGCTGTGAGTTCCTAGCACTAGTGCTAACGGGCGGACGGGCGGAGGGATGAAGATGGGCGCGCCAGTCGATCGTGACCTCGCCGGTGGCCAGTCGGTCGCGCCATTTGTGCAGCGAATGCGGCGACAGCTGCATCGCCGCGGCGTAGGCGCGGAGTTCCATCCCGCTCCAGTTCAGCGCCTCGACATGCATCGCCCAGAACGCCGGGGACGCTCGATTGCGTACATCCGAGGTGATCGTGAACCTGCGCTGCTTCTGCTTTCGGAGCGCCTTTTCGCGCTCTTCCCGGGCGCGCTCGCGGCGCAATTCCGTCTGATATTTCTCAAGCTTAAGCGCAGTCTCGTTGCCGGCCAGCCGCTTCAGCCAACGCCGCAACGTGTTCTCGGTCAGACGTTGTTGCTGGCAGTATTTGCGGATCCCGAGACCGCTCCGACGCCACGCTTCGATGTGCAGCGACCACCATTCGCGGCGAGCTCTGTTCTCGAAATGTTTGGATCCCACCGGAGATTCTCCACAGCAGCAGAGAACTCGAAATGGAACGACAACACACGAGGGGGAAGGTGTGCAGACCGGACGGTTACATCCGGCCGATTAAAGCTGCAAGATAAAAGCGGCTCGCCGGTTGAACACCAAGCCATTGACATGGCTTACGTTCAACCGTGCCGGTCAGTCGAGCTGAGTGCCGCAATCGAGCTTTTTGTCAGCAAAGTCAAAGGCGATTTCGGCACTGATCGTAGTCTAGCGAACTCCGGCGAAGAACTCGGTTGAGCTACGCGCGAGTGCAGGATCTGCGACTCGGAGTGTGGGTTGACCGATCAATCGTGTTGCGCCGTCGTATCTCCGAGCCTTGGCCGATGCAGCCTGCATCAGCCCGGCATAGCCGGCAAGATGCGTCTCGGGATGTGCGCCGGTACGGTAGAATACAGCTGCTGGCGGCGCGTGCCCGGCAAAGGGACGACCGTCGCGGACATAGGTCCACACCCAGCCGGTGCGCGTCTTGTCCTTGGCGAGAACTGGCACCGTGGTGTCGTCGGCATGGATGCGCTCACCTGCGAGCAGGTGCACCTTGATCGCATCGACCAGCGGCATCAAGGTCGCAGCCGCTGCACCGAGCCAGTCGGCGAGCGTGGAGACGTCGAGCGCCACACCCTCATGCGCAAAGGTCGTGCTCTGTCGGGTGAGCGGCAGGTGCGGCCCGTATTTGGCGAACAGGATGTGCGCCAGCAGGCGCGGTCCCGCGCGTCCGCGCGCGATCGGATGGAACGGTGCCGGCGGCTGCGTGATCGCCTCGCAGGCGCGGCAGGAGAACTTCTCACGGACATGCTGGATCACCTTCCACTGCCGTGGCACGAGCTCCAGCGTCTCGCTCACGTCCTCGCGGATCTTGCGCAGCCTGTCGCCGCCGCAGCACGGGCAATAGGCCGGCGCAGGATGCACGATGCGCTCGCGCGGCAAGTGCTCGGGCAACGGCCGCCGTGCCGGGCGCCGCCGCTCGAACGGACGTACGTCGACCCTCTCGGCCTTGGCCCGCTCGGCTGCCATCTGCGCCGCAGCCTCATCCTCGGCCTCCTCGAGATCGGCGAGTTCGAGCTCGAGCTGCTCGAGCACCGACGCGCGCTCCGACGACGGCCCGTACAGCTCGTGCCTGAGCTTGGCGATCGTGAACTTCATCTGCTCGATCAGCAGCGCCCGGGCACGGACCTCGGCTTCCAGATTGCGCGCCTTGGCTTCTGCCGCGAGTTGGGCCGTCGTCGCCTCGGTGAGCGCGGCCTGGCCAGCGAGCACCAGCGCCTTCAGCGTCGCGACATCATCGGGGAGTGAATCGGCTGTGATCATCGCAGGAGATGGAATCACAGCTCCGTCCTGCGTGCATCAGCCTCGTCACGTTCAAGCGCTCAGCCAACGGCTTCCGGCCGCCACGTCCGCTGCGGATGACGCCAGTCGATACCTTCGAGCAGATAGCCGAGCTGTGCCGGCGTGATCGCCACCGCTCCATCCACGGGCTGTGGCCAGATGAATCGGCCGCGCTCCAGCCGCTTGGCGAACAGGCACATGCCCTGGCCGTCGTGCCACAGCATCTTGATCAGCCCGCCGCTGCGGCCACGGAACACGAACAGATGGCCGCCATGCGGATCGCGATTCAGCGTCTCCTGGACCAGCAGCGCAAGACCGTCGAAGCTCTTGCGCATGTCGGTATGGCCGGTCGCCAGCCAGACCTGGGTGCCGGAGAGGATCGGGATCGTCATCGCGAGCCCGCCCGAAGCGCCGCGATCACCGCCGTCACCGTCGCGGCATCCGCCGCGTCGCTGATCCGGATCTTCGCCTCCGCCCCGATCTCGACCTCGATCAGCCCCTGCGTACGGGCAGCCGGCGCGTGCGGATCGGCAGTGATCGTCACGGCGGCAAAGCCGGGCGGCGGCGTCTCCTTCCCGCACAGCTGCTGGCGCCAGCGGAACACTTGGCTGGAATGCACCCCGAACGCTCGCGCCACTCGTAGGATCGTCGCGCCCGGCTGAAGCGCTGCAGCAACGACACGCTCCTTGTCGGCCCGCGACCAATGCCGCCGTCGCCGCTCCGACGTGATCACTTCCACTTCCGCTTTGGCCATAGGACTAGTTCCGGGACTAGTCCTATGGCTTCAACAAGCGTCAGCTCCGGCGCAAGGCGGCCGTCGCCGGGGACTCACGATGAACTCACAGATTCAAATGCGGAGACGTGCCCCTTCGCAGACAGCCGGCACCTTGACCTGAGTTGCCGGCAGCGGCTGATATCGCCCATCTGTGCGGAGCGCGCTTGTTTGCCAACCGGCAAAATAGCCGCTGTGCCTCAATGGAGGAGAAAACTGCACGCATTCCAGCTAAGAGGAAAGCTTGGTCAGCTTCTGCAGGCAGCGCAGCTCCCGCGGCGGCTCGAGTGGCGGCTTGATGGACGGCCAGACCGCATTCGACACCTCGGCAACGTAGATGTCTCCGTGAGAATCGACCGCAACACCATGCGGTGCGATGAACTGACCGGGCGCTTCGCCGGCATGCAAATGGCCGAGCCGGACGACAGTCCCGCCACGGTTGTCGACGATGGTCACGCGGGGTCCGAGATTCGGAGCATTCTTGTTGACAGGAAGCGAGGGGCCGAGCTCACCAACGTAGCAGAGCTGCTTCTTTCCCGGCGGCATGTAAAGTCCGCATGGGCGATGGAGATTGTTCCATTGAGTCTCGTAGCGACCGTTCGCATCGAACACTTGGATTCGGTGATTCTCCCGATCCGCAACATAGACCCATCCCTCCGCGTCGCAGCAGATGTTGTGCACGATGTTGAACTGACCCGGGTCGCTGCCGGATTCTCCCCATGACATGAGGTGTTTCCCCGATGGCGAGAACTTGTGGCAGCATGCGTTGCCGTAGCCGTCGGACACGTAGATGTCGCCGTTCGGCGAGTGAGCCGTGTGCGTACAACGATGGAACGGCTCTCCACTCATGTAAGGGGACGGCCGCATCGGAATTCCGATCGTGAGCATAACCTTCCCATCCAACGTGCACTGTCTGATGGTATGATCGCCGTCGTCGGTCAGGAAAATCGTGTCGTCCGGTCCCATGTGCAGCCCATGCGGACGCGAGAACAGGCCTTCACCCCAGGACCGGAGAAACCGGCCGTCCTGATCATAGACGATCACGGGATGCGCGCCGCGGTTGAAGACGTAGACGTGATCCTTCTGGTCGACGCCGACCGCGGCTACGTCGCCATAAGACCAGCCGTCCGGCAGTTCGCCCCACCCCTCGGTGACCATGTAGCGGAAATCGCCGCTGCCCAGGATGACTGACATTCGGTGCTTCCTCCATTGATATGCGTTCCCGGCTGCTATTTGCGTTCGGCCACCAAGGCCTGGCCGGCCGTTACGCCGCCATCGACCACCACGGTCTGCCCTGTCACATAGGAAGCCATGGGAGAGCAGAGCCAGAGAACAGCCTGTGCGATCTCGTCCGGTTGTCCGATCCGGCCGAGTGGCGCGCGTGATCCGCGAGCGCTCAGTTGCTCCTCGGTCGGGTAGATGCTCCTGAGCATCGGCGTGTCCGTGCTGCCAGGGCTCACTGCGTTGACCCGAATGCCGCGGCGCGCGTATTGAAGTGCGGCCGACTTGCTGAGGCCGATGACGCCATGTTTGGTTGCGCTGTAAATGGCACTCTGGGCGTGTCCGATATGCCCCGCGACCGATGCGCAATTGACGATCGCGCCACCGCCTGACTCCAGCATCGCGCGAATCTCATGCTTGGTGCAAAGCCATGTTCCGCGCAGATTGGTCCCGACGACCTGATCGAAATTGTCGCTATCGTCCTCGTGCAGCGGAACGAAATTGCCGAACGTGCCTGCGTTGTTGAACGCAGCGTCCAGCCGACCAAACCGGCGGACGGTCATGTCGACGAGACGCGCGACGCTCTGCTCGTCTCGCACGTCGGTCGGCACGATCATCGTTTGATCTGGCGGTAGCGCGGCCAACGCCTGTTCGCAGGAGCCGGTCTGCCGTCCCGCCAGGACGACACGAGCTCCGCAGGCCGCGAATGCCAGCGCGGCGGCGCGGCCGATGCCTTGGCTGGCGCCGGTGACGATGATGACCTTGCCGCCCAACCCGTAGTCCGCTGATGGGCCGGCGACCCGCTCGGCCGTCGTCGTTCGTTCCGTGGTCGTCCAGTTCATATGAACAGCCCCCCATTGATGTCGATCACCGTCCCGGTGGTGTAACCCGCCTCATGCGAACACAGATGGATCACAACGGCAGCTGCCTCGTCCACAGTGCCCAGTCGCCCGATCGGAATGCGTTCGGTAATCGCTCGCCGCCGTTCAGGGCTATGCTTCGCCCAGGCTGCCTGGATGCGGTCGGTGGCGATCGGGCCGTGCGCGACTGCATTGACGCAGACGCCGTCGGGGGCAAGCTCATAGGCCGTTTGCTTGGTGAGCCCGATGACGGCCGCCTTTGCCGCGACATAGGCGGCGTTGCTGAAGTAGGAGTAGGTGCGGCCGGCGATCGATGCAAAGTTGACGATGCGACCCCACCGTCGCTGACGCATCGCTGGCGCACATAGACGCGTCATGGTGAAGGCGCTCGTCAGATTGTGTCTCATCGAGGTCTCCAGGTACGTTTCATCGAGGTCCGCAAGCAGGATGGAGTTCGCATCTCCTCCGACGGCATTCACGAGGATGTCCGGACGCTGTGCGTCCGAGAGACATTGGATGGCGTCGCTGACGGCTGCGATATCGGTGACGTCGATCGGCAGGCACGCGGCACGGTGATCGCCGATTTGACGGCGAATGGAGTTGAGTGCGGTCGTGTCCTTGTCGACCAGCAGGAGCCGCGCTCCCGCATCTGCAAGGCGGCGCGCGACCTCTGCGCCGATGCCGGCGCCCGCACCGGTGACCAGGGCCATTTTGTGTTCGATCAACGATGTCGTCATCCCCGAGCCTCAGCGTTCCAAGTTGTGACGCGCCGTTCTGCCTCGACGAGAGCGGAACGAGGTGTTGTCGCGACATGCGAAAAGGCGTGCCTTGCGTGCGCCCACAACGCCGGTCCCGGAACGAGACCGTGTCCGTGGCCATACAGTGGCGGCGCAAGATAGGTTTTGCGATCGATCGGGAAGGGTGGGATCGTCGTGTCGCGAGGAAACCATTCGTCTGCGCGCCCAACCTCGCACGCGCTGGCGTTGCGTAGCGATGTCGCGAGCGCGCGTCCCGCGGCCCAGAGCGGACCATGTTCGCCAACCTGGACGCCGATCTGATAGCCGAGGCCGGAATGAAACGCCGTATCGGCCAGGCCTGCCGCTCGAAGTGGGCCACCACATTTCGACACGCGGATATTGACGAGGTCGCAGGCGCGCTGGTCGATCGCCGTGGCGAGATCGTTCTCGTCCACGAATGATTCATCCAGCATCAAAGGGATCCCAGCCTCTTCGCGCAATTGCCGGAGGCCCGCCCAGTCCCTGGGCCGCAGCGGTTCCTCGAGCCATGCCACGCCATGACCCTGCAACTGCCGGCAGGCGGCAATCGCCTGTGGCAGGGTCCAAGCCGCGTTCACATCCACCGAAAGCGAGATCGATGGCGCAATCAGGTCGCGAAACCGTCTCACGCGTTCCACTGCCTGATCGCCATCCGCTCCGACTTTCAGCTTGACGTGCTTGATGCCGTTCGCGAGCGCAAACTCGCGCGCGACCATCTCCTCCGGAGAGGTCGAGAGGTCGACGACCAGAGCGGCTGAAACGGCGCAAGGCACGGGTCGTAACATGTCTTCGCCGAGGCCCGCGGCGTGCAATGCAGAAGCCATCGGTCGGCCGTGGAGTCGGCAGGCCACGTCGAGAAGGGCGGTCTCCAAGGCGCAGGCTGCAGCGGGCGACAGCCGACCACCGACGGATAGCATCTTCGGCAGCGCCAGAGCCTTCAGGCTTGCGACGACGGTCTGAAGCGAACGCCAGTCGATCTGCGCATCGAGTTCGTTCAATGCGCAAGAGGCGAGGGCCTTCAGAACGGTCGCGGTGGTTTCGCCAGTGACATAGGGACGAGGAGCTGCTTCGCCATAGCCGGTTACGCCATCGACGTCGACGCAGACAAGAATGCCGTCGCTCTCGTGGCGTGCCATGGTTGCATGAACGAATGTCCGGCGCATCGGCATCGCAATCGCGTAGACGTCCATCAATTGTATCATTGCATCCGTCCGATCTGCTGAGATCAGGACATTGCCAAACTGCGAAGCGAAGGTCGTTTTAGAATTTCTAGAACCGGGACAGGAAATCTAAATTGACGCTTTGCGCGAGCCGTCAGTATCAATCCCTGCGAGACGGCGGTGATCTACAAATGAAGATAGGTCGGACATCATGCAGGACCTCTCCACAGAACAGAGTCGAGTTTCCCGCATCCAGCATGGTGGAACGGCCGGCGTCCGAACGACGAGCGTCGGAGGCGCCGCCGACGACGTGAGCCGCATGGCCCGCTTTTGCGCACAGAGTGAGGCGGCGCTCGATCGTCAGCGCCTGATCTGTCAATCTCCGCATGCGACCGTTGGGACCGTCTTCCACGATGTGTTGCGCGAACTGACTGGAACGGCATTCGAGCGGGAGCACGCGCTCGCAGGTGTGTGCAGCTTCGATGAATTCAGGCGGGCAGTGCCGATCCGCAGTTACGGCCAGCTCAGGGGGTATATCGATCGACAGCTTGCCCGAGAGCGAAAGGTACTGACGCGGGACGATCCCTATGCGTTCCTGAAGACGTCAGGAACCACCGGCCAAGCAAAGCTGGTTCCGACGACACGGCATTGGCGGCTCGCCTATCGCGGACCGGCGCTTTACGCGCAATGGGGCCTCTATTTCAGGATGCTCCGGCTCGATACGCCGAAGGTTGAGAACGTGCTGGATCTGTCATGGGAGCCGCAGACGGCGAGGCAGAGCATTCATGGATTTCCCGTCTACAGCATTACACAGCGGCCGGAGCCGCTCGGGGAATCCGACTGGTTGCCGCCATGGTACGGCGCGCCCTGGTTCTCATGCGAGAGCGATCCCGACGGATATGCCGAGCGGCTCTATCAGCGGCTGTGCATGCAGGCATTCTGTGACGTGCGGCTGATTGTTTCGGTGAACCCGAGCAAGATCATCATGTTGGCAGAGACGTTGCGGCAATTCGCAACGCGGCTGATCCGTGACGTCAGGGGCAGCGCCTCGGCTGCGGGCGGCCAGGACCTCGCGCGCCGCCTGGAAGGGCAGCTCAAATTGCGCGGCGGTGAGTTGCTTCTCTCGGATCTGTGGCCCAATCTGTCGCTCATCGTCTGCTGGAACAGCGCGTCGGCGCAACTCTACGAGAATTGGCTTGATCGCCTGGTCCCCGATGCCACGCGGCTTCCCTTCAGCACGACGGGCACCGAAGGCATCGTTACGCTCCCGGTCGACATGCACCGCAGTGCCGGCCCTCTCGCGGTGACCCAGGGACTCTACGAGTTCGTTCCGGTCGATGATATTTTGGAGAACGTCGCTCCATCGGAAAGTGCCGAAACGCTGACTTTCGAGGAACTGGAGGTCGGGCGCTGCTACAGGCTCGTGATGACCCAGGCCAACGGTCTCTATCGGTATGACGTCGGCGACGTGTATCGCGTCGTGGGCTGGGTTGGGGCGGTGCCAAGGCTCGAATTCATCGGAAGAAGCGGCGCATGTAGTTCGTTCACCGGCGAAAAGCTGACCGAAGCTGATGTGTTCTCGGCGGTGTCGCGTACGATCGAATCTGGGTCGGCCGGGACGCCGAACTTCTGCTGCTTCCCGGTCTGGGGCACGCCGCCTCACTACGCTGTCGCGCTCGAGTGGTCGCCGAAGCTCGAGCTGATGCAAGCGACACTGGCAACGCGCATCGATGCAGCGCTCAGCAGGGTCAATCTGGAATATGCCGACAAGCTGTCCAGCGGCCGGCTGGCGCCGCTGACGATAGTCAAGCTGGTCCCCGGCGCCTTCGCCAGGCTTGCCGAGCACAAGATCAGCGGTGGAGTGGCTTCGGCGCAGGTCAAGCATCATTGGCTTCAGCGCGACGCCTCGGGGCTGAAGATCCTTCGCGATATTGGCATGCTGCTCGACGGGGCAGGCTCGTTCATCCCGTCATCGACGTGAATCGATCCATAGATGGAGTTGGCCACCATGACCGTATCAGGTTCGCGCACGCCTGCGCTCGACGCAGCCGACGTCGCTCGCTTCCAAGAGCAGGGATATCTGGTTGTCCGAGGTGTTCTGGATGAGGCGGATTTCGTTCCCGTGAGACGTGAGTACGACGAGCTGCTGCGGGAGCGAGTCAGGACATGGCGCGCAAAGGGACTGTTCTCGGGCGGTGAGGATCATGGCGGGCTGCCGTTCCAGGAGCACCTCAGGCGGCTGGTCGAGCTTCCGGGATTTCCGCTTACGCTGCTTGCCGAGCTCGATATCACGTTGCCGCACATGCCGTTCTCGTTCATCCAGGATGACAGCGAGTTTCATGTCGGCCCCGGCGTGTTGTCGCTACTC
The DNA here is from genome assembly GCF_032485115.1 of Bradyrhizobium sp. SZCCHNRI2009. Lineage (NCBI taxonomy): Bacteria > Pseudomonadati > Pseudomonadota > Alphaproteobacteria > Hyphomicrobiales > Nitrobacteraceae > Bradyrhizobium > Bradyrhizobium sp. SZCCHNRI2009. The sequence continues at coordinate 86,820 of NZ_JAUEUH010000016.1, forward strand.
CAGAATCCGAAGGTGTTGGATGTCGTCGAGTGCATTCTCGGATCCGAGATCAACGCAAGCCCGAATCAGCATTGCCGGATCAAGCTGCCGGCGCGAGAGGTCCAGCAGTTCGGCGGCCGGAAGGGCGAGACGATCTACGCGCCGACCCTCTGGCACCAGGACGCGATGGGCCAGCTCCCGCAGTCGAACGAAACGACCGTGCTGACGGTCTGGATTCCGACGACCGACGTCGACGAGGAAAACGGATGCCTGGCGGTCGTGGGAGGCGAGCACAATGACGACACGTTGCTGCCTTGGCCGATGGATGCCGCGCTGATCGATCGCCTTGAGAGGAACAGCATCCCGTTGCCGGTCAAGTTCGGCGATATCGTGCTGTTGCACAAGAAGGCGCCGCATGGCTCCAGGTTGAACAAGACGGCACAGGTGCGCTGGAGCTTCGACTTCCGCTACTACCCGGCGCATCAACCGACCGATCGGCCGTGGTTCCCGAATATCCGCGTGCGCAGCAAGGCAGATCCCGGTTCTGCTGTGGTCGACGCAGGAGCATGGCGGAAATCCTGGGAGGATGCCCGCGCGATGCTTGCGGGTCAGAAGCTGCCGCTACCAGGGCGGCGTGAGTTCGCACAGGTCGTCGCGGACGGAATGATTCGGCGGTGGGAGGCCGGCGAATATCCGAGCTTTCCAGTGAAGGACGTTGCCGCAGCTTCGACTCCCGCAGCCTGAGGCGTCTGAGATGGAGGGGACGGCGATCAAGTGGATACGGGCGGTGGATGGCACCGAGCTTGCCCTACATTACTGGGCGCCTGCCGAGCCCCGAGCTGCCCTGTTCTACATCCACGGCATCCAGAGCCATGCCGGATGGTTGTTCGAGACCGGGCCGCAACTGGCGGCCAGGGACGTGGCAGTTGTCGCGCTGGACCGTCGCGGATCGGGACGGAGTGGCGGCGAGCGTGGTCACGTCGCCACGCTCGAGCTTCTGCTGTCGGACTATCTGATGGGTATAAAGGCCGCGCGGGAAGTGGTGCCGGATGCGCCGCTGGCGGTGCTGGGCCAGAGCCTGGGCGGCAGCGTTCTCGCTGGATTATGCACCAGTGGGCAGTTGCGCGCGGAGGCATTGATTTTCTGCGCGCCGGCACTGGGGCAGCAGCGGGCTCGCCATGATCCGGAGAAGCTCGGCCGCTTCCGCGCGTGCAGAGGTCTTGGCCGAGTCGCGGTCACGCTCAAGGACGAGGACTACACGGAGGAGGAGGTCTATCTGCGCTTCATGTCGGCGGATGCCCTGATGCTTCGCGAGGTTACGGACAGCACGCGGTCGACGCTGGTGCATCTCGAAGACGCATACGCGGAGACCGGAGCGACGCTGAGGGTACCCACGTTCCTCGCGGCGCCGGAGCGTGATCCGATCATCGATCTCGCCGTTGCGCGCCGTTGGCTCGGCAGGCTGATCGGGCCCTATCGTGAAACGGTGTTCGCAACGAGGCATCACTATATCGAGTTCAGCCGGCAACAAGAGAGCTATTGGGACTGGCTTGCGGCTTGCGCGATTCCAGTCGAGGAGTTGCAGAGATGACCGACGGAGGACATCTTGCCGTATCCGGGTCGCCTCTGCACGATCGCCGCGTCGACATCGCCGTTCCGGATTGCGGCGGCAACCCGGTCATTGAAGCAGCTTTCCGGCGACACCTGCAGGGGCAGGCCGGTGTTCAGCCCGGGGACATAGCTGACGGGTGTTCGGGGAGATGGTTGACACTTCAAAATCGGCTCGATTCGTCAAGC
>NZ_JAUEUH010000017.1:0-46713 GCF_032485115.1 Bradyrhizobium sp. SZCCHNRI2009
CAAAACTGTCAACTATGTCCCCGAACAGGTGTAAGCTATGTCTCCGGGCTGAACAGCAGCGAAGCAATCCAGAGTCGTGGGCGGGACTCTGGATTGCTTCGCTTACGCTCGCAATGACGGAGGAGGGAGCCTGCGTCTCAAAACCTCATCGGGAGGACGCGCCAGCGCGATGAGGCGAGTCAATCCAGCCGCTTGATCGCGAGCACATCGCTCCCGCTCGCCTTGATACGGGCAATCGCTTCGCCGATCGGCTCGATCTGCGTGGCCATATGAAACGCGTTGGCGTGGACGATCGTGTCAGCATCGCGCACGATGGCGACGTGGCCCTTCCAGAACATCAGATCGCCGCGGCGAAGCGGCTCTCCCCCGTCGAGCAAGCGCCCCAGCGCGGCGAGCTGCATGTCGCTGTCGCGCGGGCACGGCACACCCGCAGCATTCAACGACACCTGCACCAGGCCGGAGCAGTCGATGCCGAGGCTGCTCTTGCCGCCCCACAGATAGGGCGTACCGACGAAGCGCTCGGCGACCGCGACATAATCGGGCTCGATGGCACCGAGCAGCGCCACGTGCGGCTTCGGCACGAACCAGCCCTCGGCCGTCACGGCGAAGCTCGCGTCCTCGCGGACCACCGCGACAGCGGACCCCATCGGCAGCGTCGCGACCGGCGGCAGCTTGATCGACGGACCCGGGAACGCGAAGCTGCGCAGTGCGCTGATCTTGTGCGTTGGCGCCGCAGCCGGCGTTGCCAGCGCCGCCTCCGGCAGCCAGCCGACATACTGATCGGCTGCAAGCTGGCCCCAGGCCCAGCCCTCGCCATTGCGATCGTAGACTATGACGCGCTCGCCCCTCAGCGCTTGCGTCGCCAGCTCGGCGCCGGAGAACGGCTGCTGGCGTAGCGGCGCGATGGAATCGACGACCACCAGCGCCTCGCCCTCGACGAAGCGCGCGGCCGTCACCTGTCCCTGGAGATGCTTCGCCGCGATGTCGCCGCGCGCGGGCGTGAGGCGCGGATCAGCCATAGCGCTCGCTCAGGAGCTTGTAGAGCGCGCGTGCGGCCTGGCACTCGCCGCCTTCGGGCCGGCCCGGCTTGGCCGACGGCGTCCAGGCGAAGATGTCGAGATGCAGCCAGCTCTTCGCGTGCTCGACGAAGCGCTGCAGGAACAGCGCGCAGGTGATTGAGCCGGCGAAGCCGCCCGAGGGCGCGTTGTTGATGGTCGCGACCTTGGAGTCGAGCCACGAGTCATAAGGCGCCCATAGCGGCATCCGCCACAGCGGATCGTTCTCGGCGGCCGCGCAGCGCGCGACGTCCGCGGCGAGCGCCTCGTCCTGGGTGTAGAACGGCGGCAAATCGGGACCGAGTGCGACGCGCGCGGCGCCGGTCAGCGTGCCCATGTCGATCAGCAGGTCGGGCTTCTCCTCGTCGGCCAGCGCCAGCGCATCGGCCAGGACCAGCCGGCCCTCGGCATCGGTGTTGCCGATCTCGACGGTGAGGCCCTTGCGCGAGGGAAACACGTCCATCGGCCGGAAGGCGTTGCCGGCGACCGCGTTCTCGACCGCTGGAATCAGCACGCGCAGATGCAGCTTGAGCTTGGCATCCATCACCATCTGCGCCAGCGCCAGCACGTTGGCGGCGCCGCCCATGTCCTTCTTCATCAGGAGCATGCTGCTCGACGGCTTGAGGTCGAGCCCGCCGGTATCGAAGCAGACGCCCTTGCCGACCAGGGTCACCTTGGGATGCGATGGATCGCCCCAGACGAGCTCGATCAGCCGCGGCGCGCGGGTCGAGGCGCGACCGACGGCATGGATCAGCGGATGGTTCTGGCGCAGCAGATCGTCGCCGACGATGCTGGTGAAGCGCGCGCCGAAGCGGTCGGCGACCTGCTTCGCCGCGGCCTCGAGCTCCTCGGGTCCCATGTCGTTGGACGGCGTGTTGACGAGGTCGCGCGCCAATGTCGCCGCGTCGGCCAGGCGGTTCAGCTCGGCGGCGTCGACGCCATCCGGCGGAACGAGGCGGACCTCCGGCGTCTCGGTCTTGCGGTAGCGGCCGAAACGGTAGCTGCCGAGCGCAAAGGCGAGCGCGGCGAGCCGTGCATCATGCGGCGCATTGGCGAAGCGGTAGGTGCCGGCGGGCAGCAGGCCGGGCAGGGCGCCCGGCCGGAACAGGTCACGGTGCTTGGCGTCGTCGTCCTCGAGGCCGAACAGCACCTGCGCGATGTGGCCGTCGGCGGCGGGCAGCGCCAGATAGCTGCCGGGCTTGGCGGCGTAGACGTTGGCCTCGGCGAAGTTGCGTGCTTCAGCCGACAGGCTCTCCTTGATCCCCGGCCAGCTCGCCTTCGTTACGAAGGTGATCGGGATGGCGGACGTTGTGGAGGCGGTCTCGAACATCGACGGCATGCCTAATGGTTCCCTAACTGGCGCGCGGCAGCCAGACTTCGCAGAGTTTGAAGGCCGCTGCAATCACGCCGGCCGCCTGGCCCGCAAACCGACGCGGATGTGACGATGGCGCCGTGGCCGCGCCATTAACCGGCTGTTAGCGTTAACAGTTTATTGCTGGCGCGTTCAATTCGCTCGTTCGAGTCCACGTGACATGCGTCAATCGCCTTCCATTCCCCGGCTGCTTGCGTCCGTTGTCCTCACCGCGCTCGTCGCTGCGGGCCTCGGCGGCTGCCAGACCATGTCCGACGTCACGGGCTCGCTGCGCGGTCGGGCCGAGCCGCCGCCGCCCGCGACCCCGCAGCGCGCGGTCGAGGTGTATGGCGAGCGCTACCGCGCCAACCCCAAGGATGCGGCCATCGCGGTCTCCTATGGCCAGGCGCTGCGCAACAACGGCCAGCGCGAGCAGGCGGTTGCGGTGCTGGAGCAGGCGACGCTCGCCAACGCCGGCAACAAGACCGTGCTCGCGGCCTATGGCCGAGCGCTGGCCGACAACGGCAATTTCAAGCTCGCATTCGACGTGCTGTCGCGCGCGCACTCGCCGGACAATCCCGATTGGAAGCTGCTGTCGGTGCAGGGCACGGTGCTTGACCAGATGGGCCGCCACGAGGAGGCGCGGCGCTATTACGATAGCGCGCTGAAGATCGTGCCCGGCGAGCCCTCGGTGCTGTCCAATCTCGGCCTGTCCTACATGCTGACGCGGGAGCTGCCGAAGGCCGAGGAGGTGCTGCGGCAGGCCTACGGCTCGCAGGGGGCGGACGCGCGGGTGCGCCAGAACCTCGCGCTCGTCGTTGGCCTGCAGGGGCGCTTCGCGGAGGCCGAGCAGATCGCACGGGCCGATCTGCCGCCGGACGAGGCCGCCGCCAACGTCGCCTATCTCAAGCAGATGATTCAGGGGCAGAGCCAGGGCAAGGGCAAGGCGCGCAATCCGCCGATGGCCGCGCTCAACCAGCCGGACTGACGACGTGCCTCGCTGATGACGTGGCCTATCGTGTCGCGCCTGTCAGCAGGCGGCGGCAGGTGTCGACGAACACGTCGGCTCCGGTGACGATGTCGGCATCGGAGGTGTTCTCGGTCCAGTGATGGCTGATGCCGCCGATCGACGGCACGAACAGCATGCCCGCCGGCATGATGGTGGCCAGCACCTGCGCGTCGTGTCCGGCGCCGCTCGGCATCCGCAGCGACTTGCCGGCGGCGAGATCGCGGCTGGCGGCCTCGATCGCATCCTGGGACGTGCCGTCCATCATGGCCGGCGCGCCGGTCCGGATGCGCTCGACGGCGACCTGGCATGGACCTGCCGCTGACGCCTGCGCAGCCATCTCACGCAGCAGCTCTTCGAGCCGGTCGACCACGGCGGCATTGTCGTCGCGGATCTGGAACAGCATCTCGGCGTGGCCGGGGATGATGCTCGGTGCGCCCGGATCGAGCGTGATGCGTCCCGTGGTCCACACCGTGCGCGGGCCGCAGGCGGCCGGAAAGCGCGCATCGATCGCCACACAGAACTTGGCGAGCGCGAGCCCGGCATCCTTGCGCACCGCCATCCGCGTCGTGCCGGCATGGTTCTGCTCGCCGGTGAAGGTGATGCGGTATTGCCAGATGCCGACGATCGAGGTGACGACACCGATCTTGAGCCCGCTCGCCTCGAGCGTGTCGCCCTGCTCGATATGAGCTTCGAGATAGCCGATATGCCGGCCGCGCTCGGCCTGCAGGCGCGGCCGTCCGGCGAGGCCCATCTCGGCAAGCGCCTCCCGCATCGTACGCGGGCTGCTGCGGTCGCGGGCAGCATCGATTTCGGCCTCGCTGACGTCGCCGACATAGGACCGGCTGCCGAGCATGCTGCCGAAATGGCCCTCCTCGTCGCACCAGGAGGCGACCTCCACCGCACCGACAATGGACGGATCGGGATTGAGCACGCGCGCCGCCTCCAGCGCGTAGACGACACCGAGCGGGCCATCGAGCCAGCCGGCCTGGTTCTGGCTCTCCAGATGCGATCCGGCCAGCAGCTTGGGGCCTGGCTTGGCGCTGGTGCCCAGCACGTTGCCGATGCCGTCGATATCAGGCGTCAGCTGCGCGTCGGGCAGGCGCTCGGCGAGCCAAGCGAGCGATTGACGATGGGCGTCGGAGAAGGTCGGCCGGTGCACGCCGGTCTTGTAGGTGCCGAAGGCGCGCAGCGCGTTCAGATCGGCCAGGACGCGGGCGCCATCGGCGCGGCGGTGCTTGTCGGACATCAGGCGGAGACCTCGATCATGCTCCGCCTAGCTTCCAGCGTAGAGCCGCGACCGCAAGCGAAATTTCTCGCGAGCGGTCTACCTCTACTGCATGGCCGCGACCTTGATGCCGGTCGGTCCCAGAATGACCACGAACAGCACCGGCAGGAAGAACAGGATCATCGGCACCGTCAGCTTCGGCGGCAGCGCGGCCGCCTTCTTCTCGGCCTCGTTCATGCGCATGTCGCGATTTTCCTGCGCCATCACGCGCAGCGATTGCCCGAGCGGGGTGCCGTAGCGCTCCGATTGCTGGAGCGCGAGGCAGACCGACTTCACGCCTTCGAGGCCGGTGCGCCGGGCGAGGTTCTCGTAGGCCACCTTGCGGTCCTGCAGGTAGGAGAGCTCCGCGGTGGTCAGCGTGAACTCCTCCGACAGCGCGATCGACTGGCTCGAGATCTCGATCGCCACGCGGCGGAAGGCGGCCTCGATCGACATGCCGGATTCGATGCAGATCAGCAGCAGGTCGAGCGCGTCGGGAAACGCGCGCTTGATCGACAGCTGCCGCTTGGAAATCGCGTTGCTGAGGAACAGCATCGGAGCCTGCAGGCCGAGATAGGCCATGCCGACGCAGATGCCGATCTTGACCGGCATCGATTTCTGCAGATGCGCGATCACGAAGACGTACAGCACGGAACCGACGAACAGAACCAGCGGCGTCACCAGGCGCGCGAACAGGAAGGTGATGTAGGGCGCCTGGCCGCGGTAGCCCGCCATGATGAGCTTCTCGCGGGCCGCCTCCTGAGCGAGCCATTTGGTGAGGTTGAAATCCTCCACCACACGAGAGATGAGCTGCTTCGGCGTCTGCCGCAGCGAGACCTTCTCGCCGGCGTTCAACCGCTCGCGCTCGCGCTGCTTGATCCGCTCGCGTTCGCTGGCGACCGCCTTCATGCGCTTGTTCAGGTTCTCGCCTGCGAACAGCGGCATGATCAGCGTATAGACGGTGGCCGTCGCCGCGATGGCGGCGAAGAACATCGTCATGAAGTGCGGGTCGTGCAGCTTGGAGACCAGAATGTCGACCATGGTCCACCTCAGAAATCGAAATTGATCATCTTCTTCATGACCAGGATGCCCATCGACATCCAGATCACGCAGCCGACCAGCATCAGCTGGCCGGTCGGATGGGTCCAGAGCAACGAGATGTAGTCGGGCGTGCTCAGATAGACCAGCAGCATCACGATCGGTGGCAGCGATCCGATGATGCCCGCGGACGCCTTGGCCTCCATCGACATCGCCTGGATCTTCTCGCTCATCTTCTTGCGGTCGCGCAGCACCTTCGAGAGGTTGCCGAGCGCCTCGGAGAGATTGCCGCCCGACTTCTGCTGGATCGCGATGACGATGCCGAAGAAGTTGGCTTCGGGAAGCGGCATCCGTTCATAGAGCCGCGCACAAGCCTCGCCGAGCGGCATGCCGATCGCCTGGGTCTCGATGATCCCGAGGAACTCGCTGCGCAAAGGCTCTGGCGCGTCGGCGGCGACGACCTTGATGGATTCGAACAGCGGCAGGCCCGCCTTGATGCCGCGCACGATGACGTCGACGGCGTCCGGCAATGCCGCCAGGAATTTCTTCTCGCGCCGCTTCTTGAGGTAGCCGAGGATCCAACGCGGCAGACCGAGACCGGCGGCGAAGCCGAGCCCGAGCGCGCCGAGCGGGCCGCCACCGGCGAAGAAGGCAACGGCGCAGACGACGAAGCCGAGGACACCGGAAACGATCCAGAATTTCTGCACGGTCCAGTCGAGTCCGGCCTGCGAAATCCGCATGTTCAGCGGGACTTTACTCTGCTTCTGGGCCTTCGCCTCGAGATCCTTCAGCGAGGACTCGACCTGCTCGCGGCGCGAGCGTTGGCTGCGTTCGGCCTGTCGGACCACCGGCTCGGACTTGGCGACGGTGCTGCGCCGCTGCTCGGCCTTCCGCTCACCCGACAGCAGGGGATAAAGGAACACCCAGGCGATGCCGCCGATCGCGGTGGCGGCGAGGAAGGCAAGGGCGAGAGCCTGAAGCTTCATGGGGTCTCTCCTCAGTCCTTGCTCGCAACTTCGGCGGCATCGAGTGCAGCCGCAAGCCGCTTCTCTTCGCCGTAGTAGCGCGCACGTTCCCAGAACCGCGGCCGGCCGATTCCGGTCGAGCGGTGGCGCCCGATGATCTTGCCGTTCGCGTCCTCGCCGATCATGTCGTAGAGGAAGATGTCCTGGGTGATGATGGTGTCGCCTTCCATGCCCATCACCTCGGTGATGTGCGTGATGCGGCGGGAGCCGTCGCGCAGTCGCGCCGCCTGGACGATGACGTCGATCGAGGCGCAGATCATCTCACGGATGGTCCGCGACGGCAGCGAGAAGCCGCCCATCGTGATCATGGATTCGCAGCGGGACAACGCTTCGCGCGGGTTGTTGGCGTGCAGCGTGCCCATCGATCCGTCGTGACCGGTGTTCATGGCCTGCAGCAGGTCGAAGGCCTCGGGTCCGCGGACCTCGCCGACGATGATGCGCTCGGGCCGCATACGCAGGCAGTTTCTCACCAGCTCGCGCATCGTCACCTGGCCTTCGCCCTCGATGTTGGGCGGCCGGGTTTCGAGGCGCACCACATGTGGCTGCTGCAGTTGGAGCTCGGCGGCGTCCTCGCAGGTGATGACGCGCTCGTCGTGATCGATATAATTGGTCAGACAGTTCAGCAGCGTGGTCTTGCCCGAACCGGTACCGCCGGAGATCAGCACGTTGCAGCGGACGCGGCCGATGATCTGCAGGATCTCCGCGCCCTCCGGCGAGATCGCGCCGAACTTGACGAGCTGATCGAGCGTCAGCTTGTCCTTCTTGAACTTACGAATGGTGAGCGCGGGGCCGTCGATCGCCAGCGGCGGAACGATGGCGTTGACGCGCGAGCCGTCGGCGAGACGCGCGTCGCAGATCGGTGACGATTCGTCGACGCGGCGGCCGACCTGGCTGACGATGCGCTGGCAGATGTTCAGGAGCTGTTGGTTGTCGCGGAACCGGATGCCCGTGCGCTGGATCTTGCCGTTGACTTCGATAAAGACCGTACCGGCGCCGTTGACCATGATGTCAGCGATGTCGTCACGCGACAGCAGCGGCTCCAGCGGGCCATAGCCGAGCACGTCGTTGCAGATATCGTCGAGCAGCTCTTCCTGCTCGGCGATCGACATCACGATATTCTTGATCGCGATGATCTCGTTGACGATGTCGCGGATTTCCTCGCGCGCGGATTCGCCGTCGAGCTTGGCCAGCTGAGCGAGATCGATCGCCTCGATCAGCGCCCCGAAGATCGTCGCCTTGACCTGATAGTAACTGTCCGAACGCCGGGCCTCGACAACCGGTGGTGGCGGCGGCGGAGCCTGCCGGGTCGGAGCCAGAGGTGGCGACGGCACGGCCGGAGACGCCGCGCGTGGTGCAGCCGGCGCCGGCTCGGGCGCCGGCGCGGCCGGCCTGAGGGCCCTGGTATCGTTGTCCAATCCGCTACGCTTACCAAACACGACTTAGAACTCCACGCGTGCTTACTTCGCCCTCAGCTTGTCCAGCAGAGGCGACAGGAAGGAGCCTTTCGGCTTCTTTGTCTCGCTGCGGCCGGTGAGCCGCTGCGCGATCTGGAGAAACATCTCCGTCGTCCGATGGCTGGGAGACATCTCCGCAATCATCTGGCCGTTGTTGGCGGCCGCGCCGAAGATCTGCGGCTCGAACGGGATCGTTGCGATCGGCGGGCTTTCGATCGCCTTGGCGAACTCGCTCGCATTGATCTCGGGCCGCTTGGGAACGCCGACCTGGTTCAAGCAGTAGAGCGGCATGCGATCGTTCGGCCGGGCGGCCTTGAGGAGATCGAACATGTTCTTGGTGTTGCGCAGCGAGGCGAGATCCGGCGCCGCGACGATCAGGATATCATCCGCGGAGATCAGCGCCCGCTTGGTCCAGCCTGCCCATTGATGCGGAACATCGAGCACGATGCATGGCATCGAGGCCCGCAGCGTGTCGAAGACCGCATCGAATGCCTCGGCGCCGAAATCGTAGACCCGGTCGAGCGTCGCAGGCGCGGCCAGCAGGCTCAGATGATCGGTGCATTTCGACAACAGCCGGTCCATGAAGGCGATGTCGATCCGGTCCGGTGAGAAGACGGCGTCCGCGATGCCCTGCGCGGGATCCTGGTTGTAGTCGAGGCCGGCGGTGCCGAACGCCAAATCGAGATCTGCCACCACGGAGTCCATCGACAGGTCGCGCGCGATCGCCCAGGCAATGTTATGGGCCAGGGTCGAGGCTCCGACGCCGCCCTTGGCGCCGACGACGGCAACGATGCGCCCGACGGCCTTGGCTTCCGGCGCGGAGAATAGGTTGCAGATCGAGCGGACGACGTCGATCGGCGTCACTGGCGACAGCACATAGTCGCTGACGCCGCGCCGAACGAGCTCGCGATACAGCGTGACGTCGTTGACGCGGCCGATCACGACGACGCGCGTGCCCGGGTCGCAAACCGTCGCGAGCTGATCCAGGCCGGCCAGGATGTCGGTGCGTGCATCCGTCTCCAGAATGATGACGTTCGGGGTCGGGGCAGACCGGTAGGCCTCGATCGCCGCCGCCATGCCACCCATCTGAACCTTCAGATGGGCCTTGCCGAGGCGCCGGTCCTCACCGGCGGCCTGGACCGTCGCGGCGGTTTCCACCGTCTCACAGAACGCCTGCACGGACACGCGCGGCGCGGGCGCGATGTGATCGTCGGCCGGCGGCGGCACGACGTCAGGCTGCTCCTCTTGGGTCTGTCGGGCGTAGCTGATCATTTGCCTGTGTCGCTGAGTTTGGCCTTGTCGGCCTCTGGATACGTGATCGCGGTTGATTGTCCCTTGCGATATTTGTCGAACAATGCCGTGCGCCGGGTGGTATAGGACGGCGTTTCGGATCGCGGCTGCACGAGATCCGACGGGTTGGCGACCATTGCCGCCATGTTGCGCTGGTAGGCGCAGCCGTAGTTCCAGTCAGGCTTGTTGTCGAACCAGTTCTTGTTCTTGATCGACGGCCCGAGGTCATCCGGCCAGATCCCGCAGGGCCCCACCGTGGCCGACATTTTTGGGTAGCTCAGCCGGATCGCGGCCATCTGGCGCGGGTCCTTCGGCTGATAGTTGCGTACGGTGATGCCGTGCGGCGGGACGCCGGCGGCGGCCAGCAGGGAGTGGATCTCCCGCATCGAGTCGGCGGCCGCCCGTGCGTTGGGGGTGCCGCTCGGCACGTCGGCGCTGATCGCGCCCGTGCCTTGGCGAATCCAGCTCTGGGCCAGTCCCATCACGTCGGCGCGCTGCTCGGCCGTCAGGCCGCCACGACCCTGGCCGACGAAGACCACCAGGGAGTCCGGGGCCTCCTGGATCGCGATCGGGTGGCGCAGCCGGTAGTCGTCGGGGATGCTCGCCGTGGTGGCGGCGTCTCTGGTGTAGTTGCAGGCGCCGAGCAGGGCTGCGGCTCCGGCGAGCGCTGCGGCAAGGGGCAGGCGTCGGTATCGGGCGGGGCTGGATGTGGTGGTCATCGTTGCAGGTCCTTGTCCCGGCTCAGTCCGTGATGAAGCCATAGGTGCCGCGATAGTTGCGTCCGGGTTCGACCCGGCCGGGTACGCCGTAGATGCGGTTGATGCTACCCAGGAGATCGGCCTGGGGGTCGGACGCGGCCGCAAAGCCGTCGTCTGGGCGGGAGAGATCCTTCTGTGCCACGGCGCGGACGACGAACGGCGTCACCAGAACCATCAGTTCGGTCTGGTTGTTGACGTAGTCGCGGCTGCGGAACAGCGCGCCGAGGACCGGCAGCTGCATCAGGCCCGGCATGCCGCTGATCGCCTGCTTGGTCTGCTGCTGGATCAGGCCGGCCATCGCCATGGCGCCGCCGGAGGGAATTTCGAGCGTGGTCTCGGCGCGCCGGGTCTTGATCGATGGAACCGTCAACGAGTTGACCGTCGTCGAGCTGACGGCTTGCGACAGCGTGATCGAGTTCTCGTTTGAGAGCTCCGAGACCTCGGTCATCACCCGCATCGAGATCCGGCCCTCGCTGAGCACGACGGGCGTGAAGTTGAGCGAGATGCCGAACTTCTTGAAGCTGATCTGCGTCGTACAGACATGGGTCGTCGGATCACAGGAGTAACCGGCGGGAACCGGAAACTCGCCGCCGGCGATGAAGGTCGCGGACTCGCCCGAGATGGCGGTCAGATTGGGTTCGGCGAGCGTACGGATCACGCCCGCGTTCTCCATGGCGCGCAGTGTCGCCTGCACCGTCGGGGTCGCCCCGCCCAACGCTGCGGTCACGGCGTTGTTGGAGACGAGATTGCTACCGTAGGCGGTGAACGGATTGGAGTTCGCGAATTTGACGACAGCAGTTCCGTAGTTGAGCTGGCCGGAGAGATCGATGCCAAGCTGCTTGACGACCGAGCGCTGCACCTCGGCGACCGTCACCTTCAGCATCACCTGGTCCCGGCCGCGCACGGTGATCGAGTTGACGACCTTGTCGGCGCCGCCGGCGAGCCGGGCGGCCAGTTCGCCGGCCTGCTGGGCTTCGATCTGGCTCGACGCCGAGCCGGTCAGCACGATGCTGTCGGCGAGGCCCTCGATCTGGATATCGGCATTCGGCAGCAACTGCTTCAGCGCCGCCCGGGCGCCGTTCAGGTCGCGCTTGACCGCGATGTCGTAGGCCGCGATCTGCTGGCCCTGCGCGTCGAAGAAGACGATATTCGTCTGACCGATCGCCGCACCAATGATGTAGGCGCGCTGAGAGGAGCGCACGACGGCATTCGCGATCTTCGGATCAGCGACAAGAACGTCCTTGATGTCGCGCGGCAGATCGATGACGACGGACTTGCCGATGCCGAGCGCAAGGAAACGTGCATTGATCTGGCCGTCCGCGGCGGCGGCTGCAGTCGCCGGGCGATAGTCTGCCGCGATCACCGGCGCGATCGCCGGATTGAGGGTCAGCGCAGCGGCGGCCGAAAACGACAGCGCGCGGACCAGCAGGGTCCGCATCTTACGCTGATTTTCGCTGCAGGTCATCTGGGTGGTCCTCTTGCTCACTTCTGCGTCGTCATCGTGCTGGGAATGCCGAAGCGGACGACGGCAACGCTGTCGCTGCGCTTGCGGCTGGTCTCGTCCGTGCGGCGCTCGGCCACGTTGACGTCGGCGATGCTGCGGAGCGCCAGGGACAGCGTTCCGGTTTGACGGGCACGCGCGAGCGTCTCGGCCTGTTCCGGCTTCAGCTCCAGCGTGACGGTCTTGCCGACCACCGTGGTCTGGCCGTCCTTTTCCTTGGGGGCCTGATCGATCGCCAGCACACGGATGTTCGACAGGATGATATCGGAGCTGACGACGTCGCCCGCGTTGGGCTGATCCGGATTGCGTTCGCGCTTGGACAGGATCACGTCGACGCGGTCGTTCGGCAGGATGAAGCCGCCGGCGCCGGTCTCCGGAGAAATCTCGGTGGAAACGGCGCGCATGCCGGCCGGCAGGATCGCGGCCATGAAGCCCGAGCCGTCGGCCTTGACGAGCTTTTGTTCGCGGATGGGCTCGCCGGCAATGAACGGCGCCCGCGCGATCGTGCCGGTTATCTGCGTCTGTCCTTCAGGCCGCTCGTTGCGGCGGATGAAGCTGGCACTAGCCGTGGCCGCCGGCCAGCTCTGCCACTGCAGATCTTCGGGCTTGAGGGATTGGCCGAGGGCGATGTCGCCCTTGGCGACGAGAACGTCGACGGTCGGCATCTGCGGCGCGGGCGCGGCGACTTGAGCCGGCCGGTCGTCGGACCCGCTCGCGAGATATGCGGCCACGCCGCCAGCGCCTACAGCGATGGTCAGAACCACAATGCGTGCGGTATTCATACGCTTCACTTTCCACATGACGCCGCGACGTTTCCGCCGCCGTGATGGGAGTTGAGCAGTTATTCGTCAAAGCATGGTTAATGAGGCGTATCTAAATCGCCTTAACACCGCGTTGACACGGTGTGTTCAGAGCAATGCAAGGCGCGCGGCGTCGATCGCCTTCACCCAATCGGTCTCCGGATAGACCATCAGAGCGCCCAGGGCGAGCGCGATGCCATAGGGCACGCCGCTCTCCTTGGCGTGCAGGCGTGCAAGCCAGGGTTGCCCCGCCAGCATGTAGGGCAACGGCCATTGCCGGAACTGCATGAGGGCGAGGGTGAGCACGCCGCCGAAGATCGAGGCGTACAACAGGTAGTTCATCAGGTGGGCGAAGCCGAACCACAGGGCGGCGGCGGATGCGACCTTGGCGTCACCGCCGCCGATCCAGCCGAATGCAAAGCAGCTGAAAGCAATCACCAGCAGGGTCGCGCCCGCGCCCAGATGCATCAGCATGTCAGCCATGCTCATCCCGCTCAGCGGCGCCAGAACCAGGAAGCCGGCGACGAGCGCCAGGGAGACCCGGTTCGAAATGGTCATCGTGAACAGGTCGCTCGCCGCGGCAAAGGCCATCAGGGCCGGAAACAGCAGAAGGCGCGCGAGATCGAGGGTCATGGGCTCTCAATGGCATCGACGCGGGGCATGGGTGCGCCGCTGCGCCAGAGCCTAGCTGCAAGAAATAAACGATCGGGAAACAGCCGGAATGGCTGGCTGGTTGTCATTCTCACCAGACGCTGACGATGCGGGCCGCCAGAGCGAGGATGGACAGGCCGAGGCCGCCGCAGATCCAACGCAAGGCGACGTCGGCCCCGCTGGACGGAGGCCGGGACGCGGCTGCGGACAAAACGTGGTTACGCATCACTGAACGCCGCGAAGCTGAATGTGGAAATGATAAAGGCCCCGGATGTCCGGGGCCTTTTTTGCTCGGCCGTGACGACCGCTTACTTCAGCGAGGTGTTGATCGCGCCGAACTTGGAGCTCAGGCTGGAGCCGAGACCGTTCACCGCGGCAATGATCGCGAGCGAGATGCCGGCGGCGATCAGACCGTATTCGATCGCGGTCGCGCCGGATTCATCCTTCACGAAGCGAGCAAGAAGATTCTTCATAGGTAACTCCATGTACACGTGGCTGGTCGAACAAACTCTGGTCGTTGCGGCGTTCTCAGCACCGTGACCATGCGGCCACCGTAGGGGGCAGGAATTTCGGCGTAGTTAATTCGGTCGCCGAAACACGGCGACAAATGGCTGTTATTGTGCAGAGTAAACATTGGATGAAGTGCAGCACGACCATTCGAAATAACGCATGGCCACGCCGCAGTCGGTCTCGCTGAAAAGACGAGCGCAGGGTTTTGGCCGTCATGCCCGGCCCCATCCATCGCCAGGCCTGCTCCGCATTCCACACTATCCACACGATATGCATGGGGCCGTGTCGACCTGGCTGGTGGAGCATGTGGCTCGATGTCGATCGCGCTGGGCCGATCGGCAGAGCGGTTCTGCGGGCGCGCAGGTTCACGGCTCCTTAAGCGCCTGGGAGTACCCCTCGGAACAGTTCATGAGATGAGGAATGTGATGTCCGGTCTGCCATGGGAAGTCGCGCTGATGCTCGGCCAGACCATCGAGAAGGTGTTGCCGATCACCTTGATGCTGGCAGTGGTGTTCTCGGTGCTCAGTCACTTCTGGGCCTGCAATCCCGGCAAGCCGTGGTGGCAGAAGCGCGAGCTCGTCACCGACGTGGTCTACTGGTTCTTCGTGCCGGTGTTCGCGCGGGTGCTCCGCATCGGCTTTCTCGTGCTCGGCGCCAGCGTTGTCTTCAAGATCCGCGACGCCGACGAGTTGATCGCCTTCTATGAAAACGGGCACGGCCCGCTGGCGCAGCTTCCCGAATGGCTGCAGGGGGGGCTCTTCCTCGTGCTCTCCGACTTCATGCTGTACTGGACGCATCGTCTGTTCCATGGCGGCGAGTTCTGGAAATACCACGCGGTTCACCATTCGTCGGAGGATCTCGAGTGGATTTCGGCGGCCCGCTTCCATCCGATCAACCTGATCCTCGGCACGATCGCGGTCGACGTCATCCTCTTGATGGCCGGCATCTCGCCCAACGTCATGATCTGGGTCGGACCGTTCACGACGTTCCATTCGGCCTTCGTCCACGCCAATCTCAACTGGACGCTGGGCCCGCTGAAATATGTCCTCGCCACACCCGTCTTCCATCGCTGGCACCACACGTCGATGGAGCAGGGCGGCAACACCAATTTCGCCGGCACGTTCCCGATCTGGGACATCCTGTTCGGCACGTTTCGGATGCCGGAGGGGCAGTTGCCCATGGCCTACGGCAAGGACGAGGCGACGATGCCCGGTGAGTTCGGCGGTCAGCTCGCCTTTCCGTTCCGAAGATGACGTGTTCTGCAACCGCCCGAGGCTTCGTCGCGACGTTTGCAGATCATTCACCAATTGAGCGCAGATTTGCCGCGTCGGGCGCCGTCACCGCTGCGTATCGCTTGAGACGGCTCGTCAATGTCCCGGGGTTGAGTATGTCGTTCTTTGTGTCGTGTCGTCCTAGTGTTTCCTTCGCATTGCGGGCGGCCGTCGCCGCGGTGCTGCTGTGGCCGGCTGCCGTCTCGGCGGAGCCTGATCCCGCCATCGCCGTGAATGTCGACCAGGCCAAGCTGGTCAAGTTGCCCGACCGGGTCGCGACGCTCGTCGTCGGCAATCCGATGATCGCCGATGTGACCTTGCAGAGCGGCGGCATCATCGTCGTCACCGGCAAGAGCTACGGTGCCACCAACTTCATTGCGATGGATCGCGGCGGACAGGTGCTGATCGATCGCCAGATCCAGGTCGCCGGACCCACCGACCAGCTCGTGACGGTGTATCGGGGCGTCGATCGTGAGACCTATAGCTGCATGCCGATCTGCCAGCGCCGGGTGACCTTGGGCGACGGCGACAACTACTTCAAATCGGTGCTCGACCAGGCTGGAACGATGTCCAGCACGGCGAGCGGCAACGCGGCAGCGGCCTCGAAGACCAACTGAGCGCTGGCCTGGCCATGCTTGGCCGGGTCGATGGCAGCGCCTGACCGGATCTCCACGCGCCTCCGCACCGACGATGCGGTGAGCCTTGCCGCCGGTGCTGCGGCTGGATCGCCCGATTCGTTTGGTTTCGATGATCGGGTCGGGCAGGTGGCGCGCTGCCTCGAAGGGCTGGCTGCGAGCGAACCCCCAAGCATGGTTAGCGGGACGTTGATGCGGCGGGCCATACTGTCCGTATTGTAGGAAACTCTTTCCCAAGGAGTTTCCGCTATTCGTTTCACCCAGGTTGATGCCTTCCAGTCCGGATGACCCCATGCAAGCCCCCGTCTCCTTGACCGCTTCGATGCGCCGGCTGTTGCGCCGCTTCCGGCGTAACCGGCGGGCATCGGCCGCGCTCGAATTCGCGCTGGTCGCGCCGGTCTTCTTTGCGCTGCTGTTCGCGATCATCGAAACGGCGCTGATGTTCTTTGCCGGCCAGGTGCTCGAGACGATCACGCAGGACTCGGCGCGCATGATCCTGACCGGACAGGCGCAACAGGGCGCCTATACGCAGTCGCAGTTCGCGAGTTACGTCTGCACCCAGGTTCCCGCGCTGTTCGACTGCAACAAGATCTATATCGACGTGAAGAGCTACTCCTCGTTCGGGAGCGTCTCCATCAGCAACCAGATCGACAACAGCGGCAACTTCGTCAACAACATGACCTACAGCCCGGGCGCGGCCGGAGACATCGTCGTCGTCAGGCTGTTCTATCAATGGCCGATCTTCGTGACGGGGCTCGGCTACAACATCGCCAATCTGAGCGGCAGTAAGCGCCTGCTGGTGGGTACGGCCGCATTCAAGAACGAGCCGTATTCATAACGCTGACCTCGCGAGCTTCTTCTGAGGGACACCAGGAATTCATCATGCCGTTGGGAAGAATGCCGGGTATGTCTTCGAGCCTGCGCCTGTGGCGTCGCATCGACGCCTTCGCTGCCGATTGTCGCGGTGTCGCGGCCACCGAGTTCGCATTCATCGTGCCGCTGATGCTGGTGATGTTCTTCGGCACGGTCGAATTCTGCTCGGCCATCGCCGTCGACCGCAAGGTCACCCTGATGGCGCGCACCCTGTCGGATCTGACCTCGCAATCGACCTCGGTTGGCGACAGCGACATGTCGAACTTCTTCGCCGCCTCGACCGGCATCATGTACCCGTATTCCACGACGCCGGTGAATGCGACGATCACCGAGCTCTATGTCGATCCCACCACCAAGCAGGCGACGGTGAAGTGGAGCAAGGGATCGACGCCGCGAACCGTCGGCATGACGGTCGGCGTGCCGGCTGAATTGCTGGTGTCCGGCACCTATCTGATCTTCAGCGAGGTGAACTACCAGTACGTTCCGACGATCGGCTACGTCATGGGCAAGACGGGCGTCAATCTCAGCGACGTCGCCTATACCCGCCCGCGGCAGTCGACCTGTGTGATGTATAGCCCGGCGACTTCCTGCTGAGGTGAGGGCTGCCGCAACGGAGCCCGCCCGGCCCCGGGGCCGCAGTCGCATACGCGCCTGCGAACCGGAGCGACCGACACTACGGTCATTTGGACGAGCAGAACTCGGCGGCAAACAATCAAGGCAATAAAAAAGGCCGCGCAAGGCGGCCTTTCGTTGTCCAGATGGGCAATCGCATGCGCGATCGCCCGGCGTCGCTCAATTGGCGGCGCGGAGATTGTCGGCCGACGACTTGCCCGAACGGCGGTCCGCCACGATCTCGTAGGAGATCTTCTGGCCTTCCCGCAGCGTGCCGAGACCAGCGCGCTCGACGGCGCTGATGTGCACGAACACGTCGTTGCCGCCGTCGTCCGGCTGAATGAAGCCATAGCCCTTGGTTGCGT
This sequence comes from Bradyrhizobium sp. SZCCHNRI2009, assembly GCF_032485115.1. Classification (NCBI taxonomy): domain Bacteria; kingdom Pseudomonadati; phylum Pseudomonadota; class Alphaproteobacteria; order Hyphomicrobiales; family Nitrobacteraceae; genus Bradyrhizobium; species Bradyrhizobium sp. SZCCHNRI2009. The sequence goes on from NZ_JAUEUH010000017.1 coordinate 17,463, forward strand.
TAAACCACTTCACGGTTCCCATGCTCACGGGGTAGTTCCCTTCTCAGATACCAAATGCGTAGCCCAGTCTCCTGGGCTGGTTAGATCGAATTTTTGGAAGGGTCGTCAGCGTCTGAACCGGCTGTACCGGTAATAGCTAATCTCGTCCGGCCGAAAATCGATTGCGGGATATATTATTGGAAATGCCCGCGCAAAACAATCCTGAGCTGCGCGAGAGTGCATGATTTTTTGACGCGCCGGCTCGACGCCGACGCGCTGAATTGTCGCTGATTGCGCAAGGCTTGATCAATCCGCCGGGCCGGGCGGAACATTGCTCCGCCCAATGCCCCTAGCGCCGACGGAACTGGCCGCCGCGCTGCGCTGCGCCACGCGGAGGACCGCCGGGCGAGCTGGCACGCTCGTCCTTGTGGCGGAAGATCAGCCGGCCCTTTTCGAGGTCGTAGGGCGACATCTCGACCGTCACGCGGTCTCCCGCGAGCGTCTTGATGCGATTCTTTTTCATCTTGCCCGCGGTGTAGGCGACGATCTCGTGCCCCGCGTCGAGTTGTACCCGATAGCGTGCGTCGGGAAGGATTTCGGTGACCAGCCCTTCGAACTGGATCAGCTCTTCCTTAGCCATGTCTTTCTCCAGATCGATAGACGTCTAGTTTGGCCGTTGGTTGCGGTTTTGAGCGTGGTTTTTGGGTCTGCCCTCGCGATGCAGGAAAGCAACGCCTTGAATCGACCCGGCCTTACCGCCGCCTTGCGACGGCCGCTGGGGCTCCTGACGATTGCCTGGCAGAGACGCCATCTTAGCATTGGAACGACGGTGACGGCGAGGGCCTTTTGCGGCGGTGCCACCCTCGTTGGTCCGCGCATTCTGCATGCCAGGACGGCCACCGCGCTGAGGCGGCTTGGCCGGTGCAGCGGCCTCGCGGAGGCCGGGCGTGCGGCGATCGTCGCGCGGCAGCGAGATCTTGATCAGCCGTTCGATGTCGCGAAGGTAGGACAGCTCGTCCGATCCGGCCACGAGCGAAATCGCAACGCCCTCGGCGCCGGCGCGCGCCGTGCGGCCGATCCGGTGGACGTAGGTCTCGGGCACGTTCGGCAGGTCGAAATTGACGACATGGCTGACGCCGTCGACGTCGATGCCGCGGGCCGCGATGTCGGTTGCGACGAGGGTTCGGATCTCGCCGGTGCGGAACGCCGCCAGGGTGCGCTCGCGATGGTTCTGCGACTTGTTGCCGTGAATCGCCTGGGCGGGGATGCCGGCTCTTTCGAGGCTCTTCACGACCTTGTCGGCGCCGTGCTTGGTGCGGGTGAACACCAGCGCGCGGTTGACCGGCTCCTGCTTGAGCAACTGAGCCAGAAGGTTCGGCTTGGCCGAGTGGTCAACGTGGATGACGCGCTGGGCAATGCGCTCGACCGTCGAGGAGACGGGGGTCACCGCGACCCGCGCGGGGTCGCGCAGCATGGCGTCCGCGAGCTCGGCGATGTCCTTAGGCATGGTGGCCGAGAAGAACAGCGTCTGCCGCTTGATCGGCAGCTTGGCCACGATCTTCCGGATGTCGTTGATGAAGCCCATGTCGAGCATGCGGTCGGCTTCGTCGAGCACCAGGAACTCGACATGGGTCAGCTTCAAAGCGTTGCTCTGAACCAGATCGAGCAACCGGCCAGGGGTGGCAACCAGCACTTCGAGGCCGGGCATGATAGCGCGGACCTGGCGCCCCATCGGCACGCCGCCGATCGCGAGCGCCGAGCTCAGCCGGATGTGCCGGCCATAGGTGTTGAAGCTGTCGAGGATCTGACCCGACAATTCGCGGGTCGGGCTCAGCACCAGCACGCGTGCCGTCTTCGGCTGCGGCTTGATCCGGTTCTGCAGCAAGCGGTGCAGGATCGGCAGCGCAAACGAGGCCGTTTTGCCGGTTCCCGTCTGGGCGATGCCGATCACGTCGCGGCCTTCGAGCGCGAGCGGGATGGTCTGGGCCTGGATCGGGGTAGGGGTGGTGTAGTTCTCTTCCTTCAGCGCGCGCGTCAGCGCCTCGGCGAGGTTAAAATCCTGGAAGGATGTCAAAAGATGGGGCTTTCCATAAGAGGATAAGGCCCGTGTCGGCAGGCAGCCGGACGCGGGTGGGTGGTTGAGAGACACCCGCGTGTTTGGAGCGCCTAGATTGGATGGGTGAGAATGCGAAGCCAGAAGCTCTGGTCGAGCTAAAGAACACGCGGCTTGCAAAGATCCGGCCGATTCGCCCTGATCTACCAGCTATATGGAACAGATGGACGGCACTTTCAAGGCCGGTGCGCAACGGATTGGCTTTCCGGGTGGTACTCGGCTGCTTTAAATTTAGCCATTCAAAACAAAGTGCACAAATCCTGCGCTGTATGCCATCTGATTAATCATCGGGCTTGCTCAATCCGGCAGCAGAAGGTCGCGGTACCTCTCTGCGAGAACGCCTAGTTCCACTTTTATGTCAATGCCTTACCAGATGTGCACGGCATGGCACACTTCTTGCGATTCCTGCCTGCGCAGACCGCCGGCCGCCTTGGCTGCGAAGCAGGTCTGCGTCAGGGAGATATTACCTCATGCTTACTCGACTCACTCGGGAATTAACGGCGCCGTTCAGCCGCCGTCGCTGGCTGGCTGCTGCTGCCGGCCTGGCGCTCGGCGCAGCCGGCTTTGGCCCGGCCAAGGCCGCTGACGACACCATCAAGATTGGCGTTCTGCATTCTCTGTCCGGCACCATGGCCATCAGCGAGACCACGCTGAAGGACACGATCCTGTTCTTGATCGACGAACAGAACAAGAAGGGCGGCGTGCTCGGCAAGAAGCTCGAGGCCGTCGTGGTCGACCCCGCTTCGAACTGGCCGCTGTTCGCCGAGAAGGCGCGTGAGCTGATCACCAAGGACAAGGTCGCGGTCGTGTTCGGCTGCTGGACCTCGGTGTCGCGCAAGTCGGTGCTGCCAGTGTTCAAGGAGCTGAACAGCATCCTGTTCTACCCGGTCCAGTACGAAGGCGAGGAGAGCGAGCGCAACGTGTTCTACACCGGTGCGGCGCCGAACCAGCAGGCGATCCCGGCGGTCGACTACCTGATGAAGGAAGAGAAGGTGAAGCGCTGGGTGCTGGCCGGCACCGACTACGTCTATCCGCGCACCACCAACAAGATCCTCGAAGCCTACCTGAAGTCCAAGGGCGTGGCTCAGGACGACATCATGATCAACTACACGCCGTTCGGTCATTCCGACTGGCAGACCATCGTCGCCGACATCAAGAAGTTCGGCTCGGCCGGCAAGAAGACCGCCGTGGTCTCGACCATCAACGGCGACGCCAACGTTCCGTTCTACAAGGAGCTCGGCAACCAGGGCATCAAGGCCAAGGACATTCCGGTCGTCGCATTCTCGGTGGGTGAGGAAGAGCTCGCCGGCATCGACACCAAGCCGCTGGTCGGCCATCTCGCCGCCTGGAACTACTTCGAGTCGATCAAGACCCCGGCGAACGAGAAGTTCATCAAGGACTGGCAGGCCTACACCAAGAACCCGAAGCGCGTGACCAACGACCCGATGGAAGCGCATGTGATCGGCTTCAACATGTGGGTGAAGGCGGTGGAGAAGGTGAAGTCGACCGATCCGGACAAGGTCATCGACGCTCTCCCGGGCACCGAGGCGCCGAATCTGACCGGCGGCGTGTCGAAGATGCTGCCGAACCACCACATCACCAAGCCGGTGTTCATCGGCGAGATCAAGGGCGATGGCCAGTTCAGTGTCGTCTACAAGACCAAGGACCTCGTCCCCGGCGACGCCTGGTCGAAGGAGCTCGAGGGCTCGAAGGACCTGATCGGCGACTGGGTCGGCAAGAAGTGCGGCAATTTCAACGTCAAGACCAACAAGTGCCTGGGCTCGGGCTCCTGATCTCGACCTGACGCGACCATGACGACAGGAGAAGGCGGCGATGTTGCCGCCTTCTCCCGACCTCCTGAACTCCTGCCGGGGTTGTCCAGTGCCTGCTCCTTTTTTGGCGATCATTCGCCGTCTGCTTGTTTTGCTCGCCCTGATCGCCGTTTCCGTTCCCGCCTTCGCAGCCAGTTTCGAAGAGTCCGTCGCGAAGTTCGCGAACGATGATTTCTCGGACACGGACGAGGCCGTCGGCGAGATCGCCGTGTCGGGCAACCCGCTGGCTTTCCCGATCATCAGCGCGCTCCAGGACGAATGGCTGATGTTCGATGCCGACACCAAGAAGGTCTTCATCAAGCAGGCCGACGGCAGGATCATCGATGCTGCCACCGGCGCCGCCGTCGACAAACTGCCCGACAATGCCGCCGCCGTCAGCCTCAACAACCGGCTGCGCCGCAGCGTCGATGCCGCGCTCGGCGGTTTGACGCTGCTGTCGCCGGATACCAACACGCGCCTGACCGCCGCAAGATCGGTGTTCAAGTCGCATGACGAGGCGACGTTGCCGACGGTGGAGTCGGCGCTCGCCAAGGAAACCAATCGCGCCGTGAAGCAGGCGCTGACCGAGGCGCGTGCCGCCATCCTCCTGTTCAAGTCTGACGCCAGCGAGGTCGACAAGCTCGAAGCCGTCGCCACCGTGAGGGCGCGCGGCGACCAGGAAGCTCTGGCGCTGCTGACGGAGATCGGCGGCGCGGACCAGCCGGCAACCGTCGCCAAGGCTGCGGCGAGCGCCATCTCGTCGATCCAGAGCTCGCTCGCAATCTGGTCCGGCGTGCAGAACGCCTGGTACGGCCTGTCGCTCGGCTCGGTGCTGCTGCTGGCCGCCATCGGCCTTGCCATCACCTTCGGCGTCATGGGTGTCATCAACATGGCCCATGGCGAGATGGTGATGCTCGGCGCCTACACCACCTTCGTCGTCCAGGAGGTCATCCGCACGCGCTACCCGGCGCTGTTCGACTATTCGCTGCTGATTGCCGTCCCGCTCGCCTTCCTGGTGGCCGGCGCGATCGGCGTGCTGATCGAGCGCACCATCATCCGCTTCCTCTACGGCCGCCCGCTCGAAACCCTGCTGGCGACCTGGGGCCTGTCGCTGATCCTGCAGCAGGCGGTGCGCACGGCATTCGGTCCGACCAACCGCGAGGTCGGCAATCCCTCCTGGATGAGCGGTGCGTTCGAACTCGGACAGATCACCATCACCTATAACAGGCTCTGGATCCTCTGCTTCACCATGGCGGTGTTCGCCATCCTGCTGGCGATGTTGCGCTACACCGCGCTCGGCCTGGAGATGCGTGCAGTGACGCAGAACCGGCGCATGGCGGCGTCGATGGGCATCGCGACCTCGCGGGTCGATGCGCTCACCTTCGGGCTCGGCTCCGGCATCGCCGGCATCGCCGGGGTGGCGCTGTCGCAGATCGACAATGTCAGCCCGAATCTCGGCCAGAGCTACATCATCGACTCCTTCATGGTCGTGGTGTTCGGCGGCGTCGGCAATCTCTGGGGCACCTTGGTCGGCGCCTTCACGCTCGGCATTGCCAACAAGTTCCTGGAGCCGGTCGCCGGCGCCGTGCTCGGCAAGATCGCGATTCTGGTGCTGATCATCCTGTTCATTCAAAAGCGCCCGCGCGGGCTGTTCGCGCTCAAGGGCCGGGCGGTGGAAGCATGATGCCGCACGTCCTCACCCGGTCGCTGGACCGCGCTGCGACCGTCTTCGTGCTCGTCGTCGCCGCCTGCGGCGTGCTGATCCCGCTGTCCAACCTGCTGCTGCCGGCCGGTTCGGCGCTGCAGGTGCCGACCTATCTGGTCGCGCTGTGGGGCAAATATGTCTGCTACGCGATCCTGGCGCTCTCGATCGACCTGATCTGGGGCTATTGCGGCATCCTCTCGCTCGGTCACGGCGCGTTCTTCGCGCTCGGCGGCTATGCGATGGGCATGTATCTGATGCGCCAGATCGGCACCCGGGGCGTCTATGGCAATCCGATCCTGCCGGACTTCATGGTGTTCCTGAATTATTCCAAGCTGCCCTGGTACTGGCACGGCTTCGACATGTTCTGGTTCGCGGCTTTGATGGTGCTCGTGGTGCCCGGCCTGCTCGCCTTCTGCTTCGGCTGGCTCGCCTTCCGCTCGCGCGTCACCGGCGTGTATCTGTCGATCATCACCCAGGCGATGACCTACGCGCTGCTGCTCGCCTTCTTCCGCAATGATTTCGGCTTCGGCGGCAACAACGGCCTGACCGACTTCAAGGACATCCTCGGCTTCAACGTCCAGGCGGAAGGCACCCGCGCCGCGCTGTTCGCGCTGAGCTGTCTCGCGCTCATTCTGGCGTTCCTGATCTGCCGGGCCGTCGTGTCGTCGAAGCTCGGCAAGGTGCTGATCGCGATCCGCGATGCCGAGTCGCGGACGCGTTTCCTCGGTTATCGTGTCGAGTCCTACAAGCTGTTCGTGTTCACGCTGTCGGCGTGCATGGCCGGCGTCGCAGGCGCGCTCTACGTTCCTCAGGTCGGCATCATCAATCCATCCGAGTTCGCGCCCGGCAATTCGATCGAGGCCGTGATCTGGGTCGCGGTCGGCGGCCGAGGCACGCTGGTAGGTGCTGCGCTCGGCGCCGTCGTCGTGAACTACGCGAAGACGTTCTTCACCTCGGGCGTGCTGGCGCCGTACTGGCTGTTCATGCTCGGCGCATTGTTCGTGCTCGTCACTCTGCTGCTGCCAAAAGGCATCATAGGCACCTTCAATTCCTGGTGGGATCAGCTCGGCAGCAGGAGGCTGAACGCCGAGAGCGCCGCCCGCGAGGACGGCGTCACCGAACCCAAGATGGCGGAGTGAGCGCATGAACGTGATGGACACCCGCGCGACGTCGTCGCTGCTCTATCTCGACGGCGTGCACGTCTCGTTCGACGGCTTCCACGCCATCAACAATCTCTCGCTGACGCTCGAGTCCGGCGAGATGCGCGCCATCATCGGCCCGAACGGGGCCGGCAAGACCACGATGATGGACATCATCACCGGCAAGACCAAGCCCGACGAGGGCACGGTGCTGTTCGACGGCAAGACGGATCTCACCCGCCTCGACGAGACCCGCATCGCCGAGCTCGGGATCGGCCGCAAGTTTCAGAAGCCGACGGTGTTCGAGAGCCAGTCGGTCGAGGACAACCTGCTGCTCGCGCTCAATGTCGATCACAGCGTCAAGGGCACGCTGTTCTGGCGCGGCTCGAGGAGCGAGTCCGAGCAGATCGACCGGGTGCTCGAGACCGTGCGGCTCAAGGATGCCAGACGCAAGCTCGCCGGCAGCCTGTCGCACGGCCAGAAGCAGTGGCTGGAGATCGGCATGCTCCTGGCACAGGACCCGAAGCTGCTGCTGGTCGACGAACCGGTCGCCGGCATGACCGACGTCGAGACGCATCAGACGGCTGAGCTGCTCAAGGAAATCAACAAGGATCATACCGTCATGGTCGTCGAGCACGACATGACCTTCGTGCGCGAGCTCGGCGTCAAGGTCACCTGCCTCCACGAAGGCACGGTGCTGGCCGAAGGTACCATCGATCAGGTGTCGTCGAACGATCGGGTAATCGAAGTGTATCTGGGGCGCTAGGCGATGTTGGACGTCAAGGACATCAACCTCTATTACGGCGCCGCCCAGGCGCTGCGCGGCGTCTCGATCGCGGCGGAGCCCGGCAAGGTCACCTGCGTGCTCGGCCGCAACGGCGTCGGCAAGACCTCGCTGCTGCGGGCGCTGGTCGGACAATATCCGCTGGCCTCCGGCAGCATCACCTTCGATGGCGCCGACATCACCCATCTCAAGCCCTATGAACGGGCGCGCAAGGGCATCGGCTTCGTGCCGCAGGGTCGCGAGATCTTCCCGCTGCTCACGGTGGAGGAGAACCTCAAGACCGGCTTCGGACCGCTGAAGCGCAGCGATCGCAGCATCCCGGACGACGTGTTCTCGCTGTTTCCGGTGCTGGAATCGATGCTCGGCCGCCGCGGCGGCGATCTTTCCGGCGGCCAGCAGCAGCAGCTTGCGATCGGCCGTGCCATGGTGATGCGGCCAAAGCTCCTGCTTCTCGACGAGCCGACCGAGGGCATCCAGCCCTCGATCATCAAGGACATCGGCCGGGCGATCTCGTATCTGCGCAATCTTGGCAACATCGCGATCGTCCTGGTCGAGCAGTATCTCGACTTTGCCTGCGAACTCGGCGACAACTTCGCCGTTATGGATCGCGGCGCGGTGAAGTTCACCTGCACCCGCGCCAATCTCGATCAGGCCGAGATCAGCCGCCAGATGGCGCTGTGATCATCACGTAGCTTCTCGACGCGGTCTCGCCCGCGTCTGGTCCCAGGGGAGGGGATCGATGCGGGCCGATCCCGCCAGCGCCGCTGCCGACATCTTCGAGGCCAACCGCGCCCGAGGCGCGGTGCGCTTCGACGTGCGGCTGCAGGATGGCATGACGCGGCGCCATCATCTGCATGAATCCGGCTCGCTGCGGGTGCGCTTTCCCTCGCCCGAGGACGACGGTCTGTCGGCGATGTTCGTCAACACGGCCGGCGGCATCGCCGGCGGTGACCACTTTGCGATCGAGGTCACAGCCGGCGAAGGTAGCCGCATGACGCTTTCGAGCGCCGCGGCCGAAAAGGTCTATCGCGCCGCTGGCAAGCCCGCAGAGCTCGATATCGCGCTGACCGCCCATGCGGGTGCCCACATCTCCTGGCTGCCGCAGGAGACCATCCTGTTCGACCGCGCCCGCATCCATCGCCGGATCGACATCGACCTTGCCGATACCGCCTCGCTGTTGTTGTGCGAGATCGTCGTGTTCGGCCGCACCGCGATGGGTGAGTGCATGCGCGAGGGCGAATTCGTCGATCGCTGGCGGCTGCGGCGCGGCGGCAAGCTGGTGTTCGCCGAGACGGTCCGCCTCGACGGCGACATCGGCGACAAGCTGGCGCGGCCGGCCATCGCCAAGGGCGGCGCGGCCATCGGGACCGCGCTGATCGTGCCGGGCGACGCCGCGCTGGTCGACCGCATCAGGGACAGCCTGCCGGCCTTCCGGGGAGAGGTCGCGCTGTCGGCCTGGAATGGATTTGCAATGGCCCGCTTCTGTGCCCAAGATGCCGCAAGCCTGCGCGCCGACATGATGGCGGTGCTCGGCTGTGCTTCGACCGGGCCGCTGCCGCGGCTGTGGCTCAACTAGACGTTTACCAACTGATGACTACCAGAAGACCATCACCAGAGAGTCCGCATGAACCTGTCTCCCCGCGAAAAGGACAAGCTCCTGATCTCGATGGCCGCCATTGTGGCCCGCCGCAGGCTCGATCGCGGCGTCAAGCTGAACCACCCCGAAGCGGTCGCGATCATCTCCGACTTCATCCTGGAGGGCGCGCGTGACGGCCGCACCGTGGCCGAACTGATGCAGGCCGGCGCCCAGGTCCTGACCCGTGACCAGGTGATGCCCGGTATCCCCGAGATGATCCACGACATCCAGGTCGAGGCGACGTTTCCGGACGGCACCAAGCTGGTCACGGTGCACGAGCCGATCCGCTAATCATTGCACGTCATTCCGGGACAGCGCGCAGCGCTGGGCCCGGAATCCAGAGATGGCTTGAAAACAATCGTTTGAGATTCCGGGCTCGGTCCTGCGGACCGCCCCGGAATGACGGAGAAAAAGCGAAATGATCCCCGGCGAACTCTTCATCCAGGACGGCGAGATCGAGCTCAATGCCGGCCGCAAAACCGTGACCCTGTCGGTCGCAAATACCGGCGACCGGCCGATCCAGGTCGGCTCGCACTACCATTTCTTCGAGACCAATCCGGCGCTGAAGTTCGATCGCAGACGCGCGCGCGGCATGCGGCTCGACATCGCGGCCGGCACGGCCGTGCGCTTCGAGCCGGGCCAGACCCGCGACGTGCAACTGGTGGCGCTCGCCGGCAAGCGCATGGTCTACGGCTTTCGCGGCGACGTCATGGGCAAGTTGTAAGCCGATGCTGACCGGATTACGCCTCGTCTCCGAAGCCGCCGAGCTGGCGGCGCGCCGTCACGCCGGCCAGCAGCGCAAGGGCCGCGACGAGGAGCCTTACATCAATCATCTCGCCGAGGTCGCAAACATCCTGTCGGCAACCTGCGACGGCGAGGACGCCGAGCTCGTCGCGGCAGGCTGGCTGCACGACACCATCGAGGACACCGATACGGCCGCTGACGAGCTGGCGGAGCGCTTTGGGCGTCGTGTTGCCGACCTCGTCGTGGAAGTCACAGATGACATGACCCTGCCGAAGAGCGAGCGGCGCCAGGTCCAGGTCATCGCCGCGCCCGGCAAGTCCGCTGGTGCCAAGCAGATCAAGATCGCCGACAAGATCAGCAACATCCGCGCCCGCATCTTCTTCGAGCCGGACCTGGAGCAGCAGCTCGAGCTGATGGAGTATCTCGGCTGGGCCGAGCAGGTCGTCGCCGGCTGCCGCGGTGTCAACGCGCGGCTCGATGTGCTGTTCGATGAGACGGTTGCGAATGCGAGGGCGACGTTGTGAGCGTATTGGCTCGCATGCGCCCTGCTGCTGTCTGCGGCCTGCGTGCGGCATCGGCTCTTGCAGCATTTGCCTCTGCTGCTTGGGCGGCCGACGATCAGCGCTGGCGCATTTTCGAACAGGACGGGGGAGCGCTGCTATCTCCGAGTCATAGCGATGAGGCCACCGACGATGTCGGTTCGCCCTCCTTTCGCTGCAAGGCCAAATCCGGGACCATCGCCGTCACGGGAGATGCCGGCCAGGAGCTTCGCAATGCGGTCGCTGATCTTCTGCGGTCCAACGGCTATCCGCAGGTCGAGATGGTCCCGGCGAGCCGGTTCGGGCAAGCCCTCCTGAGCGTGTCCTACAGCGAGGCGGGATCGGTCTGGGAGTATAGCTTTGAGTTGGAGGCGGATGCGCCCGCCTTCGATGCGTTTAAGCGGTCCGGACGATTGACGTTCAAAGTCGGCAAGACCGTCGTTCGCGAGGAGTTCAAGGCGGGTCTTGAGAACGTCGCCAAGTTTCAATCGATCTGCGCGCGTCCCAAATGAGCCGCACCGGATATATTTGAGAGCTAGAGGCTGGAGCACGACATGTCCGTCAAGATCAAGCGTTCCGTCTACGCCGACATGTTCGGCCCGACCACCGGTGACAAGGTGCGCCTCGCCGACACCGACCTGATCATCGAGGTCGAGAAGGACTTCACCACCTATGGTGAGGAGGTGAAGTTCGGCGGCGGCAAGGTGATCCGTGATGGCATGGGCCAGTCGCAGGCGACCAACAAGCAGGGCGCCGCCGACACGGTCATCACCAATGCGCTCATCGTCGATCACTGGGGTGTCGTGAAGGCCGACGTCGCGATCAAAGAGGGCATGATCTCAGCGATCGGCAAGGCCGGCAATCCGGACATCCAGCCCGGCGTCACCATCGTGATCGGCCCGGGCACCGACGTGATCGCGGGCGAGGGCAAGATCCTCACCGCCGGCGGTTTCGACAGCCACATCCATTTCATCTGCCCGCAGCAGATCGAGCACGCGCTGATGAGTGGCGTCACCTCGCTGCTCGGCGGCGGCACCGGCCCGTCGCACGGCACCTTCGCCACCACCTGCACGCCCGGCCCCTGGCACATCGGGCGCATGATGCAGTCGTTCGATGCGTTCCCTGTGAACCTCGGCATCTCCGGCAAGGGCAACGCGTCGCGCCCGGCCGCGCTGGTCGAGATGGTCAAGGCCGGCGCCTGCGCGCTGAAGCTGCACGAGGACTGGGGCACGACGCCGGCGGCGATCGACAATTGTCTCTCGGTCGCCGACGATCACGACGTGCAGGTCATGCTGCACTCCGACACGCTGAACGAATCCGGCTTCGTCGAGGACACCATCAAGGCCTTCAAGGGCCGCACCATCCACGCCTTCCACACCGAAGGCGCCGGCGGCGGGCACGCGCCTGATATCATCAAGGTCGCCGGGCTGAAGAACGTGCTGCCGTCGTCGACCAACCCGACGCGGCCGTTCACGCGCAACACCATCGACGAGCATCTGGACATGCTGATGGTGTGTCACCATCTCGATCCGTCGATCGCCGAGGATCTCGCCTTTGCCGAGAGCCGCATCCGCAAGGAGACGATCGCGGCGGAGGACATCCTGCACGATCTCGGCGCGCTCTCGATGATGTCATCGGATTCGCAGGCGATGGGCCGGCTCGGCGAGGTCATCATCCGGACCTGGCAGACCGCCGACAAGATGAAGAAGCAGCGCGGCGCGCTGCCGCAGGACAAGGGCAAGGACAACGACAATTTCCGCGTCAAGCGCTACATCGCCAAATACACGATCAACCCGGCGATTGCGCATGGCGTGTCGAAGCTGATCGGCTCGGTCGAGAAGGGCAAGCTCGCCGACCTCGTGCTGTGGTCGCCCGCCTTCTTCGGCGTCAAGCCGGACTGCGTCATCAAGGGCGGCACCATCGTCGCCGCGCCCATGGGCGATCCGAACGCCTCGATCCCGACCCCGCAGCCGGTGCATTACCAGCCGATGTTCGGCGCGTTCGGCAAGTCGCTGACGGCTTCGTCCGTGATCTTCACCTCGAAGGCGGCCATCACCGGCGGGCTCGCCCGCAAGCTCGGCCTTTCGAAGAAGCTCTACGCGGTGCAGAACACCCGCGGCAGGATCTCGAAGAAGAGCATGATCCACAATGATGCGACGCCCAACATCGAGGTCGATCCGGAGACATACGAGGTGCGGGCCGACGGCGAGCTCCTGACCTGCGAGCCGGCCGAGGTGCTGCCCATGGCGCAGCGCTACTTCATGTACTAAGCTCCCGCCCGGTACCAGAACCAGAAAAGTACCGGGAGGACGAGTTCGTGATCTATGTCGTTGCCACCTTGACCATCAAGCCCGAAACCCGTGCGGAATTCATCGCCGCTGCGGCTGCCTGCATTGCGGGGACCCGCAAAGAACCCGGCAATATCGCCTATGATTTGCATGAGAGCGTCACCGACCCGAGCAAGATGGTCTTCGTCGAGCAGTGGGAGAATGCCGAGGCCTTGGTGCCGCACCGCGCGACCGAGCACATGAAGACGTTCGGGCGCGTCGCGGTCAAATGCATGTCGGCCCCGCCGAAGATCGAGATCATCACGCCTGAGAAGGTCGATGTCCGCTGAGCGGAATAAGAGTGAGCGCAATAAGAGAATGAGAGTTTCAGCATGATCCGCGCGACACGCGTGCTCGGGCAGCATCGTTGGAAGGAGGCTGCCGCCGATTCCGTCCTGCTCGATTTCGATGACCGGCACCGGCGGCGGCTGGTGATGACCGGAACGCGTGGGCTGGAGTTTCTGCTGGACCTCGAGCACGCTACCGCATTGCGCGGTGGCGATGCCCTGGTGCTGGAGGACGGCCGGCTGATCGAGGTCGTGGCGGCGGCCGAGCCGCTGCTCGAGATCCGGGCTTCCGATCCGCATCATCTGGTGCGGCTGGCCTGGCACCTCGGCAACCGGCACCTGCCGACGCAGATCATGGCCAAGAGCCTGCGCATCCGCCGCGACCACGTGATCGAGGCCATGGTCAAGGGTCTCGGCGCGCGCGTCATCGAGATCGAGGCACCGTTCGATCCGGAAGGCGGCGCCTACGCCGAGCCCAGCCATGCGCACGGCCACGATGATCATGATCACCACGGTCACGATCATCATCACGATCATGCCGGGCACGATCACGCGCATCACGGCCACGACGACGGCCATGCACATGATCATCACGTGCATGACGAGCACTGCGGCCATGACCATCACGATCACGGTCATTCCCATGCTCATGAGCACAAATGAGGAGGGGGCTCGGCCGGCTGCAATCAGGGCCGCGGATTCGGCTGCGCTGTATCGGCTGCTGACATGGCTGTCGCCGGCGTTTCCGATCGGCGGCTTCTCCTATTCGAGCGGCATCGAATGGGCCGTGGAGGCAGGCGACATCGGCGATGCGGCGGAGCTGCGCGGCTGGCTCGCGACGATGCTGACCAACGGCTCCGGCTTCTGCGACGCGGCTTTCCTCGCGCACGCGTATCGCGCGGTCGAGCTCGACGATATGGCCAGCCTCCGCGAGGTGGCCGAGCTTGCGGCCGCGTTCGTACCGTCGCGCGAGCGTCAGCTCGAGACCACCGCGCAGGGCCGGGCCTTCATCGAGATCGCGCGGTCCGCCTGGAACTGCGCAGGCCTCGACGAGGCGGTGGCGCGCTGTGAGACCATCGTCTATCCGGTCGCCGTGGGGCTGGTCGGCGCGCTTCACGGCGTTCCTCTGGGACCCCTGCTGCACGGCTTTCTGCACGCCCTGACGTCGAACTGGATTTCCGCCGGCAGTCGTCTCGTACCGTTGGGGCAGACCGACAGCCAGCGCGTGCTCGCCGCGTTGGAACCTGTCGTCGCCGCGACGGCGGACCGCGCTCTGCTCGCCTCGCTCGATCACATCGGCGGCGCAACGTTCCGCTCCGATCTCGCAAGCCTTCATCACGAGACGCAATATACAAGGCTGTTTCGGTCGTGATGAAGCGGGGCAACGGCGATCACGGCCCCGCGCGGTCGCGCGCACGACAGAAGGATAAATGACATGGCATCGTCTCACGGTCCGCTCCGCGTTGGCGTCGGTGGCCCGGTCGGGTCCGGCAAGACTGCGTTGATGGATCTGCTCTGCAAGTCGATGCGGGAGCACTACGACATCGCTGCGATCACCAACGACATCTACACCAAGTGGGACGCGGAGTTTCTCGTTCGCTCGGGATCGCTGACTCCGGATCGTATCGCCGGCGTGGAGACCGGCGGCTGCCCGCATACTGCGATCCGCGAGGACGCGTCCATGAACCTCGCCGCCGTGGCCGACATGCGAGCCAAGTTTCCCGGACTCGACCTGGTGTTGATCGAGTCGGGCGGCGACAACCTCGCCGCAACGTTCTCGCCGGAACTCGCCGATATCACGATCTACGTCATCGACGTCGCGGCGGGCGACAAGATCCCGTCGAAGGGCGGACCGGGTATCACCCGCTCCGACCTTCTGGTGATCAACAAGATTGACTTGGCACCCCATGTGGGCGCTTCTCTGGAGAAGATGGAGACGGATGCCAAGCGCATGCGCGGCTCACGGCCCTTCGTCATGACCAACCTGAAGAAGAGCCAGGGGCTTGACCGGATCATCGGCTTCATCGAAGCCAAGGGCGGTCTGAAGCCGTCGGCCTGAGCGCGGGGACGGATCTGCGTCGCACGGCTCTTCGTTGCTCGATGCGTCTGCTGGAATGACCGACGCAAAAAAGCCTCATCCGGCCGGAACAACTTGAGCCCTCGGGTGTTGCCTCGACCCGGGGTGCGCCTTGCCCAAGGCGTCTCGGCGCCGATGCACCGGTATCCTGGGATCGCTATCCGCTGATCGCTCCGATCACTTCCGATCGCCCCGAGGTGCGTCCTTGAGTTGCAGGCCCGGTTATTGGATGACTCGTCTCCTCCTTCGCCAACCCTTTACTTCAGAGTGAACGAGTGCTCCGGCTGGGTGTCATCATCGGTTTGATCGCGCTGGTCGGGACGGCGCTGTCCGGCTTGGCCGCCTATCGCGTACACGACCAGGAGCTGGCGCTCGATCGCATTGCGCTGGCCCGTGCCATCGACGTCCATGCCAGCCTCGTCCAGGACCGGCTGACCGAACGTGAGCTGCTGGCCCGGGTGGCCTCCGGGCTGTTCCGCGCTCCCTCCGTGATCAAGGCCAATATGCTGGAGCCGCTGCGATCGTCGATCTACGCGTTCAAGACCGACTTCGTGGTGGCATCGTGGATCGCACGGCTGCGGCCGGATGAGCTCCCCATCGCGCAAGCCGAGCTGCGTCAGGCTGGCTTCCCGAATCCAACCATTCGCAATTTCGACGACATGCCGCTCGGGCCGAACGTCGATCGTCCGTTGGACGTTCTGATGGATCTCGAGCCACGCAATGCCGAGACCTCGAAGCTTCCCGGTATCGCACTCGACCGGCAGCCGATCGTCGGACCGATGCTCGCGCGTGCCATGGCCGAGGGCAAGCCGGTCGCATCCGATCCCACTCCGCTGGTGCGGAGCGATGGTCCGATCGGGATCGTGCTGGCAGCCCCGGTTGTCCCGCAAGGTGCCACTGCGCCGGCGGGCTTCGTGACGTTTTCCTACGAGATCGGGCCACTGCTGCTCACCAATGACGATCTGTCGTTGTTCTCGGTGGCGTTGAAGGATCCGCGCAACGCCTCGGATGAGCTGGTTGCCAACGATCAGGGGGCGGTGACGAGCCGGACCCGCAGGCCGGACGATCCTGCTCCGTCGTCGACCCGCACCGTGGCCTTCGGCAATCACGACTGGTCGCTGGTCTATTACGCCAAGGGCAATGCGGTCCGGCGCGCGCAACAGACCGCGGCGATCGTCGGCGTCATCGGGATGGCGCTGACCGGTATCATCTGCGGCCTGTTCGGCTACGTCGCCTACAACAATCTGCGCCTGAGCCGCGAAATCCAGGTGCGGATCGGCTTCGAGCGCCGACTGACGGCGGTCATCGACGAGCTGAACCACCGGGTCAAGAACATCCTGGCGGTGATCCAGTCCATCGTGACGCGCACGCTGCGTCATGGCAGCGACATGGACGTCGCACGCGAGCTGCTGATCGGACGGATCCATGCGATGTCGAACGTCGTCACGCTGCTCAGCGAGAGCCAATGGCAAGGCGTGCAATTGCGCGGACTGTTCGAAGCTCGCGCCATCCCGCATGCGGACAGGATTGCGGTCAACGGACCCGACATCACCGTGAGCGCGCGTGCCGCGCAGAGCCTGTCGCTGCTGTTTTTCGAACTCGCCTCGCACTCGGACGAAGGCCTCTCGCTGGTGGGAAAGCACCCGCACATCACCGCCAAATGGGAGGTGACCGGCGAGGAGCCGAATGCCGTCTTCCACTTCCGTTGGGAGGAATTGAACACCAGTGAAGCAACGCGGCGGCCGGACAGCGATTTCGGACTGATCCTGCTCGATCGCGTGGCGCCGGAGGCGCTCGGCGGCACGTCAAAGCGCTTCTTCACCGAGGCGAGCTATGTGTATGAGCTGACCGCTCCGATGGAGACGGTGATCGACATGACCGAGCGCGATCGCACCGAGCAGTTCTCCGCGCCGGTGCATCCGGCGCGATAGCCGCAGCGCTCTCGGCAAACAGGATGCCAGGGCGCACGATGCCCGAGTGCACGTGATCAACAACAACAAGAAGAGGCGGCTCTTTCGCGAGCCGCCTCTTTACTGGTTCGTTTGCGACGGCTTGGCTGATCAGCCGCCGCTGCCGCCGATCACCGCCCGCACGGTCTCGTCCGGGCCGAAATCCTCGGCGCCTTCGACATAGAGCAGCGCTGCCAGCTTCGAGCGCGCGCGGTTCACGCGGCTCTTGATAGTGCCCACCGCGCAGCCGCAGATTGCTGCCGCATCCTCGTAGGAGAAGCCCGATGCACCGACCAGGATCAGCGCCTCGCGCTGGTCCTGAGGCAGCTTCTCGAGCGCCGCGCGGAACTCCTCGAACTCGAGATGCGCGCCCTGCGAGGGATGCGTCTTGAGCGTCTTGGCGTAGTTCCCTTCGGCATCCTCCACTTCGCGCCGGCGTTTTCGGTAGTCGGATCGGAACAGGTTGCGCAGGATCGTGAACAGCCAGGCAGGCAGATTCGATCCTGGTTGAAACGAGTCGATGTTGGCCAACGCCCGGAGCAGGGTTTCCTGCACGAGGTCGTCGGCACGATCGCTGTTACCACTCAAGGAAATCGCAAATGCGCGAAGGCTGGGGACGGCCGCGAGGATATCGTCCCGCAAGGAATCAGTGAGAGGCATTCACTCCCTCCCGTCGGTTTGGTCGTTGGATCCCCCGCCGTTCTCCACGTGGGACTGTGCTGCCGGCGCATCAAGCTTCCGCACCAGATCCGCGAAGCGGTCCGGCACTCCCTGACGGACGACGTCGTCGTACATCGCGCGGAGTTGATGACCGATTCTGGATTGAATTTCCGCGTTCAGTCCGCCGGGCTTGCGCGGTGCCGCATTCTTGCTGGCTTGAGACTTTACATCTTTCATGACCTTTTCCACGTTTCCCCGAGAGTTAAGTCCCTGAAGCTTCAAGAATTATTCTCGCCACCGAGAGGGTCTGTCGGGAACTAATGCGACGGGGCGATAAAAGTTCCACGCGTTTGGGGAACTTTTCGTCGGTTCGGGCGTAATCAGCCCATCATGGAACCCGGGCGGGAAGCCCAGATGACCGAATGGAGTGGGGATGAGCCGATCACAGCTTGTTGCTGAACATTTGCCGCTGTTGCGCCGGTATGCGAGGGCCCTCACCGGTAGCCAGGGTTCCGGAGACGCCTATGTCGGAGCGATGCTCGAGGCGCTGATTCAGGATCCCGCTCTGCTGGACGAGCGCTATGGCCCGCGGGCTGCGCTGTTCCGGCTGTTCACGCAGATCTGGAACTCGGTGGCGCTCAACGACGACGCCGAAGTGGCGACTCTGCCGATGCCGCCGGAGCGGCGCCTCTCCAACATCACCCCCTTGCCCCGCCAGGCCTTCCTGCTGCTCTCGCTCGAGGGTTTTCCCGAGGAGGAAGTGGCCTTCATCCTCGACATCGACGTCGCGGAAACCCGCCGGCTGGCGGATGCAGCCGGACGTGAGCTCGCCGCCGAGATCGCCACCGATGTCCTGATCATCGAGGATGAGACCTTCATCGCGATGGACCTCGAGAGCCTCGTCAAGAACCTCGGTCACAACGTGATCGGCGTGGCCCGCACCCATGCCGACGCGGTGGCTCTGGCCAAGAACAAGAAGCCCGGTCTGATCCTGGCTGATATTCAGCTCGCGGATGGTTCGTCCGGCCTGGATGCCGTCAACGAGCTGCTGCGCACCTTCGAAGTGCCGGTGGTCTTCATTACCGCCTATCCGGAGCGCTTCCTCACGGGTGAGCGGCCCGAACCGGCGTTCCTGATCTCAAAGCCGTTCCAGCCGGCCATGGTGTCGGCAGTCGCCAGCCAGGCTCTGTTCTTCCAGCGCAACTCGCGCAACAGGATGCCGAAGCCGGCGGCCTGATCAAGCCGCGCGCACAACGTCGCCCCGGCGCGTTCCTCACGGAGCGCGCCGGATTTCGTTGCAGCATCGAAGACGAGATCAGCAGCCGCGGCACACGCCGTTGAGCCGTGCCTTCAGCGTCGCGTCATTCGGCTTGGTCTCTTGGAGCTTCAACGTTGTCTCCTCAAGCCGGATGATTGCGGACGTCCGTCGAGGCGCGAACACGATCGGCACGAGAAAAGTGAGATCGCCGTCCGCCAGTTCCGGCGGCGGTGGCGCAAATGGTTGGGCTCGCTCCACCATGGCGAGCGCTTCCCGGTCGAGCGCGGGGTCACCGGTCGTTTCGGCCAGCACCGCCGAGATCAGGTGGCCTTCGCGGTCGATGTGAAACAGGACCTTGGCCGTCCCGCCCTGATCCGAGGCCTGCAGCGGATAGCGACGCTGAACCTTCAATTGTGCGACGAGGTTCTTGATCCAAGTGTCCCTGGCGCCGTCGGCCGCTGCAATCCCGGGAAACAGGCACACGAGAACCAGCGCCAGTCCAAACCCTCTCCATACGCCGACGCGATCCAGCGAGCTCAGCATCCCTGCCCCCACGCGCGCGGACCATGAACGCAGCCGCGCTGCTTCAACATATAACCGGGACGAAAAGGGGATAAAGCGCCGCGAATGTCGGGGCAGCGATCTGACCGGAAGGGCGGATCAGAAAAGAATGCGGGGCACCGCCGGCATCACCACGGCGGTGCCCCGCGTCGCCGGTCAATGGGGCAGGGGGAATAACCGGCTGCCGAGATGACGCGCGACCCGAAAAGTCGTTCCGCGTGAGATCGAATTTTTTGGCGCCATGAAATTGAAGAATACCGCCGCAGTTTACACACGGTTAAGTGATTTGCCCAACCGAGAACCCAGTTCCTGCGACTTACGTTGGTATGCCGATCGCCTTACGGCGAGGGGAGCAGAGACATGTCGCAGACCAGGAAGGTTATCGTTTTGGGTTCGCTTGCGGCTTCCGCGATGCTCGTGGGCGCAATGCAACTGGCTTCAGGCCATGATCTTGGCGCCAACCTGCCGGTTCAGAGCCCCTCTCCCCAGCCGATCGTCGCAACCGCGAATGACGTGAACCGGGCCGCCAAGGCTGACCGCGCCAAACAAAACGGTACTGCGGCGCCGTCGCAGACTGTGTCGATCAAGCTGGCAGCCTTCGCGGAGACCTCCTTCTTGGTGCGGCTTCCCTTCAACCCCACGGGTGTAAGCGCGGGCTCGTTACCATCGCCGCAGGGATCGCAGCTCATCACCACCGGCAACGAGCGGCAGGCCGTCAAGCATCCGGTGGCGTGCGAGCCGTCGGTGTCCGTGCTGACGGAGATCGCCAAGCGCCTGCAACCGGGACGGTGTGTGACTTAGTTACAGCCCCTCGCACCAGGCCCGCGGCTCAAGCGGCGGATCAACGCCTGGCAAATGATAAAAGCCGTCCGATGACGGTCAGGGGCAGTCCTCACTCTGCGGGAGTTTGCTCCTCCGCGGCTGGGCGGCTGACCATGAATCCGAGCGCCAGACCGCCCAAAGCCAGAATGGGAATCAGCCGCTTGATGCCAATCATGCGGACGATCTGCAGGCCGCTAGCCAACAACATCGGGTCTGCGAAAGCAGATTGGACTGCCGACCGCGCCGTTTCCGCGGTCCGCGCGGCACGACTCTCGATTGCGCGCTTGCGCGCCATGTAGCTGATTGCGGCCATCAACGTCACCACGAAGAAGATGGCGGCACCTGTGAGGCACGCGGCCACGAGCCCGTAACGATCCAGGACGGCGACAAAAGCTGCGGCGCACAGAAAGCTCGTGGTTACGAACAGTCCGACCGCTGCAGCGATTGCGAGCGATGTGAGCCGAACGGCATGCCCGGTCGATTCCTGGAAGTCCGCAATCAGGCGCTGCAGCATGTCATTCTCCTCCTCGTCTCGTTCATCTGCGCAACAAACTCAAATCGGCGCCGATAACGCGGCGCCGAAACAAGACGACCTCTGGATTTCAGGGGCCAACCCTCAGCGTCTCCAGGCGGCGCCGATGAGAAATCCGAGTCCGAGCGCAAGACCCACGGTGGCGAGTGGGCGATGGGAGATCACGTCCTCAAGGCGCTCCTCCAGCGAGTTTGCGGCATCCTGGGCTGCACCAAACATCGCAGTGCCGCGCTCGGACATGTCGTCGAACGTCTGGTCTACGTTCTCGCGTGCCTGACGATAGCCGCTGCGGGCCTGCTTGCTGGCCTGCCCAGCGAAAGCATTGAGCGCGTCGGTGATCTGTTCGGTGAGAGCTGCGATATCGTTTTTCACGGCGTGGACATCCTTCTGCAGGCGTTCGTAGTTCGCTTTGTCGACGAGATCTTTCAGGGCGGTCTCACCGTCAGTCGGTGGCATGGCAAGCTCCCGGAGCAAGGTGATTGCGTCTGCTCGACAAACGCGGGGTCTCAGCCGAAGTTCCGACGGTGGAAACCGAATTAGTCTGCCGGCAGTTGCGGCGAGTCGTCCGGCAGCAGATGCTCCTTGACGATGAGGGCGACGATCAGGAGCGGCGAGGCAAGGAAGGCTCCCATCGGGCCCCACAGCCAGGTCCAGAATGCCAGCGCGATGAACACCGCGAGTGCGTTGAGAGCCAGCCGCCTGCCGATGATGGTCGGCGTGACGAAGTGGCCTTCCATGAAGGTGATCACGGCGAAGATGGCGGGCGCGACCATGCCGGCGCTCAAGGTCGGGAATGCGATTGCGCCGACCAGGACGAGCACCGCGAACATCGCGATCGGCCCGATGATGGGGATGAAGTTCAGCGTTGCCGCAAGCGCCCCGAGGCCGGCGGGATTGGGCATGCCGGCGAGGGCGCAGGCGAGGCCGGCTGCAATACCGACACCGGTGTTGATGAGCGTCACTGTCAGGAGGTAGTTGCCGAGGTGCAGCTCGAGCTCATTGAGGATGCGCAGCGTCCGCAGCCGTGCCTCGTGATCACCAAAGGTCATGATCAGCGCTCGCCGGAGATCGCGCCAGCTTGCGATGAACAGCACGAGCGTCGCGAAGAACAGTAGGAATTCGGTGAAGGTCGGCGACAGGAATTCGATCGTTGGCTGAACCCAATCGAACTTGGGGAGCTCCAGGCTGGCCGAGGCTTGTGCGCTTCCGCCGCCGACGGCCGCCTGCATTTCGTGCCACAGCGCCAGCGGTCGATCGAAGACGTGCAGCTTGGCCTTGAGCGTCGTGGCAAGCTCGGGAAGGCGATTGGTCCAGTCGAGCACAGGCGCCGAAATCAGGCCAATGATGAAGGCGAGCCCGGTGGCAACGGCGATCACGATCAACACGGCGCCGACGCCGCGCGGCACGTGATGGCGTTCGAGAAAGTTGGCGGCCGGCGACAGCATGGTGCCGACCACGAAGGCCATGACGATCGGCAGGAAAAACCCCCGGGCGACATAGAGGACACCCGTCACGCAGACGGCCGTGAGGATGACGAGAGCGATGGCGACGACGTCAGCCCGCCTAATCACGGGCGGTACTTCTTGGCGACTTTCATTCAAGGCTGAATCGTCGTTCCCGCTGGCGAGCAGCCGCTCGGTGGGAAGTACACGCACCATGAATCTCCCGATCGAGTCGTTCGCGCACAGCTCGCGTGGTGACGTTCTCGTCATCCAACAGCCGAGGGGCCATCCGGTTCCGTCGCGCAAACGTGAGAACTCATACGCTTGACTGACGCAGGGCGACCACACCGGGCCGGAACTACGGCGAGACGTTCGGCGTTTGGAAAGCAATCACGCATCGTACCGCGATGCTCGTCTGACAGGGGCACTCCATGACACAGCTCGTTTCCGATCACCGCAGCTTTGCGCGGACCGCTTCGCTGATCGCCGGCGTCGCGGTTCTTCTTGTTGCTGGTCCCACCGCGTCTCACGCACAGAGCCTCGGATATGCGTCGGTCGAACAGCAGCAGGCCTTCCCGCCGGACGAGGCGACTGCACCCGCCGTGGAGCAGGACGAGGACAGCCGGCTGCCCGACAGGTTGCGGCGCACGATCGTCAATCTCGATACGCGGGAGGCGCCGGGGACGATCATCATCGATACCGGCAATACCTATCTGTACTACGTGCTCGGCGGCGGCCGCGCGCTGCGCTACGGCGTCGGCGTGGGGCGCCAGGGCTTCACCTGGTCGGGTGTCCAGACGGTGACGCGCAAGGCGGAATGGCCGGACTGGCATCCGCCGGCGCAGATGATCGCGCGCCAGCCCTATCTGCCGCGATTCATGGCCGGCGGCCCAGGCAATCCGCTCGGCGCCCGGGCCATGTATCTCGGGTCCAGCGAGTATCGCATCCATGGCACCAACGACCCCACGACGATCGGCAAGTTCGTGTCGTCGGGCTGCATCCGCCTGACCAATGAGGATGTTTCCGACCTGTTCAGCCGCGTGCAGGTGGGGACGAAGGTCGTGGTGCTGCCGAAGGCCGCCTTGCTGCAGGCGCGCACCAATGCCGGCCGTACGCCGCGCGTGACGTCGCTGCCGTCGGGGCGGCAGGCGATGTCGCTGCCCGTCTCGGCCGTCAATTGATATGGGAGCGGAATGATGAACGGTCGACGTGCACTCGCCGCCATTGCAGTGGCAACCGTGGCAACCGCGGGTGCGTTGGCAGCGCCGACCACAGCGGGCGCGCAGGATTTTTTCTCGGCGCTGTTCGGCGGCTTCAACGCACCGCAGCGTCAGGCGCCCTATATCCGGATGCCGTTCGCCGACGAGGCGCCACCGGCGCCACGGCCGGCCCCGCGGGGCGACGTCACCTATCGCGGCGGCAGCAGCAGCGTCGCCTGGTGTGTCCGCACCTGTGATGGCCGCTACTTCCCGCTCGGCGCGACCGGCGACCAGAGCAAGGAAGCCGCCTGCAACAGCTTCTGCCCGGCGGCCAAGACCGAGATTGTATATGGCAGCTCGATCGACGGTGCCGAGACCGATGGCGGCAAGCCGTATTCGGCGCTGCCCAACGCCTTCAAGTATCGCACCGAGATCGTCGACGGCTGCACCTGCAACGGCAAGGACCATTTCGGCCTTGCCAAGGTGTCGATCGACAACGATCCGACCCTGCGCAAGGGCGACGTCGTTGCCAGCGACGACGGCCTCAAGGTCGCCAACCGGACCGGCAGCGGCAAGCGCGCCGAGCTGAACTTCTCGCCGGCGCCCGCGGCGTTGCGCGCGAAATACGAGCGCGCGCCGGTGACGGCGTCCGACTGATCCTGCGAGGTCGTCAGGCGGCGCGGATCTTGCCGAGGAAGTCCCTGACCTGATGACCGAGATTCCTGCTCTGGCTCTCCAGCGTCTCTGAGGCCGTGCGCACGTCGTCGGCCGCCGCCGCAGCGGCATCGGCGTCCGACTTGACGCCGGTGATGTTGTCGGAGACGTTCCTGGTGCCGTCGGCGGCGAACTGGGTGCTGCGTGAGATCTCCTGCGTCGCCGCCCCTTGCTCCTGCACCGCCGCGGCGATCGCGGTCGCCACCTCGTTGACCTCGCCGATGATGCCGCCGATGCGCTTGATCGCGTCGATCGCGTCGTTGGCGACGCGCTGGATGTCGGCGATCTGCTCGGAAATCTCGTCGGTCGCCTTCGCGGTCTGGCTCGCCAGCGTCTTCACCTCGGAGGCGACGACGGCAAAACCCTTGCCGGCCTCGCCGGCGCGCGCTGCCTCGATGGTCGCGTTCAGCGCGAGCAGGTTGGTCTGCGAGGCGATGCTGTTGATCAGCCCGACCACCTCGCCGATCCGATTGGCCGATTGTGCCAGCCCCTGCACCGTGCCGTCGGTCATGCGGGCCTGCTCCACCGCGCGGCTGGCGATGCCGGCCGCATGCGACGCCTGCTTGCTGATGTCGGCGATCGAGGCGTTCAGTTCCTCCGCGGCCGAGGCGACCGTCTGCACGCTCATCGACGCATCGCTGGAGGCCTTCGAGGCCTCCTCGGCGCGGGCATTGGTCTGCCGCGAGACGTTGGTCAGTCCGGCGGACGTCGCCTGCATGTCGGTGGAGGCGCGGCCGAGCTGCTCGAGCGAGTCGCGGACCAGCCCCTCGAACTCGCTCACATAGCTTTCGATCGCCCGCTGGCGCGCGACCGTTGTTTCGTTGCGTTGGCGCTCCTGGGCCTCGATCGCGAGCTTGTCCTTGGCCTGCTGCTTGAACGTTTCGAGCGCGCCCGCCAGCGCACCGATCTCGTCCTGCCGCTGCATGTAGCCCGTCTCGACGCTGAGGTCGCCGCCCGCAACCGCCAGCATGGCATCGCGCATCCTATTGAGGGGCTGGATCACCCGGCGGCTCACCAGCATCAGCGCGGTGCCGCCGATCACAGTCGCCGCGATCAGGAGGCAGAGTTCGACCCCAAGGGTCCGCATGGCCGCCGCATGCTGCTGCTCGATATAGGTCCTTGCGGTCTCGAGCGCGGTCTCGGCGACCGCAACCGCCGCATTGAGGCGCCCGACCGTGAACGGGCTCCATTTGTTGGCGACCATCTCCGGCGTCTCGCCGCTCGCGAGCGCGTTGACGAGGCGATCCCGCAGCGCCGTGTACTCGGTCTCGAAATAGGCCTTGCGCGTGGCCTCCAGCGCGGCCGTCATCGCGGCCGGCCATTTTGCGCCGGTGGTCGCGAGTTCGAGCGCCTTCCACGCGGCCTCGGCGCCGCCGACCGCCTTGGTATAGTTCAGCCGCGCCTCGGGCGTGATCTTGCCTGCGGCGAGGCCGTTCGAAACCAGGAAGGATGCGTCGCCGGCGGTGTTGCGCAGCAGCCATGCGATCTGCTTGATCTGCAACAGCTGATCGATGGTCGGATCCGCATGGTTGACCTCGGCCGCGAGAATGGCCTGGATCTTCTCCAGCGTCTCCAGCAGCCTGTCCTCGGTCTGCATGTATTCCTTGCCGAGCGCCAATCGGCGCGACGCCTTCGGCTTGGCGACCTCCTGCCAGAATTCCTTCTGCTGATCGCTCAGCGTTGTCAGCAGTTGCTGGAATTGCGAGAGCAGCGCCGCCTTGTCGGCAAACTCGATGCCCGGAAGGGTGCCCAGCGCGCGGCCCATGGCGGGCATGGCGACGTCGCGCAGGCCGCGGACGTATCGCTCGGTCTCTGGCTCGACCTTCTCGTCCACAGTCACCATGCGGTTCGAGGTCGAGCGGTCGGCCCGCAGCTTGTCCATCGCCTTGAACATGCTTTCGGAGGCATCGACGATCGAGCTGATGCGCGCGGTGAGCTCGAGCTGCTGCCACGAATTGTAGGCCCGCGAGGCGAACAGGCCGACAAACAGGCATGCCGTCACCAGGATGATGGCCTTCAAGGTCGTGGAAATGGTCAGGCGGTTCAGCATGTTGATCTCCGATTCACCGCATTTGACCGCAGAGCCGTAAAAATCTGGATGAGGGCTGGCTCCGTTGAACTACGGAGACAGTCGCTGAGCACCCAGGTTCCGGGAGTGGAACTACCAGCCGCCGAGCGTGTTAGCTGATCACCGCCAGCGCATCCTCCTCTCGTTCAGGGGCTCATTCATGCTCGTCAGTGCTCTCGTCACCTTTCTCGTCGTCATCCTGATCCTCTATTTGATCAACCTGCTGCCGATCGACGGCCGGGCCAAGCAGATCTGCCGTGTGATCGTCATCGTGCTCGGCGTGATCTCGCTGCTTCGATTCATCGCGGTGATATGATCCAGCATCATGTTACCTTCGGCAGATCAAAAAAAGCCCCGGCGGATGGCCGGGGCTTTTCGCATCAGGCGCTTGCCTTCGCCTCGCGGCGCCGCGCCGTGAGGATGTATTCGGTGTAGCCGTTCGGCTGGGTGCGGCCTTCGAACACGAGGTCGCAGGCCGCCTTGAACGCCACGCCGTCGAACGACGGCGCCATCGGCTGATAGAGCGCGTCGCCGGCATTCTGCTTGTCGACCACGACGGCCATGCGCTTCAGCGAATCCATCACCTGCTCCTTGCTGACCACGCCATGGTGCAGCCAGTTGGCGAGATGCTGGCTCGAGATGCGCAAGGTGGCGCGGTCCTCCATCAGGCCGACATCGTGGATGTCGGGCACCTTGGAGCAGCCGACGCCCTGGTCGATCCAGCGCACGACGTAGCCGAGAATGCCCTGGCAGTTGTTGTCGATCTCCTGGCGCACGTCGTCGGGCGCCCAGTTCGACTGCGACACCGGAATGGTGAGGATGTCGCCGAGCTTGGCGCGCGGGCCGCCCTTCGCGAGTTCCGCCTGGCGGGCGTGAACGTTGACCTGGTGATAGTGCAAAGCGTGCAGCGTCGCCGCGGTCGGCGACGGCACCCAGGCGGTGGTGGCGCCGGCCTGCGGGTGGCCGATCTTCTGCGCCAGCATGTCGGCCATCTTGTCCGGCGCGGCCCACATGCCCTTGCCGATCTGGGCATGGCCAGGCAGGCCGCAGGTCAGGCCGTTGTCGACGTTCCAATCCTCGTAGGCCTTGATCCAGGGCTGCGCCTTCATCTCGTTCTTGCGGATCATCGGACCGGCTTCCATCGAGGTGTGGATCTCGTCGCCGGTGCGGTCGAGGAAGCCGGTGTTGATGAAGACGATGCGCTTGGACGCCTGCTGGATGCAGGCCTTGAGGTTCACCGTGGTGCGGCGCTCCTCGTCCATGATGCCGACCTTCATGCTGTTCTCGGGCAGGCCGAGCATCTTCTCGACGCGCGCGAACAGCTCGACCGTCAGCGCCACCTCGTCCGGGCCGTGCATCTTCGGCTTGACGATGTAGATCGAGCCGGTGCGGCTGTTCCTGACCTTGGAGAGACCCTTGAGGTCGTGCATCGCGAGCAGGCCGGTCACCGCGGCGTCGAGAATGCCCTCCGGCACCTCCTTGCCCTGGGAGTCGAGCACCGCGTCGGTGAACATGTGATGCCCGCAATTGCGGATCAGCAGCAGGCTGCGGCCGTGCAGCGTGAGGCTGCCCCCGGACGGCGTGGTGTAGCTGCGGTCGCTGTTCAGCGCGCGGGTGAGTGTCTTGCCGCCCTTCTCGAAGTCGGCCGACAGCGTGCCGTTCATCAGGCCGAGCGTGTTGCGGTAGACTAGCACCTTGTCCTCGGCGTCGACGGCGGCGACCGAGTCCTCCATGTCGAGGATGGTCGAGACCGCGGCTTCCAGGATCATGTCGGAGACGCCGGCCGGATCGTCCTTGCCGATGACATGGCTGCGGTCGATCACGACCTCGACGTGGAGGCCGTTGTTGGCAAGCAGGATCACGGAGGGCGCGTCGGCCGAGCCTTGATAGCCGGCGAACTGGTCGGCGTTCTTGAGCGCAGTGGCGTTGCCGCTCTTCAGCTTGGCCGAGAGCTGGCCGGCAATGACGCTGTAGGCGGTGACGTCGGTGTGGCTGCCGGTGGCGAGCGGCACGGCGGCGTCGAGGAAGGCCTTGGCCTTGGCGATCACCTTGTCGCCGCGGGCCTTGTTGTAGCCCTTGCCCGCTTCGCTCGGATCGTGCGGGATGGCGTCGGTGCCGTAGAACGCGTCGTAGAGCGAGCCCCAGCGCGCATTCGCCGCGTTCAGCGCGTAGCGGGCGTTGGTGAGCGGCACCACGAGCTGCGGCCCGCAGATCTTGCCGATCTCTTCGTCGATATTGGCGGTCTCGACCTTGTGCGTGGCCGGCTCGGGCTGCAGGTAGCCGATCTCCTTCAGGAATGCGGTGTAGGCGCCGAGGTCGAAGGCCTTGCCCTTGTTGGCGAGGTGCCAGGCGTCGATCTTGTCCTGCAGGGCGTCGCGGACGGCGAGCAGCTCGCGGTTCTTAGGGCCGAGATCGCGCAGGATCGCGGCAAGGCCGGCCCAGAACGCGTCCGGATCGATCCCGGTCTTCGGCGCGGCCTCCTTGGCGATGAAGTCGAACAAAACGGGGGCGATCTTCAGTCCATGGGCGTCGATACGGGTCATGATGAGACGTTTCTCTCGAATAGGGCGACGTTGCGCGTGTCTTGGGCGTGCTGAAATGGCCGCCTCGAAGGCGGCGTGTGCAGTGCATTTAGCGCCAAAGCGGGGGCCACGAAAGGGGGGAGGGGTATCGCAGTTGGTCGGGGGGAGGGCCGGTGGTTCCGGGTGCGGTGGTCCGAGGGCGGGACGATCCGACGTTGCTGAGGCCCGCAAACGCTCGCTCCAGGCTCCGCCGTCATTGCGAGGAGCGAAGCGACGAAGCAATCCAGGCTACCTCCGTGGAAACAGTCTGGATTGCTTCGCTTCTGTTCAGCCCGGGGACATAGCTGACGGGTGTTCGGGGAGATGGTTGACACTTCAAAATC
>NZ_JAUEUH010000018.1:0-5666 GCF_032485115.1 Bradyrhizobium sp. SZCCHNRI2009
GCTTCTGCCCCGATGGGCACCCAAGGTCCCAGCTGTCCGGCCGCAATGGCGGCCCCGCCGAGCTTCAATTCTGGTCCGCCCGAAGCTGGATTGAGATCGTAGCCGGTCCCCACCTGAACCAGGCTGGTCGACCCGAACGCTTCAATGGTGGTGCCGACGAGCCCGATCGTCCCGTCGCCATTGAGGTCCTGGTGTAGGATCGGTTCAAGGCTTTCGAGCGCAGCGCTGGTGCCGGAAACATAGCCGATCGCAGAACTGACGAAGTTTCCGCTCGCGTCGAAGTTCCAGGCTGTATATTCATCGGCGCCTGCAACCTTCCAGACAACCTCATACCCGCTCGTAGTGGCTTCTGCCCCGATGGGCACCCAAGGTCCCAGCTGTCCGGCCGCAATGGCGGCCCCGCCGAGCTTCAATTCTGGTCCCGTTCCTCCAGAGACAGGGTTGACGAAATACCCACTACCGATTTGAACGAGACTCGTTGCTCCGAAGGATTCGATCACGACTGGCGTCGCCGAGACCAGATGATAGCCGAGCGCTACCAGTTGCTTCAGATCGAAAGTGGTGAGCTGCTGGAACGTACTGCCCGTGTAGAACTCGTTAAAGGGATCATTGGCACCCTGAGCCCCGCTGTTGAGGAAATCACTTGCATCGGAGCTTTGACCATAGTCGGCAAGCTTTGTATTGCCACCATCCAGCGAGAAGTATGCCGCAGGGGCGGTGCCACCGTTCAAGAAAAGCCGTGTCCCGGCGCCGGTGAAACGGAAAAAATCGAATACATCAGGCTGCGTTCCGTACGGAACACGCCCCATGGCGTGGGTCAGTTCATGGAGTGCAACCCCGACAAGCACACTTGGCGCGATATCGGTGGCGAAAGTAGCGCTACCGTCATCGGTGCTTGTATCGTTAGCACCGAGCAATCCCCACAGTTTGAGCTGAGAGTTCCAGACGGCGACATCGGATTGCCCCTGCAGAGTGGAACTTCCCGGAAGAGCATCAAAGGTGCCGTCGCCAGCGGTCGCATTGTTGACTAAATATGATCGGACATTTGAATAACTCACCCACTGGCCGTGATCGGGCCCCGCTGCTGCCCCGCCGCCGGTGCCGCTATAGTCTATTTTCAGGTTTATAGTGATCTTGTCCGAGATCGCAGTGCTCAGCAAAGCAGCCGCTTGTTGAATGCCGGCCCGAAAACTGGCCGGAGCGGCCATTGCTGCAGCATCAAATATCAAATTGATGGTCAAGCCGCCGGAACTGAGTGCGATCACCGAGCCCGGACTTGCGGAGGCGCTGCCTTGGGCCGCCTCCGCCACGAGGGCCTCCTCCGGAATTTGAACAGGATCGGCTGCAGAATTCGTCACAGGGATCGAACGGTCCAACGTTTTCATCCAAGGCCAAACAGATTAATCTTACCCCAAAGGATGCAGGATGGCGGTTAATGCCATCCTATCTCGCCCAACTCGTGTCGTCCCCCTACCGGCCAGAACAATGGCGGGTTGTAGAATATTGGTAATCGACTGCTCCGTGTTGCTGTTTCGCCACCATGATGGCGATTTCCTGTGCTAAAGAGTGCGGGGATGTTAGCAACCAAACTTCGCATTCTCCGGAAACGGGACTTCCGCTTCAAAGTTGTAACGAAATGCAATTCAACAGCCTGTCATTCCTCTTCGTGTTCTTACCAGCGGTCCTTGTAGGCTATCTGCTCCTGCGCCGCACTCCGTTCGCCAATCTATTCATTCTCCTTGCTAGCCTGTACTTCTACGGATCGAGTGCCTGGTGGTACCTAGCCCCCTTCTTCGTCACTGCACTCCTCGATTTCTTTATTGGCCAGATGATCGAAGGAAGTGACAACGAGCTCTACCGAAAGCGGCTATTGGTCGTCAGCGTGGTCGCCAATCTCTTGCTGCTGTCGACCTTCAAATACACGACGTGGCTGAGCGCCGACGCAGCCGCGGCATTAGCCCCTCTCGGCATCACGTTTCCGATCATCGCTCTCAGTCTGCCGCCGGCGATTTCCTTCTACACCTTCCAGTCGATGAGTTATACGATCGACATCTATCGGCGCGAGTTCAAGCCTTATCGGAATGTCGTCGACTATCTCTCGTTCGTCTCATTTTTCCCGCACCTTGTCGCGGGGCCGATCATGCGAGCGCGAGACCTGTTGCCGCAACTCGCTGACATCCGCCCCCTGCCGTCCTTCGCTACGGTCAGTGGCGCTCTGTTCATGATACTCTTTGGTCTGTTTCAAAAGACCGTGCTCGCGGACAATCTGGGCAATCTGGTCGAAACAACTCAGCGCACAATCGTGAACGGATCTATGCCGCCTGGTATGGGCTTGATCTTTACCTACGCATTCGCGTTTCAGATCTATTGCGACTTTGCCGCTTACTCCACGATTGCACGTGGCATCGCTCGGCTGCTTGGCGTCAATCTGATGCGCAACTTTCTAACGCCCTATTTCTCGACCAACCCATCTGAGTTTTGGACGCGTTGGCATATTTCGCTCTCGACCTGGTTGCGCGACTACCTCTACATTCCGCTCGGGGGCAACAGAGATGGTCGGCTAAAGACTCTGCGCAATCTGATGATTACCATGCTCCTCGGCGGCCTTTGGCATGGTGCCGGTGTCTTCTTCATCATTTGGGGCGCTTACCACGGTTTGCTGTTGGTCCTATATCGGCTGATCCCGCTTGATACGATTCTGATCAAACGGTTCGGTCGGCTCGGCAACATCATTGCAGCTGTTCTGTTCTTTCACTTGATCTGCCTCGGTTGGATCTTCTTCCGCTCGACACCATCCGAGTTCCTGCCAATCATCAAATCCATCGCTGCTGTTCCCGCTGCTATTCTTGCACCACTGATCGTGTCATGGGGATGGTCTCCGATCGGCGCTCTCCGCTCTGTCTGGCAGACGATAACGGCAAACTGGGCGTTCTCCGTCTATGGCTGGGGCCTGACGCTCTTCGCCCTCCCTGCTGTCTTAACCGACGCTATCGCGTGGCGCCGTGATTGCGAGTTTGCCGACCTCTTCCCGTCGATGCCCTGGTGGATGAGAACACTCGTGATCGTGGCTCTCTTCTACGGAATCCTCTTCTTTGCACGGCGACAGGCAAATGAGTTCATTTATTTCGCATTTTAGGGCTTGGATCGCAGCGGGCCTGGCAATCGCGTGCATTGAGTGCGTGGTCTACACCACCCATCCTCCGTCCGCTCTTGAGATCAACAACTTCTTGCAATTTTCGTTCGCGCACGATGAGACGCCTCAGCGGCTGTTCATGTTCCACAAGCTCGAGGCCTTCGCAGACTCGAACCCCACAATTGTTCAATCGGGTGACAGTTCCGGCTTTTACGGCGTCGATCCGTCGGCGATCATGCGGCACCTACCGCAGGGGACTACGTACCTCAACTTGAGTTGTTGCGCTAATCTTGGATTCAGCGGTTACTATAATGTTTTCCGATTCATGGCCGAGAGAAGCGAGAAGCTTCGCTATCTCGTCCTTCATATCACGCCCTATACGATGCCCAGGCCCGAGACTTGGGATAGTGATGGAGCTGCCCTATGGGGCGATCCCAACATCAAGGTGTTTGGCGATGCCATCTACCGCGAATACTTGAGCCCGCAACGCTATATCTATCCTCCTTCGCTTGGCTATCGCCGTTACATTTCGGATCGCGTATTCTATCTGGGTGGCGTATTCGGCAATTTGGACCGGCCGCTCCTGCAGAACGAGAACTATCTGGAATTCCTGCGTCTCTATCGGCAAACTCGTGGCTGGATGCCCGAGAATGACGCGCGCAATGGGGTTGCCGCGACGGAGTGCGAAATCAAGGAGTCGCAATTCTTCGACCTTCGCACCTTCAGGGAGAAAACGTATACCGAAGAGGTACTGGACGCTTATGCTAAGCTAGCAAAAAAATTCGGAAAAACACTTGTGGTCGTGTTCCAGCCGGTCGCCTGTACCTTGGGTACAGGACAAGGGTCCGCCAAGACGCGCGAAGCAATCGAGAAGTTCAAGTCGAACCACCCCGAGGTGGAGGTGCCATTTCCGTTGATCACAACTTGGCCGGCCGAGCTGTTTTCCGTTCCAGCTCATATCGTCCGCGAACATACGGACATGCTGGCCGAACGCTTAGGACCGGTCATGGCCGACATCGTCAGGCGCCATGGTAGCTAACACCGGCATACGCGCCGGCCGACATGATCAGCGCGCCGATTGCGCCGAGATTGGCATCCATGCCGTGACGATCGGAATCCAAGCCTCGGGCACCATGTTGGCGAGCGACATCGAGCCGTTGCCGATCTGGGTCTCGATCGCAACGATGATGCCGTGCACGGCGATCCAGTTCAGCTTGTCAAAGAAGTCTTTCATGGGAGAATCCTTCAGCGTAGGCGTCCGGTGAAGCTTTCAATTACCCACAATAGGCCGCTTGTCCTGCGGGTGGCCCGAGCTATTGCGTAGCATGAATCAACTGTGATTCCTTGTCTGGCACCGATTCGCAGGGGGCGATGCCAATGGACGGAGAGCCCATCGCATGGTTTGATCGCGAACTCGCTGGCGTCAGCCTCGCTGACGAGCGTCTGAACAAGCGCCTTCGCAAACTGGTGGCGCAGATCGGAAGCGCCGTGGGGCAAAGCATTCCGCTGGTGTGCCAGGATTGAGCAAATACCAAGGCTGCCTATCGGTTTTTCTCCAATGACCGGGTCAGCGAGGCGGATATTTTGGCCGGCCATTTTCAATCGACGCGTGAGCGGGTGATTGCTTGACCTTGCCCCTGGGGCTTAATCCAGTTTGAAGTTCGTTCTGGCCCAACGAGGACCAGAGCATGAAGCGCGGCCGCTTTACGGAAGAGCAGATCATCGGGATTTTAAAGGAGCACGAGGCTGGCGTTCCGGTCGCCGATCTCTGCCGCAAGCATGGCGTGAGCGACGCCAGCATTTACAAGTGGAAGGCCAAGTTCGGCGGAATGGACGTCTCGGAGGCCAAGCGGCTGAAGACGCTGGAGGACGAGAACACGCGGCTCAAGCGGCTGCTGGCGGACGCCATGCTGGACAATGCCGCCCTGAAGGATCTCCTGGGAAAGAAGTGGTGACGCCTGCGGCGAAGCGGAGAGCTGTCGCACATCTCGCGCGCGTTCACGGGATGAGCGAACGGCGGGCGTGTAAAGCCATCGGATGTTGCCGCATGACGGTCAGATATCGGACGAGCCGGGCCGATGATGCCGGGCTGCGGCAGCGCATGAGGCGATCGCCCATGAGCGTCGCCGCTTCGGCTATCGTCGCCTGCACGTCCTGCTCAAGCGGGAGGGCTACCTGGTCAATCACAAGAAGCTGTTCCGGCTGTACCGGGAGGAACGGCTCACGGTGCGCCGCAGAGGTGGCCGCAAGCGCGCTATCGGGACGCGAGCGCCGATGACGGTGCCGCTGCTCCCGAATGATCGCTGGTCACTCGACTTTGTGTCGGATCAGATGACCGATGGCCGGCGCTTCCGCATCCTGACCGTGGTCGACGACTGCACCCGCGAGTGCCTGGCGCTGGTGGCCGACACCTCACTTTCGGGCGCCCGGGTCGCTCGGGAGCTGGACCGGCTGGTCGCCGAGCGCGGCAAGCCCAAGATGGTGGTGAGCGACAACGGCAGCGAGCTCACGAGCAATGCCATCCTGACATGGA
>NZ_JAUEUH010000019.1:0-1238 GCF_032485115.1 Bradyrhizobium sp. SZCCHNRI2009
TGATCTGAGGCCGGAAAACTGGACCATTTTTGGCTAGAGTCTTGCGCTTGCCGAATCCCCTCGGCTGGGAGGAGCGGAAGACGATGAAAGCCTCGAAGTTTTCGGACGCCCAGAAGGCGTTCATTCTGAAGCAGGGCAATGACGGCGTGCCGGTCGCCGAGATCTGCCGCAAGGCCGGGATCAGCCCGGCGACCTATTTCAATTGGAAGAAGAAGTATGACGGGCTGCTGCCGACCGAGATGCGTCGGCTGAAGCAGCTCGAGGACGAGAACGGCAAGCTGAGAAAGCTGGTCGCTGATCTGTCGCTCGACAAGGAGATGCTGCAGGACGTAATCCGCCGAAAGCTGTGAAGCCTGGTCGGAAGCGCAAGCTCGTCGACGAGGTCTGTGGCGAGTGGCAGGTATCGATCCGCAGGGCCTGCGACGCCCTCGAATTCGACAGGTCGACCTACCACTACAGATCCCGTCGCTCCGACCAGGCCGCCCTCGAACAACGGATCAGGGAGATCTGTCAGGTTCGCGTCCGCTACGGTTATCGCCGCATTCACGTCGTGCTTCGTCGCGAAGGATGGCGCCACGGGCAGAACAAGACGCGGCGGGTCTATCGCGAGTTGGGCCTGCAACTACGCAACAAGACGCCGAAGCGCCGGGTCAAGGCCAAGCTGCGGGACGATCGCAGGCCGGCGACGCGATCGAACGAGACCTGGGCGATGGACTTCGTCCACGATCAGTTGGCAACCGGACGTAAGCTTCGGGTGCTCACGATCGTCGACATCTTCTCCCGATTCTCGCCAGCGCTGACACCGCGGTTCACTTTCCGCGGCACCGATGTCGTGGAGATACTGGAAGGAGTCTGCAATGAAGTGGGATTCCCGGCGACGATCCGCGTCGATCAGGGCACCGAGTTCGTGTCGCGCGACCTCGACGTCTGGGCCTATCAGCGCGGCGTGACGCTGGACTTCTCCCGTCCGGGGAAGCCGACCGATAATGCCTTCATCGAGGCGTTCAACGGACGCTTCCGGGAGGAATGCCTCAACGCCCATTGGTTCCTGAGCCTTGCCGACGCCCAGGAAAAAGTGGAGAATTGGCGCAGGTACTACAACGAAGAGCGGCCCCATGGCGCGATCGGCAACAAACCGCCGATCCTGCTGCAGAACCACGATGGCGCAACCAGCCCGCCGCCGTGATCAGAGGCGCAAAACTCTAGTTCTGGGTGGTCCAAAGTTCGGCCTCACTGCA